>NZ_JAERTZ010000028.1 GCF_016746085.1 Zobellella iuensis
CTTGCAGGTCGAGAACGAGAATTTCATCAGGCAGAAAATTGCTCCTGCATTTTCTGCATGCCCGCCCTCCCTGGCGGTCAGCTTTTCCGGATACCAGTTTATGCCTGGCGGCGATAGCGTTGTGGTCCCACCTGACCCCATGCCGAACTCAGAAGTGAAACGCACCCGCGCCGATGATAGTGTGGCAGCTGCCATGTGAAAGTAGGTCACTGCCAGGCACCCAATTAGTTACTGACTAAGACGCTTTTGCGGAGCGGTAGTTCAGTTGGTTAGAATACCGGCCTGTCACGCCGGGGGTCGCGGGTTCGAGCCCCGTCCGCTCCGCCATTACACAAAACCCCAGCAGAGATGCTGGGGTTTTTTCGTATGGGCTGCGCTACTCTTCACAATCCCGGGATGGCTGCCGGGGTTTTGCGACCATATCAAATTTCTGCCGACAGGCCGGGGAGCAAACATCCCCGGGCCAATCAGTCCCAGAACTCCCTTCCTTCGAAATTTTCCGACATGGTCTGGCTTTGATATCAATAACGCCGTGCACAGCCGTTATAAAATTCCGTACAATGCCTGCCTTATTACAAGGGGGGCTTATGCCGATTCAATGCAATAAACTGATCCTATGGAACCTGCTGGCGGTGGCTGTTTTCGCCAGTTGGTACTGGTTGCCGGGTCATGGTTTCTGGTTCCATATCGACAGTGCGGTTTTTTATTATTTCAATGACAAGCTGGGCGAAAGTCAGGCCTGGGTCAATGTCGTGGCCGTTGCCAATAACAGGGCATTCGATGGCGTCGCCCTGCTGGCCATGGGACTGGTGTATTACAGCTATTACCGGAAAGCGGGGGCGGAGCAAAGGCGACAGCTGCTGATTATCGGCTTTCTGATGTTGTTGACCGCCGTGGGGCTGAACCAGTTGGGTCGAGCCATCCCCGTCGACCGACCCAGCCCGACCCTGACCTTCGACAACATTCACCGGCTGACCGAGCTGGCCGGCTTCAAGACCAAGGACTCTTCCGGCGACAGTTTTCCCGGTGATCATGGCCTGATGCTGATGATCTACACCGCCTTTGTCTGGCGCTATCTGTCCTGGAAGGCGGGCCTCTGGGGCTGCCTGTTCGTGGTGGTGTTTTCCGCCCCCAGGGTGATGGGTGGTGCCCACTGGTGGACCGATATCTATGTCGGTGCCTTGGCGGTGGCGGCCTTCGGCCTGGCCTGGCTGCTGCAGACCGGCCTGATGGATGCGGCCATCGCCTGGCTGGACCGAAAACTCCCCCGCCTCAAGCGCGCCTGAACTACTGCTGTTGAAACAGGGCCGGGATCTGGCGGATGAGCCAGCTCTTGGCCTTGCCCATGGCATCCCGCCGCCAGGCCAGCACCACGTCCGTGGTTTCCCGGCAACTGGTCGAGACTTCCTTCAACTC
The DNA here is from genome assembly GCF_016746085.1 of Zobellella iuensis. Classification (GTDB taxonomy): domain Bacteria; phylum Pseudomonadota; class Gammaproteobacteria; order Enterobacterales; family Aeromonadaceae; genus Oceanimonas; species Oceanimonas iuensis. The sequence continues at coordinate 1,417 of NZ_JAERTZ010000028.1, forward strand.
GCCCTTTTCCAGCATGTCGCCCAGCCAGGACAGGGGGACCGACGAGATCCCGAGCCCGGCCTTGACCGCGGTGATCTTGTCCTGCATGGTGCTGACGGTCAGCCGAGACTGCTTGTCGAACAGGCGGAAGGTCAGCGGTGGCTTGAAACGGGCGGTGTCGGCGACGGCGATGGCCCGGTAGCGGCTGAGCACTTCCTCGGTCAGTGGACCGGTTTCCTGATGAATGGGGTGATCCGGATGGGCCACATAGACGAAGGTTTCCTGATAGAGAAACTGGGTCTTGATGCCCGGGCTCATCACCGCGTCTTCGCGCAGGGGAGTGATGGCCAGATCGGCACGGCCGGTTTCCAGGGCTTCCCAGGTACCGGCCAGTACCTCGTGGGCCAGTTTGATGTCGGTCTCGGTCTGGCGGGAGAGGGCATCCAGCACCGGAAACAGCCGCTCGCTGGGCATGATGGCGTCCACGGCCAGGGTGATGCGGGTTTCCCAGCCCCGCTCCAGGGCCCGGGCATCCTCCACCAATTGGGTGGCGGCATGCAGCAACTGGCGGCCGCGCTCCAGCAGCAGCCGGCCTACCGGGGTGAACTGGGTTTTATGGCCGGATCTATCGAACAGCGCCAGATCCAGCTCGTCTTCCAGCTTCTGGATGGTGTAACTGAGCGCGGAGGGAACCTTGCCCAGCTCGTCGGCGGCGGCGGCAAAGCTGCCCCGGCGCTCGATGGCATCCAGCACCCGCAGGGCCTCCAGGGTCAGGGCTTTTTCTCTAGACATAACTCGTTATCAGGCAATTGAGATTCGTCCACAATAACGCAGCCGCCTGGCGGTTGCACCCATCCGCCGCTAAAACCAGCCCAGCCCCTTCAACAGGGCGGCCCCCAGGCTGGTACTCAGCAGGGAGCCGAGCGTGGTGACGGCGATAATGTTGGCTGCCAGCACGGCGTTGCCCCCCATGGCACGTACCATGACATAGCTGGCGGCGGCGGTGGGGGAGGCGTTGATCAGAAACAGCATGGTCAGCTCGGCCCCACGAAAACCGACCAGGTAACCGCCCAGGGTGATCAGGCCGGGAATGGCCAGCAACCGCAGCAATGCTACGGGGGGAAGCAGGCCGGTTTCTTCCTGTCCCCGCTTCAGGCTCAGGGTGGCCCCGGTGCAGAGCAGTGCCACCGGTAGTGTCATCTGGGCCAGATAGTGGCCGGTTTTCATCAGTACTGCCGGCACCTGCCAGTCACTGGCGGCGAAGGGCAGGGCCGCGACTATGCCGATAATCAGCGGATTTTTGGCGATGTCCTTGAGGATTTTGCCCGGTTGCAGGCCTTTGTCCTGACTCAGGCTGCGGTTCAGGGTAACCACCGCCAGGATATTGAAGAGGATGGTGAGGCAGGCCACATACATGGCGACGGACGCCACCCCTTGGGAGCCGTAGGCGTTGTTGACATAGGCCAGGCCGATAATGCCCATGTTGGCGCGAAAGGCACCCTGCACCAGTATGCCGCGCAGCCGTTTGTCGGGTGTCAGGCGGCTGGCCAGCAGCTCCAGCAGCACAAAGGCCACCAGGGTGGCGCCGATGCCGTAGAGGATAAGCGAAGGGCTGGCCATCTGGCTGAAGTCGGTCTGGGCGATGCTGGTGAACAGCAGCATGGGCAGGGCGACATTGAATACCAGCTTACTGGCACCGTCGATAAAGCCTTCGTTCATCATCTGGGTGCGGCGCAGGCCGATGCCGAGCAGCAGCATCAGGCAGATGGGGCCGGTAATGGAAAGGGAAAACAGCAGACTGTTGATTAGCTCGTTCATGGATATCGGAATTGGCAGGGGGAATTCAAGCATGCCGTGAGCAGGGGAACAGAGCAATAGCTCAGTGTGCTGGCGGCAGTCTATAAATGGAAAAAGGCGCCATGATGCGCCTTTTTCCATTTATGACTGATAATCGCCCGCCCGCTCCGGCTGGTAGTCGACGGCGGTGATGGTGACCTGCAGCGTCTTGCCGTTGGGTCCGGGCCATTCGATGCTCTGGCCAACGGCCAACCCCAGCAAGGCGCTGCCGATGGGGGCCAGTACCGAAATTTTATCCTTGGCGCCGTCCATATCGCGCGGATAGGACAGGGTCTTGGTAAAGGTGTCATTCGTGTTATCCATGGTGAACCGTATGGTGGAGTTCATGGTCACGATATTGTCCGGTACTGCGTTCGGTTCGACCACATGGGCGCGATCCAGTTCGTCTTCCAACCGTCTCAGGGCCGGAGAGTCGGGCTGGTTTTCGAGCAGGGCTTCAAGCCGGGCCAGATCCAGGGTGGAAATAGTAATAGGCGGCAACTGGGCCATATCAACCTCCATAAAAAAGCAGGCAACGCCAAAAGCGCTGCCTGAACCGATGCTTAAGATATACCCCAAGCCGGTTACTTAAGCCAGCCTTGTAGTTAGCAATTTGTTGGGAACGGCACGAAATTGCCATCCATCGGTTAATTTTGCTGGCGACTTTGCGTTAAATCAAAAAAGCCCTGTGCTTTGTAGGGCAAACTGCCCGCCAGATATCCTACATACCTCGAAAGAAATAAGGACAGAGCATGAAAAAACTTTCCCTGCTGGTTGCCGCTGCATTAATGGTCCCTGTCGCCCATGCCCACCAGGCCGGTGATATCCTGGTACGGGGCGGTGCCGCCACCGTCAGCCCCAACAGCAGTGGTGATGATGTTTTGAATACCGGCCACCTCGATGCCGATACCAACACTCAGCTCGGTCTGACCCTGTCCTATATGCTCACCGATAACTGGGGTGTTGAGCTGCTGGCTGCCACTCCGTTCTCTCATTCCGTCAGTACCGCCGGGCTGGGTGAGGTCGCCAAGATAAAACACCTGCCGCCGACCCTGATGGGTCAGTATTATTTCGGCAATGCCCAGAGCAAGCTACGTCCCTACGTCGGTGCCGGTATCAACTACACGACGTTCTTTGATGAAAAAGGCCGTGGTGCCCTGGACGGGACCAGTGTAAAGCTCGACGATTCCTGGGGCCTGGCGGTTCAGGCCGGCTTGGATGTGAAGGTTGCTGAAAACTGGTTTGTCAATGCGTCCGCCTGGTATATCGATATCGATACCGATGTGGAAACTGCGGTCGGAACCTTTAAAACCGATATCGATCCCATGGTGCTGATGGTGGGCGTGGGTTACCGTTTCTAGTTGTTTTGCAATGTGGGTTGAGAGGTTTTAAACCTCGGCAGTGTTTGGGCAGACTAAGTCTGCCCTTTTTTTATGGCTGGAAAAGATCAGGCGATGGCGGCGGGCAGTGCCACCTGCTCTTTCACCTTGTCGACGATATAGCCGCCGATGGGAATGGCGGAGGTGGCCGCCGGCGAGGGGGCGTTGCAGACGTTGATGGTGCGCTTGGTGTTGACGAACAGGAAGTCGTCCACCAGCCGGCCGTCCTTCGACACCGCCTGGGCGCGGATGCCGGCCGGGTAGGGCAGCAGATCGCTCACCTGCAGGCCGGGGCAGTACTTGCGCACCAGCTCCAGGTAGCCGGCCTTGTTGAGCGAGTTCTTCATTTCCATCAGCCCCGGCTTCAGGTTTTTCAGCAGTACCTTGAGGATGCCCGGATAGGTGAACATCTCCAGAGTGTCTTTCAGGGAGATGTCGCTCTTGTTGTAGCCCTCCCGCTTGAACGCCAGTACCGCATTGGGGCCCACGGTGACGGTGCCGTCGATCATCCGGGTCAGGTGCACCCCGAGGAAGGGCATGTCGGGATCCGGGATGGGGTAGATCAGGTGGTTCACTATCTGGTTGTGTTCGGGCTTGAGCAGGTAGTATTCACCGCGGAAGGGGCAGATCTTGAACTCGGGCTCGACGCCTAGCATGCGCACCACCCGATCCGCCATCAGGCCGGAGCAGGATACCAGGTACTTGCCCTGGAACTCGCCCTGGCTGGTTTGCACCACCACCCGGGTGGTTTCCTCCTGCAGTCCGGTCACCTCGGCGTGGTAGCGGATCTCTCCGCCCAGACGCTCGAATTCCCGCCCCATGGCGGCGGTCACCTGCTTGTAGTTGACGATGCCGCTGGAGGGGACGAAGATGCCGCCCAGGCCGGTGATATTGGGCTCGCGTTCCTTCAGCTCGGCGGCATTCAGCCAGTAGCGCTCCAGGCCGTTGGCTTCGCTCCTGTCCCACAGCGCCTTCATCCGCTCCATTTCCAGTTCGTTGGTGGCTACCAGCAGCTTGCCGCATTCGTCATAGGGAATGGCGTGCTCCTGGCAGAATGCCTTGGTGGCGATATTGCCCTCCAGGCAGAATTTGGCCTTGAGGCTGCCCGGGGTATAGTAGACCCCGGCGTGGATCACGCCGCTGTTGTGGCCGGTCTGGTGTTGGGCCGGGCCGGATTCCTTCTCCAGCAACAGCATCCTGCTGTCCGGATAGGCTTTTTTCAGCTGCCAGGCGGTCGACATGCCGACGATGCCGCCGCCGATAATGATGAAATCAAACACTGCTCTGTTCACCTGTATGTTAGAGAGGCGAAAGCCGGAGTCTGGCCCCGGCGTCTCTTGTTCTTATGACTTAAAGGTGCCGCGCCCGGCGATGCCCTGTCAAAGTCTTTAGCCCTGGTTGGGGTTTTTCAGGGTCTTGGCGTGGGTAAAGTAGCCACGTTGGCGCATCAGCTCCCGGCGCAGGCCTTCATGGGCGATGAATTTGTCACGGCCATGCAGCCAGAAGTGGTTGTTGATCAGCAGGAAGGAGCCGGTGGGCACTCGCACCGACAGTTTGCGGGCGCTGCGCTCCAGGGCCTCGGACAGATCCGCCAGCCAGACCCCTTCCTCGAAGTTCTTAGGCTGCACGAACTGGTCGATATAGGCCATGATCGGCTGGCCGCTGCAGTCGGTGTCGAACACCGCGTGGTACACGTCCTTGGTGGTGTTCTTGCTGGGCGGCGCCGCCCAGCGCATCACCCGGCGGGCCATGGGGTTGGCGTAGAAGCGCTCCAGGTGCTCCCAGTCGTCCAGGTGCAGCAGCAGGGAGTTGCCGCCTTCCATGTTCTGCTCGTCGATCTTCAGCATCAGCACATAATCGGTGTCCTGCTCGACGAAGGTACCGTCGTTGTGCAGCTCCATCACCCGGTGGGCCTGACGCAGGTAGCTGTCGGAGTTGTCCTGGTTCTGCACCACGAAACGGGCGTAGTACTGGCCGCTCATGGCATCGTAGTTGGAGCGGCCGAACAGGTGGGCCACGGCGGTGGTGAACTTGACCATGTCTTCCGCCTGCGCAACCTGGTCCAGCCCTTCCGGGGTGATCAGCAGGGCGCCGGTGTCGCGATCCACCAGGGTATTGACCAGCAGGGGCTGCAGCGCCTGACCACAGAGGTCGTTCAGCAGCTTGGCCACGCGAAAGCGCAGGAAGGACTTGTACTCCAGCGCCTGTACCGGCCATTCGGCGGTGGCGTCGAGGAAGGCCTTGACGGTCTGCGCATCGAAGCGCAGTTCCAGCAGGCGCTCGGACTGGGCGGAAGGGGCCAGGCTGAAGCCCTGGTATTTGTGATTGACGAAATCGGCGGTGGCAACGTTGGACATGATGGCTTCCTTGTTATTTCACGTGGTGTAGGTCAAAGCGGCTTAATGTCGCCGTATATTTAAAATGTCGACATTTTTGATTTTTGTCAATAAATGGTGCTGATTTTATGATCACCGTTGCAATTTCGTTATAATGGCGGGACGAAACTATGCAGGAACTGAGCATGAACAACCTCGATGCACCCCGGGAGAACCTGGCGCGGACGGCCTACCAGCAACTGAAGCAGGACATCATCCGCAGTCACTTCGGCCCCGGCGAAAAGCTGCTGATGAGCACCCTCAAGAACCGCTACGGCCTGGGCGTGAGCCCGTTGCGGGAGGCGCTGTCGCAACTGGTGTCGGAACGGCTGGTCACCGCCGAGAGCCAGCGCGGCTTTCGGGTCAGCCCCATGTCGGTGGCGGAACTGAAGGATATCTACGACGCCCGCGGCCAGCTCGAGGGGCTGGTGGTGGAGCTGGCCATGGCCCGGGGCGACGATCTCTGGGAGGCGGGGGTGGTGGCGGCCCACCATGCCCTGGCCAAGGTGACCCACCTCGAATCGGTGGAGGAGCAGCTCAACCAGTGGGACAGCCGCCACCAGGCCTTTCACAACGCTGTGGCCGCCGGCTGCCGTTCACCCCAGTTGTTGGTGGTGCGCCAGACCCTGATGGATCAGGCGGCCCGTTATCGCTACCTGTGGCTGAAGCGTACCGTGTTCAGCGAGCAGGCGCTGGCGGAAAAGCAGCGGGAGCACCAGGCCCTGCTCGAAGCCATACTGGCGCGCAAGCCCCAGGCTGTGGCCATGATGCGCGAACACCTGCACAGCCCCATCGCCATCATCACCCAGGTGCTGGCCGAACAGGGCGTGCGCTGAGTTTTTCGGGATCGGGCTGCCCGATCCCGCCTTTTCCTGTCTGACCTTATCCTCGCTTCTCATCGCCTTGCTGCAGTCATAAAGCCCGCCAAAAAGGACCTCGATCTTCCATATATGCTTTTAAGTGATAATAAAGTAGTTCTTATCACTTTTTTAAAAGAAGCCCTTGTATCTAGAAGTTTAGCCGTGTAACTATAAAGCCATTCGGACGTCTAAACGTCTTTATAGCCGAAGAGAGCACGGAGATAACAATAATGGCTTTGTCACACAACCTGGGGTTTCCCCGCATCGGTAACCGCCGCCAACTGAAGTTCGCCCTCGAGTCCTACTGGAAAGGCCAGTCCGACGCCGGCGAACTCGACACCATAGCCCGGCAGACCCGCAAGGCGGTACGCCAGTACCAGCAGGGCCTGGATCTGCAGCCGGCGGGCGATTTTTCCTTCTACGACCAGGTGCTGGACACCAGCGCCCTGCTGGGAGTCATTCCCGCCCGTTTTGGCCAGGACGACAAGGAGCCGGTAAGCCTGGACACCTATTTCCGCGTGGCTCGCGGCCGGGCGCCGACCGGTGAAGACACCTTCGCCAGCGAGATGACCAAGTGGTTCGACACCAACTACCATTACCTGGTACCGGAAATCACCGCCGATCAGGCCTTCCGTCTGGCCAGCACCAAGCTGTTCGATGAAGTGCAGGAAGCCAGGGAAGAGGGCATTGCCGTCAAGCCGGTGCTGCTGGGGCCGGTGACCTGGTTGTACCTGGCCAAGGTCAAGGGCGAGGAATTCGACCGCCTGAGTCTGCTGCCCCGCCTGCTGGACGCCTACCGGCAGATACTGGCCAAGCTGGCCGCCCAGGGCGTGGAATGGCTGCAGATCGACGAGCCGCTGCTGGTGCTGGATCTGGCCCCCGAGTGGCAGCAGGCGGTGACCCAAGCCTACGCCGAACTGGCCCAGGCCGAGCTCAAGCTGCTGCTGACCACCTACTTCGCCCCCCTGGCCGACAACCTGGCGCTGGTCAGTGCTCTGCCGGTGGCCGGCCTGCACGTGGACGCGGTGCTGGGCGACAGCCTCGACACCATCGCCGCCGCCTGGCCCCAGGGCAAGGTGCTGTCGGTCGGTATCGTCAACGGCCGCAACGTCTGGGCCAACGATCTGCGCGCCTCGCTGAATAAGCTCAAGCCCCTGGCCGAGCGCTACGGTGACAAGCTGTGGATAGCGCCCTCTTGTTCGCTGCTACACTCGCCGGTGGATCTGGACTCGGAAGACCAGCTCGATCAGGAGCTGACATCCTGGCTGGCCTTCGCCGCCCAGAAGGTGCAGGAAGTGATCATCCTGACCCGGGGCATCAACCAGGGCGAGCAAGCCATCGCCGCCGAGCTGGCCGCCTCCGACGCCAGAGTGGCGTCACGCCAGACCTCCAGGCGCATCCACAACGAGGCGGTCAAGGCGCGGGTGGCGGCCATCAAGGCCGGTGACGACCGGCGCGGCGCGCCCTACGCGGAGCGGGCCAGGGCGCAGGCGGCCAGGCTGCAACTGCCGCTGTTCCCCACCACCACCATCGGCTCCTTCCCCCAGACCGCCGACATCCGTGGCCTGCGCCGGGATCACAAGGCGGGCAGCCTCGACGAGCAGGCCTACGAAGCAGGCATCCAGCAGCATATCCGCCAGGCCATCGACGAACAGCAAGCCCTGGGACTGGACGTGTTCGTGCACGGCGAGGCCGAGCGCAACGACATGGTGGAATATTTCGGCGAACTGCTGGAAGGCTTTGCCTTCACCCGCTTCGGCTGGGTGCAGAGCTACGGCTCCCGCTGCGTCAAGCCGCCCATCATCTTCGGTGACGTCTGGCGCGCCAAGCCGATGACCGTGAGCTGGACCCGGTACGCCCAGAGCCTGACCGACAAGCCGGTCAAGGGCATGCTCACCGGCCCGGTGACCATTTTGTCCTGGTCCTTCCCGCGGGAAGACGAGAGCGACCTCAACTCCGCCTACCAGATAGCCCTGGCCCTGCGTGACGAGGTGGCGGATCTGGAGGCGGCCGGGGTCGGCATCATCCAGATCGACGAGCCGGCGTTCCGCGAACTGATGCCGCTGCGCAAGGCACCCCAGGCGGCCTACCTGGCCTGGGCCGAGAAGGCCTTCCGCCTGAGCGCCGCTGTGGTGGAGAACACTACTCAGATCCACACCCACATGTGTTATTCTGAGTTCAACGAAATCATCGAATCCATCGCCCGCCTGGATGCGGACGTGATCACCATCGAAACCTCCCGCTCCGACATGGAGTTGCTGGATGTGTTCCGGGACTTCGCCTATCCCAACGAGATAGGCCCGGGGGTGTACGACATTCACTCACCGCGCATTCCGTCGGTGCAGGAGATGGTCAAACTGATTGAAAAAGCCGTGGAGCGTCTGCCCAAAGAGCGTATCTGGGTCAACCCCGACTGCGGTCTCAAGACCCGCAACTGGGAGGAAACCCGTGCCGCCCTGGCCAACATGGTGGCGGCCTCCGAGGCGCTGCGCCGGGCTTACGCCGAGACCCGGGTATAAAGGAATCGTTTTAATTTAAGTTGTTAGGAGATAAACATGGCTTTTCACAGCGCGCGTCATGTCGAGGCGCTCAACCAATCGCTGGCCGAACTGAACGGCGATATCAATGTGTCATTCGAGTTCTTTCCGCCCAACAGCGAGCAGATGGAGCAGACCCTGTGGCACTCCATAGAGCGGTTGAAGACGCTGGCGCCCAAGTTTGTCTCCGTGACTTACGGCGCCAACTCCGGCACCCGGGATCGCACCCACAAGGTGATCAAGGACATCCAGGACAAGACCGGCCTGGTGGCCGCACCGCACCTGACCTGTATCGATGCCAGCCGGGATGAACTGCGCGGCATCGCCCGGGACTACTGGAACAACGGCATTCGCCAGATAGTGGCGCTGCGCGGCGATCTGCCCCAGGGCGTGGAGAAGCCGGACATGTACGCCGTCGATCTGGTGAGCCTGCTGAAGGAAGAGGCCGACTTCGACATTTCGGTGGCTGCCTACCCCGAGGTGCACCCGGAGGCGAAAAGTGCCCAGGCCGATCTGCTCAGCCTGAAGCGCAAGGTCGACGCCGGCGCCAACCGGGCCATCACCCAGTTCTTCTTCGACGTCGAGTCCTACCTGCGGTTTCGCGATCGCTGCGTGACCATCGGCATCGACGTGGAGATAGTGCCGGGCATACTGCCGGTGTCCAACTACCAGACCCTGCTCAAGTTTGCCGGTTTCTCCAACGTCAAGATCCCGGGCTGGATGCACCAGCGTTACCAGGGGCTGGAGGACGATCAGAACACCCGCAACCTGGTGGGCGCCAGCATCGCCATGGATCAGGTGCGGGTACTGAGCCGGGAAGGGGTGAAGGATTTCCACTTCTACACCCTGAACCGCTCCGAGCTGACCTACGCCATCTGCCACACCCTGGGCGTGCGACCCCAGGCGGCCAAGTAATCACCCACCGATGAACAAAGCCCCCGCCGGTTTTTGCCGGCGGGGGCTTTTTATTGGTTGTGCCTCAGCCGCCCCTGAACCTCAGCAACCGCAGGGCGTTGAGGGTAACCAGGGCGGTGGCGCCGGTGTCGGCCAGCACCGCCAGCCAGAGTCCGGTGAGGCCGGTCAGGCTGGTGACCAGGAAGATGGCCTTGAGCCCTAGCGCCAGGGTGACGTTCTGACGAATATTGGCGTGGGTGGCGCGGGACAACCGGATGGCGTCCGCCAGCCCGGTCAGTCGGTTGTGGCCGAGGGCGACGTCGGCGCTGTCCAGGGCCACGTCGGTGCCCTGGCCCATGGCGATGCCCACGCTGGCCCGGCGCAGGGCCGGGGCGTCGTTGATGCCGTCCCCCACCATGGCCAGGCTGCGGGTCCGGCCGAGCCGTTCCACTTCCGCCAGCTTGTCCTCCGGTTTCAATCCGGCCCGGTAGCCGATGCCGAGCTCGCCGGCGATGCGAGCCGCCGCCTGTTCGTGATCCCCGGTCAGCATCAGGCAGTCGACGTTCAGGGCCCGTAGCGCGGCGATGCCGTCTTCGGCATCGTCCCGTAGCCGGTCGTTCAGGGCGAACAGGGCCAGCACTTTTTGCTCCAGCGCCAGCGCCACCAGGGTATGGCCGCCGGCCCGCAGCGACTCCAGCTCCCGGCGTTGGGCCGGGGTGAGCCAGGCGTCCGGCAGCCGGGTTGGGCTGCACAGCCGTACCCTTTGCTCCTGCCAGCGGCCTTGGATGCCGGCCCCGGCCAGGGTGCGCTTGTCGTCGACGAGGGCGGGGGCCAGTTCCTCCGCTTCGGCGGCGGCCACCAGGGCCTTGGCCAGGGGGTGGTGGGAGCCCGCTTCCAGACCGGCGGCCAGGGCCAGGACCTGGCTGCGATCCGCGGGCGGATAGACCTTCAGCTCGCTCAGGGCCGGCCGGCCCAGGGTCAGGGTGCCGGTCTTGTCGAAGGCCAGGGTGTCGACCCGGCCGAGCTGCTCCAGGGCGGCACCGCCCTTGATCAGCACCCCCAGGCGGGTGGCGGCGGCGAGGGCCGAGGCCACCGCCGCCGGTGTGCTGATCACCAGGGCGCAGGGGCAGCCGATCAGCAGCAGCGCCAGGCCCCGGTAGATCCAGGTCTGCCAGTCGGCGCCGAACGCCAGGGGCGGCAGCAGCATCACCAGCAGGGCGGCCAGCATCATGGCCGGGGTATACCAGCGGCTGAAGCGCTCGATAAAGCGGGCGATGGGTGCCCGGTTGGCCTCGGCCTGCTCCATCAGGTGCAGGATGCGATCCACGGTGTTGTGGCCCGGCGCCGAGGTCACCTGGAGTTGCACCGGCACGTCCACCACCAGGCTGCCGGCGGCCAGCCGTTCACCCCGGCGGCGTTCCACCGGCAGCGACTCGCCGGTGACGGCGCTCTCGTCGAAGGCGGCGAGCGGGGTCAGCAGCTGGCCGTCCGCCGGCAGCCGCCCCCCCGGGTGCACCTCGATGCGATCCCCCGGCGCCAGTTCGGCGGCGTCCACTTCCACCGGACCATCGGCGGTGAGCCGCCGGGCCTGTTCCGGCACCAGGGCCATCAGCGCCTTCACCCCCTTGCGGGCCCGGCTGGCGGCCAGGCTCTCCAGTTTTTCTCCCACCATAAACAACAGCAGCACCATGGCCGCCTCGGCGGTCTCACCCAGGAAGAGAGCACCGGTGGCGGCCACCGTCATCAGGGTCTCGATGGAGAAGGGGGAGCCGCTGCGGGCCAGGCGCCAGGCCTGGCGGGCGATGGGCACCAGCCCCCAGAGGGTGGCCAGAGTAAAGAGCGCCTGACCCAGCGCCGGCGCCAGCAGGCCGGCCAGGGCCGCGGCCAGCATCAATGCCAGCAGGGTCAGGATGTCCAGCTGGCTGCGCCACCAGGGAGTCGGAGTCGGGAGGGGGGCCTTGGATTCCGTCAGGGGGGTAAAGCCGGCGGCGGTGATGGCTTGCTCCACGGTGGCGGGGGCGGCCTCCGGGGCCAGCCGCACCTGCAATCGCTCGGTGGCGAAGCGCACCTCGGCGCTCAGCACCCCGGGCAGGCGGCGCACCGCGGTTTCTATCTTGGCGGCGCAGCTGGGGCAGTCCATACCGCCGATGCGCCAGTGATGGGTACTTTCCCGCCTGTCGTCCTCCTCGTCGGGTGGCGGGCCGTCCGGCCCTTGTGCAGTCTCGGCGGCGGCCGGGACCGCGCCGCAGGGGGCCGGTTCGCTACGGGGGGCGCAGCCCGCATCGTGGCGATGTCCGGCGGCATTTTCCTTGGAATGATGGTGGTGACAGCAGTGTCCCATGGTGATCTCCTGATGGTGGCTTTTACCCGTCATGCGGTTCAGTCAAGGCGTCTCGGGGCAGGCCGCCGCCACGCCAACACGCAGCAGAAAGTGTCGCCCTCACTTCTTGCCTGCTGCGAACTTCCCCCGGAAGTTCGGTCAGGCAAAAAGCTCGGGACTAGCGAGCAAGCTCGCCCCTGTATGCTCGGCGATGGCAATAAAGGGAAACCACCGTATCATCGCTTCGCGATGCTGGCGGCGGTGCTAGGCGCTTCGCGCCCCCTGCCATCGACGGTTGGCTTAGGCGGTGGCCAGCCCCTCTTGGCAGACAAGCACCGGGCTTTTACCCGAAGTTTAAACCCTGGAGATACCTCCAGAGTCAATAGCCGGCAGTACGGCGCGGGCATGGTCGATCAGCCGGCGCGACAGCAGCTTGTGCACCCCCCGCTCCAGCAGCCAGCGGTGCCAGTACAGGGGCTGGATCAGGCGGCCTTGCGGGTGCAGTTCGAGCAGCCGAGCGGCCGCCAGATCCTCGGCGATCATCAGCCGGGGGATCAGGCAGTAGGCGGCACCGGCCCGGGCGATGGCCACGAAGGCCTCGGAAGAGCGCACCGCGTGGCAGGGATAGCTGCCGGCGGTCAGGCCGAAGTGGCGCGCTATATAGCGCTCGTGCATGTCGTCCCTCTGGTCGAAGGCCACCGCCGGCGCCCGGCGCAGGGCGTCCTGGGTCAGGCCGTCGGCAAAGTAGCGCGCCCGGAAGCCGGGGGTGGCCACCAGCAGGTAGTCCATCTGGCCCAGGGGATCGCAGCGGCAGCCGGGCAGGGGGTCGGCACTGATGCTGATGGCGCCGAAGGCTTCACCGCTCCTGAGCCGGTCCAGGGTGCGGGACTCGTCCTCGATCAGCAGGTTGAGCTCGATGGGATGGCCGTGCAACAGGGGAGTGAGCGCCGGGATCAGCCAGGTGGCCAGGCTGTCGGCGTTGGTGGCGATGGTCACCCCCAGGGGTTTTTGCGGTGCGTCCGGCAGCAGATCCGCCATTACGGCGCTTTCCAGCTGGCTGACCTGGCGGTAATGGGCCAGCAGCCGGCGGCCCGCTTCGGTGGGGCGCGGCGGTTGGCCGCGCACCAGCAGGGGCTGGGCCAGGCGCTGCTCCAGCTGCTTGATGCGCTGGGATACCGCCGACTGGGTCAGGTGCAGCTGGCGCGCGGCACCCTCGAAGCTTTGTTCGCTCACCACCTGGTCGAGGGCGGCCAGCAGTTTATAGTCCAGTGTGTTCATTAAATTTTCTTATCAGGCTCAATTTTTATTAGTTTTACTTAATTCTAGGGGCGCTCTAGTCTGGCCGCCAGTCGGTAAAGCGAAACGGAGCGAGATCATGTACTGGTTACCCTGGATACAAGGCTTCACCCTGGGGGCGGGGTTGATCATTCCCATCGGCGCGCAGAACGCCTTCGTGCTCAATCAGGGCATACGGCGCCAGCACCACCTGCTGGTGGCGGCCATCTGCGGCCTGTTCGACGTGCTGCTGATAAGCCTGGGGGTGTTCGGCGGCGGTGCCGCCCTGCAGGCCCACGGCCTGCTGTACTGGGGCATCAGCCTGGCGGGCATGGCCTTTTTGCTGTTGTACGGCGCCCATTGCTGGCGCCGGGTGTTCCGCCACGGGCAGCAACTGGCGCTGGATGGCCGGGAGCGGGGGCTGAGGGCGGTGCTTATCGGCGTGCTGGCGGTGACCCTGCTCAATCCCCAGGTCTATATCGAGACGGTGATGATACTGGGATCTGTGGGCGGGGGCTTCGCCGAGGAGCACAAGTGGGCCTTCGCCCTGGGTTGCATCAGCGCTTCGCTGATCTGGTTCTTCACCCTGGCGTTGGCGGCGGCGCGGATGAGCACCTGGCTCGGCCGGCCTGTGGTGCAGAAGGTGATGGACGCCGCCATCGGCACCCTGATGTGGCTGCTGGCCGGCAAGTTGGCGCTGGGGTTGATGGCCGCCGGGGCGCCGCTATAACAACTCCGCCAGCCGGGTTTGTTGCGCCAGCCGGGCCCGGTGGATATCCAGGGTGAGCTGTTCCACCAGGGTATCCACCTCGGCCGGGGCCATAAAGCCCTGGCTGAAGCCGGGGCTGACCGGATCCAGGTGGCGGCGGGACGCCAGCACCAGGTGGGCGATCAGCTCCCGCACCGGCTCTATGCCCACCGCCACCCGGATGCTGGTGGAGTGGATACCGGCGGCGGCCAGGGCGGCCGCGTCCAGTTCCGAGTGGGAGGTCAGGGCCGGGCAGAGTACCAGGGTGTTGGTCTGGCCCAGGCTCACCATATGGCCGAAGGCCGGCTCCAGGGCGTCGAAGAAGCGCACGAAGGCGTCCCGGGGCAGGCTGGCGCCTTCCAGATCGAAGGTGAACAGGGGGCAGGGCAGGCCATACCGGAGCAGGCGCTGGCGCAGGGGCGCGTTGGGGTGCTGGTCCAGGGCGTGGGAGACGACCCGAAGATCCGGGTGGGCGGCGAGAAAGCGGGCCAGCACCAGGGTGTTGATGCCCTTGGCCAGCATGCGCAGCTCCAGGGTCTTGAGCCCGGTCAGCACCTCGTAGGCCTTGTCCGCATCGAGGAAGGCGCCCTTGATGTAGTAGCACTGCCAGAACAGGGTCTGCTGCCAGCCCGGCTCGCCCTTGGGCAGGAACATCAGCGGCTGGGGGCCGATGACGGCGCCGGCGGTGGTGCTGCCGGTGCCGGCCATGTCCTTGGTGCAGGAGTGCACCACGAAGTCGGGGCGCTCCGCCGACTCCGCCTGCTGCAGGGGGCGGAACAGCACCGGGGTGGCCAGGGTGGCGTCCAGCATCACCTGGGCGCCGGCCTGGTGGGCCAGGCGGCAGATACCGGGCACGTCCAGCACCAGGCCGTGGGGGTTGCAGGGCGACTCCAGATACACGCGCAACCGGGCTCCCGCCGCCAGCGCCTCGTGGTGCTCCGCCCGCACCCGGTCGAGGGCCTGGCGGAAATCCCGGGCCTCGGTACCGTCGATCCATTCCAGCCGGATGCCGAGCTTCTCCGGCCGGGCGTAGTAGTCCTGCAGCAACTGGTGCACGCCGCCGTAGAGGTTGCGGCTGGCCAGCAGGATGTCGCCCCGCTCCAGCAGGGTGCCGAGCAGGGCGTCGATGGCCGCCATGCCGGAGTTGAAGGTCAGGGCCAGGTAGTCGGCGCTGTCGGGGCCGGCCTCCAGCTCCACCAGGGTGTTGGCCAGGGCCAGGGCGGTGGGGTTGAGCAGCCGGCTGTAGATGGGGTGGGTGCTCTCCCGGCCGTGGAAGGCGTCGTCTATCCATTCGGTGCAGGCGTAGACATAGGTGGCGGTGCGCACTATGGGCGGGTTGGCGCCGAACAGCATGGGCACCCGGTCGAACAGGGGGTAGGCGCCCTTGGCCAGGCGGGAGGCCTGCTCCAGCCCTAGGCCGCGCCACTGGGCGCGGAAGGGCGCCTGCAGGTTGTCCAGCACCTTGGCCAGCTGGAAGGCGAGGAACTTCTTGGCGTTGAAGCGGCTGATGCGCTCCTCCGCCGGCAGGCTGTCCAGGCTGTCCCGGGTCGTCTGCCAGAGGGCGTGGATGTCCTGGTTGGTACGATAGAGGTTGAGCGCCGCCCCGGCCAGATGCCGGCCGAAGGGGCTGGCGGGATCGATGCCGAAGTGGCGCAACTGCTCCCGGACCAGGGCGTCTTCGTTGTCGCCCTGGTGGCTGTGGCGCAGGGGCGAGAGTTCCGGATTGACATCCATGTAGGCTCCTTGACGAGGGCGGGACCAGCAAGGTTAAGCATAGGTGAAGAACGCCGGGCCGCACCTGGCGGCGGCCGAGAGTCACAGCAGGGGGGCGCCGAGGTAGGCGGCGCGGGAGGCGACCCGGAACCACCAGGGTTTGTCGGCGACTTCGTCCCCGGTCATCCGGCGCGAGCGGGCAAAGTCCCGTTCGAACATGGCGGCCATCTGATCGGCGAAGCCCTCGTCCATTACCCAGGAGGTGACCTCGAAGTTCAGGCGGAAGGATCTGTTGTCGAAGTTGACGGTGCCCACGGCCGAGGCCTGGCGGTCGATCAGCATGGTCTTGGCGTGCAGAAAGCCTTCCTGGTAGCGGTGGATCTGCACCCCGGCCTCGAGCAGGGGGGCGACGAAGGCATAGGCGGCGAAATAGGTGAGGATGTTGTCCGGCCGCTCGGGGATCAGCACCCGCACGTCCACCCCGCGCAGGGCGGCCAGCTTGAGGGCGGCCAGCACCCCTTCGTCGGGTACGAAATAGGGGCTGCTGACCCAGAGCCGCTCGCGGGCGGAGCCGATGGCGTGCTGCACCATCAGGCTGGCGGTCTCGAAGCGGTCCGCCGGTCCGCTCGGCAGGGTCAGGATGGGGATGTCGGCGCCGGCGGCGGGCACCGGTTGCCAGTTGAAGGTGAGGATTTCGCCCGTGGCCCAGTGCCAGTCTTCCACGAAGGACAGCTGCAGGCAGAGGGTGGCCGGGCCTTCCATCTTCAGGTGGGTGTCGCGCCAGGCGCCGACGCGGGCATCCCGGCCCAGGTATTCGTCGCCCACGTTGAGGCCGCCGACCCAGCCGAAGCGGCCGTCGGTGACCACTATCTTGCGGTGATTGCGGAAGTTGAGCTGGAAGCGGTTGCCCGTGCCCCGGGTGGAATGGAAGCGCCGCACCTGTACCCCGGCGGTGCTCAGTTCGGCCAGGTAGCCGCCGTTGAGCCGGTAGCTGCCGATCTCGTCGTAGAGAAAATACACCTCCAGGCCCTGGCGGGCCTTGTCGATCAGGGCCTGTTGCAGGGTCCGGCCCAGCTCGTCGTCGCGCACTATGTAAAACTGCACCAGCACGTAGCGCTCGGCGGCCCTGATGCCCTCCAGTATGCTGGCGAAGGTGGCGTCGCCGTCGATCAGCAGCTCCACCTCGTTGCCGCCCACCATGGGCATCTTGGCCAGTTGCTCCATGGTCCTGACCTGGCTCCCCCCGGGCGAGGGCTGCACATGGAACGGCGTCACCAGCGACATCTTGTCGTCCAGCACCCGGTACAGCTGGTTGTCGTCCTCGCGCCGTCCTATCACATAGCCCTGGAACTTGCTGCGGCCGAACACCCAGTAGGCGGGCACCGCCACCACCGGCAGGGTGTTGAGGGAGACTATCCAGGCCACGGCGCCGGGGGCGGTGCGGGTGGACATCAGGGCATCGAGGGAGGAAACGATGCCCAGCAACTGGGCGAGAAAGAGCACCATGACCAGCAGGCGGCGCCGGGTCGAACGGCGGGGTGGCATGGGCGTAAGCGGTTCCGGCATGGGCGTGGCTGGCTGGGGATTCTGAGGGAACTGTAGCACAGGGGGCGGTGGCGGCGGCACTCCTGATTGTCGCGTGCACAGGGGCCGCCCGGGGCGGCCCCCTGGCTCAGGCGTCCAGGGCCTGGGCCAGGTCGGCGATGATGTCGTCGCTGTGCTCTATGCCGATGGACAGGCGGATCATCTCCGGCCGCACGCCCGCCTGCACCAGTTCGTCCGGGGTCAGCTGGCGGTGGGTGGTGGAGGCCGGGTGGCAGGCCAGGGACTTGGCGTCGCCGATATTGACCAGCCGCTTGACCAGCTTGAGGGCGTCGTAGCAACGCACGCCCGCCTCATAGCCGCCCTTGAGCCCGAAGGAGAGGATGGCCGAGGGCTTGCCGCCCATAAAACGCTGGGCCAGCTCGAAGTCCGGGTGCTCCGGCAGGCCCGCGTAGTTGACCCAGGCCACCGCCGGGTGCTGTTGCAGAAAGGCCGCCACCTTGAAGGTGTTGTCCACATGGCGCTCCATGCGCAGGGGCAGGGTCTCCAGCCCCTGCAGCAGCAGGAAGGCGTTGAGCGGCGCCAGGGCGCTGCCGGTGTTGCGCAGCGGCACGGTGCGGGCGCGGGCGATAAAGGCCGCCGGCCCGAAGGCCTCGGTATAGACCACGCCATGGTAGGCGGGCTCGGGGGTGTTCAGCTGGGGGAAGCGTTGCTTGTGCTCGGCCCAGGGGAAGCGGCCGCTGTCCACTATGATGCCGCCCAGGGAGTTGCCGTGGCCGCCGATATATTTGGTGAGCGAATGCACCACTATGTCGGCGCCGAACTCGATGGGCTTGCACAGTATGGGGGTGGCGACGGTATTGTCGACGATAAGCGGCACGCCCCGGGCGTGGGCCGCGTCGGCCAGGCCCCGGATGTCGGCGATGTTGCCCGCCGGGTTGCCGATGCTCTCGCAGTACACCGTCTTGGTGTTGTCGTCGATGAGTTTGGCGATGGCGGCGGGGCTGGCGTCCTCGGCGAAGCGTACTTCTATGCCGAGGCTCGGCAGCATATGGGCGAACAGGGTATAGGTGCCGCCGTAGAGCTGGGGGGTGGAGACGATGTTGTCGCCGCTCTGGGCCAGGGTGAGGATGGCGTAATGGATGGCGGCGCTGCCCGCCGACACCACCAGGCCGGCGATGCCGCCTTCCAGGGCCGCCACCCGCTGCTCCAGCACGTCGTTGGTGGGGTTCATGATGCGGGTATAGATGTTGCCCGGCACCTCCAGGTTGAACAGGTCGGCGCCGTGCTGGGCGCTGTCGAATTCGTAGGCCACGGTCTGGTAGATGGGGGTGGCCACCGCCTTGGTGGTGGGATCCGTGCTGTAGCCGTGGTGGATGGCCAGGGTTTCGTCTCTCATGAGGGTCCTTTCCTTGTGCTCGATTGAAGCCTCACTCTAGGCAGTTTCACCCTGGCTGTAAAGCCGTCAGCGGGGCAGGGTCACGGTCGCCAGCAGGCCGCCCCGGGGGTGGTTGGCCAGGCACAGTTCGCCGCCGTGCTGGTGGATCAGGGTGCGGGCTATGGCCAGACCCAGGCCGACGCTGCCGTCCTCCAGGTTGCGGGCGCTGTCCAGCCGGATAAAGGGTTTGAACACCTCTTCCAGCTGCTCTGCGGGGATGCCGGGGCCGAAGTCGCGGATCTGGATGCGGATGGCGTCCCTGTCGTCCCGCAGCCGAACTTCCACCTTGCCGCCGTATTTGACCCCGTTTTCCAGCAGGTTCTGCAGGGCCCGGCGCAGGGCGGTGGGACGGCAGCGGTAGATGATGGGAGACGGCTCTTCCAGGCTGACGTCGTGGCCGTTGTCCTGCAGGTCGTCGCACAGGCTTTCCAGCAGGCTCGGCAGATCCAGATCCCGTACCGGCTCGGCCAGGCCGTCCTCCCGGGCGAACTGCAGGGTGGCGGCCAGCATCTGCTCCATCTGGCGCAGGCCGTCCTGCAGCTTCTGCTTGTCCTCCCCCTCGGGCAGGAATTCGCTGCGCAGCAACAGGGTGGTGATGGGGGTGCGCAGATCGTGGGAGATGGCCGCCAGCATGCGGGTGCGGTCGGACACGAAGCGATCCAGCCGGTCCTGCATACGGTTGAAGGCGGACAGGGTGTCGCGGATCTCCCGGGGGCCGGTCTCGGCGATGGGCTCGGCCTTGTCGCCCCGGCCCAGCCGCTCGGCCTGGCGGGCCAGCTCCTTCAGGGGCCGGGTGGTACGCTGCAGCAGCCA
This sequence comes from Zobellella iuensis, assembly GCF_016746085.1. GTDB lineage: Bacteria > Pseudomonadota > Gammaproteobacteria > Enterobacterales > Aeromonadaceae > Oceanimonas > Oceanimonas iuensis. Next base: position 21,126 of record NZ_JAERTZ010000028.1, read on the forward strand.
GATCATCAGGCCGGCGAGCAGGGCGGCGAGCAGCACCAGGGACAGTATCGCCTTGGCGGACCACTCGGGCGTCTCCCGGTCGACCAGGGAGGTGAACACCAGCCAGCGACCATCGGCCAGCTCGATGGCACCGTAAAGGCGGATGTCGTGCCGGGGCGGGTGGCGGTGGGGCCTTTGCGCCCGTGGCGGCCAGTCGGGTCGGCCGTCGCTGGTCTCTGCGCTGATATGGATGCCGAGGCCGGCGGGATAGCCGAGCTTGTTGCGCACGATCCGCTCGAAGTGGCCGCTGCGTTCACCGGCGCCGGGCGGGGCGCCATTGAGGGTGAGCAGCAGGGTCTCGCTGCTGCTGGCGCGCAGTATTTCCTGGTGCAGCCCGGGCGGCGACTGGTTGAGCAGCCGGGTGACTGCGATCAGCCGCTGCAGGGTGAAGCGGCTGTTGACCAGGCCCAGCGCCTCTTCCCGCTCCACCCGGTAGATCTGCACCCCGACCAGCTGGATCAGCACCAGGGCGAACAGGGCCACCAGTATCACCTGGCCGGCGAGGCTGCCGAGCCAGTAGCGCAGGCGTTTAATCCCCATGGCGGATCTCGGCCACCAGCATGTAGCCACCGCCCCAGATGGTCTTGATAAGCTGCGGGTTCTTGGAGTCGGGCTCCAGCTTGCGCCGCAGCCGGCTGACCAGGGTGTCGATGGCCCGGTCGAAGGCCTGGGCTTCCCGGCCCCGGGCCAGATCCAGCAACTGATCCCGGCTCAGCACCCGGTTGGGGTGGTGGATAAAGACCCGCAGCAGGTCGAACTCGGCGGTGCTCAGGCTGATGGTCACCCCCTTGTCGTCCACCAGCTCCCGCCGGGCCAGGTCCAGGGTCCAGTGATTGAAGAGGATCTTCTTCGGCTCCTCTTCCCCGGCCGGCTGGCCCGGCTCCGGGTTGCGGCGCAGCACCGCCTTGATGCGGGCCAGCAGCTCGCGCGGATTGAAGGGCTTGGGCAGGTAGTCGTCGGCGCCCATTTCCAGGCCGACGATGCGATCCGTATCCTCGCCCATGGCGGTGAGCATGATGATGGGCACATTGTTGCCCCGGCCGCGCAGCTCCCGGCAAAGGGTCAGGCCGTCGTCGCCGGGCAGCATCAGATCGAGGATGATAAGGTCGGCGCCGTGGCGCTCCAGATACTGGCGCATCTCCCGCCCGTCCCGCGCCCCGTGCACCTGGTAGCCGTGCTGCTCCAGGAAGCGTTTCAGCAAATCGCGGATTTCACCGTGGTCGTCCACCACCAGCAACTGCCTGCCTTTGTTCATCTTCTTTCCCCTTGCCTTGACCCCGCCAGTATAAGCCCCTTCGAAGGGGAAATGATGTCAAAGTATGTCAGCGGGCAAGGGCGTCACACTTTGCTACAAAAAAGGCCGGCGGCGACACAGTTTGCTGACAGCGGGCTGTTTTACTTGGTGGCGACATCATCGTATCCAAGAGGAAATCGACCATGAAAATCCGACACAGTGCCCTGCTTCTTGCCGCCAGCCTGCTCGCCGCGCCGGCCCTGGTCAGCGCCGCCGAGACCGCACCCGAAGGCCAGCCGGGCTGGCACAAAGGGCAGATGAAGGAAGACTGCGGCCCGCGGGGCATGAAGGAAGGCCGCCCCGGCAAGCACCAGGGGCGGCACCAGGGGGAGCGGATGATGGATCCGGCCCGTTTCGAACAGCGCCTGTCCGAGCGCCTGGAAAAGCTGGACAGCCCCGAACTCAAGGCCCAGTTTATCGCCAGCCACCAGGCGCGGCTGGCGGCCATGGAGCAGCAGATGCTGCTGCACAAGCTGATGGCGGAAAGCAAGGCGCAAGCCATCGAGGACGCGGATCTCAAGGCCGCCACCCTGGAGAAGATCGCCGCCGACAGCAAGCTCAAGCAGCAGCGGCTCAAGCTGATGCAGGATGCCCTGAACAAGCTGCAGGAGTGAGGCCTGTTGCCTCCTTCCCAATGCCGTCTGATGGTAGCGCCAGCAAGCATCGCTGGTGCTCTGGGGGAGGACAAAGAGTGCTGCTCAGCCGACCTTCTGTTTCAGGGATGAAACAGAGAGCGTACATGGATGTATTCATAGCGTGTCGGCGGAGCAGTGCGCTTTGGCCGAGAACAACAGATTTCAAACAGGTTCTCAGGGAGTGACATCCCGGTCGATCGGCTGTTGCAGCGAGATCAGGGTCTCGGTGGACTGGATCTCGTCGATAGGCTGCAGCCGGCTGATCAGCACCCGCTGCAGTTCGTCGATGGAGCGGGTCATCACCTTGATGAAGATGTTGTAATGGCCCGTGGTGTAGTAGGCCTCCACCACTTCCTCCAGCTGTTCCAGCTTGGCCAGCGCCTGGGGGTAATCCCGGGCGCTTTTCAGGATGATGCCGATAAAACAGCAGACGTCGTAGCCCAGCTTCTTGGGATTAACCTGCACCCGGGTACCTTCGATGATGCCCGCCTGCTTCATTTTTTCCACCCGCACGTGAATGGTGCCTGGGCTGACCTCGAAGCGTTTGGCCAGCTCCGCGTAGGGCACCCGGGCGTTGTCCATCAGCGCCATCAGGATGGATTTGTCCAGATTGTCGATCCGGTAATGAAAGTCGCCTTTTTCCATGGAATTATGATTATCCTGCAGTTTTGGCCGCGTTTTTTGATGAATGTAGATTAAAAACGGAGATTTTTCTACATGATATTGAATTCCTGAGTCGACTCCCTGATTATCCTGCAAAACCAATCAGCAAGCCTAGGTGGAATGAGATGAAGCAAGCCTATATTGAACGCCAACGCCAGATCCGTTTCGTGAAGGAGTATTTCTCCGGTCAACTGGCCCAGCAGCTGAATCTGCTGGAGGTGCAGGCCCCGATTCTCAGCCGCCTCGGCGACGGTATGCAGGACAACCTGTCCGGCTCCGAAAAAGCGGTACAGGTGAAGGTGAAGGCCATCCCCGCAGCGACCTTCGAGGTGGTGCACTCCCTGGCCAAATGGAAGCGCCACACCCTGGGCCGGTTCGGCTTCGGGCCGGGCGAGGGCATCTACACCCACATGAAGGCGCTGCGCCCGGATGAAGACCGGCTGAGTCCCATCCATTCCGTCTACGTGGACCAGTGGGACTGGGAACAGGTGATGACCGTCGAAGACCGCCATGGGGATTTCCTGGCCGCGACCGTCAACCGTATCTACGCCGCCATCAAACGTACCGAGCAGGCTGCCGCCGCCGAATTCGGCTTCACACCCTTCCTGCCGGAGCATATCCAGGTGCTGCACGCGGAAGAGTTGCTGGCCCGCTATCCGGAGCTGGACGCCAAGGGACGGGAGCGGGCCATCGCCAAGGAGCTGGGAGCGGTGTTCCTGGTGGGCATCGGCGGCAAGCTGAGCCACGGCGAGATCCACGATGTGCGTGCCCCGGACTACGACGACTGGTCCAGCCCGGGCAAGGACGGCCTGGCCGGCCTGAACGGCGATATCCTGGTGTGGAACCCGGTGCTGGAGGATGCCTTCGAGATTTCCTCCATGGGCATCCGCGTGGATCGGGAGGCCCTGCGCCGCCAGCTGGCCCTGACCGGCCATGAAGACAGGGCCGGCCAGGAATGGCACCAGGCGCTGCTGGCGGGAGAGCTGCCCCAGACCATAGGCGGCGGCATCGGCCAGTCGCGGCTGGCCATGCTGTTGCTGCAGCTCGGCCATATCGGCCAGGTGCAGTGCGGGGTCTGGCCGGCGGAGCTGAGCGAGTCGGTCGACGGCCTGCTCTGATCCTTTGCCTTTTCGGCTGTTTTCTCAACAAGAAGGGCGCCTCGGCGCCCTTTGTGCTTGCTGCCGGCTCAGTAGGTGGCCTGGCAGGTTTTCAGCTGGTTATTGAGGAAACTCATCACCTGGTGGCGGGTCACTATGCCGATGACTTTCTTGCCTTCGACCACCGGATAGAGCTTGGGTTTGGCGCCACCCATGGTGCGGGCCAGTTCGAATACATCGGTATCCGAGGTGACCGTCAGCGGTTCGGTGCGCATCAGGTCGCTGACCTTGGATCGGCTGTCACAGTGGTAGTTGGCGTTGATCAGGGTGGGGATGCAGTCCTGCTCCGACAGGAAACCGATAATGTGCCGCTGGGGGGTCACCACCGGCAGGCCGCTCAGGCCGGATTCCAGCATTCGGTCCAGCGCCTCGGAAATTGACATGTCCGCTGTCAGCATGGGCAGGCTCTGCCGCATGATTTGGTTTACTGTTGCCATGGCCATTCTCCTTAAGTACTTGATAAGCCGAGTGTGGCATCCTTTTTATCGCTGATCCAATCGGTGCTGTCCGGATGATTGATAGCCTCCGCCTCGGCTCCTACCAGCATAGCGTATTTTAGTGGCGGGATAATGGCGGCAATGACTGGAAAAGGACTGCTCGAAACGACTGTATTAAAAAGGAGACAATATAACTATTTGTTTATATTGATAATTTTCTTATTGATAAGAAATGTGTCTCTTTATGGAGACAATTACTGGGGAAAGAATAGCTCGATGATTTACTAAGTTTATGAATATAAATGATTTTATCTTTTTGGCCCCAAACTTGCCTGTGACCGGATGTCTGATACTGCCGCCCCCGCGGCATGAGAGTGTGTCGGACGTGCAAGGATGCACATTCTGTAGTTTTTTAATACCGGTCGTTTCCCGACCGGTTTTTTTTATCTGGCGCGGCGGCGCTTTTGTTATCCTGTATCCCTCTGTGGTCGACGAGTATGTGGATGATGTCAAAAGCGGTCAGGGGCTTTGCCCCCCGTTCCCTGCTGAGGTTGGTGCTGATTGCCTTTACCCTGGTGCTGTTGCCGCTGATCCTGCTGGTGATCCAGAACAGCCGTAGCCTGGAGCAGGTGATACTGCTGGCTCAGGACGGCATCGAGAGCGCGGTGGTGGATACCCGGCGCGCATCGGACATGAATGATCTGGCACTGGATATGGAACGGACCATTCGCCGCTATGCGGTACTGGAGAACCCTGAACTGCGGCTGTCCTATCTGCGCCTGCTGGAGCGCTATCGGCAGGAGCTGGAGAACCTGCTGAAGGTGATAGAGGCGGGGCCGCTGGCCGACGAACTGCAGCAACAGCTGATCTACCTGGTGGATCTGGCCCAGGCCAGTGGCGAGCAGATCCGCGAGCAGGTGGTGGTGTTCGATGCCTTCAACCAGGCGACATTGGCGTTGGACAAGCTGACCCGGGAGCAGATCGACGTACGTATCCAGCAGGTCCGGGCACACGTGATTCAGGTGCGCCAGCAGCTGTGGGCGCTGAGTGCGGCCCTGGGAGGCGCCAGCCTGCTGCTGGTGTTGCTCTTCACCTACCTGATTATCCGCCCGGTGCGCCAGCTGGAAAGCCGTATCCTGAGCCTGGGGGCGGGCATCGAGCCGGACGAGCGGCCGATACGGGGGCCGGCCGAACTGGTGGAACTGGGGGAGCGGTTGCAGTGGCTGCACCAGCGGCTGCGGGAGCTGGAAGCACAGAAGCTGCAGTTCCTGCGCCATCTCTCCCATGAGCTGAAAACCCCCTTGGCCAGCCTGCGGGAAGGGGCCGATCTGCTCGCGGAAAAGGTCACCGGGCCGCTCACCCCCGAACAGGAAGAGATCTGCGAGCTGCTGGTGCACAACAGTTATCGCCTGCAGGGGTTGATCGAACAACTGCTCGATTACAACAGGGTGCAGCAGGTACAGGTATACCAGGAGGCCGTGGCCGTGCGGCCGCTGCTGGAGCAGAGCCTGGAGGCTCATCGGCTGACCATTGAAAGCAAGGCGCTGCGGGTCAACCTGGATCTGGATGAAGCCCCTCCACTGGCGGACGGCCACCGGCTCAAGCTGGTGTTGGATAATCTGATCTCCAATGCGGTAAATTACGGGGATGTCGGTGGCCTGATCCGGATTGAAGCCAAGGCGCTGACCCAGGGGTATTACCTGAGTGTCGCCAATAGCGGACAGCCCATACCCGAGCAGGACCGAGAGCGGATTTTCGAGCCCTTTGTGCAGGGCAGCCAGGAGCGCAAGGGGGTGTTGAAAGGGTCCGGCATTGGTTTGAGTATTGCGCGGGAGGCCGCCGTCAGCATGGGAGGGCGGTTGACGCTGAATGCATCGGTGGCCGATCTGGTCTGTTTTGAACTCTCTCTGCCCAAGAGTACGGATAGATAAAGGAATCATAAATGACTAGAGTATGGCTGTGTGGTGCCTTGGTGCTGAGCCTGGCCGGGTGTTCGTTGCCCTATTCGCTGCCGCATCAGCGGCAACCCGAGCCGGTCTGGAGCCCGGCCGCCAGCGATGACGAACTGCATGACTGGCTGCAACTGGCCGCTAGCGTCATGCAGAGTAGCGATGCCGAGCGGCAGCGGCAGATCCAGGCGCTGCATCGGGCCACGGGCGAAGATGAACTCAGGCTGGCACTGTGGCTCAGTCATCCGCGGGCGAACGCCGGCCAGCGCCAGCAGGCGCAACAGCTGCTCCGGCAACGGCTGCCGGGGGTCAATACCCGGTTGCAGCAGTTTTTCTCGGTCTATCAGGGTTATAACCAGGAACTGCTGAGCCTGAATCGGCAGCTGGGTGAACGGCAGCAGCAGGTCAACAGCCTGACACAGAAGCTCAACGAACTGGCCACCATCGATGAGCAGATTAATGAACGCAGATACCAAGAGTCGGCGCAATGAAGCGTAAAGCCAAGATACTGCTGGTTGACGATGATGCCAGCCTGCTGAAACTGCTGGGGCTGCGGCTCAAGAGCGAAGGCTTCGTGGTCAATACCGCCACTTCCGGTGCCGAAGCGCTGGAAGTGCTGGAGCGGGACAGGCCCGATCTGGTATTGAGTGACCTCAAGATGGATGGCATGGATGGCCTGGCGCTGTTCGATCGCATCCAGCGTAGCCATGTGGGGCTTCCGGTGGTGATCATGACCGCCCATGGCTCCATCACCGATGCGGTCACCGCCACCCGTTCCGGGGTGTTCGGTTTCCTGACCAAGCCCATCGACAAGGAAGCCCTGCGCAAGACCATCAACGAGGCGTTGTCGGTGTCGTTGCCGGCCGATGACGACGAATGGCAGCACAGCATCCTGACCCGCAGCCCGGTGATGGCGTCGGTGCTGGAGCAGGCCCGGCGCATAGCGCCGCTGGATATCAGTGTGCTGATCACCGGCCCTTCCGGCGCCGGCAAGGAACTGATGGCCAAGGCGCTGCACGATGCCAGCCCGCGCCGGGACTATCCCTTTATCGCCCTCAACTGCGGGGCCCTGCCCGAGCAGTTGCTGGAGTCGGAACTGTTCGGCCACGTCAAGGGTGCCTTTACCGGCGCCATTTCCGATCATCCCGGCATCTTCCTGGCCGCCCAGGGCGGCACCCTGTTCCTGGATGAAGTCGGAGACATGCCGCCTTCGTTGCAGGTCAAGCTGTTGCGGGCCCTGGAGCAGCAGGAGGTCAGGCCGCTCGGCAGCACCCGCAATCTCAAGACCGACGTGCGCATTCTTTCCGCCACCAACCGGGATCTGGTTACCGCCATGGAGCAGGGGCAGTTCCGGGAAGATTTGTTCTACCGTCTGAATGTGGTGAACCTGCGGATGCCGTCCCTGCAGGAGCGACCGGAAGACATCCCCCTGCTGGCCCGGCACTGTCTGGAACAGATTAAACAGCGCCATGCCACCCAGGTGACCGGTTTTTCGCCCGATGCGCTGGCGATGCTGGCGGCGGCGAGCTGGCCAGGCAATGTCCGGCAACTGCTCAATGTCGTGGAGCATGCGGTGGCACTGGCATCGGCTCCGGTCATCGGGTCCCAGGCGATCGAGAATATTCTGGCGGGCAACAGCGATCATTTTCCCACCTTTAATGAAGCCCGGGCGGAATTCGAACGGGTGTACCTCAACAAGGTGCTGCGCATGACCGACGGCAATGTGACCCAGGCGGCGGCGCTGGCCGGGCGCAACCGCACCGACTTCTACAAGCTGCTCAATCGCCACGGCATCGAGGCCGGGGCCTATAAAGACAAGAGTGACTGACGAAAGTTTTCCGCACTTGTGGCGCTCCTTGTAGACAACCCTATGGTCATGACGGAGCCCGAATGCGGATTAACATCAAGCAAAAATCAGCGCTGAGCGAAAACCGGGTCACCCCGGAGGCGGTCTACAAGCGGCGTCGGCAGATCCTGCAGGGGCTGGGACTGGGGTTGGGCGCGGCGGCGTTGAGCGGCCCCGCCAGCGCCAGCCTGCTCGGCAACCTGCTGGGCGGCAAGCAAGACGCGGGGAGGCAGGCCGAGCCCCTGGCGTTCGAGCGGCCCGCCGCCCACAGGCCGGATTTGCCGCTCACCGCCGAGCAAGTCGCCACCAGTTACAACAACTTCTATGAATTCGGTACCGACAAGTCGGATCCGGCGCGCCATGCCCGGGACTTCAAGACCCGGCCCTGGACCCTGTCCATCGGGGGAGAAGTGGCCAGGCCCCAGACCCTGGATGTCTGGGCCTGGATGGAAAAACAGCGACTGGAAGAGCGGATTTACCGGCATCGCTGCGTGGAGGCCTGGTCCATGGTCATTCCCTGGCTGGGGGTGCCCCTGGCCGGGATCATCCAGGCCGCCGAACCCACCTCCAAGGCCAGATACGTGGCTTTCGAGACCCTCTACGATCCCGAGCAGATGCGTGGCCAGGCTTCCCGCTTCCTGGGGGGCGGCATCGATTATCCTTACGTGGAAGGATTGCGCCTGGACGAGGCCATGCATCCCCTGACCCTGCTGACGGTGGGCATGTACGGCAAGACGCTGCCGCCCCAGAACGGTGCCCCGGTGCGGCTGGTGGTACCCTGGAAATACGGCTTCAAGGGCATCAAGTCCATCGTCCGCATCACCCTGACCGAACAGGAGCCCCCCACCACCTGGAACCGGCTGGCGGCCCATGAATACGGCTTTTACGCCAACGTCAACCCGAGCGTGGATCACCCGCGCTGGAGCCAGGCCAGTGAACGCGTCATCGGAGAAGGGGGGCTGTTCGGCAGCCAGCGCCAGCCGACCCTGATGTTCAACGGCTACGAAGAGGAGGTGGCCTCGCTCTATCGGGGCATGGATCTGAGGGCCTTCTACTGATGAGGCTGACGGCCAGGGGTCTGTTCCGGGTGAAGGCGGCGCTGCACGGGGCCGCCTTCCTGCCCTTGTTGTGGCTGCTGTGGGCGCTGCCCGCCGGCCGCTTCAGCGCCGACCCGGTGCCCGAACTGCTGCAGTACCTGGGCGACTGGGCCCTGCGCCTGCTGTTGCTGACCCTGTGCGTCTCGCCCCTGGCCAAGGGGCTGAAGGCGGCTTGGCTGATCCGGGTGCGGCGGCCGCTGGGGCTCTGGTGCTTCGCCTATGCCAGCCTGCACCTGCTGGTGTGGCTGGTGCTGGATCTGCAACTGGCCTGGGGGCAAATCGGCGCCGAGATCCTGGATCGCGGCTTTATCACCCTGGGCGCGGTGGCCTGGCTTATCCTGCTGCTGCTGGCGATCACCTCCACCCAGGGCTGGCAGCGGCGACTGGGGCGGCACTGGCAGCAGTTGCACAACGGCGTCTATCTGGTGGCCTTGCTGGTGCCGGTGCATTTCTGGTGGGCGGTCAAGTCCGGCTGGATGGAGCCGGCCCTCTACCTCGGGCTCAGCCTGGCGCTGCTGTGGTGGCGGCGGGACAAGCTGGGCCGCTGGTGGCAACGGGCTTACCAGGGCCGGCGGCTTTAGGCTACACTGGCGGCTGTTTCTATCCAGCACCGGAGTATCGAATGGACGACCAGTTGTGGGCATTGTGTTTTCTCGACGAGGGCGTGGCCCTGTCGGTGATCAGCCGCAAGGAGACCCGTTGCCAGTGGCTGTCCGGTGAGGAGCAGGCCCGTCACTATGTGCTGCACGACTATCTGCAGCATGTGGCCGAATTGGGGGAGCTGGATGACGCCCAGACCGCGGTGGCCCGGGAGCGTTTCGAACTGCTGATGGAACAGTACCCGGATCCCGAAACCCTGGTGGAATATCTCAACGATCTCACCGCGGGCCTGACCCGTATCGTCTGGTTCGGCCCGCTGTACGCCCTGGCCGAGGACTACGGCGACTTCGCCCTGGCCCTGCGCGCCCATTACTGGGACGAGTACGGCGAGGGCGAGGAGGATCCGGCCACGCCGGTACCGGAGGACGACTGGTCCTACCTGGTCGAGGCCATGGACGACTTCCTGCTGCAGGGCGACTATTGATGCCGGTCCCTTTCTGCTGTTAACCTGTGTTTCCATACAGTAACCTGGCTCCGCCATGATCCTCTATATCGCCGAAAAGCCCAGCCTGGGCCGGGCCCTGGCCGAGGTGCTGCCCAAACCGCACCACAAAGGGGACGGCTTTATCCGCCTGGGCAACGGCGACGTGGTGAGCTGGTGCATCGGCCATCTGCTGGAGCAGGCCCAGCCCGACGCCTATGATCCCGCTTTCAAGCAGTGGCGGTTGGAGCATTTGCCCATCATCCCGCGGGAATGGAAGCTTGAGGTCAAGGCCAAGACCCGCGGCCAGCTGGCGGTGCTGAAAAAGCTGCTGAAGCAGGCGGACGGCATCGTCCATGTGGGGGATCCGGACCGGGAAGGGCAACTGCTGGTGGACGAGGTGATCCGTTACTGCGGGGTGCCCGCGGCCAGGCGGGAGGCGGTACAGCGCTGTCTGATCAGCGATCTCAATCCCAACGCGGTGAAAAAGGCCCTGGCTGCGCTTCGCCCCAACCGGGAGTTCGTGCCCCTGTCGGTATCGGCCCTGGCCCGCGCCCGGGCCGACTGGCTCTACGGCATCAACATGAGCCGGCTCTGCACCATCCAGGGGCGGAGCCAGGGCTATCAGGGAGTGCTGTCGGTGGGCCGGGTACAGACCCCGGTACTGGGGCTGGTGGTGCGCCGGGACCGGGAGATAGACGCCTTCGAGCCCAGATCCTACTACGAGGTGCTGGCCCTGCTGCAGACCGACAGCGGCGCGCGCTTCAAGGCCAAGTGGCAACCGAGCGAGGCCTGCCAGCCCTGGCAGGACGAAGAGGGCAGGGTGCTGTCCCGGGCCCTGGCGGAAAACGTGATCCGGCGCATCGCCGGCCAGCCGGGGCGGGTGCTCCGGGCCGAGCGGCAGCGCCAGCGGCAGGCGCCGCCGTTGCCCTACAACCTCTCGGCCCTGCAGATCGACGCCGCCCGCCGCTTTGGGCTCAGCGCCAAGCAGGTGCTCGATGTCTGCCAGGCCCTGTACGAACGGCACAAGCTTATCACCTATCCCCGCTCCGACTGCCGCTACCTGCCGGAGGAGCACTTCTCCCAGGCCGGCGCCGTAACCGGGGCCCTGACCCGGATCTGCCCCGAACTGGCCCCGGCCCTGGCGGCGGCGGATCTGTCCCGGCGCGGCAAGGCCTGGGACGACAAGCGGGTAGAGGCCCACCACGCCATCATTCCCACCGCCCGGGCCATGGATGGGGAGCGGCTGTCCGCGACCGAACGCCACATCTATTATCTGGTCGCCCGTCAGTACCTGGCCCAGTTCTATCCGCACTGGGAATACGACGACCGGCGGCTGGAGATCGACATCGCCGGCGGTCGCTTCCTGGCCCGCGCCCGCCAGCAGGTGCAACCGGGTTGGAAGACACTCTTCGCCCAGCCGGACCAGCGCGAGCCGGAGGAGGATCCCGAACTGCAGCCTGCCCTGCCCGAACTGCGGCAGGGCGATGAGCTGCTGTGCCTGGAGGGCGAACTGCTCGACAAGCTGACCCAGCCGCCCCGTTACTTCACCGACGCCACCCTGCTGTCGGCCATGACCCACATCGCCCGCTACGTCACCGACCCCGGGCTCAAGAAGATACTGCGCGACACCGACGGTCTGGGCACCGAGGCGACCCGGGCCGGCATTATCGAGCTGCTGTTCACCCGTGACTTCCTGCGCCGGGAAGGCAGGCAGATCCGCGCCACCGAGGCGGGCCGGCAGTTGATCGCCAGCCTGCCCGCGGTGGCCACCACCCCGGACATGACCGCCCGCTGGGAGGCGGCGCTGGATGCCATCAGCCGCAAAGAAGGCAGCTACCAGGCCTTCATGACCGAATTGGAGCAGTTGCTGCCCTCCTTGATGCAGCAGCTTGATCCGGCCTCATTGCGCGCTCTGCCCACCGGACCCCGGGGAGGGCGCAAGCCCAAGGGGCGCAGCAGGGGAGGCCGGGGGCAGAGGGCCAGTAAGAGGCTTCCGGCCTGAGCCCCGGCATCCGTTCCCGCTTCTGCTGCTATGCTTAGGCTTTGAGCCGCACCGATAGTCCCTCTCGGTACACAGGTGGAGCATGGATAAGAAACGACTGTTGCACCTCTTCTTCGCCATCCTGCTTGGGGGCTGCAGCCTGACGGAGGAGACCCAGCTGCAGCAGGCGCACAGCTCCGAGCGGCAGGGGGGGGACGCCCAGGCGTTTCAGCGTTACCTCCGGGCGGCACAGATCAATGCCTCTCCCAGCGCCCAGTTTGCCCTCGCCGATATGTATCTCGAGGGCAGGGGGACCGCTCGGGATATGGAGCGGGCGATCACCTGGTACAGCCGGGCGGCCAATGCCTCGGATCCGGTATGGAGCCCCCAGGCCCACCTCCGGCTGGGGGCCATCTATCAAGGCGAGCATGGAGAGCGCTACCAGCACCTACAAAAAGCCCAGGAGCACTACAGGGCTTGCGCCGAGCAGGGCGTGGCGGAATGCTCCCGCGAACTGGAGCGCCTGGCGCAGTTCCCTGCTCTGGCCATCATTGCCGCTCAGGCCGGCAGCCCGAGCGAAGGACATCGTATTGCGACCGGAATCACCGAACGCGGAGCCATAACGCCGCCGGGGCCGGTCGTCGCAGCATCCCCCTCTGCCGGTACCTCGGCGGAGGTCTTGTCGCAGCAGGCGATAGCGCTTTACGCACGGCATGAACCCAGCGTCTACAAGATAACGGTTTATGAACAGCTTGCCGGAGATCTGAAGCCCCTTAGCCTGGGGTCGGCGATTGCCATCGACAGCTTCCGGGCCATTACCAACTACCACCTGGTGGCTGCCGGCGGTATCCCCGTCAGCATCAATAGCGAGGGGGAATTTATCCGGGAAAGTGACGTGCTGATATGGCGGGTAGCCAGAACGGATCCCCGGCGGGATCTCGCCTTGCTGGAGTTGGTTGACCCCCACCAGGAGCTTAACTTTACCAATACCATGAAACCATACGACAGTGTGCAGGTCGGGGAGAGGGTCTTTGCCATAGGTGCGCCGGCGGGATTTGACAAAACCTTGACCGAAGGCATCGTCTCGGCCCTGAGAAGAGAGCGGGGGGTGCGGCTGATCCAGACCACGGCACCGGTGACCTATGGCTCGTCAGGTGGCGCGCTCTTCGACGCCCAAGGCAGGTTGATCGGCATCACCACCAAGGGCGTGCAGGCGGGAGGCCACTTCAACTTCGCCATCGCGGCGGACGAGGTGCAGGCCTTTCTCGCGGAGTAGAAAGGCCTAAAACCGAAGCTGGCCGTCCCAGTCCCGGTGGTTGAACACCTGACCCCGGGCGCGCACCCGTTCCAGGGCGTCGAGATCCAGCCGGGCCAGCACCCAGCCGGGCTGGTCGGCCCGGCCCATGGCCAGCACGCCGTCGGCGGGGTAGCCGTAATCCACCGGGGTGTAGACGGCGGCCCGGCCGGTGTTGACGTCGACCGCCTCCGACCAGGGTGCCAGCCCTATGGTGGGGGACTGGGCCACGAAACACTGGTTTTCCAGGGCCCGGGCCTGGCTGCCGATCCTGACCCGGTTGAAGCCGGCTTCGGTATCGGTGCAGCTGGGCACCAGGATCAGCCGGGCGCCGGCCTCCACCTGCCGGCGCACGATGAGCGGGAATTCGCTGTCGTAGCAGACGGCGACCCCCACCTTGCCGAAGGCGGTGTCCAGTACCTTGATGGTTTCGCCCGGATCTATGTTCCACTGCTCCCGTTCGAAGCGGGTCATCTGCAGCTTGTCCTGCCAGTCGTGGCTGCCGTCCGGGCGGAACAGATGGGCGCGGTTGACATAGCGGCCGTCTGCTCGCCGCACCGGAAAGGTGCCGGCCAGGATGTGCAGGCCATGGCGCCGGGCCCGGCGGGAAAAATAGCCGAGAAAGTCGGGCAGCAGGGTCTGCATGGCCTCCAACTGGCGCTGCAGGGAACGGTAGACGCCTTCCTCGAACAGGGAGGCCAGCTCCATGGCGAAGTATTCCGGCAGCAGCAGGAAGTTGGCGCCCTGGTCGAGGGCGTCTTCCAGCAGCCGATCCAGTTTTTGTTCGAAACGCGCCCAACTGCCGAGGAAGTCGATGGGATACTGGGCGCAGGCCAGGGTGAGGGCGGGGGTCATGACTAGGCCTCCAGGGTCTTGAGATAGAACTGCATGGCTTTATCGGTTTCTTCCGCCCGGTCGCTGTCCTTCCAGCGGAACCGGGTGTCCAGCCCGGCGACGGGGTGATAGCCGAAACGGGCCCATACCTTGGTGAGGGGGCGGTAACCGGCCGGCTTCAGGGGGTGGTCGTCGGGGCGCACCACGGCGCAGAAGGCGGCCCGGGTAAAGCCCAGGTGCTTGGCATGGGCTTCCCGCCCCTCGAAGAAGGAGCGGTACAGGCCCCTGCCTCTGTAGTCCGGCAGCAGCACCGACTCGGCGCAGTAGAAGATATCCGCCACCGCCATCCCCCGGGCCAGGAAGGGGGCCTGGAACTCGTCCACCTCCCGGGCCAGGGGCAGGCCGGTGGAGGCGCCCACCACCTCGTCGCCGTCCAGGGCCAGCAGGCAGAGGCTGTCCTCGCACTGCAGATAGGGGGCGAGATAGGCCATCTCGTATTCCGGGCTGCCGTCGTAGAGGTAGGGGTAGTCCCGGAACACCCGGATGCGCAATTCGGCCAGGGCGTCGAGCCAGGGGGCCAGCTCGGCTCCCCTGGCTGCCAGGATACGGAGGGGGCTGTTCATCCGCCGACCTGGGCTATCCAGTCGTTCAGGTTGTAGTAGTTGCTGATCCGCGCCACCTTGTCGCTCCGGATCTCGAAGAAGGCGCCGGCCGGCAGCCGGTAACGCTGGCCGCAGGCCTCGGGCAGTCCCTCATCCGTGTTCAGGTATTCTCCCAGCACCACGAATTCGGCGGCGGCCCGGCCGCCGTCCTCGCTGACCATGATCTGGATATCGGTCAGTTGTTCCCGGTAGTGGCGGTTCATGCGCGCCATGAAACCGGCGAAGGCGGCCTTGCCGGTTTCCCGCCCGCCCTGGTTGATGTCGTGGATCACCTCGTCGCTCAGCAGGCCGAGGAAGGCCTCCATGTCGCCGTTGTTGAATGCCAGGTAATAATCGCGGATCAGTTGGGTGCTCTGCTGCTTGCTCATCATGCTCCAGCCTCGGTTGACGAAAGGGCTTTCGATTTCAGGTCAAAACGGCGGCGGGATCAAGACGGCGTTGCCCGACAGCGGGTAAATCACTTTTACTCCTGGGTAAAGACGGCACGGAAGAATGGCCGGTTAACCCGGATGCCCTCTTGAGGTACACTGGAGCCGCCTTATATTCAGGATATTTCATCATGTCGACGAGCCCGGTGTCCCTGCTTCCGTTCAATACCTTCGGCCTTGCCCAGAGCGCCCGTACCCTGTTGGTACTGGAGCGGCGCAGCCAGTTGCCCGAACTGTGGCGGTCATTGCGGGAAGAGTTTCCCCTCTTCGTGGGGGAGGGCTCCAACCTGTTGTTCACCGCCCCCTTCGAGGGCACCGTGCTGGTCAACCGCTTGCAGGGCATCACCGTGACCGATGCCGGCGATGCCTGGCTGGTGCGGGTCGACGGCGGGGAGAGCTGGCACGGGCTGGTGTGCCATACCCTGGAGCGGGACATGCCGGGACTGGAAAACCTGGCCCTGATCCCGGGCACCGTCGGCGCCGCCCCCATCCAGAACATCGGCGCCTACGGGGTGGAGCTGGCGCAGTTCTGCGAGTCGGTGGAAAGCTTCGACTGGGACAGCGGCGAGATCCGTCACTGGCCGGCGGCCGACTGCGCCTTCGGCTACCGGGACAGCGTGTTCAAGCACGGCGCCCGTCGACACCTGATCCTGAGCCTGACCCTGCGCCTGCCCAAGGCCTGGCGGCCGGTGCTGGGCTATGGCCCCCTGGCGGCACTGGGGGCGGCGGCCAGCCCTCGGCAAATCTTCGAGCAGGTGTGCGCCACCCGTCGTGCCAAGCTGCCGGATCCCGGGGTGCTGGGCAATGCCGGCAGTTTCTTCAAGAACCCCAAGGTGGGCGAGGCCCAGGTCGAGGCGCTCAAGTTGGCCTGGCCCGACTTGCCGGTCTATGCCGCCGAGCCCGGTCTGGTCAAGCTGGCCGCCGGCTGGCTGATCGAGCAGGCCGGGCTCAAGGGCAGCCGCCAGGGCGGGGCCGGGGTACACGAGCGCCAGGCCCTGGTGCTGGTCAACCTGGGCGGCGCCACCGCCGAGGATATCGTCCGGCTGGCGGCCCAGGTGCGGGAACGGGTGGAGCAGCAATTCGGGGTGCGCCTCGAGCCCGAGGTGCGCATGATGGGACCCCGGGGCGAAACCAACCTGGACGAGGTGCTGGCATGTTTGAGCTGACGCCGCTGCGGGAAAGCCTGCTGCGGATGCTGGCCGACGGCCAGTTTCATTCCGGTGAACAGTTGGGGGAAGCCCTCTCGGTCAGCCGGGCGGCGGTGAGCAAGCACGTACAGGCGCTGAAGGGCCTGGGGCTGGATGTGTACAGCGTGAGCGGCAAGGGCTACCGGCTGGCGGTGCCGCTGCAACTGCTGGATGAAACCCTGCTGTGCCAGGCCCTGGCCCCGAGTCGGGTCGAGGTGGTGCCGGTGATAGGCTCCACCAACCAGTACTGGCTGGAGTCCATCCCCCAACTGGCGAAGGGGGACCTCTGCCTGGCCGAATGCCAGACCGCGGGCCGCGGCCGACGGGGCCGGCATTGGGTGTCCCCCTTCGGTGGCCAGCTGATCCTGAGCCTGTACTGGCGGCTGGAGCAGGGCATGGCGGCGGCCATGGGACTCAGCCTGGTGGTGGGCATCGCCGTGGTCGAGGCGCTGGCGGAACAGGGCTTCGACGGGGTGCAGTTGAAATGGCCCAACGATCTCTACCTGAACGGCCGCAAGCTGGCGGGCATACTGGTGGAGATGTCCGGTACCGCCGGTGGTCCCTGCCACCTGGTGATCGGCATGGGGCTCAACCTGCTGTTGCCCAAGTCTGAGCAGGAGCGCATCGATCAGCCCTGGGCCGAGCTGGCCGATCTGGGTGAGATTGCGGATCGCAACGCCCTGGTGGTGGCCCTGGTCGGCTATTTGCATCGCTATCTGGCGCTGTTCGAGCGGGAAGGCATCGCCGCCTTTCGCGAGCAGTGGAACCGGCTCGACTACTTCAACGGCAAGCCGGTGCGGGTGCTGATGGGGGAGCAGGAGATACATGGCAGGGCCCGGGGCATCGACGACCAGGGCGCCCTGCTGCTGGAGCTGGACACGGGGGAGGTCAGGCATTTCCTCGGTGGGGAAATATCGTTGCGCCCCCAAGACCGGGATTAGGGATTAGGGATTGTATGGTCCCAAGTCCCAAGTCACTTCTTCAGCCAGACCTGCTCCACCTCATGCTGCTTGCCCTTGGTGAGGATCAGTTCGGCCCTGTCCTTGGTCGGCAGTATATTCTGCTTCAGGTTCTTGTAGTTGATTTCCTGCCAGATACGGCTGGCAACGGTGACCGCTTCCTCTTCACTGAGCTGGGCGTAGTGGTGGAAGTAGGACTCGGGATCGGTGAAGGCGCCGGAGCGCAGCTTGAGGAAGCGTTCCACATACCAGGTTTTCAACAGCCGCTCGTCCGCATCCACGAAAATGGAGAAATCGACGAAATCGGAGACGAAGACCCGATGCGGTTCGTGAGGGTAATCCATGCCGCTCTGCAGCACATTCAGTCCCTCGATGATAACGATGTCCGGCTGCTCTACCACCGCTTCCTGATCCGGCACTATGTTGTATACCAGGTGGGAATAGACCGGCGCCGTGACCCTGGGTTTGCCCGACTTGATGTCGGACACGAATTGTACCAGGCGACGGATATCGTAGGACTGGGGAAAGCCCTTCTTGCGCATCAGGCCGCGTTGTTCCAGCACCTGGTTGGGGTAGAGAAAGCCGTCGGTGGTCACCAGGGCGACCCGCGGATGCTGGGGCCAGCGCTCCAGCAGGGCCTGCAGAATACGGGCCGTGGTGCTCTTGCCTACCGCCACAGAGCCGGCGATGCTGATCACATAAGGTACATGATGGGGATCTTTGCCGAGAAACTGATCCAGCACCCGGTTGCGCCTTTGTTTGGCCTTGATATAGAGGTTGAGCAGCCGGGAAAGGGGCAGATAGATATCCCTTACCTCGGCCAGGGACACCTTGTCGTTGATCCCCTGCAGGCGCTTGAGTTCCGCCTCGCTCAGCGGCAGTTGCACGGCATCGCGCAATTCTGACCAGGTTTCGCGGGAAAAGGCCAGATAGGGGGAATTGTTATCTATCTTCATCGGAATGTCCTGTGAGTCGCCCGGCGACGATACACCATGGTGTGGTGATGAACAAGGCGACATTAGGCGGCGCCCTCGGCTGTACCGAGGGGGAGGCAGCCGGACGAGAAGAGGCGTCTGGGGAAGGGAAGACCGGTGTCGCCGGTTTTTTGATGGTTTTTTGCGCGCTTGGTGCGGATGAAATGAAAAACTTGCGCCAAGGTGTTGCATCAGGCCGCCGGCTTGCCCTAGAATTCGCCTCGCTCGTGTGCCGGCATAGCTCAGTTGGTAGAGCAACTGACTTGTAATCAGTAGGTCGAGGGTTCGACTCCTTCTGCCGGCACCATTAAAATCTGGAGGGGTTCCCGAGTGGCCAAAGGGATCAGACTGTAAATCTGACGGCTCCGCCTTCACTGGTTCGAATCCAGTCCCCTCCACCAGTTTCCAGTGTTCGTCTTCGGCGAGTACTGAAAAAAGCGGTTTGAGGTAGTTTTAAGTAAAGAAAATCGCGGGCATCGTATAATGGCTATTACCTCAGCCTTCCAAGCTGATGATGCGGGTTCGATTCCCGCTGCCCGCTCCAGTGCTGATATGGCTCAGTTGGTAGAGCGCACCCTTGGTAAGGGTGAGGTCCCCAGTTCGAATCTGGGTATCAGCACCACTTCTTTGCGCAAACACCCTCAGACCTTTTTTGTTATATACTTCCTACTTGCGACTCGCGTGGTATAGCTCACCACCCAACCAGTTAGAGGGACGAGCATGTCTAAAGAAAAATTTGAACGTAAAAAACCGCACGTTAACGTCGGCACCATCGGCCACGTTGACCACGGTAAAACGACCCTGACCGCTGCCATCACCAACGTCCTGGCCAAGAAGTTTGGTGGCTCTGCCCGCGCGTTCGACCAGATCGACAACGCTCCGGAAGAAAAAGCCCGCGGTATCACCATCGCCGCCTCTCACGTTGAGTACGACACCGAAATCCGTCACTACGCTCACGTTGACTGCCCTGGCCACGCCGACTATGTGAAAAACATGATCACCGGTGCCGCCCAGATGGATGGCGCCATCCTGGTTGTTGCCGCCACCGACGGCCCCATGCCGCAAACCCGTGAGCACATCCTGCTGGCCCGCCAGGTAGGCGTACCTTACATCGTTGTGTTCATGAACAAGTGCGACATGGTTGACGATGAAGAGCTGCTCGAGCTGGTCGAAATGGAAGTGCGCGAGCTGCTGTCCGAGTACGACTTCCCGGGCGACGACATTCCGGTTATCCAGGGTTCTGCCCTGAAAGGCCTGGAAGGCGATGCTCAGTGGGAAGAAAAAATCCTGGAACTGGCCAACGCCCTGGATACCTACATCCCCGAGCCCGAGCGTGCCATCGACGGTGCCTTCCTGATGCCGATCGAAGACGTGTTCTCCATCCAGGGTCGTGGTACCGTGGTCACCGGTCGTGTTGAGCGCGGTATCGTGAAAGTGGGTGAAGAAGTGGAAATCGTGGGTATCAAGGATACCACCAAGACCACTTGTACCGGCGTTGAAATGTTCCGCAAACTGCTGGACGAAGGCCGTGCCGGTGAGAACGTGGGCGTACTGCTGCGTGGCACCAAGCGTGAAGACGTTGAGCGTGGTCAGGTTCTGGCCAAGCCCGGTACCATCAAACCGCACACCAAGTTCGAGTCCGAAGTATACGTGCTGTCCAAGGAAGAAGGCGGTCGTCACACCCCGTTCTTCAAAGGCTACCGTCCCCAGTTCTACTTCCGTACCACCGACGTGACCGGTACCATCGAATTGCCGGAAGGCGTTGAAATGGTTATGCCTGGCGACAACATCAAGATGGTGGTCAACCTGATTGCTCCCATCGCGATGGAAGACGGTCTGCGCTTCGCCATCCGTGAAGGCGGCCGCACCGTTGGTGCCGGCGTGGTAGCCAAAATCATCGAGTAATAGCGCTTACAATCGCATCTGAAAGCCCCTATAATAGGGGCTTTCTTGTATTAGGGGCGTAGTTCCAATTGGTAGAACGGCGGTCTCCAAAACCGACGGTTGGGGGTTCGAGTCCCTCCGCCCCTGCCACTTACCTCGCCGACAGCGGGGTTTTCGCGTCTGTGACAGACTCAAGTTTTTAGACAGGTAGCTTATGAGTGCAAACACCGAGAGCCAGGGCGGGAGCAAAGATACCCTGCTATGGGGCCTGGTTTTCATTATTTTGATCGCGGCCGTGGTCGCCAATTATCTCTATAGTGATCTGGCGGTATTTATTCGCGCCACCGGCGTGGTCGTGGCTGCGGGCATTGCCGGCTTGCTGGCTTATCAGACCCAGAAGGGCAAGAGCAGCTTCGCCTTTGCCAAGGAATCTCGTCTGGAAATGCGCAAAGTCGTTTGGCCCACCCGTCAGGAAGCCATCCAGACCACCCTGATCGTATTGGCCGTCACCGCTCTGGTTGGCCTTTTTCTGTTTTTGCTGGATGGCCTGCTGGTATGGTTGGTTAATCTGGTTACCGGAGTATAAGGATAAGCCATGTCAGAACAAAGAATGCGTTGGTATGTGGTCCAGGCGTTTTCCGGATATGAAGGTCGCGTCGCCAAGTCCCTGCGCGAGCATATCAAGATGCACGGCATGGAAGATCAGTTCGGCGAAGTGCTGGTGCCTACCGAAGAAGTGGTGGAAATGCGTGCGGGCCAGAAACGCAAGAGCGAGCGCAAGTTTTTCCCCGGTTATGTGCTGGTGCAGATGCAGATGAACGACGGCACCTGGCACCTGGTGCGCAGCATTCCCCGGGTAATGGGCTTTATCGGCGGCACCCCCGAGCGTCCGGCGCCCATTTCCGACAAAGAAGCCGATGCCATCCTCAACCGTCTGCAGGACGCGGTGGACAAGCCCAAACCCAAGACCCTGTTCGAGCCGGGCGAGGTGGTGCGGGTGACCGAAGGGCCTTTCGCCGACTTCAACGGCGTGGTGGAAGAAGTGGATTACGAGAAGAGCCGGGTCAAGGTCTCCGTGCTGATCTTCGGCCGCTCCACCCCGGTGGAGCTGGAATTCGGCCAGGTGGAAAAATCCTGAGCGAAATTCATCCATAAAACTTGCGGGGGGCGGCAAATAAAACTACAATTTGCCGCCCTTTTACGTTGGGGAGCCGTTAGAGGAGTATTGCTCCGAGGCGCTAACACCCATTTTTGAGGTAATTTTCAATGGCTAAAAAAGTACAAGCCTACATCAAGCTGCAGGTAGCGGCTGGTGCAGCTAACCCGAGCCCGCCCGTTGGTCCTGCCCTGGGTCAGCACGGCGTGAACATCATGGAATTCTGTAAGGCGTTCAACGCCCGTACCGAAAGCCTGGAAAAAGGCGCGCCGACTCCGGTCGTAATCACCGTATACAGTGACCGCTCCTTCACTTTCGAAACCAAGACTCCGCCCGCCTCCTTCCTGCTGAAGAAAGCCGCTGGCGTCAAGTCCGGTTCCGGCAAGCCCAACAAAGAGAAAGTGGGTACCGTGACCCGTGCTCAGTTGGAAGAAATCGCCAAGACCAAAACGCCGGACATGACCGGTGCTGACGTTGACGCCCGCGTGCGTTGCCTCGAAGGTTCTGCCCGTTCCATGGGCCTGGTAGTGGAGGGCTAAGATCATGGCAAAACTGACTAAGCGTATGCGTACTATCCGTGAGCGTGTCAACGCCACCAAAGAGTACGAAATCAACGAAGCCATCACTCTGCTGAAAGAGCTGGCCACCGCCAAGTTCGTGGAAAGCATCGACGTGGCCGTCAACCTGGGCATCGATGCCCGTAAATCCGACCAGAACGTGCGTGGCGCCACCGTGCTGCCCCACGGTACCGGTCGTGACGTGCGTGTTGCCGTGTTCGCCCAAGGCGCCAACGCCGACGCCGCCAAGGCTGCCGGTGCCGACCTGGTCGGTATGGACGACCTGGCCGAGCAGGTGAAGAAAGGCGAAATGAACTTCGACGTGGTCATCGCTTCTCCCGATGCCATGCGTGTTGTGGGTCAACTGGGCCAGATCCTGGGTCCGCGCGGCCTGATGCCGAACCCGAAAGTGGGTACCGTTACCCCGAACGTGGCCGAAGCCGTGCAGAATGCCAAGGCGGGTCAGGTTCGCTACCGTAACGACAAGAACGGTATCATCCACACCACCATCGGCAAGGTCGATTTCGACAACGACAAGCTGAAAGGCAACCTGGAGTCCCTGCTGGCTGCGCTCAAGCGTGCCAAGCCGGCTTCTTCCAAAGGCCAGTTCATCAAGAAAGTCAGCCTGTCCACCACCATGGGCGCCGGCGTTTCTATTGAACAGTCCAGCCTGGATGTTGCTTAATTAAGCATTTACAAGGCGCAAGGTTTCTCGTAGAATTTTGCGCCTTGTTATTTGGTTGGGGGCTTCGACTCCCGTCCAAGACCGCTGGAGCCTTAGGGCTTAATTTTCCAGCGTAGATGGTGCCGGGACCCAGTTAGAAAGCATTCCTTTCTTCTGGAATCTGCCACCTTGGTGCCTCGGTTAACGAGGCGTGTGTTTAATCTGGGAATTGTCCCAGGTGGAATCCAGGAGTTTAGCCAATGGCATTAAGACTCGACGACAAAAAAGCAATTGTTGCTGAAGTCAACGAAGCTGCCAAGGGCGCCCTGTCTGCAGTCGTTGCCGATTCTCGCGGCGTGACTGTAGCTGCCATGACCACCCTGCGCAAGCAAGCCCGTGAAAACGGTATCTACCTCAAGGTAGTCCGTAATACCCTGGCTCGCCTGGCTGTGGAAGAGACCAACTACGAGTGCCTGAAAGAGGTGTTTGTTGGTCCTACCCTGATCGCGTTTTCCAACGAACACCCGGGCGCTGCCGCTCGTCTGTTCAAGGATTTTGCCAAAGAGCAAAGCGCGTTCGAGGTGAAAGGTCTGGCTTACGAGGGCGAGTTCATCCCCGCGGCCCAAATTGACCGCCTCGCCAAGCTGCCGACTTACGACGAAGCAATTGCGAAGCTGATGGCGACCATGAAAGAAGCCTCTGCTGGCAAGCTGGTACGTACTTTTGCTGCCCTGCGCGACAAGAAAGAAGCCGAAGCCGCTTAAGCCGCTTCTGGTTGCTTGATTACCGTCTACTTCAGAACATTAGGAATTTGAGTCATGTCTATCACTAAAGACCAAATCATCGAAGCCGTTGCAGAAATGTCTGTAATGCAAGTTGTTGAACTGATCGAAGCCATGGAAGAGAAGTTCGGCGTTTCTGCTGCCGCTGCCGTTGCCGTTGCCGGCGAAGCCGCTGCTGCCGTAGAAGAGCAGACCGAATTCGACGTCATGCTGACCGCTGCCGGTGCCAACAAAGTTGCCGTTATCAAAGCCGTTCGTGGCGCTACCGGCCTGGGCCTGAAAGAAGCCAAGGCTCTGGTTGAAGCTGCTCCTACCGCTGTTAAAGAGCAACTGAGCAAAGGCGAAGCCGAAGCACTGAAAAAAGAACTCGAAGAAGCCGGTGCTTCTGTTGAGCTCAAATAAGCTAGACTATAGCTTAGCGGCCTGAGCAATCGGGCTAGGGCTGGTGAATCTTTATTCACCGGCCCTTTTGCGCTGTGGGATGAGGGGAATTTTCACATCGTTTGCGCCCCTTGTTGTACCAGCCACCGGGTGTTGTCGAGAGGCCCGGTCTGACAAAAAACGGTGTTTTTAGAGCTGTCCCATTTGGACAGAGTGGGTCACTTATCAGCGAGCTGAGGAACCCTATGGTTTACTCTTACACAGAGAAAAAACGCATTCGTAAGGACTTCGGTAAGCGTGACCAGGTCTTGGACACGCCTTACCTGCTGTCAATCCAGCTTGACTCCTTCAAACAGTTTATTGAAGCGGATCCTCAAGGCGAGTACGGTCTGGAAGCGGCTTTCCGCAGCGTTTTCCCTATCACTAGCTATTCTGGCTCTGCCGAACTGCAGTATGTCAGTTTCCGCCTGGGTGAGCCCGTGTTTGACGTGCAAGAATGTCAAATCCGCGGCGTGACCTACTCGGCGCCGTTGCGCGTCAAGCTGCGTATGGTGCTGTACGACAGAGAAGCGGCTGCCGGCACTGTCAAGGACATCAAAGAGCAAGAAGTCTACATGGGCGAAATCCCGCTCATGACTGAAAACGGTACCTTCGTGATCAACGGTACCGAGCGGGTAATCGTCTCCCAGCTGCATCGCAGCCCGGGTGTGTTTTTCGATCACGATCGCGGCAAGACCCACTCCTCAGGTAAGGTCCTGTATAACGCCCGCGTGATCCCCTACCGTGGTTCCTGGCTCGATTTTGAGTTCGATCCCAAAGACAACCTCTTTGTGCGTATCGACCGTCGTCGCAAGCTGCCGGCGTCCATTATCCTGCGTGCCCTCGACTTCACTACCGAAGACATGCTCGCCACCTTCTTCGACACCACCAGGTTCGAAGTGGCCGATGGCAAGCTGATGATGGAGCTCAAGCCCGAGCGCCTGCGTGGTGAAACCGCGTCTTTCGACATCGTGGTCGATGGCGAAACCGTGGTGGAAACCGGTCGTCGCATTACCGCCCGCCATATCCGTCAACTGGAGAAGGCCGGCGTAGAACAAATTGAAGTGCCGGTGGAATATGCCGTCGGCAAGGTATCGGCCAAGGATTACATCAACGCCGATACCGGCGAAGTGATCGTCGCCGCCAACAGCGAACTGAGTCTGGAAAACCTGGCCAACCTGTCTGTGGCCGGCTTCAAGCAGTTCGAGACCCTGTTCACCAACGAGCTGGATCACGGCGCCTACATGTCCGAGACCCTGCGTATCGATTCCGCCAGCACCCGCCTCGAGGCGCTGGTGGAAATCTATCGCATGATGCGTCCCGGCGAGCCGCCCACCCGTGAAGCGGCCGAAACCCTGTTCGAGAACCTGTTCTTCTCCGAAGATCGCTACGATCTGTCCACCGTGGGCCGGATGAAGTTCAACCGCCGCCTGTTCCGCGAGGAGCTGAACGGTCCGGGTACCCTGACCAAGTCCGATATCGTCGACGTGATGAAGCAGCTGATCGCCATCCGTAACGGTAACGACGAGGTGGACGATATCGACCACCTGGGTAACCGCCGTATCCGTTCCGTCGGCGAAATGGCCGAGAACCAGTTCCGCGTGGGCCTGGTACGGGTCGAGCGGGCGGTGAAAGAGCGCCTGTCCCTGGGTGATCTCGACACCCTGATGCCCCAGGACCTGATCAACGCCAAGCCGATTTCCGCCGCGGTGAAGGAGTTCTTCGGTTCCAGCCAGCTGTCCCAGTTTATGGACCAGAACAACCCGCTGTCGGAAGTGACCCACAAGCGCCGTATCTCGGCCCTGGGCCCGGGCGGTCTGACCCGTGAGCGTGCCGGCTTCGAAGTGCGTGACGTACACCCGACCCACTACGGCCGTCTGTGCCCCATCGAGACCCCTGAAGGCCCGAACATCGGTCTGATCAACTCCCTGGCGTGCTATTCCCGCACCAACGAGTACGGTTTCCTCGAGACCCCGTACCGCAAGGTGATCGACGGCAAGATCACCGACGAGGTGGATTACCTGTCCGCCATCGAGGAAGGTCATTTCGTGATCGCCCAGGCCAATGCCGCCACCGACGAGGAAGGTCGTCTGCTGGATGAGCTGGTGCCGTCCCGTCACAAGGGCGAAGCCACCTACATGAATGCCGATCAGGTCCAGTACATGGACGTGAGCCCGCAGCAGATCGTCTCGGTTGCCGCCTCGCTGATCCCCTTCCTCGAACACGATGACGCCAACCGGGCCCTGATGGGCTCGAACATGCAACGTCAGGCGGTGCCGACCCTGAAGGCGGACAAGCCGCTGGTGGGTACCGGTATCGAACGTGCCGTGGCGGTGGACTCCGGTGTGACCGTGGTGGCCAAGCGTGGGGGTGTGGTCGATTACGTCGATGCTTCCCGCATCGTGGTCAAGGTCAACGAGGAAGAGATGCTGCCGGGCGAAGCCGGTATCGACATCTACAACCTGACCAAGTACACCCGTTCCAACCAGAACACCTGTATCAACCAGCGTCCTTGCGTGATGTCGGGCGAACGGGTGCTGGGCGGCGACGTACTGGCCGACGGCCCGTCCACCGACCTGGGTGAACTGGCGCTGGGTCAGAACCTGCGCGTGGCCTTCATGCCCTGGAACGGTTACAACTTCGAAGACTCCATCCTGCTGAGTGAGCGGCTGGTGCAGGAAGATCGCCTGACCACCATTCACATTCAGGAGCTGTCCTGTATTTCCCGTGACACCAAGCTGGGCCCGGAAGAGATCACCGCCGATATCCCCAACGTGGGTGAAGCCGCGCTGAGCAAGCTGGACGAGTCCGGTATCGTCTATGTGGGGGCGGAAGTGAAGCCCGGCGATATCCTGGTCGGTAAGGTCACCCCCAAGGGTGAAAGCCAGCTGACGCCGGAAGAGAAGCTGCTGCGTGCCATCTTCGGTGAGAAGGCGTCCGACGTGAAGGATTCTTCCCTGCGGGTACCCAACTCCGTGTACGGCACCGTCATCGACGTGCAGGTCTTCACTCGCGACGGTGTGGAGAAGGACAAGCGCGCCCAGGACATCGAGCACATGCAGCTCAAGCAGGCCAAGAAGGATCTGACCGAAGAGTTCAGCATCCTGGAAGAGGGCATCTTTGCCCGCGCCCGTTCCGTGCTGATCGCCGCCGGTCTGAGCGCCGACAAGGTCGACAAGATTGCCCGTGCCAAGCTGCTGGAGCAGGCGGTGGACGACGAAGGCAAGCAGATCGAGCTGGAGCAGATCGCCGAGCAGTATGCCGAGCTGAAGGCCGACTTCGACAAGAAGTTTGAAAACAAGCGCCGCAAGATCACCCAGGGTGATGATCTGGCCCCGGGCGTGCTGAAGATAGTCAAGGTCTACCTGGCGGTGAAGCGTCGTATCCAGCCCGGTGACAAGATGGCCGGTCGTCACGGTAACAAGGGGGTTATCTCCACCATTGTTCCCATCGAAGACATGCCCCATGACGAATACGGCACCCCGGTCGATATCGTGCTCAACCCGCTGGGCGTACCCTCGCGGATGAACATCGGTCAGATCCTTGAAACCCATATGGGCCTTGCTGCCAAGGGCATCGGCGAGAAAATCGACCGCATGATCAAGGAGCAGCAGGAACTGGCCCGTCTGCGCGAATTCATCCAGGAAGTCTACAACCTGGGTGAGGGCGTGCGGCAGAAAGTGGACCTGTCCACCTTCTCCGATGCGGAAGTCAAGGTGCTGGCCGAAAACCTGCGCAAAGGGATGCCGATTGCCACGCCGGCGTTTGACGGTGCCCGCGAGCACGAGATCAAGCGCCTGCTGAAGCTGGCGGATCTGCCCGAGTCGGGCCAGATCACCCTGTATGACGGTCGTACCGGTAACACCTTCGAGCGTCCGGTCACCGTGGGTTACATGTACATGCTGAAGTTGAACCACCTGGTGGACGACAAGATGCATGCCCGTTCTACCGGTTCCTACAGTCTGGTTACCCAGCAGCCGCTGGGCGGTAAAGCCCAGTTCGGTGGTCAGCGTTTCGGGGAGATGGAAGTGTGGGCGCTGGAAGCTTACGGCGCCGCCTATACCCTGCAGGAAATGCTGACCGTCAAGTCGGACGATGTCAACGGCCGGACCAAGATGTACAAGAACATCGTGGACGGCGATCACCGCATGGAGCCGGGCATGCCCGAGTCCTTCAATGTACTGTTGAAGGAAATCCGCTCCCTCGGTATCAACATCGAGCTGGAAGAAAGTTAAGGCGACAGACTGCCTCGGAAATAATGGCGCCCCCTTTTCCTTTGGGAAGGGGGAGCGCCCAGGTAGAACTCCTCACAGGAGACTAACGTGAAAGACTTGCTTAAGTTTTTGAAAGCGCAGAGTAAGACTGAAGAGTTTGACGGTATCAAAATCGGTCTGGCCTCGCCGGACATGATCCGCTCTTGGTCCTATGGCGAAGTCAAAAAGCCTGAGACCATCAACTACCGTACCTTCAAGCCGGAGCGTGACGGCCTTTTCTGCGCCCGGATCTTCGGTCCGGTCAAGGACTATGAGTGTCTGTGTGGCAAGTACAAGCGCCTCAAGCACCGCGGTGTGATCTGCGAGAAGTGCGGCGTTGAAGTTACCCAGACCAAGGTGCGCCGTGAGCGCATGGGACATATCGAGCTGGCCAGCCCGGTTGCCCATATCTGGTTTTTGAAATCCCTGCCGAGCCGTATCGGCCTGCTGCTGGACATGACCCTGCGCGACATCGAGCGGGTGCTGTATTTCGAATCCTTCGTGGTGATCGAGCCGGGCATGACCAATCTGGAGCGCGGCCAGATGCTGTCTGAAGAACAGTACCTGGATGCGCTGGAAGAATGGGGCGACGAATTCGACGCCAAGATGGGCGCCGAGGCGGTGTTGTCTTTGCTGCGTGCCATCGATCTGGAAGGCGAAATCAACACCATGCGCGAGGAGCTGGATCAGACCAACTCCGAGACCAAACGCAAGAAGATCACCAAGCGCCTCAAGCTGATGGAAGCCTTCCACTTCTCCGGCAACAAGCCCGAGTGGATGGTGATGACGGTACTGCCCGTGCTGCCGCCGGATCTGCGTCCGCTGGTTCCGCTCGACGGCGGCCGCTTCGCGACTTCGGATCTGAACGATCTGTATCGCCGGGTGATCAACCGCAACAACCGTCTGAAGCGCCTGCTGGACCTGGCCGCGCCCGATATCATAGTGCGCAACGAAAAGCGGATGCTGCAGGAGTCTGTTGACGCCCTGCTGGATAACGGTCGTCGCGGCCGCGCCATCACCGGTTCCAACAAGCGTCCGCTCAAGTCCCTGGCCGACATGATCAAGGGTAAGCAGGGTCGTTTCCGGCAGAACCTGCTGGGCAAGCGGGTCGACTACTCCGGCCGTTCGGTGATCACCGTGGGTCCGACCCTGCGCCTGCACCAGTGCGGTCTGCCCAAGAAGATGGCGCTGGAGCTGTTCAAGCCCTTCATCTACGGCAAGCTGGAAGCCCGTGGCCTGGCCACCACCATCAAGGCGGCCAAGAAGATGGTGGAACGCGAGGAGGCCGTGGTCTGGGATATCCTGGACGACGTCATCCGCGAGCACCCGGTGCTGCTGAACCGGGCGCCGACCCTGCACCGTCTGGGTATCCAGGCGTTCGAGCCGGTACTGATCGAAGGCAAGGCCATCCAGCTGCACCCCCTGGTGTGTGCGGCCTACAACGCCGACTTCGACGGTGACCAGATGGCGGTACACGTACCCCTGACCCTGGAAGCCCAGCTCGAAGCCCGTGCGCTGATGATGTCCACCAACAACATACTGTCACCGGCCAACGGCGAACCCATCATAGTCCCGTCCCAGGACGTGGTGCTGGGTCTGTATTACATGACCCGTGACAAGATCAATGCCAAGGGTGAAGGCATGCTTCTGACCAGCGCGAAAGAGGCCGAAAAGGTCTATCGTGCCGGCCATGCCGAGCTGCACGCCCGGGTCAAGGTACGGATCACCGACTTCGAGAAGATGGAAGACGGCAGCCTGGTGAAAACCACCGCTATCCGTGACACCACCATAGGCCGCGCCATCCTGTCCCTGATCGTGCCCAAGGGGCTGCCCTTCGGCATGGTCGACCAGGCCATGGGCAAGAAGCAGATCTCCAAGCTGCTGAACGGCTGTTACCGTCGTCTGGGCCTGAAGGACTCCGTCATCTTCGCCGACCAGCTGATGTACACCGGTTTCCATTACGCCACCCTGTCCGGCGTATCGGTCGGCATCAACGACATGGTGATCCCGGACGCCAAGAAAGACATCATCGACGAAGCCGAAGCGGAAGTGACCGAGATCCAAGAGCAGTTCCAGTCAGGTCTGGTTACCGCCGGTGAGCGTTACAACAAGGTTATCGATATCTGGGCCAGCGCCAACGAGCGGGTGTCCAAGGCGATGATGGATAACCTGTCGAAAGACACAGTGATCAACCGCGATGGCGAGGAAGAGCTGCAGGCTTCGTTCAACAGCATCTTCATGATGGCCGATTCCGGTGCCCGGGGTAGTGCGGCGCAGATCCGTCAGCTCGCCGGTATGCGGGGCCTGATGGCCAAGCCGGACGGCTCCATCATCGAAACGCCGATCATCGCCAACTTCCGCGAAGGTCTGAACGTACTGCAGTACTTCATCTCTACCCACGGCGCCCGTAAGGGTCTGGCGGATACGGCACTGAAGACCGCCAACTCCGGTTACCTGACCCGCCGTCTGGTGGACGTAGCCCAGGATCTGGTGATCACCACCGACGACTGTGGCACCCACGAAGGTCTGTGGATGACGCCGCTGATCGAAGGCGGTGACGTGGTCGAGCCCCTGCGTGAGCGGGTGCTGGGTCGCGTGGTGGCCGAAGATGTGATCAAGCCGGGCACCGAAGGCGAAGTGCTGGTGGCCCGTAACACCCTGCTCGACGAGAAGTGGTGTGACGAGCTGGAAGGCAACTCCGTCGACCGGGTCAAGGTCCGTTCCGTCATTACCTGTGACAACGACCACGGTGTCTGCGCCCACTGTTACGGTCGCGATCTGGCCCGTGGCCACCTGGTCAACCAGGGCGAGGCGGTCGGTGTTATCGCCGCCCAGTCCATCGGTGAGCCGGGTACCCAGCTGACCATGCGTACCTTCCACATCGGTGGTGCGGCATCGCGGGCGGCGGCCGAGAGCAGTATCCAGGTGAAAAACACCGGTACCGTCAAGCTGCAGAACGCCAAGTTCGTCACCAACGCCGACGGCAAGACGGTGATCGTGTCCCGTTCTTCCGAACTGACCATCATCGACGACATGGGGCAGACCCGGGAAAACCACAAGCTGCCTTACGGCGCCCTGCTGGAAAAGGCCGACGGCGAAACCGTGCAGGCCGGCCAGATTGTGGCCAACTGGGATCCGCATACCCACCCCATCGTGACCGAGGTAGCGGGCCGCATCAAGTTCATCGACATGATCGACGGCGTGACCATCAGCCGTCAGACCGACGAACTGACCGGTCTGTCCAGCATAGTGGTGATGGACGTGAACGAGCGTCCCAGTGCCGGTAAGGAACTGCGTCCGACCGTGAAACTGGTGGACGATGCCGGCAAGGATGTGTTCATCCCCGGCACCGATCTGGCGGCCCTGTACTTCCTGCCCGGTCGCGCCATCGTCAGCCTGGAAGACGGCGCCCAGCTCAACGTGGGTGACGCCCTGGCGCGTATCCCGCAGGAGTCCGGTGGTACCAAGGACATCACCGGTGGTCTGCCGCGGGTTGCCGACCTGTTCGAAGCCCGTCAGCCGAAAGAGCCGGCCATCCTGGCCGAGGTGTCCGGTACCATTTCCTTCGGGAAAGAGACCAAGGGCAAGCGCCGTCTGGTCATTACCCCGCTGGAAGGGGGCGAGGCCTACGAAGAGATGATCCCGAAATGGCGTCACCTCAACGTGTTCGAAGGTGAAAAGGTCGAAACCGGCGAAGTGCTGGCCGACGGCCCGGAATCTCCCCACGATATCCTGCGTCTGCGCGGTATCAGCCCGGTGGCGAACTATATCGTCAACGAGGTGCAGGAGGTTTACCGTCTGCAGGGCGTTAAGATCAACGACAAGCACATCGAGACCATAGTGCGTCAGATGCTGCGTCGTGCCGAGATCATGAACGCTGGCGACTCCGACTTTATCGAAGGCGAACAGGCCGAAGTGGTGCGCATCCGTCAGGCCAACCGTGCACTGGAGGCCGAGGGCAAGCAACCGATCAGCTATCGTCATGTGCTGATGGGGATCACCAAGGCGTCCTTGAGCACCGAATCCTTCATCTCGGCGGCGTCCTTCCAGGAAACCACCCGGGTGCTGACCGAGGCGGCGGTGTCCGGCAAGGTCGACGACCTGCGCGGTCTGAAGGAGAACGTGATCGTGGGCCGTCTGGTACCGGCCGGTACCGGTTTTGCCTACCATCAGGGCCGCCAGGCCAAACGTCAGCCGGAGCAGCCGGTACAGATTTCGGCGGATGAAGCCGAACAAAGTCTGGCCGACCTGCTCAATGCGGCCGGCAACGAAGAATAAGTTATCTCGACTCGCTGATAAGACAAGGGCTCCCGCAAGGGGGCCCTTTTTTATGGCTGCTTATCCATCGGGATCCTGTCTGACCCGAGCCAGCAGGCTGCCGATGCGCTGACGGGCGTCGAAACTGGCCAGGGCCTGCTGAAAGTAATCGATTTCCCGGCTTATGGTCCGGTGGATCCGCTCCTGCTGGGGAGCCTTCAGCAGGGCTTTGCTGTGGAGCAGGGCCTGGGCGGGCTTGGCCGCCAGCCGACGGGCGGCTGCTTCGAGCCGGGGCTGCAATTCGGCGGCCGGCAGCACCTGGTTGGCCAGCCCCCAGTCGCAGGCGGTAGCGGCATCCAGCGCATCGCCCAGCAGCAACAGCTGGCAGGCGCGCACATGGCCGATACGCTGGGGCAGCAGCAGGCTGGAGGCAAACTCCGGCACCAGGCCCAGATCGATAAAAGGAAAGCGCAGTCGGGCGTTGTCGCCGAGATAGACCAGGTCCATATGCAGCAGCAGGGTGGCGCCGATGCCTACCGCATGGCCCTGCACCGCGGCCAGCAGTGGCTTGGGACAGTCGGCGAGGGCGTGCAGCAGGCTGATGATGGGGTGGTCGGAACCGAGTTCGGGATTGTCGAGAAAATCCGCCAGATCGTTGCCTGCGCAAAAGTCCGCCCCCTGGGCGCTCAGTACTATGACCTGAACCGTCTCGTCCCGGATCGCGGTCTGCAGCTGGTTATTGAGCTCCCGGTACATGTCCATATTCAGGGCGTTACGTTTTTCCGGGCGGTTAATGGAGAGATGGCAGATCCCTGCCATCTCCCGGCTCACCAATAAGGTCATGGCCATTCCTTATGCGATGGGTCATGGTTTAAAGCTTGCCGCTGGGATAAGCTTTGTGCTCTTTTCTGCACAAGGAAAACACAGATGAAAAAAGTCGGATACCTTTTTGCTCTGGTTTTGTTAACCGGCCCCAGTTGGGCACAGGTAATCGTCAGCGAGGGCTATGTGCGGGCGACCCCGCCCATGGGGCCCAATACCGCCGCCTTTATGCAGCTGGAGAACGGCGGCGACCGGGATCTGGCGCTGGTGAGCGCGGCTTCGCCCCAGGCGGAGAAGGTGGAGCTGCACACCGTGCTGGAGCAGGACGGGGTGATGCGGATGCGGGAAGTGGAGCGGATAGCGGTGCCGGCCGGTGACGCGGTCAGCCTGCAGCCGGGCGGCCTGCACATCATGTTGCTGGGGGTGAAACAGCCGCTGGCGGCGGGGGATGAGGTCAGCCTGGAGCTGCGCTGGGACAACGGCGACACCGAGCAGTTGCTCCTGCCGGTGAAGGATATCCGCACCCAATCCCAGGCGGCTCATGGACATGACCATCATCATTAAGGGGGCGAGCCGGCAAGCCAAGGCTTGTTATTACCCGATGATATAAAAAATCATCTTTTATTCTTTATTGTTGTCCGTTGACCTGGCATAAGCTATCCCTTATCTGGAAAAGTGGAAGTCAATGTCATGCTTTTAAAGGAACTCGCGGCGGCAGCCAGCCCGCTCAATGAACAACAAGTCCATAAGCTCACTCAGGTGGCTGCCGAGCTGAGTGCCACCCAGCTGGCCTGGGTCAGCGGTTATTTCTACGGTATCAGCCAGCAGGCCCAGGGCCTGCCGGTGGCCACCCCCGCGGCGGCGGCCCAGCCGGCCGGCAAGGTGACCATCCTCTATGCGTCCCAGACCGGCAACGCCAAGGGCGTGGCCGAGGCGCTCAAGGCCCAGGCCGACGCCGCCGGGGTCGCGGCGGAGCTGTTCAACGTGGCCGACTACAAGGTCAAGCAGCTCAAGAAAGAGACCCATGTGTTGATCGTCACCAGCACCAACGGCGAGGGCGAGCCGCCCGATGACGCCATCGAGTTCCACAAGCAGCTCAAGGGCGGCAAGGTGGGCAAGCTCGAGGGCCTGCATTACGGCGTACTGGCCCTGGGCGACTCCTCCTACGAGTTTTTCTGCCAGACCGGCAAGGACTTCGACGACTACCTGGCCAAGGCCGGCGCCACCCGCCTGCTGGAGCGCATCGACTGCGACGTGGACTACGAAGGCGCCGCCGAGGGCTGGAACAAATCGGCCGTGGGCCTGCTGAAGGACGCGCTGCAGGTGGAGGCGGCCAACCATGCCGCTCCCGTGGTCAGCCTGACCCATGGCGCCGCCAGCCTCTACAGCAAGAAGCACCCCTTCGCCGCCGAGCTGGTCACCAACCAGAAGATCACCGGCCGGGACTCCGACAAGGACATCCGTCATATCGAGATCTCCCTGGAAGGCTCCGATCTCCGCTACCGGCCCGGTGACGCCCTGGGCGTCTGGTTCAGCAACGACGAGGCCCTGGTGGATGCCCTGCTGGCCCAGCTGGGCGTGGCCGCCGACGCCAAGGTCAAGGTGGACGACGAACTGCTCTCCATCCGCGAGGCCCTGCTCCACCACTACGAGCTGACTCAGGGCTACGCCGGCTTCGTGCAGGCCTATGCCGAGTTGTCCGGTGCCAAGAAGCTGCAGAAGCTGGCACAGGACAAGGCCGCCCTGCGCGAGTACTGCGCCAGCCACCAGATCCTGGACATAGTCCGGGAGAAGAAGACCAAGCTCACCGCCGAACAACTGCAGGGCGCCCTGCGCCGGCTGACGCCGCGGCTCTATTCCATCGCCTCCGCCCAGGCCGAGGTGGAGGAAGAAGTCCACCTGACCGTGGGCGTGGTGCGCTACGACAACAAGGGCGAGCCCCGTGCCGGTGGCGCCTCTTCCTTCCTGGCCGATCGGCTGGCCGAGGGCGGCCAGGTGCGGGTGTTCGTGGAGCACAACGACAACTTCCGCCTGCCCGCCGACGACAGCACCCCGGTGATCATGGTGGGCCCGGGCACCGGCATCGCCCCCTTCCGCGCCTTTATGCAGGAGCGGGAAGCGCGGGACGCCGAGGGCAAGAACTGGCTGTTCTTCGGCAACCCCCACTTCACCCAGGACTTCCTCTACCAGCTGGAGTGGCAGCGTTACGTCAAGTCCGGCCTGCTGAACAGGATCTCCCTGGCGTTCAGCCGGGATCAGGCCGACAAGGTCTATGTGCAGCACAAGCTCAGGCAGCAGGGGGCCGAGGTCTATGCCTGGCTGGAGCAGGGCGCCCATTTCTACGTCTGCGGCGATGCCAACAAGATGGCCAAGGACGTGCACGAGGCCCTGATCGAGCTGGTGGCCGAGCACGGCAACAAGAGCCGTGAGCAGGCCGAAGAATATGTCGATGCGCTGCGCAGCGCCAAGCGTTACCAAAGGGATGTTTACTAAGATGAGCGAACAAAAACTGTCCGATAACGAACGCCTCAAGGGGCAGAGCAATTTTCTGCGCGGTACCATCACCCAGGATCTGCAGGACGAACTGACCGGCGGCTTCAACGGCGACAACTTCATGCTGATCCGCTTCCACGGCATGTACCAGCAGGACGACCGCGACATCCGCAACGAGCGCACCGCCCAGAAGCTGGAGCCGCTGCACAACGTCATGCTGCGCGCCCGCCTGCCCGGCGGCATCATCAGCCCCAAGCAGTGGCTGGTGATCGACCGGTTCGCGGAAGAAAGCACCATGTACGGCAGCATCCGCCTGACCACCCGCCAGACCTTCCAGTTCCATGGCGTGCTCAAGCGTGACATCAAGCACATGCACCAGACCCTGAACAGCACCGGTATCGACTCCATCGCCACCGCCGGCGACGTCAACCGCAACGTGCTGTGCACCAGCAACCCGGTGGAATCCGAGCTGCATCAGGAAGCCTACGACTGGGCCAAGAAGATCTCCGAGCACCTGTTGCCCAAGACCCGGGCCTACCTGGAGATCTGGCTGGACGGCGAGCGCCTGGACACCCCGGACCAGGAGCCGATCCTGGGTTCTACCTACCTGCCGCGCAAGTTCAAGACCACGGTAGTGATCCCGCCCCAGAACGACGTGGACGTGCACGCCAACGATCTGAACTTCGTGGCCATCGCCGACAACGGCAAGCTGGTGGGCTTCAACGTGCTGGTGGGCGGCGGCCTGGCCATGACCCACGGCGACACCGCCACCTATCCGCGCCAGGCCACCGACTTCGGTTTTATCCCGCTGTCCCACACCCTGGCGGTGGCGGAAGCCGTGGTCACCACCCAGCGCGACATGGGCAACCGGGTCGAGCGCAAGAACGCCAAGACCAAGTACACCCTGGAGCGGGTGGGCGTGGAGGTGTTCAAGGCCGAGGTGGAGAAGCGGGCCGGCATCCAGTTCGCCGAAAGCCGCCCCTATGAATTTACCGGCCGCGGCGACCGCTTCGGCTGGGTGGACGGCATCGACGGCAAGCAGCACCTGACCCTGTTTATCGAGAACGGCCGCATCCTGGACTTCCCCGGCAAGCCGCTGAAGACCGGCCTGCGTGAAATCGCCAAGATACACAAGGGCGACTTCCGCCTGACCGCCAACCAGAACCTGATCATCGCCGGCGTGCCCAAGAAGGACAAGGCCAAGATCGAGAAGCTGGCCCGGGCTCACGGCCTGATCGACGACACCGTCTCCGAGCAGCGCAAGGATTCCATGGCCTGCGTGGCGCTGCCCACCTGCCCGCTGGCGATGGCCGAAGCCGAGCGCTTCCTGCCCGAGTTCGTCACCGAGATCGAAGGCGTGCTGGCCAAACACGGGGTGACCGACGACAGCATCATCTTCCGGGTCACCGGCTGCCCCAACGGCTGCGGCCGCGCCATGCTGGCCGAGATCGGCCTGGTGGGCAAGGCGCCCGGGCGCTACAACCTGCACCTGGGCGGCAACCGGGAAGGCACCCGCATTCCGCGCATGTACAAGGAAAACATCACCGACCGCCAGATCCTGGAGGACATCGACGCCCTGGTGGGCCGCTGGGCCAAGGAGCGGGAAGCGGGCGAAGGGTTCGGTGACTTTGTGATCCGCGCCGGCATCATAGCGCCGGTGGTGGACTCCGCGAGGGACTTTTATGCCGTATAGCCTGCTACCCAGCCTGGAAGAGCTGAACTGCCTGTCCCGTGCCGATCAAGCGGAGGCCCTGGCCCCGCTTAATCAGGAGCTGGCGGCCATGAGCGCACCCGAGCGGGTGCGCTGGGCGCTGGAAACCCTGGAAGGGGAGCATGTGCTCTCCTCCAGTTTCGGCATCCAGGCGGCGGTGATGCTGCACCTGGTGACCCGGGAAAAAGCGGATACCCCGGTGATCCTGACCGATACCGGCTACCTCTTCCCCGAGACCTACCGCTTTATCGACGAACTGACCGAGCGGCTGCAGCTTAACCTCAGGATCTACCGGGCCCAGACCTCCGCCGCCTGGCAGGAAGCCCGCCATGGTAAATTGTGGGAGCAAGGGGTCGAGGGCATCAGCCGCTACAACCAGATCAACAAGGTGGAGCCGATGCAGCGGGCGTTGCGCGAGCTCAAGGCCGGTACCTGGTTTTCCGGCCTGCGCCGCAGCCAGTCCGATACCCGGGGCGGCCTGCAGGTCCTTGGGCTCCAGAATGGCCTGTTCAAGTTCCTGCCGATTATCGACTGGAGCAATAAAGATGTGCATTATTACCTGAAGGAATTCGACCTTCCCTATCACCCCCTGTGGGAACAGGGATATGTCTCGGTCGGCGATGTGCAGACCACGGCCAAGTGGGAGCCGGGCATGAGCGAGGCGGATACCCGTTTCTTCGGTATGAAGCGGGAGTGTGGTCTTCACGAACCCCAGGAAGCCGACGGTAGCGGTATCTGACCTGCGGCTCCGGACAAGGAGAAATCATGCAGGTACAGGACATCATGACCCGGCGGCTCGCCACCGTGCATCAGGACGATCGGCTGGAGATGGTACGGGAGATTTTCGAACAGGCGCCGTTTCGCCATCTGCTGGTGGTGGATGATGCGGATCGGTTGTGCGGGGTGATCACTCACGCCGATATGTATCGGGCCCTGAGTCCCTATCTGGCGACCGATGCGGAGCTGGAACGCGACCGTGATACCTTACAGCGGCGGGCCCATCAGGTGATGAGCCGCAACCCGGTGACCATAGCACCCGAGACCGGGCTGGATACTGCCGCCGCCCTGCTGCTGGAACACCAGATCAGCTGTCTGCCGGTGGTGGCGGAAGATCGGCTGCAGGGGGTCATCTCCTGGAAGGATCTGCTGCGCACCCTTATAAAATAACCATAAAGAATAAAAAATCATTTTTTATTATTTTGTGGGATAAGTATTTCTGTCTATAGTCGGTTTATCTCAATGGATAAGCGGAACGGCCATGGAACACCTGCCTCTTTTTATCAACATCAAGCATCGCCCTTGTCTGGTGGTGGGCGGCGGTGTCGTAGCGGCCCGCAAGGTTCGCCTGCTGCTGGCCCGGGGAGGCAGGGTCACCGTGGTTGCCCCCGAGCTGGATGCCGGTCTGCAGGCTCGCCAAGCCGAGTTCTGCTGGCTCGAGCAGGGCTTCGCCGAGCATCATCTCGATGGCCAGTTTCTGGTGGTGGCGGCCACGGATAACGCCGAGGTCAATGCCCGGGTCTATCAACTGGCCAACCGGCGCGGCATTCTGGTCAACAAGGCCGACGACAGCAAGCGCTCGGCGGTCATCTTCCCCTCCATAGTGGAACGTTTTCCGCTGCAGGTCGCCTTCAGCACCGGCGGTGGCGCGCCCTGGCTGGCCCGGTTGCTGCGGGCCCGGCTGGATGCCCTGCTGCCCCGCCACTGGGGAGGGCTGGCCCGGGTGGCCGGCACATTGCGCCGGCAGGTACAGCAGGCCTTCGGCAGCAGCGATGAACGGCGCCGGTTCTGGGCCCGGGTACAGGACGATGTGACCTTGACCGCGCTGTTGCAACAAGGGGATAAGGCCGGTGCCGAAGCCTG
Source organism: Zobellella iuensis (assembly GCF_016746085.1). Taxonomy (GTDB): domain Bacteria; phylum Pseudomonadota; class Gammaproteobacteria; order Enterobacterales; family Aeromonadaceae; genus Oceanimonas; species Oceanimonas iuensis. The sequence continues at coordinate 60,505 of NZ_JAERTZ010000028.1, forward strand.
GCTGCGGCAGGCGATGACCAAGCCGCTGGCTGGCGAGGTGATCCTGGTCGGCGCCGGACCCGGCGATCCCGACTTGTTGACCATCAAGGCATTGAATGAATTGCAGAAAGCCGATGTGGTGCTGTTCGATCAACTGGTCTCCGACGAGATATTGGCGCTGATCCGCCCCGAGGCCGAGCGGGTTGCAGTGGGCAAGAAAGCCGGTCATCACAGCGTGCCCCAGGAGCAGATCAACCAGCTGCTGGTGGAGCATGCCCTGGCGGGCAAGCGGGTGGTACGGCTCAAGGGCGGCGATCCCTTTATGTTTGGCCGGGGAGCGGAAGAACTGCAGACCCTGAAGGCCGCCGGGATCCGCTACCAGGTGGTGCCGGGGATTACCGCCGCCGCCGGGGCCACCGCCTATGCCGGTATTCCGCTGACCCACCGGGACCACGCCCAGAGCGCGGTCTTTATCACCGGACACTGCAAGCAGGACGGCGAGGAGCCGGACTGGGCATCGTTGGCCCGTGGCCGGCAGACCCTGGTGATCTACATGGGGTTGATGCGCTCGGCCCATATCCGCCAGCAGTTGCTGCACCATGGCCTGGATGGCAACACGCCGGTGGCGCTGATCGAACGCGGTACTACCCGGCAACAGCGGGTGGTGCGTGGCCGCTTGCAGGAGCTGGCCCAACTGGCCGAGCGGGTGGAAAGCCCGGCGCTGATGGTGATAGGTGAAGTGGCGGCCCTGGCCGACTCCCTGGCCTGGTTTACCCCCCAGGCCGATGCGGCAGGCATCGATACCATGGAGCGTTGTGGCTAACGTTGCTGTAACTGCCCCACAGGGGCCAGCAGTTCGCTCAGTTCGTGCAGGTAGTCTTCTGGAGCTGTTTCAGCCATCAGGGCGGCCAGTTCGTTGCCGATGGTGGTGAAGCGGTAGTACAGCAGGCGTACGCCTTTCTTCAGCGGGTACAGTGCCTGTTGCCGGCCGTTGAACACCAGCCGCAGCGGCAAGCCGGCCGGGAGTTCACCGGACTCCAGTTCGGCCTGATGCAACAGCCCCAACTCAAACAGCTGCAGCAGGCCGGCATAAGGCAGGCGATGGCGACCCAGGCTCAGCTTGTGCTGACGCAATCCCTGCAGCAGGGTTTTATGCTGGAATCCGAACAGCAGCCGCAGGTTGTCGTCACCGAAATGGCAGCCGAGGGCACTGGCCCTTTGCAACAGCAGGGCGTCTTTTTGGGTCATCTGCTTCAGACGGTGCAGGGCCTGGATGGAACAATGCCCGGGCCGGACGATTTCCTGGGCCAGGATACTGGCCCAGAACTGCTGCATCGCCGGGTGGCGGATGTTTTCTGCCAGGGCCAGAAAGTGGCTTAGCCAGTCCGGATCCGGTTCGCTGCCCACATCGTCGGAGCTGGTCCTGTGGGCCAGTTGGATTATGGTCTCCAGGTTTTTCTGGCGGGCGGCTTCATCCAGCTGACGGCGGATCTCGAAGCGATCACCGAAGCTCAGGGGGGAGTCCCCATGCAGCAAGCCGGCCAGCCCCCGCTGTTCTGCCAGGCTGAGCAGCAGGGCCTTGCGGTTTTTGATTTTGTGATCCGGCGTTGCGGGTTTAGGCGTCATTGGCTTTTCGTTGTTAACCATGTTGACTCCATGTTAAAATTCAGCACCGAATTTTAAACGGAGCGCCGGATGCAAAAAGGTAAACCCAGAATGGCCTGGTTGCTTCTGTTTGTTGGCTATATCTCGAGCCTCGGGATCCTGGCCACCATGATAGAGTAACCCAAAACCAAAAATAAGGCCCTGAACGGGCCTTATTTTTGGTTCCTCAGAGCCTGTTTGAAATCTTTTGTTTCCGGCCAAAGCGCACTACTCTGCCGACACGCTATGAATACATCCTCAGGGAGCCAGTGCCGTCTGCACCAGCGCCAATACCTGCTCCACCTCCTGGGCGGTCAGGGCTCCTTCCTTCACGAAGCGGACGCTTCCCGCCTTGTCCAGCACTATGATGGCAGAACTTTTCGGTTCCAGTTGCCACTGCTGAGCGACCCGCCCTTTTTCATCCAGCACGATGGCGGACCAGGGGAACTCCTTCTTGCTGCTTTCGGCGCTGCTGCGCACGAAGGGCGCGGTGCCGAAGGTGGCGTCGTCCACGTTGATGATGGTCACCGTCTGGTAGCCGTCCCGGGGCAGCTCGGCGGCCTTGATCGCCTCGATCAGCGGCGCGTTCAGTTCCTTGGCGCTGCTGCGTCCGGCGATATGCTGGACCACCCTTACCTTGCCCGGCAGTGAGCCTGCCCCCCAGATGCGTTCCCCGAGCCGTTCTCCATCCAGCACCAGCTCGCCCCTGTCGCTGACGCTGACCGGCGGCAGCGGCTGATCGAATTGCAGGTTGTGAGCCGAAGCCATAAAGGGCAGGCAGGCCAGCCAGGTCCATGCTTTCATCGTTCTCTCCTTGTGGTATGAGGTCTGACCTGTCTAGCCTAAAGAATGTTACTTTTTTGTCAAATGGATAAGCATAAAAAAAGAGCACCGAAGTGCTCTTTTTGAATCCGGGTGCCGGGGGTGATCAGGCGTTGTTGTAACGCTCGGCGGAGGTCAGGATCTCGGCTTCGGCGGCGGCCTTGTCTTCCCAGCCGTCCACTTTCACCCATTTGCCCGCTTCCAGCTCCTTGTAGCGCTCGAAGAAGTGCTTGATCTGGGCCTTGAGCAGCTCGGGCAGGTCGTTTACGTCCTGGATATGGTCGTATTCCCTGGTCAGCTTGCTGTGGGGCACGGCCACGATCTTGGCGTCTTCACCGGACTCGTCGGTCATCTTCAGCACGCCCACCGGGCGGCAGCGGATCACGGCACCGGGCACCAGCGGATGCGGGGTGGGCACCAGCACGTCCACCGGGTCGCCGTCCAGGGACAGGGTCTGGTTCACGTAGCCGTAGTTGCAGGGGTAGAACATGGGAGTGGCCATGAAACGATCCACGAATACGGCGCCGGTGTCCTTGTCGATCTCGTACTTGATGGGATCGGCGTTCTGCGGGATCTCGATGACTACATAGATATCTTCGGGCAGGCTTTTTCCGGCCGGGACCTGGTTCAGGCTCATGAGGTTTCCTTTAATGTTGTCTGTGACTGGGTTGTTAACCGAGTGTACCACCCTTACCCGAGCGCATCTGTTATACAAATGGGTAAGGGTACTTCAGGGGCGACATTATAACCGCTGTCGCAGCGATCACCATACAAGTGCCCAAAGCGGCAACGGATTGTTAGAATGCAGGCTTCACAGCAGCCAGGGGCAGGTTATGCACATTCATATTCTGGGTATTTGCGGTACTTTCATGGGCGGGCTGGCGGTACTGGCCCGACAATTGGGCTACCAGGTAACCGGCAGCGACGCCAACGTCTACCCGCCCATGAGTACCCAGCTGGAGCAGCAGGGCATAGCGCTGATCGAGGGTTATGATCCGGCCCAGTTGGAGCCGGTGCCCGATCTGGTGGTGATCGGCAATGCCATGAGCCGGGGCAACCCCTGTGTGGAGGCCGTGCTCAACCGGCGCATCCCCTATACTTCGGGGCCCCAGTGGCTGCTGGAGCACGTGCTGCAACACCGCTGGGTGCTGGCGGTGGCCGGTACCCACGGCAAGACCACCACCTCCGGCATGCTGGCCTGGATCCTGGAGGACTGCGGCCTTTCCCCCGGCTTCCTGATCGGCGGCGTGCCCGGCAACTTCGAGGTGTCCGCCCGCCTGGGCGAGGCACCCTTCTTCGTGATCGAGGCGGACGAGTACGACAGCGCCTTCTTCGACAAGAGATCCAAGTTCGTGCACTACCGGCCCAGCACCCTGATCCTCAACAACCTGGAGTTCGATCATGCGGACATTTTCCCGGATCTGGCGGCGATCCAGCGGCAGTTCCACCACCTGCTGCGGATGGTGCCCGGCCACGGCCGCATCCTGATGCCGACCCGCACCCCGGCTCTGGAAGAGGTCAGGGCCATGGGCTGCTGGAGCGAGCTGGAATACGCGGGCGAGGGCGGCCTCTGGCGGGCCGAGCCCCTGGCCGCCGACGGCAGCCGCTTCACCGTGCTGCTCGAGGGCCGGCCGGTGGGGGAGGTGAGCTGGCCCTGCATCGGCCTGCACAATGTGCACAACGGCCTGATGGCCCTGGCCGCCGCCCGCCACGCCGGGGTACCGGTGGCCGACGGCATCGCCGCCCTGTGCCGCTTCGTGCCGCCCAAGCGGCGGATGGAGCCGAAGGGGGAAGTGGCCGGCATCCGGGTGTGGGACGACTTCGCCCACCATCCCACCGCCATCCAGACCACCCTGGCCGGGCTTCGGGCCCGCACCACAGAAGGGCGGGTGCTGGCGGTGCTGGAGCCCCGCTCCAACACCATGAAGATGGGGGTGCATCAACAGGAGCTGGCCGACTCCCTGCAAGGGGCCGACGCCACCTACCTGTTCCGGCCGGCGGAAATCCGCTGGGATCTGGCGGCGGTGGCGGCGGCCTGCCCCCAGGGGCGGTTGTTCGAGGAGTTGGACACGCTGATCGCCGCCCTGGTGGCCGATGCCCGCCCCGGCGATCAGATATTGGTGATGAGCAACGGCGGCTTCGGCGGCATCCATGGCCGGCTGCTGGCGGCGCTGGAGGCGGCCCATGGCTGAGTATCCGCGCGAGCGGCAGGTCACCCTGGCCCTGAGCGGCGCCTCGGGCGCGCCCTATGCCCTGGCGCTGCTGGAGCGGCTGCTGGCCGCCGGCATCCAGGTGCATCTGCTGGTGTCCGGCGCCGCCCGGGTGGTGCTGGCCACCGAGCAGGGGGAGCAGTGGCCGGGCAAGCCGGAGGCGCTGGCCGCCTGGTTGGGTGAGCGTTTTGGCGCCGAGCCCGGGCAGATCCGCGCCTACGGCAAGGAGGAATGGTTCTCGCCGGTGGCCTCGGGCTCGGGGGCGCCCAAGCGCATGGTGATCTGCCCCTGCTCCATGGGCACGGTGGCGTCCATCGCGGCGGGGACGTCGGACAACCTGATCGAGCGGGCCGCCGACGTGGTGATCAAGGAAAAGGGGCAGTTGATCCTGGTACCGCGGGAGACCCCCTTCTCGGCCCTGCACCTGGAAAACCTGCTCAAGCTGGCCCGGCTCGGGGTCACCATCATGCCGGCGGCGCCGGGTTTCTACCACCAGCCCCGGTCCATCGCGGATCTGGTCGATTTTATGGTGGCGCGCATCCTGGATCACCTGGGGCTGGAGCAGACCCTGGTGCAACGCTGGGGCTATGGCGGCGAAAAAAGTTGACCCGAAATGCAGATTTTTGCGAATTCCGCTAGAATACCGCTTTAACAACAGCCGGGTTTTTGGACCCGAACGGAGCGAAAACATGAAACACCGAGTGGATGTCCTGATCAGCACCGAAGAGGTGGCCGCCAGGATCCAGGCCCTGGGCGAGCAGATCAACGCGCACTTCGAGGGCGTCGACGAACTGGTGATGGTCGGGTTGCTGCGCGGATCCTGCGTGTTTATGGCCGATCTGTGCCGCCAGATAGCGCTGCCGGTGCGGCTCGATTTCATGACCGCTTCCAGCTACGGCAGCGGCATGGAGAGTAACCGGGATGTGCGCATCCTCAAGGATCTGGACGACGAGATCCACGGCAAGCACGTGCTGATCGTCGAGGACATCATCGATACCGGCTACACCCTGAGCAAGGTGAAGGAGATCCTCTCCCTGCGCAATCCGGCCTCGCTCAGCATCTGTACCCTGCTCGACAAGCCCGAGCGGCGCGAGGCCCAGGTGCCGGTGGACTGGGTCGGCTTTACCATCCCCGACGAGTTCGTGGTAGGCTACGGCATCGACTACGCCCAGCGCTATCGCAACCTGCCCTACATCGGCAAGGTGGTGCCGCTGGAATAACCCCGCGAGTCGGTTCCCCCCATAACAAGCATTGCGCATATGCCTGGCCTTCGCCCAGGCATATGTTTTTGAACCGGAGCCAAGCAATGACCAAAGCACTGGAGATCGAGGGCCTGCGCAAAACCTATGCCGGTGGCGTGGAGGCGCTCAAGGGCATCGATCTGACCGTGGAGCAGGGCGATTTCTACGCCCTGCTGGGCCCCAACGGGGCCGGCAAGTCCACCACCATCGGCATCATCTCCTCCCTGGTGAACAAGAGCGCGGGCAAGGTACGGGTGTTCGGCTACGACCTAGACAGCCAGCTGGAGCTGGCCAAGTCCCAGATTGGCCTGGTGCCCCAGGAGTTCAACTTCAACCAGTTCGAGAAGGTAGAGCAGATAGTGGTCAACCAGGCCGGGCTGTACGGGGTGGAGCGGGCCGAGGCCAAGGTGCGTGCCGAGCGCTACCTCAAGCAGCTGGACCTGTGGGAGAAACGGGACCAGCCGGCACGCACCCTGTCCGGCGGCATGAAGCGCCGGCTGATGATCGCCCGCGCCTTGATGCACCAGCCCCGCCTGCTGATCCTGGACGAGCCCACCGCCGGGGTGGATATCGAGATCCGCCGGGCCATGTGGGATTTCCTCAAGGAGATCAACGGCCAGGGTATCACCATCATTCTCACCACCCACTACCTGGAAGAGGCGGAGATGTTGTGCCGCCATATCGGCATCATCGACAAGGGCCGGCTGGTGGAGAACACCACCATGAAGGGGCTGCTCGGCAAGCTCAACGTGGAAACCTTTATCCTGGATCTGGCCCCCGACTGCCGGGAGCCCTTCCTGTCCGGCTTCAACTGGCAATTGCTGGACGATCACACCCTGGAGGTGGAGGTGAAGAAGGAGCAGGGGCTCAACGGCGTCTTCGGCCAGCTCAACGAGCAGGGTATCCGGGTGCTGAGCATGCGCAACAAGGCCAACCGGCTGGAGGAATTGTTCGTGACACTGGTGGAGCAGGGGAGGAAAGCATGAACGCCAAGCAGTATTACATCGCCTTTCGCAGCATATTGCACAAGGAGATAGTGCGCTTCACCCGCATCTGGGTACAGACCCTGGTGCCGCCGGCCATCACCATGACCCTCTATTTCGTGATCTTCGGCAGCCTGATCGGCAGCCGCATCGGCGAGATGGGCGGCTATTCCTACATGGCCTTTATCGTACCCGGCCTTATCATGATGTCGGTGATCACCAACTCCTACTCCAACGTGGCCTCGTCGTTTTTCAGCGCCAAGTTCCAGCGCAACGTGGAGGAGCTGCTGGTGGCGCCGGTGCCGACCTATGTGATCATCGCCGGCTACGTGGGCGGCGGCGTGGTGCGGGGGCTGGCGGTGGGGCTTATCGTCAGCCTGGTGTCCCTGCTGTTCGTGACCCTGCCGGTGAGCCACCTGTTCAGCATAGTGGCCATCGTCTTCCTGACCTCGGTGCTGTTCTCCCTGGCGGGGCTTATCAACGCCATCTTCGCCCGCACCTTCGACGATATCAGCATCATCCCCACCTTTGTGCTGACGCCGCTGACCTACCTGGGCGGGGTCTTCTACTCCATCGAGCTGCTGCCCGGCTTCTGGCAGGGGCTGTCCCAGGCCAACCCGGTGCTGTACATGGTGAACGCCTTCCGCTACGGCTTCCTCGGCATCAGCGACGTGCCCCTGACCCTGGCCTACGGCATCATCCTCGGCTTTATCGCCCTGTTCTACGGTGCGGCCTGGTACCTGATCCGGACCGGACGGGGACTGCGGCACTGAGTCCAAAGGCAGCCGGTTGGCTGCCTTTCCACTGGTTGCCAATGCCGTTTGTTATAACCACAGGTGTCGGGCAAAGGAAGCCCAATCCCTTTCACCGTGAACCATGATGTTTCAGCTTGAAGAAAAAGGCAGCCAATTGGCTGCCTTTTGTCTTGAACTGAAAGGGAAAATCCGCGATCAGGCCAGCTGCAGGGGGATGTCCTTGCTGGTGCGCACTATGTTGTTGTGGGCGTCCAGGTACACCAGGCTGGGCTTGTAGCCGGCGATCTGTTGCTCGGTCATGGGCGCGTAGGCGCAGATGATGATGCGATCGCCCACCGCGGCCTTGCGGGCGGCGGCGCCGTTCAGGGAGATCATCTTGGAGCCGCGCTCGCCGGAAATGGCGTAGGTGTGGAAGCGCTCGCCGTTCTCGATGTTGTAGATGTCGATCTGCTCGTACTCGCGGATATTGACCGCGTCCAGCAGATCCTGATCGATGGCGCAGGAGCCTTCGTAGTTGAGCTCGGCGTGGGTGACCCGGGCCTGGTGCAGCTTGCCCCTGAGCATGATGCGTTGCATATCCATGTTTAGCTTGTCTCCGTCAATTACCGCCCTGAGGGCTTATGGTTTTGCGACAGTGCCCGGAGGGGGGAGCCAGGCTCACGCCGACTCGCCGTGAACCCATCCCTGGGGGCTCGACGGCGCCATCCCTGGCGCCAACGGTCGGCTTAGCGCCTGGCTCCCCCTCCCAGCAAGACCTGAGTGTCACTACAGGGGCACTACCTGGTTATCTATCAGTCTGGCCTTGCCCAGAAAGGCGGCCATCAAAATCACCGCCGCCCGGCTGTGCTCGTTGAGCGGTGCCAGGGTGTCCGCATCGACGATATCGATACCGTCGGTGCGAAAACCGGTGCCGTCCAGCCGGGCGGCACCTTCTTTCACCAGCCGCTCGAGATCCCGCTCGCCCGCGGCCAGGCGCTCGGCCAGCCGGTTCATGGTGGCGGCCAACTCGGGTGCCCGGGCCCGCTCCGCTTCGGTCAGGTAACCGTTGCGGGAGCTGAGCGCCAGGCCGTCCCCGGCGCGTACCGTGGGCACGCCCAGGATCTCCACCGGCAGGTTCAGATCGGCGGTCATTTTACGGATCAGCGCCAGTTGCTGATAGTCTTTTTCGCCAAAGCAGGCCAGATCCGGCTGCACCAGGTTGAACAGCTTGCACACCACTGTGCTGACCCCGTCGAAGTGGCCCGGGCGCAGGGCCCCTTCCAGCACCTCGGCGATGCCGGGCACGCTGACCTTGGTCTGCTGCTGGCCGGCCGGGTACATCAGCTCGGGGGTGGGGGTGAACACCAGGTCCGCCCGGTCGCCGAGGCGTGCGCAGTCCTGCTCCAGGGTACGCGGGTAGGCGGCCAGATCGGCGGCCCGGTCGAACTGCAGCGGGTTGACGAAAATACTGACCACCACCTTGTCGGCCCGGCCCCTGGCCTGCTGCACCAGCTCCAGGTGGCCCTGGTGCAGGTTGCCCATGGTGGGCACGAAACCGATACGCAGGCCCTGGCGACGCCAGCCGGTGATGATGGCCCTCAGTTCGTCTATGGTACTGACCAGTTGCATCTGCTTTCCTCAGTTGAAGCTGTGCTCGGGGCCGGGGAAGCGGCCCTCGGCCACTTCGGCCACATAGGTTTCGATGGCGGCCCTGACGTTGCCGCTCTCGGCCAGGAAGTTCTTGGTGAACTTGGGCACATAGCCGGAAGTCAGCCCCAGGGCGTCCTGCATCACCAGCACCTGACCGTCGGTACCGGGGCCGGCGCCGATGCCGATCACCGGGATGCTCAGCTCCCGACTGATGTCGGCGGCCAGCGGGCTGGGTACGCATTCCAGCACCAGCAGCTGCATGCCGGCCGCCTCCAGGACCCTGGCATGGCGCTTGATCTGCTCCGCCTGATCCGCTCCCCGGCCCTGCAGCTTGAAGCCGCCGAACACGTGTACCGACTGGGGGGTGAGCCCCAGATGGCCGCACACCGGCACGCCCTGGCGGGTCAGTTGGGTGACGGTGTCCGCCAGCCAGTCGCCTCCTTCTAGCTTGACCATATGGGCGCCGGCGCGCATCAGGGCGGCGGCGCTGGCGCAGGCCTGCTCCGGGGTGCTGTAGCTCATGAACGGCATATCGGCGACGATAAACGCATTTTTGCTACCGTTGGCCACACAGCGGGTGTGATAGGCGATGTCGTCCACGCTCACCTTGAGGGTGCTGGCCTCGCCCTGCAGCACCATGCCGAGGGAGTCGCCGATCAGGATGGAGTGGACCCCGGCCTGTTCGAACAGGGCGGCGAAGGTGGCGTCGTAGGCGGTGATCATGGCGATTTTCTGGCCGGCCTGTTTCATCGCCAGCAGGCGGGCGGTGGTGATTTTGCTCATGGTGGTTTCCTGTTACTGCGCCGGCAACCGGATCATGCCGTTCGGCGGGCACTGCTGCAGCAGCCCGGCCAGGGGCGTGCCGCAGGGCAGTACCAGCTCCGGCGCCAGATCGGCCAGCGGATAAAGCACGAATTCCCTTTGTTTCATGCCGTAGTGGGGGATGGTCAGCCGTTCGTCCTCGATCTGCCGCTCACCGTAGAGCAGTATGTCCAGATCCAGGGTGCGGGGGCCCCAGCGTTCTTCCTTGCGCTCCCGTCCCTGGGCCAGCTCGATCGCCTGCAGGGCGTCGAGCAACGCATGGGGAGACAGGGCGGTGTCGAAGACCGACACGCCGTTGACATAGGCCGGCTGGTCCGCCGGTCCCATGGGCCGGCTCTGGTACAGCGGCGAATGGCGCAGGCTGCCGGGAGCGGCCAGCGCGGCCAGCGCCTGCCGGGCGGCGCTGAGTTGCGCCAGTGGATCACCGAGGTTGGCGCCGAGGGCGACAAAGACGCGGGTCACACTTCTTTTCTCCGGCGCGGACGGCGACGGGGGCGTTTGCGCGGCGATTTGCGCGGGGCATCCTCGCCCAGGTCTTCGTCTTGATCATGGGCCGCCGCCTGGCTCAGGCGTTTCTGGTCGACCGGATTGGCCACCTGGAAATCGGTCCACCACTCGGCCAGCTCCTTGAGCCGCGGATCCAGTTCGGCGCGCAGCAGCAGGAAGTCGTAGCCGGCACGGAACTTGGGATGTTCCAGCAACCGATGGGGGCGCTTGCCGGCACGCTTGGGCAGCCGCTCCTGCAGTTGCCATATATCGCGCACCACCGTGCTGAAACGGCGGGGCACGGCCACCGTCTTCACTTGCCGGCCGATCACTTCGTCGGCGGCCAGCATGAAGGCATCGTAATAACCGAGGCCGCCGTCATTGACGAATTCCTGGGTGCGGACTTCCACCGGACCCCACAGCAGCGCGGCATAGAGGAAGGCGGGGGTGACCCGCAGATCCTGGGCGATGCGTTCGTCGGTGTTGGCCAATGCCAGTTCGATAAAACGACCGTAGCGGTTATTGCCCCGCCCCATGACCTCGGCGGTTTCCGGGAACAGGGGGGCGAACAGGCCGTAGTGCTGCATCTGGCGGTAGGTTTCCAGGCCCTGGCCGGCGAGGAACAGCTTGAGGGTCTCCTCGAACAGCCGGGCCGGAGGGATATCGGCCAGCAGGGGCGCCAGGCCCTGGATGGGGGCCTCGGTGCGCGGGCTAATCGCCAGGTCCAGCTTGGCGGAAAAGCGCACCGCCCGCAGCATGCGCACCGGGTCTTCCCGGTAACGGGTTTCGGGATCGCCAATCAGCTCCAGGCGGCGGGCCTCCAGATCCTTGAGGCCGCCGGCAAAGCCGAGCACGCTGAAGTCGGCGATATTGTAGTAGAGGGCGTTGACGGTGAAATCGCGCCGTTCGGCGTCTTCTTCTATGGTGCCGTAGACGTTGTCGCGCAGCAGCATGCCCTCGGAGGACTGGGCCGAGACATGCTTGTTGGTGTTGACCTGATGATGGTGGCCACGGAAGGTGGCCACTTCGATCACGTCCCGGCCGAACAGGACATGGGCCAGGCGAAAGCGGCGTCCTACCAGGCGGCAGTTGCTGAAAAGCTGCTTGACCTGCTCAGGGGTGGCGTTGGTGGCGATATCAAAGTCCTTGGGCTGGCGGCCCAACAGCAAGTCACGCACACCGCCGCCCACCAGGTAGGCTTCAAAGCCGGCCTTGTTCAGGCGATACAGTACCTTAAGGGCGTTATCACTGATTTGTCGGCGCGAAATGCCATGCTGGTCGCGCTCTAGCACCACGGGTTGCAACGGCAACGCCTCCTGTTGTCGGGTGAGCAGCTTTTTACAAAAGCCGGCAATCTGGGAAAAAATAGGACACCTCGCAAGGCCTTAAGCTAAAAAAATCGGCGCACTATGATAGCGCAGGGCGCTGTAAATGCGAACTATCTGCGCACTTCAGCTCTATATGAGGTCCTTTGGGGACCAGTTCGAGCCGCCAGTGCTGTTGGGCCCAGGCCAGCAGTTCACCGCAATCGGCCTGTTGCAGCGCCGGCGGCGGCTGCTGACCGAGAAAGTCCAGGGCCAGCCAGAGCAGTTGGCCGGCCTGGCGCACAGCCAGGGCCGGGGCATGGTTCTGCTTGGACAGCTTGTGCCCGGCCCGCACCGCCAACGGCAGGTGCAACCAGCCGGGCTCGGGCGCGCCCAGTAGGCGGTAGAGCGCAATCTGGCGTACCGTGGGCTCGAGCAGATCGGCGCCGCGTACCACTTCGGTGACGCCGGCATCCCGATCGTCGATGACCACCGCCAGATTGTAGGCGTAAAGACCGTCGCGGCGGTGCACGATAAAGTCTTCTTCCGCCAAGGCCCTGGGCACCTGCACCGCCCCCTGCAGACGATCCTCGAAGCCGTAGACCGGCCGTTCCAGCCGCAGCCGTACCGCCGCACCCGCGGCGGGGAGAGCCAGATCCCGGCAGTGGCCGTTATAAAAGCCGCCGGCGTCGGCAATCGCCCTCCGGGTGCAATGGCAGTGATAGCTGAACCCTCGCCCGCTCCAGTCATCCAGCACCGCCTGATAGTGGGCGTGGCGCCGGCTCTGGTACACCAGGGGGCCATCCCAGTGCAGGCCGAAGGCGTCCAGGGTGCGCAGTATGTCGTCGGCGGCACCGGGTATTTCCCGGGGCGGATCCAGATCCTCGATGCGTACCAGCCACAGTCCCCGGTTGGCTTTGGCCTGCAGGTAGCTGCCGAGGGCGGCAATCAGGGAACCGAAATGGAGGGGACCGCTGGGCGAGGGAGCAAAGCGCCCAATATAGCGGTCGGGCGCGGTGTTGGTCATAAAGGTAAGGCCGGTTCAGTAACCGGCCATCTGTTTTTCCTTGATCTCGGCCAGGGTCTTGCAATCGATGCACAGATCGGCGGTAGGACGGGCTTCCAGCCGGCGGATACCGATTTCGACACCGCAGTGCTCGCAATAACCGAAATCGTCATCTTCGATTTTTTGCAGGGTTTTCTCGATCTTCTTGATCAGTTTACGTTCCCGGTCGCGGGCCCGCAGCTCGAGGGCGAATTCTTCTTCCTGGGCGGCCCTGTCTACCGGATCGGGGAAGTTGGCGGCCTCGTCTTTCATGTGGCCGACGGTGCGATCCACTTCTTCGCGCAATTGATTGCGCCAGGCACCCAGGATCTTGCGGAAGTGCGTTTTCTGCGCTTCGTTCATGTATTCTTCGTCGGGCTTCGCCTGGTAGGGCTCAACACCGGCAATGGCCAGAATACCGAGAGATTTTTTGGTTTCGACTGCTGGCATCCCGTATCTCCTAAAAAGCAATATTGCGCCAACCAAATTCAAGAAGCGGCTATCTATAGCAGAAAGCATGTTAACAAGGCAATTTTGCGTTGTGATTTCTGCCGCGGCTGTTCCTTAAATACGACCGTGGCCACTTCTTTTATCTTCACCAACACGACGAAAGACAGAGCGGCAACTCTTTGGTGAGCCCTCCATATGGGGACGGGAAATAGCGTTTTCAAGAGTGGATGCGGTACTGTTGCTATGGTTACCATTGCACTCCATTTATGAACTATAGGTATAATTGTGCAGTTTTCCTCTCCTTTATGCCGTGGGCGCCTGGTCCGGCGCTACAAGCGTTTCCTGGCCGACGTGATCCACCAGGACAATCCCCTGACCCTGCATTGCCCCAATACGGGCCGGATGACCGGTTGTGCCGGGCCGGACTGGCCGGTGTATTTTTCCACCTCGGACAACCCTAAGCGCAAGTATGCCCATACCTGGGAACTGACGGAGAATCCCGAGGGACAGCTGATCTGTGTCAATACCACCCGGGCCAATCAGTTGGTGGCGGAGGCCCTGGCCCAGGGGTGGATCCCGGAACTGGCCGGTTATCCAAGGGTGCGGGCGGAAGTTCGCTACGGCGACGAAGGCAGCCGTATCGACTTCCTGCTGAGCGGTGGCGAGCGACCCGATTGCTATGTGGAGGTCAAGAGCGTGACCCTGCTGGAGCAGGACGGCCGGGGCTATTTCCCGGATACCCTGAGCGAGCGGGCCCAGAAGCATGTGCGCGAGCTGATGGCTTGTGCCCGCACCGGACAGCGGGCGGTGATGTTGTTCTGTGTGTTGCATACCGGGATAGATCGGGTCAGCCCGGCCCGACATCTGGATCCGGCCTATGGCCGGCTGATCGACGAGGCGCTCTCGGCAGGGGTGGAATGCCTGGCCTGGGGTGCCGACATCGGGCCCGAGGGGATGCGGCTGGCCCGGGCACTGCCCTTTACTCCCTGAGTGGCCAGCTGCGCAGCAGCTCGTAGTGGGGCCCCTGCTCGGTCTGGATGGAGCGATAGAGGCCGAGCGAGCGGGGTCGGTAGACGAGCGGTTCCGTTTTCGGCAGCGGGCAGGCCGCGCAGTGCCGAAAGAGGGTGACATGGGGACGAAAGGCCCGGTGGGGGGGGCCCAACTTCAGTCCTGCGCAATACCGTCCCAGCTCGTCGGCCAGGCGGGCCAGCGCCTCGGGCACCCGGCCCGGCCCCGTCCACACCACGCCTGCCCTGGGGAAGCAGCCCAGCCGGTCCAGGCGCAGGGAAAAGGCGGGCAGGGCATGCCGGCCCAGCCAGCGCACCAGGGCCGCTTGCCGGGAGGGCTCGGTCTGGCCGAAAAAGCGCAGGGTCATATGTAATTGATGGGCGGGTATCCGTCGGCCGGGCAGGGCCAGCCAGTCCTGCAGCCGGCCCAGGGCGGGTGCCAGCTCGTCGGCGGGAAAGGCCAGGAACAGCCGGTTGCCGGACTCGTTCATCGGCATAGTCCTTTGCAGAGGCTTTTGGCACAATATAGCGGTTTTCGGCCAGTCAGGTAACAGCGTGAATCAACTTCCTATCGTCGAGGCCCTGCCGCAGCTGCGGCAGGCGCTGGCGTCGCCCCGCATCATCATCGAAGCGCCGCCCGGCGCCGGTAAATCCACCTGGCTGCCGCTTTGGCTGCTGGAGCAGGCGGAGATCCGGGGGCGTATCATCATGCTGGAGCCGCGCCGGCTCGCGACCCGTACCATAGCCCAGTACCTGGCGCAGCAGCTGGGGGAGACCCCGGGCGGGCGCATCGGGTACCGGATGCGCGGTGAAAGCCGGAGCGGCAGGCATACCCGGCTGGAGGTGGTGACCGAGGGGGTCTTGACCCGGATGCTGCAGGCGGACCCCGAGCTGGAGGGGGTGGGGCTGCTGATCTTCGACGAGTTCCACGAGCGCAGCCTGCAGGCGGATCTGGCCCTGGCCTTCGCCCTGGAATGCCAGGCCCTGCGGGAAGATCTGAAGATACTGGTGATGTCCGCCACCCTGGAGGGGCTGGCGCTGGAGCAACTGCTGCCCGATGCGGTGACGGTCCGCAGCGCCGGGCGCAGTTTTCCGGTCGAGCTCGAGTACCAGCCCCGCAACCAGCACAACCGGCTGGAGGAAGCGATGGGGCGGGCCATACTGGCGGCCCTCAGCCGGCATGAGGGCAGCGTGTTGGCTTTTCTGCCCGGTGAGCGGGAGATCCGCGCCACTCGGGACTGGCTGGCCGACAAGGTGGCCGACGGGATTGAACTCCGACCTCTGTATGGCCGGCTGACCCTGGCCGAGCAGCAGGCGGCGATTGCGCCGGCGGCGGTGGGGCGGCGCAAGGTGGTGCTGGCCACCAATGTGGCGGAAACCTCCCTTACCATAGACGGCATCGGCATAGTGGTGGACTCGGGGCTGGAGCGCCAGGCCCAGTTCGATCCCGAGGCCGGCATTACCCGGCTGCTGAGCCGGCAGATAGGCCAGGCGTCCGCCACCCAGCGGGCCGGCCGGGCCGGGCGGCTGGGGCCCGGCGTCTGCCTGCGGTTATGGCCGCGGGAGCAACAGGAGCGACTGGCGGCCCGGCGGCCGGCGGAAATAGAACAGAGCGATTTGTCTGGATTTATGCTGGAATGCGCCGCCTGGGGCGCCGAACCCGAAGGCCTGCCGCTGCTGACGCCGCCGCCGGCCCCGCTGCTGGCGGCGGCCCGACGCCAGTTGGCGGAGCTGGGGTTGTTGCACGGATCCCAACTGAGCTCGCTTGGCCGGCGGGTCTGGCAACTGGGGGCCGAACCCTGGCTGGGCCAGTTGCTGCTCACCGCCCTCGACTGGCAGCGGCAGGGTCGGGAGGGCGCCCTGGCCGACGCCGTCTACCTGGCGGCCCTGCTGGAAGAAGGCCGGCTGGAGGACGCCCCCCTGTCGGGGCAACTGCTGGCCCGGCAGGGGCGGCTGAAGCCGGCGGCCGAACGCTGGTTCGGCCGGTTGGAGCAGCCCTCCGCCGCGCCGGGCGGCCGTTACCTGGGCCCCCTGCTGGCCAATGCCAGGCCGGAATGGGTGGGGTTGCTGCGCCAGCAGGGCCGCTACGCCCTGGCCGGCGGCCTGAGCGCCGATCTGCCCCAGGGCAGCCCCTTGCTCGGCAAGGCCATGCTGGCGGTGGCGGCCCTGGGCCGCGGTGAACGGGGCGTCTTTATCCAGGGCGCCGAGCCGGTCACCCAGGAGCAGTTGGGTCAGTGCTTGCCCGGGCGTTTCGAGGAACGCCAGCAGCTGCAGTGGGATAGCGAGGCCAACCGGGTGCGGGCCGAGCGCCAGCGGTGCTTCGGCAAGCTGGTGCTGCAGCGCAGCCCCCTCAACGAGGTCAGTCCCGAGCAGCGCGCCCGCTGCCTGCTGGATGAGCTGGTACGCCGTGGCTGGATGGCGCTGCCGCTGGACGAAGAGGTCCGCCAGTACTGGCTCAGATTGAAACTGGCCGGACAGAAGCTGGCCGACTGCGGCTTCGCCCCCTGCGACGAGGCCCAGTGGCTGGCGGAGGCCGAAGGGTGGCTGCTGCCTTACCTGACGGGGCTTGGCCGCTGGGAGGAGCTGGGCCGGCTGAACTGGCTCGGCATATTTAAGAGTCGGCTGGACTGGTCACAGCAGCAATTGCTGGATACCCTGCTACCCGGCCACCTCGAACTGGCCACCGGCACCCGGGCCGCCATTCGCTACCGGGAGGAGGACGATCCCGTGCTGCCGGTGCGGCTGCAGGAGATGTTCGGCCAGTCGGGCACACCCGAACTGGCGCGCGGACGGGTGCCGCTGGTGCTGGAACTGTTGTCGCCGGCGCGGCGCCCGCTGCAGGTTACCCGGGATCTGGCCGCCTTCTGGGCTGGATCCTACCAGGATGTGAAAAAAGAGATGAAGGGGCGTTACCCCAAGCACGTGTGGCCTGAGGATCCTGCCAATACGGCACCGACCCGGCACACCAAGAGGCAGATGAAGCACTGATTATGGCAAAACAGACCCGAACCCGTAAATCAACCAAAAAGCCCGTGAAAAAACGCCGTTCATGGTGGGGCCTGCTGTTCAAGCTCGGCCTGGTGATGGCCGTGTTGCTGGGCATCTTCGGTATCTATCTGGACAGCCAGGTGCGGGAGCGTTTCGAGGGCCAGAAGTGGGCCCTGCCCGCCCTGGTCTACAGCCGGCCGCTGGAGCTGTTCCCGGGGCAGAAGCTGTCCCACCAGCAGATGCTGCGCGAGCTGCAGTTGCTGAACTACCGCAAGGTGGCCAGCCCCGGCCGGCCCGGCGAATACGCGGTGACCAACAACCGTATCGAAATTCACCGTCGTCCCTTCAATTTTTCCGATGGGGCCGAAGCGGCCCGTTCCATCCTGCTGACCTTCGACGGCCAGCGGCTGGCGCGGATGCAGAACCCGGCCAACGGCCGGGAACTGGGTTATGCCCGCATGGATCCCGTGCTGCTCGACCGGCTCAACGTGGAGCAGCGGGAGGACCGGCTGCTGGTACGGCTGGATCAGGTACCCGAACTGCTGGTCACCACCCTGCTGACGGTGGAGGACCGGGATTTCTACCGCCACGACGGGGTGTCTCCACTGGCGATCCTGCGTGCCCTGGTGGTCAACCTCAAGGCTGGTCGTACCGTACAGGGCGGCAGCACCCTGACCCAACAGCTGGCCAAGAACTTCTTCCTCACTCAGGATCGCAGCCTGTGGCGCAAGGTGCAGGAAGCCTATATGGCGCTGATCATCGACTTCCGCTACGAGAAGGACGAGATCCTGGAAGCCTACCTGAACGAAGTCTACCTGGGGCAGAATGGATCCCAGGGGGTGTACGGCTTCGGCCTGGCCAGCTATTTCTATTTCGGCCTGCCCCTGAATGAACTCAACCCGGACCAGATAGCCTTGATAGTGGCGCTGGTGAAGGGACCCTCCTTCTATGATCCCTGGCGCAATTCGGGGCGAGCCCAGGAGCGGCGGGATCTGGTATTGCGCCTGCTGGCCAATGAAGGCCATATCGACCGTGATACCTATGAGCAGTCCAGCAGCAGGGAGCTGGGGCTGATTGAGCGCGGACGCATGGGCTACGGCCGTACCCCGGCCTTTATGGGGCTGCTGCGCCAGGAGCTGCGCGAGCGTTTCGGCGCCGACTACCTGCGGCAGAACGGGCTCAAGATCTTCAGCAGCCTGGATCCCATCGCCCAGCACAGCGCCGAACAGGCGGTGGTGGAGCAACTCAAGCAGCTCAGGGCCAATACCAAGCGCAACGATCTGGAAGCGGCGATGGTGGTGTCCAACTGGCGCAAGGGCGAGGTCAGCGCCGTGGTCGGCGGCGCCGACCCCAGTTTTGCCGGCTTCAACCGGGCGCTGGCGGCGCGCCGGCCCATCGGTTCCCTGATCAAGCCGCCGGTGTTCGCCGAGGCCCTGGCCAACGGCTATACCCTGGCGACCCCGCTCAAGGATGAACCCATCAGCCTGCGCAGCGATGCCGGTCAGGTGTGGCGGCCCAACAACTACGACCGCCAGTTCCGCGGCCAGGTGATGTTCTATGACGCCCTGGCCAAGTCCCTGAACGTGCCCACGGTCAACCTGGGCATGGCCATCGGGCTGGACAAGGTGGTCGACGGCCTCAAGCGGCTGGGGGTGCAGCAACCGATCCAGGCCTATCCGTCGCTGCTGCTCGGTACCCTGGAGCTGACGCCCATGGAGGTGAACCAGCTGTACCTGAGCCTGGCCAACCAGGGGCTCTACCAGCCGCTCACCTCCATCCGCGCCATCCAGGACGAGCACGGCGAGCTGCTCTACCAGCACGACGCCAGGGCGGTGCGGGTGCTGGAGCCGGAAGCCGGCTACCTGGCGCTCTACGCCATGACCAAGGTGGTGGGCGGCGGCACCGCGGCCCACCTGGCGGCCCGCTTCCCCAACCGGGTGATGGCGGGCAAGACCGGCACCACCAACGATCTGCGGGATACCTGGTACGCGGGTCTGGACAACGAGGAGCTGGTGAGTGTCTGGGTGGGGCGCGACGACAACGGGGTGACCGGCCTGACCGGCGCCAGCGGCGCCCTGCGGGTCTACAGCCGCTACCTGGACGGACGTGGGGTCGACTCCCTGGAGCTGACGGCCCCCGCCGGCATCGATCAGGTCAACTTCGCGGTACGCGACGGCCAGCCTGCCGATCCGCGCTGCGAACCGACCCAGCTGCTGCCGGCCAAGGCCGCCGGCCTGCCGGGCATTCGCGACTGCCGGCCGGTCGTGCCGGTGCAGCAGCCCCAGCAGCCCCAGCGACCCTCGTCCGGCGAGCCGATCAGCGACTGGCTGAGGGACATTTTCAATTTCGCCCGCTGAGGCAGGGTGAAAGCCTCCATCTCTGTATATGCTCAATAGTATGGAGATGGAGGAGCTTCCCATGTTTTCTTTTCATCACGTCACCCTGAGCGTGCGTAACCTGTCCGTGGCCGAAGGATTCTACAAGGGGCTGGGGTTCGAGCCGGTTTATCGTTGGCAGGATGCCGAAGGTCGCCTGCAGATCTGCCACTTGCGGCTGGGGCAAGCCCTACTGGAGCTCTACTGTTTCCGCCCGGAGGAAGAGGCCGAGCTGTCTTCCATCCCGCCCTGGGCCAACGGCTTTCGCCTGGGATTGCGTCACTTCGCCCTGCAGGTGGACGATCTGGACCGGGCCCTGAGTTCGCTGCACGGTGCTGGCATGCTGACCGACAAGCCCTCCCCGGTGAAGGGACAGACCTGCTCCCGTTACGTGTTCATTCTGGATCCGGACGGCAACAGCGTGGAATTGCTGGAAGGGCCGCTGGTGGAGATCCAGCGGCCGGAGTAGGGCGGGTTAGCCCCGGGCGGGTCAGCCTTTCAGGGCCGCGAAGGCCCGCTCGGCGGCGGCCAGGGTATGGGCCAGCTCCTTGTCGCCGTGGGCCAGGGACATGAAGCCGGCCTCGAAGGCGCTGGGCGCCAGGTAGACGCCCTCTTCCAGCATCAGGTGGAAGAAGCGCTTGAAGGCCGCCAGATCACAGCGGGTCACCTGCTCGTAGCGGCTGATCTCCTTCTCCTCGGTAAAGAAGAAGCCGAACATGGCGCCCACCCGGGTGGTGGTGAAGGGGATGCCGTGCCTGTCGGCCGCCGCCTGCAGTCCTTCCACCAGGGTCTGGGTCTTCTGCTCCAGCGCTTCATATACGCCCGGCTGGCCGATGGCATCGAGGGTGGCCAGGCCGGCGGCCATGGCCACCGGGTTGCCGGACAGGGTGCCGGCCTGGTAGACGGGACCGGTGGGCGCCAGGTGTTCCATCACCTCGCGGCGGCCGCCGAAGGCACCCACCGGCATGCCGCCACCGATGATCTTGCCGAGGGTAGTCAGATCGGGTTTGACCCCGTAACGTGCCTGGGCACCGCCCAGGGCGGCACGGAAGCCGCACATCACCTCATCGAAGATCAGCAGGGCGCCGTACTGGTCGCAGAGGGCGCGCAGGCCTTCGAGGAAACCGGGGGCGGGGGGGATGCAGTTCATGTTGCCGGCCACCGGCTCCACTATGATGCAGGCGATGTCCGCCGGGGCGGCTGCGAAGGCGGCCTTGACCGAGTCCAGATCGTTGAAGGTGCAGGTCAGGGTGTGCTTGGCGAAGTCGGCCGGCACCCCCGGCGAGTTGGGCTGGCCCAGGGTGAGGGCACCGGAGCCGGCCTTGACCAGCAGGCAGTCGGCATGGCCGTGATAGCAGCCTTCGAACTTGAGGATCTTGTCCCGACCGGTAAAGCCCCGGGCCAGGCGAATGGCGCTCATGGTGGCTTCGGTGCCGGAGTTGACCATGCGCACCTGCTCCATGGAGGGCACCAGCTTGTTCACCTGTTCCGCCATGGTCACCTCCACGCCGGTAGGGGCGCCGTAGCTCAGGCCGCGGGAAACCGCTTCGATGACCGCATCGCGCACTACCGGAGCATTGTGGCCCAGGATCATGGGGCCCCAGGAGCCGATATAATCAACGTAGGCTTTGCCGTCCACGTCGAAGAGATAGGCGCCGTCGGCCCGCTCGATAAAGCGCGGGGTGCCGCCCACGCCGTTGAAGGCGCGGACCGGGGAATTGACGCCGCCGGGGATCACCCGGCGGGCTTGGGCAAACAAATCGTCGGACTTGGACATGTCGGTATCCTTTGAATAGGTCAGAGGTGGCGCTTGGCCGGGGTGGCCCGACTATAGCAAAAAGCGGACGGGCCGAGAATGGGGGTGGTTTGCCGCTGGTGCCGTGGCCGGGGCTTTGGCACAATCCGCCGCTGTGTTTAATTGGGAGCCGTTTATGAACAAGCCGCTTGACCTTCGTCTCTTGATTGCGTCTCTGGCGTTAAACCTGCTGCTTGCCGGTGTGGCCGTGTATGTCGGGTTGCGCTACCAGGAGCAAAGCCGGCAGGCTGCACATAGCTTGCAGCAGGCGGAGCGTCATCGACAGGAAATGCTGGGGCTGAGGGTGGATTTGCAGGCTCTGCTGAGTGCCGAGAGCAGCCAGTTGGCACAGCTGGAGCAGCAGTCCCGGCAGTTGGCGGAGCAGGCCCAGCAACTGGCCCTGTATCGTCAGGTACTGGCTCCGGACGAAGGTCCCGGGCTGTTGCTGGCCCAGGAGGACATAGCGGCACAGGGAGAACCGGGGCTGTTCAGTTACCGGCTGGTGTTGCTGCAACCGGGCAGTACCGGGAGCCGGGTTACGGGACAGGCCCGGCTGCAGGTGCGGGCGGTGCAGGACGGCCGTGCCCTGCTCCTGGATGACGATGCCCTGGGGGTGGCGCCGGTGACCCTGGATTTCCGCCATTTCCAGGTGCTCTCCGGCCAATTGCGGCTGCCTTCCGAGGTCCGGGCGCAGACCCTGGAGGTGCGCTTAGAGCTGGAGGGCAACAGCAGGCGCACCCTGAGCCTGAACTGGCCGATCCCGGACAATACTTGAACTGTTTACTCGGGTATTGGATAATTTTGAGCGACAACCAACCCCAAGAGGTAGTGATGAGCGATGCAATCCCCTTGCCTATCCAGATGAGTGATTCGGCAGCCAACAAGATTAAAGCCCTGATTTGCGAAGAGGAAAATCCCGAGCTCAAGCTCAGGGTCTATATCACCGGCGGTGGGTGTTCCGGCTTTCAATACGGTTTTACCTTCGATGAAAAAACCAACGACGGCGATACCGTGATCGAGAAGAACGGGGTCATCATGGTAGTCGACGCCATGAGTCTGCAATATCTGGTGGGTGGTACCGTCGATTATGTCGAAGGCCTTGAAGGCTCCCGCTTCCTGGTCACCAACCCCAACGCCACCAGTACCTGTGGTTGCGGCTCATCTTTCAGTGTTTGAGGCGGCATATGTCCCTGTTCGACTGGCTCGGGGGAGCCGAAAACAATGAGGCCCCGGTGGTGGATAGCGTGACCAAGCTGGCGCTCTACCAAAAGGCCTGGTGTCCCTACTGCCAGCGGGTGAAGGCGGCGATCGACGAATTGGGCCTCGATATCGCCGAATATGACACCAATGCGCCGGAGCACCTGCAGGCGCTGCTGGCGGGGGGCGGCCAGCGCATGGTGCCCTGCCTGCGCATCGAGTTCGAGCCCGGGCGCTATTACTGGCTGTACGAGTCCATGGATATCATCGCCTATCTGCGTCGCCATTTTGGAGCGGGACAGTGAGCGCCTTCCGGTTGCATCCGCAACTGGCGGCGGATTGCCAGGTGCTGGGGGAACTGCCTTTGAGCCTGGTGCTGCTAGCCAACGACAGCCGCTATCCCTGGCTGATCCTGGTGCCCCGGCGGGCCGAGATCCGGGACATCCACCGGCTGAGCGAGGACGACCAGCTGCAACTGCTGCGGGAGTCCTGTGCGCTGGCCCGCTTGATGGAGACCGAACTGGCGGCCGACAAGATGAATATCGCCGCCCTCGGCAATATGGTGCCCCAGCTGCATCTGCATCATGTGGCCCGCTTCACCACCGATGCCGCCTGGCCCGCGCCTATCTGGGGCAGGCATCCGGCCCTGGCCTATGCCGACCCCTGGGCCGAAGCCGAACGTTGGCGCCGGCGGCTGGCCGGACTCGAGGGCTTTTCGGTCGCGGGATAGCGCCAGTTCGCCGAGGGTCGAGCGCCGCCGCCGCCGAACAGGGGGCGGCGCCTGGCTGCCGGTTTATTTCTCCAGGGGAACGACCAGCAGGTCGCAATTGATCTTCTCGATAAGCTGGTGGGCCACGGACGAATTCTGGCGAAACAGATGATGCTCATGACCGCAGATCAGCAAATCCGCGTCGCAGAGTCGCACGGCTTCACAAATCTGTTCCACCAGGTCGCCGCTGATCAGTATCTGCTTCTCCAGGGGGTAGTCCACGGACGCCAGCATCTGCTCCAGCTCCTTTTTGGCGGCGAGCAGCGGTTTGTCCTCCAGCTTGTGGGTGAACACTTCATACATCTGGTTATACAGACTCTGCATCTTGAGGTTGACGTGAACGATCGACAGCTTGGCCTGGTTGGCCTTGGCGCGGGCAACGGCCTTGTCCAGCACCTTCTGGTAATTGGGGGACAGGTCGATGGTGACGAGAATATGCTGATATCCACTCATTATTAATACTCTTATTCCATTAGTGAGTTTAGTGATACCCGACCGGGAAGACGGGCGATATGGATGCGCTGTTATCGGCGGGTAGCTTTGCGGCCCGAGGCGAGTGGCGTGAATTCATCAACGGCTCGCCCCCTATCCGTCCTGTTGCACCCTCGGCCAATATAGCAGCGGCGCCGGATGCGAAACCCGGCACAGCGCACAATTTTCACATAAAGTTTTACGTGAAGATACTTTCGGGGGGAGAAAGCCGCGGCAAGCCCGGGGGCTTGCCGGGTTTTGACTACTGTTTGGCCAGCATCACCTCGCTGACCCGGTCGAGTTGGGCCAGCAGCTGTTCGGCCCTGGGCTTGAAGCGGGCCAGCTCCGCCCTGGACAGTATGGCCGCCTGGGGCAGATCCACCGTCTTGGGATCCTGATGCACGCCGTTGACCAGGAATTCGTAGTGCAGGTGGGGGCCGGTCACCCGGCCGGTGGCGCCCACGGTGCCGATTTGCTGCTCCTGCTGTACCCGTTCCCCCTGCTTGACCATGCGCTGGTGCAGGTGCAGGTATTTGGTGAGGTAGGTGCTGTCGTGACGGATCACCACATAGTTGCCGTTGAACTGGCTGTAGCCGGACTCCACCACCAGGCCGCTGCCGGCGGCCACCACGGGAGTACCGGTACGGGCCGCGTAGTCGATGCCCCGGTGGGCCTTGATCTGGCCGGTGACCGGATGCAGGCGGCGCGGGTTGAAATTGGAGCTGATATGGGTGAAATTGACCGGTGCGCGCAGGAAGCTCTTGCGCATGGCGCGGCCTTCGGGGGAATAGTAGTTGCCATCGACATGACGGATCGCCCGGTATACTTTGCCCTGATTGATAAACTCGGCGGCCAGGATATGGCCGGTATCCACGTGGATACCGTCTTTATAACGCTGCTCGTAGAGTACCGCGAAACGGTCGCCGGCCCGGATATCCAACGCAAAATCCACATCCCAGGCAAACATGGCGGCCAGGCTCAGGATCTGTCCCGGGTTCAGGCCGACACTGATGCCGGCATTCCAGAAATTGGAGTTGACCGAGGCCTGAGCGTATTGGGTGCGATGTTCGAGTTGGGCGCTGATGATGCGGCTATGCAGCTCAGTGTCGCGCCGTTTGATCTCCAGGGTTCGGGCGGCATCCAGCGGGTAACTGAGGGCGGAAAAATTGCCTTTGTTATCGAGGAAAAAGGTCAGCCGTTCACCGGGATGGATTTTCTTCAATTGCTCGGCATGTTCGCCCAACTGGCCGATATCGTGCAGCAGGGTCGAGGACAGGCCGTGGCGGGCGAAGATGGAGGACAGGGTATCGCCGGCACTGACCTTGACGACCAGCTCCCGGGCATGCAGGCTTTCATCCTCAAGAGGCACATCTTCCACTTCCAATACCAGTGGCTGGCTTTCCGGGAGCATGCCGTCGGCGTGATCACGACTGGCCAAGGCCGATTCGGTCGGCACCAGGATCAGCAGTACCATGGCGGCACTCAGGGCTCCTATGGCTATCTTGTGGCCACGGGGTAATAGTTTGAATATTTTTATTACGGGCATAGTCGGCTCTTCCCTGATTTACGCACGGATTTTACAGCCTTTCCAATTTCACCGCCATTCCAGTAAGATGCCTTCCTTATTCGTTTGGTCGTCTGAATAACCAATAGGGTGTTAGTTCCTAATGGCTCTGCTTTCTGCGGATGAAGTGTTTACATGGTACATCAGTTGATGCGGTGCGGAGCTGTTGCCGCTACCTTGTATGCGGTTCTGGCCCTGGTTGCTATCGGTCGGGTTATTCAGGTTCACAGCACAGGAGTATAGTCGTCATGTCCCAGCTGGAAACGGCATTGGCTGAAATCAAGCGCGGTGCCGAAGAGATACTGGTTGAAGAAGAGCTGGTCGCTAAGTTGAAGGAAGGTCGCCCGTTACGGGTGAAATTGGGGATGGATCCTACCGCACCTGATATTCACCTGGGGCATACGGTCATTCTCAACAAGTTGCGCCAGTTTCAGGATCTGGGCCATGAAGTATTGCTGCTTATCGGTGATTTTACCGCCCAGGTAGGCGACCCCAGCGGAAAGAACAGCACCCGCCCGCCGCTGACCCCGGAACAGGTGGCGGACAACGCCAAGACCTATGCCGAGCAGGCGTTCAAGATATTGGATCCGATCAAGACTAAGATTGTCTACAACTCCAGCTGGCTGGGTGAGCTGGGGGCTGCCGGCATGATCAAGCTGGCCTCTAAGCTGACGGTGGCCCGCATGCTGGAGCGGGACGATTTCAAGAAGCGCTACACCTCCGGCCAGTCCATCGCCATCCACGAATTCATGTATCCGCTGCTGCAGGGCTACGACTCGGTGGCGCTCAGGGCCGATATCGAGCTGGGCGGCACCGATCAGAAATTCAACCTGCTGATGGGGCGAGAGCTGCAGAAAGACGCCGGTCAGTCTCCCCAGGTGGTACTGACCATGCCGCTGCTGGAAGGCCTGGACGGTATCAAGAAAATGTCCAAATCGGCCGGCAACTACATAGGGGTGGACGAGGCGCCGGAGCAGATGTTCGGCAAGATCATGTCCCTGTCCGACGAACTGATGTGGCGTTACTTCGAGCTGTTGTCCCGCCGCAGCCTGGAGGAACTGGCCGGCCTGCGCCAGCAGGTGGCCGAGGGTGCCAACCCGCGCGACACCAAGATACTGCTGGCCAAGGAAATCATCACCCGCTACCACAGCGAAACGGCGGCCGAGCAGGCGCACCAGGACTTCGTGCTGCGTTTCCAGAAGAACGCCATTCCCGAAGATCTGCCGGAAGTAACCCTGCAGGCGGGGGGCGAGGGCATCGCCATCGCCAACCTGCTGAAGGACGCCGGCCTGGTGGACTCCACCTCCGAAGCGTTGCGGATGATCAGGCAGGGTGCGGTCAAGGTGGACGGCGACAAGCTGGACGACGGCAAGCTGGTGGTACAGCCCGGCCAGGCCGTATACCAGGTCGGCAAGCGCAAGTTCGCCCGGGTGACCGTGGCCTGAGTTCGGCGCGGCACCTAAGGTACGTTCGTTGAGTACAAACAGAGCAGGCCATTGGCCTGCTCTGTTGTTTCTTTATCCTTTCCGCTTTCCGCTTTCCGCTTTCCGCTTTCCGCTTTCCGCTTTCCGCTTTCCGCTTCCCGAGCCTTACCTGCCGAGGGAGAAGGCCGGCAGCGACAGGTGCCAGCGGATAGCGGCCACCCGCAGGACGAAGGTGCCCAGCATGCCGGCCAGGGTGGCCAGCAGCGGGGTAACGCCCAGGGCCAGGGTACCGGTATAGAGGATGCCCCCCAGGATGCAGGCGGTGGCGTAGATTTCCCGTTGCAGCACCATGGGCACTTCCCGGGCCAGCACGTCGCGGATCATGCCGCCGGCCACCCCGGTGATCACGCCCATCACCACCGCCACCATGCCGGAGGTACCGTGGGCCAGGGCCTTTTCGGTGCCGATCACGGTAAAGAGTGCCAGGCCGAAGGCATCGGCCAGGGGCAGGATATACCAGGGCAGCCGGCGCGGCAGCCGGGCGATATACTGGCCCAGCAAGGCGGTGGCCAGTATCACCCACAGGTAGGTGGGGTCCGCCACCCAGAACACCTGCTCGGCACCGATGATCAGATCCCTGATGGTGCCGCCACCGATGGCGGTCACCGCCGCCAGCACTATTACGCCAAAGCCGTCCATGCGCAGCCGGCCCGCCACCAGCACGCCGGAAAAGGCGAACACGGCGGTGCCGAACAAATCACTCCAGTAGAATACCGCATCGACCAGGGACTGCATTTATTTCTACCTCAAATAAAAGGGGCGCCATTGTATAGAGGCGCCCCGTCGAACACAATCACCCTCATTCTGCCCGGGCCAGCTCCAGTTGCCGGCACAGCTGGCGGATCCCCTCGGGGGTGCGTGGGGTGAAGCGGTGCAGCAGATCCGCGTCCACCGTCAGCAGCCGGGCCTTTTGCACCGCCTGCAGCGAGGGCCACCGGCGCCAGAGGGCCAGCTCTTCATCGCTCGAGGCGAGTATCACCTCGGGATCCCTGGCCAGCACCAGCTCGGCATTCAGTTGCGGGTAGGGTGCCGTGCTGGCGGCCATGATGTTGGTGCCACCGCAGAGGCGGATAGCCTGTCCCACCCAGGTGCCCTCGTTGGCCGACATCAGCGGGGTCGATCCGAGTTGGTAGAACACCGACACCGGGCGGGCGTCCCGGTAGTGCCGCTCCAGCGCCTCCAGCTGCTGCAGGTAATGCCGGGCCTGGGCCCGTGCCTGCTGCCGATGCCCGCTCAGCTCACCCAGGTATTCCAGTTCGTCGGCCAGATCCCGCAGCCTCAGCGGCTCGGAATAGGCCACCGGTATACCGAGGTGGATCAGCGGCTGCACCTGCAAGTGCTGGGCGCTGCGCCAGGCCACGATCAGATCCGGCTGCAGCGCCAGTATCTGTTCCAGGTTGAGGGACCTGTAGTTGGCGACCTTGGGCAGAGGGGTGACCGCCACCGGATAATCACTGGCCTCGTCGACGGCGATGACCTGCGGGCCTGCGCCGATGGCGAACAGCATCTCGGTGATATGGGGGCTCAGGCTGACGATGCGGCGGGCCGGCTCTGCTCGAGCTTCGTCAGCATGAAGCTCGCCGGCACCGGCAGTGCCGAGCAGCGTCAGCATCAACAGCAGTGATGACGAGCACCTAACCATGAAGCACCGGCACCAGTACGAGCATCCAGGCCAGGGACAGCC
The DNA here is from genome assembly GCF_016746085.1 of Zobellella iuensis. Classification (GTDB taxonomy): domain Bacteria; phylum Pseudomonadota; class Gammaproteobacteria; order Enterobacterales; family Aeromonadaceae; genus Oceanimonas; species Oceanimonas iuensis. The sequence continues at coordinate 89,209 of NZ_JAERTZ010000028.1, forward strand.
AGAACAGCAGGGCGATCACCAGGCGCCACAGCAGGGCCCGGGTACTGGCCTCGTTCAGATAATTCTTGCTGCCGAGCTTGGGATAGTAATCGGTGGCATCGGTGTAGCGACGAGGTCCGCCCAGGCCGACGTCCACCCCGGCGGCGGCCACCGCCAGCAGCCGGCCTGAGGCCGGATAGCCCCAGAGCCGGCCCCGGGGCCAGGCCTGGAGGGCCCGTTTTGACCCCGGGTAGATCAGCAGGGTCAGCGTCAGCAACTGGAACGGCAGCCAGGCCATGGCCCGGTACGAAAGCGAGGGGAGCAGGCCGAAGGCGCGCCATTGGCTCAGTTTCACCGGCCAGGCCTGGGTGCAGCTCCGCAGCAGGGCGAACAGCAGGGCGGCATAGATGCCGCCGGCCAGGTACCAGCACAGCAGGGCAAAATCCCCGGCCAGACGCAGCAGGGCCACTTCCGCCACCGTCTTGTGCAGGCCCAGCGGAGACAGGGGATCCGTCTGCCGCAGACAGAGCGGGGCCAGACTCAGCCGCGCCAAGGGTCGTTGCTCCGCCACCTGGCCCAGGCATTGGGGCAGCGCCCGGCCAAGTCGGCCCATGTCCAGGCAACACCACAGCAGCAGGGGTTCGAGCAGGGACGGCCAGGGAGCCAGTACGGCCAGCGCCCAATAGGCCGACAGCAAGGGGAACAGCAGGCAAAGCAGGAAGGCACCACCTGCCGCCTGCAGATAACGGGCAGAATAGTGTTCACCGTTGAGCCGGGCGCCGAGCAATGCCAGTCCCTTGCCAAGGGCAGGCTGAAGCTGTTTTGCCGGCAGCAACAGATTCAGTATGACCGCCAGGCTCAGCAGGGTGAGCGGATGGGCCAGCAGGGGGAATGCGGACACCGTATTCAGCCTGGCATCCGTTCCACCATGCTCAGCACCATGGCCGAGGAATGGCGGGCCGCCACCTCCAGGAAGGCCTCGAAGGACTCGGCCTGCTCCTTGCCGGCGATATCGGAGAGGGCACGAACCACCACGAAGGGGACCCTGAACTGATGACAGACCTGGGCGATGGCCCCGGCTTCCATCTCACAGGCCTTCATCGCCGGGAAGTCGGTCATGGCCTTTTGCAACTGCTCCGGGCGGTGCATAAACTGATCGCCGGTGCAGATCAGGCCCACCGCCGAGGCGATGTCGCTCTGCTCGGCCAGGCATTCCCGGGCCAGGGCGATCAGGGCGGGATCGGCGGCAAAGGCCGCCGGCTGCTGAGCCATCTGCCCCATCTCATAGCCGAAGGCGGTCACGTCCACGTCGTGGAAGCGTACTTCGCTGGAGACCACCAGATCCCCCACGTGCAGTGCCGGATCGAAACCGCCGGCGGAGCCGGTATTGAGCACGCAACTGGGCGCGAAGCGTTCGAGCAGCAGGGTGGTGGCGATGCTGGCGGCCACCTTGCCGATGCCGGAGCGGGTGATCACCACTTCCTTGCCGGCCAGGGTGCCCTGGTAAAACTCGCAACCGGCCACGGCTGTGGTCTTGGCCTGTTCCAGCCGGGATCTGAGTTCGGCCACTTCCTGCTCCATGGCGCCGATAATGCCGATAGTCATAAGGGATGCTCCCGCAACGAAAAAGATGGACGGGAGTGTACCACTATCCGGTTAAAAGGCCGATCGGCGGATACCATCAGGGGAGGTTGGGGCAGCGACGCCGGCATGGCCGACATAAACCACAAGGCCGCTCAATGAGCGGCCTTGGAGAACGTGGAGCTTACGGGGATCAGAGCCCGATATAGTCCATGATGCCTTCGGCGGCCTTGCGGCCTTCGGCGATGGCGGTCACCACCAGATCGGAGCCGCGCACGGCGTCACCACCGGCGAAGATCTTGGGATGGCTGGTCTGGAAGGCGAAGTCGCTCTGCTCGGGGGCCAGGATGCGGCCACTGCGGTCGACGTCTATACCATACTCTTTCAGCCAGGGCTGATCGTGAGGCTGGAAGCCGAACGCCATGAGCACCGCATCGGCGGCCAGCACCTGCTCGGAGCCGGGCACCGGCTCGGGGCTGCGACGGCCGTTGGCATCGGGCTCGCCCAGCTGGGTGGTGATCACTTCCACTCCGGTGACCCGGCCGTGGTCGTTCACCTGGATGCCGGTGGGCTGCAGGTTGAACATGAAGTTCACTCCTTCCTCCCGGGCGTTCTGCACTTCGCGGCGGGAACCGGGCATGTTGGCCTCGTCCCGGCGATAGGCGCAGACCACGTGCCCGGCGCCCTGGCGGATGGAGGTGCGTACGCAGTCCATGGCGGTATCGCCACCGCCCAGCACCACCACGCGCTTGCCGCTCATGTCGATATAGTCGTCCGCTGCTTTCTCGAAGCCCAGCACCCGGTTGGCGTTGGAAATCAGGAAGGGCAGGGCATCGTACACGCCGCTGGCGTCTTCGTTGGCCAGGCCGGCTCGCATGTACTTGTAGGTGCCCACGGCCAGGAAGACGGCGTCATAGTCGTCGAGCAGGGTCTGGAAGCCGATGTCCTTGCCGACTTCGGTTTCCAGGCGGAATTCCACCCCCATCTCGGTGAAGATTTCCCGCCGCCGGCTCATCACCGACTTCTCCAGCTTGAAGGAGGGAATACCGAAGGTCAGCAGGCCGCCGATTTCCGGGTAGCGGTCGAACACCACCGGGGTGACGCCGTTGCGCACCAGGATGTCGGCACAGGCCAGGCCGGCGGGGCCGGCACCTATGATGGCGACCTTGCGGTCGGTCTTGACCACCTTGGACATGTCCGGGCGCCAGCCCATCTCGAATGCCTTGTCGGTAATGTATTTTTCGATATTACCTATGGTCACGGCACCGAACTGGTCGTTGAGGGTACAGGAGCCCTCGCACAGCCGGTCCTGGGGGCAGACCCGGCCGCACACCTCGGGCAGGCTGTTGGTCTGGTGACACAGATCCGCCGCCTCGAAGATACGTCCCTCGTTGGCCAGCTTCAGCCAATTGGGGATGTAGTTGTGCACCGGACACTTCCACTCGCAGTAGGGGTTGCCGCAATCCAGGCAGCGATCGGCCTGCATCTGGGCCTGGCTGTCGGAAAAGGGTTCGTAGATCTCCACGAACTCGATTTTACGGGTGCCGATCGGCTTCTTGGGCGGATCGACACGTTGCACGTCAATAAACTGAAATACGTTCTGGCTCATCACAATCTTCCTTTACTGCGCATGGACCCGCAGCTCTGCGGCAGAGCGGCTCTGGTGGCCCAAAAGGGATTTCACATCGCTGGATTTCGGTTTGACCAGCTTGAACTTGGGCAGGAACTGGTTGAAGTTGGCCAGTATTTCCTGCGCCCGGTCACTACCGGTTTCCTGCAGATGCTGCGTGATGATGCCGCGCAGGTGTTCCTGATGGATCACCAGCTCGTCCAGTTCCAGTAACTCGACCAGCTCGTGGTTGGTCTTGAGACGGAAGTCGTCGTCCTCATCCAGCACATAGGCAAAGCCTCCGGTCATACCGGCGGCGAAGTTGACGCCGGTGCGGCCCAGTACGGTAACGATGCCGCTGGTCATGTATTCACAACCGTTGTCGCCCAGGCCTTCCACCACAGCGATGGCGCCGGAATTGCGCACCGCGAAACGCTCGCCGGCACGGCCGGCCACGTAGAGGTGGCCGCCGGTGGCGCCGTACAGACAGGTGTTACCCACCAGGGTGGCTTGATGGGAAGCGAAGGCCACGCCCACATGGGACTTGATCACCAGCTTGCCCCCGGTCATACCCTTGCCCACATAGTCGTTGGCGTCGCCGGTCAGGATCATGTCCAGTCCGCCGGCGTTCCACACCCCGAAACTCTGGCCGGCGGTGCCGTCCAGATGAATGCGTACCGGGTCTGCGGCCATGCCCTGGTTGCCGTGACGCTTGGCGATTTCGCCGGACAGGCGGGCACCCACCGAACGATCGGTGTTGCGGATACTGTAGTAGAAGTCGCCGCCGCTGCTGGTTTCCACCGCGTCGAGGGCGTCTTCGGTTATCTTAAGGTTGAGCTGCCCCTTGTCGAAGCCGGGATTCGACTCCTGACAGAACACCGCCAGGCCCGGCTTGGGCTCGGGTTTGGCCAGGATGCCGGACAGATCCAGCTTCTGCTGCTTGGCGGTCACGCCCGGCAGGGCCTCCAGCAGATCGGTACGGCCGATAAGATCGGTCAGCTTGGCCACGCCCAGGTCGGCCATCAGCTCGCGGGTTTCCTCGGCGATGAACCTGAAGTAATTCTCCACCATTTCGGGCAGGCCGAGGAAGTGGTCCTTGCGCAGCTTCTCATCCTGCGTCGCCACGCCGGTGGCGCAGTTGTTCAGGTGGCAGATACGCAGGTACTTGCAGCCCAGGGCGACCATGGGGCCGGTACCGAAGCCGAAGCTCTCGGCCCCCAGGATGGCGGCCTTGATGATGTCCAGACCGGTCTTGAGACCGCCGTCCACCTGCAGCCGCACCTTGTGGCGCAGGCCGTTGGCCACCAGCGCCTGCTGGGTTTCGGCCAGGCCCAGCTCCCAGGGCGAGCCGGCGTACTTGACCGAGGTCAGCGGGCTGGCACCGGTGCCGCCGTCGTAACCGGAGATGGTGATCAGGTCGGCATAGGCCTTGGCTACGCCGGTGGCGATGGTGCCCACGCCGGGCTCGGACACCAGCTTGACCGATACCAGGCAGCTCGGGTTGATCTGCTTGATGTCGAAGATCAACTGGGCCAGATCCTCGATGGAGTAGATGTCGTGGTGCGGCGGCGGCGAGATCAGGGTGACGCCCGGTACCGCATAACGCAGCTTGGCGATCTCTGCGGTGACCTTGTGGCCGGGCAGTTGGCCGCCCTCGCCGGGCTTGGCGCCCTGGGCCACCTTGATCTGGATGACCTCGGCATTCATCAGGTAATGGGGGGTGACCCCGAAGCGGCCGGAAGCTACCTGCTTGATCTTGGAATTCTTCAAGCTGTTGAAGCGACGCGGGTCTTCACCACCTTCACCGGAGTTGCTCTGGCCGCCCAGGCGGTTCATGGCGATGGCCAGGGCCTCGTGGGCCTCGGGGCCCAGGGCGCCGATGGACATGGCGGCGCTGTCGAAGCGCGGGAACAGGGCTGAAGCCGGCTCTACCTGGTCCAGGCCGATGTTCTGACCGGTCGCCTTCAGGGTGAAGAGGTCGCGCAACATGGCCACGGGCCGTTCGTTGACCAGCTTGGCATAGGTCTTGTAGTCGTCATAACTGCCGGAGCGAACTGCCTGCTGCAGGCTGTTGACCACGTCCGGGTTGTAGCTGTGGTACTCGCCGTCGTGCACATACTTGAGCAGGCCACCCTGGTTGAGCGGCTTGCGGGCGAGCCAGGCCACCCGGCTCAGGTTGAACAGATCCTGCTGGAAGTCCTCGAAGCTGGCGCCCTGTACCCGGCTGGACACACCCTTGAAGCAGAGTTCGACCACGTCCTGGTGCAGGCCGATGGCCTCGAACAGCTGGGAGCAGCGGTAGGAGGCGACGGTGCTGATGCCCATCTTGGACATCACCTTGTACAGCCCCTTGTTGATGCTGTTGCGGAAGTTGAGCACGGCGTCGCGCAGGGGCATCTTGAGCACGCCGTCTTCCACCATGCGGCCCAGGGTTTCATAGGCCAGGTAGGGGTAGATGGCGGTGGCGCCGAAGCCGAGCAATACCGCGAACTGGTGCGGATCCCGGGTGCTGGCGGTTTCCACTATGATGTTGGAGTCGCAGCGCAGGTTGTTATCGACCAGGGTACGCTGCACCGCGCCCACCGCCATGGCGGCCGGGATCGGCAGCTTGTCCTTGGCGATGTGGCGGTCGGTCAGCACCAGCAGCACTGTGCCCTCCTGTACTGCCGCCTTGGCCTCGGCGCACAGGCGTTCGATGGCGGCTTGCAGCCCTTCTGCCGGCGTGAAGTTCAGATCCAGGATATGGTGCTTGTGGTGGCTCTGCTCCAGCTCCAGCAACTGGTGGAAGTCGGAATAGAGCAAAATTGGAGACTCGAACTGCACCCGGTGGGCGTGGCCGTGGGTCTCGTTGAACACGTTCTGCTCGCGGCCGATCAGGGTGGCCAGGGACATGACGTGGTTTTCCCGCAACGGATCTATGGGCGGGTTGGTCACCTGGGCGAACATCTGGCGGAAGTAGTCATAGACCGAGCGGGCCCGACTGGACAGCACCGCCATGGGGGCATCGTCACCCATGGAGCCGACCGCTTCCTGGCCGTTCTCGCCCATCACCCGGATCACCTGGTCCAGCTCCTCCATGGAGTAGCCGAACAGCTTCTGGTAGGTGCGCAGGGAGGTCGGGTCCAGCTCGCACTGGCCGGCCTTCTCGTCGGGCAAATCCTCGAAGCGGGTCAGGCGGCGCTTGTGTTTGGTCATCCACTCCTTGTAGGGGTGGCGGCTCTTGAGGTCGTCGTCGATCTCGAAACTGGTCCAGATCTTGGAGGTATAGGTATCGACCACGAACAGCTCGCCGGGACCGACCCGGCCTTTTTCGAGCACCTCGTCCGGGGTGTAGTCCCAGATGCCAATTTCGGAAGCCAGGGTGATGAAACCGTCCTTGGTGCGCACGAAACGGGCCGGACGCAGGCCGTTGCGATCCAGGGCACAGGCGGCGAAGCGGCCGTCGGACATGACGATGCCGGCAGGGCCGTCCCAGGGCTCCATGTGCATGGAGTTGAAGTCGTAAAAGGCGCGCAGGTCCTCGTCCATCGACGGGTTTTTCTGCCAGGCGGGCGGGATCAGCATGCGCATGGCGCGGAACAGGTCCATACCGCCGGCCAGGAAGAGTTCCAGCATGTTGTCCAGGCTGGAGGAGTCGGAGCCCTGGGTATTGACAAAGGGGGCGGCGTCTTTCAAATCGGGCAGCAGCGGCGAGGCGAACTTGTAAGCGCGGGCCTGGGCCCACTGGCGGTTACCACCTATGGTGTTGATTTCGCCGTTATGGGCCAGGAAGCGGAACGGCTGCGCCAGGGGCCAGCGCGGCTGGGTGTTGGTCGAAAAGCGCTGGTGGAAAACACAGATGGCCGATTGCAGCCGGATATCCGCCAGATCCAGATAGAATCGGGGCAGATCGGCGGGCATGCACAGGCCCTTGTAGGTCATCACCAGGTTGGACAGGCTGACCACATAAAAGAATTCGTCATTGACCCGCTTTTCGATACGGCGGCGTACTATATAGAGACGACGTTCCAGATCCTTGGCCACCCAGCCGGTGGGGGCATTGACGAACACCTGCTCGATACGGGGCAGGGAGGCCTTGGCGATATCGCCCAGCACATTGGTATTGACCGGCACTTCGCGCCAGCCGACCAGGCTCAGGGTTTCCCGCTCCAGCTCTTCGTTGACGATCTGCCGAGTCTGTTCGGCCAGTACCGGATCCGGGTTGAGGAACAGCATGCCGACCGCGTACTTGCGGCCCAGGTTCCATCCTTTATCTTCCGCGACGGCGCGGAAGAAACTATCGGGTTTTTGCATCAACAGGCCGCAACCGTCACCGGTTTTGCCGTCGGCGGCGATACCGCCACGATGTTGCATGCGATCCAACGCCGAAATCGCGAGTCGGACAAGCTTATGGCTGGCTTCGCCTTCTGTGTGGGCGATCAGGCCGAAACCACAGTTATCCTTCTCAAGCGTGGGGTCATAAAGAGACATTGCATTCCTCCATTGCTCAAGCCGTGGGGCCGAGCGACTACTTTTGTCAGCACGACATGCTCTGAAGCGTCCGTTGCCATTGGTGGCTAATTTACCAAACTATAGGGAATTTTTTGTGAGGTCAATTAAAGAAATGAAGCTGTAAGTGGCTGTTTAGGGTGGGGTGAAGTAGGATATTTCAATGAAAAACCATGATGTTTGGTTATAAATCTCACGTATATCTTTTTTGTCGATACTTTATCTTGGTTGTCTAAGTGTTGCAGGATAATATAAATTTCAATGTTTTTTGTTGTTTTTTTACTACACTTTTCTCCCAAGCTTTGAGCTGGCTCGCAATTTTCCCGGTCCTCTCGCCGACGGGGGCTGGGGCCGGGGGGAAGAAAATCCTTTTGCATCATATGCTTATAAATTCATTTTTGATGCATAAATTCTCCATTTTTAACCATTTTTTATCTATGACGGCAAGTTTGACATAAAGTTACCTGTTGGCCGACAGCGGCCGTATTTCTTTGGATACAACCGAGTACGGGCCGCCCTATCATCGACATGACAGCCCGCCTGTTAGCCGGTATCCTGCTTTTCTGCCGTTGTTGAAGGGAAACCTTGATGAAACCCATAAAAACCTGGGCCCAATACTACGTTGATTTGATGACCAAGCTGGGCATAGTGCGTTTCAGCATGTTGCTGGCGGCCTGTATCATCTTATTGGCGATTTTTATCCAGGTGGGGGTGACCCTGTTCCTGCGTGGCTCGGTTGAATCCATTGATATGGTGCGTTCCATCTTCTTCGGCCTGCTGGTGACACCTTGGGCGGTGTACTTCCTGTCGGTGGTGGTGGATCAGCTGGAAGATTCCCGCCAGCGGCTCAGTCGCCTGGTGCAACGCTTGCAACAGATGCGGGAACGGGATCTTGAGCTCAACAATGAACTGCAGGAAAAAATACAGCTGCTCAATCGCCAGATAGAGGAAACCCACAAGGCGGAAGCGGCCCGCCAGCAGGCCATCGAAGATCTGGAAGCAGAGGTTTACCAGCGGGAAAAGGCGCAGATGGAGTCCCAGGAACGTTCCGCCCTGCTGCGCTCCTTTATCGATACCTCGCCGGATCTGGTGTATTACCGCAACGAACTGGAGGAGTTTTCCGGCTGCAACAGGGCCATGGAAAGCCTGCTTGGCCGGCAGGAGAAGGAACTGATCGGCTTGACTCCCCATGATGTGTATCCGGAAGACGTGGCGGAAAAGGTGGTGGAGACCGACAAGGAAGTGTTCGCCCGCAACGAGAGCCAGACCTACGAGCAGTGGCTGCAATACCCGGACGGCCGCCGAGCCTGCTTCGAACTGCGCAAGGTGCCGTTCTTTGAGCGTAACGGCAAGCGCCTGGGGCTGCTCGGTTTTGGTCGGGACATCACCGAGCGCAAGCGTTATCAGGAAGAGCTGGAAAAGGCCAGCCGCGACAAGACCACCTTTATCTCCACCATCAGCCATGAACTGCGCACCCCGCTCAACGGCATCGTGGGCTTGAGCCGGATCCTGCTGGCCACCGAGCTCAGCCCCGAGCAGCGCCAACATCTCAAGACCATTCATTTCAGCGCCGTCACCCTGGGCAATATCTTCAATGACATCATCGATCTGGACAAGCTGGATCGCAGTCGGCTGGAGCTGGCGCCGGAACCGATGGACTTCCCCGGTTTCCTCGACGATCTGGAGATCCTGGCCCGGCTGCAGGCGGAGCAGAAAGGGCTCTACCTGCATTTCGATCGGGACGGCGACATGCCGGAATGGATATTGGCGGACGGCACCCGGCTGCGCCAGGTGCTGTGGAACCTGGTGGGCAACGCGGTCAAGTTCACCGACGACGGTGGTGTCACCATCCGCTGCATGGCCGACGAACTGACGCCGGGACAGGTGACCCTGCGTTTCGACATCGAAGACACCGGTATCGGCATTCCGGCGGAGCTGCAGCAGAAGATCTTCGCGCTCTATTTCCAGATTGAAGGGAAGAAACACGCCACCGGCACCGGCATCGGCCTGGCGGTGTCCCAACAGCTGGTGGACGCCATGCACGGCACCATAGAGCTGGACAGCGAGCCGGGGGAGGGCTCCTGTTTCAGCGTCACCATCACGGTACCCACCGCCCAGGCGCCGGTGGAGGATCCCGCGCTGTCCCAGTTACCCTCTCTTTCGGTGTTGCTGGTGGAGGACGTGGAGCTCAATATCACCGTGGCTCGTGCCCTGCTGGAAAAGCTGGGCCACGGGGTGACGGTGGCCCGGGATGGGGCAGAGGCCTTCACCCTGCTGTCCGGGCGCGCCTTTGACCTGATCTTCCTCGATATCCAGTTGCCGGACATGACCGGCTTCGATATCGCCGCCCGCCTGCGGGAAGACGCTCGGGAAAGGAACCGGGCCCTGCCGCCGCTGGTGGCGTTGACGGCCAATGTGATCAGCGACAAGCAGCAGTACCTGGCCAGAGGCATGGATGACGCCATCAGCAAGCCATTGTCCTCCAAGGCCATCAAGGGAGTACTGGCCCGTTTTTTTGCCCATCGGCCCCAGCCGGCGGCACCGGTACCGCAGCACCACGAACCGGTGGATGATGGCGTGCTGGATCGGATATTTCTGGACGATTATGTGGCGACGGTCGGCGCCCTGGCGCTGCTTTCCAGCGTCGATCTGCTGGAGCAGATGGCGGACGGTTACCTGGCGCGGTTGAATCAGTTTATGGCGCAAAAACAGCAGGAAGGCATCGTCGACGAAGCGCACAAGATCAAGGGGGCGGCGGGCTCGGTGGGACTGAAACGGATTCAGCTGCTGGCCCAACGGATCCAGAGCCCCGAGCTGCCCGATTGGTGGGAGCAGGTGGAAGCCTGGGCCGCCGAGCTGAATCGCCGGTTGCCTGCCGATCTGGCGACGCTGCGGCACTGGCTGGAGAGCAGAGCATGAGCCTTTATCGGGAACTGATACTCGGGGAACGGCTGGAGCCGGGGGCGGAGCAGGAAACCGCCTTGCAGGCGATAGAGGCGGATCGCAGCCGTATAGTGCAATGTTCGCCGGTGCGCCGGTTGCAGCAAAAGACCCAGGTGTTTCCCCTCGATGTCAAGGCCTCGGTGCGCAGCCGCCTGACCCATTCTCTGGAGGTCAAGGAAACCGGTCGGCAGTTGGCATTGAAGGTGCTGCCCGGGGTCGCGCAGGAGGTGGACAAGGAAGCCTTTATCAGCCTGGTGGAAATGGCCTGCCTGCTGCATGACGTGGGCAATCCGCCGTTCGGCCATTTCGGCGAAGTGGTCATCATCGACTGGCTCGAATCCCGCTTGCCGGCGCTGTTCCGCCAGGCGGTGGGCCAAGGCTCGCGCCAGTGGCCCATGCTGATGGCGGATCTGCGCCAGTTCGAGGGTAACGCTCAGAGCCTGCGGCTGTTGCACAGCCTGCAGGGGCTGAACCTGACCCTGAGCCAGCTGGCCGCCCTGCAGAAGTATGTGCGCGGTGCCTATCAGCGCAGGACCGCAGGGTTGTGGCAGCAAAAGCCGGGGCATTTTTTCAGTGAACGTTCCCTGGTGCAGCAGATCCGTGCCCGTTTCCCGAGCACCGTCCGGGGGCGTTACCCGCTGACCTACCTGATGGAGGCGGCCGACGATATGGCCTATGGGGTCGCCGATCTGGAAGATGCGGTAGACCGGGGGGTGCTCAGCCTGGCGGAGCTGGAGCAAGCACTCTTGAGTGAGGCCAACGATTACCTCAAGTCCCGCTGGCAGCAGGCCAAGGTCGAAGAGCCGGGCTTCTTCAGCCGTTTCCGCCAGGGCATCAACCAGGATCTGCTGGCCTTGGTCAGCGAGCAGTATCTGTTGCATCACCAGGCCATTCTCGATGGGGTGCATGCCTCTCCCTTGCTGGCGGTCGAGCAGGCGCCGGCCCAGGCGTTGCAGTGGCTGAAAGACTTCGCCCACCGGCGGGTGTTCAAGCGGCGTGAGGTAGAAGCACTGGAGCTGTCCGGTTTTGCCGCCCTGAAGGGCGTGCTGGAGGCCTTCGCGCCCCTGCTGGCGCTGCCGGCGGCGGAGTTCACCAGCCTGGAACAGCGGCAGGACGCCAATGGCCTGGTACTGCGCAGGCTCTATCACCGTTTGCCGCCCCGCCATCTTGCCGCCTATCGGCGCGACAGCCGGAGCGCCGGCTATTTCGAGAGTGAACAAGAGCGGGAATGGTATTTCCGGGTCCGGCTGCTGCTGGATTTCGTCAGTGGCATGACCGACACTTATGTCTTGGAAGAGTATCGCCTGTTGTGCGGTTTTCAGGGCTGATCCGACCATAGGGTAAATGACGCAGGGGCCCGGGTTGTCGTCACGCGGAGGGGCCGGCGTCGCCCCGGCTGATGGCGGACTTGGCATATAATGGGGTTGTCCGAGGAAGTCTGGACATGCGTTATATCACACTGCTGTGCTCACTGTTATTCAGTGCCTTGCTGCAAGCGTCCGGTCCCGTGATGGTGATGTATCAGGTTGATCTCGGCGAGAGCTGGAGCTCGTTGGCCGGGCGCTTTCAACTGAGCGAGCAGCGGCTGCGATGGGAGTTTAACCCCGAGCGCGTTATGGCGCCCCTGGCTGCCGGTGACTGGATTTGGGTGCCGGATCGCCCTCCGTTGCCTGCCGATGCTGTCGCACCGACGGCAGCCGCATCGCCGGAGAGGATGCCACAGGCAGCCACCGCCTCCCTACTGCCCCAGTTGGGGCCTCCCGATCCCGATGCGGCTCCTAAAACCGAGCAGCTCTTGCTGGCGATTGCATCTGCCGCCAAGGCCGCCGCGACCGATCAGCTGGATCAGTTCGTCGAGCAGCAGACCACCAGCTTTACCGACGACACCCTGTTATTCGGTACTCGGCAGCTCAGCACTTTACCCTGGCTGAATCCCGAAGACTGGGAGTGGGACTATCAACTGCCGCTTTTTAACAAGGCTCCTCGCCTGAGCAGCCGAATGGCCTTGCCGGTGGCGTCGCAGCTACACGGCGAACTGGGCCTGGATTATCGGGAAGAACGTCTTACCTATCAGTTGGGGGGGCACTACCGGCAGCGATTGAATCAGTATGCAAGCATTCATGTGGAGCCTGTTTTTGACTATCAGCCGCAGCAAGCGCATCACCGTGGCGGCCTGTTGTTGTTCTTGAGTCATCCGGACTGGATCCTGGGGGCAGGCCAGTACCAGGCGATGTCCGACTGGAAGCCGGGGGCGGGAGGCCTGGAACGGCCGGCCTCGGGACAGATGTGGTTTGGCGAGGGGCGACTCGGTTTGTTGCCCGGGCTCAGCATATCCAGCCAACACTACCAGTGGCAGGGGCGGCAGCTCAGCCTGTTTGGCAGTGGTGACAAGTATAAGGCGGCGGCCTCCCGCCAATGGTCGATCAACTACGTACCCTGGCGCATCTTCCGCCTGCAGACTTCCCTGCTGAGCAACAGTAGGGATGAGTTTGAATCCAGGGTGAGGTTGGGCATAGAGCTGCCACTGCTGGCGTCGCCCGGTCAATGGTGGCAAAGCCCGGATAACCGGCCGCGCTATGATAGTTACCATCCGCTGCAGCACCATAAGGTCATGGTGCTGGAACATCGATAAGCCGCTCTGCGCCGGTTACAGCCGGGTATAATCGGTGTTGGCGATGCTCGCCTTGGTTTCCTTTTGTAGCAGGGTCAGCAGCAGTATGGCGCGGGCATCGCCGTCGGCTTCCTGGTAAATGGCTTCCAGGCCGGTAAAGGGGCCTTCGCTGATCTGTACCCGATCGCCGCATTTGGGGATATCGCTAAGTTTCTCCCGCAATTCGTCGCTGTCCGAGCGGCACATCAACTCATAGACCAGCTCCGAGGGCACTACACAGGGCAGGGTGCCGAAGCGCACCAGATTGCGGATACCGCGAGTGGAGCTGATGGTGGTGGAGCTGGTGAGCTCCAGATCGACGCGGACAAAGATATAGCCGGGAAACAGGGCCTCGGTACGACTGACCTGCTTCCCCCGGACGATTTTCTGGGCTTCCACGAAGGGATAGAAGGCCTCGATGTCCTGGTTATTCAGGTTCTGCAAGGCCCTGCTCTCTTCCCGGGGCCGGCAATGGGCCAGATACCACTTATGCATAGAACACCCTGGCTCATGGTTTAAACAGTTATTATGACAGTAGAAATAAAAAAGGCCACGGCTCGCCGTGACCTTGGCCGGATGATGAACCGTGGTTACCAGCCCTTGACCACGCCGCCTTTAAACAGCTCCTGGGCAGCCTGGTAGACTTCTTCACTCTGGTAGGCCTGGACGAAGGTCTGGACCCGCTCGTCGTTCTGGTTGTTTTCCCGGGCCACGATCAGGTTGACGTAGGGGGAGTCCTTGTCTTCCACGAACAGGCCGTCGCGGGTCGGCAGCAGATCGATCTGGGAGGCATAGGTGGTGTTGATCACCGCGAAGGCCACATCATCCAGGGAGCGGGGCAACTGGGGGGCTTCCAGCTCGATGATTTGCAGGTTTTTCGGGTTGGCGGTGATGTTGAGGGGGGTGGCTTCCAGGCCGACCGCATCGTCGACCTCGATCAGGCCCTGTTGTTCCAGCAGCAGCAGGCTGCGGCCCAGGTTGGTGGGATCGTTGGGCACGGCTACCTTGGCGCCGTCGGCCAGCTCATCCAGGGATTGAATGGACTTGGAGTAGCCGGCGATGGGGTAGACGAAGGTATTGGCCACCGGCACCAGTTTGTAGCCGCGATCGGCGATTTGCTTGTCCAGGTAAGGCTTGTGCTGGAAGGCGTTGATATCCAGGCTGCCGTCGTTCAGGGCCACGTTGGGGGTGACGTAGTCGCTGAAGGACACCAGCTCCACCTCCAGGCCGTACTGCTCCTTGGCGACCTTGACCGCCACTTCCGCCACCTGCTCTTCGGCACCGGCAATCACGCCCAGGCGCAGGGGCTTGGCGGGAGCTTCGGCGTCCTGGGCCTGCTCACCACAGCCGGCCAGGGCCAGGGCCGAGGCGAGCACACCGAGGGTAGCGAACGATTTGAAACCTAACTTCATGAGATAACTCCTTTATAAATCAACGATGATCCACATAGGCGACCAGGCGTTCGCCGGCGCTTTGAATAATTTGTACCAGTACCACCAGCATCACCACGGTGATCAGCATGATCTGGGGATCGAAGCGCTGATAACCGTAACGAATTCCTACATCCCCCAGGCCGCCGCCGCCGATGGCGCCGGCCATGGCCGAATAGTTCACCAGGGTCACCAGGGTGATGATGATACCGTTGAGCATGCCGGGCAGGGCTTCGGGCAGCAACACCTTGTAGATGATCTGCAGCCGTCGGGCCCCCATGGCCTGGGCCGCTTCCACCAGACCGGCGGGGATTTCCATCAGTGCCCCTTCCATCAGCCGGGCCACGAAGGGAATGGCCGCCACGGTCAGCGGTACCACCGCCGCCACGGTGCCGATGCTGGTGCCGACCACGAAGCGGGTAAAGGGGATGATGGCCACCAGCAGTATGATAAAGGGAACCGAGCGGCCGATGTTGACCACGGTGCCCAGCACCTTGTTGAAGGCCTTGTTCTCCCAGATTTGCCCCGGCTTGCTCACATGCAGGGCGATGCCCAGGGGAATGCCCAGGACACAGGCGATGGCGCCGGAGCCGAAGGTCATGATCAGGGTTTCCCACAGGGCCGAGAGCAGCAGATTAATCATGGCGTCGGACATAACCGAGTAACTCCACCTGAATTTTGTGATCCTGAAGATAGGCGAGGGCGGCCCGGGTCTGTTCCGGCCGGCCTTCCAGCTCGGCCAGCATAAAGCCGAACTTGACCCCGCCCGCGTATTCGATGTCGGCGCTGAGGATGGTCACGTCCACGCCCAGCTCCCGGCTGAGGATGGAGATCAGCGGGGTGTCCACGGTCTCGCCGGTGAAGCCCAGCCGCACCAGCGGCAAGGCGTTTGCCACCGGCTCGGCCGATAGCCGGCGCCGGTATTCCTCCGGTATCTCCAGATGGATGGTGGAGGCGATAAAGCGGCGGGCCAGCTCGGTTTTGGCGTTGGCGAAGAACCAGGCCACTTCGCCCTGCTCGACCAGTTCGCCGTCATTGATGATGGCGACCCGATCGCAGATGTTCTTGACCACCTGCATCTCATGGGTGATCAGCAGTATGGTCAGGCCCAGTTTCTTGTTGATGTCCTTCAGCAAGGTCAGGATGGACTGGGTGGTCTGGGGATCCAGGGCCGAGGTGGCCTCGTCGCACAGCAACACCTTGGGCTGAGGGGCCAGGGCGCGGGCGATGGCCACCCGTTGCTTCTGGCCGCCGGACAGCTCGCTCGGATAGGCTTTGGCCCGGTGGGACAGGCCCACCAGCTCCAGCAGTTCATTCACCCGCTGTTTGATGGCGGCCTTGTCCATGCCCGCCAGCTCCAGGGGCAGGGCCACGTTGGCGAATACGGTGCGGGAAGAGAGCAGGTTGAAGTGCTGGAAGATCATGCCGATATTGCGCCGGGCCTTGGGCAGATCGCCGTTGCCGAGCCGGGTCAGATCCTGACCGGCCACGATGACGCTGCCTTCGGTAGGGCGTTCCAGCATGTTGACGCAGCGGATCAGGGTGCTCTTGCCGGCACCGGATTCGCCGATGACTCCCATGATCTGGCCGGCCGCCACCTCCAGGTTCACCTTACTGACGGCGTGTACGGCACCTTCACCCTCGCCGTAGCGTTTACTGACATTGATTAGTTTGATCATCGGAGGATGAGCCCTTCCGGTATGGTTATCCACTGTGATAACAGATGAGTGTAGAGACAAGTCATGCAAGCATCACTAATGGCAGTGGATGCTAGGCCGTCTGGACGTCCAAGTCAATGTAAATTTCCCCTCCGCCACCGACCTTGCGCGGAGTGGCATCCGTCTTGCTAAACAAGCTGCGAATGGGATAGGGTATCGTCGAGCCCCGGTGGTATCCTGTTCAGGGAACGAATGATAAGGGAGATTATGGGCCAGTATTTTCTGCGTCGGCTACTGTTGCTGATCCCCACCTTTCTGGGCATCACCCTGGTGGTGTTTGCCATTACCCGCTTCGTGCCGGGCGGCCCGGTGGAACGGATGTTGATGGAAAGCCAGCTGGCGGGCAGCGAATTCAGCCAGAGCACCAGGGGCAGCCAGGTGCTGTCGTCCGAGCAGATCGATGAGCTCAAGGCCTTTTACGGCCTGGACCAACCGATGATGACCGCTTACTGGGACTGGCTCAACAAGCTGGTACGGCTGGATCTGGGGGAGTCGACCCGCTACTACCTGCCGGTGTGGGAGTTGATCAAGGAACGATTGCCGGTCTCCGCCTTCTTCGGTATCAGTACCTTCCTGCTCAGTTACCTGGTTTCCATTCCGCTCGGCATCCTCAAGGCGCTGAAACACAATAGCCGATTCGACAGCATCAGTTCCATGCTGATCTACGCCGGCTATGCCTTGCCGGCCTATGTGGTGGGCATCTTCCTGCTTACCGTGTTCGCCTTCCAGCTCGGCTGGTTTCCCATGGGCGGTTTTGTGGGGGATGATTTTTACTATCTGGACGGTTTCTGGCCCAAGGCGCTCAACCTGTTCCACCATGCCCTGCTGCCGCTCATTGCCTATGCCATCGGCGACTTCGCGGTGCTGACCATGACCATGAAGAACAGCCTGATGGAAAACCTGTCCGCCGACTATGTGCGCACCGCCGTGGCCAAGGGGATGCCCTTTCGCAAGGCGGTGACCGGCCACGCCCTGCGCAACAGCCTGATCCCCATCGCCAGCCATTTCGGCAACGTGATTTCGGTGTTCTTCGCCGGCTCCTTCCTTATCGAGGTGATTTTCAACATCGACGGCCTGGGCCTGCTCGGCTACGAGGCGGTGGTGGAGCGGGACTATCCGGTGGTGATGGGCATACTGGCCATCACCTCGCTGTTGATGCTGGTGGGCAATATACTGTCGGATATCTGTGTGGCGCTGGTGGACCCCAGGGTGCGTTTCGATGGCTAGACTCTTCTCCGAGCTGACTCGCAAGAAACTGCGGCGTTTTCGCAGCATTCGCCGCGGTTATTACGCCTTCTGCCTGTTCATGCTGATGGTACTGCTGGCGCTCTGTGCCGAACTGTGGGCCAGTAACAGGGCGCTGCTGGTCAAGTATGAAGGCCGGCTCTATTTTCCCACCTACGGCGCCGTGATCCCCGGCGATGCCTTCGGACTCGGTTACCGGTACGAGACCGATTACCGGGAACTGAAACAAGTGCTGGCGGAGCAGCCCGGCAACTGGGTGTTGCTGCCGCCGGTGCCCTGGAGTCCCTATGAGCAGGACTACAGCGCCGGCAGTTTCCCGCCCAATGCCCCCAGCCTGGAGAGCCGGCACTTCCTCGGCACCGACAGCTCGGGAAGGGACATACTGGCGCGGCTGGTGTACGGCTTTCGCACCGCCGTGGGCTTCGCCTTTATCGCCCTCACCGCCAGCTATGCCATAGGTGTGATGCTGGGCTGCCTGATGGGGTTTGTGGGCGGCAAGTTCGACCTTTTCTTCCAGCGTTTTATCGAGATCTGGTCCCAGGTGCCCTTTCTCTACGTGATCATGATACTGGTGTCCCTGACCCACCCCAATTTTATGCTGTTTGTAGGCATCAATGTGCTGTTCGGCTGGATGGGCATCACCTGGTACATGCGCACCCTCACCTACAAGGAGAAGGTGCGGGATTATATCTTGGCGGCCAGGGCCCAGGGGGCCGGCCTGTGGCGTATCATCGGGCACCATATCCTGCCCAACACCCTGGTGATGGTGGTCACCCTGGCGCCTTTTACCGTGGTGGCCAATATTTCCTTGCTGACGGCGCTCGACTATCTCGGCTTCGGCCTGGCGCCGCCCACCCCCAGTTGGGGGGAGTTGCTGCGTCAGGGGGTCAACAACCTGGATGCGCCCTGGATTGTGGCCTCGGTGGTGACGGCGGTGTCCCTGGTATTGATTACCGTGTCCTTTATCGGTGAGGCGATTCGTGAAGCCTTCGACCCCAAACATTTTTCCCGTTATGAATAGGCAGGGAACGTGATGAAAAAACTGACTTCGATACTGACCCTCTGCTGGCTGGCCTTCGGCCTTTCGGCCGCCGAACTGCCCGCCGATCTGGAGTGGGAGACCAACGACACGGATCCCATCTTCGCCTCGCCCGAGGCCAGGCGGGGCGGCGAGTTCAACATGATGATGCTGAGCTTCCCGCTCACCTTCCGCACCGTGGGGCCGGACTCCAACACCGCCTTCCGTTCTTTTATCCTGGAAAATCAGCTCGGGCTCTACGGCCTGCACCCGGAAACCGAGAACCCCATTCCGGCCCTGGCCACCCACTGGGCCTTCGGCGACGACGACAGGACCATGTACTTCCGGCTCAACCCCGCAGCCCGCTGGTCCGACGGGGTGCCGGTTACCGCCGACGACTTCCTGTTCGCCCTGGAATTCATGCGCTCCGAGGTGATCCGTGCGCCCTGGTACAACAACTACTACACGGAAGAGATAGTCGACATCACCAAGTACGACGACCATACCCTCTCGGTGACCGCCGGCAGTCCCAAGAGCCGGCGCGAGCTGCTCAATACCGTCGGCCTCACCCCCCAGCCCAGGCATTTCTATGAGCTGAGCGAGGACTGGGTGCGCCGCTACAACTGGGAAGTGGTGCCGGTGACCGGCGCCTACGTAGTAAGCGACGTGCGGCGGGGCCGCGCCATCACCTTCAAACGGCGGGACGACTGGTGGGGCAACGGTCTGCGCTACTACCGGCACCGTTTCAACGTGGACGAGATCCGCCTGACCGTGGTGCGGGATCTGAACATCGCCTACCGCCACTTCCTGCGGGGCGACGTGGACACCTTCGGCCTGATCCTGCCCGAGTGGTGGCACGACAAGACCGACACCCCCGAGTATCGCAACGGGCTGATCAACCGCATCTGGTTCTACAACGATATCCAGCAGGGACCCCAGGGGCTGCACCTCAACACCGCCCATCCGCGGCTGCGGGACGTCCGGGTACGGGAAGGCATCGCCCATGCCATCAACATGCAGCGCATGCTGGATACCATACTGCGCGGCGATTACGAGCGCATGCACAGTTTCGGTACCGGCTATGGCGACTTCACCGACACCGATATCAAGGCCCGGGAATTCGACATCGAGCGGGCACGGGCCCTGTTCGCCGAAGCCGGCTACGATCGCCAGGGGCCCGGTGGCATACTGATGAACGCCGCCAATGATCGCCTCAGCCTGGCGGTGACCTACACCACCCAGGAGCACACCGCCCGACTGGCGATACTACGGGAGGAGGCGCGCAAGGCGGGGCTGGACCTACAGCTCAACCTGGTGGACGGTGCTACCGGCTTCAAGGCCATGCTGGAGAAAAACCATGAGGCGGCCTGGCTGGGCTGGGGCGGCGGCGGCCTCTATCCCCAGTACTGGGAGTTCTTCCATTCGGCCAACGCCGACAAGCCCCAGACCAATAACCTGTTCAATATCAGTGATGAGCAGCTGGACATTCTGATAGAGGAATACCGGATCACCATGGATCTGGACGCCAAGGCGGCCATTTCCCGCCGGATCCAGCAGCGGGTCCACGATCTGGCCATCTTCATTCCTGGCTACCAGGTGCCCTATACCCGGGAAGCCTACTGGCGCTATGTGAAGCTGCCCGAGGCCAAGGGCACGGCCCAGTCGCCTTCCCTGTTCTGGCCCATGGAAGGCGCTCCCCACAGCACCGGCGGCCTGTTCTGGATCGATCAGGAACTGAAGGCCGAGCTCAAGGCCGGCGGTAAAACCTACGAGCCGGTGCTGGAGGTGGTGGAAACCTGGCGGCGGAAACCCTGATGGCGCCCCTGCTCAAGGTCGACAATCTGGCGGTGAGCTTCACCACCGAAGCCGGCAGCTTCCGGGTGGTGGACGACGTGAGTTTCTCGGTGTTTGCGGGCCAGACCCTGGGGCTGGTGGGGGAGTCCGGCTGCGGCAAGAGCGTAACCGCGCTGAGCCTGCTGGGGCTGCTGCCCAGACCGGCCGGCCGGGTGGTTGGCGGGCGGGCCCTGTTCCAGGGGCAGGATCTGCTGGCGCTGTCGCCCGAGCAGCGCTACCGCATCCGCGGCAACAAAATAGCCATGATCTTCCAGGAGCCGATGACGGCGCTCAATCCGGTGCACAGCGTCGGCCGCCAGTTGATGGAGGTCTACGAGCTGCACCGGCCCGAACTCGGCAAGCGGGAGCGCAGGGCCCTGGCGGCGGAGATGCTGCGCCGGGTGGGCATACCCGAGCCCGAGGCCCGGCTCGGATCCTACCCCCACCAGTTGTCCGGCGGCATGCGCCAGCGGGTGATGATCGCCATGGCCCTGGCCTGCGAGCCTGACCTGTTGATCTGCGACGAGCCCAGTACGGCCCTGGATGTGACCATACAGGCGCAGATCCTGCACCTGATCCGGGAGCTGCAGCAAAAGACCGGTATGGCGGTGATCTTTATCACCCATGACCTGGGGGTGGTCGCCCAGGTATGCGACCAGGTGCTGGTGATGTATGCCGGCCGCAGCGCCGAGCAGGCCGGGGTGTTCGATATCTTCGAGCGTCCCCTGCATCCCTATACCCAGGGCCTGTTGTCCGCGATCCCCCGGCTGGACCGGAGCAGCAAGACGCTCCTGCCGACCATCAAGGGTCAGGTGCCTTCCATCGAAGAGCAGGTCGCCGGCTGCCGTTTCGCCAACCGTTGCCCCCATGCCACCGAGCGCTGTCGGCGGCAGCCGGATGCGGAACTGGCGGTGGTGGGGCACAGTGTCTGGTGCCATCACTGGCGGGAGTGGGGCTGATGAGCGTGTTGCTGAAAGTGGAAGAGTTGAAACAGCATTTTACCCTGGGCGGTGGCCTGCTGCGTCGGGGCAAGACTCTCTATGCGGTCGATGGGGTCAGCTTCGAGCTGGAAGCGGGCAAGACCCTGGGGCTGGTGGGCGAGTCCGGTTGCGGTAAATCGACCCTGGCTCGGGCCGTGCTGAAACTGCACGACCCCACTGCGGGCCGGATCCTGTTCGATGGGGAAGAGATCACCGGCTATACGAAGAGGCAGATGCGTCCCCTGCGACGGCAGATGCAACTGGTATTCCAGGATCCCCAGGAATCCCTCAACGCCCGCCACACCATAGCCACCATACTGCAGGAGCCCTTCGTCATCCACGGCCTGGGTTCGGCGCGGGAGCGGCGGCAATGGGCGGCGGAGCTACTGGAACGGGTGGGGTTGCCGGCGTCGGCGCTGGAGCGCTATCCCCACGAATTTTCCGGCGGCCAGCGCCAGCGCATCGGCATCGCCCGGGCCATGGCGCTCAAACCCCGGCTGCTGGTGTGCGACGAGGCGGTGTCCGCCCTGGATGTGTCGGTACAGTCGCAAATCCTCAACCTATTGCTGTCGCTGCAGCAGGAGCATGGTCTGGCCATGCTGTTCATCGCCCATGATCTGTCGGTGGTGAAGCATCTCTCGGACAAGATAGCGGTGATGTACCTGGGGCGCATTGTCGAACTGGCGGAGTCGGAAACCCTGTACCGTACGCCTTTGCATCCCTACACCCGGGCGTTGCTGGCGGCCATTCCCGAGCCGGATCCCCGCAAGCGCAAGGCGCCGCTGATGCTGAGCGGCGAGTTACCGTCGCCGGCCAGTCCGCCGTCCGGCTGCCATTTTCGCACCCGCTGCCCTTACGCCGGCGAACGTTGCGCCCGGGAAGTGCCGATGCTGGAAGGGAAGGCTCATCAGGTGGCCTGCCATTTTTATCGGGAGATCGCCGCCGGACAACGCCTGCCTGACAAGGGGCAAGGCTGTGATACTATGCAGGCAGTAACGGCATCTTGAATACAGGAACCCCCAGTGGCTAAAGCGGCAATTTTTCTCGACCGGGACGGCGTCATCAACAAGGACACCGGCTATGTCTCCCATTCCGACGATTTCATCTTTATCGATGGCGTTATCGATGCGCTCAGGCTGCTCAAGCAGAAGGGCTATCTGCTGGTGGTGGTGACCAACCAGTCGGGCATCGCCCGGGGCCTCTTCACCGAAGACGATTTCATGCGCCTGACCGAATGGATGGACTGGTCCCTGGCGGACAGGGACGTGGATCTGGACGGTATCTACTTCTGCCCGCATCACCCTACCGAAGGAGAAGGCGCCGAGACCAAAGTGTGTGATTGCCGCAAGCCGGCGCCGGGTATGCTGTTGGAAGCGGCCAGGGAGCTGAACATCGACTTGGGCGCTTCCTATATGGTCGGCGACAAGGTGTCGGACCTGAAGGCTGCCGAGGCGGCGGGCTTGGGTCACAAGATACTGGTACGCACCGGCAAGGCGATCACCGCCGAGGGCGAAGCCATGGCCGAGGTCGTCTATCCCTCATTGGTGGAGTTCGCGCAAAAAGCCCCCAAATTGGTGTAAATGACAGCGATTGGTTTATTAACTAACCGGTTGGATGTTTTCTTTAAAAAAAGCCCTTGCGCAAAAAACGCGGCTGCCTATAATGCGCATCCACTGACACGGCGCAACCCGCCGGGTCGCAAGCGGCAAAGAAACTTCGGTTTTAACGCTTGAC
>NZ_JAERTZ010000029.1 GCF_016746085.1 Zobellella iuensis
TCTCAACGCCTGTTGAGTGTTCACACAGTTTGCTTGATATCGATAGAGCGCTTTTGATAGAGGCGTGGCCACAAGTTTGCCTATAGCTTGTGGCACACCGAGTTCAGCTGAGCAACGCCGCGTACAGGGACAGTCTTGTTCTTGCCGCTCGGGTTCGCGGAGCTCACCACTCGCCTTTACCAAAAAACGATGAAGCAGCGCTTCATCAACATGTTTTTTGGTCCCCTTCGTCTAGAGGCCTAGGACACCGCCCTTTCACGGCGGTAACAGGGGTTCGAATCCCCTAGGGGACGCCATTTAAGCCTTAAGCTAGCAGCTGGAAGAGAAATTCTTCAAGCTACCAGCTTAGAGCTTTATGCTCTTGCTCTTTAACAATCTGGAAAAGCTGATGAAATTAATAAGTTCTTGATACTGCAAGTGTCTTGGAACTTCTTGGCGAAAAATTGTTGTAAGCATCAGTCACTGATGCAGTCAACTCCGCCGAAGTCAGTGCTGTCGGTCCTTCGGGTTCGATACACACTTCTTGGGGTTGTATGGTTAAGTGACTAAGCGTGCACGGTGGATGCCTTGGCAGTCAGAGGC
>NZ_JAERTZ010000003.1 GCF_016746085.1 Zobellella iuensis
TTCCGCATCACCGCACATTGGGCCTGGATCTTTTTCTTCCCTCGCGCTACCAGGGCGTTGTAAAACGCCTTCGCTCTCGGGTCATGCTGTGCCGCGCTCATCGCGGGCATGTACAACGCTGCTCGCAGATAGGCATTGCCCGCCTTGCTGAGCCGTGCCGGCCGATTGATACTGCTGCCCGACTGCGTTAAACGAACGTCCAGCCCGGCAAAGCGGCTGACCTGGGGGGCCTTCAGGTCGGAAGGGAGCACACAGAGCTCCGCCAGTATCACCAGCGCCGTTGCCATGCCGACCCCTTTGGCGGTGCACATGTTGTCCAGGTGCCGGGATAACGTCTCTGAGCCGGCAATCAGGGTGCAGGCCGCCTGCGTTAACCGCTCAATCCGTTTATCCAGCATGTCGATGCCTTCTTGCTCGTCTTCAATCAGCATCGGCATCGTCGATTGCTTGGACTGCAAGGCATGCAGGCGGTTTTTAGCCTGTGTCCGGGAGCCCTTCAAGCGGTTGATTTGTCTGCCAATATCACGCAGCGCCAGACAGCTATCATCCGGCGGAGTCCAGCGTCGCGGCGCCATCCGCTCACCGTACTCGGCCAGGAGCGCGGCATCGATGCCATCGGTCTTGCTGCCCGTGAGCTTGAGGGTGGCAAAGTGGTGAAAGCTCTTCGGGTTGATGACGGCCACCGGCAGCCCGGCCTGCACCAGGGCGACCGCCAGGTCAAAGTAGTAAATCCCGGTTGCTTCCATCACGATGAGAGAAGGGGATAGCGCCTTAAGGCGTTGGATAACCTTGGCATGCTCTTGTGGTGTTTGTTTGAACTGCTCGACTTTTGACGCCTTGCCGTTTTTTCTGAACACGACATCACATGTTTTGGCAGCAATATCGATACCTACAAAGACACTCATTCCCATCTCTTCCCTTTACGAGCAGTTCTGTTAGACAATAGGTACCGGTTCCCCGACCTCGCACTTGATGCAGCCTCACCCTTGTAATGCGAAGTCCATTCAACTGGCTTCCTGATACTCTTCGAGGTTGGCAATGAGGCGGGGGGCC
>NZ_JAERTZ010000030.1 GCF_016746085.1 Zobellella iuensis
CCCACACAGTTTGCTTGATAGATTGTTAAAGAGCGTTGACCTTGTTCGGGTCAGGGCTGCGTATTCTACGCCGTCCTTTTAATTCGTCAAGCGTTAAAACCGAAGTTTCTTTGCCGCTTGCGACCCGGCGGGTTGCGCCGTGTCAGTGGATGCGCATTATAGGCAGCCGCGTTTTTTGCGCAAGGGCTTTTTTGTGAAAAACATCACTTTCGGGGCCGTTTGCCTATACCCCAAGCAAAAGCACAGGTTAGACACAGGGTTACCCACAGCCCACTGCTAAGAAAACACTGTATTGCTGCTATTTCATACACCATGGGTGGATTGCATTATCCGGGATCACATTTATATGCCTTTATCCCTCCGGCCATTACTACCCGTAGCTCAATTGAGGCTATGCTGTTAGCAATGGCGTGTGTTCCGCTGAACCGACTCTGACACGCCGGACCCATTCAGCCACCTTGAGATTGGATTGCCAATGAAGTTATCCCAATATCCCGTTTATGCTCAGTCTGCCCTTCTTGCCCTTGTACTGGCCCTGGTCGGTTATCTTGTGATCCGTTGGACAGCCTTGGAGCTGGATGCGGCCACCTTGTTTGCTCTCGGCCTGCTGCTGGGGGGTCTGGTGGTCCCTCTATTGACCCGCCTCCCGACTCCGGAGGCCATTCCCACCACCACGCTTTATGTAGGCAACCTGCCCTACCGGGCCAATGAAGCCTCGGTAAGAGCATTGTTTGAAAATTTTGGACAGGTGCTTTCGGTGCGCTTGATGAAAGACAAGCAAACCGGCAAGCGCCGTGGATTTGGTTTTGTGGAAATGCCGACCGAGGCAGCCCTGGCTGCCCAGCAGGCATTGAACGACTCGGAGTTTCAACAACGGACACTGAAAGTCAGAGAGGCGAACGAACGCAAGGATGAAGAGGAAGCCAATGACCAGGCGCAAACCTGACTCCATATCTAAAGTATAAAGCACCGCAGCTCGTCAAACCCTTCTCCGCCAAAAGCCCCGGCCTGCAGCCGGGCTTTTGGCGTCCATTCGGTGCAAAACACCTGAGCCCTCGCTCCGGTTTGGTCGGCCCCGGCCTGCGGCAGCAAGCTGCCGACCCGGCGGGCGATGGCCGCACCGGAGTCTACCAGTTTAGTGTGCGGTAACCAGCAGCCCAGTTCATCGGCCAACAGCGGGAAATGGGTGCAGCCCAACACCACCGTATCCGGCTGCTGGCTGCCCAGCCAGGGAGCCAGTACTCGCTCGAGCAGCTGATGGTCGATAGCCTGACCGGACAGCTTGTCTTCCGCCATCTTGACCAGTTCGGTGGTACCCAGCAGCGAAACGTCTAAATCGGCGGCAAAGTTACGCACAAGTTCCGCAGTATACTGCCTTGAAACGGTACCGGGGGTGGCCAGCACACCGAGCCTTCCCCGGCCATGGACACGACTGTATTCGGCGGCCGGCTTGATGGCCGGCACCACCCCCACCACGGGTATCTGCAACCGTTGGCGCAACGCCGGCAATACATAGGTGCTGGCGGTGTTGCAGGCGATGACCACGATATCGACATGGTGACGGCTCACGAAGGCGTCGAACAGCTCTATTACCCGGCTGACCAGTCGCTGCTCGCTCAGTTCGCCGTAGGGAAAACAGGCATTGTCGAACAGATACAGGTAACGATGGCCAGGTAACGCCTTGTATACCTCGCGGTAGACGGACAGACCGCCCATGCCGGAGTCGAAGAGAAGAATGGTTGCCACTGACTGCCCTCGCTGTGCAAGAGCGCCATGATAACGCCAAAGGCCAGAATGAAAAAGCCGGCGCAGAGGCCGGCTTGAGGGTCAGAAGCGGTAGTCCGCGCCGAGATAGAATTCGGCTCCAGGCGCCCGATAACCGAAGATATTCTGATAATCTTTGTCGAACAGGTTGTTCACCTTGCCATTCAGGGTCAACTGGGAAGTCAACGGGTAGCTGGCCGCCAGATTCCACAGGGTGTAGGAAGGCAGCACCAGATCCCTGGCCGGCCAGGAACTGAAATCCTGATCGTTACGCTTGCCTACATACAGGGCCTCCAGCGACCATTTGGCGTCCAGCCAGTCCAGTTCACCCCGCCAGCTGGCTTTGCGCTTGGCCCGCCGCAGCAACTGCCGATTGTCATTGCGCTTGTCTTCGGCATCGGTGTAATCGAAGCTCACCACGTGATGCACTATTCCGGTATCGGCATTCAGCTGCAGCTCCACCCCCTTGATCAGGGCATCGGTATTGTCATGGGGCATATTGGGCCCCTGATACTGGATCAGGTTGCTGATTTCGTTACGATAGAGATTCAGTTTCCAGCCGCCCAGTTCGTACTGACCGGCAAAACCCAGTTCCCAGTTTTCCGCTTCTTCCGGCTGCAGATCGGGCGCTTCGAAGCCGGGCCAGTACAGCTGGGCGAAACTGGGAGCCCGGAAGGCGGTGCCATAACTCAAGGTTGTCCTATGACTGGCCGGCAGCTCAAGTGCGGTAGTGGCCTGCCAGGTATTATGCCGCCCAAACTGTTCGTTATCGTCGGTCCTCCCCGCCAGCTCAAAGGAGAAGGGCGCCAGCTGCCAGTAGGCCGATGCAAAGAGGCCCAGGTTATCCCTGTCCGGGGCGCTAAAGGCATTACCAAAAGAACGCGATTCGCTCTTGATGCGCTCGTTCTGCCAATCGACCCCGGCGGTAAGAATGCTGCGTTCAGTGGTTCTCAGTTGATTCAACCAGCTCAGTTTATGAATGGCGGTACTCAATGGTTCGCTGGTTTCCCTGCCCTGGGATTCTTTCCAGCTGCGGAGCTCGCTCTCTCCATAGCTGGCATCCAGCCGGCTCAGCCAACCTTCATGCTGATATTGCACCCCGCCGTCGAGCTGGTAACTCTGGTTTTCACTGATATCACCCCAGGCACCATCGTAACGGGTCTGGTTGTCCCAGCCGTTGGCACCCAGGAACAGGCTCCACTCTCGACTTAATTCATGCTCCAGCCCGAGGCGGGCGTAACGACTGTGAAAACCATCCCGATCGGGCTCGTCATTGCCCGGCTGAATGTCGTATCCTCTAGTCCGCTGATAACCGGTTCCCAGTTGCACCCGGGTCTGCTCGCTAACCCATTGGTTGAGACTCAAATCGGTGCCAACATAGTCATGGCTGCCGCCGGTCAGGCTGAGCTTGGCGATATCCGCATCCGTGGTAGTAATGATGTTGATCACGCCGCCTATGGCGTTGGCGCCATAGGCAACTGCCCTCGGTCCGCGGATATACTCTACCCGCTCTATGCTCGCAACCGGTATCTGGCTCAGATCCGGCGAGCCGGCCACCATGGACGCCAGGGGGCGGCCATTGATCAGCACCAGGGATTGATCGGAGTTGGTCCCCCGGATAAACAGGCTGGTCTGCTGGCCCAGGCCACCACTGCTTCCCATCTGCACGCCGGGCAACACCCTCAGCAATTCAGTGACGGATTTGGGCTGCCGCCGCTCTATCTCGGCCTTGGTAATGACTTCCACCGGCGCCAGCACGGTAGCAGCGGGTTGCTTGACCCTGTTGTAGATGGTGATATCGGTGGTATCGGAGGAATTCTGGGCAAAGGCCGCCCACGGCAGCAAGGCAGCTGCCAGCCATTGTTTAGACATTTTGTGCTTCCCTAGAACGCGTAGCATCGGCCACCAGGCCCTTCCTGATGGCATCTTTGGCAGGTATTCGGGCTTAAAGGCTCGGATGCTTACATCCACCTAAGCGACGGCTTCCCACCTTACGGCAGTGCCTGGAATGCTCCTTGTCGCTTTCGTTCCTCTTTACCGCTGCGCGCCAGCTCCGGATTCTCACCGGATTCCCGTTTACGCCTGTCGGCACCAAAGCGGGGGCATTATAGAGAAAGCAGCTTGGGCTGTATATCAAAAGCAGCCATCAAGAAAGCTGGATGGCTAATCAGCAGTTGATACTGGCATAGAACACTTCATTCCTCACCCGCCCGCTCCAATGGTACCCAATGACGAAGGGGCCAAGGCCCCTTCTCGTTCAGTCCCTTTTATCAGCCTGGCCTGGGGCACGGTAGTAATCACCCCGGTAAACTCCGGCATTATACTGTGCCCCTGCTTCGTTAAACCGTTACTCGCCCTGGAGCGCCTTGACGGCGGCACGGGTCGCGGCATTCACGGCCACCACCAGGGGAACCTCGAAGTCCGGTTGCAGACGCAAGGCCGAGGCCGACAACGGGCCGCCGCCCATGATGACCGCTTGCGCCCCATCGTGCTCCACCGACTCCTTCACCGCGGCGGCCAGGGCCTGATCCAGCTCGGCCGGCGACTTGACCAGTTCCATGGGATCGCCGCTGGTGACCCTGGTGCCGCGATACAGCGACTCATATCCCAGCCCGGCCGCTTTCTGGCGGAAGGATTCGATAAGCGACTCATCCGGGGTGACGGTCACTATGCCGAAGGCGCGATTGCCGCGCGCCGCTTCATGAAATACCTCTTCACCGATACCGAACACCGGGATATCCACCGCGGCACGCAGCTCCTCCAGCCCGGGATCGCTGAAGGCCGAGACGATGAGGGCGGCCACCTGCTCGTCCCTCGCGGCTTCCACGCCGATCGCCACCACGCCCGCAACGGCATCGAGCATGTCCTGGGGGGTGGTGAGCAGGGCCGGTGCCCCCCTGTTGCTTCTCCCCTCCACCGTGACCACCCCCGCGCTTTCGAGCCGGGCGAGCTCAACCATGGACTGCGTGGCCTGTTCGTTGGAGTTGGGGTTGATCAGCACTATGGTGTTAGCGGTGCCCGACTGGGAAGCGGTGTCGGACGAGGCTACCGCCCACACCGGCGTCGTCAGGGACAGGGCCAGCAGGCAACCGGCAAAACGGCAGCGAGAATGCAATAGTGATATAACCATGGGGCTATCTCTCCATAATCCATTGGTGACATAGACAAAAAGAAATGCCCCACCCATCACAGGATGGGTGGGGCCGAGGTCATTACTGGCGGAACCGCTGGCAGGGCTGCCAGTACTGCATCAGCAGATAGTAGAGGATGCCGGCGGGCAGCAGGCTGGCGTACCAGGACACGGAGGAGAAGGTCAGGGCCACGGCGGCGCCGGCCAGGGAGGCGACCACAGCACCGTAGTTGACGCCACGGTAGGGGCCGTGCTCGTCATAGAGCTTGTCCAGATCCAGCTTGCGGCGGCGCAGGATGAAGTAGTCCACCACCATCACCGCGAAGATGGGGCCGAGGAAGGCGGAGTAGGTCTGCACGAACAGCTGCAGCCCGGCGGAGGATTCGTCCTTCACCAGTTCCCAGGGGAAGGTGCAGAAGGCCAGCAGGCCCACCAGTATGGTGGAGGTACGGAACTTCAGCTTGAACACGTCCATCAGGATATAGGTGGGCGGCACCACGTTGTTGAGCACGTTGGTGGTGACCTGGGCGAAGGCGATGAACAGCAGGGTGATCACCAGCAGCGGGGTGTTGTCGACGGCGCTGGAGAACACCTGGATGGGGTCGGACACCCCGGTGGCGCCGGACACCATCAGCCCGATCAGCCCCATGAACAGGGTGCAGGGCAGGATGGACATGGCATAGATGACGGTGAGCAGGCCCGGCTTGGTGCCTTCCTTCAGCTCCCGGGAATAGTCGCTGACGTTGAGCATCATGGTGCTGTAGATACCGAGGAACAGCATGGTCGCCCCCCAGAATGGCAGCCCCCAGGTACCTTCCATATTCACCAGATTGGTGGTGATCTCGTCGCCGTAGCGGTTGATCACGCTGTAGAACATATATACCAGTGCCAGCAGGATAAAGCCGCTGCCCACGTTTTCCAGCCATTTGATGCCCTGGAAGCCGAAGATCGACAGGCCAATCTGCAGGAACTGGAACAGGATGAAGAACAGTATCAGGTTGTCGAAACCGAACAGGGTGGCCGATACCGCGTTCAGGGCGCCGGCACCGATCCAGCTCTGGAAGCCGTACCAGACGATGGCCGGCACCGCCCGCACCAACCCCGGAAAGCGGGTGCCGGCAAAGCCGAAGGCGCCGCGCGCCTGCACCATGAAGGGAATGCCGTATTTGTAGCCGGCGGCGCCATTCAGGGCCAGGGCGATGCCGATCACGAAGCAACCGATGGCGATGGCCGCGGTTGCCTGCAGCAGGTTGAGGGTGCCCACTATGCTGGAGCCCATGGTAAAGGTACCGATGGAGACACAGCCGCCGAACCAGGCCAGCAGGTAGGAAACCCGCCCCATGATCCGGTGTTTCTGGGGAGCCAGGGATTCTTCACCGGCTTTCTTGTCATGCCCTTCGACGGCAGCCGCCGGCTTGGCCTGGGCCATGGGAATCGCGGTTTCGCTGTTAACTTGTTGGATTGCCATTGGTTTATCCTCGGTATTCCATCACTGGGGTCGCGTTGCCGCCACCCTTTCCTGTGCCGGCTGCCTTGAGCCGTGCATCCTGTTAAGGCAACCGGGTGTCCCCGACTGCCGCTGTTGGCCGCCCCCGGATCAGGCGATTTTCAGGTTACGCCCGGGGTTGGCCAGCTCGGGTCGGGGCCAGTTGAAGGTCAGCACCTTGCTGGTTCCCAGTTTCATATCCACCATGGCCTCACAGAGTTTGACCGCGGTAACGGTGCCATCGATCACCGGAATGCCGATTTCCTGCTCGATATAGGCACGATACTGGGACATGCCGGCACAGCCCAGCACGATGGCCTCGGCCTTGTCTTCTTCCCGTGCCAGCAGGCACTCTGCGATCACCTTGGCGATGGCGGTATCCGGCGAATGAGCCAGATCCAGCACCTGGATGGGGGTGGTGCGCACCTTCTTGCACTGCTCGCCGAAACCGTAGCGGCTGACCAGGTGCTCGGTCATAAAACGGACCCGGGGTGCCGTGGTCACCACGCTGAAGCAGGCGCCGACCATGGCCGCCAGGTGGAAGGCCGCCTCGGCGATGCCCAGCACCGGCTTGTCGGTCAGTTCCCGGGCGGCGTAGAGGCCGGGGTCGCCGAAACAGGCCAGCACATAGGCGTCGATATCCTGCTCCCGGTCGCCCTTGGCAATCTCTTCCAGTACGCCGGGCACCGCCAGGGCCTCGTCATAAAAACTCTCAATAGATGCCGGTCCGCTGGCGGGGCTGACCGCCAGGATTTCGGTATCTGGCCGGGCTACCGTATCGGCCAACCGTTGCAGGGCATCGGTAAACGACTGGGTGGTGTTGGGGTTGATGATCTTGATCCTCACGACTGACTCCTCGTTCACATAAATGCTGATTTATTGTTAACGATTTAATACTAGATCAACATTTAACAACCTGCAAACATGTTTACGAAATAAATTTTAATCGTAAAAAATAAAGGCAACTATCGTGCCACCACCGATAAAATAATCACTGCGCTAATAATAACCACTTGAATATAAATGAAATTTAACTATTGACGGGAAAGGAATGGCAAGCCGACGCTCTGCCCTGCAGCTCAGAAGGAAGAAACAATGCGATATTTTGGTGCACCAACAGGGTGATGATTGTTAGCGATTCCCCGGTTCGATGCCGCAGCAGGATATAAAAAACCCTCCGCGAGGAGGGTCTGTCGACGCTGGGAGCCCGGCCCCTGGAACTGGGGATCAGTAGTCGGCGTTGTGATAGACGTTCTGCACGTCGTCCACATCGTTGAGCATATCGAGGAATCTTTCGAGCTGGGCCACGTCGTCGCCGCTGACCTGGGTCGTGGTCTGGGGCACGAACTGGATGGCGTCCACCTCGAAGTCGATGCCCTCGAAAGCCTCGGTCAGTGCCTGCTTGGCCTTGAAATACTCGGTATGAGGCGCGAACACTGTGATAATGCCGTCTTCGTTTTCGATGTCGGTCACGTCCACGTCGGCCGCCATCAGGGCCTCCAGCACGGCCTCCTCGTCGTCGCCCGCAAAGGCCAGGATGGCGCAGTGATCGAACATGTGGCTGACAGTGCCGGAGGTGCCCAGCTTGGCCTTGACCCGGTTGAAACACTGGCGCACATCGCCGATGGTCCTGTTGGGGTTATCGGTCAGGCAGTCCACAATCACCATGCAGTTGCCCGGGCCGAAACCTTCGTAACGGGCGGGAGAAAAGTCCTCACCGGCGCCGCCTTTGGCCTTTTCCAAAGCTTTTTCAATAACATGAGCCGGCACCTGATCTTTCTTGGCACGGTCGATCAGGCCGCGCAAAGACAGGTTGCCGTCAGGATCTGCTCCGCCGGACTTGGCGATAACATAGATTTCACGGCCGTACTTGCTGTAGACCTTGCTCTTGGCATTCGCCGTTTTGGCGATGGATTCTTTGCGGTTTTGATAGGCTCTGCCCATGTGATCATCTCGTTGCTCATCGGAAGAGCGCGAATTTTACACACAGAAAAGCGGCAGATCTATTTTCCTGGCACTTCGTGAGGCATTTTCGCGGCCCGAACCACTAATAACCGGCAAATTCCTCGGTGCGCACCCGCTCTTCGGCCACCCCGAGCCGGCCCAGCAGGGCCCTCATGGCCGCCACCAGGGCCGGCGGACCGTCCAGAAAGTAGAACGGCGCCTGCACATCGTCCAGGTAGCGCGCCAACATGGCCTCGTCCACATAACCCCGCTCCCCTTGCCAGCCCGGTGCCGAAGGCGCCGTCATGGTGGCCACCAGGGTGCAGCGGGCGTTGCCCGCGCAGGCCTGCTGCAGTTCCTCGAGGAAGGGGGCGTCCTGGGGGCGACGGTTGGCATAAAACAGCAGCAGGCGCCGCTCCTCACCGTCCGACAAGGCCTGCAGCAGCATGCTGCGCACCGGGGTAATACCGATGCCGCCGGTGATGAACACCAGGGGCGCGTGGGGATCGGCCGGCAACACGAAGTCACCGTAGGGGCCTTTCAGGGTCAGCTCGGTGCCCGGCGCCAGGGTGCTCAGCACCCGCTTGAAGGCACTGCTGCGGATCCGGGTGGCCACCATCAGCTCCGCTTCGGCGGGCGTCGAGGCCAGGGACAGGATACGACCGTTGCCCTCCCCGTCGGTTTCCGGCGGATCGATCAGCACCAGCCGGACGCACTGGCCGGCCTTGAACACGAAATCGGCGGGTTTGTCGAAGTAAAACGCCAGGGTGCCGTCGGCGACCTGCTGCTTGCGCTTGAGAAACACGGGGTAACTGGCCATGGCGGCGACCTCCGGGGGATCAGACTTCGATATCCAGGGCACTACCGGCGCTGTCGCCCCGGCTGTGGTAGCGCCGGCTGATCGCATGGAGCCGACGGCTCATGGCGGGGCTGGCGCCAATCCAGCAGATGCCGCCCTGGTGCAGGCCCAGCCAGGCTTCGAACGCCGCTTCCCGCCGGCTGCGATCCCTGTCCCTGTCCCGCTTGCGGATGGCCACATAGGGCTG
Source organism: Zobellella iuensis (assembly GCF_016746085.1). Taxonomy (GTDB): domain Bacteria; phylum Pseudomonadota; class Gammaproteobacteria; order Enterobacterales; family Aeromonadaceae; genus Oceanimonas; species Oceanimonas iuensis. Next base: position 9,371 of record NZ_JAERTZ010000030.1, read on the forward strand.
CACCGCCTTGATCACCGGGATCACCGGGCGGCGGATGTTGTCGGCCTGGGCCGCTTCCGTGGTGGGCTGGGCCAGGTTGGGGGCCAGGTTGGGTAGAATTACCGGTATCGCCATCATTCACCTCCGTCGCCGTTGACCGTCCCCTTATTATGGCCCCCCTGCCCCGATTCCGCCCGGCCAGGGGACAGGAGGTCGGCGGGCGGGGTTCAGGCAAGTTCGAGCAGGAAGCGGCGGATCCGCTCGGCGGTGGCGTCGGGATGGGAAATAAAGGGGGCATGGGAGGCCTTGGGCTCGATATGGCTCAGGCTGTTCGGCGCCAGTTCGTCGACCAGGGCGGCGGCCTTGCTCGGCACCAGGCCGTCGAGCCGGCCATAGAGCCGCAGCAGCGGCACCCGCAGCTCGGCCAGTTGCGGCCGCAGATCCACCTCGCCCAGCAAGGCCAGGCCGGCAGCCAGAGCGCCGGCGTCGGGGGCGGGTTTCCGGGCCAGGCTGTCACGCAGGCGGCGGATGTCGTCCCGGGCATGTTCGCTGCCCATGGCCTGCAACGCCAGGAAACGGTTCACCACCTGCAGGTGATCTTCCGCCAGTTGCTGCTCGAATTCCGCCAGCACGCCGGGCTTGATGCCGGGCCAGTCGGCCTCGGCCACAAACTTGGGAGAGCTGGCGAGGGTAATCAAGCCGCTGATCCGCTCGGGTGTACGCAGGGCGGTATGGGTGGCAATCAGTCCACCCAAGGACCAACCCAGCAGGGCCGAACGCGCGGGAATACCATCCGAGACCGCCTCGGCCCAGTTATCCAGCCCGGCCGACGGCGGCAACGCGGGGCTGTGGCCAAAACCGGGCAGATCCACCAGGTGCAGCCGGAAGTCGGCTTCCAGCCGTTCCGCCAGCCCCTGCCAAACGGCGCCGTTCATGCCCCAGCCGTGCAGCAGCACCAGATCCGGCCCCCGCCCCCGTCGTTCTACATATACACTCATCACAGACACCCGTTATCGATACCACGCCATGATAAGACGCCTGACCGCCTGCTTACAATCCTGCCCGCTCTGGTGGGGCCAGTGCCTGCTGTGCCGGCAGGACTGCCAGCATCAAGCCCTGATCTGCCGTCAATGCAGGGACGAACTGCCCCGGCTGGAACGTCCCTGTCCGCTGTGCGCCTTTCCCCTGGCGGTGGAAGACGCCCACTGCGGCCACTGCCAGCGCTCCCGGCCGCCCTGGCAGCGTATGCGGGTATTCGCCGACTTCGTCGCGCCTTATGACAGGCTGATCCACGATCTCAAGTATCATCGCAAGACGCTCAACGGCCGCCTGCTCGGCCAGTTGCTGGCCGAGGCGATCGAGCCGCCCTGGCCCGAGGCGATATTGCCGGTACCCCTGCACTGGTGGCGCCGGCTAAGGCGGGGCTACAACCAGGCGGGGGAAATCGCCCACGGGCTGCACCAGGCGCTGGGCATACCGGTAGACCGCCGCACCTTGCGCCGCACCCGGGCCACCCCATCCCAGACCCGTCTCGACCGTCGCCAACGCCAGCAGAACCTGCACGGTGCCTTTGCCGCACCGCCCCTGGACTATCGCCATATAGCACTGCTCGACGACGTCATCACCACGGGTACCACCATGGCGGAACTGACCCGACTGCTGCACAGCCAGGGTGTGGAGCAGGTGGAAGTATGGGCGCCCTGCCGCACTCTTGAGCACTGACAACTATTCAAGCGACAGCAACAAGAGTATGATAAAAGTTGAGTTGTTTAGTCAGGTTTACGAGGATAGCGATGATTACGATTTCCGAGACCGCCCAGGGCCACTTCCGCAAGCTGCTGTCACAACAGCCGGAAGGCACCAATATCCGGGTGTTTGTGGTCAATCCGGGCACTCCCAATGCCGAGTGCGGTGTTTCCTATTGCCCTCCCGATGCGGTGGACCACGACGATCTGCACCTGCCTTTCGAGGGGTTCGAGGCCATCGTTGATCAACAAAGTGTCGCCTTTCTCGACGCGGCCGAAATCGACTTTGTCAGCGACCAGATGGGCTCCCAGCTCACCCTGAAGGCGCCCAATGCCAAGATGGCCAAGGTGCCGGAAGACGCCCCCCTGGCCGATCGGGTGGAGTATGTGCTGCAATCCCAGATCAACCCGGGCCTGGCCAGCCACGGCGGCAAGGTGGTGCTGACCGAAATCACTCCCGACGGCCTGGCCATATTGCAGTTCGGTGGTGGTTGCAACGGCTGCTCCATGGTCGACGTCACCCTGAAGGAAGGCATCGAGAAGCAACTGCTCGAGCTGTTTCCGGGTGAACTCACCGGGGTACGCGATGCCACCGAACACGAACGCGGCGAGCACTCCTACTACTGAGCCGCCGACGGCAATCAATACAAAGGGGAGCCTCGATGGCTCCCCTTTTGTTTGTCGATAAGGCCTGATGATCTCGGAAAGACCGGCCAAAGGGCCAACTCCGCCGACACGCCGCAAGTACATCCCTGTAGGCTCGCACCTGCCATCCATGGCAGGTGACGGTCGACGGAGCCGTGCCCTTTGTCCGCCTGTTTTAGCATCGACGTGACCGGTTGGAATCAGTTTGGAGGTTTGTCACCGAACCGAAAAAGGCAGAACTGGCCTTAATGTTCCCCCAATACCCTCTTCCAGCTTCTGGCCCAAAAGCGGTGTCACTCCGCCTTGCGATCCCGGCTCAGCAGGGCCAGGGCCGCCTCCTTGGCGTTCTTGCCTTGGTACAACACCTGGTAGACCTGCTCGCAGATGGGCATCTCCACCCCGTGCCGGGCGGCCAGCTGATGCACCTCGGCGGCGTTGCGGTAGCCTTCCACCACCTGGCCGATGTCGGCCATGGCGGTGTGGACATCCTTGCCCTGGCCCAGAGCCAGGCCGAAGCGACGGTTGCGGGACTGGTTGTCGGTGCAGGTCAGCACTAGGTCCCCCAGCCCCGCCATGCCCATAAAGGTCTCCTGCTCGGCGCCCAGGGCCACCCCCAGGCGCTGCAGCTCCACCAGGCCGCGGGTGATGAGCGCGGTGCGGGCGTTGGCGCCAAAGCCCAGGCCGTCGGCCAGGCCGGCGCCGATGGCGATGACGTTCTTGACCGCACCGCCCAGTTGCAGCCCCACCATGTCGTCATTGAGATAGACCCGGAAGGAACGGCCGCAATGCAGCAGATCCGCCAGCTCCCTGGCAAACTCGCCGTCGGTGGAGCCGAGGGAGATGGCGGTAGGCAGGCCCATGGCCAGCTCCCTGGCGAAGGTGGGGCCGGACAGCACCGCCAGCGGTATCCCCTCGCCCAGTATTTCCCGCGCCACCTGTTGCAACAGGTTGCCGCTGGCCGGGTCCAGACCCTTGGTGGCCCAGGCGATACGGCTGTCGGGCCGCAGGAAGGGTTTGATCTGCCGGAGCACCTCGGCAAACACATGGCTTGGCACCACGATCAGCAGATTACGGCTGGCCCGCACCGCCCGCTCCAGGCTGGCCTCGGGCTCCAGGCTGGCGGGAAAGGGCGCGTCGGGCAGGAACACCTTGTTGCAGCGCTCGGCGGCCAGGGTCGCCACCTGCTCGGGCCTGTGGCTCCACAGCAGGGTACGATGGCCGTTGCGGGCCAGGGCAATGGCCAGGGCCGTACCATAGGAGCCGGCACCCAGAACCGAGATGGCGGCGGCATCCTGGGTCATCAGGCATCCGCCTGCTGTTGTTGTTGCTGGGCACGCTGCACATGGGCGGCGAACAGGGCGTCGAAGTTCACCGGCGCCAGGTTCAGCTGCGGGAAGGAGCCCTTGTTCACCAGGCTGGCCACGGTTTCACGGGCATAGGGGAACAGGATATTGGGGCAGAAGGAGCCCAGGCAATGGGCCAGTTGCGGCTCGGCCATGTTGCCGATGGTAAAGACGCCGGCCTGCTGGATTTCACACAGGTAGACGGTTTCCCCCTCGCCCATGCTGCAAGTCACGGTCAGGGTCAAGACCACTTCAAACACGTTGTCACCCAGGCGGGCACTCTTGGTATCCAGGTCCAGCTTGACCTCGGGCTTCCATTCCTTCTGGAACACCAGGGGGGTACCCGGCGCCTCGAAAGACATGTCTTTCAGGTAGATGCGCTGGATCTGGAATTCAACCTGTTGCTGGGCCTGGGTGTTAGCGCCGTTTGCTGCTTCAGCCATGAAGATGTCCTTATATAGAATGCGGTTTGAAGAAATTAACGTTTGGTAACCGGCAGGTTCTGGCTGCGCCAGTCCGCCATGCCACCGCGCAGGGCGTACACCTGTTTGAAGCCGGCCTTGGTCAGCATACGGCCGACGCCGCCGGTGGTCATGCCGGTTTCGCACACCAGCACCAGGGGCTTGTCCTTGAATTTGTCGATCAGGTTCAGGTTGTTGGCCTTGAGCTGAGTGTTGGGCACGTTGAGGGCACCGGCAATATGGCCCTTGCGGAATTCCTCGGCGGAACGGACGTCCACCACGGCGGCGTCCTGCTTGTTGATGAGCAGCACCGCTTGCTGGGACGCCACCACCTGCACCTTGCTCAGCTTGGAAGCGACGGTCATGTACACCACCGCCGACGCCAGGCCCAGCCAGGCCATGGTCAGCAAGGGATGATTGGCGGCAAAATCGAGATACTCTTGCATGTTGTTACTTCTTTTGGATCAAAATGCGGAAAAGCCCGAGTATACATGGGGTATCGGCAAATAACAGCAGCGGGCTCCCAATAGCGGCCATCGATAGGTGACGCCTGGGAACCCCATCGGAAATACCCCGGGTCTACGGCTGGTGACTAAATCGGCAATTGTAGTAATATGACAGACAGTTTCAGCTTTCTTCACTTTGACTTTCAAATAACAACATAGGGTTACACTATGAACTCGACCAAAAAGCCCCTGGTACTGATCATCCTCGACGGCTGGGGTTACAGCGAAAAGACCGAGCACAACGCCATATACAGCGCCCGCACCCCGGTGCTCGACAACCTGATGAACACCCGCCCCTCGAGCCTTATTTCTACCTCCGGCCACGACGTCGGCCTGCCCGACGGCCAGATGGGCAACTCCGAAGTGGGCCACGTCAACATCGGCGCCGGCCGCATCGTCTATCAGGATCTGACCCGCATCGACAAGGCCATCGTCGACGGTGACTTCTTCACCAACCCGGCGCTGACCCAGGCGGTGGACGCGGCCAAAGACAAAGGGCGGGCGGTGCATATCATGGGCCTGCTGTCACCAGGCGGCGTGCACAGTCACGAAGATCAGATCGCCGCCATGATCAAGCTGGCCGCCGAGCGCGGCGCCGATGAAATTTACTTACACGCCTTCCTCGACGGCCGCGATGTGGCTCCCCGCTCCGCCCAGGGCTCCCTCAAGCGCTTCGACGCCCTCTTCGCCGAACTGGGCAAAGGCCGGCTGGCCTCCGTCGTCGGGCGTTATTTCGCCATGGACAGGGACAACCGCTGGGATCGGGTGCAGAGCGCCTACGACCTGCTGACCCAGGGCAAGGCCGAGTTCCGTGCCGCCTCCGGCGTGGATGCCCTGCAAGCCGCCTATGCCCGGGAAGAGAACGACGAATTCGTCAAGGCCACCGCCGTGGGCGAGCCGGTTGCCATGCAGGACGGCGACGCCGTCATCTTCATGAACTTCCGCGCCGACCGCGCCCGTGAAATCACCCGCGCCTTCGTGGATGAGGACTTCACCGGCTTCGAGCGCGACGCCCGCCCGGCCTTGAGCGACTTTGTTATGCTCACCGAGTACGCCGCCGACATCCACACCAGCTGCGCCTACCCGCCCGAACAACTGGTCAACACCCTGGGCGAATGGCTGGCTAAGCACGACAAGACCCAGCTGCGCATTTCCGAAACCGAGAAGTACGCCCACGTCACCTTCTTCTTCAACGGCGGCATCGAAGACTGCTTCCCGGGCGAGAAGCGCGAGCTTATCCCGAGCCCCAAGGTCGCCACCTACGATCTGCAGCCGGAGATGAACTCCGAGCAGCTCACCGACAAGCTGGTCGAGGCCATCACAAGCCGGGAGTTCGATGTCATCATCTGTAACTACCCCAACGGCGACATGGTCGGCCACACCGGGGTGTTCGAGGCGGCGGTCAAGGCCTGCGAAGCGGTGGACAGCTCCATCGGCCGGGTGGTGGCCGCACTGGAAGCCGTGGGCGGCGAAGCGCTGATCACCGCCGACCACGGCAACGCCGAGCAGATGATCAACCCCGAGACCGGCGAGATCCACACCGCCCACACCAACCTGCCGGTGCCGCTGATCTACGTGGGTCGCGACGCCACCCCGGTGGAGGGCGGCAAGCTGTCGGATCTGGCGCCGACCATGCTGAGCCTGATGGGCATGCAAATCCCCGAGCAAATGACTGGCAAGCCTCTGATGGTTCTGAAATAATCAGGGCCCTATGGGCAGGCAAAGACTGATTACTTCATTATTGCTTAGCACCGGCCTGATGGCCGGTGCTTTTGCTTGGGCGGACGACGGCGCCGAACTCAAGAAGGTGCAGGGGCAGATCGCCGGTCAACGGCAGGATGTCCAGCAGCAGCAAAAGCAGGTAAAGGAACTGCAACAGCAGCTCGCCAAGGATGAAAAGGCTATCTCCGCCCTGGCGCGGGAGCTGAACCAGACCCGCAACCGGCTGACGGAACTCGAAGTCAACCTGGCCCGACTGGATCGGGAACACGGGGAACTCAACCAACAGTCCGAACGCCAGCAACGATTGCTGGCGGAACAGCTCAGGGCCGCCTACCAGAATGGCCGCCACGATTACCTGAAATTACTGCTGAACGGCCAGGACAGCACCGACATCGATCGGCTGCTGCACTATTATGCCCACCTCAATCAGGCCCGGGCCGCCGCCCTGAAAGAGCTGGCCCAAACCCGGGAGCAACTGGCCGACAACCGTCGCCAGGCGGAGCAGAGCCGCCAGCAGCTCAACCAGTTGCTGGCCCGTCAGCAGGGCGAGCAGCAGAAGCTCAATGATCAGCAGGCCAAGCGCAGTGACACCCTGAAAAAACTCAACGCCAGCCTGGAGCAGGGCAACCAACGCCTGACCAGCCTGCAACAGTCCGCCAACCAGCTGGAGCGGCAGATCAAGGCCGCCCAGGAAAGGGCGGCCCGCGAGCAGGCCGCCCGGGAAAAGGCGGAACGGGAGCGGCTGGAGCGGGAACGCCTGGCCCGGGAGCGGGCCGAACGGGAACAGGCGGCGGGGCGGGAACGCCTGGCCCAGGAGCGGGCCGAGCGGGAACAGGCGCCGAGGCGGCAAAGCGCCCCTTCGGGCGGCGGCTCGGGCCGCACGCCTGTGGTGGCGCCCGCCACCGGCAGCTTCGGTGGCCTGGCCAAGGGCTCCCTGCCCTGGCCGCTCAACGGCCAGCTGATTCATCGCTTCGGCGCCCGCCGTACCGGCGAGCTGAGCTGGAAAGGCCTGTTGATCGGCGGCCGACCGGGGCAGGAAGTCAAGGCGGTGGCCAATGGCCAGGTGGTGTACGCCGACTGGCTCAACGGCTTCGGCATGGTGATGGTGATCGACCACGGCAAGGGCTACCTGAGCCTCTACGGCCATAACCAGTCCCTGCTCAAGGGGCCCGGCGACAAGGTCAGCGCCGGCCAGGCCGTCGCGCTGAGTGGCGAAAGCGGCGGCCAAAGCCAGCCCGGGCTCTATTTCGAAATCCGCTACCAGGGCCAGGCCATCGATCCCCAGCCCTGGCTAGCGCGTCGCTGATTCCAGCTCGTCGATAAGCCAAAGCGCCTCGCTGCGGCTCCCCCCGCAGACATCCTCGGCGGCCTTGAAGCGATCGCACACCGGCGGCCGCTCCGGCTGGCCGAACAGACCGCAGCGCATGTCCGCCAGCAGATGAATACAGGCTTCGCCGGCGGCCTTGCCCTCCGGCATGCCCGGTATGGGCCCACTGATACTGGGGGCGATACAGCAGGCACCGCAACCGCTTCGACATTCCATGAACTGACCTCTCGACAGGATTGCCCAGTATAACGATTGCACCGGCGCGCTTCATGTTAAACTGATGCCTTTATGGCAAAGGATCCCATTATGCGCCTGACCGTATCTTGCCTCTCCCAGCTTCCCGAACAACACCGAGCCCACACCGCCTTGATCTTGCAGGCGACACCGCTGCCCGACCAGGCCCTGTTCTACCTCGCCACCTTCAACGACAGGGCGGTAGCCCTGGCCTGGCGTCAGCATGAACGGCTCGGCTTTATCGCGGTGCGCGACCTGACCCGCCGCCGGGGTATCGGCAGCGAATTGCTGCGCCAGGTAAGACAGGAGGCGAAGGCGGCGGGCCTGACCCGGCTCGAGTGCGATCCGGCGCAGGCGCCGGAAGCAGAGCGAGAGGGCCTCACCGCCTTTTTGCAGGGCCAGGGCTTCCGGCCCCGGGAAGGAGTGCTAAGCTGTTGCCTGTATGAATAAAGGCTGAAAAAGACCAAAGAATAACAGCTTCTTGTTTGCGCAGCCCCAGGCCAACAACAGAAGGAAAGGGTAATGAAGATGAGAACCGAACGGGACTCCATGGGCGATATCCAGGTGCCCGCCGATGCCCTCTACGGCGCCCAGACCCAGCGCGCCATCAACAACTTCCCCATCTCCGGCCAGCATCTGCCCGGCCCCTTTATCCGCGCCCTGGCCAAGATCAAGGCGGCCTGCGCCCATGCCAACGGTGAACTCCGACGGCTGGAGCAGGACAAGGCCGACGCCATCATCAAGGCCGCCGAAGAGGTCATCGCCGGCCGCCATGCCGACGCCTTTCCGATCGACGTCTACCAGACCGGCTCCGGCACCAGCACCAACATGAACCTGAACGAGGTGCTGGCCCACCTGGCCGCCGCCAGCCTGGGCCGGGAAGTGGCCGCCAACGACGACGTCAACATGGGGCAGAGCTCCAATGACGTCATCCCCTCCGCCATCCACGTCAGTGCCGCCCTCGGTCTCAGCCGCGAGCTGCTGCCCGCCCTGCACCGGCTGGAGCAGGCCATCCTCACCAAAGCCGAGCAACTGCAGGATCAGGTGAAAACCGGCCGCACCCACCTGATGGACGCCATGCCCCTGCGCTTCGACCAGGAGCTGGGCGGTTGGGCCACCCAGGTGCGCCACGGCCGGGAACGGCTGGAAGGGCTGCAAAGCCGGTTGCAGCAACTGGCCCTGGGCGGCACCGCCATCGGCACCGGCATCAACGCCGACCCGCGTCAGGCCGAGCTGGCCTGCGACTACCTCAACCGCCACACCAGCCTCGACTTCTGTCCGGCGGACGACTATTTCTACAGCCTGAGCAGCCAGGACACGGCGGTGGAGCTCTCAGGCCAGCTCAAGACCCTGGCGGTGGCGCTGATGAAGATCGCCAACGATCTGCGCTGGATGAACTCGGGCCCGCTCACCGGCCTGGCCGAGATCCAGTTGCCGGCGCTGCAGCCCGGCTCTTCCATCATGCCCGGCAAGGTCAACCCGGTGATCCCCGAGGCGGTGGCCATGGTCTCCGCCCAGGTGATCGGGCTGGATACCGCCATCACGGTGGCGGGCCAGTCGGGCAACTTCCAGCTCAACGTCATGCTGCCGCTGGTGGCCAACAACCTGCTCACCATGATCCGGCTGCAGGCCAACAGCTGCCCGCTGCTGGCCGACACCATCGCCGGCTTTACCGTCAACCAGGAGCATATCGACCAGAGCCTGGCCAAGAACCCCATACTGGTGACCGCCCTCAACCCGGTGATCGGCTACGCCAGGGCCGCCGAGATCGCGAAACAAGCCTATGCGGAACGCAGGCCCATACTGGAAGTGGCCCTGGAGCACAGCGGCCTGTCGGAAGAAGAGCTGCGCCAGTTGCTGGACCCGGCGATCCTGACCAGGGGCAGCCGGCAGGACTGAGCGCCCAAACGACCAGGGCCCGGCATCCGGGCTTGGTCACATCCTGCCAGCGGGTGGGCCGTGCCGCTCGGCCCCGGCCCTGCGGTAGCCGCTCACCCCCGCCCAACGCTCATGCCGAGCCAGGGCGGGCGGAACTCGGGTGAAGGCGGGTCCTGGCGCGCACAGCCGGAAAGCCCGTATGGCGGGCTTTTCTATGACTGGCTATTGGCCCTGGATCACCGGCAGTGTGCTCGAGCCGCCCCACTCCGCCCATGAACCGTCATAGACGGCAATTTCCTCGTGGCCGGCAATATGGGCCGCCAGCGCCACTATGGCGGCGGTGACGCCTGAGCCGCAACTGCAGATAAGCCGTTGATCCTGTGCCAGCAGGCCGGCCAGTTTCTGCTCCAGCACCGGCTTGGGCTGCATATGGCCTTGTGCCAGCAGCTCTCCGAATGGCAGGCAAAGGGCGCCCGGCATATGGCCCGGCCGCACGCCAGGGCGGGGATCCGGTGCTTCACCACTGAAGCGCTCGCGGCTGCGGGCGTCCAGCACCCGATAGCCCTCATCCCGCAATGCGGCTTCGACCTGGCCGGCGTCCGCAATCCAGACACTCTGCCGGCGGGCGACGAAGTGCCCGCCGGCAACCGGAGCCGGTTCGCCCTGCTCCAGGGGCAGCCCTGCCTCCAGCCAGGCGGGCAGGCCGCCATCCAGCACCGCCACCTGCTCATGCCCCATGGCCCTGAACATCCACCAGGCCCGGGGCGCGGAGAAGATGCCGCTGCTGTCATAAACGACGATACTGTGGTGGTTATCTATACCCAGCTCCGCTGCCGAGCGGGAGAACAGGACTTCGTCGGGCAGCATATGCGGCAGGGGACTGTGGGGATCCTTGATGCGATGATCGAAATCAAAGAAACGGGCACCGGGAATACGCTGACGGTGCCATTCCCGCTCGCCATCACGGTGGGCGGCGGGCATATGCCAGCTGGCGTCCAGCACCACCAGATCGGGATGGGTGAGATGTGCCGCCAGCCAGTCGAGGTCTACCAGCGCCGATGGCAATTCCAGTCTGTTCATGATGACTCCTTTTATTAGACCATTTTATCCTAAGCGGCGATCTGTTCTGACGCCACGGTTTTTAAACCAGGGGAAGACCTTGCGATTTCCACTCTTCACCCTGTAAGAGATCTCTCAATGTAGGGCTGGAGAAAACGTTTTTATATAGGGAATTTTACGGTAAAACACGTATTTTTCATTTTATTATCAATGTGATATATGTTTTTGCATGAATGAGTTGAACTTTTCTGCGAGTCTGGTGCCTTGAGGGATTCTCAAACTTCTCTATAGTTAGAAGGGCAAGGAGCAAGGAAGTCTGTCAGGAAGACGGGCTGCCAGGAAAGGCGAAAGGAACACCGCAGGATGCGGTAAGGGACACCTCCCAGGACGGAGACAGTCGAGCGGCTCAGGATGAACCGCGGTCAGGATGACCAGGACACACCGACGGATCGGGAAGAGGAACACCTTAAGGATAAGGTAATGTCAAGGATTGCAGGGAGCAACTTGGTTTAAGGATTAACCATACGACAACCCAAAAGGGGGTGACATGATGTCACCCCCTTTTTCTATCTGCGATCTCCCGAGGAAAGCGATGAGCGAGTGGATCCCGGTATATCAGGCGGCCAACAGCCTGGAGGCCCATACCCTGAAGGGCGCACTGGAAGTGGCCGGCATCGAGGTCTGTCTGCAGGGCGAGGCTCTCTCTGGTGCCTTGGGGGAACTGCCGATGAACGCGGTGGAAGTGACCCTGCTTATCCACCCCCGGGATCTGGAGCTAAGCCGCCTTATACTGGAAAAATATCGGCGGGGGAGCCCTGGCTCCTGGCGGTGCCGGCGCTGCGGAGAGAGCAACGCCGCCAGTTTCGAGATCTGCTGGCAGTGCGGACACGAGTCCGACACCGAAGAATAACGCCCGTTAGCGCGCCTGCTCCATCAGCTCCTTCAAGCGGGCACGATGGCGATGCATGGCAAAAGAACCGAATACCAGCACCTCCAGGTAGTCTTTCAGGGTGGGGCCGAGCAGTTGGGCCGCCTGCTTGAGCATCAGCATCTGCAGCAGGTGCATGAACAGTACCACGCCGCCCAGGATCATCGGCATGGAGCCGACCTCCTCGATCTCGGGCCCGGTCAGCGCATAGATAATGCCAGCCCAGAACACCAGCATGACCAGCCGCATCAGTATATTCAACACCTTCATTCCACATGCTCCCGTTGATAAAGTTGATAACAGACCTGACCGGCCTGCTTGTCTTTCAGCAACCGCCAGTTGGCGGGCAATGGCGGGGAAGCGGGTCCTTGCTCCCGCTCGATATAGATTTTGGCTGCATCGCTCAGCCAGCCGGCCTGCTCCAGCCATCTGCAGGCAGCCGGTAGCAGCTCCCGGTGAAACGGCGGATCCAGAAACACCAGATCGAAGGGGGTTGCAGGCGTTTGCAGATAATCGAGGGCATCGGCATTGACCACTTCCCCCCGGGCTCCGGGCAGGCTGGCCAGATTACGCCGCAACTGCTGCGCCACTTTAGCGTCTTGTTCCACCAGCACGACTTCGGCGGCGCCGCGCGACAGGGCCTCGAAACCCAGGCTGCCGCTGCCGGCGAACAGATCGAGACAGCGACAACCGCGGATGTCGAACATCAGCCAGTTGAACAGCGTTTCCTTTACCCGGTCTGAGGTAGGTCTGAGTCCTTCACTGTTGAGCACCGGCAGCTTGCGGCCCCGCCACTGACCACCGATCAGGCGAATCTGCCCCGGGCCCGAGGCGGTGGCACCACCCGTTTTTGCTTTTGCCATCTCGTTTCGCCGTCTTTCAATAAAATGCTAGTATAAGGCGGTTTTGCACCCCTAAGGGGCGGGTATTCTAATGAAGGGGCCGGGCAACGGCCAGAACTAATCTCCTCCCCGATACAAGCGAGTAAGAGCAGGATGGCGAAAAAAGGTTTTTTCTCTTGGCTGGGCTTTGGCAAGAACAAAGAAGAGCAGCGGGACACAGCAGAAGAACAACAGGCGACGGAGCAGTCGGCCATTGCGCCGGAGGCCGAAGCCGGCGTGGCGGAGGTAGAAGGAGCTCTGGCCGAACGGGAGGCGGAAGAACAGGCCCGTCTGGCGGCGGAAGCCGAAGCCGCAGAGCAGGCCCGGTTGGCAGCGGAAGCCGAAGCCGCGGAGCAGGCCCGGCAGGCGGCGGAAGCCGAAGCCGCGGAGCAGGCCCGGCAGGCGGCGGAAGCCGAAGCCGCGGAGCAGGCCCGGTTGGCGGCGGAAGCCGAAGCCGCGGAGCAGGCCCGGTTGGCGGCGGCAGCCGAGGCCGCGGAGCAGGCCCGGTTGGCGGCGGAAGCCGAAGCGGCGGAGCAGGCCCGCCTGGCGGCGGCAGCCGAAGCGGCGGAGCAGGCCCGTCTGGCGGCGGCAGCCGAAGCGGCGGAGCAGGCCCGCCTGGCGGCGGCAGCCGAAGCGGCGGAGCAGGCCCGCCTGGCGGCGGCAGCCGAAGCGGCGGAGCAGGCCCGTCTGGCGGCGGCAGCCGAAGCGGCGGAGCAGGCCCGCCTGGCGGCGGAAGCCGCCGTGCGGGCAGAGGAAGAAGCTCGACAAGCCGTAGAAGAAGAGGCCCGTCTGGCGGCCGAAGAGGAAGCGGCAGAGCAAGCCCGGTTGGCCGAGGAAGCCGCCCGGGCCGAGGCGGAAGCGGCCAAGGCGCCCAAGCCGGGCTTCTTTGCCCGCCTCAGGCAGGGCCTGCTCAAGACCCGGCAGAACCTGGGGTCCGGTTTCTTCGGTCTGTTCCGCGGCAAGAAGATCGACGACGAGCTGTTCGAGGAGCTGGAAACCCAGCTGCTCACCGCCGATCTGGGGGTGGAAACCACCATGTCGATCATCGACAACCTGACCCGTCAGGCCAGCCGTCGCCAGTTGAAGGACGGCGAAGCGCTGTACGAGCTGCTGAAGGAGGAAATGGGCGAGATCCTGGCCAAGGTGGACAAGCCCCTGGTGATCGACGGCGAACACCAGCCCTATGTGATCCTGATGGTGGGCGTCAACGGCGTGGGCAAGACCACCACCATCGGCAAGCTGGCGCGCCAGTTCCAGGCCGAAGGCAAATCGGTGATGCTGGCCGCCGGCGATACCTTCCGTGCCGCGGCGGTGGAGCAGCTGCAGGTGTGGGGCGAGCGCAACCGGATACCGGTGATCGCGCAGCACACCGGCGCCGACGCCGCCTCGGTGATCTTCGATGCGGTGCAGGCGGCCAAGGCGCGCAAGATAGACGTGCTGATTGCCGACACCGCCGGGCGCCTGCAGAACAAGGCGCACCTGATGGAGGAGCTGAAGAAAATCGTGCGGGTGATGCAGAAGGTGGATGCCGCCGCGCCGCACGAGATCATGCTGACCCTGGACGCGGGCACCGGCCAGAACGCCCTGAGCCAGGCCAAGATCTTCAACGAGGCCGTGCCCATCACCGGTATTACCCTGAGCAAGCTGGACGGTACCGCCAAGGGCGGGGTGATCTTTGCGGTGGCCGACAAGTTTGGTATTCCTATCCGCTACATCGGGGTGGGCGAGAAAATCGACGACTTGCGCCCCTTCAACTCAAAAGACTTTATCGACGCTCTCTTTAGCCGGGAAGAATAAATGATCCGCTTCGAGCAGGTTAGCAAGGTATACAGCGGCGGCTTTCAGGCCCTGCAGAGGGTCAGCTTTCACCTCCAGAAAGGAGAAATGGCGTACCTGACCGGCCATTCCGGCGCCGGCAAGAGTACCCTGCTCAAGCTGATCAGCGTGATGGAGCGACCTACCGACGGCCAGGTCTTTTTCAATGGCCAGGACGTCAGCCGCATCCGCCGGGGCGATATTCCCTATGTGCGCCGGCGTATCGGCATGATTTTTCAGGATCATCACCTGATCAATGCCCGCACCGTGTTCGACAACGTGGCGCTGCCGCTGGTGATCGAGGGCTACAGCCACCAGGATATCCGCCGGCGGGTATCGGCGGCGCTCGACAAGGTCGGCCTGCACGGCAAGGATCGCTATTTTCCACCGATGCTTTCCGGCGGCGAGCAGCAGCGGGTCGGCATCGCCCGGGCCATCGTCAACAAGCCGTCGTTGCTGCTGGCGGACGAACCCACCGGTAACCTGGATCCGGAGCTGTCGATGGAGATACTGCGCCTGTTCGAGGCCTTCAACCGGGTGGGGGTGAGCGTGCTGATCGCCACCCACGACACCGGCCTTATCAATTCCCTGCGTTACCGCACCCTGACCCTGAACGCCGGTCGTATGCAGGCGGAGGAGCCCGCATGAGCAAGCAAGGACACAAACTGGCCTGGCCCCAGCGGCTGGCCATGTACTGGGTGGATCACCTGCGCCAGCTGTTCGCCAGTCTGGGGGAGTTGTGGCGTACCCCCCTGAGTTCGCTGATGACCATAGCGGTACTGGGGGTCAGCCTGGCGTTGCCGGCCAGTTTTTATGTGCTGCTGAAAAATGCCGAGTCGGTGAGCCAGTTCTGGCAGAGCCAGGCCCAGATCAGCCTCTACCTGCAGCAGGGGGTCAACGCGGCCCAGATCACCGACTTGCAACAACGCCTGGGGGGAATGGAAGA
Organism: Zobellella iuensis; assembly: GCF_016746085.1. GTDB lineage: Bacteria > Pseudomonadota > Gammaproteobacteria > Enterobacterales > Aeromonadaceae > Oceanimonas > Oceanimonas iuensis. The sequence goes on from NZ_JAERTZ010000030.1 coordinate 24,840, forward strand.
GATCGACAAGATCACCTACATCAGCCCCGAGCAGGGCCTGTCTGATTTCAGCGGCGCCGCCGGCTTTGCCGAGGCGCTGTCGCTGCTGGAGGACAATCCCCTGCCCGCGGTGTTTATCCTCAATCTGTCGGAAAGCGGCCGGGTGCCGGAAGCGGCCGAGCTGTTGCTGGCCGATATACACGCCGAGCCGGCGGTCGCTACGGCCCGGCTGGACATGGCCTGGCTGGCCCGCTTGTCGGGCATAGTGGACCTGCTGCGCCAGGCGGTGGTGGGCATGGCGGTGTTGCTGCTGGCCGGGGTGCTGCTGGTGGTGAGCAATACCCTGCGGCTCAATATTCTCAACTGCCGTTACGAAATTGAAGTGATGAAGCTGGTGGGGGCGACCGAGGGATTCATCCAGCGGCCGTTTTTATATGTCGGCCTGTGGTACGGCATTATCGGCGGCCTGCTGGCCTGGTGGCTGACCCTGGTGATGGTGTTCTGGCTCAGCCACAAGGTCAATGCCCTGGCCGCCCTGTACCAGAGCGACTTCCACCTGCTGGGGCTGGGCTTGCGGGAAAGCCTGTGGCTGATCCTGACCGGCACCCTGCTCAGCCTGCTGGCTTCCGGCTTTTCGGTGCGACGCCATATCAGGGCGATAGAGCCGGGCTGAACCTTTACCGCTGTTTGTGGTCTGAAATGGGCAGCGAAAGGCGATCCGGCTTGACATTTAGTATAAGATAAATACATTTTCCGCAGCCCGTTGCCTACGGAACCAGACAACCCAGGTCATTGCAGGGTGCGAACCGCAGCCGTTTGATACGGAGTCATGTAATGAACACGAGTTTGATGACGACAGATTTTCAGCGCCATTTTTCCCTGGTCCCCCAGGGCAGCCTGGAGGCCTATATCCAGGCGGTGAATACCATTCCCGTGCTCAGCGCGGAAGAAGAAAAATCATTGGCCGAACGGCTGCAGAATGACGGCGATCTCGGTGCCGCCCGTAGCTTGATCATGTCCCATCTGCGCTTTGTGGTGCACATCGCCAAGAGCTATTCCGGCTATGGCCTGCCCCAGGCGGATTTGATCCAGGAAGGCAATATCGGCCTGATGAAGGCGGTCAAGCGCTTCGACCCCACGGTGGGCGTGCGCCTGGTGTCCTTCGCGGTACACTGGATCAAGGCCGAGATCCACGAATATGTGCTGCGTAACTGGCGGGTGGTCAAGGTGGCCACCACCAAGGCCCAGCGCAAGCTGTTCTTCAACCTGCGCAAGTCCAAGAAGCGGCTGGGCTGGTTCAACCAGCAGGAAGTAGAAACCGTCGCCCAGGACCTGGGGGTGTCGCCCACCGAGGTGCTGGAGATGGAGTCGCGCATGAGCGCCCAGGATCAGGCCTTCGACCTGGCCTCCGATGACGACGACAAGGACACCAGTTTCTCGCCGGTGCATTATCTGGAAGACAAGAGCTCGGATGTGGCCCACCAGGTGGAAGAGGCGAACTGGGAAGAGAGCGCCAACCGTCGTTTACGCGCCGCCCTGTCCGCCCTCGATGAGCGCAGCCAGCGTATCATCCAGGCCCGCTGGCTGGACGAAGACGACAAGACCACGCTGCAGAGCCTGGCCGACGAGTACGGGGTCTCCGCCGAGCGCATTCGCCAGCTGGAGAAAACCGCATTGAAAAAACTCAAGGCCGCCATGGATGCCTGAGCGATAACAAATCAGTGGAAAAGGCCCCGATGGGGCCTTTTTTCCGTGAGCATATCAACCATTGGAAAGCAGGATAGCCCCCATGAAAATTCTGAAGCATCTGTTCGACAACAACCGGGAATGGGCCGAACAAATCAAGGCCGAAGACCCGACGTTCTTCGAGAAGCTGTCACTGCAGCAGGCCCCCGAATACCTGTGGATCGGCTGCTCCGACAGCCGGGTACCCGCCAACCAGCTCACCGGGCTGCTGCCCGGCGATGTGTTCGTGCACCGCAACGTGGCCAACCTGGTGGTGCATACGGACTTCAACTGCCTGTCGGTGGTACAATACGCCGTCGAAGCGCTCAAGGTGAAACACATCATCGTCTGCGGCCACTACGGCTGCGGCGGCGTCCTGGCCGCCATGCAGAACAAGGAGCTGGGGCTGATCGACAACTGGCTGCGCAATATCAAGGACATCTACTACAAACACCAGGAAGCGCTGGAAGCGATAGAAGACCAGCAGGTGCGGGAAGACTACATGTGCGAGCTGAACGTGGTGGAGCAGGTGGCCAACCTGTGCCACACCACCATAGTGCAGAACGCCTGGAAACGCGGCCAGCCGCTGTCGGTGCACGGCTGGGTGTACGGCATCAAGGACGGCAAGCTGCACGATCTGGACGTGTGCGTGACCGGGGTGGAGCAGCTCCCCGACGTCTACCGCATCTTCCGCCAGCGGATCCTGGGTAAATAGCGACTATCTGAATTATTTAGGAAAACTCCATGAGACGTGAATTGGCCATTGAATTTTCCCGGGTGACCGAAGCGGCCGCCCTGGCGGGCTACAAGTGGTTGGGCCGGGGCGACAAAAACATCGCCGATGCGGCGGCCGTGGCGGCCATGCGTCATGTGCTGAACGAAATCGAGATCAGCGGCGAGGTGGTGATCGGCGAGGGCGAGATCGACGAGGCGCCCATGCTCTATATCGGTGAGAAGGTCGGTCTGGGCGGTGACGAGGTGGATATCGCGGTGGATCCCATCGAAGGCACCCGCATGACCGCCATGGGCCAGTCCAACGCCCTGGCGGTGATGGCGGTGGGTGAGAAGGGCGCCTTCCTGCGTGCCCCCGATATGTACATGGAAAAGCTGATCGTCGGCGCCGGCGCCAAAGGCGCCATCGATCTGACCAAGTCCCTGGAGCAGAACATCAAGGCGGTGGCCAAGGCACTGAACAAGCCCCTGTCCCGCGTCACCGTGATCACCCTGGCCAAGCCGCGCCACGACAAGGCGATCAAGACCATGCAGGCCCTGGGTGTGCGGGTATTCGCCATTCCCGACGGCGACGTGGCCGCATCCATCCTGGCCTGTATCCCGGAAAGTGAAGTGGACATGCTCTACGGGGTGGGTGGCGCCCCTGAGGGGGTGATTTCCGCCGCCGTGATACGCTCCCTGGACGGCGACATGCAGGCCCGGCTGGTGCCGCGCTATGAGGTGAAGGGCCCGGACGAGGAAAACCTGGAACTGGGCCGGCAGGAGATCGAGCGCTGCAAGCAGATGGGCATCGAGGTCGGCAAGATATTGAAGCTGGAAGACATGGCCCGCACCGACAACGTCATCTTCGCCGCCACCGGCATTACCAAGGGTGATCTGCTGGAAGGCATCAGCAGCGACGGCCACTATGCCCACACCGAAACCCTGGTGATCCGCGGCAAGTCGCGCACCATCCGCCGCATCCGTTCGACCCATATCCTGTCGCGCAAGGACCGGGCACTGCAGGATATTATCCTGTAACGTCCGAAAAATCGGCTAAAGGGATGCGAATGCATCCCTTTTTTATTTGACTCCTTCCCTTGCCGGCGGCAACGCTACCGCCAGTCGGCATAGGGCGTGACGGGCTCTACCGGCAGCGGCAGGCTGCCCTGCCAGGGGGTGAAACTGTAGCGCAGATAGAGGAAGGCCTGGCCCGGCGCGTAGTTGCGGCTGTGCTGCCAGTTGATGCCGCCGCCCAGTATCCAGTGATCGCTCAGCCGGCGCTCTGCCCGCCCCTGCAGCCGCATTCCCAGGCCACTGCTGCGGGATGCGCTATTGAACTGATCCGCCTGCGGATCGGGGCTGGCGCCGGCCTGCAGTATCCGCGCGGCGGTGTCGTCCAGGTAGAGCGCATCCCCACCATCGGACTTGGCGTAAGACCAGCTCAGGGAGCCTTCCAGCGCCACCGACCAGTCATCGCCACGCCGGGCATAACCGAGCGGCAGGCCGAATGACAGATACTGCTGGGGGCTGTAGTAGCCGCCCTGCCCCAGGGTGTCTTCGCTCAAGTCCTTGCCATAATGCCAATACATCAGCGAGGCGCCGGCCCTCAGCCGCTCGTCCGCCTTGTCGACCAGGCGGTAATAATAGCCGCCCATGGCGCTCAGCCGATAATTGGCGTCCAGGTTCTGACCGCGCAGGCTGTGGGCTCCCAGGCTGGACCAGATGCCGTCGGCCTCGCCCTTATCCCGGCTGAGCCCCAGCGTCACGCCGTTGGCGGTCACCCCCCCCCAGGCGGTGCCGGTCACGGGATCCACCGCCCCCGCATAGGAAACGAGCGAATTGCTCATGGGCCGGCGCGACAGGGTCCAGCGGTATCCCCAGTCGCGCCAGTCGCCCTGGTAATTCACCCCGCCCAGCCCGCTGGCGAGCTCGAAGCCAAAGGGGGTATGGCCTATGTCCCAGGACCAGCGCTCCCCTTCCCATCCCACCGCCAGACCGGCGCCGGTCGTGTCGAGTCCGTCGAACCGGCAGCCGGCCAGGCTGTAATTGCAGCTGCCGAACTTATCGCGCGCCTCCGGCCGGCCAGGCTCCAGCTGGACCCGTTCCGCCTGCATCAGCCAGCGGCCCGCGCCCCGGGGAACCTCGATACGCAACATGCTGGTCTGCAGGCGAAGATCGGACACCCCGGAGGGATTGTTGTCGGTGCGCCAGCCCAGGTTATGCTGCAGCTGGACGGTCGGGGACTGCTGCAGGTACAACCGCGCCACGTCCGCCCGCAGGCTGGATTCGAGCCAACCGTCCTGGTCCTGGGGCCGGCTGGCCCGGGTCAAGGCCCGATCGTCACGGGAGTTGGCCTGCGCCGGTGCCAGCAGCCCGGCGGCGGCCAGGCCGCGCGCATACATAGCGAGGGCCTGCTGCGGCTCCCGGCTCGCCCGAAAGCGGGCCGCGTCCCGATACAGCAGGGGATCGTCCGGCTCGGTGGCAAGCAGTTGCGCAAACACCTGCTCCGCCCGCTCCCCCTCCCCGGTCGCCGCCAGCAGGTTGGCGTGGCGGCGGCGGGCGTTAAGGCCGGCATCGGCCGGCCATTCCAGTCGCGCCAGCAGCGCGCGGGCCGCGTCGCTCTGGCCCTGCGCCAAGTGGGTTTCGGCCTGCCCCAGGGCCGCCTCCACGCTGCCGGGTGCCAGTTGCTGCGCTTCCCGATAGTGCCACATGGCGTCCGGGTAGCGCCGGTCCTGGTAAGCCCAGCCGGCCAGCATGAGCCGCGCTTCCGGCCCCGGCTGCGCCAGCAGCAACGCCTCGGCCGCCTCGCCGTCGCCGGCATCGCGCAAGGCCTGGGCCCGGGTGCGGCGCTGCCGGCCTTCCAGCCGCGCGGCCAGATCCACCATGGCCTGATCCCACTCCGCCCCGGGAATCGCCCGCAGCGTCGCCAGCGCCTCCGGATCCCGCTCCTGCGCGGAGAGGTAGAGGCCATGCGCATAGCGCACTTCCGGCCCGCCACCCGACCAGGCCAGCAGCCGGACAAACTGGTCGTCGGCGCTGTTCAGCCGGCCCTGCTCCACCAGCAAATTCGCCAGGCGATAGGTCAGCCAGGGGTCGGACGGCGCCCATGCCACCGCCTGTTGCAGCAAGGCGGTGGCGGCGTTCCGGTCATCACCGGCCAGCGCGGCCGCTATCTGCCGTTCCAGCCAGTCCAGCTGCACGCGATGGCGCAGCGCGGAAAAATCCAGGCGCCGTGCCGGCGGCAAGGCATCGAGCACCGCCATCGCCTGCTCGGGCGCCCGCTCCCGGTAAAAATCGACCAGGGCATAGAGCAGCCGGTCATGGTTGGGCCGCTCCCGTTGCGCCTGCTGCAGCCATCGCTCCGCCGCCCGGTCGTCGCCCTCGGCCAGGGCGAGCTCGGCCAGGCCGAGCAGGCCCTCGACATCCCCGGGCCTGAGCCCACGGGCCCGCCGGTAGGCCTGCCGGGCCACCTCGTACTGGCCCGCGGCCAGCGCCGCTTCCCCCCGCTGCAGCCAGATCAGGCTGTGGCTGTAGTTGTGCAGCTCCTGCCATTTGCTGATCAGGTAGCCATTCTGCTCCAGCCGCATTGCCTCGGCCAGGGCGCTGGCGGCGGCCTGATAGTGGCCTTGCTGGATCAGCACCTGTCCCAGGGCGCCGTGCAGGCCGGCCTCTTCGGGATAACGACGCAGGGCCTGGCGCAACGGCGCCTCGGCCTGGGCATGGCGCCCGGCCTCCACCAGCGACCTTCCCCGCTGGCCCGCCTGCCAGGCCGGATCGGCCAGCAGGCGTTGCTGTTGCTGCAGCCGCTCGCTGGCCGAAGACGCCAGGGGAGCATCGGGATAACGCCGCAGGAAGCGCTCCCACCCCTGCACGCTCTCCTGGCCGACCGGCAACTCGTGCAGGTAACCGAACTCGGTTTCCGCCGCACTGTCGCGGGCACCCGGATCCATCGCCAACTTCCCCAACAGGGCCAGGGCCTCATCGGGCCTCGCTTCGGCAAACAGCAGTCTAACCAACAACTTACGCAGCTCTATATTGCCCGGATAACGCCGCTCCAGGGCCTGCAACTCGGCCACGGCAGCGGACCGCTGGCCGGCCACGGCGCTCCATAGCCCCCAATACTCCAGCGCCAGCGCAAAATCGGGCGGCTCGTCCCCGAACAAGGCCTGATACTGTGCCACGGCCTTGTCCGTCTGGCCGCTCGCCGCCAGCAGGCGCGCCTGCTGCAACTGGAGCCGGCCGTCCCGGTCGTGCAGCGTCAGGAGCACCTCGCCCCGGCGCAGCAGGCGGTCATCCGCTCCCCGCCGGCGCAGCTCGTGCAGCAGTTGCTCGGCTTCCTGCCGGTTTCCGGCCTGCAGCAGCATCGACAGCCGGGTCAGCACCACGTCGGGATGGTCGGGGGCAATCAGCTCGAGCCGCCCGAGGGCGTCACGCACTATGTCGTCCCGGTAGATCGCCTGGCCGGTGCGCAGCCGCTCAAGCAGCCACTCCCGCTGCTGTTCCGGTGAAACGGGCTGCGCCACCGCCAGGGTGTTGAGCAGTACCAGACAAGCGGGGAATAGGGCTATTGTTCGCATAGGCTGTCCCATGCCGGCTGCAGCCGGCCCTCCTGGTCGAAACGGTAACGCCCCTGGTACCAGCCCAGGCCGAACAGCAGCAACGACTGGTTATAGTAGGCATCGGCTTCCGGTGGCTGGGTGCGCAGCCGCTCGAGTTGGCGCTGCAACACCGCGTCGAAACGCCGGTCGCGGCTGAGCATCGGCAACAGGGCGGCGGAAAAACCCGCCGGGCCGGTACCGCTGGCGCTGCCGCTCAGCCGGTCCACCCGCTCGGGCGGCCACCCGTCGGCGGCGGTATGCTCCAGCATGGGCGTGAAATGCGCCAGCAACTCGCTCGCGCCGCGGGTGCGCTCATCCAGCATGCCCAGCCACAGATAAACCCGGATGGCATCATAGCTGCCGCCGGCCAGCTCGGCTGCCTCCGCCACTCCTGCTCCGGGCTGCCACCGCAGCCAGTCCGGCGCCAGCCCCCGGGGAGCCCCCTCCAGCAGCAGCCGGCGGCTGGTCTCTGCCAGCTCCGCCCATATCCGGGACTGGGCGGCGAAGCGTTGCAGCAACTGCGGGGGGAGATAGCTGGGGTTGAGCCGCCAGCCCTCCGCCGACTCGAAGCCTAGGGTACCGGGCAGCAATGCCAGGCCCAGGCCGGGCAGCATGCGCAGGCTCTGGGCGGCCGAACGCCACAACAGCTCGGTGCCCAACCGGCTGTATTCCGGCTCCTGCCAGAGGCGACCGGCTTCCAGCAGGTTGTAGGCAATCCACAGATCGGAGTCGCTGGCATTGTTGTCATCCAGCACCCGCCACCGCCCCTCTTCGTCGCGTCCCCACAGCCAGGCCGGTAATTGCCGGCTCAAATTGCCGCCGGCCAGGTTATCTATGGTCCAGTCGAGCAGCCGCCGGAAGCTGTGCCGGTCATCGGCCACCAGGGCGAAGAACATGGCATAGCTCTGCCCTTCGGAGGTGGTGATGGCCCGTGGTGAGGAATGGTCGATGATGCGGCCGTCTTCGGTCATCATGGCCGCCTTGTACCGCTCCCAGGCCGGCCAGACGCATTGCGGCTCCTGTGCGGAAACCGGCATCGCCAGCAGCATCAGCAGGAACAGCGCCGCTTTCATGACTTACGCCTCATGCCGACGGCGGTGCGCCGCCCAGCGCAGGGCTCGCCACAGCAGGAAGGCGGCCAGCAGGGTGCACAGCACCGTCAAACCGGCCAGCAGCACCGGGTGACTGGACAGCAGGAACCAGATCTTCAGCCACCAGGGCAGATAGCCCACATAGTACTGGCTTCCCACCAGCTGGCTCTCCACCCCGCTCGCGCGGACCAGCGCCACCGAGCCCGATACCGCCGCCAAGCGGCGGCTGTCGCCCAGGGTGGCGCGCAACAACCGGAAATCCGCTTCGTCGTTGGCCAGCAGGGCCACTATGCTGCGCTGCGCCGCATAGGGGGATTGCATACCGACGATGGCCGCCAGGGGCCCCCGGGCGCGGACTTCCACCCTGGCTTCGGGCGGAAACGCCCCCTGCTCCAGGCGTCGCCTCGCCTGGTGCCTTGCCTGCGGGGTCGACACCGCCCCCTGCAACAGCCAGGCACCGGGCTTTTGCAGCACGTCGGCCAGCTCGACGTCATACCCCTGCGACTCCGGCAGGGTCCCGAATACCAGCAGATCCGCGTCGGCCTCCCGCGCCTCGTTCCAGTCGTCACTGAGCCTGAGCGCCAGGGCCGGATAGCCGGTTTCGGCGGCGATCCCGGCCAGGGTCTCCAGCAGGGTAGCGAGCCGGGTCGCGGTCGTTGTTGCCGGTATCAGCACCAGGGTCTCCGACAGATCCGCCATCCGGCTGAACGGAAAGCCGCTGCGGGCAAAGGCCGCCAGATCCGGCATGGCGATAAAATGATGGTAGCCGGACAGATCGATGGTCGAGCCTTCGTCGATCAGCGCCCGGGTATCGACCGCCAGCACCGTCTGGCAGCGATCCGGCTGGGCGCCGCCGAAGGTGCTGGCAAAGCTGAAGTCGTAGCGGAGTCGGTTCTTCGCGCCCATGTTCTGCGCCGGCACCAGCAGCTTGTTGCTGGCATTGGCCGTCTCCCGGGCGGTGACCGCCAGACCCAGTGCCGCCAGCCGGCCGTGGTGGCTGCCCGATAGCGGCAGGCTGGTGATAAATTGCTCATTGAGGCTGATGCTCAGGCGTGAGTCGTCGTCCACCGAGGGCGGGGTGTAACGATATTGGGTCTCCAGCGGTATCCCCTGGTTGCGCCAGACGAACAGATCCGGCGGCAAGTTGAGCTCCAGGGTGATCGGCCCCGGCTGCGGGCCATGGACCTGCAACTGCTCTGGATAGGAAATCAGCTCGGCAAAGCTCACCGGCCGATCGGTGGCTATCCAGTTCGGCGCGTCATAGGGCCGGCGGGGCTGCAACGGCTGGGCCTCGAGCACCCTCACCCGGTCGCCGCGCAGCAGCTTGCCGCCCAGGGCAAGGGCCCTGGCCGCCACGGCCAGATCCTCATCGTGGCGGCCCAGTACCAGCATCACCTTGCGGAAGGGATCGGCCGGATGGTCGATCAGTGCCACTTCCGGCGCCGCCACCGGCAGGAAGCGATCCAGTGCCGTCACCGCGGCGGGTCGCCGGTCGTTGGTCGCGAACACCACCGAGGGGGTCGTCCCGGGCTCAGAGCCGGCGACCGGCAGCTCATCGAACCACACCGGAAACTCGGTGCCCCGCCAGCCCGCCAGGCTGCCGAAGTAGGAGGCCAGGATCCCGGCGGCCCGCTGCTCACCCAGGCTGGGATCGGCGGCAAACACCATGTTGACCCTGGTCTTGTCGCCATCCCACTTGTCGAAGAAGGGCCGCGGGAAGAACGCCAGATCGTTGCTCAGTACCAAGGCCTGCTCACGCAGGCTGATGCGGCTGTCCTGCGCCAGGTTCAACCACAGGGCACTGTGGCCAGGATCTTCACAGAGGTCCTGATAATGGCCGACAAACTCTATCCGTACCCGGTTGAAATCACTGATCAGCCGGGGGTCCAGCGTCATCTGGTGACGGTTTCTGGTTCCCAGCTGCTCGCGTTCAATCGCCACCGTGCCCATCAGCACCTCGTTCAGGTAAACGCGCAGGTGTGACAGGTTCGGCAACAAGGCGGGCGACGGGGTATAGTCGAGCGTCAGTTCGGCCTCGCTGGCGATGCGATCCCGGCGCAGGGTGAACTCTATCTGCCGGTTGTTCTGGAGACCGAACAGCAGCTGGTCTTTCTGCTGATCCAGCTGCCCGAAGGTGCGCGATACCGTCCAGCTGGGTACCGGCTCAGGGGCCGGCGGTGCGGCGCCGGCGGGAGTGTCACTGGCATTCAGGCGGCCCATGGCCAGCAGGCCGAGGAGCAGGATCGAAAAGTGACGATATCGGCTCATGAGTGGCTTCCCCTTGATGAAGTGGATGATGACGGCACGGGCCAGCGCGGCAGGTAGCTCCCCAGCCAGGTGCACAGCCGCAGCGGCGGGCTGAGCAGCAGGTGCAGCCAGGGCGGCATGAACTGGTAGAGACGGCAGTAGCCCTGGCCACCGACCCGGATCATCGCCATAAAGCTCTGCAGCGGGCGTTCCGGCCCCCTGTCGTCCAGCCAGTTGAGCCAGGCATCGGCCCGGGCGAAGGTACACTGGACGAAATCGATCTTCTGCTGCCGGCTCAGGCTTCCCAGGCTGATCCCGGCCACCCCTCCCCGCTCCCGGCTCACCACGCCGGGAAACTGGAATTCCTGCTCGCCCCGGTACAGCAGCAGCGACACCGCCGAACCCACCGGCAACAGCAGGGAGGGGGGCAGCTCCACGGCCACGCCCCCGTCGGAGTAGTCGAGCAGCACCCCGGGATAAAGGTGGCCACTGGCCAGCTTGATCCCGGCGGGCAGCCTGATCTGCACCCTGTGGCTTTGCCTCACCTGCTTGACCTCGGCGGCGATGGCCATGGCCGCGCCGATGATCAGCAGGTTATACAGCACCCAGAGCGAGGCGAGCAGCACCGTTCCCTGTTCGTTCTGGGGCCCGCTATAGAATCGCCAGACGGCGAACCCCAGGCCGAGCAGGTTGAGCGCCGCCAGTACCAGGTAAGGCCGGGCAATCATCCAGTCGAACTGGTTGTGTGCCATCAGGCCGCCCTTGGCGGTGACGTTGAACTTGCCTTTCGATGGGTTGAACAGGGCCACCGTGGTCGGCCGGGCGATGTACCAGGCCAGCACCGTCTCGTAGACTTCGCCCCAGAAGGTCCGGCGATACTGGCCCTGCATCCGGGCGCTGGTCAGGCTGGAATGGATCATGTGCGGCAACACGTAGAGCACTATCATCCACGCCGGGGCGTAGATGATGTAGGAATGCAACAGCAGGAACGCCAGGGGGGCGAGCAGAAACACCAGGCGCGGCAGGCCCGCCAAAAAATGCAACATGGCATTGGCATAACACAGTCGCTGGAACAGGCCCAGGCCCCGCCCCAGCAGCGGGTTGTCGATCCGGAAGATCTGGGCCATGCCGCGGGCCCAGCGGATACGCTGACCCACATGGGCAGAGAGGCTCTCGGTCGCCAGACCCGCCGCCTGCGGAATGCGGATATAGGCCGAATTCCAGCCCCGGCGATGCATGCGCAGGGCGGTATGGGCATCCTCGGTCACGGTTTCCACCGCCACCCCGCCGACCTCTTCCAGGGCGGTACGGCGCAGCACGGCGCAGGAGCCACAGAAAAAGGTGGCGTTCCACATGTCATTGCCGTCCTGTACCAGACCGTAAAACAGCTCCCCCTCGTTGGGCGCCCGCCGGAACAGCCCCAGGTTGCGCTCGAAGGGGTCCGGCGACAGAAAATGATGGGGCGTCTGCACCAGCGCCAACCGGGGATCACGCAAAAACCAGCCCACCGTCAGCTGGAGAAAGGAGCGTACCGGCACGTGATCACAGTCGAATATCGCCACCAGTTCGCCGTCGGTACAACCCAGGGCATGGTTGAGGTTACCCGCCTTGGCATGGCGGTTGTCGGGCCGGGTGATGTAGCCCACACCGACCTCGGCGGCGAAACGGCGGAATTCCTCGCGCCGGCCGTCATCCAGGATGTGGATGCGCAGCTTGTCCCCGGGCCAGTCGAGCCCCAGCGCGGCGTATACTGTGGTACGCACCACCGCCAGCGGCTCGTTATAGGTCGGGATCATCACGTCGACCCTGGGCCAGCGGCGACTATCGCCGGGCAGCGGCGCCGGCTTGCGCCGCAACGGCCAGCAGGTCTGCACATAGCCGAGCACCAGCAGCAGCCAGGAAAAGGTTTCCGCCGCCAGCAGGATCAGACCCAGCGTCAGATCCAGGGCGCTGTTCCAGTTCAGGGTCGAGCTGTAGCGCCACCACAGGTAACGACAGGAGATCAGCGTCGACAGCACTATCATCAGCAGGGTCGGAAAACGGCCGGGCAGGTGCCGCACCAGCATGGCCATCCCCCACAGCAGCAACACGAAAAGCAACTGGCCGGCATAGCTGAACGGCTGGGTCACGCAGAGCCCGGCCAGCAGCACGGCGAGCACACCCATAACGCCGTAAAGCCAGGGCAGCACCCAGGGGGGCAGCCCGTGCCACCAGTGCCGGCCCCCTCGCCGCAACGGATGGCCGGCGGCTGGCGTGGGGAGAGCGGCCATACGCAGGCGTACGGCCGTTGCCAGGCGTCCGTAGAGCGCCGTCAGCCGGCGCCAGCCGGTGCGGAACAACCAGTGGCGCCGAGCCGGCCACGGCGCCACCAGCAACAGCCAGGCCCCCTGGATCAGATAGCGCAGGGGATCGCCCGGCCGGGGCCGCTGCCGGTTCAGGTGAGGAAACCACACCTCCAGTTGCTCCCTCACCAGGCGCCAGCCCGGTTGCTCCAGGCGCAGAAACAGCCAGGCCAAGGCATGGCAACCGGCCAGCAACAGGGCGGTGGCGGGCGCGGCGCCCCGTTGCCGTCGCAAATCGCCATAAGGGAAATAACGGGCTAGCATGCCGCCTCCCGGCTCAGGCACCAGGTAGCCAAGCTGATGGCGTCTTCCGTCACCAGACTCTGGGGCGCGTAGCCGATGACGCTTTGCTTACAGGCCAGGGCTTCCCCCATGGCCTCATCCCGGTGTACCACCACGGGCACCACCCGCTCGCCATGATGCTGTCGCCAGACCAGCAACAGATCCTGCTGCAAACGGCTGGCGGAGTCGTAGCCATTCACCAGCAAGAAGCCTTCTTCCCCTTGCCGCTGCAGCAGAACATGGCAGGCCATATCGGGAGCCAGCACCCGGATCCGGACATCGCCCCGGATGCTGCCGACATGCCCGGGCAGACGCTGGGGCAAGTCGAACAGCACCCAGTCGAACTGGCCGGCCAGCTGTGCCAATCGCTTGTTCCACTCCCGCGGGCTGGCCAGCAACCGTTGCTCCACCCTCAGTTGCTCGGCCTCGTCCAGCCTGCCATAGGGCAGCAGGCATAAACCCGGCGCCAACTGCCAGGCCTGCCGGTGCCAGTCCTGCCCATCCAGCATGGCTCGGGCCCAGCCTTCGGCCTCGCGGGCGGCCAGATTGAAATGCAGGCCCAGCACGTTTTCGGGGCACAGCTCCACCAGCAGCACCCGCTGGTCCAGGCGATTGAGCGCATGCCCCATGGCCGCCAGCAAGGAGGTGGTGCCCACCCCACCCCGTATTCCGCACAGGCTCAGCGAAATCAAGATACCCTCCCCAGCATCCCGGGCTCCTCGGAATCCGGCTGCTCCAGTTCAGCCAGCAGGGGCCAGCGGCGCAACGCCTGCTGCCACTGCCGCTCCCGGGCGGTGTCGACATAGGCCAGCTCCTGCAGTTCGAGGCCGAGCAGGGTGGTATCATCCACATCTCGAGCCCGCGCGCGGCTGCGCTGGGTTACTTGAAACGGGCCGGATAGGGTAGCCATATTCCGTTCTCCTTCAGGCGGACATAAGGGATGCCGTCATAGTCGAGGACTACGGTACCGGCGTTCTCCGCCACCCAGGGCGTCACGGGCAGGTCGGCGAGCAATACGGGCAAAGTGGCGTCGGCGTTCGCGTCATGCAGCCGGGCAATAAAGGCCGACAGGGCCAGATAGCTGCTGGGCTCGCTCACCCGCTGCGGTGCAGGGCCACGTTCGACGCCCATGCCGAACAGCCTGATGCCAACGGGAACATGGGTAATGGAGGGGCTGGGAATTTCACGCATACCGGCTATCTGCATCCGGTCGCCGTGCAGGCTGGCGCCGTGTTCGGGCACCACCACCACCACCACCCGCCGTTGGCTGTGTTCCAGCTGCTCGAAGAAGACCGTCAAGTCATCGATGAGCCGGTTCGCCAGCTCCCGGTAGTCGCCCCGGCGGGTACCGCCATCCGGCAATACGGTGCGGTTGCCATCGTGCAGGGTGGTGGTGTTGTAGAACATGGCCACCCGGGCATCCTCCCGCCCCAGCCGCCGTTGCCACCAGCCGCCGAGCACGTCCCGATCACGCCAGATCGGCGAACTATCGAACCCTATCACCGAGCGTTGCAGCCCCCTGGTATCGAGCGCCGCCAGCGGCAGCTGGCCCTGGGCGCGAATATCCCCGATGAAGTTGTCGAACTGCCCGTTATGATTGAGTACCGCCTCGTTGCTGTAGCCCAGGCTCTGCAGCTGATCCATCAACAGGCACTGGGCGGGGGCGTCTTGGTACAGGCTGTCGTGCGCACCTTGTCCACAGCTGGCACGCAGCAGGCGAATGGCGGCCGGACCGCTGTACGAGGTCGCCGAGTTGAAATGATCGAACACCACGTCCATCTGCTGCAGCAAGCGGTTATCCCTGAGCCCCACGGCCTCGAGATCGTCCCAGGCCATGGAGCAGATATTGATAATCACCAGGTCAAAGGGCGCTACCGGCTCTGACGCCCCCCTGAAATCCACGACCCGTTCGGACTCCCGGCCATAGAAGTCCTGCAAATAGCCATCGAGCATGCTGCTGTCCGGCTCGGCATTCGCCTGCGCCGAGGGCGCGGGCGCGGGCGCTTCCGTTCGCACCTGCGCCACGGCCACGGGTTGCGCCATCTCCAGCACCGGCTGGATCCCCAGCCAGGCCAGTCCCAGCAGGCTGAAGGTGGTCAGTCGCAGCCACTGCCGCAGGTAGATATAGGCCACCACTATCAGCAGGAGCAGGCCGCACAGCTGCCAGTTGATAAAACGCTCCAACAGCTCCAGCAGATAGAGGCCGCTAAAATCGAGTACGCCAGGCTGGTTGAGCAGCCGGGTAAAGGGGGGAAACCAGGTGTCCTGATAGAGCAGGGCCGCCGCGACGGGAATGGCGAGCAGATTGCGCAGTATCCGCAGCGACCGCGGCCCCAGGGGAAACAGCAGCACGGCGGCAAACACCAGGTTGGGGAGCGGTTGCAGATTCAGGTAACCCAGCCAGAACAGTGCCAGCTTGAGCAAGAAATACAGATTCCAGCCGCCGAGGCCGCTCCAGCCGCCTGGCCGGCCCGGTACAGGAGCGGACTCACCGTGACTCATCCTGGCCTCCTTTCACTGCCACGCCGCTGCGTGCCACCCTGACGCCACGCGCCTTCAGGTAGCGGGGAGACAGACGGCCGCGGCACCAGTTCAGGAACCCCTTGCCCCACCACCACAGCACCACAACCAATGCCAGGGTCAACAGGCTGCTGATGGCGGCAACTTGAACTACTTCCTTGTAGATCATGATGTTATATCGCTCTTTTGAGGGTGACGCGCCTGGGAGCGAACTCCGTTACCGGACTGTACCCAAAGGGTGCGGATTCATCCGCGTCGTTCTCGTCATCCAACACGGGAACTGCCGTGGCCTGCGCCAGGGCCGCCCTGGGCAGGGCATCGGGGCTCTCCAGCGACCGGCGATCGCTGAACAAGTCCTGCCAGGGCAGCCGGCAGATGTGCGCCAGCGCCGCGTCCAGCCCGTCGTTCCGACAGGTAAACAGGAACAGGTAGAGATGGCCATCCAGGATACAGGCCACGTCCCCAAAACGGCTCAGGCTCAGTTGCCCCAGACACTGTTCCACGGTCAGCATGCGCCGGATGGGCAGCTCGAGCAGCTGGTGGCAGATTTCCGTCACCCTGGCCTGGTATAGCTCGTCGACCTGGTGCAAGAACTCCCGGGGGCTGAGCAGGCCTCGAACCCTGGGGGTTCGCAGACGCCGTACCAGGCTTTCAATATCGATACCACTCGTCCTGAACCAGAGCTGCCCTTGTAAGCCGTCGAGCAAAATCAGGAAGTGTTCCGCGGGCGTCCGGCTGGGGATAATCATATTGGCACCGCAGGCCAGCAGCAGCTGCCGCTCGTTATGGCGCAAACAGGCACTCAGTTCACGAACCGCGATTTTCAGGGCCTTGCCGCCGCGGGAACGCGCGGCATGGAGCTGTTGTGCCAACGCCTCGATCTGCCGGTTGTCATCAATGGCCAATACCAGCGTGGCCGCCCTGGCGTCGGCCGCCGCCGACCATAGCGCAGCCGGGGTATCGAATATCACCCAGTTAGGGGACAACTGCGGCAATCCCTCCAGGGCGGTGCGCAGGAGCAGGTAGCGCTCCTTGTCCTCGACCTGGACGAGTTCGGACACGAGCAGGGAAGCATCGCACGCTTCAAAAGTCGTCTGCCGGAGTTCGAGCTTATGGCATTGGGCAAGGTGCATGCCCAGCGCATTGTGCAGATGGTAGAGATGAAAGAAAACATCATCGCCCTGGCGGTAGAGACGGCTCAGGCCACGGACCCGTTGGGCCATCGCCGGCAGCGCCGCGGGCTGCTCCTCCCAGCCTGGGCCATGGCAGACCAAGAGCAGCTTGCTGCGGTGTTTGCCCAACCAGTCGTTGAGCTCCGTGGCCCAGCGCATCACCGCTTCGGTATCGAACGCCCCCCAGGACGCGGCGGGAAGCATGAACAGGATAACCCCGTCGTGCGCGCCGGCCAGCCGTTTGAGCTCGGAGACAAAGTGCCGCAGTGCCAGGGTGATCTGGCCCGCTTCCAGCTCAAACAGCTGCAGTTGCGCCGGACCCGCATGCGAGGCCAGTGGCGCCAACAGCCCCTCTACCGGCATATCGGCACAGATCAGGGTGCAGGGTTGGACGGCCGGCAGCGCTTCCAAGCACTGCCTGGCCAGGATCTCGGCGTCGACGCTATGTTCAACCGCCAGCCAGTACAGGCCATCCTGGCTGAGCAGACGGAGCTCGCGCGGCAAGTGGCGGATTGCCAAAGTTATATTGTTCATTCAAGTCGAAATCCCTATCGACCTTGTGTAAAACTAGTCTAGTAGAATTAGTGAGAAAGTGACGTTTGGCGGCCGATACAATTTAATCCGTGCTTTCTTCGCATTTTGTGCTAACCGCTCTTTTTTGCGCCGCAATAAATACGAGTGAACAAACGGCATATGGCCGGGATAAAATATCAACAACTCCAATAATAAAAGTCAATGAACGGTGAAAAATAACAAAAAAAAGAACATCCAACCAAAACAATCAAATGAGTCTAGTCGCCTTGATAAATGATAATCAGTATCGGCCAACTCCCTGATATATCGGCAGAAGCCTTTCGATAACCGCCCTCGGTTCCGCTACGCAGGCCGGTGCCCAAGCTGTCGACCATTCAACCCGGCTTGGCCGGCTGGGCCGCATACGGCGCGCTCCGTTTCCCATCACCGGAGTCGGTCCGGTAATAAAGCCATGCTACTATGGAGTCGGCACCATCCCCGATCCCCTGAAGGAGTCTTAGTGAAAGCCCATATCCTGCTGACCAGCCGCCTGATCAAGCTGTTCGCCAACATCACCAAGATGCTGTGCTACGGCTTTCATGCCCTCTTCCCCACAATGCGCTTTACCCTGCCGGAACGCTCCGGTGCCCTGCTGCAAGGCAGGGACAGGCCGATACCGCGCATCATCTGGCAGACCAACTTCACCAACAGGGTGACCCTGCCGGTCTACCTCAACTACCTGTTCAACCGGCTGATTTCGCCCACCTTCGAGTACCGCTTTATGATCACCCAAGCGCGGGCCGACTTTATCAGGGCCAATTACCCGGAAGAAATCTTCCGCAGCTATTCCCGGCTGCAGATAGGGGCGGCCCAGGCGGACTTCTGGCGGCTGCTGGTGCTGCAGCAACACGGTGGCGTCTACCTGGATATCGACGCCCACGCGGTCTGGCCACTCGGCTTTATCATCGGGCCTGAGCACGAGGAGCTCTATATCATTCGCCAGGACAACGAGCTCACCAACTACTTTATCGCCAGCCGGCCGGGCAATCCCAACCTGGACAGGCTGATCGCCCAGGTGCTGAAAAATATCCGGGAAAACACCATAGCAGGGGTCTACGACCTGACCGGACCCGGGGTATTCAACCAGGTGCTGGACCACCGGCAGGTGCCCACCACCTTCTACCGCCACACCTGCAACCAGGGCAGCTTTACCAACGAATATTTCCAGTACATCGACAAGCCCCAGGGCAAGTGGACCAAGGAGCAGCACAAGGTGAGCGTGGTCCGCTCGGAAGATGCGGACGAGCAATAAGCAGCTGCGGCTCGCTGTAAATGCACCGTATTGGTGCAGCTTACCGTGCATAATCACTCGGTTTTTACGATGTTTCCGGCAAGTAAAAACTGATAGAGCCGAAGCGGCCACCTGCTCATAATGAAATCTGCGTGGAGGGCACTTCCGCAGCAAGCTATAGTTACTTTTGACTGGCCGTTGTGTTTACAACGGCCATTTTTTTATGCGCCGGCTTCTGGTAAGCTTTGCCGCCCCTGATTCCAGCCGCCATGCTCGGCGCTGGCAGACAACCTCGAACGGGCAGACACTATGGCGCACATCGGTACCTTGTTTATCATTTCCTCCCCCAGCGGCGCGGGCAAATCCAGCCTGATCAAGGCCCTGCTCGAACGCCCCAGTGCCGACGGCCGGCTGCAGGTATCGGTCTCCCACACCACCAGACCCATGCGCCCCGGCGAGGAAGACGGTGTGCACTACCACTTCGTGGACAAGGCCCAGTTCAAGGCCCTGATCGACAGGGGCGCCTTCTACGAATGGGCCGAGGTGTTCGGCAACTACTACGGCACTTCCCGCGAGTGGATCGACGCCCAGCTGGCCCAGGGCATCGACATCCTGCTGGACATCGACTGGCAGGGCGCCCGCCAGATCCGGGAACAGTCACCCAGCGCCAAGTCCATCTTTATTCTGCCGCCCAGTCGGGAAGAACTGGAGCGCCGGCTCAACGCCCGCCAGCAGGACAGCGCCGAAGTGATCAGGGGCCGCATGGAGAAGGCGGTGTCGGAAATGTCCCATTACAGCGAATACGATTACCTGCTGGTCAACGACACCTTCGAGCACGCGTTGAACCAGCTCAGCGCCATTATCGAGGCCGAGCGCGCCAACACCGGCAAGCAGGCGGTCCGTTACCGGGACTTGCTTTCCCGGCTACTGGCGGAATAAGCTAAGATCCATTAGAATTTTGCACCTTTTTTAATCATTGGAGTCCATTATGGCACGCGTTACTGTTGAAGATGCTGTTGAGCAGGTAGGCAACCGCTTTGATCTGGTTCTGGTCGCCGCCCGTCGCGCCCGCCAACTGGCCACCCAGGGCAAAGAGCCGCTGGTCGATGCAGAAAACGACAAACCCACGGTGGTGGCCCTGCGTGAAATCGAGGAAGGCCTGGTCAACCATGCGGTAATGGACGTGCAGGACCGCCAGGAACAACAGGAACTGGAAGCCGCCGAGCTGGCCGCCGTGGCCGCCATCGCCGAAGGCCGCAGCTAAGCATCGGCCTTGCCCTCAGGCCCGCGCCGGCGGGCCCGTTCCCGGCCTGAGCGGGCCTCACCTCTGAACTGTGTAAACGGCGTTGACTGTCGGGGTATAGATAGATTGTATCTGTTTGAATCACTCAAGGAGCTTGCCACCAGCTATCTGCCGGCCGAGCAGGTAGAGCAGCTGAAAGCCGCCTATGTGGTGGCCCGAGATGCCCACCAGGGCCAGACCCGTTCCAGCGGCGAACCCTACATCACCCATCCGGTGGCGGTGGCCCGCATTCTCGGCGAGATGCATCTGGATCACGAAACCCTGATGGCCGCCCTGCTGCACGACGTGATCGAAGACACCCCGGTCACCAAGGAGCTGCTCGAACGGCAGTTCGGCAAGCCGGTTGCCGACCTGGTGGAAGGGGTGTCCAAGCTCGACAAGCTCAAGTTCCGGGATCGCAAGGAAGCCCAGACCGAAAACTTCCGCAAGATGGTGCTGGCCATGACCCAGGACATCAGGGTCATCCTGATCAAGCTGGCCGACCGTACCCACAACATGCGCACCCTGGGCGCCCTGCGCCCCGACAAGCGCCGCCGCATCGCCCGGGAAACCCTGGAAATCTACGCCCCCATCGCCAACCGCCTCGGCATTCACAGCATCAAGAACGAGCTGGAAGAGCTGGGCCTGGAAGCCCTCTACCCCATGCGCACCCGGGTATTGCGCGAGTCGGTGCGCCGGGCCCGGGGCAACCGGCGTGAGATCATCCAGTCCATCCTGGAAGAAATCAGCGGCCGCCTGGACGACGCCCGCATCGAGGCCTGGGTCCGGGGCCGGGAGAAAAACCTGTTCTCCATCTACAAGAAGATGGTGAAGAAGGAGCTGCAGTTCCATGAGGTGATGGACATCTACGCCTTTCGCGTGATCGTGAAGGACATCGACACCTGTTATCGGGTACTGGGCCAGATGCACACCCTGTACAAGCCGCGTCCCGGCCGCTTCAAGGACTACATCGCCATTCCCAAGACCAACGGCTACCAGTCGCTGCACACCTCCCTGGTGGGGCCGCACGGGGTGCCGGTGGAAGTGCAGATCCGCACCGAATACATGGATCAGATGGCCGACAAGGGGGTGGCGGCCCACTGGGCCTACAAGCAGGACGGCGAAAGCTCCGGTACCACCGCCCAGGTACGGGCCCAGCGCTGGATGCAGAGCCTGCTGGAGCTGCAGCAAAGCGCCGGCTCCTCCTTCGAGTTTATCGAAGGGGTCAAGACCGACCTCTTCCCCGATGAAATCTACGTGTTCACCCCGGAAGGGCGCATCCTGGAGCTGCCCTCCGGCGCCACCCCGGTCGACTTCGCCTACGCAGTGCACACCGATATCGGCCACGCCTGCGTGGGCGCCCGGGTAGACCGCCAGCCCTTTCCGCTCAGCCAGCCGCTGCATTCGGGCCAGACGGTGGAGATCATCACCGCCCCCAGCGCCCGCCCCAACGCGGCCTGGCTCAACTTCGTGGTCACTTCCCGCGCCCGCACCAAAATTCGGCAGTTCCTCAAGAACCTGCGCACCGAAGAATCGGTGCTGCTGGGCAAGCGGCTGCTCAACCACGCCCTGGGCGCCAAGAACCTGGAAGACATTCCGGCCGAGCGCGTCGCCCAGGTACTGAAGGACACCAAGCACGGCTCCCTCAACAACCTGCTGGCCGACATCGGCCTGGGCAACGCCATGAGCGTGGTGGTGGCGCGCCGGCTGCTGGGCAAGCTGGACGAGATCCCCGCCGAGCGCAACAGGGCGGCGAAGAAGATGCCGATCCGCGGCGCCGACGACATGCTGCTCAACTTCGCCAACTGCTGTCGCCCCATTCCCGGCGATCCCATCGTCGCCCACATCAGCCCGGGCAAGGGCCTGGTGGTGCACCTGGAGTCGTGCAAAAACATCCGCGGCTACAGCAAGGAGCCGGACAAGTACCTGCCGGTGCAGTGGGATCTGGAGCAGGACTTCGACTTCGAATTCAAGACCGAGATCGGCATCGAGATCATCAACCACCAGGGGGCCCTGGCCGAACTGGCCAATGTGATCGCCGCCACCGGTGCCAATATCCACAGCATCAGCACCGAAGAAAAGGACGGCCGGGTCTATGTGGTGGAACTGCTGATCACCACCAAGAGCCGTATCCACCTGGCCAACATCATGCGCAAAATCCGGGTGACCCCCAACGTGCTCAAGGTCTATCGCCAGCGCAACTAGGGTGGCGGCTTGATCAAATAACGACATTTTATCTCCCGGGTTTTGGCGGTACACTGCGGTGCACCTGTCACCATCCATGTACCGCCTCGGAGCCTGTATGCCCGCTCGCCTGCTCTTGCTCGGGATCTGCCTGTTTATGAATGTCGCCACCGCCGCCACGCCAAACCTGACCACCGAAGCCGAGCTGAACCGGCTGGGCCTGGATGGCCTGCAAGCCTTCTGGCGTACACACGCGGTCGAAGGCCACTTCAACACCGGCGACGGCCTGCGCCTGCCCTACGCCAAGCTGGTGAAGGGGGAGCACGGCAAGGCGGTGATCCTGGTCAACGGCCGCACCGAGGCCTACCTCAAATACCAGGAGCTGGCGCGGGATCTGTTCGGCAACGGCTACAACGTCTATCTCTACGATCACCGGGGCCAGGGCCTGGCGCCGCGACTGCTGACCGATCCCCTGATGGGCTACGTGGGCGATTTCAACGACTATGTGCAGGATCTGGAGCAGTTCGTGCAGCAACAGGTGCTGCCGGAGCAGCCGCAGCACCTCTATCTGCTGGCCCATTCCATGGGCGGCACCGTCTCCGCCCTCTGGCTGGCGGAAACCCGGGTGAAGCTGGAGGCGGCGGTGCTCTCCTCCCCCATGATGGGCATCTTCCTCGGCCCCATGCCGCGCTGGCTGGCCGACGCCCTGGTGGCGGTGCTGGACACCGGCTGCCGCTGGCTGGGCAAGACGGTCTGCTATGCGCCGGGCCAGGGGGATTACATGGAGGTGGCCTTCGCCGACAACGATCTGACCCACAGCGAAACCCGTTACCGGCTGTTCCGCGAGCTGTACCGGCAACAACCGGCCCTGCAGCTGGGCGGGGCCAGCCTGCAATGGCTGCGGCAGGGACTGATGGCGGGAGACGACGCCATTGCCAAGGCCGACCGCATCACCACACCGCTGCTGGTCCTGCAGGCCGGCGCCGACGTGGTGGTCGACAACGAAGCGCAGCGGGCCTTCTGCCAGGCCCAGGGATCCTGCCGGGACGACAATCCCCTGGTGATCGAGGGCGCGGCCCACGAGCTCTTTATCGAGCAGGACCCGCTGCGCCGGCAAGCACTGGAAGCTGCACTGTCGTTCTTCGAACAACATTCCTGAACGGATAGCCCGTTCTCAGCCCACAGGACAGTCTATGTACAACGTGATAGTGTCGGATCTCGACGGTACCCTGCTCAACAGCCATCACCAGGTTTCCGACTACACCCGGGAGGTGCTGCACCAGTTGGTGGCCCGGGATATCGAATTCATCGTCGCCACCGGCCGCCATTACGTGGACGTGCGCTCCATCCGCGACAAGCTGGGGCTGAACGTCAGCCTGATCACCAGCAACGGCGCCATGGTGCACAACCCGGACGACAAGCTTATCTACAACCAGACCATTCCCGCCGAGATGGTGGAGGATCTGGTCGGCCGCTTCCGCCTGCCCGGGGTGCACCTCAACGTGTACCGGGGCGAGCACTGGCTGGTGGAGGAAGAAATGCCGGGCATGCTCGACTTCAGCCCCGACAGCGACTTCCGCTACCGGCTCACCGATCTGCGCGCCACCGCCAAGCAGGGGGTGGAAAAGGTGTTCTACGCCGGCGATCACCAGCAGTTGCTGAAAATGGAAGAACTGCTGCTGGACCACTTCGGCGACCGGCTCAACATCACCTTTTCCCTGCCCCAGTGCCTGGAGGTGATGCACGGCGAGGTCAACAAGGGCTCGGCGGTGGCTTCGCTGATGGGCCTCAAGGGCGTGCCCCTGCAGCGGGTGATCGCCTTCGGCGACGGCATGAACGACTACGAGATGCTGTCCGGCGTGGGCCGCGGCGTGGTCATGGCCAACGCCCACTCCCGGCTGCAGGACGCCCTGCCCCGCCACGAACGCGCCCTGAGCGCCGACGAAGACGGCGTGGCCCGTTACCTGGCCGGGCTGTTCGGGCTCTGACTCAGGCCATCGCCAGTATCGCCCGCCACTGCGCCGGGGTGACCGGCATCACCGACAGCCGGCTGCCCTTCTGCACCAGCGGCATCCCGGCCAGGGCCGGGTTGGCCTTCAGCGCCGCCAGCGGCAGCAACGGCAGGCGCCGCTCGAAGGCCAGCTCCACCGCATACCAGCTGGGCTGGTCCGGATTGGATTTGGCGTCGAAATAGCCACTGTCGGGATCGAAGGCGAAGGGATCGGGAAAGCCGGCCCGCACCACCCGGCCGATGCCGGCGATGCCCACCTGCTTGCAGCTGGAATGGTAGATAAACACTTCGTCACCTTCCTGTACCTGGTCACGCAGGAAGTTGCGCGCCTGGTAGTTGCGCACCCCTTCCCAGATGGTATTGGCCCGGGCCAGATCGTCGATGGAAAAGGTGTCGGGCTCGGTCTTGAACAGCCAGTAGGCCATGGTGCTCCCTCGTCATTTATTTGTGCCGCATGCTGGCGGCCCTTGCCGCGCTATGGCAACCTTGTGGGTTGAAAATAGTGACCCTTCACGGAGAAATACGCAATGTACAAACCGCTGTGGCTCGGCCTGGCGCTGGCCCTTACCGCCTGTGGCGGCACCCCGCCGCCCCCGCCGCCCGCCCCCGAGCCCACCCCGGTGGTGGAAGCCGAGCCCGAGCCGCAACCCTTTGAAAACGGCGTGATCAGCGTGCCGGTCAGCCCGGTGCTGGAAGTGCCCGGGAGCTGGTGATCATGGAACGCTACATCGGCATCATGTCCGGCACCAGCCTGGACGGCATCGACGCCGTGCTGGTCGAGACCGACGGCGAACGAGTCCGCCTGCTTGAACGCACCACGGCCCCCTTCGAGCCCGGGCTGCGCGGCCGGCTGCTGGCCCTGGCCGGCGGCGGCGCCGTCACCGCCCTGGAATGGGGCCGGCTCGATGCCGAACTGGGCCGGGCCTATGCCGATGTGGTACTGCAACTGCTGGCGGCATCCGGCCGGCAGGCCGCCGACATCAGCGCCATCGGCTGCCACGGCCAGACCGTCTGGCACCAGCCCGGCGGCCCCCTGCCCTTCTCCCTGCAACTGGGCGACGGCAACCGGCTGGCGGCCGAAACCGGCATCACCACCATCAACGATTTCCGCCGCAAGGACATGGCCCTGGGCGGCCAGGGCGCGCCCCTGGTGCCCGCCTTCCACCGGCAGGTGCTGGGCGGTACCGACCGGGCGCGGCTGGTGGTGAACATCGGCGGCATCGCCAATATCACGGTGCTGGCGCCCGAGGCGCCGGTGCTGGGCTACGATGTCGGCCCCGGCAACATGCTGCTGGATCTCTGGTGCCGGCGCCACACCGGCGCGCCCTTCGACCGGGACGCCGCCCTGGCCCGCCGCGGCCGGGTGCTGCCCGCGCTGTTGTCGCGCTTGATGGCCGAGCCCTGGCTGGCCCTGCCCGCGCCCAAGAGCACCGGGCGGGAGCTGTTCAACGAACACTGGCTGGACCGGCAGCTCACCGGCGACGAGGCGGTGGCCGACGTGCAGGCCACCCTGGCCGAGTTCACCGCCACCGCCATCGCCCGCGAGGCGCAACAGTGGCCGGCGGGCGAACTGCTGGTGTGCGGCGGCGGCGGCCACAATCCCCTGCTGCTGGAACGCCTCGCCGCCCTGCTGCCCGGCTGGCGGGTGGACACCACCAACGCCGCCGGGGTGGACATGGACGCCATGGAGGCCATGGCCTTCGCCTGGCTGGCCCACCAGACCCTGCACGGCCTGGCCGGCAACCTGCCGGCGGTGACCGGCGCCCGCCGCCCCGCCATACTGGGCGCCATCCACCCGCCCGGCTGAACCCGAAGGTATCCCCATGCACCACCACGACCTGCTCAATGACCTGGCCCGGCTGGCCTCGGAAGGCCGCAACCCGGACACCCTGGATATCGATCTCAAAAGCACCCTCGATATCGTCACCACCATCAACGCCCAGGACCAACGGGTGCCGGAGGCAGTGGCCCGGGTGCTGCCCGAGATCGCCGCCGCCGTGGACCTCATCGTCGCGGCGCTGCGCCGGGGCGGGCGCCTGGTCTACCTGGGCGCCGGCACCAGCGGCCGGCTGGGGGTGCTGGATGCGTCCGAATGCCCGCCCACCTTCAGCGTGCCGGCGGGCATGGTGGTGGGGCTTATCGCCGGCGGCGAGGCGGCCATGTTCCGCGCCCAGGAGGGGGCGGAAGACGACGCCGCCCGGGGCGAGCAGGATCTGCGGGACATCGATCTCTCCGACAAGGACGTGCTGGTGGGCATCGCCGCCAGCGGCCGCACCCCCTATGTGCTCGGCGGCCTGCGCTACGCCCGTGCCCTGGGCGCCGGCACCGTGGCGCTGGCGTGCAATCCGGGGTCGGCCATCGGCCGGGAGGCGGCCATCGCCATCGAGCCCGAGGTAGGGCCCGAGGTGATCACCGGCTCCACCCGGCTCAAGTCCGGCACCGCCCAGAAACTGGTGCTCAATATGCTGAGCACCGCCAGCATGATCCGCCTGGGCAAGGTGTACCAGAACCTGATGGTGGATGTGAACGCCAGCAACAAGAAGCTCGAGGCCAGGGCCATCCGCATCGTGATGCAGGCCACCGGCACGGACGAGGCCACCGCCGCCCGGGCGCTGGAGCACGCCGACCGGGAGGTCAAGCTGGCGATACTGATGCTGCTGTCGGGGCTGGGCAAGGCCGAGGCACGGGCCCGGCTGCAACGGGGCCAGGGCGTGCTGCGCCGGGCGCTGGAGGGTTAGGGCCCACCGGAGGACTCGTCGTCGTCCTGGGCCAGGCGGGCGCGCAGCTTTTCTTCCCGGCGGCGGTACCAGTGGGCCTTGAACGCCGTCCACCAGTCGTGGGACAGCTCGCCGCCGTAGGCTTCCAGCAGGGCGATCACCCGATCCAGGGTCAACACGGCGGCGTCGTAGTCGATATCCAGCCAGTGCTTGCGTACCACCACCTTGACCACCCCCGGCTCGGCGCCGAACACCTCCGCCAGCTGCTCTATCTGCAACTGGTTCATATGGTCGAGCTTGAGATGCCGCCGGACCAGGGCGACTTCGTCCTGGCCGTCGGTGGGTGAAGTGGTCATACGCTGCTCCTGTGCCCTGTCTTTATTTTAGTTCCGATCTGCCAAGAGCCAGTCAAACGCAAAGCACGAGCAAAAGCAAGGCCGCCCGCCCGTTGCAAAGCGGCGCCGGCTGCGCCACCATAATGCGGAATCCATTTCCAAAAATTGAGAGGTACAGATGGACGCCACCGTCACACTCAGGGCCATGGCCGGCCAGCCGGCCATAGAGCTGCCCGCCATCGGCCAGGGCACCTGGTATATGGGCGAAGGCCTGGCCCCGCGGCAGGACGAGGTCCGGGCCCTGCAGCAGGGGCTGGAGCTGGGGCTGACCCTTATCGACACCGCCGAGATGTATGCCGACGGCGGTGCCGAGGAAGTGGTGGGCCAGGCGCTGAAGGGCCGCCGGGAGCAGGCCTTCCTGGTGTCCAAGGTCTACCCCTGGAACGCCGGCCGGCAGAGCGCGATCCAGGCCTGCGAGCGCAGCCTAAAACGCCTGGGCACCGACCACCTGGATCTCTACCTGCTGCACTGGCCGGGCAGCGTGCCCCTCGACGAAACCCTGGAGGCCTTCGCGCGGCTGCAAGCGCAGGGCAAGATCCGGCGCTTCGGGGTGTCCAACTTCGATCTGGATGAGATGCGGGAACTGGCGTCCCTGCCCAGCGGCGAGCGCTGCGCGGTCAACCAGGTGCTCTACCACCTGGGCTCCCGGGGCATAGAGCATTCGCTGCTGCCCTGGCAGCGCCAGCAGGGGCTGCCGACCATGGCCTACTGCCCCCTGGCCCAGGGCGGCCGGCTGCGCCGGGAACTGCTCGGCCACCCGGAGCTGCAGGCCCTGGCCGCCGAGCTCGGCGCCACCCCGGCCCAACTGCTGCTGGCCTGGGCCATCCGCCCGGTGAACGGCCGCCGCGACGTCATCGCCATCCCCAAGGCGGTGCAGCCCGAGCATGTGCAACAGAACGCCGGGGCCCTGCACCTGCGGCTGGGCGACGAGGTCCTGGCCCGGCTGGACGCCGCCTTTCCGCCGCCCCGGCACAAGGAGCCGCTGGATATCGTTTAATACGGCGACCGGGCCATCCCGTGACGGTGTGAGCCCGGCCTGGCGACGGCCCCACATAACAACGATTCCTCCCCCGCTAGCGCACTACCCGGGAAGGCATCGTCATTATTATTGATGAAGAGCCACGGCCCGACTTCGGGTGTCCTTGCCCGGTAAACATGAGTCCACACTGACCCGGCTCAGCCTATACCCGGCAAGCCACCCGTTCAGGCGGTGCTCCCGCCTCTCAGGGGTCCCTGGTAAGGGGCAGCGCCGGCCTTCCGGCTTCGCTCGACGAATGTCTGCAGATAGTGCTGGTATTCGTTCAGCACGTCATGCACCACCTGCAGCCGGGTGTAACCGTTGAGGTTCTGCCCTGCCCCGTTTTCGGTCAGGAACACGTCGAGCCGCAGGTAATAGTCGTCATCCGCGGGCAGGAAACTCGGCGGCGGCACACGCCGCGGGCGGATACCGTAGACAAAGCTGGGCGCCCCCTCGAAGTCAACCTGCAAGACCGGGCAACGCAGTGAGGAATCCTTTACCTCCTGTTCGATAATGTGGGCCGGATGGCCGCGACTCGTCAGCTCTTCAGCCAGTTCGACCAGGGCCGGTCGAATGGCGTGGCGCAGCGTGGCTTCCGCCCCGCTCAGGGTCAGGCCATCCAGGGTTCGATCCAGCCGCTCGCGCCAGTCGCTGGCGACCACCTGCTGGCGGGCTTCGGCCTTGCCGGCTTCGAGTTTCAGCGAACGATACATGGCGAACATGGTCAGGAAGATCACCACCGAAAACGGCAAGGCGGTGATCACCACTGCGCTCTGCAGGGTACGCAGTCCGCCGGCGAGCAGCAGGGCAAGGGTAATAAGGCCGATGAGCGCCGCCCAGAATATTCGCAGCCGGGCGGGCGCGTCGTGGTTCACGTCGCGCAACACATAGGTGAAGTTGGACAGCACCAGGGCGCCGGAGTCGGCCGAAGTGACGAAGAAGACGATGCTCAACAGCAGCACCAGGCTGGCGGTAAGGCCGACCCAGGGCAGTTGCTCGAGGAAGGTGTAGATGGTGGCCGGCGGCCTGTTCAGGGCCTGCTCCCCCAACTCGACCAGCCCCTGCTCGACCATGTCGATACCGCTGTTGCCGAATACGGACATCATCACCATCACGAAAATCAGCGGAATAAACAGGGCACCGGCGACGAATTCACGGATGGTGCGACCGCGGGAGATGCGCGCCAGGAACAGGCCGACGAAGGGCGCCCAGGCTATCCACCAGCCCCAGAAGAACACCGTCCAGCCGCTGAACCAGCCCTGGGCCTCGGGCGTGTAGGCATAGGTATCGAAGCTCTTGCCGACCAGGGCGGTCATGTAGTCGCCGGTATTCATCACCAGGGCATTGAGCAGCTTGAGGGTATCGCCCTGGATCAACACGAACAGTACCAGGCCGGCGACCAGCAGCAGGTTGAGCTCCGACAGCCGGCGAATGCCCCGCCCGACGCCGCTGACCACCGACAGGGTTGCCAGGGTCACCACCAGCACGATCAGCATGATCTGGGCGGGCAGCCCTTCCGGTATGCCGAACAGGTAGGTCAGGCCATAGTTCATCTGCATCACGCCGATGCCGAGCGCGGTGGCGATGCCGAACACCGTGGCCAGCACGGCGGTGATGTCCACGGCATCGCCGATGGGACCATAGATGCGCTTGCCCAGCAACGGATAGAGGGTCGAGCGAATCGCCAGCGGCAATTGATGGCGATAACTGAAATAGGCCAGGGCCATGCCCATCAGCACGTAGAGCCCCCATCCCGATATGCCCCAGTGCATAAAGGTCTGCACTATGGCCCGGCGCTGGGCCTCGGGGCTTCCTCCCTCGCCGAGCGGCGGATTCAGGTAGTGGGTCAGCGGCTCGGAAATCACGAAGAACAGGATGGCGCCGCCGAGTCCGGCGGCGAACAGCATGGCCGACCATGACAGCAACGAAAACTCCGGTCGCGAGTCATCGGGGCCGAGGCGGATCTTGCCGAAGCGCGAAACGCCGATCATCACCACGAACACCAGATAGGCGGCAACCGCCAGCATGTAGTACCAACCGAAGGTGTTACCTATCCAGTCCAGCCCGGCATTGAAAAAGGCCGTGGCGTGATCGGTGAAGGCGATCGCATAGATCAGAAAGACCAGAATACCGGCCACCGAACCGTGAAAAACGCTCCGGTTCAGGCAGTTACTCTGCTCATGTACAACTGTTTTGTATAGCATGGGAAATCCCTCTCAGATTCCTATCGTCACTGGCCTGCCATGGCAATCATCGCCATCGACCAGGTGGGCTCGTTGTAAACGGGCCATGACGCCGGGTTTGGTCCAAACCAAGTACAGTTTCCCACCCCGGCCATGGCAACGTCTGGCCTGGTGCCGGAGCAGATGGATACCGCTCAAGTCGATAAAGTTGATGCCCGCCGCCAGGATCACCAGATTCGGTTGGTCGCAACGCTCGAGTCGTTGGGCAACCGAGTCACAGGCGCCGAAAAACAGCGAACCGTCGATCCGGACGACATTACAGCTTGGCTCCTCCAGGGCCTGCTGAATTTCCAGGGGGGCGGCTGAAAGCATGCATTCCACCACCGGCGGCCGGGTGGTACGACGCAGGTAGAGTACCAACGAGGCCAGCACGCCGAAGTAAATGGCAAACTCCAGCGCCAACAACAGGGTGCTGAAGAAGGTGATATGCAACACCGCCGTTTCCGAACGGCTGGTGAACAACGCTTCGCGGATCCCCTTGCGGTCGACCAGCCTTGCGGCCACCAGCAGCAACATGCCGGCCATGGCCGGCATCGGCACATGATGCAGCAAGGGTGCGGCCAGCAGCATGATGGGCACCAGGAACAGCGCGGACAGCACCGCCGCCAATGGCGAGCCGGCCCCGGCGCTGGCATTGAGCCCAGAACGGGTGAACGACCCCGAGGAGACATAACCGGAAAAAAAGGCGCCACCTATGTTGGACAACCCCTGCCCGATAAACTCCTGATTACTGTTCAGCCGCTCGCCCGCACGCAGGGCGAAAGCCCGCGCTATCGCCGTGGCCTCGACCAGTCCCAGCAACCCCAGGGCGATGGCGCCGGGGACCAGCGACCGTAGCGAATCGGGTGAAAAATCCGGCATCGAGAGCGGCGGCAGCCCCGCCGGTACCGCGGCGATACGCGGGATCACGGCGTGCTGTGGATCCAGCCCGACGGCCAGCAGCGAGGCGGCCACCAGTACCAGCAGCATGCCCGGCCAGCGCGGCAGCCAGCGCTGGAATGCCAGGCAGGCCGCGATCGTGAAGCCGGCGATAAGCACGGCGTCGAACCGAACGTCGCCCAGTCGCGGCCAGAGCTCGAGAACACCGACGCGCTCCTCGAACACCAGCCCCAACGCATGGGGAAGCTGGCTGATGGCGATGATCAGGGCGGCACCGGCGGTGAAGCCCATCACCACCGAATGCGAGACGAGATTGACCAGCGCCCCCAGCCGCGCCAGGCCCAGCAGCAGCTGGAAGAGCCCGGCGAGAAAGGTCAGCGTCAGCGCCAGGATGATGAAGTCACCGCTGCCCGCCTCGGCAAAGGGCTGCAAGGTGGCGAACAGGGCGATCGACAGCGCCGCCGTCGGCCCGCTGATCATCTGCCGCGATGAACCGAACAGGGCGGCCAACACGGCCGGGACCATGGCGGTGTAGAGGCCGTACTGGGGCGGCAGCCCGGCCAGCAAGGCATAGGCCACCCCCTGGGGCACGACCAGCACCGCACCGGTCAGGCCGGCGATGGCATCACCGCGCAGCGAGCGCGAGGTCTGCTGCGGCAGCCAGCCGAGAAACGGCAACCAGCGCTGCAGCCTGGTCGGTGCCCGGCGGGTGTGGGTCGGCGAGGTCATCATGGCCGGTCGGAAGACACAACAGGGAAGCGCGCACGTCGTTCCAGATCGTCCAGATCGATGATGTTGCGCATGTACTGGATGCTGGCATCGAACACCGGCTGGTGATCCCAGGCCGTAACCTTGCCCTTCATCAGAGAGCGAGCGACCAGCTTGCGGCGCCGCTGGCTGGCGATCACATCATGATACAGCCGCCCATAGTCCCAACGGCTTGCCATTTCATTGCGGAACTCCTGGCACAATCCCTGGTGGGCGGGATCCGCGGCCAGGTTGTTGAGCTCCAGCGGATCGGCCGCGAGGTCGAACAACTGGTCGGGATCCGGCGCGGTGTGGACAAACTTGTAGCGTCCACGGCGGATCATCAGCAAGGGAGCGATGGCGCCTTCGCCGAGGTATTCCCCGATCACCTCGTCGTGGCCGCCGTTGCCGGTCAGGTGCGGCAGCAGGCTGCGACCGTCGATGGGAGCGGCGTATTCCGGCGCGACACCGTCGCGGGCGAGTTCGACAAAGGTGGGCAGCAGATCCATGGTCGACACCGACTCGGCAACGCGCCGAGGGGCGAAACGACCGGGAGCGTGGACCAGCATCGGCACCCGGGCCGAGTCCTCGAACCAGCTCATCTTGTACCAGAGGCCGCGCTCGCCGAGCATGTCGCCGTGGTCGCCGGAGAAGACGATGATGGTATCCTCCTCCAGGCCGCATTCCTTCAGCGTGGCCAGTACCTCGCCGATGCGATCGTCCACGTAGCTGATGGCGCCGTAGTAGGCATGGCGGGCGTTGCGGATCTGCTCGTCACCGAGGGTTTCCTCATTGAGCTGGTAAACATGGCGCAGCCGCTCGGAATGGGGATCCGACAGCGCCCGTGAATAAGGCACCCGGGGCATGTCGATGTCGTCGTGGGAGTAACGGTCCCAGTACTGCTGCGGGATGGTATAGGGATCGTGCGGGTGGGTCAGCGACACCGTCAGGCAAAAAGGCCGCCGCTCGCCGTTGCGTACGTAATCGTAGAGAAAGCGCCTGGCGCGAAATGTGACCTCGTCATCGAAGTCGAGCTGGTTGGAGCGCACGCAGGGGCCGGCCTGGGTGACCGAGGACATGTTGTGGTAGTAGCTCGGGCGGGTCTCGAAGTCTTCCCAATCGACCACCCAGCCGTAATCCGCCGGGTAGATATCGGTGGTCAGGCGCTCCTCGAAACCATGCAACTGATCCGGTCCGCAGAAATGCATCTTGCCGGAGAGGGCGGTGGTGTAGCCGGCATCGCGCAGGTAGTGGGCGAAGGTCGGGGTATCGGCCGCAAAATCGGCGGCGTTGTCGTAGCCGCCGATACGCGACGGCAGTTGGCCGGACATCAGGGTAAAGCGCGACGGCGCACACAGCGGGCTGTTGCAGTAGGCCGAATCGAAGACCACCCCCTCGGCCGCCAGACGCGACAGGTGCGGCGTCTTGACCAGCGGGTGGCCGTAAATGGGCAGGGCCGAAGCCGTCATCTGGTCGGCCATCAGAAACAGGATATTGGGTTGCTTGGCGGTCACGCAGGGATCCTCCCGGGATAGTTACGACGATAGGTGTCGGGTCCTGCCGTCAGTCTCCCTCCTGCTTCCGGGGTCTGTAAACTCGTTGATTTTTTATGCCTGTCATTAGCAGTGCTAATGTCGCACCGGGGTAAGACAGGGTCGCTCATTGGGTAACAAGCTGCTATTACTGCTTATACACTCGAAAGTCACCAGAAGGCCATTAGCCGGGTTAATGCCTAAGCCGGGCCTGTCCGCCGCTGACCCTCTGCGTGCCTATTCATGGAGCGATCAGGATGGTGACCTTGCTGGGCCGGGCGGTCTCGCCCAACAGTTTGCGCGTCTTCGAGACGGCGGCCCGTCATTTGAGCTTTACCCTGGCGGCACGGGAGCTGCGCTCGACCCAGTCGGCCGTCAGCCAGCATATCCGCACCCTGGAAGAACAGCTGGGCCAGCCACTGTTCGAGCGCATTTATCGCGGCGTCCGGCTGACCGAGGCGGGACAGGCCCTGTTTCTCAGCGTTCAGGACGGGTTCGCCACCATAGAGCGGACCCTGACGGCGCTGCTGCACCAGAACCAGCATCCCAGGGTCAATATCCTGACCGACTTCTCGTTCGCGGCGTACTGGCTGATGCCCAGGCTGCCGTCGTTCCGCCGGCAATATCCCCATATCGATGTGCGCATCATGACCAGCCAGGGGCCGCCCGACTGGCAGGACAGGGAGGTGGATGTCGCCATCGTGTTTTGCGACGAGCGGGCCCTGGCGTCGGTCCCGCTATTGTTTCCCGAAGAGGTCTTTCCGGTCTGCAGCCCCGGCTTCCTGCAACAACACGGCCCCCTGGACGATCTCGCGCGGCTCACTGAGACCCCCCTGCTGGCGCTGGATACCCAGGGGCAACGCTGGCTGGACTGGGTCGAGTATTTCCGGCTGCGGGGCGGCACCGGCTACCTCGGCACCCCCGAACTGACGTTCAACAACTACACCCTGCTGATCCAGGCGGCCATCGCCGGGCAAGGGGTCGGCATGGGCTGGAAGGGCCTGGCCGACCACCTGCTCGAGGGCGGCATGCTGGTCGGGCTGGAGTCACTGAGCCTGCGGACGCGGCGGGGCTACGGCCTGATCGACGTCCGGCCCGAGGTGACCGGCGAGGCCAAGCGCGTACTACTGGAGTGGATACTGTCCTGCTCCGCCGAGGCAAAAGCGTCGCCGCCTGCCTGAACACCAGCCGTCAAGGCGATTGGCCGCCAGCGCCGTCACACCACCTGGCCGGCGCACCAGCCGGAGCTCCAGGCCCACTGGAAGTTGTAACCGCCCAGCCAGCCGGTGACGTCCATCACCTCGCCCACGAAATAGAGGTTCGGCACCTTGGTGGCCATCATGGTCTTGGAGGAGAGTTCGTGGGTGTCCACCCCGCCCAGGGTCACCTCGGCGGTGCGGTAACCCTCGGTGCCGCCGGGCTTCAGCGACCAGGCCGTCAGCCTCTCCTCTATCGCCGCCAGCTCCCTCGGGGTGTATTGCTTGAGCGGCTTGTTCACCAGCCCTTCCCGCGTCAGCAGCGCCTCCACCAGCCGTTTGGGCAGCTGGCGGCCGAGCCAGGTCTTCAGTTCCTGGTTGGGGCTGTCCGCCACTCCCTCGGCCAGCCGGCCGGCGGGCAGCAGCTCGAAGCACACCCGCTCGCCGGGTTGCCAGTAGGAGGAGATCTGCAGCACCGCCGGGCCGGACAGCCCCCTGTGGGTGAACAGCAGATTTTCGGCGAAACGGGTGCCATCCTCGCTCTCGGCCACCACCGGCAGGCTCACCCCGGCCAGGGGCTCCAGGCTTGCCTTGTCTTCCGGCTGCAGAGTAAAGGGCACCAGGCCGGCCCGGGTGGGCAGCACCCGCAAGCCGAACTGCTCCGCCAGCCGGTAGCCGAAGGGGGAGGCGCCGATCTTGGGCATGGACAGGCCGCCGGTGGCCACCACCAGGGAATGGCAGCTGTAAGCCTCGCCGTGGGTAGCTACCATAAAGCCCTCGCCCAGCCGGTCCACTTCCATGATCTCGGCCCGCAGGCGAATGCTGACGCCGGCCTGTTCGCACTCTTTCACCAGCATATCGACGATGTTCTGTGCCGAATCGTCGCAGAACAGCTGGCCCAGGGTCTTTTCGTGGAAGGCGATACGGTGCTTGTCCACCAGGGCGATAAAGTCCCACTGGGTATAGCGGGCCAGGGCCGACTTGACGAAATGGGGGTTGGCGCAGAGAAACGCCTTGGGCTCCACCTGGTAGTTGGTGAAGTTGCAACGGCCACCGCCGGACATCAGTATCTTGCGGCCGATGCGCTTGCCGTGATCCAGCACCAGCACCCGCCGCCCCCGCTTGCCCGCCTCGGCGGCACACATCAGGCCGGCGGCGCCGGCGCCGATCACAATCACATCCCAGGCCTGCATGGGCTTCCCCTCTCGTCGACACAAAGGCGCTATTCTAGCGCCCCGGTCCCGCCCCCGCTATCACGGCGCCGGGCTCGACGCTATAATCCGTTCCCATGAGCGACCTGGCCGACCTTTTCGACACCCTGAGCACCCTGCTGCACCGCACCCGCGGCGACTGGCAGCGCTATCCCTTTGCCTGCGATACCCTGCCCTGGCCGGAACTCGCCCCCCTGCTCGAAGAGCTGGACGAGGCCCGGCTGGAGGCGCTGGAGGCCGATCCGGCCGCCGCCCTGGCCTGCCTGGCCGAGTGGCGGCCGGACGCCGTCACCCTCAACCGGCCGCGGCTCCCGGCGCTGGAACGGGCCGCCGACTACGCCACCCCGCGCTGGAGCAACGGTATCCCCGGGCGGAAATGGGCGCAGATCAAGGATTTTGCCGCCAATATCAGCGGAAATCATCCCATACTGGAGTGGTGCGCCGGCAAGGGCCACCTCGGCCGGCTGCTGGCCCAGCAGTCGGCGCGGCCGGTCACCAGCCTGGAATGGAACCCGGACCTGTGCCGCCAGGGCGAGCAGCTGGCCGAGCGGCTCGGGCTCGAGCACCGCTTTGTCTGCGCCGATGCCCTGGCCGAGGCCGCCGCCGGCCTCTTCGCTGCCGAGCAGCAGGCCCTGGCCCTGCACGCCTGCGGCGAGCTGCACCTGCGCTTTTTGCGCCATGCCGCCGCCGCCGGCACCCGGGAACTGGCGCTCTCCCCCTGCTGCTACCACCTGATCGAGGGCGAGCGCTACCGGCCGCTGTCCGCCGCCGGCCGGGCCCGGGATCTCGGGCTGGACCGCCAGGATCTGCGGCTGCCGCTGCAGCAGCAGGTGACCGGCGGCGAACGGGTGCGCCGGCTGCGCCGCATCGAGCTGAGCTGGCGCCTGGCCTTCGACGAGCTGCAACGGGCGCTGAGGGGGCAAAATGAATACCTGCCGCTGCCCTCCTTCCCCAAGCAGCTGCTGAGCGGCGATTTCGCCGACTTCGCCCGCTGGGCCTGCGGGCAGAAGGGGCTCCCCGCCCCCGCCATCATCGACGGTACCCACTGGCTGGCCCGGGCCGAGCCGCGCCGGCTGATGGTCCAGCGCATCGAGCTGGTGCGCCACCTCTACCGCTACCCGCTGGAGCTGTGGCTGCTGCTGGACCGGGCCCTGTTCCTGGAAGAGCAGGGCTACCGGGTGCGCCTGGGCACCTTTACCGAACCGGCCAACAGCCCCCGCCGTTATTTGATCCAGGCCAGCCGGGACTGAAATAGCGCCCCGGCCGTCTTGTCCCGGCCGCCGGTCCTGGCCTATGCTGCTGGCATCAGGCGCGATGCGAAATTCCCGCCCGGCTCACGGTTTAACGGCTAATGGATTGATAGACTTGGGAAAAAAGGAGAAGTGCCATGACAGAACCCTATCAGTACAAACACATACTGGCGGCGGTCGACATGACCGAGAAAAACCGCAAGGTGATCGCCAAGGCGGTGGATCGCGCCCGCGCCAACCAGGCCAAGTTGTCCGTCATCCACGTGGATGTGGATCTCAAGGATCTCTACACCGAGATGATCGACATCGATATCGACAATATCCAGGATCAGGTGGTGGCCGACGCCAAGCAGCGGCTGGAGGAATACCTGGGCGATCTGGGCTATCCCATCGAGAAAAAGCTGGTGATCTGCGGCGATCTGGCGCTGAAAGTGAACGAGGCGGTGGAGCAGAACCAGATCGACCTGCTGGTCTGCGGCCACGAGCAAAGCTTCTGGAGCCTGCTCACCTCCTCCGCCCGCCAACTGATGAACACCGTGCCCTGCGACATGCTGGTGGTGCCCCTGCCCAAGGAATAAGCCCCGAGGGCCGGCACAGCGGCCCTCACTCCACCCGGCACAAGCTCTCCCCCACCTCCCGCAACAGTTGCCGGAACCAGACCAGCGCCGGATCGAACTCGGTCAGCGGATGCTGGGCCAGCATATAGGTGCTGTACAGCGGCTCATCCAGGCGGTGGCTCTGCAACGGGTGGTAATGGCAGAAATCCCGGGCGATCAGCTCCGGCACCATGGCCAGGTAACGGCCGGTGGCCAGCAGCTTGGGCAACGCCTCGAAGCTCGGCACCCAGACCGCGATATGGCGCTCCAGCCCCTTGTCCTTCAGCCAGTGCTCCACCAGTGTCTGGTTGTGGCCCCAGGTGGAGGTGGACACATGGCTCCAGGCCACCAGTTCGGCGGCCGACAACACCCCGGGCAGGTCGCTGCCCCGTGCCGACAGGCACACCATGGGGTTGTCGAACCAGGGCTCGCACAGCAGCCGCGGGGACAGGTGGCCGGCGCCGGCAAAGCCCACCACCAGATCCAGGCCGCCCCGGGCCAGGCTATCTTCGTAGTCGGAGTCGACCAGCTCGCTGATGGCCAGCCGGCAGGCCGGCGCCCGCCGGTGCAGCAGCTCCACCAGCTGGGGCACGGCGCCGTGTTCGATGGAGGACGGCACCGCCAGACGAAAGGTGCGGGTGGAGGAATCGGGCTCGAACCCCGCCGACTGGCGTACCCCCTGCTCCAACAAGGCCAGGGCCTGGCGCACCGGCGCCGCCAGCGCCTGGGCCCGGCCCGTGGGCCGCATCTCCTTGCGGGTCATCACGAACAGGGGATCGCCCAGGGCCAGCCGCAGCCGGGCCAGGGCATGGCTGACGGTGGACTGGGACAGGTTCAGCTGCTCCGCCGCCCGGGTCACGTTGCGGCTTTGCATCAGCACATCGAACACCCGCAGCAGGTTCAGATCCAGCCGTTGATAGAGGTTATCCATCGATATTTACCATACGTCCATGGTGATAATTCATTTCTGACATAGATTATCTGACCATAGAATGTGCGCCACAGACAAGTTAATCGTCGGCGTGGTGGAGTTGTTTCATCCGGCGGCCTGGCCGAACAGGGTTCTGGGCATGGTGGCATCATGGGGGGTACTGCCTGTCTGTCGTGATACCGGGGTTATTCGAGGTAATGCCGGTATGGCGACAAAAACGGAATGTTCGGGGTCGGGCGGCACGGGTTGCCACGCTGACAACCTTTTCGGGCGCTATGCCCACTAGTTCTGCGTGTGGTGTTAAACCACTTTGTTTGGGGACGTCATTCTCTCCTTTATGACAAACCTGATGTTGGTCCCGGGCCGGTGCATTGCGCCGGCTTTTTTTATGGGCCCGCGGCTGGATCGGCCCCCGGCTTTGCGCCATCATAGCGCCCCACCTTTACCAATGATGAAAATTCACCCATGTCCTATCTGGTCTTTGTCACCCTGTTGTGGGCCTTTTCCTTCAGCCTGATCGGCGTCTACCTGGCCGGCGCCGTGGACAGCTACTTCTCGGTGCTGAGCCGCGTGGCCCTGGCCGCCCTGCTGTTCCTGCCCTTTCTCTCCCGGCGCCTGCCGGCCCGGCTGGCGCTGGGGCTGATGGGCTGCGGTGCCGTGCAGCTCGGCATCATGTACCTGTTCTATTACCAGTCGTTCCTGTTGCTGACGGTGCCCGAGGTGCTGATCTTCACCGTGCTCACGCCCCTCTACGTCACCCTGATCTACGATTTGCTCAACCGGCGCTTCAACCCCGGCTACCTGCTCACCGCCGCCCTGGCGGTGCTGGGCGCCCTGGTGATCCGCTTCGACGGCATCACCGACACCTACCTGCTCGGCTTTGCGGTGGTGCAGGGCGCCAACCTCTGCTTCGCCCTCGGCCAGGTCGGCTACAAGGTGCTGATGGAGCGTTATCCGCAACATCCGCCCCAGCACCGGCTGTTCGGCTATTTCTACCTGGGCGCCCTGCTGGTGGTGGTGCCGGCCTGGCTGCTGCTCGGCAGCGACCGCTACCCCGCCAGCGGCCTGCAGTGGGGCATACTGCTGTGGCTGGGCCTGGGCGCCTCCGGCCTGGGCTATTTCCTGTGGAACAAGGGCGCCACCCTGGTCAATGCCGGTGCCCTGGCGATCATGAACAACGCCCTGGTGCCCGCCGGCCTGCTGGTCAACCTGCTGATCTGGAACCGGGAAGCGGACCTGCTGCGGCTCGGCCTGGGCGGACTCATCATCATCGCCTCGCTCTGGCTCAACGAAGCCTGGCTCAAAACCCCGGAAGCCGCCCGGGCCTGATGGCGCCGGGGTCACAAAATCACAATTTAGCCGGTGCCGGCCATGGTAATCCGCACCGGCCTCCTTACACTGGGTCATAGGAAACAGTGCCGAGGAGAACATCATGTTTACCGCCCTACTATTAGAAGAATCCGGCAAACAAACCCAAGCCCGCCTGCAGCGGCTGAACGAGCACCAGCTCACCACCGGCGACGTGCTGGTGAAGGTCGACTACTCCACCCTCAACTACAAGGACGCCCTGGCCATCACCGGCAAGGGCAAGATAGTGCGCCAGTGGCCCATGGTGCCCGGCATCGACTACGCCGGTACCGTGC
The DNA here is from genome assembly GCF_016746085.1 of Zobellella iuensis. Lineage (GTDB taxonomy): Bacteria > Pseudomonadota > Gammaproteobacteria > Enterobacterales > Aeromonadaceae > Oceanimonas > Oceanimonas iuensis. Next base: position 65,149 of record NZ_JAERTZ010000030.1, read on the forward strand.
TGGCCTCGGATCACCCGGACTACCGCATCGGCGACGAGGTGCTGCTCACCGGCTGGGGCGTGGGCGAACAATACTGGGGCGGCCTGGCGGAGAAGGCCAGCGCCAAGGGGGACTGGCTGATCCCCCTGCCGCCGGGCATGAGCGCCAAGCGGGCCATGGCCATCGGCACCGCCGGCTTTACCGCCATGCTCAGCCTGATGGCGCTGGAGCATGCGGGCATCACCCCCGGCCAGGGCCCGGTGTTGGTCACCGGCGCCACCGGCGGTGTGGGTTCGGTGGCGGTGCGGCTGCTGGCCGGCGCCGGCTTCGAGGTGCATGCCTCCACCGGCCGGCCCGAACACGGTGACTGGCTGACCTCCCTGGGCGCCGCCGCCATCATCCCTCGTGCCGAGCTGGACGCCGAACCGGCACCGCTGGAAACCCAGCGCTGGGCCGGCGCCGTGGACACCGTGGGCGGCCGCACCCTGGCCAAGATCCTGAGCCAGACCAAAATGGACGGCGCCGTGGCCGCCTGCGGCCTGGCCGGCGGCGTGGCCCTCAACACCACCGTCATGCCCTTTATCCTGCGCGGGGTGCAGCTGCTCGGCATCAACTCGGTCTATATGCCCAAGGCCAAGCGCATCGAAGCCTGGCAGCGGCTGCAGGAAAGCCTGCCGCTCGACTTCGAAGACCAGGCCCAGGTGCTGACCCTGGAGCAGAGCATAGAAGCGGCCCGGGATCTGCTGGCCGGCAAGCTCAGGGGCCGGGTGGTGATCCAGCCCTGAGGCATTTGTTCCCACGGCGGGCATGCCCGCCGTTCAGTTTATTGACTTCGTCGTCTGAACACCTTAACGAAGTCAGCCAAAGGGCCCACTCCGCCGACACGCTATAAAATATGACACTCGCTGTTTCGGCCTGCTGCGAACATTCACTGGATGTTCGGTCAGGCCGAAACCGCTCGTCGCGGCGAGCAAGCTCGCCCCCTGTAAGCTCGCACATGCCATCCCTGGCATGTGACGGTCGGCCGGAGTGGACCCTTTGTCTTCCTTTCTGGTATAGACGTTGCCTGTTTAGTTCAGCCTGAAGTTTTCCGCCGTCTGTACGACGCGCCTACCCACCGTTGTGCCAGGGCGGTTGGTTTAAGGAAGGCCTCGGCCCTTACCCGCCCTTGTCAAAATATGTTATAAAGTAACAAAATCATTTTCCCGGACCCACTCATGAGCACTCCCGTCACCACCCACCTCGTCATGGGCTTTCTCGGCAGCGGCAAAACCACCCTGCTGCGCCACCTGCTGGCCCACAAGCCGGAGCAGGAGCGCTGGGCCATCCTGGTCAACGAGTTCGGCGAGGTGGGCATAGACGGCGCCCTGCTCAGCGATCAGGGCGCCACCATCAAGGAAGTGCCCGGCGGCTGCCTGTGCTGCGTGTCCGGGCTGCCCTTCCAGATCGGGCTCAACGCCCTGCTGCACAAGGCCAGGCCCGACCGCCTGCTGATCGAGCCGAGCGGCCTGGGCCACCCCAGCCGCATCCTCGACATTCTCACCAACGAGCACTACCGGGAGATACTGCAACTGGGCCCCGCCTTCTGCCTGGTGGATCCGCGCCAGTGGGCCGATCCACGCTACCGGCAGCACGACACCTACCAGGATCAGCTGGCCCTGGCGGACATACTGGTGGCCAACAAGACGGACCTGTGCAGCGAGGCGGAACTCGAGGCCCTGCGCCGGGGCCTGGACGGCTACCGGCCGCCCAAGCAGGCGCTGGTGGAAGTCTGCCAGGGCCAGTTGGACCCGGCCTGGCTGCAGGGCGAACACCACCCGGAGCGCCGGGCGGCCCATCCCCTGGCCCACGAAGAGAACGCCCCCCGGCCACTGCTCGCCGACCCCGGCCCCCGCCTCAGCCGCGGCCAGCCCTGGCGCCGCTACGGCAACCACGGCCAGGATCATTTCTCCATCGGCTGGCGCTTTCTCGACGAGGTGGTATTCGACCAGGCGGCGGTCGAGGCGTTTTGCGCCGAACTGGCGGTGGCGCGGCTGAAGGCGGTGCTGCGGGTGGAAGACGGCTGGCGCGCCTTCAACAAGGTGGACGGCCGGCTCAGCGTCTATCGTATCGCCCCCCAGCGGGAAGGCCGGCTGGAGCTGATCGATCCCGCCCCCCTGGCCGCCCAGCCGCTGCACCAGCGGCTGATGCAGACGGTGCTATCGCTGCCCTCGTCATAAAACTGTCATGAGATTGTCTTAGTCTGCCGGCCACAAGGATACGTTAGGGCCTGGCCGATGAAAGTTTCGCTGTTTTCGATGTTGTCTTCGCTGCTGCTGATCGCCCTGGCGCTGCTGCTGGCCGGCGCCTTCTACCTGGGGGACCACCGCCTGCAGCAGGGGGAAGCAACCCGCGCCGGGCTGGAGCAGCTGCGCCGCGACGCCAATATCTCCCTCTACCGCACCATCTCCGCCTACCTGGCGAGCGGCGACACCAGCCTGATGACCGAGGCCGAACACCAGTTGCAGGCGATGGAAAGCGCCCTCGGCCACCATGCCGGTGGCGAGCCGGCGCAACAGGCGGTGGCGCGGCTCTATCAGCAACTGAGCCACGACTTCCGCGAGGCCGGCAAGCTCTCCGGCAACAGCCAGCACCTGCTGCAGCACGCCGAGCAGGAGCTGGCCGACCAGCTCCGGGCCCTGGCCCGCTACGCCGGCAGCCCCCACAGCCTGGCCCCCCGCTACCAGGCCCTGGTGGGGGAAATGCTGGCCGCCCTGCCCCGCCTTATCCACCTGCGCCAGGGTTATATCGGCGACAACAACCCCCAGCTTCGCCAGGCCCTGGACTTCCAGCTGAACGAGCTGACCCAGCTGTCCACCCAGCTCCTGGCCCTGCCCCTGCTGGGCATCTACCAGGAGCAGGAGGTGGACGAGTTCGCCCTGCGCAGGGCCAAGCCGGTGGAGCTGGGCGAGGCCCCCCGCCGGGAGCTGCAGAGCCTGCTCGGCCGTTACCCCAAGGAGCTGGGCAACACCCAGGACACCCTGGCCCTGCGCAGCCGGGCCTCGGACGCCCTGGGCGCCAGCCTGAACGACATTGAGCAACAGCTGGATTTGCTGGTGGAGCGGCAGGAAGCGGCCCGCGTGCAGGAATACCGGCAGCTGGCCCTGCTGCTGCTGGCCCTGTGCGCCACCCTGCTGCTGTTCGCCCTGCTCAGCTACCTGTTCCAGCGGGTGCTGGTGGTCAACCGCCTGCGCCTGCTGCGCAACGCCTTCCGCCAGCTGGTGCAGGACGGCCAGCTCGCCACCCTGCCGGTGACCCACCCCAACAGCGAGCTGGGCCAGATCGCCACCAGTTTCAACGGCCTGATCGAAAGCCTGCAGCAACAGCAGCACAGCCGGGCCGGGCAGCTGCAGCACGTGTCCCAGGCCCTGGAGCAGATGATCGAAGAGGTGCTGGATATCCAGCGCCATACCCAGACCACCGATCAGACCATGAGCGGCAGCGTCGACATGGTCAACGAGCTCAACCACCTGGCCCAGCAGATGCGCCAGGCCACCGACGACATCGCCCTCACCGCCCGCGACAACCTGCAGGCCATGGGCGTCAGCCGGGAAAGGGTAGAACAGCTGGTACACACCGCCGAGCAGAGCCAGCAGGCCGCCGAAACCGGCCGCCAGGCCCTGGACAGCCTGGTCCGCTCGGTCGGCGACGCCTCCGCCATCATCGGGGTGATCCAGCAGATCGCCGAACAGACCAACCTGCTGGCGCTCAATGCGGCCATCGAGGCGGCCCGGGCCGGGGAGCACGGGCGAGGCTTTGCGGTGGTGGCGGACGAGGTGCGCAAGCTCTCGGGCAACACCCAGGGCTCGCTCAGCGAAATCGGCAACATCATGGAGCGGCTGCGCCTGGCCAGCGACGAACTGGGCCTGACCATCAGCAAGATGATGCAGGCCGCCGCCGCCCAGCACGATCAGGCCCAGACCCTGATGGAGGTGACCGAGCAGGTGCGCGCCACCTCCCAGGCCACCACCACGGTGGCGGAGCGGGGCGCCGGCCACGCCGACAGCCAGGCCGCCGAACTGGGCCGTTTCATGGGGCTGATGGACGAGCTGAAGGGCCAGTCCACCGAGGTGTCGGCCCGGGCCGGCCAGGTGGTGGCGCGCATCCGCGGCCAGGCCGGCACCATCACCGCCATGCTGCAGCAGGCTTAGCCGGCCGCTCAGGCGGCTACAACTGGTTGATGGGGATCTTCAGGTAGACCTTGCCCCGCTCGTCCGGCGGCGGCATCCGCCCGGCGCGGATATTGACCTGGATGGCCGGCAGTATCAGCCGAGGCATGGCCAGGGTGGCGTCCCGCTCGTCACGCATCGTCACGAATTCGGCCTCTCCGACGCCCTCCCGCACATGGATATTGTGCCGGCGCTGCGCGCCGACCGAGGTCAGGTACTGGTGCTCCCGCCCGGGCCTGGGATAATCGTGGCAGATATAGATGGCGGTCTCCTCGGGCAGGGCCAGCAGCCGGTGGATGGAGCGGTACAGCCGGCTCGCGCTGCCACCGGGAAAGTCGCAACGGGCGGTGCCCACATCCGGCATAAACAGGGTATCGCCGACGAAGGCCGCCTGTTCGTTGACGATATAGGCCAGATCCGCCGGAGTATGGCCGGGGGTGTGCATCACCCGGAAGCGGAGCCCGCCCACCTCGAAGGTGTCGCCGTCGGCGAACAGGTGATCGAACTGGCTGCCGTCGGGCAGGAATTCCTTCTCCAGGTCGAACACCTGGCGGAAGAGCGCCTGCACTTCCCGGATATGCTCGCCGATGCCAATCCTGCCGCCCAGCTGCTCGCGGAGAAAGGGCGCCGCCGACAGGTGGTCCGCGTGGGCGTGGGTTTCCAGTACCCAGTGCAGGGTCAGCCCCTGCTCCCGGACGAAGTCCACCAGTTGCTGCGCCGTGTGGGTGCGGGTGCGGCCCGACTTGTAGTCGAAGTCCAGCACCGGATCGATCACCACCGCCTGGCCGCCGGGCCGGTCGTACACCACATAGCTGAAGGTTTCGCTGTCCTGGTCCAGGAAGGCCCTGACGAGCGGGGCGTCGTGCCGAGTCATGCTGTTGTCCTCCGATGGCGGGAGCCGAGTTAAATTAGTATAAACTAATTTAACTCATGTTTCCTCGCCCGGCGCCGACTTACAGCGCCGCTTTCACATAGAGGTCGAAGCGGTTGTTCTTGCTCTCGATCTGCGCCGAGGGCGTGACCCCGTCGAGGAAGCCGGCGTAATCGGGCCGCTTCACCACCACCCGGGCGCGGGCCAGGCCCAGCGCCCGGGGCAGCAGGGCATCGGCGTCTTCGTCCGGGCCCACCAGGGAGTGGAATACCCGCATCTCCTTCTTCACCAGCGCCGACTTCTTCTTGTGGGGAAACATGGGGTCCAGGTAGACCACATCCGGTGCGTCGGTGATCTCCGCCAGGCCCTGGCCGAAGGGCAGCAGCCGCAGCCGCTCGGCGACCCAGCCACCGATCTCCGGATCCAGGGCCGCCCGGCGCAGGCCATCGGCGAGCAGGGCGTGCACCACCGGATGGCGCTCGCACAGGGTCACGGCGCAGCCCAGCGAGGCCAGCACGAAGGCATCTCGGCCCAGGCCGGCGGTGCCGTCCACCACGCTCGGGTTGTGGCCGTGCTTGAGCCCCACCGCCCGGGCGATGCTCTGGCCCCGGCCGCCGCCGAACTTGCGCCGGTGCGCCACGGCCCCTTCCACAAAGTCCACGAACACGGCGCCGAGTTTGGGCTCATCCAGCTTGCGAAGCTCCAGCCGGCCCTGGGTGTACACCAGGGCGAAGGGCGCTGGCGCCGTCACCCCGGCCAGGCGTCGGGCCAGTTGCCCGGCTTCGTCCGCCAGGGCGGGGTCTTCCACATCAATCTGTATCGGGTACTGAGTGTCCGGCATAGGACTCCAAAAAAGGCAGCAATTCACGAATGGCCAGGGGCCGGGCGATCAGGTAGCCCTGCAGGTAATGGCAGGGCTGGGCGGCAAGATACGCCGCCTGGGCCTCGGTTTCCATCCCTTCGATCACCACCGACATGCCCAGGTCGCCGATGATGCGCAGTATGCCCTCCAGCAGCAGGCCGTCGCGCCGGTTGCCGGGCAGGTGGTCGATAAAGCTTTTGTCGATCTTGACCAGGTCGATGGGAAAGGTGCGCAGGTAGTTGAGCGCCGAATAGCCGGTGCCGAAATCGTCGATGGCGATGCGGCAGCCCGCCTCGCGCAGGGCGCGGATCCGTTCCAGGTGCTGCTCGTTGCCCTGCATGAACAGCGACTCGGTAATCTCGAAGATGATGTGCCGGGGCGACAGGCCCTGTTGCTGGATCACCGACAGCCATTCGCCGCCGTCCAGCCCCAGGCTCTGGAATTCCAGGCTGGAGCGGTTGATGGCCATGTCCAGGGCGTAGCCGGCCTGGTGCAGCCGGCGCAGGTCGGTACAGGCCCGGTTCAGCACCCAGTCGCCCAGGGCCTGCACCATGCCGCACTCCTCCGCCACCGGCACGAACTCCGCCGGGGAGATATAACCCAGGGTGGGATGCCGCCAGCGCACCAGGGCCTCCAGCTTGGAGATACCGCCGGTCTCGGCCGCGACTATGGGCTGGTAGTGCAGGCTGAGACCGCCCTGCTTGATGGCTTCCACCAGCTCGTGCTGCAGCCGCAGCCGGCGGCTCTGGACGCGGTTGAGCTGGCGGTCGTACAGGGCCAGCGGCTGCTTTTTCTGCTTGGCGCCGAACAGCGCCTGCTCCGCCTGCTGCAGCAGGCTTTCGGCGTCCTCCTCCTCGGCGCCGGGCCAGAGCGCCCCGCCCAGGGTGGCATCCACATAGAGGTGCTGCTCGGCCAGGTGCAGCGGCCGCTTGAGCGCGCCCAACAGGTGCTTGCCGAAGATGCGCGCCTGGCGGTGCTGCACTATGCCGGGCACCAGCACCGCGAACTCGTCGCTGCCGATACGGGCCAGGAAATCGTCGCCACGCAGCCGGCTCTGCAGCCGGAGCGCCACCTCGCGCAGCACCCGATCCCCCACCCTGTGGTTCATGGCGTTGTTGAACAGCCGGAAGTTGTTGATATCCAGGATCATCAGCGCGAAGGGCTCCCGCCGCCGGCAGTACTGGCTCAGGCGGTGCTGGAAGCTGGCCCGGTTGGCCAGGCCGGTCAGGCCGTCTTCCTCCGTCCGTTGCCGCTGTTCCGCCGGCTTGACGTGGCTGATATCGCTGAACACCGCCAGGTACTGGCGGACCCGCCCCCGCTGCCGCAGGGTGCTGATCCTGAGGAACTCCGGGTACACCTGGCCGTTCTTGCGCCGGTTCCACACCTCGCCCTGCCAGCAGCCGTGTTCCCGCAGCGCGGCGTTCATGGCCTGGTAGAAGCCTTTGGCATGCATGCCCGACTTCAGCAGCGAGGGGAAACGGCCGATCACCTCGCCGGCGGTGTAGCCGGTGATGCGCTCGAAGGCCGGGTTCACCGCCAGGATGCGGGTGCTGGCGTCGCAGATCATCAGCCCTTCCGGGCGAAACTGCTCCAGCACCTGGCTGGTTTGAAACCCGATCTCGTCCTGACGTTGCCGCTCCAGTCCCTCCAGCAGGCCGATGATATGGTCGGGCCGGCCCTGCTCGCCGGGCACCAGGGTCAGGTGCATGCGCCCCCGGAACACCTGGCCGCTCTTGTGCAGGTAACGTTTTTCCAGGGTGGCCATGCCCTGGCCCGGCTCCTGGCCCAGCCGCTGGTAGAGCCGCAGGCTGTCGGGCCAGTCGGCGGCATGGGTCAGGTAACTGGCCGACTTGCCCTCCAGCTCGGCGGGGGTAAAGCCCAGGGCCTGCTGCAGCCGGTGGTTGCTCCAGAGGATGGCGCCGGTCGGGCTCAGCTTGAGCAACGGCAGGGGCAGATGGTCGAGCAGGGCCGGTGAACGGGTGGCGATGCGGGCCCGGTCGTGCTGGCTGAAGATGGCGCGGAACAACCGGAGCCAGGCAGCCGCCGGCAGGCGGCGCCCCTTGCGTTGCCACAGGAACAGCAGGCCATAGCCCGGATAGCAGGGCGACAGGGACAGGAAGTAGCCCGACCCCGCCTGCAGGGCACGGCATTGCCGATGGCGCAGGGGCTGCCGACCACGGTGCAGCCCCTGCAGGGCCACCTCGGGCAAGGCCACGCCGGCGGCCAGCACCGGCTGCCACTCCTCCCCCTGCAACCGGCACAGCAGGGCACCGTCGGCCACCTGCTGTTCAACCAGTTGATCCAGGCACCAGAGGTTAAACCATGACGCGACCTTGCTTTCCATATTGCCCATATTGTCCGAGAGCCCGTGCTTGCCCCCGTGTATACCTTATCCGGCCGGGGCCTGGCCAGCGGCGGGCACAAAAAAGGTGGCCTCGGCCACCTTTTATTCCGCAGTGCCCTCAGGCGGCGATGCCGGAGTGGCGCAGCAGGGCGTCTATCTTCGGCTCCCGGCCACGGAACTGCTTGAACAGCTCCATCGGCTCCTTGGCACCGCCCTGCTCCAGCACCGCATGCAGGAAGTCGCGGCCCACTTTCACCGAGAACACCCCTTCCTCCTCGAAGCGGGCGAAGGCGTCGCTGGACAGCACCTCGGCCCACTTGTAGCTGTAGTAGCCCGCCGCGTAACCGCCGGCGAAGATGTGGGAGAAACTGTGCTGGAAGCGGTTGAACTCGGGCGGCGGCAGCACCGACACCGTGCTGCGCACCTGGTTCAGGATGGCCTGCACCCGCCCGGGCTGGGCGCCGTCCCGCGCCATATGCAGGCGGAAGTCGAACAGGGCGAACTCCAGCTGGCGCAGCATCATCAGCGCCGAGTGGAAGTTGCGCGCCGCCAGCATCCGCTCCAGCATGTCCGCCGGCAGCGGTTCGCCGGTCTCGAAATGGCCGGAGATAAAGGCCAGGGCCTCGGGCTGCCAGCACCAGTTTTCCAGGAACTGGCTGGGCAGTTCCACCGCATCCCAGGCCACGCCGTTGATGCCGGCCACCCCGGCCACGTCCACCCGGGTCAGCATATGGTGGATGCCGTGGCCGAACTCGTGGAACAGGGTCAGCACCTCGTTGTGGGTGAACAGAGCGGGCACATCGCCCACCGGGCCGTTGAAATTGCAGGTGAGGTAGGCCACCGGCTTCTGCAGGCTGCCGTCCTCCCGGTAGCGGCGACCGATGCAGTCGTCCATCCAGGCGCCGCCACGCTTGTTGGCGCGGGCATAGAGATCCAGGTAGAAGCTGCCGCGCAGTTCGCCGGTTTCGTCGTAAATGTCGAAGAAACGCACGTCCGGGTGCCACACCTCTACCCCGAAGCGCTCCTTGACCTGGATGCCGAACAGCCGCTTCACGGTCTCGAACAGACCCTGTACCACCCTGTGCTCGGGGAAGTAGGGGCGCAGCTCCTCATCGGAGATGGCGTACTTGTACTGCTTGAGCTTTTCGGCGTAGTAGCTGATGTCCCAGGCGTTGAGCCGCTCCACCCCGTGCCGTTCACGGGCGAATTCGGTCAGCTCGGCCAGTTCGGCCTCGCCCTGGGGATGGGAGCGGCTGGCCAGCTGCTCGAGAAAGTCCAGCACTTGCTGCTCGCTCCGGGCCATCTTGGTGGCCAGGGACACCTGGGCATAGTTGTCGTAGCCCAGCAGCTCGGCCAGCTCCTGCTTGAGTGCCAGTCTCTCCTCGATAATGGCGGTGTTGTCGAACTCGCCGGCGTGGGGGCCCTGATCCGAGGCCCGGGTGCAGTAGGCCCGGTACAGCTCCTCGCGCAGGGCCGCATCGTCGGCGTACATCATCACCGGCAGGTAGGAGGGGATGTCGAGGGTGAACACCCAGCCGGCCAGCTCCCGGGCTTTGGCCTGGGCCTCGGCCGCCGCCAGGGCGGACTCGGGCAGGCCGGCCAGCAGCGCCTGGTCGGTGATGTGCTTGATCCAGGCCTGGGTGGCGTCCAGCACCCGGTTGGAGAAGGTGGAAGCCAGCTCCGACAGCCGGGCCTGGATGGCCCCGAAGCGTTTCTTCTGCTCCGCTTCCAGGGCGATGCCCGACAGCCGGAAGTCGCGCAGGGTGTTGTCCACCTCCTTCTGCTGGGCCAGGCTCAGCTTCTTGAAATCGTCCCGGTCGGCCAGCCCCTGGTAGGCGGCAAACAGGCCTTCGTGCTGGCCCATCCAGGTATGGTACTCGGACAACAGCGGCAGGCAGGACTCATAGGCCTGGCGCAGCGCCTCGCTGTTCATCACCCCGTTCAGGTGGCCGATGGGCGACCAGATCCGGCTCAGGTGATCGTTCACTTCCTCCAGCGGCGCCACCAGGTTGTCCCAGGTGAACTCCTCATGGCGCGCCAGCACCGTTTCCACCCGCTTCTTGCAATCCGCAATGGCATGCTCCACCGCCGGCTTGATGTGTTCCGGCTTGATCTGGCTGAACGGCGGCAGGCCGTCCATGGTAAGTAGCGGATTCGTCATGGTCCTGTACCTCTTATTGTTTTGGCCGTCGCCTTGCTCGCAGGCAATCGAGGGAATACCCCCTAACATGGTGATAGCGGCGCCAATGTTCAAGCTTTTCGTGCCGTTGCCCTCTAATTGACCGCGAATTCGGTTATTTAGTGACCGCCAGCTTTAGCAAGACTTGGTGTACAATCGGCCAACAGTGTTAATTGACCCCCATTCCACCACGGAGCAGACATATGGCACAACATTTCGACTATATCGCCATCGGCGGCGGCAGCGGCGGCATCGCCTCCGCCAACCGGGCGGCCATGTACGGCAAGAAAGTGGCGCTGATTGAAGCCAAGGATCTGGGCGGTACCTGCGTCAACGTCGGCTGCGTACCCAAGAAGGTGATGTGGCACGGCGCCCAGGTCGCCGAGGCGGTCAAGCTCTACGCCGCCGACTACGGCTTCGATGTGGAACTCAAGGGACACGACTGGGCCCGGCTGGTGGAAAGCCGCCAGGCCTATATCGGCCGCATCCACCAGTCCTACGACCGGGTGCTGGGCAACAACAAGGTAACGGTGATCAAGGGCTTCGCCCGCTTCAAGGACGCCCACACCCTCGAGGTGAACGGCGAGGAAATCACCGCCGACCATATCCTGATCGCCACCGGCGGCGAACCCATCATCCCCCATATTCCGGGTGCCGAGCACGGCATCGACTCCAACGGCTTCTTCGCACTGACCGAGCAGCCCAAACGGGTGGCGGTGGTCGGCGCCGGCTACATCGCGGTGGAGCTGGCCGGGGTGCTGAACGCGCTGGGCTCCGAGACCCACCTGCTGGTGCGCAAGCAGGCACCGCTGCGCAACTTCGATCCCCTGCTCACCGACACCCTGGTGGAGGTGATGGCCACCGAGGGCCCGCGACTGCACACCCAGGCGGTGCCCAAAAGCGTGGAAAAACTGGCCGACGGCAGCCTGACCCTGCACCTGGAAAACGGCGCGTCGCTCAATGTGGACTGCCTGATCTGGGCCATCGGCCGCCGCCCCCTGACCCAGGGCCTGAACCTGGAGGCCGCCGGCGTGTCGGTGGACCAGCACGGCTACATCAAGGTGGACGAGTACCAGAACACCACGGCCCCGGGCCTGTACGCGGTGGGCGACAACATCGGCTATGTGGAGCTGACCCCGGTGGCGGTGAAGGCCGGACGCCAGCTGTCCGAGCGGCTGTTCAACAACAAGCCCGAGGCCAAGATGGATTACGATCTGGTGCCGACCGTGGTGTTCAGCCACCCGCCCATCGGCACCATGGGCCTGACCGAACCCCAGGCCCGGGCCCAGTACGGCGACGACAACGTCAAGGTGTATACCTCTTCCTTCACCGCCATGTACACCGCCGTGACCCGGCACCGCCAGCCCTGCAAGATGAAGCTGGTGTGCGCGGGCGACAATGAAAAAGTGGTGGGCATCCACGGCATCGGCTTCGGCATGGACGAGATACTGCAAGGCTTTGCGGTGGCGGTGAAGATGGGCGCCACCAAGGCCGACTTCGACGCCTGCGTGGCCATCCACCCCACCGCGGCGGAAGAGTTCGTGACCATGCGGTAAAGGGGTTCGGGACGCAAAAAAAAAGCCGGATTGCTATCCGGCTTTTTTTATGACGCCAGTGACCGCTGGCAGCACAAGCGTCAAGCCGCCTTCACCGTGCCCATCACCTGAGCCAGCAGCGCCTGCAGCGGATGGGGGATGCGCTGCTCGTCGAAGCGCTTGACCTGGCTGCGGCAGGAATAGCCGGTCGCCACCAGTTTGCCTCTGTTGTCGGCGTCGTTGACCTGCTCACGCCAGCTCAGGTCGTAAATCCGTCGCGAGGTGTCATAATTCGCCGTTTCGTGGCCGTAGGTACCGGCCATGCCGCAGCACCCCACCGGGATCACCTCCAGCCGCTGCCCGAGCGCGCTGAAGACCGCCTGCCAGCTACGGATCGACGGCGCCGCCGAGGTTTTCTCGGTGCAGTGCGCCAGCATCCGGAATTCGCCCGCCGGCAGGCCGTCCGCCTGGGCGGCGAGGGCATCCCGCTGCTCCTCCAGCCATTCCTGCACCAGCTTCACCTCCGGCAGTTCCGCCTCCGGCAGCGCATAGGCGTATTCCTGGCGATAGGTCAGGGTCATCGACGGGTCTATGCCCACCAGCGGCAGGCCGCTGTCGTTGATCGCCTTGAGCATGCGGGCGTTGTTGCGCGCCGCCTGCTCGAACACCGACATAAAACCGTGCACGTGCAGCGGCTTGCCGTTGGGCTTGAACGGCGCCACCAGCACATGGAAACCGAGCCGGCCCAGCAGGTCGACGACATCGAGCACCAGTTCGCTTTCGAAATAACTGGTGAAGGCATCCTGCACTATCACCACCGCCCTGGCGCGCTGCGCCGCGGACAGCCGGGCGAGGTTCGCCGGCGTCGCCAGCTCGACGCCGCGCCGGCGCAGGCCCTGCCGCAGGCTGTGGCGGCTGATTTCCGGGCTGTCGACCATGCCCACCCGGCCACGGAAGACTCGCTTGACCAGGCCGTTGCGCATCGCCCAGTTATAGGGCGCCGGGAACCGTGCCAGGGTCGGGATCATGAATTCCAGGCTGCCGACCACATAGTCCTTCAGCGGGCGCAGGTAGCGACCGTAGTAAACCTCGAGGAAACGGGCGCGGAAGTCCGGCACATTGACCTTGATCGGGCACTGACCGACGCAGGACTTGCACGCCAGGCAGCCCATCATCGAGGCGTGCACCTCGTTGGAGAAGTCGTATTCGCCGCGGCGCTTGCCCAGGCTGTTGCGCAGCCGCCGCGGCAGGCCGGCGATGAACGAGCTCGCCTTGACCTCGCGGCTGGCGTCGTTGAGGTCGACGCCCTGGCTGGCCATCAGCCGCAGCCACTCGCGCACCAGGGAGGCGCGCCCCTTCGGCGAGTGGATGCGCTCGCGGGTGCCCTTCCAGGACGGGCACATGGCGTCGTTGGGGTCGTAGTTGAAGCAGGCGCCGTTGCCGTTGCAGTTCATCGCCGACTCGTAGCTCTGGCGCACCGCGATGTGGATCTGCCGGTCGTGCTGACCGCGGGTCGGCACCCCGTCGATCTTCAGCAGCTCGGCGCCGCCGGCCAGGGGCGTGGCGATTTTGCCCGGGTTGAGCTGGTTGTGCGGATCGAAGGCGCCCTTGATGCGCTGCAGCTCGGGGTAGAGATCGCCGAAGAACTCGGGCGCATACTCCGAGCGCACGCCCTTGCCGTGCTCGCCCCAGAGCAGCCCCTTGTACTTCTGCGTCAGCCGCACCACCTCGTCGGTGACCGCGCGGATCAGGCCTTCCTCTGCCGGATCCTTCATGTCGATCGCCGGGCGCACGTGCAGCACGCCGGCATCCACATGGCCGAACATGCCGTACTGCAGGCCGCGCGCGTCCAGCACCGCGCGGAACTCCATGATAAAGTCGGCCAGGTGCTCCGGCGGCACCGCCGTATCCTCGACGAAAGGCAGCGGCCGGCGCTCGCCCTGGGCGTTGCCGAGCAGACCGACGGCCTTCTTGCGCATGCCCCAGATCTTGTTGATCTCGCCGGCGCCAAAGGCCACGGAGTGGCCGAAGCTCCTGCCCGGCTGGCCGCTGACCGCTTCCAGATGCGCCACCAGCCGGTCGACGTCGGCCTGCAGTTGCGCTTCGTCGTCGCCGGTGTATTCCACCAGGTTGATGCCGGCGATGTCGGGTTCGCCGTCGGCGTGGGGAAAGTAGTGGCGCACCGAATCCCAGACGATGTCGCCCATCGCCAGGTTCAGCACCTTGGAGTCGACGGTCTCGATCGAGGTCGGGCCCCAGGCCATCAGCGCCTTGGCATCGCGCAGCGAGCTTTCGAAGCTGTCGTACTTGATGTTGACCAGTGCCGAGTATTTCGGGATCGGCAGCACATTGAGCTTGGCCTCGGCGATAAAGGCCAGGGTGCCTTCGGCGCCGCAGAGCACCGAGTTAAGGTTGAAGCGGCCGTCGGCGTCGCGGATATGGGCCAGGTCGTAGCCGGTCAGGCAGCGGTTGAGCTTGGGGAACTTCGTTTCGATATCGTCGCGGCGGGTGCGCTGGATGTCGTCGACCAGCCGGTGCACTGCGCCGATGCGGTCGTCCCGCTGCTTGATCTTGTCGAGCTCGGCTTCCGCCAGCGGCCTGGAGACCCAGAAACTGCCGTCGAGCAGCACCGAGCGCAGCTCCAGCACATGGTCGCGGGTCTTGCCGTAGAGGCAGGAGCCCTGGCCGCTGGCGTCGGTGTTGACCATGCCGCCGATGGTGGCGCGGTTGCTGGTCGACAGCTCCGGCGCGAAAAACAGGCCGTAGGGCTTGAGGGCGGCATTGAGCTGGTCCTTGACCACCCCGCCCTGTACCCGCACCCAGCGTTCCTCGGCATTGATCTCGAGGATTTTGTTCATGTGCTTGGAGCAGTCGACGATCAGGCCGTCGGTCAGCGACTGGCCGTTGGTGCCGGTGCCGCCACCGCGCGGGCTCAGGCCGATACGGTGATAGCGCGGCTCCGACGACAGCCGGGCGAGCAGCATCAGATCCTCGATCGAGGCCGGGTAGAGCACGCCCTGGGGCAGCAGCTGGTAGATGCTGTTGTCGGTGGACTGCACCACCCGGTTGGCGTAATCGGCGCTGATGTCACCGCCGAATCCCAGGTTGGTGAGACGCTCGATAAACTCGAGATACAGCGGCTGGGTCGTGTCGGTGTGGGCGATACCTGGGATCATGGCGGATGGAACCTCGTCGTCACGCCGCCGGTCGCGAGAGACACGGCGCAGTTGGAATTGTCAGTACGAGCGAGATGATGCAGAATCCTTATTTATCATTCAAACGATAAAATTTTATAGATTAATTGATTATGACGAATAATCTATCCGTCCGGCATTTGCGCGCCTTCGTTGCCGTCGCGCACCACGGCAGCTTCACCCAGGCGGCTCAATACCTGCACCTGACCCAGTCATCGCTCACCGCCACCATCAAGCAACTGGAGCAGCAAACCGGGCTGATTCTGTTCGACCGCACTACCCGCCGCGTCCTGCTCAATCCCGAGGGCGAACGCTTTTTGCCGGTGGCCGAGCGGCTGCTGTCGGACTTCGATACCGCCATGGCCGACCTGCAGGCGGTGGCAGAACATCAGCACGGCCAGGTCGGCATCGCCGCCTCGCCGTCGACCCTCGCCCGCTTGCTGCCACCGGTGGTCAAGGAATTTCACCAACGCCATGCGCGCATCGGCCTGCTGCTGCGCGACAACAGTGCCGCCGGCATAGAGCAGCATGTCCTGGCCAACGAGGTCGACTTCGGTATCGGCGGCAACCATTCCAACCAGCCGGAGCTCAGCTACACACCGGTGCTACGGGATCGTTTCGGCGCCGTGTTCCCGCCCGGGCATCCGCTGGCCAAGGGCAAGGCCGTGCTCGACTGGAAGGATCTCGAGCGGGAAGAACTGCTGATGCTGTCGACCGATACCGGCATCCGTGCCCAGCTGTCGCAGCAGCCTTCGCACCACGGCATCGAGCTTAGGCTGGATCGCTCAACGATTGAGGTCTCGAACCCGGCCGGCCTCGCCGCCCTGGTCGAGGCCGGCCTGGGGGTGTCGGTCCTGCCGGCGCTGGCGGCCGGCACTCGCTCGTTCGAACGCCTGCTGTTCCGGCCGCTGGCGAATCCCGCCATTTACCGCGATCTCCATATCATCCGCCGCCGGGGTCGCTCGCTCAGCCCCGCCGCCGATGCGCTGTTGCTGTTGGTGCGCCAGCGCTTCGCGGTCATGCCACTCCCCCCCTCTGTCGAAGCCGCGCATGGCTGAGTGATGCTCGCCGGAGGCCGGAGTGCTATCCGGCCTCCTTGTGATCAGACTTCCCGCTTGTGCTTTAGTCGCCCTCTTTCCCGCCAGGCCCTGCCACTACTCCCCCGCGGCCAGCTTCAAGATGGAGGGCTCGACCGCGGCGCCACGGTTTACCAATCCCAAGAAAACAATATAATCGATAACCATTCGCATTTTCTTTCTTGGTTTACTGTCCATGCCCAGCGCCGCCCGCATACTGATCATCGAAGACGATGCCGCCCTCAGCGACCAGCTCGCCGAATTGCTGCACCACCGGGGCTATGACATCAGCCAGTGCCACGATGGCGAACAGGGGCTGCTCACCGCCCTGGGCTCCCCCTTCGAGCTGATCCTGCTGGACGTGCTGCTGCCCGGGCGCAACGGCCTGTCGCTGCTCAAGCTGCTGCGCCAGCGCCAGCAGACGCCGGTGATCATGCTGACCGCCTGCGGGGCGGAAGAAGAACGGATCCAGGGCTTCAGCCAGGGCGCCGACGACTACCTGGCCAAGCCGTTCAGCTTTACCGAGCTGGTGCTGCGCATCGAGGCCCTGCTGCGCCGGGCCATGGGCCAGACGGCGCCCCCGGCGGATCCCCTGGAGATACAGCATCAGGGGCTGCTCCTGAACCGGCTGCGGCAGCAGGCCAGTTACCGGCTGCAACCCATCACCCTGACCCCCATCCAGTTCAAGCTGCTGTGGCTGCTGCTCCGGCACAGGGGCGAGGTGTTGAGCAAGCCCCTGCTCTACCAGCAGGTGCTGGAGCGCGAGTTCAGCCGCTACGACCGCAGCCTGGACATGCACCTGAGCCGGGTGCGGCGCAAGCTGGCGGAGGCCGGCATGGCGAGCGATCACCTGCAGACGGTACACGGCACCGGGTACCTGTTCCGATGAACCGCCCCCTGCTGTGGAAGCTCTGTACCACCATCGCCTTCGGCACCGTGGCCCTGTTCTGGCTGCTCGGCTACCTGATGGACCACACCGAGCACAGCATGAGCTTCATCGCCACCGAACACCGGCAGACGCTGCTGGACTACGGCGCCGAGGCCGAACGCCTCTACCTTGCCGGCGACCAACAGGCCCTGGCGACCTGGCTCGAGCAACTGCAGCAACGGGAGAACACTTGGGCGGCGGTGGTGCGCTCCCGGCTGGAGCCGGTGGCCGGCACCATCGGCCGGCGGTTCTGGGAGGGCTTTGGGCTGGGCCGCAGCGTGGAGTGGAAAATCCACCTCTATTTCGCCGAAAACCCCATCATGGAAGTCCCCTTCGCGGATCGCCATGTCCACTTCCTGATCCAGTTGCCCCAGCGCATGCGCCCGGGCGGCTACCAGCCCCACACCCGGATGCTGCTGCAAATCGCCCTGCCCCTGCTGCTGCTGGTGCTGCTGAGCCTGGTGCTCTACCGCCACCTGATGTCGCCGCTGCGCCAGCTGGAGCGGGCCACCCGCCGCTTCAGCGAAGGAGACCACAAGGTTCGGGTACGGGCCTTTCTCGGCAGCCGCAACGACGAACTGGCGGGCCTGGCCGACACCTTCGATCACATGGCCGAGCGCACCGAGGGTCTGATCCAGTCCCAACGCCACCTGATCGCCGATCTGTCCCATGAACTGCGCCCCCCCCTCACCCGCATCGAAATGGCGGTGGACTGGGCCGAACGGGCAGCGGACAAGACCGAGGCCCTGGCGCGGATCCGCCGCGATGGCGAGCTGATGCGCCGGCTGGCGGAAGACACCCTGACCCTGGCCTGGCTGGAAAACGAACGCCCCCGGCTGAACGGGGACGACCTGGATCTGACCGACCTGCTCGACAGCCTGCTGGACGACGCCCGGTTCGAATTCCCGCACCACGGGATCAGCGCCCAGCTGCCCGCCGAGGCGCCCCTGCGCCACAGCAGCCAGCGAGCCCTGGGCCAGGCCATCGAGAACATGCTGCGCAATGCCCTGCATCACACGCCGCCGGGCCGGCAGGTGGCGGTGCTCCTGCAACCACATGACGAGGGATATCGCCTTGACATAGACGATCAGGGCCCGGGCGTGCCGGAATCCCATCTGGACACCATTTTTCAGCCCTTTTTCCGGCTCGATGGCGCCCGCCAGGGCCAGGCCGGCGGCTTCGGCCTGGGGCTGGCCCTGGCCCGCCGGCAACTGGAAGCCGCCGGCGGCCGGGTAAAGGCCGGCAACAGGGCCGAAGGCGGACTGCGCATGAGCATCTGGCTTCCCCTGAATGGCGCTGACTGAGCCGGTATCGGCACTATGTAACGATTGTAAAACCGTTTCCCTTGGCCGCCTTATTAAACAAGAATACGAACCCTAATCATTTGATAATAATTCTTGTTTAAAGAGGTTGACGACGTGTTTTGCAGCAATCACAAACCCAGCCTGCTGGCTCTGACCATAGCGGGCATTGTATCCACCCCCCTGGCCGCCAACGACATCATCACCCTGGACACCGTCAATGTCACCGACAGCCGCACCGCGCCGGACACCGACATTCTGATCGGCCAGGAAACCCTGGAGAAAACCCAGGCCACGGACGTAGCCGACATTTTCTCCGGCAATCCCGAGATTGCGGTGGGGGGCGGGTCGTCACCGGTGACCCAGAAGATTTACATACGCGGCCTGGAAGATACCCTGCTCAATGTGAGTGTCGACGGTGCCACCCAGTCCGGCAACCTCTTCCATCACCAGGGCCGGCTGAGCATTGCTCCCGAGCTGCTCAAGCAGGTGGAAGTCTCCGCCGGCGCCGGCGAGGCCACCAACGGCCCCGGGGCCCTGGCCGGCGCCATTCGCTTTGTCACCAAGGATCCGGTCGATCTGCTGCGGCCTGGCCAGCGCGTGGGCGCCCTGCTCCAGGCCGGCTACTTCAGCAATAGCGACGGTTACAGGACTTCCGGCAGCGTCTACGGTCACCTGACCGATGACTGGAGCGCGCTGGTCACCCTGTCCAAGACCGAGCTCGGTGACTACAAGGACGGCGACGGCAACACCCAGCCCTTCACCGAATCCGACGTGCTGACCGGCTTTGCCAAGGTGGTGGGGCAGTTGACCGACGAGCAAAAGCTGACCCTGAGCTATGAGCGCAACCAGGACGAAGCCTTCCGCAAGCACCGCCCGCACTGGGTACCCAGCGTCCGCAACCCGGTGTTCGATCAGGAAATGACCCGGGAAACCGTCACCGGCAAGTACGGCTTTAACGCCGCCAGCAACGAGCTGGTGGATCTGGAGCTGACCCTGCACCACACCGAGGCCTCGCTCGAACATATCGAAGGCCCCTATGGCACCGTGCTCGGTTCCCAGGAAAGCTACGGCGCCGATCTGCGCAATACCAGCAAGCTGGGCGCCCACAGCCTGACCTACGGCGTGGACCATCGTCATGACGAAGGCAAGTTGATTGTCGCCGATACGGCGCGTGAAACCGGCCGCGTCACCGGCCTCTACCTGCAGGATCACTTCCAGGCCACCGACCGCCTGATGCTGAGCGCCGGTGCCCGTTACGACTGGTATGAGCTGGACGAAGAGTTTACCGGCAACAGCTTCAGCGAGTCCGGGTTCAGCCCCAACCTGGGCTTCAGCCTGGACGTGACCGATAAGCTGAACCTGCACGGCGGCTGGGCCCGGGCCATGCGCGGCACCCAGATCAAGGAGCTGTTTGTACTCGACTACTACACCAACGCCGCCGACCGCAAGAAAGAAACCGCTGACAACTACGAGCTGGGCCTGAGCTACCGCAACGGCGGCCTGCATATGAGCGCCGAAGCCTTTGTGACCGAGATCGACGATGTGGTGGGCCAGGTTTCCCGCGCCGTACTCGGCAACGTCGGCGATCTGAAAACCAAGGGCTTTAGCGCCGGCATCGGCTACGACTGGAGCCTTGTCAGCGCCAGCCTGAAATACAGCCAGAGCCGCCCCGAACTCGACGGCGAGCCCCTGAGCGACGACGACTGGAGCCTCGGCACCAGCGTGGGCGACACCTGGGTGGCCGGCCTGGATTTCCATCCCGTCGACAGCCTGGATCTGGGCTGGACCGGCACCTTCCGGGAGCGCCTGACCAGGGTGGCCGACGGATATACCGAAAAATCCGGCTACGGCGTGCATGATCTCTATGCCCGCTGGCGGCCACTGGCCGGCGACCAGCTGACCCTGGCCGTGACCGTACAAAACCTGTTCGACAGGCAGTATCAGGATCACGCCAGCTACGCGGTTTACGGCGCCGTGGCGGCGGGCCTGCCCGAAGCGGGCCGGGATATTCGCCTGAGCGCGAGTTACAAGTTCTGATGGTTAAGGGGGCCAAGACCCCCTTTTACGAGTCCATGAACAGGAAAACACCATGGTTATTCCGCTCATTAAAACGCTTTCCCGCATGCGCCGCCTGGCCGGCGCCTTGCTGCTGCTGCCGGCCCTGCCGACCATGGCCGGTACCCTGACCGACCTGGCCGGACGCCAGGTCGAGCTGCCCGACCAAGTGACCGGTATCATTCTCGGTGAGGGTCGCTATCTGCCGGCGCTCGCCATACTGGAAGGGGACCGCCTCACCGCACGGCTGGCGGGGATCATGCCCGATTTCGAGCTGGCCGATCCGGCCGGTTACCGCCAGTATGCCGAGGCCTTCCCCGAGCTGGAGCAGGTGCCTCGCCTGGGCCGCGGCACCGCCGACAGCTTCAGCATCGAGCAGGCGCTGGGCCTGGGCGCCAACCTGGCCCTGTTCGGGCTGGAGGGGCACGGCCCCACCGCCCGTGACGCCACCCTGATCGGCCGGCTGGAGCGGGCCGGCGTCACCGTGCTGTTTATCGATTTTCGCCAGGATCCCCTGAATCACACCCTGCGCAGCATGGAGCTGCTGGGCCAGGCCCTGGGCCGTGAACAGCAAGCGCGGGAATTCACCGACTTCTATCGCACCGAGCTGGGCCGGGTGAAGGCGGGGCTGGCACGCCTTGGCCGTGACCAGGCGCCCAGCGTGTTTCTGCACAGCCGGGTGGGGCTGCAGGACGCCTGCTGCGAAACCATGACCAACGGCATGCTGGGCCGCTTTCTGACCCTGCTGCACGGCGACAACATTGCCGGTGAGCGCGTGCCGGGGGTGTCCGGCATGTATAACCTGGAATACCTGCTGCTGGAGCAACCCGACATCTACATCGCCACCGCCGTGGGCTCAACAGACACGCTCGACAGCCACCCGGGCATCATCGCCCTGGGCGCCGGCGTGTCAGCGGCTCAGGCCGAAGCCAGCCTGCGCCATGCGCTGGCCGGCTCGGGGCTGACACAACTGGATGCGGTGCGGCAAAAGCGGGCCTATGCCATCTGGCATCACTTTTACAATTCGCCGCTGAATGTGGTGGCGGTGCAGGCCTTTGCCCGCTGGCTCTACCCGGACACCTTCGCCGAGCTGGATCCACGGCAAACCCTGGCTACCCTGTACCAACGCTTTCAGCCGATCCCCCTGAACGGCACCTACTGGATCGGACTCTGACATGACCGACACCGCCCTGGAATCTGGCGCCCAGGCCACCCGGCCGGGGCTGGCTGACAGCTACCGCCGCTTTATCTGGCGCCGGCTGACACTGCTGCTGCTGCTGACAGTGGCACTGGCTATCTCCTTTTTGTGGGACATCGCCACCGGTCCGGCGCCGCTCGGCCCGCTGGCGGTGCTTGACGGCCTGCTGCACCCGCAAGGGCTGGATGCGGGCACCCGGGTCATCATCCACGAGGTGCGCCTGCCCTATGCGCTGATGGCGCTGGTGGTGGGGGCCAGCCTGGGGCTGGCCGGCGCCGAAATGCAAACGGTGCTCAACAACCCCCTCGCCAGCCCCTATACCCTGGGCGTGGGCGCCGCCGCCACTCTGGGGGCCTCTGCCGCCATCGTGTTCCGGCTCAGCCTGCCGGGCATCGGTGCGGCGCTCACCCTGCCATTGATGGCCTTTCTGTTTGCCGCCGGCGCCGCCCTGCTGATTTTGCTGCTGTCCCGCCGTTTCGGCGCCGGTGTGCACACCGTGGTGCTGTTCGGTATCGCCCTGCTGTTTGGCTTCAACGCCCTGGTGGGACTGCTGCAGTTTGTGGCCGACTTCGATTCCTTGCAGCAAATCGTATTCTGGACCATGGGCAGCCTGGCCCGGGCCAACCTGGAGCAGGTGGGCATCGTCGCCCTGGTCTTCCTGCTCTGCCTGCCCTTTTCCCTGTCCCAGGCCTGGGCCCTGACCACGCTGCGCAGCGGCGAGGAGCAGGCCCGAAGCCTGGGCATCCGCGTGGAACGGCTGCGCCTGCTGGTGTTGCTGCGGGTCAGTCTGCTCACCGCCACCGCCATGGCCTTTGTCGGCGAAATCGGCTTTATCGGCCTGGTGGGGCCCCACATAGCCCGCCTGCTGCTGGGCGAGGATCACCGCCTGCTGCTGCCCGGCAGCGCCCTGGCCGGCGCCCTGCTGCTGTCGCTGGCATCCATCGTCAGCAAAACCCTGGTGCCGGGCATCCTGCTGCCGGTGGGCATGGTCACCGCCCTGGTGGGTATTCCCCTGTTCATCGCCCTTATCATTGGCCGTGGCCGGGAGCAATAAATGACACTGCGCATCGAAAACCTGAAGGTCGGCTATCGCCACCGTACTGTGCTCGAGGGCCTGAGCCCGCGGCCGGTGGCGCCCGCCACCCTGGTGGGGGTGATTGGCCGCAACGGCGCCGGCAAGTCCACCCTGCTTAAAACCATCGCCGGCCTGCTGCCGGGGCAAGGACTGGTCCATTTCGGCGACCGGCCCCTTGATGCAACCCAGCGGGCGCGTACCCTGGGCTACCTGCCCCAGAGCCTGCCCCAGCCCAGCTCGCTGCTGGCCTACGAAACCGTCTACAGCGCCTGCCGGGCGGCGCATGGCGGCCTGGACAAGGAGCAGCTGGAGCAAAACATGGAAAGCGTGTTCAGCAGGCTGGGCATTCGCGAGCTGGCCCTGCGCCGGCTGGATCAGCTCTCGGGCGGCCAGCGCCAGATGATTGGCCTGGCCCAGGTGCTGGTGCGCCAGCCGCGACTGCTGCTGCTGGACGAGCCCACCAGCGCCCTGGATTTGCACTGGCAGCTGAATGTGCTGCAATGCGTGCAACAATTCAGCCGCGAGCTGGGCACCCTTTCGCTGGTGGCCATTCACGACATCAACCTGGCGCTGCGTTTTTGCGATGAACTCTGGGTACTGGCCGGGGGCGGCCTGCTCGCCCAGGGCCCGGCCCGGGACCTGCTGACCCCGGCCGTGCTGCGCACCGCCTACGGCGTGGAAGCCCGGGTAGAGCGCTGCTCCCTTGGCCTGCCCATGGTGCTGTGCGACAGCGCCATGCCCGCTTATCAACCCTGACAAGGAGAACCCCATGGCTGACTGCCAGGCTCTAATCGCCACTCCGGACGGAGAAGGCTACCTCAAGAAACTCTGCATTCACTTCCGCCACAAGGTCGAGGCCGACTGGCGGGACCGGCAAGGCTGGGTACAGTTCGCCATGGGCCGCTGCGAGCTGAAGGCCGGTGCCGGGCACCTGGAGGTGCGCTGCACGGCGGCAACCCCGGCCGAACTGGCGGCGGTGGCCGACACCGTGAAGTCCCATTTCGACCGCTTCGCGGTACGGGACGGCCTGGTGCTGAACTGGGTATGAGGCCGGGGCGGCCCTGGATCGGCCCCTGAACAGCAGCCTCCCCATGGCCTATACTTCAATCATCGTTCAGCATTTGTCGAGGAGGACTTACCATGCCGGCCCAACGATTGCAGCAATACCTGGATCAACAGGGGGTCAAATACAGGGTCATTTCCCACTCGCCGGCTTTTACCGCCCAGGAGGTGGCCGAAGCCGCCCATGTACCGGGCCGGGTGATGGCCAAGGTGGTGATGATGACGCTGGATGGCCAGATGGCAATGATAGTGGTACCCGCCCCCAGGATGATCCATCCCGACAGCCTCGCCCGCTCCCTGTCGGCGCAGGAGGTGACCTTTCTGCATGAACCCGACTTTCGCGAGCAGTTTCCCGACTGCGAAGTCGGCGCCCTGCCCCCCTTTGGCAATCTGTATGAAATACCGGTGTATATAGACACCGAACTCGCACGCCAGGAAGAGATCGTCTTCAGCGCCGGCAGTTACCGTGAACTGTTCAGCTTGCCCATGAAAGACTACCTTAGACTGGTCCAGCCTCGGGAGATTGGGGGCTAGCCCAGGCGTGCCGCACCCAACAAAAAGGCCGAGCATGTGCTCGGCCTTTTTGTTGGGATTTCCCACCGGCAGTTCCCTACGGATGGAAGAGGCCGCCCTGATGCCTCTTTACGCACACCAAACAAGCCTACTGCTCAGTGGTGGTGGCCACCCTCGCCGTGGGCGTGGCCGTGGGCGATTTCTTCCTCGCTGGCGGGGCGCACCGCCACCACTTCCAGTTCAAAGGTCAGGGTGCGGCCGGCCAGGGGATGGTTGAGATCCACCTCGGCCATGAACTTGCCCACCTTGAGCACCGTCACCTGGCGGTGGCCCTGATCGGTGTGCACCACCGCGGTCATGCCCGGCCGCCAGCGGGTGGCGCCGGTGAGGTGCTTGACCGGCACCCGCTGGGTCAGGCCGTCCTTGCGCTCGCCGTAGGTTTCGGCGGCCGGCAGGGTCACGCTCAACCGCTCGCCGGCTTCCCTGCCCGCCAGGGCCTGTTCCACCCCTGGTATCATGTTGCGGTGGCCGTGCAGGTAGGCCATGGGCGCACGCCCGACGCCGCTTTCCAGCACCTCGCCGTGTTCGTCTTTCAGGGTGCAGTACAGCTGCACTACGGTGTTGTCGGTAATTTGCATCTGTCGTCCTAATGTAAGTTGAGCCTCTGGCCGAAGCGGCATCATAGCAGATACAAGCGCCCAAGGGGGCAACCCGGTGTCCCTGTCTTTACCCCTCCCCGGCCACCGACTTGGGGCTGCGGCCAAAGAAGCCGGTAAAGGCGGCGCTTGAAGGCGGTCACTAAGTGGGAGGTGTGGTTTAGGCTTAAGACAGGGCGCGGCCGTCTGACCAAGCCCGAAAAGGGAGGATAACATTATGAAGAAACAACCAAGATGGAGCTACCTGCTGCTTGGCATCGCCCTGCCTGCACTGGCCGCCAACCTCCAGGACAAGGGCCCCGAGCAGCACCTGCTGTACCCACCCGAGCAGATCGAATGGCAGCCCGGCCCGGCCTCGGTGCCCGCCGGCGCCCAGTTCGCGGTGCTGGAAGGCAACCCGGCCGAAGCCGGGATCTTTACCCTGCGCCTGAAAATGCCCGACGGCTACCAGATTCCTCTCCACTGGCACCCCGGCGTGGAAAGGGTCACTGTGGTCAGCGGTACCTTCTACCTGGGCATGGATGACAGCCTCGCCAAGGAAAACGCACATCGCCTGGAAACCGGCAGCTACACCGCCATGCCCCCGGGCATGCGCCACTACGCCCTGGCCGAGGGTGAGACGGTGGTCCAACTGACCTCGGTCGGCCCCTGGCAACTGCACTACGTCAATCCGGCCGACGATCCGCGCCAATAAGCCATGGCTTCAGGCCCGCCCGGAAACGGCCCGGGCCTGCTCCGCCTCCCCATGGCACCGGAGATTCGCACCACCAGCCCACGGGCAGATATAGGGGGCAACCCCATCAGCCCCCATGCCAGCCGACCCGGTATTATCCCTGCCCCGCCGCCAAATTGAGCACGGCCGGTGATTGGGATACACTGCCCTGAACCCCAAGCCAGCCGAGAGCCAGTGCCGCATGTCCAAACCGCAGGATAGTGTTCGCATTATCAAGAAATACCCCAATCGCCGCCTATACGACAGCCATACCAGCAGCCACGTCACCCTGGCGGACATCCGCCGGTTGGTGCAGGAAGAGGAGCCCTTCCAGGTGGTGGACGCCAAAACCGGCGAAGACCTGACCCGCAGCATACTGCTGCAGATCATCCAGGAGGCGGAAAGCGACGGCGACCCCATCTTCTCCAGCGACATGCTCAAGAACATCATCCGCTTCTATGGCCCCTTCCAGGGGGTGCTGGGCAGCTACCTGGAAGAGAGCATCCAGTCGGTGATCGACATCCAGGCCCAGGCCGGCATGCAGTCTTCCAAGGCCTGGGCCGAGTATATGCACAGCCAGGTGCCCATGATGCAGGAGCTGATGCGCCAGTACGTGGAACAGTCCCGCAACCTCTATCTCAACACCCAGAACATGTTCGGCCTGTTCAGCGGCTTTCCGGGCGGCGGTTCCGGCCCCAGCGATCCAAAAAAAGGCGATAAGGAGTAATCCTTATCGCCTCAAACAAGATAACAACGAGTTGTTGATTGTTATTTAGTTAGCCTTGGCAGTGCGGGTGGTCTTGGCGGCAGCGGTCGCGGTATTGGCGGCGGCGGCGGCCACGGCATTGATGCCTTTCTCTGCGGCTTCAGCCACTTGCTTGGCGGCCTTCTCGGAGCTTTCTGCCGCTTGCTGCAGGGCCTTGTCGGCGATGTCGGCGGCGTCCTTGGCGGCTTTCTGGGCGCTTTCATAGGCCTCGTTGGCGCTGCTGACCGCGGTTTTCAGGGCGGTCACAGCCGGCTCGGCGGCCGCAGGCACGCTGCTGGCGAACTGCTCGACCCACTCGTCCACCTGCTTGCTGCCGGCGGCAATCTGCTGCTCGCCAAACTTGGTCACTTCCTGCTGGGCACCGGTCACCAGGGCAAACAGCTCTTTGTTGAAGGCCAGTTGGCGGTCCAGCAGGGCGGTGGGGCTGAAGAAGGCGGTTTGCAGCTCGAAGAAGGCCTTGGGATCCCGTACTGCCAGCAGCTTGCTGACATAGTCGAACTGGGCCGCGCCCAGTTCGGCAACGGCTTTGGACTGCAGTTGGCCCAGCTTTTCCACGCTGGCGAACAGGCTGCCGGTCAGGCCCTGTACCTGGGCCAGGTTGGCTTGTTGGGCACTTTGCAGTTTTTCGAAATTGAACAATGACATAGTTAGCGTCTCCTGAAAAATGGGAAGGCATCAGCCCTGCACGCCAACAAAGAAATCATCATCACACTAAGGTTTTCGGCGCGCATGGTCATTATTGCACCGCACAAAAAACATTTACAAGATCTTTTTTGTGCGGCGCACAATTTCCTGCGGCCGGGATGCTTCTTCCGGCGCTTCCCCGTATCAACCGGGGCCGCAGCGGCAAAATGGATCAATACTGAATAAATGTGATCCCCGTATGACGGAGCCGCCACCCATGAGCACCGCCGCCCCCCGGGGTCCCCTGGTCGACTACCAGCCCGCCGCCCTCGATATCTGGGACGGCAAATACCGGCTGAAGGACGACGGGGGCGAACCGGTAGACCAGGATATGCACGCCACCTTCCACCGGGTCGCCCGGGCCCTGGCCGATGGCGAGGCCACGCCGGCCCTGCGCAAAGCCTGGTACAAGCGCTTCCTGTGGGCGATGGAGCAGGGCGCCCTGCCCGCCGGGCGCATCCTGGCCAATGCCGGCGCCGGGGCCTACCGGCCGGGCACCGCCACCATCAACTGCACCGCCTCCGGCCCCATCGCCGATACGATGGACGACATCCTGGGCAAGCTGCACCAGGCCGGGCTCACCCTCAAGGCCGGCTGCGGCATCGGCTACGAGTTTTCCACCCTGCGCCCGCGCCACGCCCCCGTGGCCGGCGCCGGGGCCAGCACCTCGGGGCCGCTGTCGTTCATGGATATCTACGACAAAATGTGCTTCACCATCTCCTCCGCCGGCGGACGACGCGGCGCACAAATGGCCACCTTCGATATCGCCCACCCGGACGTGCTCGACTTTATCCACGCCAAGCGCGAGCCCGGCCGGCTGCGCCAGTTCAACCTGTCCCTGCTGATCGGCGAAGACTTCCTCAACGCGGTGCAACAAGGCGAGGACTGGCCGCTGCTGTTCCCGGTCACCCCGGCCGAGGTGGCGCGGGAGTGGCTGGACCCCGGCGACCCGGGGCAGATCCGCTGGAAGGCCGGCCCGCTCGGCCAGGGCTACCTGGAGGACGACCGGCAGCGGGTGGCCCACCGGATCTACCGGCACATCGAGGCGCGCGCCCTGTGGCAGCAGGTCATGCGCGCCACCTACGACCATGCCGAGCCGGGCTTTATCCTGATCGACAGGGTCAACGAGCTGAACAACAACTGGTTCTGCGAAACCATACGCGCGACCAACCCCTGCGGCGAACAGCCCCTGCCCCCCTATGGCAGCTGCCTGCTGGGCTCGGTCGACCTCACCCGTTTCGTGGAGGCACCCTTCACCCCGGCGGCCCGCTTCGGCTGGGATCGCTTCCGCCGGGTGGTGGCGGTCTTTACCCGCTTGCTGGACAACGTGGTGGAGATCAGCGGCCTGCCTCTGGCCGAGCAGCGCCGGGAACTGGCCGACAAGCGCCGCCACGGCATGGGTTACCTGGGCCTGGGCTCCGCCCTCGCCCTGCTGGGGCTGCGCTACGGCTCGGCCGAGGCCGTCGTCTTCACCGAGCGGGTGACCCGGGAGCTGGCCCTCACCGGCTGGCACACCGGGCTGGAGCTGGCCCGGGAGAAGGGCGCGGCGCCCCTGCTGCTGCGGGACTTCGAGCTCACCCCGGCGCTGCTGCGGCTGCGCCCCGAGCTGCTGGACGACGGCCACCACCCCGGCGACAAGGTGCCGGGGCGGATACTGCACGCCCGCTACAGCCGCTACCTGCAGCGGCTGGCGGAGCAGGAACCGGAACTGGTGGCGGCCCTGGCCCGCACCGGGGCGCGCTTTACCCACCATAGCTCCATCGCGCCCACCGGCACCCTCTCCCTGTCGCTGGCCAACAACGCCAGCAGCGGCATAGAGCCGAGCTTCGCCCACCACTACAGCCGCAACCTCATCCGCCCCGGCCGCAAGAGCAAGGAGCGGGTGGAGGTGTTCTCCTTCGAGCTGCTGGCCTACCGCCGGCTGGTCAATCCGGATGCCCTGCCCGGCAGCCCGGATCCGGCCCGGGCGCTGCCCGACCATTTCGTCACCGCCGACGACGTCAGCCCCGAGCAGCACGTGGCGATGCAGGCCGCCGCCCAGCGCTGGGTCGACGCCTCCATTTCCAAGACCGTCAACGTGCCCACCGACTACCCCTTCGAGCGATTCGAGGATCTCTACCTCCAGGCCTGCCGCCAGGGGCTCAAGGGCTGTACCAGCTTCCGCTTCAACCCCTCCGCCTTCCAGGGGGTGCTGGTGCGGGACCGGGATCTGGCCGCCACCCGCTATCGCTTCCTGCTGGACGACGGCAGCACGGTCGAGGCGCAGGGCGATGAACCGGTGGAGTACGAGGGCGAGGTGCACAGCGCCGCCAACCTGTACGACGCCCTCAAGGAAGGCTACTACGGCAAGCTGTGAACGGGTGACCCATGCGCAAGATAGAGCGGAAGATCGTCGGCTGCGAGGTAATAACGCCCAGTCCCTCCCGGGACGGCCCCCTGCCCGAGCCGGCGGCCCGGCCCGAGGCGCTGTGGGGCACCACCTACAAGATCAAGACGCCCCAGCTCGAGCACGCCCTCTACGTCACCATCAACGATCTGGTGCCGGACGAAAACGGCGGCCGACGCCGCCCCTACGAGATCTTTATCAACTCCCGCAACATGGAGCACTACCAGTGGGTGGTGGCGCTGACCCTGCTGATCTCGGCGGTGTTCCGCCGGGGCGGCGACATCCGCTTTATCGTGGATGAGCTGCGCGCCGTGTTCGCTCCCCAGGGCGGCTACTTCAGGCCGGGCGGACGCTACATGCCCTCCCTGGTGGCCGAGATCGCCGATGTCATCGAGCGCCACCTGGCCGCCATCACCCCGGCAACGGAGCACACCGGGGACACGACCGGTTTTCCCGCCGGCGCCCGGCTGTGCCGCAAATGCCTGACCCGGGCGGCCGTGCTGGTCGACGGCTGCCTCACCTGCCTGAATTGCGGCGACTCCCGCTGCGGCTGAAACCGGGCGCCACACCCCACCAAATTGTTCACAATGTTGCTCAAAATATTGTATCCAACACGACTTTCGTAATACTATTGTTATCGTCCAGCGCCGGCCACCGCCTCCTCGGGAGCGACGGGCAACGCCCATACCAATAAAAGGAAACAACTTCCATTTTTACCGATATGTGGCGAGCATTTTACGGCGCATCGAACAAAAACATAAAAAACCATAATAAACAAAAGATTAAATACATGAAACGTGGCGATACAACGGCTCGGGGTCAGGATGCATTTTCCACAATGCAAAAATGATTTCCAAAAATATGTTGATCGTCACATTTTTTTTTGTATTATCAGCCTATGGGTTGCGCAGATGTTAACCGCCCTCACTAGGCGAATCTGCGAAACAGCCCCCATGGATAACCAACAACGGTGCCGAGCGCACCTCAGATGAATGGATACCGACTATGGCTAAAATGAAAGCAATCGAAGCAGCCGCTAAAATCCTGGAACTGGAAGGTGTGACCAAAGCCTTTGGTGTTCCCGGCGCCGCCATCAACCCCTTCTACGCCGCGCTGCGGGGTCTCGGCTCCATCAGCCACGTGCTGGCCCGTCACGTCGAGGGTGCCTCCCACATGGCCGAAGGCTACACCCGTGCCAACCCGGGCAACATCGGGGTTTGTATCGGTACCTCCGGCCCCGCCGGCACCGACATGATCACCGGCCTGTACTCGGCTTCCGCCGACTCCATTCCG
Source organism: Zobellella iuensis (assembly GCF_016746085.1). Classification (GTDB taxonomy): domain Bacteria; phylum Pseudomonadota; class Gammaproteobacteria; order Enterobacterales; family Aeromonadaceae; genus Oceanimonas; species Oceanimonas iuensis. The sequence goes on from NZ_JAERTZ010000030.1 coordinate 96,029, forward strand.
ATCCTGTGCATCACCGGCCAGGCGCCGCGTGCCCGCATGCACAAGGAAGACTTCCAGGCCGTGGACATCGAGTCCATCGCCAAGCCGGTCGCCAAGTGGGCGGTCACCGTGATGGAGCCGGCCCAGGTGCCCGGTACCTTCCAGCAGGCCTTCCACATCATGCGCTCCGGCCGTCCCGGCCCGGTGCTGATCGATCTGCCCTTCGACGTGCAGATGGCCGAGATCGAGTTCGATCCGGAAGCCTACCAGCCGATGACCCCGTACAAGCCGGCCGCCACCCGCATCCAGGTTGAAAAAGCCCTGACCATGCTGAACGCCGCCGACAAGCCGCTGATCGTCTCCGGTGGCGGCGTGATCAACGCCAATGCCGATGCCCTGCTGACCGAATTCGCCGAAGTGCTGGGCGTGCCGGTGATCCCGACCCTGATGGGCTGGGGCACCATTCCGGACGACCACGAGCTGATGGCCGGCATGTGCGGCCTGCAGACCTCGCACCGCTACGGCAACGCCAACCTGCTGGCCTCCGACTTCGTGATCGGCATCGGCAACCGCTGGGCCAACCGCCACACCGGTTCCGTCGACGTCTACACCAAGGGCCGCAAGTTTGTGCACGTGGACATAGAGCCGACCCAGATCGGCCGGGTGTTCGGCCCGGATCTCGGCATCGTCTCCGACGCCGGCGAAGCGCTGAAGCTGTTCGTGGAAGTGGCCAAGGAATGGAAAGCCGCCGGCAAGCTGAAAGATCGCAGCGCCTGGGTTTCCGAGTGCCAGGAGCGCAAGCGCACCCTGCAGCGCAAGACCCACTTCGACAACACCCCGGTCAAGCCGCAGCGCGTGTACGAAGAGATGAACAAGGCCTTCGGCCGCGACACCACCTATGTGTCCACCATCGGTCTGTCGCAGATCGCCGCCGCCCAGTTCCTGCACGTGTACAAGGCGCGCAACTGGATCAACTGCGGCCAGGCCGGCCCCCTGGGCTGGACCATCCCCGCCGCCCTGGGTGTGTGCGCCGCCGAGCCGGGCCGTCAGGTGGTTGCCCTGTCCGGTGACTACGACTTCCAGTTCATGATCGAAGAGCTGGCGGTGGGTGCCCAGTTCAAGCTGCCCTACATCCACGTGCTGGTGAACAACTCCTACCTGGGCCTGATCCGCCAGTCCCAGCGCGGTTTCGACATGGACTACTGCGTCCAGCTGTCGTTCGAAAACATCAACGCGCCGGAACTGGGCGAGTACGGTGTGGATCACAAGGCCGTGGTGGAAGGTCTGGGCTGTAAGGCCATCCGGGTGTTCAAGCCGGAAGAAATCGCCCCCGCCCTCGAACAGGCCAAGGCGCTGATGGCCGAGCACCAGGTACCGGTGGTGGTGGAAGTCATCCTGGAGCGGGTGACCAACATCGCCATGGGCGTGGAAATCGACGCCATCAACGAGTTCGAAGAGCTGGCCGAAAAGGGTGCCGACGCCCCTACCGCCATCTCCCTGCTCGACTGACGGTAAGGGCCCGGCCCGGGGCCGGGCCCTTACTGAATTTGCCCCCAAGAACATAAGGACATCGCAATGCCGAAATTAGCTGCCAACCTGTCGATGCTGTTTACCGAAGTGGACTTCCTGGACCGCTTCGCCGCCGCCGCCAAGGCCGGCTTCAAGGGCGTGGAATACCTGTTCCCCTACGACTTCCCGGCCGAGGACATCAAGGCCAGGCTGGAGCAGAACGGCCTGGAGCAGGTGTTGTTCAACCTGCCGGCCGGCGACTGGGCCGCGGGCAGCCGTGGCATCGCCGTCGATCCGAGCCGGGTTGAGGAGTTCAAGGCCGGTGTGGACCAGGCCATCGCCTACGCCAAAGTGCTGGGCAACAAACAGGTCAACTGCCTGGCCGGCATTCCGCCCGCCGGCGTGTCCGCCGAGCAGGCCGAGGCCACCTTCGTCGCCAACCTGAAGTACGCGGCCGAGAAGCTGAAGGGCGCCGGTATCAAGCTGATTGCCGAGGCGATCAACACCCGCGACATCCCGGGCTTCTTCCTCAACAACAGCAAGCAGGCGCTGGACATCATCGAGCAGGTCGGCTCCGACAACCTGGCGTTCCAGTACGACATTTACCACATGCAGATCATGGAAGGGGACATTATCCCGACCATCGAGAAAAACCTGAGCATCATCAACCATATCCAGCTGGCCGACAATCCGGGTCGTCACGAGCCGGGCACCGGCGAGCTGAACTATCACAACATCTTCGCCTTCCTGGACAAGGTGGGCTACCAGGGTTGGGTGGGCGCCGAGTACAAGCCGGCCACCACCACCGAAGCGGGCCTGGGCTGGCTGAAGACCCACGGCGTTGCCTGAGTACTCCCTGAACTGATTTCTCCCAACGCCGGCCAGGCCGGCGCCCCAAGCCAAGAGGAAACGAACATGAAAATAGGTTTTATCGGTACCGGCATCATGGGCAAGCCCATGGCCCAGAACCTGCAAAAAGCGGGTCACACCCTGTACTTCTCCGAGCACTTCATGCCCGCCCCGGCCGATCTGCTGGGTGACAACGGCATCGCCCTGGCCAACCCCAAGGCGGTGGCCGAAGCGGCCGAAGTCATCATCATCATGGTGCCCGATACCCCCCAGGTGGAATCCGTGCTGTTCGACGCCAACGGCGTGACCGACGGCCTCTCCGCCGGCAAGGTAGTGGTGGACATGTCCTCCATCTCCCCCATGGCCACCAAGGGCTTCGCCAAGCGCGTCAACGAAACCGGCGCCCAGTACCTGGATGCCCCGGTGTCCGGCGGTGAAGTCGGCGCCATCAACGCCACCCTGAGCATCATGGTCGGCGGCGACGAAGCCACCTTCGAGCGCGTCAAGCCGCTGTTCGAAGTGATGGGCAAAAACATCACCCTGGTGGGCGGCAACGGCGACGGCCAGACCTGTAAGGTGGCCAACCAGATCATAGTGGCGCTGAACATCGAGGCGGTGGCCGAGGCCCTGGTATTCGCTTCCAAGGCCGGCGCCAACCCGGCCAAGGTGCGCGAGGCGCTGATGGGCGGTTTCGCCTCTTCCAAGATCCTGGAAGTGCACGGCGAGCGCATGGTCAAGGGCACCTTCAACCCGGGCTTCCGTATCTCCCTGCACCAGAAAGACCTGAACCTGGCCCTGGACGGCGCCCGCGAGCTGGGCGTGTCCCTGCCCAACACCGCCGGTACTCAGGAGCTGTTCAACACCTGTGCCGCCCTGGGCGGTTCCGGCTGGGATCACTCCGGTCTGGTCAAGGCGCTGGAGCACCTGGCCAACCATAATATCCGGGGCGAGTAACCCTTTTACCGGACCGCGGCCTTTTGGCTTCGGTCGCGGTCCGGTCAAAACCGGGGCGGGCGTCGGCAAGCACAGACTTTCACTCAGGGGGCTTTGTGTTAGATCCTGGTTGCCGTCGTTTCGCCCCACCCCGACACTTATAAGAATGTAAAGACAGCCGTTTTTCGAGGAGTATTTGCAATGGATATCCAACCCAAGGAGTTGTTACAGCAGTTGTTCGACAGCGCCGTGGCCGCCGCCCTGCCCAAGGGTAACCTGGCCGAATACCTGCCCAAGGATACTCGTCAAAAAGCCGTTGTGATCGGTGCCGGCAAGGCCGCCGCCTCCATGGCCGCCGAGCTGGACGCCATCTGGGAAGGGGAACTGTCCGGCCTGGTGGTGACCCGCTACGATCACGGCGCCCCCTGCGAGCGCATCGAAATCATCGAGGCCGCCCACCCGGTGCCGGATGACGCCGGCGAACGGGTCGGTCGCCGCATGCTGGAGCTGGTGTCCGGCCTGGGCGAAAACGACCTGGTGATCTGCCTGCTGTCCGGCGGCGGCTCCTCGCTGCTGAGCCTGCCGGCCCCGGGCCTGACCCTGTCCGACAAGCAGGCCGTCAACAAGGCCCTGCTCAAGTCCGGCGCGGCCATCGACGAGATGAACTGCGTGCGCAAGCACCTGTCCGCCATCAAGGGTGGCCGCCTGGCCGCCGCCACCTACCCGGCCCGGCTGATCGCCCTCGGCATCTCCGACGTGCCCGGCGACGAGCCCACCGTTATCGCCTCCGGCCCGACGGTGGCGGACCCTACCACCTCGGCCCAGGCCCTGGCCATCCTCGACAGCTACGGCATCGAGGTGGCGCCCCATGTGCGCGCCTGGCTGCAGAGCCCCGAGTCCGAGACCGTCAAACCGGGCGACGAGCGCCTGAGCCGGGCCGAGTTCCATATGATCGCCACCCCCCAGGATGCGCTGGACGCGGCCGCCGACGTGGCCATGTCCCACGACATCACCCCCCTGGTGCTGGGTGACTGCATCGAGGGCGAGTCCCGGGAAGTGGCCAAGGTGCACGCCGCCATCGCCAAGCAGATAGTCAAGTGCGGCCAGCCGATCTCGGCGCCCTGCGTGATCCTGTCCGGCGGCGAAACCACGGTCACCATCAAGGGCAACGGCCGCGGCGGCCGCAACAGCGAGTTTATGCTGAGCCTGTTCAACGAGCTGAAGGGTCTGAAGGGCGTCTATGCCCTGGCCGCCGACACCGACGGTATCGACGGGGTGGAAGACAACGCCGGCGCCTACATCACCCCCGGGCTGTACGCCCAGGCCGAGGCGGCCGGCCTCAAGGCGGAAGACTACCTGGCCAACAACGACAGCTACGGTTTCTTCTCCCAGCTGGATACCCTGGTCGAAACCGGCCCCACCCGCACCAACGTCAACGACTTCCGGGCCATTCTGGTGCTGCCGGAATAACCCGCACCCGATAACAACAATAAGCAAACCCGCCACCGGCCCCTGTGCCGGTGGCCACCCTCACCGACCAAAAAGAGAAAACAACATGACCATCACGCAGATATCCAGCCGGCGCCCAGGCCCGGCCGGCGAGCTTCGCCTTGCCGTTATTCCGCCCCGGGCCCTGCCGGCAGGGAGGCGCCCATGACCCTGCAACTCCGAGCCCAGCCGCTGACCGCCGCCGCCTTCGCCCCCTTCGGCGAGGTGATTGAGGCGGAGCATCAGCACCAGTTCCATATCAACGACGGCAAGGCCCTGCGCTACCACGATATCGCCCGGGCCGAGGCCCTGGGCGACGACGCCCGGATCGCCATCAGCCTGGTGGACGTGGAGCCCTACGCCCTGCCCCTGGCGGTGACCCTGATGGAGAAGCACCCCAGGGGCTCCCAGGCCTTTATCCCGCTCGACGGCCAGCCTTTCCTGATCCTGGTGGCGCCGCGGGGTCCGGCGCCGGCGCCGGAGGCCATCCGGGCCTTTGTCTCCAACGGCCGCCAGGGCGTGAACTACCACACCGATACCTGGCACCACCCCGTCGTCTCCCTCCAGGACAAACAGCGTTTCATTATCGTCGACCGTATCGGCCAGGGCGATAACTGCGACCTGCACCACCTGCAGCCCGGCCTGCTCGAAGTGATGCTGGACTGAGGCGCCCCCCCGGCACTCGACTGAACCCGCCCATCGGCGGGTTTTTTTATGCGGAAAAAAAGACCGTTAAACTTTCACATAAAAATATATATAGCTGCCGGTCACTTTACTTCCAAAAGAAGAGATTATTTATAATAAATAGGAAAGCCATTAATTAAATACAATAACAAAAATAATAATAAACAATTTATAGCAATATAGATCGATTGACTTGATACAATTAAAAGTACAATAATCATTTAAATTAAAAACAAACAATAAAAAACCATTTAAATCATGAAATTATATAAATTTTTATTTAAAAACATATAGATAGAGCCCTACTTTCAGTCTTGCCGGCGTCGACAACATCGCCGGTACCAGTGATTATCCATTGCCAAAGCAACAATTCCATAAAGCGGAAATAACTTCCAAAATATGTTGATCCGGTGTTAATAAAGGGTTATTAATATCGACAGGGTCAACCGTTAATACACAACCGCTCTCGTTTTATATGCAAAACGGGGACGGCGACCTGTTAAAAAACTACGCCGCTCAGCGTAAATGGACTTAACTCAGTTGATGTAATGAAGGGAGAGGTCATGGAGCCCATGTCTAAAGCCAATCAGTTTTCCGCCGACACCGCGGAAAAGAAAAAGAAATCGTTCGAGATGCCGCATATCTACGTCATCTTGTTCGTGTTCAGCGCCATCGCCGCCGTACTCACCTATATAGTGCCCGCCGGCCAGTATGACCGGGTGCCCGGCCCCAACGGCCGCACCACCATAGATCCCAACTCCTACCAGGTGATCGAATCCAACCCGGTCGGCCCGGTCGACTTTATGCTCGCCATCCCCAGAGGGCTGATGGATGCGGGCGCCGTGGTGTTCTTCACCTTTATCATCGGCGGCATGTTCATGGTGCTGCGCCGGACCGGCATCATCGAGATCGGGGTCGACAAGCTGACCCGCCGCTTCGCCCACAACAGCATCGTCATCATCCCGGTGTTGATGACCACCTTCGCGGTGATCGCCACCCTGATCGGCACCCAGGAGCTGGCCCTGGTCTATGTGCCGGTGATACTGCCGCTGATGATCGCCCTGCGCTTCGACTCGGTCACCGCCGCCGCCGTGGCCCTGTGCGCCACCACCGCCGGCTTTACCGCCGGGGTGCTCAACCCCATCAACACCGGCCTGGGCCAGCAGCTGGCCGATTTGCCGGTCTACTCCGGCCTGCTGCTGCGGGTGCTGGCCTTCGCCGCCATCCTGCTGGCCGGCATCTTCTACGTCACCCGTTACGCGCTCAAGGTGCGCAACAACCCGGCCCTGAGCCTGATGGACGGCGACGCCAAGGAAGAGGACAAGCGCCGCCGCTACCAGCACGGCAACGACGAAGGCGTGCTGACCGCCACCCCGCGCCAGAAGTGGGCCGCCTTCGCCACCTTCGCCTTCTTCGCCACCCTGGTGTGGGGTGTGCTGACCCAGGGCTGGTTCATGATGGAAATGGCCGGGCTGTTCGTGATCATGGGCGTGGTGGTCGGCCTGATCGCCGGCCTCAAGACCGAGGAGATCTGCGAAGGCTTCAACGAAGGCTTCCGCGACGTGCTGGTGGGCGCCATGATCTGCGGCATCGCCCGCGCCGTGGCGGTGGTGCTGGAAGAAGGCCAGATCATGGATACCCTGGTGTACGGCCTGGGCAACCTGGTGGGCGGCTTCCCGGCCATTTTCTCGGCCATCGGCATGTTCTTCGCCCAGCTCGGCTTCAACTTCGTGATCCCGTCGGGCAGCGGCCAAGCCCTGGTGACCATGCCGATCATGGCGCCCCTGTCCGACCTGGTCGGTGTCACCCGCCAGACCGCGGTACTGGCCTACCAGCTGGGCGACGGCCTGGGCAACATCCTCTACCCCACCTCCGGCTACTTTATGGCCACCCTGGCCCTGGCCGGCGTAGCCTGGAACAAGTGGGTCAAGTTCTTCCTGCCCCTGTTCTGCACCTGGATCGCCATCGCCATGGGCTTCCTGATCTTCGCCCAGGTCACCCAATGGGTGGGCTGAGCCCCACCGGCAGGTAACCGCATCGCTTCAAGGGCCCTCTCCACAGGGCCCTTTTTCGTGCCCAGCCCCCGCCCGGCAAGGGCCAGCCGGCCATTTATCCGGATCCAGCTCACAATCTGGCCAGGCCAAAGGAGAGGCGGCTACACTTTTTGCTCGAAGCGCCCCCCCCTTTCCTCTATAATCACGCGCTTTGAAATTTCCCGGCCCGCCGCCGGGTGCTTGACAGGCTCTAAGGGGGTATGACTGAGGTGATCAAGACACCGTACTATCTCATCGACAAAAGCAAACTGCTGCGCAACATGGAAAAGATTGCCTATGTGCGCGAACACTCCGGCGCCAAGGCGCTGCTGGCCCTGAAATGCTTCGCCACCTGGTCGGTATTCGACCTGATGAGCCAGTATATGGACGGCACCACCTCCTCCTCCCTCAACGAAGTCAAGCTCGGCAAGCTCAAGTTCGGCGGTGAAACCCACGCCTACAGCGTGGCCTATGCCGACGACGAAATAGAGGAAGTGCTGGCCCACTCCGACAAGATCATCTTCAACTCCATCGGCCAGCTCGAGCGCTTCGAGGCGGCTTCCGCCAATCAGGTGCGCGGCCTGCGCCTCAACCCGGGCGTGTCCAGCTCCGAGTTCCTGATCGCCGACCCCTCCCGCCCCTTCAGCCGCTTGGGCGAATGGGACGCGGCCAAGGTCGAACGGGTGCTCGACCGCATCTCCGGCTTTATGATCCACAACAACTGCGAGAACAGCGACTTCGCCCTGTTCGACCAGATGCTGAGCCAGATCGAGGAGAAGTTCGGCACCCTGTTGGCGCAACCCCAGATCAGCTGGGTCAGCCTGGGCGGCGGCATCCACTTCACCGGCGACGGCTATCCGCTCGACCGGTTCTGTGCCCGGCTCAAGGCCTTTGCCGAACGTTACGGAGTGCAGCTCTACCTGGAGCCCGGCGAGGCGGCCATTACCCTCAGCACTTCGCTCGAGGTGACGGTGCTCGACACCCTGTACAACGGCAAGCAGCTGGCGATAGTGGACAGCTCCATCGAGGCACACATGCTCGACCTGCTGATCTACCGCCAGAACGCCAAAATGGAACCCTGCGACGGCCCCCATGAATACATGGTGTGCGGCAAGTCCTGCCTGGCCGGGGACATCTTCGGCGAGTTCAGGTTCGACCATGAGTTGAAGGTAGGCGACCGGCTGTCGTTCATCGACGCCGCCGGTTACACAATGGTAAAGAAAAACTGGTTCAATGGCGTGAACATGCCCGCCATTGCCGTGCGCCAGCTCGACGGCAGCGTGGAGCTGGTGCGTGAATTCGGTTTCGACGATTTTGTAAACAGCCTCTCCTGAGGCATGGAGTAACCACAACAAAGCCTTTCAAGGAGGCGGTTAGAGGAAAAAAATGAAGAAAAACGTTCTGATTATTGGTGCCGGAGGTGTCGCCCAGGTGGTCGCGCACAAGTGTGCGCAGCATAATGACGTGCTGGGGAACATCCATATCGCTTCGCGTACTGTCGAGAAATGCCAGAAAATCGTCGACAGCGTGCGGGAAAAGGGCAGCCTCAAGGTTGCCGGTGAATTGCAAGCCCATGCCCTGGATGCGCTCGATATCGAAGCCACCAAGGCATTGATTGACAAAACACAGTCGCAACTGGTGATCAATGTCGGATCGGCTTTCGTCAACATGTCGGTGCTGCAGGCCTGTATCGAGACCGGCGCCGCCTACCTCGACACCGCCATCCATGAAGATCCGGCCAAGATCTGCGAAAATCCGCCCTGGTACGCCAACTACGAGTGGAAACGCAAAGCCATCTGTGCCGACAAGGGCATCACCGCCATCCTGGGCGTGGGCTTCGATCCGGGCGTGGTCAACGCCTATGCCGCCCTGGCGGTGAAGGAGTATTTCGACAGCGTCGACTCCATCGACATCATCGACATCAACGCCGGCAGCCACGGCCGCTACTTTGCCACCAACTTCGATCCGGAAATCAACTTCCGCGAGTTCACCGGCCGGGTATGGTCCTGGCAGAACAGCGAGTGGGTGCAAAACCGGATGTTCGAGGTGAAGCGCACCGACGAGCTGCCGGTGGTGGGCAGCCAGACCAGCTACATGACCGGCCACGACGAGGTGCACTCCCTGTCCCAGACCCTGGGCGTGCCCAACGTGCGCTTCTGGATGGGCTTCGGCGAGCACTACATCAATGTGTTCACCATCCTCAAGAACCTGGGCCTGCTGTCCGAGCAGCCGGTGAAGACCGCCGAAGGCCTGGAAGTGGTGCCGCTCAAGGTGGTCAAGGCCGTGCTGCCGGATCCCGCCTCCCTGGCGCCCACCTATAACGGCAAGACCTGCATCGGTGACCAGGTCAAGGGCAAGAAGGATGGCCAGGACAAGGAAGTGTTCATCTACAACGTGGCCGACCACGCCGAGGCCTACGCCGAAGTGGGCAGCCAGGGCATTTCCTACACCGCCGGCGTGCCGCCGGTGGCCGCCGCCCTGCTGATCGCCACCGGCGAGTGGGACGTGAAGCACATGGCCAACGTGGAAGAGCTGGATCCCAAGCCCTTCCTCAAGCTGCTCGACGCCATGGGTCTGCCGACCCGGATCAAGGACGAGCAGGGCGATCGCCCGCTGAGCTTCTGAGCCCGCTTTAGCCAAACAATAAAGGCCAGTCCGCGGACTGGCCTTTTTGTTGGCGCTCCCCCCAAGGGTAGGGTCGACTTCAGTCGACCAAATCATGGCGCCGTAGTCGGGGTGGTCCATTGAAATGGACCCTTGTATGTTGAAGCGAGATGAACTGATAGAGTTAAAAACAGTTACCGGGGAGGCCGTTGGACCCTGGAGGCAGCATTCGCTGACCTCGC
>NZ_JAERTZ010000031.1 GCF_016746085.1 Zobellella iuensis
TGCGAGGTCAGCGAATGCTGCCTCCAGGGTCCAACGGCCTCCCCGGTAACTGTTTTTAACTCTATCAGTTCATCTCGCTTCAACATACAAGGGTCCGTTTATGATCAACGGACCAATCCCGCCACCGGCGCCGGGGTTCGGTCGAATAAATTCGACCCCTACAAATGGACGCCGGGTTGGCCGTAGGGTCCGTTTCAACGCACCATTTCGCCAACGGCGCCGGGGTTCGGTCGAATAAATTCGACCCTACGGCGGACGGCGGTTTGGCCAAGGGTCCGTTTCAACGGACCAATCCCGCCACCGGCGCCGGTTTCGGTCGAATAAATTCAACCCTACGACGGACGGCGGTTTGGCCGTAGGGTCCGTTTCAACGGACCATTTCGCCAACGGCGCCGGGGTTCGGTCGAATAAATTCGACCCCTACAAATGGACGCCGGTTTGGTCGTAGGGTCCGTTTCAACGGACCAATCCCGCCACCGGCGCCGGGGTTCGGTCGAATAAATTCGACCCCTACAAATGGACGGCGGTTTGGCCGAACGGGTATAGCGGTGGCAATATCGGGAGGAGAGCCGGCATGGGGTCCCATGCCGGCGGTATTAAGGAAGGGGATATCAGTCGTTCAGCCGGTACACCCGGGCTTCGAAGGGGCGCAGATCCAGGGTGTCTTCGGCCGGGTGCGGCTCAACCGGGTAGTTGGCCAGGGCCAGCCGCCCATGGTGCAGCGGCCAGGGCAACTGCCGCCGCTGCGCCGGGCGATCGCTCAGGTTGACCAGCACCAGCCAGTGCTGGCCGTCGAGCAGGCGGCTGTAGGCGTACACCTGGGGGTCGGATTCCAGCTCCAGCCGGTAGCGGCCGTAGATCAGGGCCGGCTCGGCCTTGCGCAGGCGGATCAACTGGCGGTAGAAACCGAGTACCGAGTCCGAGTCGCGCCACTGGGACGCCACGTTGATGGTTTCGAAATTCGGGTTGAGCGCCAGCCACGAGCGATCAGTGGTAAAGCCCGCCCCGGGGCCGGCGTCCCACTGCATGGGGGTGCGGGCATTGTCCCGGCTGGTCTGCGACAGGGTCCGGATGATCTCGGCGTCATCCACGCCCTGTTGCTTCATCTGGACATACTGGTTTTTGGCGGCCACGTCGTTGAAATCGTCGAGGCTCCCGAACGTGGTGTTGGTCATGCCGATTTCCTGACCCTGGTAGATAAAGGGCGTACCCTGCATCAGGAAATAGAGGCTGGCGATGGCGGTGGCACTCTGGTACCAATAGTGCTCGGCGTCACCCCATTTGGAGATGATGCGGGGCACGTCATGGTTCTCCACGAAGAGCGCATTCCAGCCAAAACCTTCCACTCCCGTCTGCCAGCGACCGAAGGCCTGCTTGATCTGTGACAGGTCCAGGCCCGCCGCCTCATCTTCCGCCCACAGCCCCACATGGTCGAAGGCGAAGATCATGTCCAGCCGCTGGTGCCGTTCGCCTATCCAGTCTTCCGCCTGGGCCGGTGATACGCCGTTGGCTTCGCCCACCGTCATGACGTCGTAACGGTTGAAGGTTTCCCGGCACATCTCGTCCAGGTGCTCGATAATGCCGTCGACGTTCATCATCTTGTCCCAGGCGGCACCATAGGCCTGGCCTTCCAGGGCAGGGACGTCGCTCAGGCCGGCTTCCTTCTTGATATGGCTGATGGCGTCGAGGCGAAAACCGTCGATGCCCTTGTCCAGCCACCAGCGTACCATCTCGTAGATGGCGTCGCGTACCTCGGGGTTTTCCCAGTTCAGGTCCGGCTGCTTGCGGGAAAACAGATGCAGGTAATATTGCTCTGTGGTCTGGTCATATTCCCAGGCCGAACCCTTGAAGATGCTCTCCCAGTTGTTGGGCTCGGCGCCATTTTTGCCGTCGCGCCAGATATACCAGTCGCGCTTGGGGTTGCCGCGGGAAGAGCGGGACTCGATAAACCAGGGGTGCTCGTCGCTGCTGTGGTTGACCACCAGGTCGAGGATGAGCTTCATGCCACGGGCGTGCACCTCGGCCAGCAGCCGGTCGAAGTCGGCCATGGTGCCGAACTCGGCCATTATGCCTTGGTAGTCACTGATGTCGTAGCCGTTGTCGTCGTTGGGGGACGGATACATGGGACAGATCCAGATCACATCGATGCCGAGATCCTGGAGGTAGTCCAGCCTGGCGGTGATGCCGTTCAGATCGCCGATGCCGTCGCCATTGGAGTCCATAAAGCTGCGCGGGTAGATCTGGTAGGCCACGGCTTCTTTCCACCAGTGGCGGGTGACGGAGGTAGGGGGTTGCCCGGGCATAAAAATCCTCGTTGATTCAGGTTACTTGATCAGTAGTTCGGTCTGGGGATCGAAATAGCAGACATGATCCATCTCGGCGGCCAGGGCCAGCGGCTCGCCTTCCGCGACGCGGCTCCGGCCACCGAGGCGGGCGTTGAGCCTGTGCTCTCCGGCTTGCAGTTGCACAAAGGTATCGGAGCCGGAGGACTCGACATTGGCTACCGGCAGGTGGATGGCGTGATCGTGTCGCGCTTCGCGGTAGGGATGCAGCGCCTCGGGACGCAGGCCTACCACTACTTCCTTGTCCTGGTAGTCACGCAGCCGTTCGGTGGCGCGACTATCCACCAGGGTAAAGCCGTTTGGACCGCACACCTCGAGGAGGACGCCGGCATCGCTGAGCTCGACCCGGGCGGGCAGCAGGTTCATCGGCGGGGTGCCCATAAAGTTGGCCACGAACATGTTGGCCGGTTCGTCGTAGATTTGCTGTGGGGTCCCCACCTGCTGGATATGGCCGTCGCGCAGTACCACTATCTTGGTGCCCAGGGTCATGGCTTCTATCTGATCGTGGGTCACATAGACGATGGAAGCGTTGGTCTGTTTGTGCAGATGGTGGATCTCGGCGCGCATCTCCACCCGCAGCTTGGCATCCAGGTTGGAGAGGGGCTCGTCGAACAGGAACAGCACCGGCTCCCGCACCAGTGCCCGGCCCATGGCCACCCGTTGCCGCTGGCCGCCACTGAGCTGCGATGGCTTGCGATCGAGCAGGTGATCGATTTGCAGCATTTGCGCCACCTCCCGGGTCTTGCGCTGCTGCTCTTCCTTCGGAACCTTGCGGATTTTCATGCCGAAGGCGATGTTTTCCGCCACCGTCATGGTGGGATAGAGGGCATAGGACTGGAACACCATGGCGATATCCCGATCCCGGGGCGGTACCCGGGTCACGTCGCGGCCGTCGATCAGGATCTGGCCGCCGGTGGTCTCTTCCAGGCCGGCAATGCAGTTGAGCAGGGTGGATTTGCCGCAGCCCGAGGGGCCGACCAGCACCAGGAAGTCCCCTTCTTTCATATCCACCGACACTGATTTGAGGATGTCGGTCCCGCCGTAGCTTTTAATCAGGGCATTGATCGACAGTACCTTGTGGGCCTGCTCCTGTTGGGTTGCTGTGTTCACCATCTGTTGCTCCATTATGAGGACGCCCGCCGCGTGACTCCGGCAGCGGAATTGTCGCCAGGGCACCTTGCTTCCTTAAAATTTAAAACGCTTTGAAATTAGCTTAACCGGGCGTGGAAGCAACCGCCAGATCCATGACTTGTGACGCGCGCCTCATTTTTTCGGGAGGGAGAGAGCATGAGTCCTTAATTTTGTTGTTTTCAGTTTTCTTTTTTGAAAATTAATAACGCATATTGGGCTTTTTGTGTGATTTATGTTTCATTTTTAAGGGTTCGGTTGTTGTTCTCTTGAAATGTTGCGTCAGATCACACTATGGTGGCATGCTGATGGTTCTGCCTTGCATCTATGGTTGAAAGCGCTTTAAATTTGATCGTCCGCCGTTTCTCCCCCCAGAGGCTGGCGCGCATTGTCATCGGTCCGCCAGGCAGGAGTCTGGATAAAACATGATAGGAAGGTACAACCATGATGAAGTTTAAGATCAATTTGCTGGCCGGTCTGATTGCCGGGGTGATGTCCAGCTCGGCGCTGGCCTTTGAACAGGACAAGCTGGTGATCTGGAGCGGCAGCACCAACAGGGGCGTGGTCGCCGTGGCCCAGCAGTTCACCGAGGAACTGGGTATCGAGGTGGTGGTGGAACATCCCGAGCCGGTGACCGACAAGTTCCAGCAGTCCGCCGCCAACGGCCAGGGGCCGGACATCATCCTCTGGGCCCACGACCGCTTCGGCGAATGGGGCGCCGGCGGCCTGCTCACGCCGGTGGAGCCGAGCCAGGAGATCAGGGAGCGGATGTTCGACTTCAGCTGGGACGCCCTGACCCTCGACGGCCGCATCTGGGGTTATCCGCTTTCCATCGAGGCGGTGGGCCTTATCTACAACAAGGATCTGTTGCCCGAGCCGCCGAGCTCCTTCGAGCAGATTTTCGATCTCAAGCTGGCCGATGGCGTCAAGGCCATCATGTGGGACTACAACAATGCCTACTTCTCCATGCCGCTGCTGATGGCCAACGGCGGCTATGTGTTCAAGCAGGAAGGCGGGGTCTACGATGCGCGCGACGTGGGCGTCAACAACGAGGGCGCGGTCAAGGGCGCCAGGATGATCAAGCGGCTGATCGACGAAAAAGTGATGCCGGTCGGGGCCGATTACAACGTGATGGACACCGCCTTCAACAAGGGCGAACTGGCCATGATGATCAACGGCCCCTGGGCCTGGGACAACCTCAAGGCCACCGGCATCAACTTCGGCGTGGCGCCCCTGCCCACCATCGAGGGCCAGTCGCCCAGATCCTTTATCGGGGTGATCTCCGCCGGCATCAACGCCGCCAGCCCGAACAAGGATCTGGCGGTGGAATTCATCGAGAACTACCTGCTGACCGAAGCCGGCCTGGCCGGGCTGAACGAGGCGGTGGCCCTGGGTGCGGTGGCGCACAAGGCCTACTCACAAGTGTTGTCCCGGGATCCGAACGTGGCGGCCACCCAGCAGATCGCGGCCCAGGGCGTGCCCATGCCCGGCATTCCCGAAACCGGCAAGTTCTGGGCGGCGATGAACCCGGCGCTGCAGAACATCACCGGCGGCCAGCAGACGGTGGAGAAGGCGCTGGATGACGCCGCCACCCGGATGCTGGCGAAATAATGGCCATGCCGGCACCTTGGGTGCCGGCAGCCTGTAGCAACGATCACAATGTATTTTTGGAGGCTGGCATGAGTTCGCCGACGGTCTGTGCGGAACCGGTGATGGGGGTTGAGAAGCCGTCGCGGTGGTCCCTGGCCAACATGGTCAAATTGAGTGTTCTCGGGGTGGTGTCGCTGGCACTGCTGTACGCGGTGTGGAGCCTGTACCTGGCCGGCGAGCCGCTGTTCGCGGTGCTGGTGATGGCGGTGCTGGTGGGCTTTGCCCTGATCTACGGCAACCGGCGTTTCTACACCGCCCGCTTCGTGTTTCCGGCGGTGGTGACGGTGGGGCTGTTCATCGCCTTTCCGGTGATCTACACCAGCTACGTCGGCTTCACCAACTACAGCGCCAGCAACCTGCTGTCTTTCCACCGGGTCAACGACATTCACCTGTCCCAGGTCACGGTGGACAAGAGCAGCGAGCGGCCCTTCTTCCTGCTGCCGGTCGAGGGCGGTTACCGGCTGGTGCTGCGTGGTGCCGACGGCGATCTGATAAGCGACCCCTTCGTCGCCGATGGCCAGCCCCAGCGGTTGCCGATGCAGGCAAGCGGGGAACTGGCGGCGCGGGCCGACGCCTTTCTGCCGGCCCGCGACCTGGTGCGCCTGCGCGGCGAGCTGGGCGCCATCACCGCCCTGCTGCCCGACGGCCAGCGCCTGACCACCTCCGGTATCCGCACCATGGCCCATGTCCAGCCCGTGTTCGAAGAACTCGAGGACGGCCGGCTGCGCAACCGGCTCGACGGCGGCATACTGGTGGCGGATCACTCGGTGGGCTTCTACCGGGACGAAGCGGGCAACCAGGTGGCCCCCGGCTGGCGGGTCAACGTGGGCCTGGACAACTTCAAGCGCATCCTGTTCTCCGAGGGCATCCGCGGCCCCATGCTGGAAATCTTTATCTGGACGGTCGCCTTCGCCCTGCTGTCGGTGCTGTTCACCTTCGGGGTAGGGGTGCTGCTGGCGGTGATACTGCAGTGGGAGCACCTGCGCTTTCGCGGCCTGTACCGCATCCTGCTGATTTTGCCCTATGCGGTGCCGGGCTTTATTTCCATCCTGGTGTTCCGCGGCCTGTTCAACCAGAACTTCGGCGAAATCAACATGATCCTGGAGGCGGTGTTCGGCATCCGGCCCGAGTGGTTCACCAACCCGACCCTGGCCCGCGCCATGACCATTATCGTCAACACCTGGCTGGGCTATCCCTACATGATGCTGCTGGCCATGGGTTACCTGCAGTCGGTGCCCGGCGATCACGCCAAGGCCGCGGCCCTGGAAGGAGCCAGCCCGGTGCGCAGCTTCTTCTCCATCACCCTGCCGCAGATTTTGCCGCCCTTCGCGCCCATGCTGATCTCGGCCTTCGCCTTCAACTTCAACAACCTGGTGCTGATCCTGCTGCTCACCCGGGGCCTGCCGGACATTCCGGGCACCCTGATCCCGGCCGGCTCCACCGATCTGCTGGCGTCCTTTACCTATCGCATCAGCTTTATGGACTCGGGCCAGAACTTCGGCCTGGCCGGTGCCATCGCCACCCTGATCTTCGCTATCGTCGGGGCCATGGCCTATGCCAACTTCGTGGCACTGCGCCGTGCCGTGGCCGCCAAGGGGAAATAACATGATCGTCGAATATCCGCGCAACCTGCTGCTGCGTAAAATCCTGGCCCACGGCTTCCTGTGGATTTTCCTGCTGCTGATCCTGTTTCCGTTCGTGATGATACTGTCCATTTCCTTCCGGGAGGGCAACTTCGCCACCGGCAGCATCTTTCCCGAAAACCCCACCCTGGAGCACTGGGCGCTGGCCCTGGGGCTGGACTATGTGCGGCCCGACGGCACCCGGGTGACGCCGCCCTTTCCGGTGTTGCTGTGGCTGTGGAACTCGGTCAAGGTCGGCACCATCGCCTCCCTGGGGGTGCTGGCGGTGTCCACCATCGCGGCCTATTCCTTCTCGCGGATGAAGTTCCGCGGCAAGGGCGGCCTGCTGGATTCGCTGCTGCTGATCCAGATGTTTCCCAGTGCCCTGGCGGTGGTGGCGCTCTACGCCATCTTCGACGCCCTGGGCAAGGTGACGCCCATCCTCGGCATCGACAGCCACTGGTCGCTGATCCTCTGCTACCTGAGCGGGGTGACCATGAACATCTGGATCATCAAGGGTTATTTCGACGCCATCGATCCGGCCCTGGACAAGGCCACCCAGATCGACGGTGCTACCCCCTGGCAGACCTTCCGCCATGTGTTCCTGCCGCTGGCGGTGCCCATACTGGCGGTGGTGTTCGTGCTGGCCTTTATCGGCACCGTCACCGATTACCCCCTGGCCTCGGTACTGCTGCGCAAGACCGAGCAGATGACCCTGGCGGTGGGTGCGCGCCAGTACCTGGTGGATCACAAGTACCTGTGGGGCGACTTCGCCGCCGCCGCCATACTGTCGGGGCTGCCGATCACCCTGATGTTCCTGCTGGCCCAGCGCTACCTGGTGTCCGGCCTGTCCGACGGCGGCGTCAAGGGCTAGCCGAGGTCGGGAAGGTCCCGACGGTTCCCTGTCGCCATCCGGCGGCGGGGAACCGTCAGGCGCTATGCTGTTCTCAGGATCCCTGTTTTTCGCCCGGTGGTGCCGGGCGTGTCTGTTGTTTGTATGTTCAGGCTAAGGAGAGCCTATGCCCCTGTTATTGTCCTGCCGCCCGGGATTGCCCTTTCCCCTCGGAGCCCGCTGTGGTGGGGATGGGGTGAATTTTGCCGTCTACGCTCCGGACGACCCCAGCCTGCGTCTGGTGCTGGAAAACCCGCAGAAGCACCGCTTCTGGCTGCCGCTGACCGACTGCCACAAGGGCGTCCGTCATCTGTTCGTGCCCGGAGTGGACCGGCACTGGCGATACTGCTACCAGAGCGGGCGAGGCAGCCGGCCCCGCTACCTGCTCGATCCCTATGCCACCCAGCTGTCGGAGTTGCCGTTTTTCGCCCATCCCTACGACGCCGGCTTCGACTGGCAAGGGGTTGGCTCCCCCCGGCACGACTGGCACGAGACGGTGATTGCAGAAGTGCACGTCAAGGGTTTTACACATCGTCATCCGGCCGTGCCGATCGAGCAGCGGGGTCGCTACGCCGGCCTTTGTCATCCCGGAGTGATCAGGCAGCTGAAAGAGACCGGCATCACGGCGGTGCAGCTGATGCCGGTGGCGGAATGGCGGGACGAGCCCGAACTGCCGCCGCTTGGCCTGACCAATTACTGGGGCTATAACCCGCTGGCGCCCTTTTCACCCAGCCGGCGTTACGCCCGGCAGGATCCGGTGAATGAGTTCAAGACCCTGGTGCGCGAGCTGCACCGTGCCGGCATCGAGGTGATCCTGGATCTGGTACTCGGCCATACCGCCGAAGGCGGGGAAGAGGGGCCGGTATGGCACTGGAAACACCTCTGTCCCGACTATTACCTGCGCGATCAGGATGGCCTGCTCGCCAACTACAGCGGTTGTGGTAATACGGTGGATCTGCGCCACCCCGCCGCCCTGCGCCAGGTGATGGACTGCCTGCGGTTCTGGGCGGAGGAATTCCGGGTTGACGGCTTTCGCATCGGTATGGCGACCACGCTGGGACGGGAGGGGGAGCACTTCGCCGAGTCTTCGCCCTTTTTCCGGGCGCTGGCGCAGGATCCGGTGCTGCAGCGTTGCAAGCTGATCGCCGAACCCCGGGACAGGGGCCCCCACGGTGACCAGTCGGGGCGCTTTCCCGATGATTTCGCCGAAGGCAATGACCGTTTCCGCGACGGCATTACCGGCTTTTGGCGCGGGGACAAGGTAGCGCCGGCGGAGCTCGCCCACTGTCTGACCGGGTCGCGTGGTCGGTTCAGCGAACAGCGCTGGCCGGCACTCCTGCCTGTGAATTATATCTGCAGCCACGACGGCCCCACCCTGGTGGATCTGGTCGGCGGCCCTGGCCGGGGCGGGCAGGGACAGGCCGCCGGGGACGACGTCGTGGCGTTCCGGCGACAATGCAACCTGCTGGCCTGCCTGCTGCTGTCCTTTGGGGTACCGCACCTGCTGGGTTCGGATCTGGCCGCGCACAGCCAGCGCGGCAACGTCAATGCCTACGATCAGGACAATGTCGTCGGCTGGCTGGACTGGGGAGCGGATCCCGAGGGGCGGCTACGTACCGTTATTTCCCGGCTGGCCGCCTTGCGCCGGCAGTGGATCATCCCGCTGCAGCAACGCATGAGTTATGCTTCTCCCCAGACCTCCTATCCGGATATGCACTGGCTGCGTCCAGACGGTGAAGCCATGGAAGAAGTGGAGCGGCGAGAGCCGGGGCTGCGCAGCCTGCAACTGCTGATTTCCGAACCCAGCTTGGGCTCGGTGCTGTGGCAACTCAATCGCGGTGACCGGGCCGAGTATCATCGCCTGCCCGGTCGTACCCCCTGGCGTCTGGCACTGGACAGTGCCAGGCCGGGTATCGAGCTGTCGGACGAAGGCGGATCTCACCTGGTGGCGGCGCACAGCCTTCGCTTCTGGGTGCAGCCTCCGGTGGCCGGTGACGGCCTGGCCGGGCCCGATGGTGCGGCCATGGCACGGCTTACCCGGTGGGGGGAATGAACCTGGCCGGAAAACAACGGGGCTTTTGCTTCTCATCGCCCGGCTAACCGGGTAACGTAAAGCAAAAACACCTTGTCGGGGATCTTCCATGGAACTACTTGCAGAGGCAGTCACCAGAACCATTCTACTGACCGGGGACTCGGTGGAGCGAAAGCGGGAAGAGGTCAGGACCTATTTTCACCGGACCTTCAGTCTGTACGAATCCCTGTTCGATTGCATCACCGACGATGACGCCTATTACCCGCGGCCGGAGCCGCTGCGCCACCCGCTTATCTTCTATTTCGGCCACACGGCGGTGTTCTTTATCAACAAGCTGGTGCTGGGCAAGTACCTGGACCGGCGCCTGGACGAGAGGCTGGAGTCCATGTTCGCCATCGGCGTGGACGAAATGTCCTGGGACGATCTGAACGAGGCGAACTACGACTGGCCCTCGGTGACCGACACCCGGGCCTATCGCCGGCGGGTACGAGAGCGGGTGGATGCCTTTATCGGCGAGATGCCGCTCGGCCTGCCGATCACCCCCGACTCCCCGGCCTGGATAGTGCTGATGGGCATAGAACATGAGCGTATCCACCTGGAAACTTCCTCGGTGATCATGCGCATGCTGCCGCTGGACTGGTTGCAACCCCACCCGTTCTGGTCTTCGGCCTGTCCCGAGTCGGGTCCGGCGCCGGAAAACGGCCTGCTGCCGGTGGCCGGCGACACCCTGACCCTGGGCAAGCCGGCCACGGCCGCCACCTACGGCTGGGACAACGAGTACGGCAGCAAGACGGTGACGGTGCAGCCGTTCCGGGTGTCCCGCTACCTGGTATCCAACGACGAATATCTGCGCTTTGTGCAGGACGGCGGCTACCAAAGCCCTCAATACTGGACCGAGGAGGGCCGCCGGTGGCTCGCCTTCAGCCGGGCCACCATGCCCCGCTTCTGGCTCGAGCGCCAGGGCGAGTACTACCAGCGCAACCTGCTGCAGGAAGTGCCTTTGCCGCTGAACTGGCCGGTGGAGGTCAACTACCTGGAAGCCAAGGCCTTCTGCAACTGGAAGGCGGCCCAGGACGGCAGCCATATACGGCTGCCCACCGAGGCCGAATGGACCCTGCTGCGCAACCGGCTCGACGCCGACCAGCCCGGCTGGGCACGGGCACCGGGCAACATCAACCTGGAGCATTTCGCGTCTTCCTGCCCGGTGGACCGTTTTGCGGTGGACGGCATCCATGATGTGATCGGCAACGTCTGGCAGTGGACCGAAACCCCCATCGATGGCTTTCCCGGCTTCGAGGTGCATCCACTGTATGACGACTTCTCCACCCCCACCTTCGACAACCGTCACAACCTGTTCAAGGGGGGCTCCTGGATCTCGACCGGCAACGAGGCCACCCGTTATTCCCGCTATGCTTTCCGCCGGCATTTCTTCCAGCATGCCGGCTTTCGTTATATCGAATCAGACTATGCAGAGGTGCCCGTGGAACCCGTGAATACCTATGAAACCGACGAACTGGTGGCCCAGTACCTGGAGTTCCACTACGGGGCCGAATACTTCGGCGTGGCCAACTATCCGGTGGCCTGCGTGCGCACCCTGCTGGCGCGTCTGCCCGGGCTCAACAAGGGCAGGGCGCTGGATCTGGGTTGCTCGGTGGGCCGGGCCAGCTTCGAGCTGGCGCTGCACTTCGGGGCGGTGGATGGCATCGACTTTTCCGCCCGTTTTATCCAGCACGGCTTCCAGTTGAAGGAGAGCGGCCAGACCCGCTTCGCCATTCCCACCGAGGGCGAACTGGTGGAATTCAAAGAGACCAGCCTGCACGTCCTGGGCTACGCCGAGGTGGCCCACAAGGTGGAGTTCGTGCAGGGCGATGCCTGTAACCTGAAAGCCCGTTTCGGCGGCTACGATCTCGTCTTCTGTGGCAACCTGATTGACCGGCTCTACGATCCCAGCCTGTTCCTCGGCCAGGTGCACGAGCGGCTCAACCCCGGTGGCTACCTGGTGCTGACCTCGCCCTACACCTGGCTGGAGGACTACACCCCCAAGGCCAAGTGGCTGGGCGGCATCAAGGTCAACGGCGAGAACTTCACCACCCTGGACGGTCTTAAGGCGTTACTGGGCGGGCGTTTCGAGCTGGTGGGCCAGGAAGACATTCCCTTCGTGATCCGTGAAACCCGTCGCAAGTTCCAGCATAGCCTGGCGGAAATGACCCTGTGGAAACTGAAGTAAGAAAAACGGAGACCGGTGCTCTGGTCTCCTCGGATAAAGAGACAGTCGGTCGCTGATCGGCTTCAGATGGCTGACAACGGCCCGGTGCTCAGTATCCCATCAGTTCCAGCAGGCTCTTGGCCTGGGCTATCGCCTCCTGGCGGTGGTTGATGCCGAGCTTCTGATAGAGGTTGCGGATATGGGTCTTGATGGTGGTGGCGGCCACGTCCAGCTCGGCGGCGATCTGTTCGTTATTGTAACCGGCGTAGATCAATCCCAGCACCTGCCACTCCCGCTGGGTCAGCGGGCTGGTGCGCACCAGTTCGGGCACCTGGGGGTGGGTCAGCAGTTTCTCCACGAAGGCCTCGTCGAAATGGGCCGAACGGTGCCGGTGCTGATGCTGGCTCAACTCCTTCAGCAACCGCTGGGCCCGGTGCCGGGTCATGTCGTCCAGGGAGGCCTGGCTGGCGGCCTGGTGCAGCAACTGGGCCAGGGCTTCCCCTTCCAGAATAAAGTGGCTGATGAAACCGGTGCGGTTGGCCAGGGTCAGGGCTTCCAGCAGGCACTGGCGCGCCTCGTCGGTTTCGTGCCGGCGCAGGTGCAGGTGGGCCTGCAGGATAAGGTTGCGGTTGAGATCGCTCACCAATTGCAGCCGGCGGGCGGTGTCGTTGCGCTGCTGCAGCAGTTCCAGGGCGGTGTCGGGGTCGCCGGCCAGCATCTGGGCCCGGACCAGGTTGCGCCACTGGGCCTGCTGAAAGTGGTTGGCGTCGCCTTCCGGAGCCTGGGCCTCGGCCAGCCACTGGCGGATGGCGACCTCGTCGCCCACCAGTTGCCACAGCAGCAGCCGGGTCTGATCCACGCTGGCCACCCAGTCCATATGGAAATGCCCCCCCCGCAGCAGCTGTTCGCAGTGCTGGAGGTGTACCCGGGCGTTGTCTACGTCGCCGCGCACCAGGGAGATCTTCACCAGCATGGTCCTGCACTTGAGCTGCTGCTGGGGCGAGAGATCTTCCAGCACCTCCAGCCCTTTGCGGGCGGCGCTTTCCGCTTCGTCCAGGCGATGCCAGCTCCACAGCACCCGGGAGCGCAGATACAGCAGAAACTCATGCAGCGGCACCTGCTGCAGGTGCTGCTCCTGCACCAGTTCAAAGGCCCTGTCCTGTATTTCGAAGGCGGCCTGCAGGTAGCCCTGGGCCAGCAGTATTTCGCTCTGCTGCAGCATGGCCCACAGGGCCTGGTGGTAGATGCCGTAGCGGCGGGCCATGGCCTCGCATTGCTGCATGACCGGCAGGGCCCGGGTCAGTTGTCCCAGGCAGTGGTAGACCTCGCCGGTGACGGTGGTGGCCACCACCCGGCTGTGGCTGCGATCGGCCGGCAACTGGGCAAGGGCTTCCTCCGCCAGGGCCAGGGCCTGGCGGGGCTGGCCGGCGTTGATCGCCACCTGGGCACGCAGTGCCTGGAACTCGCCCTGGTCACCGGGGCTCAGCGTCAGTCCTTCGACCGCCATCGCCTGTTCGGCACGGCCGAGCTGTTGTTCCACTTCCGGGTAACGATGCTGGCTTTGGGCCAGCCAGGCGCGCAGCAGCACCAGGCTGGGGGTCAGCAGCAGCCGGCTTTCGGGCAACCGGTCGAGGCTGTGCTCCAGCAGCCTCAGCTCTCCGCCGTGGAACAGCGGCCAGCCGTGTTCCAGCAACAATTGCTGCAACAGGGCGGGATCGTCGGCGGCCAGGCAATGGTAGAGCGCTTCCACCGGAAAATCCTGCTCCAGCCAGGCTTGGGCCGCCATACCGTGTAACTGCGGGCCCAGCCCCGGCTGCTCGCATTCCCGTTGGTGGGACAGAAACTGGGTGAACAAGGGGTGAAAACGGAACCAGACCCCTTCCGCATCCAGACGCTGGGTGAAGAGTCCCTGGCGCTCCAGGTTCTCCAGCAACAACTGGCCGTCTTCCCGGCCGGTCAGCCGGTTGGCCAGGGCCGCGTTGAGCGAGCGCAGCGCCGAGCAGCGCAGCAGAAAATCGCGGGTGGCCGGATCCACTCTGTCCAGTACCTCTTCTTCCAGGTAATCCCGCAGGTGCGCCTGGTTGAGTCCGGCCAGGCGCTGGGCCGACTGCCGGGGTTCGAGGTGGCCCTGGCGAGAAGAGAGGGCGATCAGTTGCAGGGCGGTGGGCCAGCCTTCGACATCGTCGCATAACCGGGCCGAGTCGGCCTCGGCCAGGGGCTTATCCAGCCGCTGCCGGAAAAACTGGCCGGTTTCCTGGTGGTTGAAGGCCAGTTCCCTGCTGTCTATTTCGAACAGTTGCCCCCGTACCCGCAGATTGGCGATGCCGAGTGGCGGTAGCGTGCGGGAGGCTACCAGCAGGCTGAGAGACTCGGGCATATGGCGGAGGAAAAAGCGCAATCCATCGTGGATCTGTTCTTCCCGGATCAGGTGATAATCGTCCAGCACCAGCCGGGTTGGGGTGTGCCAGCCGGCCAGTTCCTCGAACAGCTGGCCGAACAGGGTGCTGAGCCTGCTGAACTGGCGTTTTTCGGCCATGGACAGGGTTTTGGGGCAGGCCTGGCCGGTGGCTCGGGCCAGGGCGGCGATCAGATAGTGGCCGAAGCGCTGGGGGTCATTGTCGCTGTCGTCCAGGGAATACCAGCCCAGGTGTTCGTGATCGGTGGTCCATTGGGCCGCCAGGGTGGTTTTGCCGTAGCCGGCCGGGCAGTGCAGCAGGAGCAGCGGATAATGTTCGGCCTGGCCCAGCAAGGCCAGCAGCCGCGGGCGCAGCAGGGTGTGGTGCAGCCGTGACGGCCGGTTCAGTTTGGACGGGATCAGCATGGCGAAGTCTTTGTCTTCCCTGGTGTTCGTTCGGAATAGTCTACCAATATCCTGCCCGGGGTGGTACGGAGCACAACCGCAGGCCTCATTTAACCGTGTCCGATCACAGTTTTTGTGCTCGGGGACGGGTGACGGTGCAGGGATGGGTGAAAAAAAGGGTGTGCTATGCACACCCAAACACAAGGAACTTAGCGGACAGACGGGTTATTTCACCGCCTCCACAAAGGTGCGGCGGGCGGCATCGATGCCCAGCCGTTCTGCTTCCTCCATTAGGCGCAGGGCCTTGTCGATATCCCCCTGGCCGGCGGCGGCGCGGATGGCCTGGGTAAAGTAGGCTTCGGTTTCGGGCTGGGGCGCTGCGGCCGGACTGGCTGCTGTTGCCGCCAGCGGCTGCGGACCTATGACCACGGCACCCTGCTTCTGCTCGGCCGCCACCTTCAGTTGCAGCTTGCCCTGGGGCTGATGGGACACCCGCACATCCGGGATGGCCGGCGGCTGGTTGCCGATGGCCTGGGCATGCACCTTGGCCGGGTGGGGCATCATGGTATGGCGGGCCAGGTCTTCGCTCCGGGTGAACACCAGTATATGGATCCGTTGTTGCCCCGGCATGGGCGTCAACCTGATGCTGCCTGCCAGCCGGTTGTCCAGCAGCAGCCGGCCGGAGGCGAAGGGAAAGGCGTCGGCGGGATAGAAGGCGGCGGGCCGCAGCTGTTCATCCAGCACCAGCACATTGGGGGCGAAGACCTGATTGTGCTCGTTCACCAGGCTGTGCAGGGTGAGCTCCAGGGTGCCCCGGTCGGCGGGCAGGGTGAAGGCCGCGACCGGCCCTTCGCCCAGTCCGGTGTCGAGCCGGGGGCCGGCGTCATCGAGCACGAGGGTTTCGGTGACCGGTGGGTTCAGTGGCTGCCATTGCAGGGCGGCAAGCTGCTGCTGGCCGATGGCAGGCACTTCCTGGCGTCCGTCGGCCGTTGCCGGGGGCTGGACGGCCAGCATGGTGCCGAACAGGCACAGTGCCGTCAGGGTCTTGTTCATAAAGGTGCTCCTTTGTGCTGTGGTCATGCCCGCGAAGGCGGGCATCCAGTGCCTGCCTTCATGGACTCCCGCCTTCGCGGGAGTGACGACGGAGTAACAGGGGCAGGAATTTCCCGCTACGGCAAAGCGGAATAAAACCCGGCCAATCGCCGAACAGGCCGGCCCCGAGGCCGGCCCGGGCCATTACCACCAGGCTTCCATCTGCACGCCGAAGGTCACTTCGCCGTCGTTCGCCTCCGGGGTGCCGGCGCGGTCCCCCCACTTGTCGTTCCAGTCGGCGTAGGTGGCGAACAGGCGGATGGCCGGGCGGGCCCAGATGCTGTCGCCGGCCTGCCACTGCTGGGCCAGGGTGTATTTCATCTGATCGTTGCGCTTGCCGCTGGCCTGGTCCTTGACGTTGTCATAGCCCAGCTCGAGCAGGGTGCTCATGGTGTTGCTCCACTTGTACATGGGGCGCACGCCCGCCGAGTACCAAGTGCTGCCGTTGTTGTTGTCCAGATCGATATCCTGGTACAGGGCCACGTACATCAGCTCCCAGTCGCTGGCGGGCTGTACCACACCGTGGTTGATCAGGCGTAGCATGTTGCCGTGGTTGCTGGTGCTGGCACCTTGTGAGTGGCCTGAATTCCAGGAGGTCATGGAATCGGTGGCGTATTGCGCCACGAACTTGTTGAAGCCGCCGAAGAAGTTGCCCTGGGTGTGCTGGGCGGTAAGCATGTAGCCGTCCTTGGTGGCGTCCGGATGCAGAGAGGCATCGTGTTTGGTGCCGGCGCGACCGTAGTCCAGGCCCAGTTCCAGGTTGCCGTCTTGGTTGGTCTGCAGGCCGGCCAGGCGGATATCGAAGACGTTGTTGTAGGCATTGTCATCGCTCCCGAAGCCGGCGGCGCCGCCTTCCTCGGTGTTGCGGGTGACCGCCAGCGACAGCTTGCCGAAGCCGAGGTCGACGTTTTCCAGGCCGGCGCCGGGGCCGGAGATATCCCAGTAGTAGAAATCGAGCATGTGCACGTCATGACGCTGATAGAAGCGCTTGCCCGCCCACAGGGTGGCGCCCGGCAGGGCGTCGAAGACGTTGCGGGCCTGGACGTTGACCTCTCGGAAGGCAGGCTCGACCTGTTCCCAGTCGTTCTGCTGAGAAATGGCGTAGGCCAGGTTGGTGTCGAAGTAGAAGCTCTTGCCACCCTCGGCCCACAATTCCTTGCCCAGCTTCAGTTCGGCGTAGGTTTCGCACTCGTTGCCGAGGCGGTACTTGGCAGCGGCACCGGTGGCGGCGAAGCACTCTTGATCACCGCCGCCGCTGGTCCAGCCGATACCGGAACGGGCATAGCCACTAAAATCCACCGCCATGGCCTGGGTGGCCATGACTGCCGCCGCCACGGCGGAGGCAGTGGGAAGTAAACGCCATTTGTTCATTTGAGTTCTCCTTGTTGGCCTGGTGCAGGGACCATTCCCTGGTCGGCCTTGCTTGATTAAAAAGGTCGGTTGTATCGGTGCCCGGTCAGACGCCGGGCTCGGGGTGCAGCCGGCGGCAGGCCCGGCCGTCTTCGTGGAACAGGTGGCAGCGCTCGGGCGCAATGCCTATCTCCAGCAATTGACCTTCCTCCACCAGTTGCACGTCGTTGTGCCGGTAAATCAGGTTGCATTTGAGGGCGGGGATGCGGACGTGCATCTGGGTTTCGTTGCCCAGTTGCTCCACCACCTGTACTTCGCCGTTAAGGCGGACCGATGCCTGTTCGGCGGGCAGCAGGTGTTCGGGACGGATGCCGAGCGACATATTGGCACCCTCCTGCACGGCGCGACCGTCCACCGGGATCCAGAAGCGGGTGTCGTTGGTACTTATCTCCACTCGCCCGGCCTCGGCGGCGGTCACCTTCACCGGCAGGAAGTTCATCTTGGGCGAGCCGATAAAGCCGGCGACGAAGCGGTTGGCGGGGTAGTGGTAGAGTTCGAGCGGCCTGCCCACCTGGGCCACCCGGCCTGCGTCCAGCACCACTATCTTGTCGGCCAGGGTCATGGCCTCGACCTGATCGTGGGTGACGTAGATCATGGTGCTCTTCAGCCGCTTGTGCAGGCGGGCGATTTCAATGCGCATCTGCACCCGCAGGCCGGCGTCCAGGTTGGACAGCGGTTCGTCGAGCAGGAACACCCGGGGCTCGGCCACCAGGGTGCGGCCGATGGCCACCCGCTGGCGCTGGCCGCCGGACAGTTCCTTGGGACGGCGCTCCAGCAGATGGGCCAGTTGCAGGATTTCGGCGGCGTGGTTGACCCGCTGCCGGATCTCCGCCTTGGGGGCGCCGGCCAGCTTGAGCCCGAACGACATATTGTCGGCCACCGACAGGTGCGGATAGAGGGCGTAGGACTGGAACACCATGCCCACGCCCCGCTCCGAGGGCTGCACCTCGTTCATGCGGGCTTCACCGATCTGCAGTTCTCCCGAGGTGATCTCTTCCAGGCCGGCAATCATGCGCAGCAGGGTGGATTTACCGCAGCCGGACGGACCGACAAACACCACGAACTCGCCGTCGTGGATCTCCAGGTTGATATCCCTGGAGATATGGACGTCTCCGTATGATTTGCACACATTGTGCAGGGTGACATTGGCCATGAATTACTCCTGTTCCTTGGGCCTGACGATGGCGGCGGCGAAACCGCCAAGGTTCAGTGTATGGTCGTCGCTCATCTCGGCCTGGCCGAGGGTCAGCTCCGCTTGCCAGCCGCGGGTTTGCGGGGGAAGATGATGGTGTTGGCGATAGGGCAGCAGGTTGAGCACGACGGTCAGCGATGGCTGTTCTCCCACCAGCCGTACCCACAGCAGGCCATCGTGCAGGCCGGTCACGTCGATCCGGCCATTGGCCACCAGCGGCTGCCGGCGGCGCCACTGCAGCAGCCGGCGGCACTGGTTAAGGGGGGAGTCGGGCTCCTGCTCCTGGCGACTGATGGCCATGGCCCTGTGCTCGGCGGCGACCCGCCGTTGCATGGGATGGGACGGTTGCTCGGGATACTCGACCCAGGGCAGGGGGCTGCGGTTGCCCCGGGTATCTCCCAGTTCGGCGGCGTGGGGCAGGCCCAGCTCTTCTCCCTGCCACAGGCTGACGGGGCCGGGCAGGCAGGCCAGCAGCGCCAGGTAGGGCAGGGCGACCTTGAGATCGCCACCGCCGCAGCGGCTGACCACCCGGGCCAGATCCTGGCCGCCGGTGGCCCAGATCGCCGCTCCGCCCTGGGCCCGTTTTTCCAGCCAGTGGGTCAGCCCGACGGGGCCGTGATCGACCAGGGTGCACAGGGGCAGGATCTGCCCTTGTGGCCAGGAGCGGTAGTGCCGGTATTCTTCCAGCCAAAGTGATAATCCCGCCTGTTGCAGCCGATCCGCGATCGCCTGCCAATATCCCTCCGCAAGACCACGCCGGTCATGCCGGGTCAGTACCAACCCATCCACCCCCAGTCGGGTAAAATAATCCAGTTGTAGCAACACCCCGGCCAGATCGCCCCGACCGTCGCCGTCACCGTCGAAGAAGTGGGCGCTGTCCACGCGATACAGGGTCGCGTTACGGGGCAGACTTGAAGATCGGGTATCGAATGTCATTCGGACCTGGCTCACGGGGTTATTGTCATTGGTCTCATCATGCCCGCAGGCAAAGGGGGGGGAATCCTCCGTCCGGGCAAATTTTAGCGGGGGAGGAGGGGGGAGGAGGAGAAATGGCGCTTGGGGGGAGGGGGACGGGCTGGGTGGGGCGGCAAGTGTTTTTTTGGCGCTGTTTTTGTGAGCCGGTTAACGATAACGGATGTTTTCGATGTGCGTCGGATCACATAACCGGCGGGTCTGTGACTTCACTCACGTTTGGCGACCGGGGGGCGTAGTGGGGAGGAGGATGCCGGGGCCGTCCGGGCGGCGGAAGATGGGGATAATCGGAATCCGTTATGCTCGGTGCGGCGGTTTTCGTTTTTACCCCCCTCACGGATAAGGATATGAACTATGGAAAAAGCAATGGGTAAGGTCGCCCTCGGTGTCTTGGCCGGCCTGATGATGTCATCCTCCGCCCTCGCCGCCATCGAAGAAGGGCGGTTGCTGATCTGGATTAACGGCGACAAAGGCTACAACGGTCTGGCCGAGGTGGGGCAGTGGTTCGAGCAGGAAACCGGGGTGCCAGTGCGGGTGGAGCATCCGGCCCAGTTGGAAGAACAGTATTCCCAGGTTGCCGCCTCCGGCGATGGCCCTGACATCATCTTCTGGGCCCACGACCGCTTCGGCGGCTACGCCCAGTCCGGCCTGCTGGCCGAAATCAACCCCAGCAAGGAACTGATCGACAAGCTGCACGAGTTTACCTGGGACGCGGTGAAGTACGACGGCAAATATATCGGCTACCCGGTGGCGGTTGAGGCCCTGTCGCTTATCTATAACAAGGACCTGCTGCCCGAGCCCCCCACCAGTTGGGAGGATATTCCGGAGCTGGACACTAAATTGCGTGCCCAGGGCAAGTCCGCCATCATGTGGAACCTGCAGGAACCCTACTTTACCTGGCCGATGATCGCTGCCGACGGCGGTTATGCCTTCCATTTCGACGGTGAACGTTACGATCCCAAGAATGTGGGGGTGAACAACGACGGTTCCCTGCGCGGCCTACAGACGCTGGTTGATCTGGTCAACAACAAGCATATTTCCGCCGACGTCGATTACTCCATCGCCGAGGCCGCCTTCAACAAGGGCGAAACCGCCATGACCATCAACGGTCCCTGGGCCTGGGCCAATATCGACAAGGCCGGCATCAACTACGGCGTGACCACCCTGCCCACCCTCAACGGCAAGCCTTCCAAGCCCTTTACCGGCATTCTCAGCGCCGGCATCAACGCGGCCAGCCCCAACAAGGAACTGGCGGAGGAGTTTCTGGAAAACTTCCTGCTGACCGATAAGGGCCTGGAGCAGGTCAACAATGACAAGCCGCTGGGTGCCGTGGCCCTGCGCTCCTACCAGAAGAAGCTGTCCAGCGATCCACGGATCAGCGCCACCATGGAGAACGCCATGAAGGGTGAAATCATGCCGAACATCCCGGAAATGGCCGGCTTCTGGTATGCCGAGCGCAGCGCCATCCTGAACGCCATCAACGGCCGCCAGGAAGTGAAGGCCGCGCTTGACGACGCCGCCGCCCGGATCACCGAGTAAGAAAAAACCGCCACCGGTCATGCCGGTGGCGGTCACTGTACCTTTTGAATCAAACGGGCATCCCGCCCAGGCACATCAACAGAGCAGTATCATGCAGTTATCAGAAACGACCACACTTCCCCCTAAATCCCCGGCGTGGCCGCCGTTATCCGCCTGGCTGAAATGGCTGTGCATCGGGGGCATCGGCCTTGTCAACGCCTGGCTGGTGATACTGATGTACGCCCAGGGGGAAATCCTCTTCGCCATGCTGACCCTGGTATTGGTGGGCAGCGGCCTCTATATATTCGCCAACCGGCGCAGTTACTCCTGGCGCTATGTCTACCCGGGGCTGGCGGGCATGGGCCTGTTCGTGCTGTTTCCGCTGCTGTGCACCATCGGCATCGCCTTTACCAACTACAGCGGCAAGAACCAGCTCACCCTGGAACGGGTACAGCAGGTGCTGCAACAACAACGCTTCCAGACCGGCAGGGACATGGGCTTTGCCCTCTACCAGGAAGACGAGGGCCAGTGGCGCCTGTGGCTGACCGATGACGCGAGCGGCGATCGCTACCTGAGCGATGCCTTCAGCCTGGCGGCCCCGCCCCAGGAACCCCTGGACATGAGCCCGGCCAGCGAGGCACCGGCCGGCGAGGCGGCGCCCCTGCGGGTGATCACCCAGAACCGGGCCGCGCTGGCCGCGCTGGCGGTGGCCCTGCCCGACGGTGAACTGCTCACCATGAGCTCGCTGCGCCGCTTTGCCGCCAGCGAGCCCGTCTATGTGCCGCAAGACGACTTTGTGCTGTTCAACCAGCGCACCGGCGAACGGCTGGCACCCAACTTCGACATCGGTTTTTACCAGCCCATCGACGATGGGGGCAACTTTGTGGGCGAGCCGGTCAGCCCCGGCTTTACCGTGGTTATCGGCTGGGATAACTTCCTGCGGGTGATCCAGGACAAGGGCATCCAGGGGCCCTTTATCTCCATCTTCATCTGGACGGTGCTGTTCTCCGGGCTCACCGTGTTTTTCACTCTGGCGGTGGGCATGGTGCTGGCCTGCCTGGTGCAATGGGAATCGCTCCGGGGCAAGGGCACCTACCGGTTGCTGCTGATCCTGCCCTATGCGGTGCCGGCCTTTATCTCCATCCTGATCTTCAAGGGCCTGTTCAACCAGAGCTTCGGTGAAATCAACATGCTGCTCTCGGGCCTGTTCGGCATCAGCCCCAGCTGGTTCACCGATCCGACCCTGGCCAGGACCATGCTGGTCATCGTCAATACCTGGCTGGGCTATCCCTACATGATGATACTGTGCATGGGGCTGCTGAAGGCCATTCCCGAGGATTTGTACGAAGCCTCGGCCATGGACGGCGCCGGCCCGCTGGACAACTTCCTGCGCATTACCCTGCCGCTGTTGCTGAGGCCGCTCACGCCCCTGTTGATTGCCAGCTTCGCCTTCAACTTCAACAACTTCGTCCTGATCCAGCTGTTGACCAACGGCCGTCCGGACATGATAGGCACCACCACCCCCGCCGGCTATACCGACCTGCTGGTGAGCTACACCTACCGCATCGCCTTCGAGGGCTCGGGTACCCAGGACTTCGGCCTGGCCGCCGCCATCGCCACCCTGATCTTCCTGCTGGTGGGCGCCCTGGCCGTGCTCAATATCAAGGCCAGCAAACTGGAACTAAGCGAGAAATAACCCAAGGAGCAATACCATGGCTATGGTAAGACCAAAATCGATGCGTTACCGGGTATGGGCCGCCCACGCGGGGCTTATCGCCTTTTGCGCCCTCATCATGTTTCCGTTGCTGGTGGTGGTGGCCATTTCCTTTCGCAGCGGCAACTACGCCACCGGCGAGCTTATTCCCAGCAACCCTTCGCTGGAACACTGGAAGCTGGCGCTCGGCATCGCCGTCAGCAACCCGGACGGCAGCCTGACGCAGCCGCCCTTTCCGGTGCTGCTGTGGCTGTGGAACTCGGTAAAAATCGCCGTTATCACGGCGCTCGGCATAGTGGCCCTGTCCACCACCTGTGCCTATGCCTTTGCCCGGCTGCGCTTTCGCGGCAAGGAAAGCCTGCTTAAGGGCATGCTGATCTTCCAGATGTTCCCGGCGGTGCTGTCGTTGGTGGCCCTCTATGCCCTGTTCGACCGTATCGGGCTTTATGTTCCCTTCCTGGGGCTCAACACCCACGGCGGGGTGATCTTCGCCTACCTGGGCGGCATTGCCCTGCACGTGTGGACCATCAAGGGCTATTTCGAAACCATTGATCGCTCCCTGGAGGAAGCGGCGGCCCTGGACGGCGCCACGCCCTGGCAGGCGTTCCGGCTGGTGCTGCTGCCGCTGTCGGTGCCCATTCTGGCGGTGGTGTTCATCCTTTCCTTTATCGCCGCCATCACCGAGGTACCGGTGGCCTCGCTGCTGCTGCGTAACGTGGAGAACTACACCCTGGCGGTGGGCATGCAGCAGTACCTCTATCCCCAGAACTACCTGTGGGGCGACTTCGCCGCCGCCGCCGTGCTCTCCGCCATTCCCATCACGGCGGTGTTTTTGCTGGCCCAACGCTGGCTGGTGGGCGGCCTCACTTCCGGTGGGGTGAAGGGATAGGGTGGTATCGGCAGAGTTGATCTTTTGGCCGGCTTTCCCGGAATTATCAGATAGTCAATAAAACGAAAAGCCGGTCAGTGACCGGCTTCTCGCTATTCAGGGGGAAGATCCTTGCCCCGGGGCTGACCCTTTCAGTTGCCGGCTTCCACCTTTCTCTGCTTGTTTTGATAAGCGGCGGCGGGCGCTTCGTCGCCGTTCATGTCTTGCTCTATCTGTTCCCGTTCACGGGCTTCATCCTGCAGCGACTTCTTCGGCAGCAGCATGTTCAGGGTAAAGGCGACGGTAGCGGCCACGATCACCGGGGAGCCGACCAGCATGCGGGCGGTGTCCGGTAACTGGGCGATGGCTTCGGGCACGGTATTGATGCCCATGGCCAGGGCCACCGACAGCGCCACTATGGTGATATTGCGGGAAGACAGCTCGTCCTTCACCAGCAGCTGGATACCGGTCATGGTGATCATGCCGAATACGATGATGGTGGCACCGCCCAGCACCGGATAGGGAATGGTGGTCATGGCGGCGCCGAACTTGGGCAGCAAACCGGCCAGCACCAGGAAGGCGGCGGCGATGCCCAGCACATAGCGGCTGATCACCTTGGTCATGGCTACTATGCCCACGTTCTGGCTGAAAGAGGCGGTGGGCAGAGCGCCGAAGATGGAGCCGACCAGGGTACAGAAGCCATTGCCCAGCAGGCCGCCGGACAGCTCCTTGTCCTTCAGCTCCCGGTTCATGCCGCCCACGGCGGTGGCGGACAAATCACCGATGGTTTGCACCGAGTTGACGATGCAGATCACCACCATGGAGATCACGGCGGAGGCGTGGAATTCGATGCCGAGCGCGAAGGGAGTCGGCACCATCACCCAGGGCGCTTCATGCAGCCGGGAGAAGTCGACCATGCCGAAGAAGAAGGCCATCACATAGCCCACCAGTATGCCGCAGATGATGGCGGCCAGGCGCAGGTAGCCCTTGGCGAACTGGGAACAGCACAGCACCACCGCCAGGGTGGTCAGGCCCACCAGCCAGTTCTGGCCGCCGCCGAAACCTTCGGCGGCGGTATTGCCGCTGCCGGCCATGTACTTGATGGCGATATCGTAGAGGGAGAGGCCGATCACCAGCACCACGGTGCCGGCCACCACCGGCGGGAACAGGTGGCGGATCTGTTTGATAAAGATGCCCACCACTATCATGGCGATACCGCCGGCGACTTGTGCACCCAAAATACCGGGAATACCGTATACAGTACCTATGGCAATCAGGCTGGGCACATAGGCGAAACCGACCCCGAAAATGGTCGGCATGCCGGCGCCGAGGCGGCCGACCGGGTAGAGTTGCAACAGGGTGGAGATGCCCGAGAACAGCAGGGCTATCTGCACCAGCAACATGGTTTCCTGGGCGCTGGCGCCGGCCACGCCGGCCACGATCAGCGGCGGGGTCACGGCCCCCATGATCATCGCCAGGATATGCTGGAAGGAGAGCGGCAGTGCCTTGCCGAACGAGGGCTTGCCATGGTAATCGAATACTGACTTGCTTTGACTGTGTTTCATTGCGAAAAGTCCCTGGGTATTGCTCGAGTGAGTGTCAGCTTCCTGCTCACGCCTTGTTATTCGTTATCGCGAGAGCAAGGCTGCAACCACCGGTGCCGACATCACGTCGCCGGTTGCCCTGTGGAACGAACCGGCTTGCCGGTGACGGGCTGTGCCGACGGGGAAGAAGACACAACCTGTGCACAGGCAAGGACCAGACGTCCATGTTCATTATGATTGTTAGGTTTAACGGCGGGGTTAAACACTGGGACTAATGTATACATTTTTGTAAACAACAAATCAATGTTTTGTTCTTTTTTGTGTCCAATGATGTGTTTTGTATCGCAATGTTCTTGGTTCAAGTTGTGTGCAATCAGTAGATGCGGCGGCGGATGCCGGTGCGCTCCAGGATCTTGACCGAGATCTCTTCCACCGAGTGGTAGGTGGTGTCGATAAAGGGAATGGCCTCCATGCGGAACAGCTTCTCCACCTGCGAGAGCTCGTAGCGGCACTGGTCGATGGCGGCATAGCGGCTGTCGGCCCGGCGGCGCTGGCGAATCTCCTGCAGCCGGTTGACGTCTATGGTCAGCCCGAACAGCTTGTGGCGGTTGGCCTTGAGTGCGGGCGGCAGGCTCAGCCGGCTCATGTCCTGATCGATAAAGGGGTAGTTGGCCACCCGGATGCCGAACTGCAGCGCCAGGTACAGGCAGGTGGGGGTCTTGCCGCAGCGGGACACGCCCACCAGTATGATATCGGCCTCGTCATACTCCTTGGTATTGACCCCGTCGTCGTTGTCGAGCGCATAGTTCACCGCATCGATACGGGCGTCGTAATGTTGCTTGTTTTCCATGCCGTGGGTGCGGTGGGTGCGCGGCTCGGCCTTGATCCCCAGTTGCTGCTCGATGGGGGCCACGAAGGTATTGAGAAAGTCGTAGCACATGGCATCGCTGTCGGTGATGATGCGGCGCAGCTCGTCATCCACTATGGTATGGAACACCAGCGGCTGCTTGCCGCTCTGGTGATAGCTCTCATTGATCCTGGCCTGCACCGCCCGCGCCTTGTCCACGTCTTCCACAAAGGGGATGGTGAACTGCTCGAAGGGCAGGGGAAACTGGCTCAGCACCGCGTGGCCGAACACCTCGGCTGTGATCGCCGTCCCATCGGAAACATAAAAAACCGTGTGCACAGGGCCTCCAGATCTCACTTTTAACATTTGTCCCGGGTAAAACGTTTACCTGCTTTTTGGCGCCATTGTAGAATCATTGCGTGCGCAGGCCCACTGTCGCAATCAAATAATAAAGGGCCGGAACAACGCACGCGAACCACTGTGACATACGGTGAGATACGGAAACCCCGAGAACACAACTTTTTTGGAGACGTGGCTGTGCAGGACTATGTGATTTGGTACGAACAACTCGGCATGCACGATGTGGATCGGGTTGGCGGCAAGAATGCCTCCCTGGGCGAGATGATAAGCCAACTGGCCGGCGCCGGCGTGTCGGTACCCGGCGGCTTTGCCACCACCGCCTTCGCTTTTAACGAATTTCTGGAGCAGAGCGGGCTCAACGCCCGTATCCACGACCTGCTCGACCAGCTGGACGTGGACAATATCGCCGCCCTGGGCGAGGCGGGCCGCACCATCCGCCAGTGGGTGATCGACACCCCCTTCCAGCCGGCGCTGGAAAGCGCCATCGCCGGCGCCTACGCCGAGCTGGCCGGCCAGGCCGGGGATCAAGCCTCCTTCGCGGTGCGCTCCTCCGCCACCGCCGAGGACATGCCCGACGCCTCCTTCGCCGGCCAGCAGGAAACCTTCCTCAACGTGCGCGGCCTGGGCGCGGTGATGGTGGCCATCAAGCATGTGTTCGCCTCCCTGTTCAACGACAGGGCCATTTCCTACCGGGTGCACCAGGGCTACGACCACCGCGGCGTGGCGCTGTCCGCCGGCATCCAGCGCATGGTGCGCTCCGACATCGCCGCCTCCGGCGTGATGTTTACCCTGGACACCGAGTCCGGCTTCGATCAGGTGGTGTTCGTCACTTCCGCCTGGGGCCTGGGCGAGATGGTGGTGCAGGGGGCGGTCAACCCGGACGAGTTCTATGTGCACAAGCCCACCCTCAAGGCCGGCCGGCCGGCGGTGGTGCGCAAGACCCTGGGGTCCAAGCTGCAGAAGATGATCTACGCCAACGCCGAGGAGCACGGCAAGCAGGTGGAAATCAAGGAAACCAGCAAGGAAGAGCGCCGCCAGTTCTCGCTGACCAACGACGAAGTGATGGAGCTGGCCAAGCAGGCCTTGATCATCGAAAAACACTATGATCGCCCCATGGACATCGAGTGGGCCAAGGACGGGGTCGACGGCAAGCTCTATATCGTCCAGGCCCGCCCGGAAACCGTGCGCAGCCGCCAGGACGCCAATGTGCTGGAGCGCTTCGCCCTCAATGAAACGGGTCAGGTGGTGGCCGAGGGCCGCGCCATCGGCCACAAGATCGGCGCCGGCGTGGCCAAGGTCATCGACAGCATCGAACAGATGGACCAGATCAAGGCCGGCGACGTGCTGGTGACCGACATGACCGACCCGGACTGGGAGCCGATCATGAAGCGGGCCGCCGCCATCGTCACCAACCGGGGTGGCCGTACCTGCCACGCCGCCATCATCGCCCGCGAGCTGGGCATTCCCGCCGTGGTGGGCTGTGGTGACGCCACCAGCCGCATCCGGGACGGCCAGGCGGTCACCGTATCCTGCGCCGAGGGCGATACCGGCTTTATCTACGACGGTAAGCTCGAATTCAAGGTGGCCACCTCCGAGGTGGGCGCCATGCCGTTGTCGCCGGTGAAGGTGATGATGAACGTGGGCAACCCGGACCGGGCCTTCGACTTCGCCCAGCTGCCCAACGCCGGCGTGGGCCTGGCGCGGCTCGAGTTCATCATCAACCGCATGATAGGGGTGCACCCCAAGGCGCTGCTGGAATACGATCAGCAGAGCCCCGAACTCAGGCTCAAGATCGACGAGATGATCGCCGGTTACGACAGCCCGCGCGAGTTCTTCGTGGCCAAGCTGGCCGAAGGTATCTCGACCCTGGCCTGTGCGTTCTGGCCCGAGCGGGTCATAGTGCGGCTGTCCGACTTCAAGTCCAACGAATACGCCAACCTGCTGGGCGGGGATGCCTACGAGCCGGACGAGGAAAACCCCATGCTCGGCTTCCGTGGGGCTTCCCGCTACGTCTCCGAGGACTTCCGGGCCTGTTTCGCCATGGAGTGCGAGGCGGTGAAACGGGTGCGCAACGACATGGGCCTGACCAACGTCGAGATCATGATCCCCTTCGTGCGCACCCTGTCCGAAGCGGCCTCGGTCATCGACATCCTGGCCGAAAACGGCCTGAAGCGCGGCGAAGCCGGGCTCAAGGTGATCATGATGTGCGAACTGCCCTCCAACGCCCTGCTGGCGGACAAGTTCCTGGCCTACTTCGACGGCTTCTCCATCGGCTCCAACGACATGACCCAGCTCACCCTGGGGCTGGATCGGGACTCGGGCCTGGTGGCCGGCTCCTTCGACGAGCGGGACGAGGCGGTGAAGGCGCTGCTGTCCATGGCCATCCAGGCGGCGCGCAAGGCCGGCAAGTACGTGGGCATCTGCGGCCAGGGCCCCTCGGATCACGCCGACTTCGCCGCCTGGCTGGTGGAGCAGGGCATCGATTCCGTGTCCCTCAACCCGGATACGGTGATCGATACCTGGCTGTACCTGGCCGAGCAGTTCGGCGAGAAATAAGCCGATTCGGTTATCCTATAAAAGGGCGCTGCGGCGCCCTTTGCTTTTTCTCCGCCCTGCAATTTCATTCAATACCGCCGGGCGGACGGCCGTTAGAGTGACAGGCATTCGTCACTTATCGCGAGGCCATTATGCTCGGTACCCTTGTCTCCATGATCCTGTTCGCCTTTGTCGGCGCCGTCTCCCCCGGCCCGGTCAACCTGATCGCCACCAGCGCCGGGGCGGGGGTGGGCTTCTGGCGCACCCTGCCTTATGTCTTGGGCGCCACCCTCGGCTATACCCTGGTGGTGCTGCTCGCCGGAATGGGGCTGGCGCAACTGCTGCAGGAGCAGCCGCTGCTGGCGGCCTTGCTGCGGTATCTGGGCGCGGCCTTCCTGTTGTACATGGCCCTGCGCATCGCCCTGGCACCGGTGGCCGAACTGCAGGCGAACCCGGGAGTGGCACCGTCCTGGTGGCAGGGGGCGCTGACCCAGTGGCTCAATCCCAAGGCCTGGCTGGTGGCCGCGTCGGGGGTAGGGCTGTTCGTGACCGCCCATGAGCCGGTTTCTCTTTACCTGATGCTGTTCTGCGCCCTGTCCTTCGCCATGTGCCTGCTGGGCGTGGGGCTCTGGGCCGGCTTCGGTACCCTGCTGGGGCACTGGCTGAACGGACCGCGCCAGCGGCGTTTTAATCGCTTGATGGGCCTGCTGCTGGCGGTTACCGTGGTAGGGCTGTTCTTACCCGTTGCGGGAGGGAGATGATGGAAGAGCTGGATATTCGCCGCAGCCCCTCGCTGCCGCAGGTGGAGCTGCGCCGGGCCCATGCTTCCCGTGCCTGTTACCATACCCACGCCCACGACGAGTTTTCCTTCGGCGTCATCGACGCGGGCGCGGCCCGCTA
Source organism: Zobellella iuensis (assembly GCF_016746085.1). Classification (GTDB taxonomy): domain Bacteria; phylum Pseudomonadota; class Gammaproteobacteria; order Enterobacterales; family Aeromonadaceae; genus Oceanimonas; species Oceanimonas iuensis. The sequence continues at coordinate 29,625 of NZ_JAERTZ010000031.1, forward strand.
CCGCAATGGCCGTCACGACTACCGGGTGGGGAGGGGCAGCCTGGTCACCATCAACCCCGGCGATGCCCATTCCTGCAATCCCGACGCTGGCCGCTGGTCCTACCGTATGCTGTTCGTGGACAGCCGCTGGCTGGGCGGGCTGCAGCGGGAACTGTTCGGTGGCGCTCAGGACTTTCGACCCTTTGCCGGTCCGCTGGACGACTCCGGACTGGGTTATCGGCCCTTCGATCGCCTGTTTGCCCTGCTCGCGCGGGGGCGGGAACCCCTGGCGGCGGAAACGGCGTTGCTCGACTTCCTGATGCCCCGTTTCGGGCCCCTGCCCGAGCCGGCGTTGGATATTCCCGCCCTGCGCCGGGTCGGGGAGTGCATCCGGGATCAACTGGCCGAGCCGCTGACCCTGGGTGAACTGAGCGAACTGGCGGACTTGAGCCGTTACCAGCTGATCCGGGGTTTCAAGCAGTATTACGGGCTGTCCCCCCATGCCTACCAGCTGGACCGGCGCATCGACAAGGCCAAGGGCTTGCTGCGCCGGGGCCTGGCGCTCAGCCGGGTGGCCAGCGAACTCGGTTTTGCCGATCAGGCCCATTTTCAGCGCCACTTCAAGCGCCGTCTGGCGCTGACCCCGGGCCAATACCAGGGATTTTTCCGCCATCCGGCGCCGGATGGCGACACGCCGCCCAGATAATGATGGACAAGGCGGGGCCGGCCGTTAAAATGGCCTCCGCATTACCCCCCCGGTCGCAGCCTACCCGGACAAAACAAGGACACAATATGAACGCCTTACTGATCTGCTCCGGCGGATTCGACTCCGTGACCCTGGCCCACCGGCTGGCGGCGGAGCAATCCCTCGGCGCCCTGCTGACCTTCGACTACGGTCAGCGCCACAAGAAAGAAATCGATGCCGCCCGCCGCTGTGCCGAGCGGCTCGCGGTGCCGCACCTGGTGATGGACATCGGCCATATCGGCCGCCAGCTGTCGGGCTCGGCCCTGACCGACGACATCGAGGTACCCCACGGCCACTACAGCGAAGAGAACATGAAGGTGACGGTGGTGCCCAACCGCAACGCCATCATGCTCACCATCGCCTTCGGCGTGGCCGCCGCCCGCGGCCTCGACACCGTGGCCCTGGCGGTGCACGGCGGCGATCACTTCATCTATCCCGACTGCCGGCCCGACTTTATCCGCCTGTTCGGCGAGATGCAGGCCCGTGCCCTGGAAGGGGTGGCCGAGGTGGCCCTGCTGGCGCCCTATGTCGATGCCGACAAGACCGAGATCGCCCGGGACGCGGCGCGCTTCAATGTGCCGGTGGCCGATACCTGGTCCTGCTACGAAGGCGGCGACATCCACTGCGGCCGCTGCGGCACCTGTGTGGAGCGCATCGAGGCCATGGCCCTGGCCGGGGTGGCCGATCCCACGCCCTATAAAGACGAGCAGTACTGGCGGGAAGCGGTGGCGAGGGTGAAAGCATGTACACCATAAAGAAAGAGTTTCATTTTTCCGCTTCCCACCAGCTGAAGCAGATGCCGGATCATCATCCCTGTTCCCGGCTGCACGGCCACAACTACGTGGTGGTGATCGAGCTGAAAAGCGAACAGCTCGACCAGTACGGCTTTGTGCGCGACTACCTGGAGCTGGCGGACTTCAAACGCTTTATCGATCACGAGCTGGATCACCGCCACCTCAACGAGGTGCTGGGCGACGAGTGCACCACCGCCGAGCGGCTGGCCAGGTACCTGTTCGACTGGGCCCATGCCCGCTGGCCCGAGGTGAGTGCGGTGGCGGTATCGGAGACGCCCAAGACCTGGGCCGAGTACCGGCCATGAGCATCGCCATCAGTGAAATCTTCGGTCCCACCATCCAGGGGGAAGGGGCGCTGATCGGCGTGCCCACCGTGTTCGTGCGCACCGGCGGCTGCGACTTTCGCTGCCGCTGGTGCGACACCCTCTATGCGGTGGAGCCGCGCTTCAAGGCCGACTGGCAGCCCATGGCGGCCTCGGCCATACTGGCCGAGGTGAACCGGCTGAGTGGCGGCGCGCCCATACTGGTGACGCTCTCCGGCGGCAACCCGGCGCTGCAGCCGCTCGATGAACTGCTGCGGCTCGGCCACGGGCAGGGCCATACCTTTGCCATGGAAACCCAGGGCAGCAAGGCGCAACCCTGGTTTAAGATGCTCGATCACCTGACCCTGAGCCCCAAGCCGCCGTCCTCGGGCATGGCGTTCAACCGGGAGCGGTTCGAGGCGAGCCTCGCCGCCGCCGGGGCCGGTACCCAGGTCAGCCTCAAGCTGGTGATCGCCGACGAGGCGGACTACCGCTGGGCGCGGGCCCTGGCGGACGACTATCCGCAACTGCCGCTTTACCTGCAGCCCTGCAACCCGGCGCCGGCCACCCCGGAGCAGCCGGAGCGGGAAACCGATACCCAGGAACTCAATGCCAGGCTGCGCTGGCTGGTCGACAGGGTCACCGGCGATCGCTGGTACCGGGCCCGGGTGCTGCCGCAACTGCATGTGCTGATCTGGAATAACGAGCGGGGGGTCTAGCCGGCGGCCAGCCTATGGGCGGGTCGACTTCAGTCGACCGAATGTGGCCCATTGAAATGGGCCCTACGCCCTACGATAGCCCTAGGCTGGCGTGCCACTGCCCCCGGGGCGGGAGCACACCGGGCAGTCTGCGGCCTTGGGCAGGGTCAACTCCCGGGTGCTGAGGGTCATGCCGTCCACCAGCAGCAGCTTGCCGCGCGGTGAGCGGCCCATATGGGCCAGCAGCTTGACCGCCTCCAGCGCCTGCAGGGCGCCCATCACCCCCACCATGGGGGCCAGTACCCCGGCCTCCACGCAGCTCAGCACGCCGCCGCCCATCAACCGGGACAGGCAGGCGTAGCAGGGCTCGTCCTCGCCGTAGGTGAACACCGACAGCTGGCCTTCCATGCGGATCACCGCCGCCGATATCAGCGGCACCCCGGCTTCGCAGCAAAGGCGGTTGACCAGCTGGCGGCTGTCCAGGTTGTCGGTGCCATCCAGCACCAGCTGATGCTGTGGCAGCAGACTACGCAGCAGGGCCTCGTCGGCCCGGGCGGCATGGGTGGCCACCTCCAGCCAGGGATTGGCGGCGCGCAGGCTGTCGGCGGCCGAATCCACCTTGGGCCGGCCCAGATCCGCATCCTGGTGCAGCACCTGGCGCTGCAGGTTGGACAGCTCCACCACATCGTGGTCCACCAGGGTGAGCCGGCCGACGCCGGCCACCGCCAGGTACTGGGCGGCGGCACAACCCAGGCCGCCGGCGCCGATCACCAGCACGGCGGCATTCTTCAGGGCCTCCTGGCCCTCGATATCGAACTGGCGCAGCACTATCTGGCGGTTATAGCGCAGCCATTCCTGGTCGCTGAGCTCCTTCATCACCAGTACAGCCCGTCGATGAGCTCCAGGGTCACGCTGTCCCCCTCGGCCACGTTGCCCCTGTCCTGCTCCAGGTGCAGCAGGCAGTTGGCCTCGGCCATGGCGCTGTATACCGCCGAACTCTGGGAGCCGGCGGCCACCACCCCCAGGCTGCCGTCCGGCTGGGTGCTGACGATGCCGCGCTGGAAGTCCATGCGGCCGGGGCTTTTCCTGAACGGCATCAGCGCGCGGGCCTGCAGCAGCGGGGTGGGTTCAAGGGCTTCGCCGGCCAGGCGGGCGAGGGCCGGGCGCACCAGCAGGTGGAAAGTGACGGCGGCGGACACCGGGTTGCCGGGCAGGCCGAAGAAGGCGCAATCGCCGATATGGCCGAAGGCGAAGGGCTTGCCCGGCTTGATGGCCAGCTTCCAGAAGCCGATCCGGCCCACCTCTTCCAGCACCTGTTTGGTGTAGTCCGCATCGCCCACCGAGACGCCGCCGGAGGTGATCAGCGCATCGGCCTCCCGGGCGGCCTTGAGGAAATGAGTACGGATAAGCTCGGGATCGTCGGTCAGGATGCCGTAGTCGATGACCCTGATGCCCAGCCGCTCCAGCATGGCGCGCACCCCGATACGGTTGGAATCGTAGATATCGCCGGGAGCGAGCAGCTCGCCCGGGTTTTTCAGCTCGTCGCCGGTGGACAGCAGGGCCACGGTCAGCGGGCGGAATACGCACAGTTGCTCCAGCCCCAGGGACGCCAGCACCGACAGCACCCGGGCATTGACGCGGGTGCCGGCCTCGAACACCGTCTCGCCCTGGGCCAGATCCTCGGCGGGGAAACGGACATGCTGGCCCGTTTTTACCGGCCCTTCAGGGGTGATCACATTGTGCTCTGAGCGGCAGTTCTCCTGCATCACCACGCTGTCGGCACCGAGCGGCAGGGCGGCGCCGGTCATGATGCGTACGCATTCACCGGGGCCGACCCGGCCGCTGAACGGATGGCCGGCCAGGCTGGTGCCGATCAGTTGCAGGCCCACGCCTGCCGTTATGTCCTCGGCGCGCAGGGCATAGCCGTCCATCGCCGAATTGGCGAAGGAGGGCACGTCTATGGGAGAGCTGATGGCGTCGGCCAGTATGCTGTTGAGGGCCTGCTCGAGGGGGATGAGTTCGGTGGTGCGGATCGCTTCCAAGCGGTTCAGCATATCGGTCTTGGCATCAATAAAGGGACGCAGTCCGGGTTGGCTGCAGCAGTCGTGAATGGCCATGTGGATCACCTGGTTATAGAAGGCTCGGGGTTATCATTTCAGATTAAGACATCTTTTATCATATTTCTTGGGCATTCCGCGATGCGAAAACGCCATTCACAGCGGCCGTCAAATGGACTACCATTCCTGCTGTTTTGATTCTTCAATTCTCCAACGGAGACTGCCATGACCGCTTTGAGTGATGCCGCTATCCGGGTTCGTTCCGCCCTGGAGGCCCGGGGGCTGGAAACCCCCATGCGGGCTAACAACCTGACCCTGGACGAAAAACAAGCCCGCATCACCGGGCTGATGACCGAAATGATGGACGTGCTGGGGCTTGACCTGGAAGACGACAGCCTGGCCGAAACCCCGGATCGTATTGCCAAGATGTATGTCCGGGAGATTTTTTCCGGGCTAGATTATGCGCATTTCCCGAAAATTACCTTGATCGACAACAAGATGAAGGTAGATGAAATGGTGCAGGTACGGGACATCACCCTGACCAGCACCTGTGAACATCACTTCGTGACCATAGACGGCACCGCCACCGTGGCTTACATTCCCCGCGGCAAGGTGATCGGCCTGTCCAAAATTAACCGTATAGTGCAGTTTTTCGCCCGCCGGCCCCAGGTACAGGAGCGGCTGAACCAGCAGGTGCTGGTGGCACTGCAGACACTGCTGGAGTCGGATGATGTGGCGGTCAGCATCACCGCCACCCATTACTGCGTCAAGGCGCGCGGGGTGATGGATGCCACCAGCACCACCACCACCACCTCCCTGGGCGGCATCTTCAAGAGCCGACCCGATACCCGCCAGGAGTTTCTGAGCGGCGTGGTGCGCTGAACGCCGGCGGCGCCGCTAGTGTTTGAAACAGTCTTCCATATAGTCCACGAAGCATTTGACCCGGCTGGGCAGGAAGTGCCGGTGCGGATACACCAGGTTAAGGCTGAGCACCGGCAACTGGAAGTCCTCCAGCACGGGCTGCAATTCCCCCCTGGCCAGATAATCCTCCACGATAAACAGGGGTTGCATGATGATCCCCATTCCCTGGCTGGCGGCCAGCGCCAGGGCACGCCCGGTGTTGGCCCGCATGATTCCCTTGGGTCTGATGTGATAATGGTGGCCATGGTGATGGTATAGCCACTGGGGTTCGCTCAGGGTATAGAGCAGGCAGTTATGTTCATTGAGCTGCTCCGGGTGGGTGGGGGTACCGTGTCGGGCCAGGTAGTCGGGGGCGGCACAGGTGAGCAGCGATACCTGCGCCAGTGGCCGGGCGATCAATGAGGAGTCGGCCAGGGTACCGATGCGCAGCGCCAGATCGAAGTTTTCCTCCACCAGGGCCACCAGCCGATCGCTGTATTCCAGATCGAGCTGTATATCGGGATAGCGTCGATTGAATTCCGCCAGCAGCGGCGCCACCTTGAGGTTGCCGAAATCCATGGGTACCGAGAGGCGGATGCGACCGCTGGGCTGGTGGCTGTGCGCCGATATCAAGGCATTGGCCTGTTCCAGCTCCGCCAGGATGGCGTGGCAACGCTCATAATAAAGATGCCCGGCTTCGGTGACGCTGACCCGGCGGGTGGTGCGCATCAGTAGCCGGGCGTTGAGATGCTGCTCCAGCAAGCTGACCTGTTTGGATACCATGGCTACCGACAACTCCAGTTGTTGGGCGGCCTTGGTAAAGCTGTGCAGCTCGACCACCTTGCAAAACACCCGGATAGCGGATAGCTGATCCATCACGATCTCCTCTGTTGCCTGTTCTGGACGCCCTGGCTCGCCGGTGTGCAGGATTTTTTCCTGTTTTCAGCATGGATGTCGTTGCGTGGTCCGACTCATCGCCGTTGATCCATGGTTGTTACCCTGGTAGGGACAACACCAGTAGTAATATTAAAATCTGCCATGCAAAAATGTTAATAATTCATTTAATTCATACTTATGCAACCTATAGAGTAACCAGGCTGATGCAAGCGGCGATGCGGTACGGGTTTTATTAGGCTGGAATCCGGCCGTCCCTGGGTGCTTGCATAAGCATTGCCCTTTAGGGACCTGAATTTGTTCTGCCGAGCTGGTCCCGAGCCGGCGCGCAAGCGCCGGTATTTTTTACCCTCTTCTCTCTGCCTGCCTTTCTCTTCGAACTATGCTTTCACAGACAGCCGACCACCATGGTGCCGAGTTGGGCCTGTGTATCATGTCGGTCACCGGCTCGATACAGACGCTGACTAAAGCATAGTATTATTTACTATTAGTAGATAATGTTTTATTTCAGGCGAGATTGTTCTCATTTGCAAGGCATTCTACTATCAACAGCGAACAGAAATCTGCGAATGATACGCAGCATACCAATAATGACGGAGATCGTTATGAAAACCACCGCTACCCTGTTGTTCTCTTCCCTGCTGCTGGCCGGCCCGGTCCTGGCCGCCGATTATAAGGTCGATCCGGCCCATACCTCTGTCGTGTTCGAGGTGGGCCACCTGGAAGTCAGCACCCTGGTGGGTCGCTTTAACGAATTCGAGGGGGACTATCATTTTGACGGCGACAATCCCTCCGCGGCCAGGGCTCGTCTCACCATTCAGGCCGAGAGTATCGACACCAACCATGAAGACCGGGACAAGCACCTGCGCAGCCCCGACTTCTTCGACGTACGTCAGTATCCCACCCTGAGCTTCGAAAGCACCGGCTATGAAGGTGACAAGGACAGCGGCACCCTGGCCGGCAACCTCACCGTACATGGGGTAACCCAGCCGGTGGCCTTCGACGTGCGTTTTATCGGGGAAGGCGCGGATCCCTGGGGCGGCTACCGCAATGGCTTCAGCGCCGAGACCCGGATCAAGCGCAGCGACTTCGGCATGAGCTATGGCCTGCCCGGCGTGGGTGACGAGATAGCCATCAGGCTGTTTATCGAAGGTATTCGCCAGTAACCGAAGGAGGCTGTCATGGGCTTGGATCTGCTGATTCAAACCCTGCTGCCGGCTGCGATAGCGGGCGCCATCGGATGGTGGCGCCCGTCTTTGTTCTGGTGGGCAGCGGGGCTGGCGGTATGGGCAACCCTGGGATGGGCGACCCAGTGGTACTTCTGGCCGACCCGGGGTATTCACTGGTTTCCCTTCGTGTTCTGGGCGGTGGCGCTGGCGGGGCTGGTGCCGGCCGGTGTAAGCCGGGCACTGCATTTTGTGCTGGCCGGGGGCGTCTTCGTCCTGGCGCTGTGGGCCCTGCTGCCCCGCTATCCCGAAGCCATTATCGGCCTGCTGGCCTTCTGGCTGTGGCAGGGCTGGCGGGAATGGCGTGCAGGCCCCGGAAGCGGGATCGGCTTCGTGGCCGGGGCGGCCATGTTCACCCTGGTGGTGGCCATCGGCGGCAGCGTGCTGCTGGCCCAGGCCGGCGGAGCCCTGGCGGTGCTGGCCGGTTTCCTCTGGCTGGCCGGACTGACCAGGAGGATGTCCGACCGGGACATGACCGCCGGCTATGTGCTCTGGCTCGCCCTGTGCTGGCAGTTCATCCCCATGGACTGGTGGGTGGTGGCGCTGGCGCTGGTGCCGCCGCTGGTGGATCAGGGCTTGCGCGGCCGAGGCCCCTGGCCCGCGGCCCTGGGGGCCCTGGCCTCGGCGGTGCTGGCCGGCGCCGTCGGTCTCTGGCTGGTATGGCCCAAGGTGTCCCTGTATTGACCGGTACGGAAAGCGCCCTCGGGCGCTTTCTCGCGCTTTACCCCGGCGGCGGCTTGGGTCATGCTGCGCCTTTTGGGAGGAGAAAGCATGAAACCCAGAGTGGAGATCCGCTATTGCACCCTGTGTCGCTGGCTGCTGCGGTCGGCCTGGCTGGCTCAGGAGATATTGTCGACCTTTGCCGACGAGGTGGGGGAGGTGGCCCTGATCCCGGGGGACAAGGGCCAGTTTCAGATTTATGTGGACGGCGCGCTGATCTGGTGCCGGGTGGCCGACAACGGCTTTCCCGAAGCCAAGGACATCAAGCAGCGGCTGCGGGATAAAATCGCCCCCGAGCGCAGCCTAGGCCACAGCGACCGCTGACTTCTCCGCCGGCGGCAGATGGGGCGCGATATAGCGCTGGTAGCGGCCGGCCTTGAGCCGCTGCAAGTCCACCATGACCAGGCCATCGACACAGTCGGCAAACTCCGGATCGGTGCCGAAGTCGATAAACTGTACGCCGCCCGGCTCGCACAGCTCCGAATACTGTTTGTACAGGGTGGGGATGGCGGCCCCGAGATTGTCCAGCAACTGTTTGAGCAGGGTCAGATCCTGCTGGTAATCCCTGCCGCCGAAGGTATCGCGCAGGGCGGGTGCCGTCGGCGGCAGGGGGCGACGGGAGCGGGCCAGGGCGGCGGTGGCCGGGAAGTACAGGCGGTAGAAGGCCACCAGCAGATCCCGCGCCGCCACCGGCAGGGCGGCGCTCAGCGAGACCGGGCCGAACAGGTAGCGGTAGTGCGGGTGGCGGGCGAGGAAGGCGCCGATGCCGAACCAGAGGTAATCCAGGCTGCGCCGCCCCCAGTAGGCGGGCTGGATAAAACTGCGGCCAAGCTCCAGGCCCTGGGCCAGGAAGGGGGCCATCTCTTCGCCGTAATCGAACAGATGGTGGCTGTAGAGGCCGTTCGGACCTTTTCGGGCGAGTTGTTCGGCGGTGGGGATAAAGCGATAGGCGCCGATCACTTCCAGCTCTTGTGGATCCCACAACAGCAGTTGGTAATAATCATCGTCATAAGGGTCCAGGTCCCGCCGTTTACCGGTGCCTTCCCCCACGGCACGAAACGACAGCTCCCGCAGTCGCCCTATTTCCCGCAATATCACGCAATGGCCGGCCCGGCTGGCCCGGGTCAGATAAATGGCTTTGCCGTCCTGGGTCTGGCCGAGCAACTCGCATTGCTCCACCGCTTTTTTCAACTGCTGTCGCGGCTCGGGCGGTGCTACCGCGACCTGGGTGGCGAACAGGCCGGATTTGCCCTTGCCCAGCCGGTACAGGTGGCGGCGAAACAGCAGGCATAGGGCCTTGTCGGTGAGGCCGCTCTGCCGACAGCATTCCCAGGCAATTGGCTGGCCGATGCGCAGGGAGATCGCTTTGTCCTGCTGGCGGAACATTTCCCGTACCAGCAGTAAGCCGCCCAAAGGACGGCAGGCCAGTGAGCTGAGATAGAAGATGGCGGAATTGCGTCCGCGGATATGCACCGGCACTATGGCCGCCCTGGCCTTGGTGGCCAGACGGATAAATCCGGAATGCCAGCGGCCGTCGCGGATACCCTTGGCCCCCAGACGCGAGACTTCGCCGGCGGGGAAAACGATCACCACGCCACCCAGGTCCAGGTGACGGTGGACGGCACCGAGCTGGGTGCGGGCGGTTTTGCCGGTCATGTTGTCCACCGGCAGCAGTAGCGAAGACAAGGGTTCGAGCCGGGCCAGCATCTGGTTGGCGATGACCCTGGTGTCGGGCCGGACCCGGGACACCAGCTTGAGCAGGGCGAGGCCGTCGAGGGAGCCGATGGGATGATTGGCGATGATCACCACCGGGCCGGAAGCCGGAATGTGCTCCAGCTCCTGCTCGCGCAACTGGATCTGAAAACGAAAATAGTCGAGCACCTGCTCGACGAAGTCGAGGCCGCGCAGGTGTGGATACTGGGCGGCGAAGTCGGTAAACGCCTGCTCGTGCAACAGGTAACGCAATACCGCCTTACAACCGGGTACATGCTGCCATCTGGGCAGGTACTCGGCGGCCAGGATATCGACAGATAACATAACGGTTTCCTCCCTTGCAGTGGTATTCAAGCTAGGAAACCCCCATGACGGTGGTATTGCGCCGCCATGATCATTCTATGACAGGGGGGCGATCTGCTGCAGATGACGGAAGCCCATGGGCGCGGCTTTAACGATGCCCGCGATGTCATCAGCCAGCCGCCGGCGGTTCAGGCGCTGGCCGCGCAATAAAATTGTCTTCTGCCACCGTCATACTCTGGTCATGGTTAAAGTCTCTGTGTACACTCGCCTGCCCCGATTTTTATGGCACCTTTCGGGGTAAGTGGCAGCAAGACCCGTTACTATAAAACAGAGCTGTTTTGAGTATTTTTGCCCCGGGCAGCGGGTTCTCGATACCATCGAGGCGTCAAACAATTATCGCTCCGGGCCTGCCGAGGCCCGGATCTTCTATGGTCCTTACACCGATAGACGGGGACAAAGAACATGGCAGAATGGTCCGCAAACGATGCGCTCAAGGTTTATAACCTGCCTTACTGGGGCGCTGGTTTCTTTCATCTGGACGACCAGGGACGGGTCGTCGTTACTCCCGACAAGACCCGCCCCGAAGCAAAAGTAGTGTTGTCCGAGGTGGTTGAGCAGCTCAAGGCCGAGGGCTATGCCGCCCCGGTGTTGCTGCGCTTTCCCGATATCATCAAGAGCCGGATCGATGCCCTGTTCAACGCCTTCAACGGCGCCATCGAAGATTATGGCTATGAAGGGGACTACCTGACCGTTTACCCGATCAAGGTCAACCAGCAGCGGGGGGTACTGGACGCGGTCACCAAGGCCTATAAAGACAAGCCACGGCTGGGACTGGAAGCCGGTTCCAAGCCCGAACTGCTGGCGGTGCTGGCCCATACCCATGAAACCGAGTCGGTAATCGTCTGCAACGGCTACAAGGACAAGGAATACGTACGCCTGGCGCTGCTCGGTACCAAGATGGGCCACCAGGTCTATATCGTGATCGAGAAGCTGTCGGAGCTGACCCTGGTGATGGAAGAAGCCAGGCGTATCAATGTGACGCCGCGCCTGGGCGTGCGCGCCCGGCTGGCGTCCCAGGGCGCCGGCAAGTGGCAGTCCAGCGGTGGCGAGAAGTCCAAGTTCGGCCTGAGTGCCTCCCAGGTGCTGGCCCTGATCAACCAGTTGAAGGCCGCCGGCTGTATCGACTGGCTGCAGTTGCTGCACTTCCACCTGGGTTCACAGATTGCCAATATCCGTGACATCCAGAAGGGGATCCGCGAATGCGGCCGCTTTTACGCCGAGCTGCGCCGGCTGGATGTGCCGGTGGACATAGTGGACGTGGGCGGCGGCCTGGGCGTGGACTACGAGGGGACCCGTTCCCAGAGCTACTGCTCCGCCAATTATAATTTGCGCGAATACGCCAACAACGTGGTATGGGGCATCGGCAACGTCTGTCGCGAGTTCGATCTGCCGTACCCTCGAATCATCAGCGAGTCGGGCCGGGCCATTACCGCCCACCATGCCCTGCTGGTGGCCAATGTGATCAGCATAGAGTCGGCCACCCCGACCCAGCCGGCGACGCCGGCGGACGATGCCCCCTTCCTGCTGCAGAACATGTGGGAAACCTGGGAAGATCTGTGCCGGGAAGATCCGCCTCTGCTCGAAATCTACCACGATACCGTGGCCGAGCTGGCCGACGTACACGAGCAGTACAACATGGGGTTGATGAGCCTGGAGGACCGGGCCTGGGCCGAGGAAGTGCACCTCAATATCTGCCTCGGCATCAAGGCCAGGCTGGACTCGGTCAACCGGGCGCACCGTCCCATCATGGACGAACTGAACGAGAAGCTGGCGGACAAGTGCTTCGTCAACTTCTCCCTGTTCCAGTCCCTGCCCGATGCCTGGGGTATCGATCAGATCTTCCCGGTGCTGCCGCTGGACGGGCTGGATCGTCCGCCGACCCGACGGGCGGTGATCCTGGACATCACCTGCGATTCCGACGGTGCCATCGATCAGTATGTGGACGGCCAGGGGGTGGAAACCACCTTGCCGATGCCGGAGTTCGTGCCTGGTCAGCCCCAGTACCTGGGCTTCTTCCTGGTGGGGGCCTATCAGGAGATCCTGGGCGACATGCACAACCTGTTCGGCGATACCCACAGCGCCGAGGTGGTGCTGGATGAACAGGGCCAGGTGCAGATCAACAACATCAAGGCCGGCAGCAACGTGGCCGAGCTGTTGCGCTATGTGGACATCGATCCCAGCGTGATCAACGCCCAGTACGAGCTGCAGGCCAGCCACCCGGATCTGGACGAGGAAACCCGCGCCATGCTGCTGAAGGAGCTCTCCGCCGGCCTGGAAGGCTACGCCTACCTGGAAGAAGAGCTCTGATACGTTCGGCGTAACGCCAAAGGCCGGAGGCGCAATGCTTCCGGCTTCCAGCTTCCGGCTTCTAGCTTCCGGCTTCTAGCTTCCGGCTTCCAGCTTCCGGCTTCTAGCTTCCGGCTTCCGGCTTCTAGCCTGGCTTTTAGTCACAAGTTTTTGTTGACATTTTTCATATTTTTACACGGGCTTGGTGCACCATACTCATGGCCGCCAAGCTCTTTTCTTACCCTCCCACTCTCC
>NZ_JAERTZ010000032.1 GCF_016746085.1 Zobellella iuensis
TTGAGACTAAGACGTAGATAGGCAGGGTGTGTAAGCGCGGTGACGCGTTGAGCTAACCTGTACTAATGACCCGTGCGGCTTAACCATACAACACCCAAGAAGTGTGAGCGCTTGCAGTATTGAGAACAACTTCATCGAAGAGAGCTTTTCCGGATTCAAGTTTATGCCTGGCGGCGATAGCGTTGTGGTCCCACCTGACTCCATGCCGAACTCAGAAGTGAAACGCACCCGCGCCGATGATAGTGTGGCAGCTGCCATGTGAAAGTAGGTCACTGCCAGGCACCCAATTAGTTACTGACTAAGACGCTTTTGCGGAGCGGTAGTTCAGTTGGTTAGAATACCGGCCTGTCACGCCGGGGGTCGCGGGTTCGAGCCCCGTCCGCTCCGCCATCATTCAAAACCCCAGCAGAGATGCTGGGGTTTTTTCGTATTGGCTACGCCGGACGGCTGGATGATGTCGGCGCGCTGCGCCTTTGCTGCAAAGGCGATGTCTTTGCCACTGCGCCATCTCATACAGAAAGCCACCTTCGGGTGGTTTTCTTGTTTTCGGCTGCGTTATTTCGGGTTAATGCTGGACAGTTAAGAGGGGCGGGCTGTTGTCTAAGCCAACCGTCGATGGCAAGGATGCCGTCGTCGAGCATACAGGCTGGGCGGTGGTTTTGGCCCGGTTGAACTGGATACCAAGCTTGCTTCTGGCCAACAGGAGGACACCGAACGCTGTGTCCACGGTGGTTGTGGAAAGCATGGCCCTGCGGCGGTCGGCTGCTCTGGAGCCTGTCGATGTTCGCTGGGAGGGGCGCAGACTGACGGAATCGTAGCCGGTCTGTTATAAGGAGCCGCCCCGGCTGGGGGGCGGCGAGGGAAGTTACTTGGCCACGCAGTCCACGAAATAGCGGGTTTCGCCCTGGTGATCCTCGGCCACCAGGCCGTGGATATAGGTTTCGAAGCCGGGGAAGCGCTGGTTGAAGTCCCGGGCGAATTTGAGGTAGTTGACGATGATGTCGTTGAATACCTCCCCCGGGATCAACAGCGGAATACCCGGCGGGTAGGGAGCGACCATCACCGCCGTGGTTCGGCCGGTCAGTTCATCCAGCGGCACCCGTTCGATTTCCTTGTGCGCCATTTTGGCAAAGGCATCCGCCGGCTTCATGGCCGGTACCAGATCCGACAGGTACATTTCGGTGGTCAGCTTGGCCACGTCGTTTTCCTTGTAGATCTGGTGGATCTGATCGCACAGATCCTTCAATCCTACCCGCTCGTAGCGGGGATGGCTCTGCACGAATTCCGGCAGCACCTTCCACAGCGGCACGTTGTTGTCGTAGTCGTCCTTGAACTGTTGCAGCTCGGTCACCATGGTGTTCCAGCGGCCCTTGGTGATGCCGATGGTGAACATGATGAAGAAGGAGTAGAGCCCGGTTTTCTCGATGACGATACCGTGCTCGGCCAGGTACTTGGTGACCACCACCGCCGGAATACCGCTGGCGGCAAAGTCGCCTTTCATGTTCAGGCCCGGGGTCAGTATGGTGGCTTTGATGGGGTCGAGCAGGTTGAAGCCGGGCTCGATGTCGCCGAAGCCGTGCCAGCCGGCGTCGGCCTGCAGCATCCAGGCATCCCGTTCGTCCAGGCCGTCGTCGGTGAGATCGTCCGGTCCCCAGACGGTGAACCACCAGTCGTCGCCGTATTCGTCATCCACCTTGCGCATGGCGCGGCGGAATTCCAGGGCTTCCGCCAGGGACTCTTCCACCAGGGCGGTGCCGCCCGGCTCTTCCATCATGGCCGCGGCCACGTCGCAGGAGGCGATAATGGCGTACTGCGGGCTGGTGGAAGTGTGCATCAGGTAGGCTTCGTTGAACAGATGGCGGTCGAGCTTGTTGGCCTCGCCGTCCTGCACCAGGATCTGGGAAGCCTGGGACAGGCCGGCCAGCAGCTTGTGGGTGGACTGGGTGGAGAACACCATGGAGTCCTTGCAACGCGGCCGGCCCTCGCCGATGGCGTGATAGTCGCCGTAGAAGTCGTGGAAGGCGGCATGGGGCAGCCAGGCTTCGTCGAAGTGCAGGGTTTCGATTTCTCCGTCGAGCAGGTTCTTGATTTCCTCCACGTTATAGAGGATGCCGTCGTAGGTGGACTGGGTGATGGTCAGCACCCGGGGTTTGACGTCCGGGTTCTTGGCCAGGATCTCGCGGCAGAAGGGGTTGGCCTGCATTTTTTCACGGATGCGTTCCGGCTCGAATTCGCTGCGGGGGATGGGGCCGATAATACCGTAGTGGTTGCGGGTCGGCATCAGGAACACCGGCACGGCACCGGTCATCATGATGGCATGCAGTATGGATTTATGGCAGTTTCGGTCGACCACCACGATGTCGCCGGGGGCCACGGTGGAGTTCCATACTATCTTGTTGGAGGTGGAGGTACCGTTGGTGACGAAGAACAGGTGATCGGCGTTGAAGATACGGGCGGCGTTACGTTCGGACGCGGCCACCGGGCCGGTGTGGTCGAGTAGCTGGCCCAGCTCGTCCACCGAATTGCAGACATCGGCGCGCAGCATGTTCTCACCGAAGAACTGGTGGAACATCTGGCCCACCGGTGATTTCAGGAAGGCAACGCCGCCGGAATGGCCGGGGCAGTGCCAGGAGTAGGAGCCGTCCTGGGCGTAATGGGTCAGGGCGCGGAAGAAGGGGGGCGCCAGGGAGTCCAGATAGCTTTTGGCCTCGCGGATAATGTGCCGGGCCACGAAATCGGGAGTGTCTTCGTGCATGTGAATAAAGCCATGCAGCTCGCGCAGTATGGCGTTGGGGATGTGCCGGGCGGTACGGGTTTCGCCGTAAAGATAAATGGGGATATCCGGGTTGCGGTGGCGGATTTGTTCCACGAACCGGCGCAGTTGTTCCAGCACCGAATGGGCTTCTTCCCGGCTGCCGCCAAGCTCTTCATCATCGATGGACAATACAAAGCCGGCAGCCCGGCTCTGCTGTTGGGCGAAGGAGGTCAGGTCGCCATAACTGGTATAGCCCACCACATCCATGCCGGCCTTCTCGATGGCGGAAGCCAGCTCACGGATACCCGAGCCACTGGTGTTCTCGGAACGGAAGTCTTCATCGATGATGACGATAGGAAAGTAAAAGCGCATCAGGTTTCCTTTGGTTGAGCGTCTGAATGTGGTGGCGGTGCGGCGTCTTGGCCGCTACCAATTCTAATCCCTATGCGGTCGGGTGACAAAAAATAGTTATGCATCTCTTGTGATTAAAAATTTAATTGACTCTCCCTGAAGCCGGCGGAGGCCTGTGAGCTGGCATTAGCCCGCGGGAACAGGCACTATGGTTCTCATACAGAACAGCTTATCGCGGGCAGATGAAGGTGAGATGGCAAGATAACGGCAAGTGGCTGATGCTGTTGGCGGCGACATTCCTGGCGGGCTGTGCCGCCGCGCCGCCGCGTAATCCCGAGAATATCTGCGCTATTTTCGAGCAGCACAAGGGCTGGCACAAGTCCGCCAACAAGGCGCGGGAAAAGTGGGGTGCGCCGGTGCATGTCACCATGGCGATGATGTATCAGGAGAGTTCCTTTCGCCATGATGCCCGACCGCCGATGCGCTATTTCCTGTTCATCCCCTACGGCCGGGCTTCCGACGCCTACGGCTATGCCCAGGCCAAGAAGGCGACCTGGGCCGACTACCAGCGGGAAGCCGGCAGCCGCTGGGCCAGCCGAACCAATTTCGACGACGCCCTCGATTTCATGGGCTGGTACATGCATAAAACCAGCACCATCAACGGCGTTTCCAAGTGGGATGCCTACGGCCAGTACCTCAATTATCACGAGGGATGGGGGGGATACCGGCGTGGCAGCCACCAGCGCAAGGGCTGGCTGCTGAATACCTCGCGCAAGGTCGAGGCCCGTGCCCAGCGCTATGCCGGGCAGTACTGGCAGTGCAAGGACAGTCTAAACCGTGGCTGGTTTGGCTGAAGCGGCCAGGGCCAGATACTGTTCCATTTCCTGTTCCGGCACCATGCCGCCACCGGTAGCCCAGACCAGATGATGGGCGCGGGCCAGGCGGGCCGGGGTCAGCCCCAGTCGCTGACGGTAGCCTTCGGTCTCGGTCTGCACCCGCAGCGGCCCGGGCATGCCCGCCAGGGCCGAGGGTTCGAGACGTATGCCTTCCGTTCCGGCCAGCAGGCCCAGTAAGCACAGCATCTCTTGATCGCTCAGGGTATAGAAGCCGTCGAGCATGGGGGCCATGGTCCGTCCCACAAAGCCCGAGGGGCGACCGACCGCCAGGCCGTCGGCGGCGGTGAGGTTGTCGATACCCAGATCCTGTACCGAGATATGATCATGCAGCCCGGTGTAGACGCCCAGCAGCATGCAGGGCGAGTGGGTGGGTTCGGCGAAGATGCAGTGCACGGCATCGCCGAAGGCCAGCTTGAGGCCGAACGCCACCCCGCCGGGGCCACCGCCGACCCCGCAGGGCAAGTACACGAACAGCGGGTGTTCCTTGTCCACCTTGATCTGTTGCTGTTCCAGCTGGGCCTTGAGCCGCTCTCCGGCCACGGCGTAGCCGAGGAACAGCTGCACCGAGTTTTCATCATCCACGAAGTGGCAAAGCGGATCCTTTTCCGCTTCGAGCCGCCCTTGCGCCACCGCCACCGAGTAGTCGCTGTCGTACTCAACCACAGTGACGCCCTGGCTGCGCAGCAGATCTTTCTTCCACTGGCGGGCATCGGCCGACATGTGCACGCTGACCCTGAATCCCAGCCGGGCGCCGATGATGCCGATGGACAGCCCCAGGTTGCCGGTGGAGCCGACGGCGATGGAATGACGGCCGAAGAACTGGCGGAAGGCCTCGCTGTGCAGCTTGGCATAGTCGTCGTCCAGGTGCAGCAGGCCGGCCTTGAGCGCCAGTTTCTCCGCATGCTGCAGCACTTCATAGATGCCGCCCCGGGCCTTGATGGAGCCGGAAATGGGCAGGTGACTGTCCATTTTCAGCCACAGGCTGCCGGTGAGCGGCTGGCCGTAGTGTTCGCCCAGGGCCCGCTGCATGCTGGGGATGGGGCGCAAGGGGGATTCGATGATGCCCTGTTGTTCCCGGGTGGCGGGAAAGGCGGCGCAGAAATAGCGGGAGAAACGTGCCAGCCGCCGGCTGGCATCGGCCACGTCGCCGGCGGTCAGGCCGACGGCCGGTAATGCCAGCTCCACCGGAGCCCGCTCGGGATTGAACCAGCTGAACGGCTGCATCGCCATCAAGGGGCCGAGCAGGGGATGGTGTTTGCGAAGCTCGGCGATGGCGTGAGCGGAATAGCTGGGATATGAATGCATATCGTCTGGTCCTGATGATTGGCTGGGGCCAGTATATCAGCCGGAGCCGGCATTGCTGTAGGGGGCAATGCCGGCAAAAGAGCCAGAATCTCATGACTTGGCAAAGTAGCTCTTGGTCAGCCGGAATACCACCGGGCTCAGCAAGGCCAGGGCGATCAGGTTGGGAATGGCCATCATGGCGTTGAGCGTGTCGGCCAGCAGCCAGATAAACTCCAGCGATTGGGTGGCGCCAACGGGCAGCGCCAGTATCCAGGCGACACGGAAGGGGACTATGGCCTTGATGCCGAATAGATATTGCACGCATTTCTCACCGTAGAAACTCCAGCCGAGGATGGTGGTAAAGGCGAAAACGGCCAGGGCGATAGCGACGATATATTGACCGCCGGGGATGGCGCTGGAAAAGGCCAGGGTGGTAAGCGAGGCGCCGGCTTCACCGCTGGTCCAGCTGCCGGTGACAATAATTGCCAGGCCGGTGATGGAGCAGACGATGATGGTATCGATGAAGGTACCGAGCATGGCAATCAGCCCCTGGCGCACCGGGCTGTCGGTCCTGGCTGCGGCGTGGGCGATGGGGGCACTGCCCAGGCCGGCCTCATTGGAAAACACCCCCCGGGCCACCCCGAAGCGGATGGCGGCCCACACCGCGGCACCGGCAAAACCGCCCTGGGCGGCGATAGGGCTGAAAGCGTGTTCGATGATCAAGCCAAAGGCGGCGGGAATGGCGGTGATATTCAAGGCCAGTACCACCAGCCCGGCGGTAAAGTAAGACAGCGTCATCAAGGGGACCAGCTTGCCGGCCACCTCGGAAATCCAGCGAATGCCGCCGATCAGCACGGCTCCGACCAGTACCATCAGTACCACTCCGGTGGTGAGGGTAGAGATGCCGAAGGAGGCTCGCAGCGCATCGGCGACCGAGTTGGCCTGCACCGTGTTGCCGATGCCGAAGCCGGCGATGCCGCCGAAGATGGCGAAGGCCACGCCCAGCCATGCCCACTTGGCCCCCAGGCCATTCTTGATGTAGTACATGGGACCACCGACATGGTTGCCGAGTTTATCGGTTTCCCGGAAGTTCACGGCGCAGACCGCCTCGGAATACTTGGTGGCCATGCCCACCAGGGCCGTCATCCACATCCAGAACAGGGCGCCGGGGCCGCCGAAGAAGATGGCGGTGGCGACCCCGGCGATATTCCCCGTGCCTATGGTGGCGGAAAGGGCCGTCATCAGGGCGTTGAAAGGCGATATTTCACCGCTGCCGCGCTCGCTTTTGGTAAACAGCAAGCGAAAACCCGTACCCAGTTTGCGGATGGGCATAAAGCCGAGCCCGAATTGCAGATACAGGCCGATGCCCAGGATCCCCACCAGCATGGGCACCCCCCATACCACGCTGTTAATCGAGGACAGCAGCTCGGTGATCGGTTCCATCTGTCAGGCTCCTTGAAAGAAGGTAATTGAATAGACAAAATTTTCTTGTATAGCCTAGCGCCGTTTACCCGATATTAACAATCCGGGCAGGGGGTATGGGGGCAGGGGAAGAAATGCTGGATGATGGTACGCAACTGCCGTACCGCCGCTTTCTGGCCGGGCAGGCCATAATCTGCTGCCACCCCTACCGGCGTGGCACCGGGACTGAGCAGGGCGTGCAGCAGGGCCTGCTGTTTCCCGTCGAGCGGAGTCAAGGGCGTGGCCGCGAGCGCAACGCGGGCCAGCACCGCCTGATCGGCCATCAGGTCCCGCTGGGCAAAAGCAAAGCCCCAGGCGATGGCGGTATCCAGCGCCGGCATCGGCAAAGGCGGGCACAACTGCAGGCTTTGCCACCAGGCTTCCGGTAACGCCTGCAGCAGCCCTTCACGATAGTAGGCCAGGTTGGCGCTGAACTGTCCCCTCCAGGCGGGCAAGACTCGATGCGCCGGGCGTGAGCATGGCCACAGCATCATGGCGGCGTGCAGGCCGCTGACCGTATCGGCGACGAGGCCGACGCGCACCGCACGAAAATCGTTGTGTTGCCAGAAGCGCAGCAGATCGGGGCTGGCGCCGAAGCTGGTGCCGAGAAAGTCGGCACCGCCCTGCTGTTTGAGCCAGCTCAACAGCCGTGAGCCGATGCCCTGCTGCTGGCAGTGAGGGTGCACCACGATGCGCATGATGCGCCGGTAACTGAAGTCACCCGCTTCCCTGAAACCGCCATGGAAGGCCAGGGATTGAGGCAGCAGGTGGCCCCGGGGGCGGCGTTGCCCGCGCCAGACCGCCTGGCCGAGCGCAGGGTCAAGCTTCCCTTCCCGTACCAGCAGGGCCGCCGCTACCGGGGTCTGCTCCCGACAGGCCAGGGCCAGCGTCAGCCCGGGGGCATCCAGCAATTGGCGCAGATCGCTCGGCCGGGTCTGGTAATGAGCGAGAGTCAGCAGACCGAATACCTGCTGCAGCAGGAGGTCGTCGTCTTCCAGCTGCTGCCGGCAGACATAACGAAAGTTCAGGACGCCCCCAACCGGCGGCGCCGGCGGGTCGGCATCCAGCGCCAGCAGCCGGAACACCAGTGGCTCCAGCGGATCCCGCGGGCTCCAGCGGGCGGGGGTGTCAAGGTGATACTTCTGCCAGTTGGGGGCCAGCCGGGCCAGGGCCGGCTGGAATTTGAGCTGGAAGCCGAGGCCGGTGCCTTCGTAGCCGTGCTCGGTACTGGCAAAGATACAGCAGTAACGCCGGGCCAGGTTCAGCAGCATGGGAGTCGGTATGGCCGCCGCTTCGTCGACCAGCAACAGATCCGCCGGTGGGAGCCGGGCCAGCAGGGCATCCGGCGCAATAAAAGACAGGCGCTGGCTGCTGTGCTCCAGGGCGCGGGCCGTGGCGGCCGGGCTGGGCGCGGTCAACAGTACCCTGTAACCGGCATCCAGCAGGCGGGCGGCGGCCAGCCCCAGCAGGCTGGACTTGCCCCGGCCGCGATCGGCGGTCAGCACCAGGGGCTGGCGGCGGCGTGCGGCCCGCAGTACCCTGGCCAGGGCCTGGCGTTGTTCCTGGTTCAGGCAGCCATGGCGGTCACGCCGGCGCTGCCAGGGGGTATCGGGCAGGGCGGGCAAGGCGGGGGGGCGGGAGCCTTGCTGCCACAGCAGTACCTGGGGATCCTGCCGCAACAAGGACACGAAACGGCGGATAAAGCGGCTTTCCAGCCCGGCGGCCTGCTCGGGCTGGGCCACGTAGCGGGCCAGATCGGGATCTGCGTAGCCGGGCCAGTCGGCCAGGGGAGGACATAGCAAGAGAACCAGACCGCCGGCGGTGACCGTGCCCAGCAGGGCGCCGAAGGCATCCGGGTGCAGGCCGCTGTAGGCGTTGTACACCAGGGTATCGTATTCCCGGCCCAGGCAGCGCTGGATCTTGCCGGCGGCCTGGCTCTCGAGACCGGGCGGAGCCTGTCCTACCCAGAGCCGGTTCTCTCCACCGAGGGTGACGGCCCGGGCCATGGCCCAGGCTTCGCTACCGCTCAGTATCAGCAGCCGACGCTCACCGATCTGCTGCAGGTGCCGGCGCCAGCGGGGCCAGTCAGTCAAACAGCTGCTCACCGTTTTCGTCGATCACCCGCTTGGCTTTGGCGACCATCAGCTCGGCGGCCTGCTCGGCAGACGGCAACACATCCGAGCGGATTAACAGGTATTCCCGCCGGGTGCCGTCCTTGAGCTGCACTATACGGCCCTGCAAGCGGTACTGGCCGCTTTCCGCCTTGGGTTCGGGATAGATGTCGAACCCTTGGTAGGACACGGGTTCAAAACGGGCGGAGGCGTCTGCCGTGGTCGCTTTGCCCAGTTTTTTCAACCAGTTGAACATGGTGGCTTCCCTTTAATTCGTGCCGATAAAAAAGGCGCCTATCGGCGCCTTATTACAGAAAAATGGTGTTATTTTTTAACACGCAGCACCAGGTCCTGGGCCAGGGTGACGGCGCCGCTCAGCTTGCTGAGCTCTTTGACTTCGTCCATATTGGAAATGACCACGGGAGTCAGGGTGGACTTGGCCTTGGCTTCCAGCAGGGCCAGGTCGAATTCGATCACGGTGTCGCCCTTCTTCACCTGCTGGCCTTCCTGGGCAATACGGGTAAAACCTTCGCCCTTGAGCTCAACGGTATCAATGCCGAAGTGCACGAACAGTTCCAGGCCGGAATCGGATTCGATGGAAAAAGCGTGGTTGGTTTCAAAGATTTTACCAATAGTGCCGTCGCAGGGCGCGACCATCTTGTTGCCGCTGGGCTTGATGGCGATGCCGTCGCCGACGATCTTCTCGGCAAACACCACATCAGGCACGTCCTCGATGGCGACGATTTCCCCGGACAGGGGAGCAAAGATTTCGATACCGCTGGTGTCGCTAGTATCGTCAGATACCATTCTTTTCAGTTTATCGAACAGACCCATAGTATTCAGCTCCTGGAGTTATTTAACGCGTAATAATAACAGACGGACTTTCCCAAGATAAAGAGGCAAACGTGTCCAAAAATGTCTGGCCGGGCATAAGGCTGTCACTAGTGTAGGCAAGGGAACCAGTGATGCCCATGATAACGATGCTGTCGTTGCCGCCCATGCGCTGGGTCAAAAGGAGGGTTTTTTGTGGTAATTCCACGATCATGGGGAGCAAAAGGGCGCCATTCGGCGCCCTAGTTGTTACTGTTGCAGTTCTTGCTCGCTGAAGATGCCCTGGAACAGGGCACTGCTGAGATAACGTTCGCCGGAACTGGGCAGGATCACCACTATGTTCTTGTCGGCAAACTCGGGCAGCTCGGCAAGGCGGTTGGCGGCCACCACGGCGGCGCCGGAGCTGATCCCGGCAAGGATGCCTTCATCCTTCATCAGACGGCGGGCCATCTCGATGGCGTCTTCGCTGGTGACGCGCTCGACCCGGTCTACCAGGGACAGATCCAGGTTGCCAGGAATGAAGCCGGCACCGATCCCCTGAATTTTATGGGGGCCCGGCTTGATCTCTTCACCGGCCATGGCCTGGGTGATCACCGGTGATTCTACCGGTTCAACGGCAACCGAGGTGATGGCCTTGCCCTTGGTGTGCTTGATGTAGCGGGATACGCCGGTAATGGTACCGCCGGTGCCCACGCCGGCCACGAAAACATCGATGTTGCCATCCGTGTCTTCCCAAAGCTCGGGACCTGTGGTTTTCTCGTGGATTTCCGGGTTGGCCGGGTTGTTGAACTGCTGCAGCAGCACGAATTTGTCCGGGGCCGACTCTTTGAGCTCCATGGCTTTCTCAATGGCGCCCTTCATGCCCTTGGCCCCTTCGGTCAGCACCAGGTTGGCCCCCAGGGCCTTCAGCAGCTGGCGACGCTCCAGGCTCATGGTGTTGGGCATGGTCAGGGTGATCGGATAGCCACGGGAAGCCGCTACAAAGGCCAGGGCAATACCGGTATTGCCGCTGGTCGGTTCAATCAGCTCTTTGCCGGGGACCAACTCACCGCGTTTTTCGGCGTCCCAAATCATGTTGGCGCCGATACGACATTTGACGCTGAAACTGGGGTTACGACTTTCTACCTTGGCAAAAACCCGGCCCTTGCTGACCCGGTTCAGTTTTACCAGAGGAGTGCGACCAATGGTCAGCGAGTTATCTTCAAAAATCTTGCTCATTGTGGCTATCCCTAAGGTTCAGTGTCACCAAAAATACGTTTACACCATCAGCTTAACCATTCTTTGCGGAATGAGAAGTGACGATTTGTTATAACAATATGTTATTAAATGATAAAATGATATTCCTTTATCCCTGGGCTTATCTGTCCCCCGGCTATGGTGCTTTGGCCGCAACTCTGTTATCAAGGCACTAGCGGGGTGAATGCCGCCGGCATGGGATCGGGTCACCTGTAGCAGGGCCCAATAGATAGTAGATTCTGAATACGGGTTAGGGAAGGAAGATGAACAGGTGCCGTGCAGCCGCTGGGCTGTGGTTGTTACTTTGTCTGAACATGGGTGGGGCTGTCGCTTCCTGGCAGGAGGAGCCCGCGGCCCGGTTGCAGCTGCACCAATTGGGGCTGGAGCTGGCGCTGGCGGATGTACACCCGGAACTGACCCTGTGGTGGCAACAGGCGACGTCGGCCGACACCGCGTCCGATCAGGCCGATGACCGGTTGTTACTGGGGCTGAGCACCTTCTGGCGACAATGGTCCTCGCTCTCTTTCGTCGAACGTCAGCATCTGCAAGTCCGCCGCTCGGCCCTGGTGTTCAGTGCGGAAGACCAGGCGGCGTTGCAACAGGCAACGCAACAGGGCAGTCGTCACCAGTTGGTACAGCGTCTGGTACCTGGTTATGCGAACCATGATCAGTTACAGCAGCAGTTGGCACGACTGTTAAGCCTGGCCGAGCAGCCCTGGCCGGCTCTCAGGACCACTACGCTCAGGCCCGGCGAGAGGGCCAAGGCGGTGTCCCGGGTACGGGAGCGCTTGCAGTTGCTGGGAGATCTGTCAGCGGCGGAGGCCGAGACGGATCCGTCTTACTACGACAGCCGGCTTGAACAGGGGGTGCGGCAGTTTCAGCTGCGTCACGGTCTGCAGGTAGACGGGGTGATTGGGCCCCATACCTATGCCTGGCTGGACGCTCCACCCCTGACTCGGGCCCAGCTGCTGATGCGCAGCATGCTGCGTACCCTGATCGGCGATACCCTGCCGTCGGCTTATCTGCTGGTGAACATCCCCGAATACCGGCTGCGGCTCTATCAGGATCAGGCCATGGTGCTGGAAAGCGACGTCATAGTAGGAAAAGACAGCCGCAAGACCCCGATCATGGCCAGCGAGATCACCAATGTGGTGGTCAACCCTCCTTGGCATGTACCGCGTTCCATCCTGACCAAGGACATACTGCCCCGGTTGTACCAGGATCCCGACTACATCGAACGGGAAGACTTCGAAGTGCTGGATGCCGGAGAACGTGTGGTGCCCAGGGAGGAATGGCAGGCACGCTTGTATGAGGAGGGCGGTTTTCCTTACCGTCTGCGGCAGCGACCCGGCAGTCGCAATGCGCTGGGTGCCTACAAGTTCCATCTGCCCAATAATGACGCCATCTACCTGCACGATACGCCGTCCCGCGGCCTGTTCAGCCGTGACAGCCGGGCCCTGAGCTCGGGCTGCGTACGGGTGGAAGAAGCCGAGCAACTGGCGCTCTGGCTGTTGAGTGAACAGTGGAGTCCGGCGCGGCTGGCCGATCTGAAGTCGAGCCGGCATACCCGCTGGCTCAGGGTGAACAAACCCCTGCCGGTGTTCATGGTGTACTGGCCCGGCTGGCTGGGGCCGGATGGGCTGCCCCGTTTCCGGGACGACATATATCAGTTCGATCGTTCCCTTAACCCTCCTTTCGTCGCCGGGCAGCAGAGGCCGCTGCTCGCGCACAACGGGCAGCTCTTATAACCAAAGGTTGTTGATATTTTGCTCTGTTATGGATAGTTTCGGTCCGGTTCAACGCTGTGCGGCAGCCGATGACCGAGTGCCCCCGTAGCCGGTGATGGCCGGTTTCCGGTTTATCCCTGACAGGCAAACGCAATACCGGTTGCGCCGGGATAATAGGCTCTTTGGACATCGGCGACGCACCCCTGCGGTTTTCAAGGAGGTAGTATGCCGGGATCTGGTATGGATCGTCGCCGTTTTTTGCTGGGATTG
Source organism: Zobellella iuensis (assembly GCF_016746085.1). Lineage (GTDB taxonomy): Bacteria > Pseudomonadota > Gammaproteobacteria > Enterobacterales > Aeromonadaceae > Oceanimonas > Oceanimonas iuensis. Next base: position 12,923 of record NZ_JAERTZ010000032.1, read on the forward strand.
GGCGGGCTAGGGGTTGCCTCGTGGCTGCCGGTTTCGGCACAGGCCAGTTTATCCGCTCCGGTACGCAAACTGAGTCTGCACAACCTGCATACGGGTGAACAGGTGACGGCCAGCTTCTGGGAAGAAGGGAATTATCTCGAGGATGGCCTTAGCTCATTCAGCCGGGTAATGCGCGATATTCGCCGTAACGAAGCCTTTCCCATCGATCCTAAACTGTTCGATCAGCTGTTCCTGTTGCAGCTCCGGCTGGGCAGGCAAGGTGAAATTCAGATCATCTCCGGGTATCGTTCCCCTCTGACCAATGCCATGCTGCGGCGGCAGAGCAAGGGAGTGGCCAAAAAAAGCTACCATATGCTGGGCCAGGCCGTCGATCTGCGCCTGCCCGGTGTGTCCCTGGTCGAGGTCAACAAGGCTGCCCGCCAGCTCGGCGTCGGCGGTGTCGGCTACTACCCTAGCTCCGATTTTGTTCATCTCGATACCGGCCCGGTACGCAGCTGGGGATAGTGATCCACCCACAGGGCGGTGGCACCGCACACCGCCAGCGGCATGATCAGCAGGTTGACAAAGGGCAGGCTGGAGCACAGGGTGACGCTGGCGCCGAAGCCCCAGGTCAGTGGCCTTTTCTCTGCCAGCGCCCGGCGCATCAGGCGAAAGTCGATCTTGTGGTTATCGAACGGATAGTCGCAGTACTGGATGGTCATCATCCAGGCGCTGAAGGCAAACCAGATCACCGGCGCCAATGTTTGGCCGAAGGCCGGCACCAGGAACAGCAGCAGGCAGCCGATGGCTCTCGGCACATAATAGGCCAGTTTACGCCACTCCCGTCCCAGCATGCGGGGCGTGTCCCGGAGAAGTCCGAGCCAGCCGCCGTCGTCCTGGGCAACACCGGTCAGTTTCTGTTCCACCCGCTCGGCCAGCAGACCATTGAACGGCGCCGCCAGCATATTGGCAATACTGGTGAACGTCAGCGAGAACAGCACCACTATGGTGAGCACCGCCAAGGGCCAGAGTATATAACTCAGCCATTGCAGATAATGGGGCATTGCTTGCCCCAGCCAGGTAAACAGCTGCTCAAGCTGGATATAGAGCACATAGCAAGCCCCACCAAACAGCACCAGGTTCACCGCCAGCGGGATCAGCACGAACAGCCGGAGGTCTCGCTCCCACATCAGTGCCCACCCTTTGAGCAGATAACCCGGGCCACTGGTGGCATGGTAAACAGTGGGCATAACGGCTCCCGATGAAAAATGCCCCATTCTAGAGGGCGTACCGGTATGTGCCAAGCCGTGAAAGGGCAAGCGAAACGTCCTGTCGTACTCCCGAGTCACCCATTCCTTGGGCGTTTTTTGAACGTCTTGCCCGGGTACTGGTAGCATCGGTGGCTATTTTCTTGCTGAGGAGCGGATAACAGTGTGAAAAACGGGTATTTTATCCGCTAAGGACGGAGATGACTCTTGTCAAACCCGCATGGTAAACATACCCTTGTCGGTGTCTTTGGGAGTGTCCCGACCCACGTAATTGGATTCTCGCTTGCGTCGGCTATGGCTGAACATAAGCAAAAATTTTAGAGAAGCGATAATGCAGGATTTGCGAATTATCTTGATCATCCTGGGCGCGGTGGCCATTGCCGCCTTGCTGATCCACGGCTTGTGGACCAGCCAGAAAGGACGCCAGAAACCGATGCGTGAAAAGCCGCTAGGCAAAATGGCGACTGAGCCGGCGGAAAGCGACGGCTTTGACCCCGATGGGATCGGCAAGGTCAGGGTGGTCGGCTCACGCAAGGGCGAGCCCTCCCGCCGCAAGGATGAAGACGAGGATGACTGGCAGGCAGCCCCGCGTTTCTCTGCAATCAACGATGACGACGATGATGAGGGTGAACCCAGCCTGGGCCTGCCCCCGGCCAAGGCTGCCGCAGTCCGCGAACAAGCCCCCCCGCCGGTGGCGCCGCCAGTGACGACCGCCCGTCCCGTACACGACCAGGTTGAACAGCAGCAGCGTGAGCGCCGGTACCAGCAGGGAGAAATCGACCCGCTGTTTGATGCGCCGGCGTCCGTGCCGCCCGAGGCCGAAACCGTCGTCGAACCGGAGCCGGTTCCTGCGGCCGAGCCGATGGTCGAGCCGATGGTCGAGCCGGCACCGGTTCGGCGGGAAGTGCCCAAGACCTGGCAGGATGTTTATGTGATCAACCTGATGGCCCGGCCCAACCAGGTGCTGGCCGGTAACAGCCTGATCCGGGCCCTGACCGGTTCCGGCTTCTGTTTTGGCGACATGAACATCTTTCACCGTCACCAGGCTCCCGGCGGCCAGGGGGAGGTATTGTTCAGCCTGATCAACATGGTCAAGCCGGGCACCTTCAATCCCGGCGCCATGACCGGGTTCAGTACGCCGGGGGTATCGATATTCATGCAACTGCCCAAGCCCGGCATGGCCAAGAACCATTTCAACCTGATGGTGCAAACCGCCGAGAACCTGGCGGAGGAGCTGGATGCCCTGCTGTTTGACGGCGAGCGCTCCCCGCTCAGTCCGGACTATCTGGCCCATTGCCGTGAACAGCTGAGAGATTACGACAGCCAGGCCCGATAACCCTATTGTGATGTCAAAGTGCGGCCAGGGGCCGCACTTTTTGTTTGAGCGGAATATGCCATGAGTGATGCCAAAGCCCGAATCCTTGCCCTGCGCGAGCAACTCGATAGCTACAACTACCAGTACTATGTGGAAGATGCCCCCAGCGTGCCCGACGCCGAGTACGACCGGCTGATGCGGGAGCTGGTGGCGCTGGAGCAGGCCCACCCCGAGCTGCTGGATCCGGACTCCCCCAGCCAGAAGGTGGGCGGGGCACCGGTGTCCGCCTTTCCCGAGGTGCGCCACGCGCTGCCGATGCTGTCGCTCGACAACGTGTTCAGCGACGAGGAACTGGCCGCCTTCGAAAAGCGGGTGATGGACCGGCTGGGCAGGGCCGAGCCGCTCGATTTCTGCTGCGAGCCCAAGCTCGACGGCCTGGCGGTCAGCCTGGTGTATGAGCAGGGACGGCTGGTGCAGGCCGCCACCCGCGGCGACGGCAGCACCGGCGAGGGCATTACCGAAAATGTGCGCACCATTCGCGCCGTGCCGCTGAAGCTGAAAGGCGAGGGCTGGCCGGTCCGTCTCGAGGTGCGCGGCGAGGTGTACATGCCCAGGGCCGGTTTCGAGAACATGAACCAGGCGGCGCGGGCCGAGGGCGGCAAGATTTTCGCTAACCCGCGCAATGCCGCCGCCGGCAGCCTGCGCCAGCTCGACTCCCGCATCACCGCCCGGCGGCCGCTGGCCTTTTACTGCTACGGCGTCGGTTTGGTGGAAGGCGAGCCCCTGGCCGGGCGTCACTTCGACAGCCTGCAACGATTAAAACAGTGGGGTCTGCCGGTGTGTCCCGAGATCAAGCGGGTGCAGGGCAAGGCCGGTTGCCAAGCCTTCCATGACGATATCCTGGCGCGTCGGGAGTCACTGCCTTATGAAATCGACGGCGTGGTCTACAAGGTCGATGAGCTGGCCCTGCAGCAGCGGCTGGGCTTCGTGGCCCGAGCACCGCGTTGGGCCTGCGCCCACAAGTTTCCGGCCCAGGAAGAGCTGACCCGGCTGCTGAAGGTGGAGTTCCAGGTGGGACGCACCGGTGCCATCACCCCGGTGGCCAAGCTGGAGCCGGTGCCGGTGGCCGGAGTGATGGTGTCCAACGCCACCCTGCACAACGCCGACGAGATAGCCCGGCTGGGGGTGATGGAAGGGGATACGGTGATAGTGCGCCGGGCCGGGGATGTGATCCCCCAGGTGGTGGCGGTGGTGCTGGAGCGGCGCCCGGCGGACGCCCAGGCCATCGAGTTCCCCGATCATTGCCCGGTCTGTGACGCCGAGATAGAGCGAATCGAGGGCGAGGCGGTGGCCCGCTGCACCGGTGGCCTGTTCTGCGCCGCTCAGCGCAAGGAAGCCATCCGCCACTTCGCCTCCCGCAAGGCATTGGATATCGAAGGGCTGGGCACCAAACTGGTGGAGCAACTGGTGGATCAGGAAAAGGTAAAGACGCCGGCGGATTTGTTTCACCTGGACCATGCCACCCTGGCCGGCCTGGAGCGCATGGGCGAGAAGTCCGCGACCAATCTGCTGGCGGCGCTGGACAAGGCGCGCCACACGACCTTGTCACGCTTCCTGTATGCGCTGGGTATCCGCGAAGTGGGGGAGGCCACCGCCAGCAACCTGGCACAGCACTTCCGGGCGCTGGAATCGGTGATGCAGGCCGAGGTGGAAACGCTGCTGGCGGTGCCGGATGTGGGCGAGGTGGTGGCCAAACACATCTACTATTTTTTCCGGCAGCCCCATAACCAGGAAGTCGTGCAGGCGCTGGTGGCGCCAAGGGAGCAGGGCGGCTGCGGCCTGAACTGGCCGGCGATCGAGGCCGTGCCTGTCGCCGCCCAGCCCCTGGCGGGCCAGACCTTCGTGCTGACCGGCACCCTCGGCCAGCTGTCGCGCAACGATGCCAAGGCGGCGCTGCAGGCCCTGGGCGCCAAGGTGGCCGGCTCGGTATCGGCCAAGACCAGTTGGGTGGTGGCGGGCGAAGCGGCCGGCTCCAAGCTGGTCAAGGCCCAGGAGCTGGGCGTGCCGGTGATGGATGAGGCAGCACTGCTGGTGCTGCTGGCCGAGCACGGCTGGCAGCCCTGATGGAGAGGGGCCTGGCAGCCCCTTTGGTTATCTCAGGGGGTGGTAACGGTGGTAAAGTCCTGGCCCATGCGGCGGAAGGCGTTCAGGGTCAGGCCCTTGTCCCGTACCTCCAGGTAGTGCAGCCGGCCGTCGGCGCTGATCACCAGGGTCATGTCCTGGCCGGCGCGCAGGTTGCTGAGCGGCTTGTAGGAGGGCTCGGCCCGCACCAGGGCGATCAGGTCCTGGCCCGGCAACTGCCACTGGCGGAACAGGGCTGCCAGGGTATCCCCCTGGCCCAGGGTATGGTCGATGCGCCGGCCGCCCTCGGGCACCGGTATCTCCCGGGTCAGGGACGGCTCCAGGGCAAGGCTGAGCGTGCCGGTCACCGGCCCCCGGGGAGGGGGCGGCGCCGGTTGCCAAATCAGCAGCAGCAGCCACAGCGGCACCAGCACCATCAGGCCGGTGCGGTGTGCCTGGGGCAACTGGCGCAGTGCCGACAAGGCCCTGCCCACCCCTTGCCGTGCCGGCAGGGTCAGCTGGTTCAATTTGGTGCCGAACGATTCCGGCGTATTACGTTTGGTGACTGGTCTTCGTCTGGTCATGTATAGGCCCTCGCGGGCACAAGTGTATCCCTGGGCCGCTCGCCCGACAAGCGGCGGATAAGGCCCTTTTTCAGTCTTGTCCGCTTTTGTCCCGCCCGTCTCCGGCCACCATCCCGGCCCGCTTCGACAAAGCGTTTAACCCGCCCCGGCCGGGTGCTAAAATGGTCGCCACTTATAACGTTTCAGGCTCGTTTGGGCTTTTCACCAGCTTAAGGCAGAAAAATGACAGTTAAAACGCGGTTTGCTCCCAGCCCCACCGGTTTCCTCCATGTCGGCGGCGCACGCACGGCTCTGTACTCCTGGCTCTACGCCCGCCATCACCAGGGCGAGTTTGTCCTGCGTATCGAAGACACCGATCTGGAACGTTCCACCCAGGAGGCCATCGATGCCATTCTCGAGGGCATGGACTGGCTGGGCCTGGGCTGGGACGAGGGTCCCTACTACCAGACCCGGCGTTTTGACCGTTACAACGAGCTGATCGACCGGCTGCTGGCCGAGGGCAAGGCCTACCGCTGCTACTGCTCCAGGGAGCGGCTGGAAGCCCTGCGCGAACAGCAGATGGCCAGCGGCGAAAAGCCCCGCTACGATGGCACCTGCCGCCATGGCGACCATGAACACCCCGCCGGCACGCCCCATGTGATCCGTTTCAAGAACCCGACCGACGGCGCCGTGGTGTTCGAGGACCATGTGCGCGGCCATATCGAGATCGCCAACCGGGAGATGGACGACCTGATCATCCGCCGCAGCGATGGTGCCCCCACCTACAACTTCTGCGTGGTGGTGGACGACTGGGACATGGCCATCACCCATGTGGTGCGCGGCGAGGACCACATCAACAACACCCCGCGCCAGATCAACATCTACCACGCCCTGGGCGCGCCCGTGCCCGAGTTCGCCCATGTGTCCATGATCCTGGGCGACGACGGCGCCAAGCTGTCCAAGCGCCACGGTGCCGTCAGCGTGATGCAGTACCGGGACGACGGCTACCTGCCCCAGGCCCTGCTCAACTATCTGGTGCGGCTGGGCTGGTCCAACGGCGACCAGGAGATCTTCTCCCTGGAGGAGATGGTGTCCCTGTTCTCCCTCGACGCCATCAGCAAGTCGGCTTCCGCCTTCAATACCGACAAGCTGCTGTGGCTGAACCAGCACTACATCAAGACCCTGCCGGCCGAGGAAGTGGCGGGCCACCTGGCATGGCATATGCGCGATCAGGGCATCGACTTCGGCCAGGGGCCGGCCCTGGCCGAGGTGGTGAGCCTGTATGCCGAACGCTGCCAGACCCTGAAGGAGCTGGCGGCCCAGAGCCGCTACCTGTTCGAGGATTTCGCCGCCTTCGAGGAGGGCGCGGCCAAGAAGCACCTGCGCCCGGTGGCGGCCGAGCCCCTGGCCCTGGCCCGCACCAGGCTGGCGGAGCTGGCCGACTGGCGGGCCGGCGCCATCCACGAGGTGATCAACGCCACCGCCGCCGAGCTGGAGCTGGGCATGGGCAAGGTGGGCATGCCGCTGCGGGTGGCGGTCACCGGCGTGGGCCAGTCGCCGGCCATCGACGGCGTCATGGCGCTGCTCGGCCAGGACAAGGTACTGGCACGCATCGACATGGCCCTGGCCTTTATCGCCGAACGGACCCAAGGATAAAACAGCTCAAAGCCTTAAGTTGTAAGCCAGAAGAAAAACAAACGGCGCCTTGAGACGGCGCCGTTTTTTATTACGCTTCCGGCTTCCAGCCTCCATCGCTCAAAAAATGACTGGTTGAACGGCTTTTTTTATTTTGTGGTTGACACTAAAGTGCCCCCTGCCTATTATGCGCCTCGCTCGCAGGGACAAGGTCCCCGAGAGACTTAAGCGGGGCTATAGCTCAGCTGGGAGAGCGCTTGCATGGCATGCAAGAGGTCGGCGGTTCGATCCCGCCTAGCTCCACCAAGATTTCTTGGTAACCCCTTAAGTCATTTCTGCCAAATGGGGCTATAGCTCAGCTGGGAGAGCGCTTGCATGGCATGCAAGAGGTCGGCGGTTCGATCCCGCCTAGCTCCACCAAATTTGGTCGGTGGTTACAGTGGAAATGAATGAGGTCGGCGACAAAGGTTGCCCCGTTCGATTCCGCCTAGATCCACCAGGCGGCAGAAAAAACCAGTAAAACAGCATTGTTTTGGGGCTATAGCTCAGCTGGGAGAGCGCTTGCATGGCATGCAAGAGGTCGGCGGTTCGATCCCGCCTAGCTCCACCAAAACAATCTGAACCCGAATTCGGGGCTATAGCTCAGCTGGGAGAGCGCTTGCATGGCATGCAAGAGGTCGGCGGTTCGATCCCGCCTAGCTCCACCAACTTTAGTCGGTGATGAGAGTGGAATGAATGAGGTCGGCGACAAAGGTTGCCCCGTTCGATTCCGCCTGGGTCCACCAAACAGAAAGCCGCTGCAGAGATGCAGCGGCTTTTTGCTTTTCCGTGGTCCCTCCGGCCCTGGCCTTTTTCGCCGCCGCCACGCACAATGGAAAAAACTCAAACGAGGCTGGTTTTATGGAGGCGTTCGCCGATATCTTCGCCCGGGCCTGCGCCCGCCACGGCGGCGAGGCCGCGCTCCGGCAGCGTATCGCCACCCCGTGCTGTACGCCCGACCAGCTGGCGGCGATTCCCGACGACCGCTGGTTGTCCTCCTTCACCATGAGCCTGTTCCAGTCTGGCTTCGTCTGGGAGGTGATCCGCCAGAAGTGGCCCGATTTCGAGCGGGCCTTTTTCGGCTTCGCGCCGGAGAAGATGCTGCTGCTCGACGATCATCACCTGGAACGGCTCAACAACGACGCCACCATAGTGCGCCATGCGAAGAAAATTGCCGCCGTACCGGTCAATGCCCGCATGGTGCTGGAGCTGGGGCGGCCCTACGGCGGCTTCGGTGCCTTCGTGGCCAGCTGGCCGGAGGCGGACCGGGTGGGGCTCTGGCAGGAGATCAAGGGGCGCGGCCGCTTGCTGGGGGGCAACATCGCCGCCTACGGCCTGCGCCGGCTGGGGGTGGACACCTTTATCTTCACCCCCGATGTCACTGCCTACCTGGTCAACCACCGGGTGGTCGACGCAGGCTTAGGCAGCCGCAAGGGCAGGCAGCAGGCCCAGGCGGCCTTCAACGAGTGGCGCCGCCAGAGCGGGCTCGGCTTCGGCGAGATCAGCAAGACCCTGGCCTGTTCCCTCGGTCAGGGCTCCAGGTAGGGGGTCAGGAAGGCGTGCACCTGGCGGGCGATCAGCGGTTGGGCCTCGGCGGTGGGATGGATGCCGTCGTCCATCATCATGCCGTTCTCGCCGAGCAGCGGGGCCACGAAGAAGGGCAGCAACGGCAATTCGTGCCGTTCGGCCAGCGTGCCGAAGATGCCCTCGAACTGCTCCAGATAGCGGCGGCCGTAGTTGGGCGGCAGGCGGATTTCGGTCAGTACCACCCGGGCGCCGGCCTGACCGGCGAGCGCTATCATGGTGTCGAGGTTGCGCTCGATCAGCGGCGGTGGCAGCCCGCGCAGGCCGTCGTTGCCGCCCAGCTCCAGCACCACCAGGCTGGGCTGGTGGCGTTCCAACAGGGGCGGCAGCCGTTGCAGGCCGCCCTGGGTGGTATCGCCGCTGACGCTGGCGTTCACCAGTTCCACATTGCGTCCTTCCCGGTGCCATTGCTCGGCCAGCAGCCGGGGCCAGGCCTGGTCGGCATTCATCCGGTAACCGGCGCTGAGGCTGTCGCCGAGAATAAGAACGGTGTTAGCATGGGCGACGGATGACACCAACAGCAGTATCGTCAAAAGGATACGAGGCATGACAACTTCTTCTCCGATCATCAGGGTGGCCGGCCTGACCCACAGGGTCGGCCTGGGCGACACATCACTGACCATCCTTCAGGGGATAGGGCTGGAAGTCAAGCCCGGGCAGAGCCTGGCCCTGGTGGGGGCGTCCGGCTCCGGCAAGTCCACCCTGCTCGGGCTGCTGGCCGGCCTGGACATCGCCAGCGAGGGCGACATCGAAATCGGCGGCCGTTCACTGGCCGCCCTGGACGAAGAACAGCGGGCCCGGCTGCGCGCCCGCCATATCGGCTTCGTGTTCCAGTCCTTCCTGCTGCTGCCCACCCTCACCGCCCTGGAGAACGTTATGCTGCCCGCCGAGTTGCAGGGCGGCAGCCGTTGCCGGGAACGGGCCCTGCAACTGCTGGCCCAGGTCGGGCTGGCCGAGCGGGTGCACCACTTTCCCAGCCAGTTGTCCGGCGGCGAGCAGCAGCGGGTGGCCATCGCCCGCGCCTTTATGACCGAGCCGGACATCTTGCTGGCGGACGAGCCCACCGGCAACCTGGATCACCACACCGGTGCCCAGATCATCGAGCTGCTGTTTCGCCTGAACCGGGAGCACGGCACCACCCTGGTGATCGTCACCCACGACGAGGCCCTGGCCGGTCGCTGCGAGCGGCGCCTGCTGATGACCGCCGGTCGCCTGGAGGAGCAGCATGCAGAGTCTTAGCTGGCGCCTGATCTGGCGCGAGGCGGGGCGGGGACCGCTCCGGCTGTTCGTGCTGGCCCTGGCCCTGTGCGTGGCCAGCATCCTCAGCGTGACCCTGGTGGCGGACCGCCTCAACAGCGCGCTCAAGGTGTCGGGGCGGGACTATATCGCCGCCGATCGTATCCTCACCGGCAGCCGACCGGCCCGGGATGAATGGCTGCAGGAAGCGGAACGGCATGGGTTGGAGGTGTCCCGCACCCAGTCGTTCCAGAGCGTACTGTTCGCCAACGACGAGCTGCAGCTGGCCAGCGTCCGGGCGGTGGACGACGCCTTTCCGTTTTACGGTGAACTCCAGCTGAACCCCGCCGGCCGGGTACGGCCGGGCACCATCTGGCTGTCCGCCCGCCTCCTGGCCCTGCTGCAACTGCAACCAGGCGACAAGGTCGAGCTCGGCAATATCGAGCTCGAGGTGGCGGGGGAGCTGGTGAAGGAGCCGGACGAGGGCTTCTCCCCCTTCCTGCTGGCGCCGCGCGCGCTGATCCATCTGGACGATGTGGCCGCCACCGGCATCTTTATGGAAGGCAGCCGGGCCCGTTACCGCTACCTGTTCAAGGGCGAGGATCCCGGGCTGCAGGCCTACGCCGACTGGCTGCGACCGCAGTTGCAGCAGGGCCAGCGCTGGCGCGGCCCGGACGACGCCGATACCCCGGTGGCCCGCTCCATCAGCCGGGCCGAGCAGTTCTTCCGGCTGGCGTCGCTCACCGGGGTGCTGCTCGGCATCCTGGCCATGGCCATCGCCCTCGGCTATTTCTCCCGCCGGGAGCAGGACCGTATCGCCCTGCTCAAGACCCTGGGCGCCGGGCGCCGGCAGCTGCTGGGCTGGCTCGGCCGGCTGCTGGCCGGCCTGTTGCTGCTGGGGGCCAGCCTGGGTGCCCTGGCCGGCTACGGCTTGCACCGGCTTATCCTGCTCAGCCTGGGGGAGGTGCTCGATATTCCGCTGCCGCCGCCCTCCGTCATGCCCTTCGTGGTGGCGGCGGGGCTGGCGCTGCTCACTACCCTGATGCTGTCGGTGGTGCCTCTGCTGCGGCTGTTGCGGGTACCGCCCCTGCGGGTGTTGCGCAACGAGGCCGAGGCCCGCATCTCCCCCTGGTGGAGCGCCGGCATACTGCTGGCGGGCACCTTCGGCCTGAGCTGGCTGTTCGCCGGCAGCCCGGGGCTGGCGGTGGGGCTGCTGCTGGGGCTGACGGCCCTGGGGGGACTGCTCGGCGGCCTGTGCTGGCTGCTGCTGGCCCTGGCCCGCAGCAGCGGTGGCGGCATCGCCTTCCGGCTGGCGGTCAGCCGCCTGCAACGGGCGCGCTTGGCGACCCTGGTGCAGTTCGGCGGCGTGGCCCTGGCGCTCTTCCTCGGCACCCTGCTGTGGGTGGTGCGCGGCGAACTGGTGGACGGTTTTCTGGCCCGGCTGCCGCCGGATACCCCCAACCGCTTCCTGATCAATATCGCCGCCGAGGAGCGGGAGCCGATCCGGGAGCGGCTGCAGCAGGCCGGGCTGGACAGCTCCCTGTTCTACCCCATAGTGCGCGGCCGCCTGACCGAGGTCAACGGCGCCCCGGCGGCGCCGGATGTGGACAGCGAGCGGGGCGGCGGCCTGGGCCGGGAGCTCAACCTGACCTTCGGCGAGCAGTTGCCCGAGGGCAACCGCATCCTGCGCGGCCAGTGGTCGGCCGCCCCCGGCGGGGTCTCGGTGGAGTCGGGCCTGGCCGAGCGGCTGGCGCTGTCGGTTGGCGACCGTCTGACCCTGGATCTGGCCGGCCAGCAGGTGTCGGCACAGGTGCGCAATATCCGCGAAGTGGACTGGGACAGCATGAAGCCCAACTTTTATCTTATCTTCAGCCCCGACGTGCTGGCGGAGTACCCGGCCACCTGGCTGGCGAGCTTTTACCTGCCGCCGGCGCAGCGGGCCCTGGAGGTGGAGCTGATCCGCGCCTTCCCCACCATCACGGTGTTCGACGTGGAGGCCCTGCTCGATCAACTGCGCCAGGTGCTGGCCCAGGTCGGCCAAGCCTTGCTGGTGATCATGGCGCTGGTGACCGGCGCCAGCCTGCTGGTGCTGCTGGCCCAGGTGGAGGCCACCCTGGAAAGCCGTCGGCGGGAGCTGGTGCTGCTGCGTACCCTGGGCGCCGGCGAGCGGCTGATCACGGCCTCGCTGCGCTGGGAATGGCTGGCGGCGGGGCTGGCGGCGGGCCTGGCGGCGGCGCTGGCGGTGGAGCTGTGTGTGGCGGTGCTGCTGCCCTGGTGGTTGGAGCTGCCCTGGCAGCCCCACCCCCGTATCTGGTTCGGCCTGCCCTTGCTGGGGGCGGCCCTGCTGCTGCTCACCGGCCGTGCCGGCGGCATCATGCGCGGGCCCCTGGTCCAGCGGCTGCGCCAGCTGGAGCAGGGTTAGCTCAGGAATGAACGGCGACCGAGCAGCAGCTCGGTCGCCTGTTCGGCGCTCAGGGGGCGACCCAGGTGGTAGCCCTGGGCCTGGTCGCAGCCCATGGTCCGCAGCATCTCGAGCTGTTCCCGGCTTTCCACCCCCTCGGCGATGGTCTGCAGCCCCAGGTTACGGGCCAGGCTGATGATAGTCCCGATAATGGTCCTGTCTTCCTCATCGATCAGCAGGTCGCGGACGAAGCTCTGATCGATTTTCAGCCGCGCCAGGCGCAAGCGCTTCAGGTAGCTGAGCGACGAATAGCCGGTGCCGAAGTCATCCAGTGCCAGGTGAATACCCAGCAGATTCAGCTGCTCCATGACCGCCACCGTCCGCTGCGGGTTGTCCATCATCACGCTTTCGGTCAGCTCCAACTCCAGTTGTTGCGCCGGTACTTCTGTCGCCGCCAGCAGCATGCGGATCTGCTCGCCCAGCCTGGGATGGCGAAACTGTACCGCCGACACGTTGACGCCCATCAGTGTTGCGGGCAAGCCCTGTTGTTGCCAGCGGGCCTGCTGCCGCAGGGCCGTGGCCAGTACCCACTCGCCCAGAGGCATGATAAAGCCGTTCTTTTCGGCAATGGGAATAAACTCCGCCGGCGATATCATGCCCAGCTCCGGATGTTGCCAGCGCAGCAGAGCCTCAAAGCCGGTGAGCCGGTACTCGGCCAGGGTGAACTGGGGCTGATATACCAGGCTCAGTTGTTGACGTTCGATGGCCTGACGCAAGCCGTTTTCCAGCAGCAGCATGCGGCTGTAGCGGCTCTGCATCTCGGTGGTAAAGAAGCGGTAACCGTTTCGTCCCGCCTCCTTGGCCTGGTACATAGCGATATCGGCGTGATGATACAGTTCGTTGAAGTTCAGCCCGTCATCGGGATAGAGGGCGATGCCCAGCGACACAGAAAGCCGGATATCATGCTTTTTGATCGCGAAGGGAGCTGTCATGGTCGCCAGCAGCCGCTGGGCAAAATGGGCGGCCCCTTCGGCATCGGTCAGTGGCAGCACCAGGATGAACTCGTCACCGCCGAAGCGGGAAATGGTGTCCTCTTCCCGGCAGAACTGCCGGAGCCGCTCCGCCACCTGAACCAGCAGTTTGTCGCCGATGTTGTGCCCCAGGGAATCGTTGATGCCCTTGAACCTGTCCAGATCCAGGAACAGCAGGGCCAGGGAGCCCTGCTCTCGGCGGACCAGCTGGATGGCCTGCCGGGTGCGGTCGACCAGCAGGCTGCGGTTGGGCAGGCCGGTGAGGGGATCGAAATGGGCGAGGAAGTGGATCTGCTCTTTGTCCCTGATCTGCTGGGTGATGTCGATATGGGTACCCACGGTCAGGGGAGTGGGCTGGCCTTTGCGGTCCCGCAGGGTTCGGCCCCGGGCCAGTATCCATATCCAGTTTCCGTTGGCGTGGCGCATGCGAAACTGATTTTCGTACAGCGTATCCTCTTCACGGGCGAGGTACTCGGCAAATGCCTGCCGGGCGCGGGCCTTGTCTTCCGGGTGCAGTAAATCTTCCCAGGCCGTCATCAGGCGGCGGCCATGCCCCTGTTCATGGGCCTGCTTGCCCAGGCCGAGCATGGAAAAATACTCGTCACTGCCGTTCAGTTCTCCGGTGTTCCGGTCGTATTCCCAGGCGCCGGTATTGGAGGCGGTGATCAGCGACTGCTGGCGGGCCAGGGTGGCCTCCAGCTGGTTTCTGGCCTCGGAGATCTCCCGGGTACGGGCCTCGACTCGCAGTTCCAGCCGTCGGGCCTGCCAGCGCGTCTGCGCCAGCAGATAGACCAGAAAGGCCAGCATCAGGCTGAACACCAGGATACCCAGGAGTTGTTGCGCCAGGCTCTGGGTATCGCGCCAGCCCCCTGGCTGGGCCAGGCTGAGCTGCCAGCTGTGGTTGGGCAGGGCCAGGGATTCGGTAATGGCATCGTTGTCCAGAGGTTTGGCCGAACGGGCAATCGTTTGTCGCCGAGTGTCATCGATACTCGCAGTCGGGAGCTGGCGCCACAGTTCGAAGGCATAACCCCGTTGCTCGAGCATCTGCAACTCGGTATCGGCCAGCAGATCCGACAGCAGGATGACCACGCTGACGAAGCCCCAGAAGGTATCGTCGTCCTCGGCCATAAACACCGGCAGCCGGCCGATCAGCCCGACGCCGCCCTGGGCCAGCTCGACCGGCCCGGTCAGGGTCAGGCGGCGCGAGTCCCTGGCCAGCCGCGCCTCCTTGCGCTGGGCCGGATGGGTAAATTGATTGAGCCCGAGCGCGCCTTCATTGCCCGCCAGCGGATAGATCTTGGTGACGATACCCCCGGGCGACAGCGCCAGGGCCTTGACCTGCGGATAAAAAGGCAGCAACTGCCCGGCGACCGCGCCGAAATCCTGGATATCGCCCTGACCCTGCTTGATCAGGGCGGCCAGGGCATAGGCCGAGGACAGGTTACGCTCCAGCTGGACCTGCAGGCTGTTGATATGGAAACGGGCGATATCGATGGCGGCCAGTTTCTGCTGCTTCACCTCCTGCTGCGAGTGTTGCCATATCAGGCTGGAGCCCACCAGCAGGCTGGACAGCAAAACCAGTATGACCACTACTTTGGCGGTGTTGCGCAGTCGGCTCTGGGGTGGGGGCATCTCTTCTCCTTCGATAAGGGGCTCAGGCGTTGCGCATGGCACCCAGGGTTTCTTTCAGAGCCTTGTCCAGGGTGGGATAACGAAAATGAAACCCCGCCTGCTGCAGCCGCACCGGCATCACCCGCTGCCCGGTCAGCAGCAGATCCGCCATCTCCCCGAGCAACAGTTTCATCGCCCAGGCCGGAATGCGGGCGAAATGGGGTTTGCCCAGCACCCGGGCCAGGTTGCGGCTGAATTGCTCGTTGGTGACCGGCTCCGGGGCGGTGGCGTTGAAGGCGCCGCTGCACTCCTCATGTTCCAGCAGGAACAGGAGCAGGTTCACCACATCCTCGATATGGATCCAGGACATATACTGCTTGCCGGAGCCGATCGGGCCACCGAGTCCCAGGCGGTAGCCGGGCAACATCTTCTTGAGGGCGCCGCCCTCGGCACCCAGCACCATACCCAGGCGGATCAGGCAGACCCGGGTCTGTTCGCTGACGGCCGCCATGGCCAGCTCTTCCCAGCGGGCACAGACCTCATGGCTGAACTCGGGATGGGGGTGGGAGTCTTCGTCCACCAGGGTATCGCCCTGGCGGCCGTAATAGCCCACCGCCGAGCCGCTGATCAATACCTTGGGGGGGTGCTTGCCGGCCTTGAGCTTGTCCACCAGTTGCCGGGTCAGCTGCCAGCGGCTCTGGCAGATGCTGTCTTTCTGGGCCTGGCTCCAGCGCTTGTCGGCAATGGGCTCTCCGGCCAGGTTGATCACCGCATCGAAGGCATCGAGGTTGTCCAGCTCCTGCAGCGAAGCCAGGGCCTCGACATCGTGCCCCAGGCGCTGGTACACCTTGTTGGGCGAGCGACTCAATACGGCCAGCTGATGATGCCCCCGCAGGTGGCTCATCAGACGATGGCCGATAAAGCCGGTACCACCGGTCAGCAGTATCTTCATAATCTCACTCCTCCGTGCCCAGGCCGCACCTAGCCTGATGGAAAATACTTCTTCAGAATAACAGAGCCTTACGGATATAACCCACGACTTCTGAGGGGGGACGATGAGAGGAATGGCGGCAGAGCAATACCGGGGTTATCCACATAAACTGTGAGTAAGTCTGTAGATTACCCCGGGGAGTTAAGCTAGTTTCTTGATATTAAAACAAAAAACGGATCGGGCAGGGATCCGGCAGGATCAGGACAGGGCCGCGATGGCTGCGTCATAGGCGGGCTCGTCGGTCAGTTCGGCCACGCGCTCGCCATACACCACCTGGCCTTGCTCATCGATGCACACCACGGCGCGGGCGGACAGGCCGCGCAGGGCGCCGTCACTCAGGGCCACGCCGTAGGCGCCCAGGAATTCCGGGTGACGGAAGGCCGAGGCCACCTGCACATTCTCGACACCTTCGGCGGCACAGAAGCGGCTGGCGGCGAAGGGCAGGTCCATGGAGACGCACAGTACCTTGGTGTTGGCCAGGGCGGCGGCCTTTTCGTTGAAGGTACGCACGCTGGTGGCACAGACACCGGTATCGATGCTGGGGAAGATATTGAGCAGCAGCTTCTGGCCCTTGAAGTCGGCCAGGCGGATATCGGTGAGATCGGCACCGGTCAGGATAAAGTCGGGTGCGGCCTGGCCGGCCTGGGGAAACTGGCCGGAAACGGCCACGGGATTGCCTTGGAAGGTCACTGCGGACATGGTTTATCTCCTTCTGTGAAAGTTAAGGCTAAGTTACCAGTTTTCACGATAAGGAAAAGGTTTTTATTTCTTGAGGGGGACGGCGCCGCCGAGCCGGATGACATAAAGAAAACGCCGCCCGGAGAGGGCGGCGTAGAGAGGGGCGGCGAGGCTCAGCCGTGGCTCTTGGCCGCCTGCTGGGCCGCCTGGATGGCGGTGAGGGCGATGGTGTAGACGATGTCGTCGACCAGGGCGCCCCGGGACAGATCGTTCACCGGCTTGCGCATGCCCTGCAGCATGGGGCCGATGGACACCAGCTCGGCCGAACGCTGCACCGCCTTGTAGGTGGTGTTGCCGGTGTTCAGATCCGGGAAGATGAACACCGTCGCCTTGCCCGCCACCGGCGAGTTGGGGGCCTTGGACTTGGCCACGTTCTCCATGATGGCGGCGTCGTACTGCAGCGGGCCGTCGATCACCAGATCCGGGCGTTTGTCCTTGGCGAGACGGGTGGCCTCGCGCACCTTGTCCACGTCGGCGCCGGTGCCGGAGGTGCCGGTGGAATAGGAGATCATCGCCACCCGCGGCTCTATGCCGAAGGCCTGGGCCGACTCGGCGGACTGGATGGCGATTTCCGCCAGTTGCTCGGCGGTGGGATCCGGGTTGATGGCGCAGTCGCCGTACACCAGCACCTGATCCGGCAGCAGCATAAAGAACACCGAGGACACCAGCGAACTGCCGGGGGCGGTCTTGATGATCTGCAGCGGTGGCCTTATGGTGTTGGCGGTGGTGTGGATGGCGCCGGACACCAGGCCGTCCACCTCGTTGCGCTCCAGCATCATGGTGCCCAGCACCACGTTGTCCTCGAGCTGCTCCTGGGCCACCACCTCGGTGATGCCCTTGGACTTGCGCAGTTCCACCAGGCGTTCCACATAGTTGCCGCGCACCTGTACCGGATCCACGATTTCCACCCGTTCATCCAGCACCACCCCCTGCTGGGCGGCCACCCGCATGATGGCGTCGTGGTTGCCGAGCAGCACCGGCCGGGCGATGCCCCGCTCGGCGCAGATGGCGGCGGCCTTGATGGTACGCGGCTCCTCGCCTTCCGGCAGCACGATGCGCTTGGCGGCACGGCGGGCCAGCTCGGTGAGCTGGTAGCGGAAGGCGGGCGGGCTCAGGCGGCGGCTGCGGGCCGACTTGGCGCTGAGCGACTCGATCCAGTGCTTGTCGATATGGCCGGCCACATAGTCCTGCACCAGTTCGATCCGGCCCAGATCGTCCACCGGGATCTCCAGGTTGAAGTGCTGCAGGCTGACCGCGGTCTGCCAGGTGTTGGTGTTGACCATCAGGATCGGCAGGCCGGTCTCGATGGCGCGCTGGCACAGGGCCATGATCTGCGGCTCCGGATGATAGCTGCCGGTGAGCAGCAGGGCGCCGATCTTGACCCCGTTCATGGCCGCCAGGCAGACGGAGACGATAACGTCGGAGCGGTCGCCGGAGGCCACCAGCAGGCTGCCCGGGCGGAAGTGCTCCACCATGTTGTGGATGGCGCGGGCGCAGAAGGTCACGCTCTGCAGGCGGCGGCTGTTCAGCTCGCCCTCGTTGATGATGGTCGCGCTGAGGTGACGGGCCAGATCCACCGCCCGTGGCGCCACCAGCGGGGTGTTCCAGGGAATGCAGCCGAGGATGCGCAGCGGGGTCTTGCCGAATACCTGCAGTACTTCCAGGTTGGGGGAGACATGCTCGCCCTTGGCGTGGGGGCTGAACATTTCGGTCAGATCGGGGCGGGTATTGCCCTGGTCATCGACCGGTGCGCCCACCTTGTTGATGATGCAGCCGACGATGCGCTTGTTGACCACACCGCCGAAGTTGGCGCAGGCCAGCTCCAGCCGCTCTTTCAACTGCTGGCTGCTGTCGCTGCCGGGCTGGGTGATGAACACCATGTCCGCGTCCAGCGCCTTGGCCACGTCATAGTTGATGCGGTTGGCGAAGGGCTGCTTGTCGGTGGGGATCAGGCCTTCCACCACCACCACCTCGGCGCCGCTGTCCTTCACGTGCTTTTCGAAGCGGGCGACGATCTCTTCCAGCAGCACGTCCAGGTTGCCGGCGGAGATCATGCTTTCGGCATAACTCAGGGCGAAGGGCTCAGGCGGTGTGATATTGGAGCCATTGGCGATCACCGCGCTGGAATGATCCTGGCCCTTGCGCCGGGTGCGCGGTTGGGACACCGGCTTGAAGAAGCTGATATTGACCCCGTTGCGCTCCATGGCGCGCACCATGCCGAGGCTGACCGAGGTGGCCCCGACACCGCTGCTGACGGGAATGAGCATTATGGTTCTGGCCATGATGTCCCCCTTACTGTTGACGGCTGAGGGCCAGCGCGTCCTGGGCGATCACCCATTCTTCGTTGGTCGGCAGCACCCAGGCAGGAGTGCTGCCCTCGGCGGTGATGCGGCCGGCCTTGCCGAAACGGGCGGCCAGGTTGGCGTCCGCGTCCAGTTTGAAGCCAAGCAGCCCCAGGTAGGACAGGGTCAGTTCCCGCACCAGGGCGGAGTTCTCGCCGATGCCGCCGGTGAAGACGACACCGTCCAGGCGGCCGTCCAGGGCACAGCTGTAGCCGGCGATGTACTTGGCCAAGCGATAGCAGAAGATGTCCAGGGCCCGTTTGGCTTCCGGCAGGCGGTGGTAGTTGTCTTCCGCGAAGCGGCAATCGCTGGTGTTTTCGGTCAGGCCCAGCAGGCCGGATTCCTTGGTCAGCAGGGTGTTGATGCGGTCGGTGCTGTAACCCAGCACGTCGTGCAGGTGGAAGATGATGGCCGGATCGATGTCGCCGCTGCGGGTGCCCATCACCAGGCCCTCGAGCGGGGTCAGGCCCATGGAGGTGTCCACCGACTCGCCGTTCTTGATGGCGCAGACCGAGGCGCCGTTGCCCAGGTGGCAGCTGATGATGTTCAGCTCGGCCACCGGCTTGTCCAGCATCCTGGCGGCTTCCTGGGCAATGAAATAGTGGCTGGTGCCGTGCATGCCGTAGCGGCGGATGCCGTGTTCCCGGTACAGGTGGTAGGGAATGGCGTACAGATAAGCCTGTTCGGGCATGGTCTGGTGGAAAGCGGTGTCGAACACCGCCACCTGGGGCAGCGCGGGGAAGGACTTGCGTGCCGAGGCGATGCCCACCAGGTGGGCCGGGTTGTGCAGCGGCGCCAGGCTGGCGCAGTCTTCGATGCCCTTGATCACCGTTTCGTCGATCAGCACGGAACGGGTGAACTGCTCGCCGCCGTGCACCACCCGATGGCCGATGGCCACCAGGCCCTGCAGCAGCTCGGGGCTGGGGTTGAGCAGGTTGGCCACGATAAAGTCCAGGGCCTGCTGGTGGGCGGCACCGGCGCCCAGCTCGGCGTTGCCCTTTTCGCCGTCGAGTTTCCACTTGATGCGGGCTTCGGGCAGGTAGAAGCACTCGGCCAGGCCGGAGAGGCGTTCATCGCCGGTTTCGGCGTCGAGGATGGCGAATTTGAGCGAGGAGCTGCCGCAGTTGAGGACGAGTACCAGCTTGCTAGTCATGTATGGAACCTTTTCGTCAGGGGTTACGAAAATCTTGCTGTCCGGAGGCGATTTCCGGGCAATAAATGTCGGTTAAACTCTATCCTTAAGGTTAGACGCATTCCCAAGCGGAGATTACGCCGTTACCATCCCTGACTTCACCGGTCTGACCGGGTCGATTTAGGGCAAGATAATACCTTTTTTTTGTCATAAAATAACAGAAAATTAGCGTGTTTTTTTGATTTGGATGAATGCGTTGTAATTTACCAACAGAATGGCGTGGCCAGTCCCGGGAGGCAGTATGGGCATCTTCACCACCACCTTGCACAGAGGCAAGGCCTACCTGAGCATATGGCCAAGGGAGCGGCGACTGGCGGCGCTGTTTCCCGAATACCGGGTGATCGCCGCCACCAGCCTGGGCATGCGCACCATGCCGGTGCTGGTGACCCTGAGTCTGTTGATCCAATTCCAGTTCGGTGCTCCGCAATACTGGCCCAGCGTGGTGGCCTCGGTGCTCTTTCTGGCCAGCCTGCCGCTGCAGGGGCTGTACTGGCTCGGCAAGCGGGCCGACACCCTGTTGCCGCCGACCCTGGTGAACTGGTACTGGCAACTGCACGAGAAGATTGCCGCCGCCGGCATCAAGGCCAAGGAGCCGGTATCCCGGCCCCGCTACTACGAGCTGGGGGAAACCCTCAACCTGGCCTTCAAGCAGCTGGACAAGTCCTTTATCAACGATATGTGAGCCGGCTACAGCCCCAGAGCCAGGATAATGGCCAGCAAGGACACTAGGGCGGCGAAGCCGTAACAGAGTATCTTGCCCATGACCCCCAGCTGCAGCCGCAGATCGTGGGTACCGTGATGGATGCGGTGCATGGCATGCCACAGGGGCAGTATGACGGAGCCCAGGATGAACAGGGCGCCGATCCAGTGGCTGGCGAAGCCATGTACCCGCTCGAAACTCAGGTAGTCCGGGCTCAGCAGCCCCAGCGGCACCAGTACGCCCACCAGCAGTACCGTGATGGGGGTGATCATGGCGAACCAGCTGCCGCCGGCGCCGAACAGGCTCCACCAGATGGGCTCTTCCGAACGGCGGGGATGGGGATTGATGGGTTTCATGTCGACTCCTAAGTCGTTGTCCTAATCAGGCCACATCGACCGTGTGCTGCACACAGACACGCCGTAAACCCATCCCTGGGGGCTCCGCCGCGCCATCCCTGGCGCGAAGGGTCTGCTTAGCAGCACCCGGTCGCTGCCGATAATGAATTTACTTTTCAGAAGCGGTATTTAGCTTAAAAACCACAGCAGGCAGAACAGGCTGATGGCGGCGGTCAGCGCCCATTGCGCCGCCGCCGCCTTCACCGCCGGCAGCCGTTCGCCCTTGAGCTTCACCGGCATCACCTGGGGCATCATCAGAAAGAAGGTGGCGGCGTGGAACAGGCTGCCGGCCAGGGCCAGCAGATTCAGCACTATCACCAGGGGGCTGGCCATAAAGGCCAGCCAGCCTGCCCAGGCCTCCGGGCCTCGACCCAGGCTCCACAGCCCGGCCAGCAGGCAGAGGCTGAAAAAGGTCAGGGGCAGCACCGTGGCTTCCCGCAGCATGTAGAAGCGGTAGGGTTGCTTCTTCAGCCACCAGTCGGCCTTCATCTCCCGGACATAGGGTTTGCGAGCACTCATGGTTTCCCCCTCAGTTGCGGCGCAGGGCGGCCAGCAGGTAATTGACGCCCGAGTCTATCTTGCTCTGGTTGACGGCGGCGGCCGGGTCCACCTCCTTCGGGCAGACCTCGGAGCAATAGCCCACGAAGGTACAGCCCCAGGCGCCGTCGTCGCCGTTGATAAGCTTCATCCGCTCGTGCCGGCCCTGGTCCCGGCTGTCCAGGTTGTAGCGGCGGGCCAGGGTGATGGCCGCCGGCCCGAGGAAGCGGGGGTTGAGCCCCACCTGGGGGCAGGCGGCATAGCACAGGCCGCAGTTGATGCACTGGGAAAAACCGTGGTAGGCGTCCATCTGGGCCGGGGTCTGGGTATTGGGCCCCTGCTCCACGGTTCTGTCGTTGCCGATGATATAGGGCTTGATGGCTTCGATCCGCTCCACGAAGGGGGCCAGATCCACCACCAGATCCTTTTCGATGGGGTAGTTCTCCAGCGGCTCGATGCGCAGTTCGTCGTAGTCCCGCAGAAAGGTCTTGCAGCCGAGTTTGGGCACGCCGTTGACCATAAAGCCGCAGGAGCCGCAGATGGCCATGCGGCAGGACCAGCGGAACGTCAGGCTGGGGTCTATCTGGTCCTTGATATGGTTGAGGGCGTCCAGCACCGAGGTGGTGTCGTTCCAGGGGATGTCGTAGCGCTCCAGGTGGGGCTCGTCGTCCCGCTCCGGATCGTAGCGCAGTATCTGCACGGTTTTCAGCTGGCTCATCGGGCTTTCTCCCCTTGTTCCGCTTCGGCGCCATAAACCCGTTTGGCCGGCCGCGAACGGGTGATGCAGACCTCGCTGTAGCCGATGTCGGGCGCGCCGTCGGCCCGGTAGTGGGCCAGGGTATGCTTGAGGTAGCGCTCGTCGTCCCGCTCCCGGCAGCCCTCGTCCAGCCGCTGGTGGGCGCCGCGGGATTCCTTGCGCCGGATGGCGCTGTGGGCCATGGCCTCGGCCACGTCCAGGCAGTAGCCGAGTTCGATGGCGCCGATCAAGTCGGTGTTGAACACCCGGCCCGGGTCCCGGATGGCGATATGGCGGTAGCGCGCCTTCAGCTCGGCAATCTTGTCGATGGTGGCCTGCATCAGATCCTCGCTGCGATAGATGCCGCAGCCTTCCTCCATGGTCCGGCCCAGTTCGTCGCGGATGTCGGCCCAGTTCTGATCCCCCCGCTGTTGCCTGAGCGCCTCGACCCCGGACTGCACCCGTCCCGCCTCGGCGGCGATGGCCGCCTCGTCGA
The DNA here is from genome assembly GCF_016746085.1 of Zobellella iuensis. Taxonomy (GTDB): domain Bacteria; phylum Pseudomonadota; class Gammaproteobacteria; order Enterobacterales; family Aeromonadaceae; genus Oceanimonas; species Oceanimonas iuensis. The sequence continues at coordinate 35,833 of NZ_JAERTZ010000032.1, forward strand.
AGGGGCGCTGCTCCGCCGCCAGCCGGGCCGCCGCTTCCCCGGCCTGACGGCCGAACACCAGCAGCTCGGCCAGCGAGTTGGAGCCCAGCCGGTTGGCGCCGTGGAGTCCGCTGGAGGCGCATTCGCCCACCGCGAACAGGCCCCGGATGCGGGTCTGGCTCTCTTTGTCCACCTCTATGCCGCCCATGGTGTAGTGGGCGGTGGGGCGGATGGGAATAGGCTCCTTCACCGGATCCACGTTGACATAGGCCTTGGCCAGCTCGCAGATAAAGGGCAGCCGCTCTTTCAGTTTTTTCTCGCCCAGGTGGCGCAGATCCAGGTGCACCACCTCGCCCAGGGGGTGGGAGAGGGTGTTGCCCTTCTGCAGCTCGTGCCAGAAGGCCTGGGACACCTTGTCCCGCGGGCCCAGCTCCATGTACTTGTTTCTGGGCTCGCCGAGCGGGGTTTCCGGGCCCAGGCCGTAGTCCTGCAGGTAACGGTAGCCGTGGCGGTTGAGCAGTATGCCGCCCTCGCCCCGGCAGCCCTCGGTCATCAGTATGCCGGAGCCGGGCAAGCCGGTGGGGTGGTACTGCACGAACTCCATGTCGCGCAGGGGCACGCCGTGGCGGTAGGCCATGGCCATGCCGTCGCCGGTGACGATGCCGCCGTTGGTGTTGTAGCGGAACACCCGGGCGGCGCCGCCGGTGGCCAGGATCACCGCCCGGGCGCGGATCAGCACCAGCTCCCCTTCGGCCAGGTGCAGCGCCACCAGGCCCTGCACCCGGCCTTCGACCACCACCAGGTCGAGCACGAAGAACTCGTCGAAGCGCTTGATCTGCGGGTACTTTATCGAGGTCTGGAACAGGGTATGCAGCAGGTGGAAGCCGGTCTTGTCGGCGGCAAACCAGGTGCGCTCGGTTTTCATGCCGCCGAAGCGGCGCACGTTGACGCTGCCGTCGTCCTTGCGGCTCCAGGGGCAACCCCATAATTCCATCTGGGTCATTTCCCGCGGGCATTCGGCCACGAAGCGCTCGACCACGTCCTGCTCGCACAGCCAGTCGCCGCCGGAAACGGTGTCGTCGAAGTGCTGGTCCAGGCTGTCTTCGTCCTTGATCACGGCGGCCGCGCCGCCTTCCGCCGCCACCGTATGGGAGCGCATGGGGTAGACCTTGGACAGCAGGGCCACCCGCAACGAGGGATCCGCCTCGGCGGCGGCGATGGCGGCCCTGAGGCCGGCGCCGCCGGCGCCGACCACGGCGATATCGAGGGTCAGGGTTTGCACAGGTCTCTCCTGTAGCTGGGAATCACTGGGCACCACTTTAGTAGTAATTGCTCGGGACTGCCTTGACGTGGGTCATGGCATGCTTCCGTCCGCACCGGTGCTTTTGTTTCCGGCAGGGGAATTCGGTATAGATAAAAAGACGAACAACAATTATTATCATTAGCGGTATTGTTATGTTATAACAGTTGCTTCATTGCCCACACGGAGATCCCTCAATGAAAACCGGCATTCACCCCGAATACCGCCAGGTCGTTTTCCACGACGCCTCGGCCGACACTTACTTCAAGGTCGGCTCCACCATGAATTCCCAGGAGAGCATCCTCTGGTCGGACGGCAAGCACTACCCCCTGGTCCGGCTGGACGTGTCCTCCGCCTCCCACCCCTTCTATACCGGCCAGCAGCGGACGGTGGCGGCCGAAGGGCGGGTGCGCCAGTTCCAGCGCCGCTTCAAGGGCATGGCGAGCGGGGGAATCAAGTAATGCAGGTGGTCAACTCCCTGAAAAGTGCCAAACAGCGTCATCCGGATTGCCAGATAGTGCGCCGTCGTGGGCGGCTCTACGTTATCTGCAAGAGCAACCCCAGGTTCAAGGCCGTGCAGGGGCGCTGCAAGAAGAAAAAAGGTTAAGCCGGGGAGGGAGATCACGCTCGCCGCTTCCGGTATCGGTCCCTTTAGTGCCCTGGATCAATCTTTGCTTACCCCCTTGGGGGTAGCATGAGGCCATGCCCGGGGGCAGAATGCACCGGGCCCGCCAATTCATAATAACGCCGAGGCCGGACAACCATGAGCGACATGATCCCCGTTCGTATCGAAGAAGACCTGCTGGGTACCCTGGCGGTGGACAACCACCATTACTACGGCATCCATACCCAGCGGGCGCTGGACAATTTCCGCCTGAGCAGCCAGAAAATTTCCGATTTTCCCGATCTGGTGCGCGGCATGGTGCTGACCAAGAAGGCGGCGGCCCTGGCCAACGGCGAACTGGGCACCATAGAGCCGCGCATTGCCGACCAGATAGTGGACGCCTGCGACCTGATGCTGAGCACCGGCAAGGGTTTCGATCAGTTTCCCATCGACGTCTTTCAGGGCGGGGCGGGCACTTCGGTCAACATGAACACCAACGAGGTGCTGGCCAATATCGCCCTGGAGCTGATGGGCCTGCCCAAGGGCCGCTACGACGTGGTCAACCCCAACGATCACGTCAACAAGTGCCAGTCCACCAACGACGCCTATCCCACCGGCTTTCGGGTGGCCCTGTTCCACAGCTGCGAACACCTGCTGGCGGCCCTCGAGCGGTTGATCGAGGCGTTCGAGGCCAAGGCACTGGCATTTGCGGACATCCTCAAGATGGGACGCACCCAGCTACAGGACGCGGTGCCCATGAGCCTGGGCCAGGAATTCCATGCCTTCGCCGTCACCCTGCGCGAGGAAGTGAAAAGCATCCGCCTGTGCCGGGAGCTGCTACTGGAGGTCAACCTGGGGGCCACCGCCATCGGCACCGGGCTCAACACCCCGCCGGAATATTCCCGCCTGGCCATCGCCAAACTGGCGGAGATCACCGGCCAGGCCTATGTACCGGCGGAGGACTTGATTGAAGCCACCTCCGACTGCGGCGCCTACGTGATGCTGCACAGCGCCTTCAAACGGCTGGCGGTGAAGCTGTCGAAGATCTGCAACGATCTGCGGCTGCTGTCTTCCGGGCCCCGCGCCGGGCTCAACGAGATCAACCTGCCCGAGCTGCAGGCGGGCTCCTCCATCATGCCGGCCAAGGTCAATCCGGTGATCCCGGAGGTGGTCAACCAGGCCGCCTTCAAGGTGATCGGCAACGACGTCACCGTCACCCTGGCCGCCGAGGGCGGCCAGCTGCAGCTGAACGTGATGGAGCCGGTGATCGCCCAGTCCATGTTCGAATCCCTCAACCTGATGGAAAAGGCCTGCGTGGCCCTGCGCGACAAGTGCGTGACCGGCATTACCGCCAACCCCGAGGTGTGCCGGGACTATGTGCTCCACTCCATCGGTCTCGTCACCTACCTCAATCCCTATATCGGCCATCATGAGGGCGATATCGTCGGCAAGATCTGCGCCAGAACCGGCAAGGGGGTGCGCGAAGTGGTGCTGGAGCGGGGCCTGCTCACCCCCGAGCAGCTCGACGACATCCTGTCCATCGACAACCTGATGCGGCCCCAATACCGGGCCAGGCGCTACGCGCGGGCCCTGGACTAACCCTGAAGCGACGGGCTCGAGACGGAGCCCGTTTTTATGCTGCTCATCACCGGCAGGGAGGCGGGTCGGTCGGCGGGAGAGTGGAAATGATAGTGTTCGAGTTGTTGATTGTGCTGGCGGCCATCACCCTGGGCGCCAGGATGGGCAGTATCGGCATCGGCTTCGCCGGCGGCCTGGGGGTACTGGTGCTGACCCTGGGGCTGGGGCTGACTCCCGGCGCCATTCCGGTGGAGGTGATCCTGATCATCATGTCGGTGATCACCGCCATCGCCGCCATGCAGCTGGCCGGCGGCATGGACTACCTGGTCAGCCTGGCCGAGCGGCTGCTGCGCCGCCATCCCAAATACATCACCTTTCTGGCGCCGGTGGTCACCTACAGCATGACCCTGTTCGCCGGCACCGGCCACACCGCCTTTTCCACCCTGCCGGTGATCGCCGAGGTGGCCAAGGAGCAGGGCATACGCCCGTCCCGCCCGCTCAGCATCGCGGTGGTGGCCTCCCAGATAGCCATTACCGCCTCGCCCATTTCGGCGGCGGTGGTGTTCTTTTCCGGCATCCTCGAGCCCCTGGGGGTGGACTACCTGACCCTGCTGGCCATCTGTATTCCCGCCACCTTCCTGGCCTGCCTGGTCGGCGCCCTGGTGGCCAACCGGCTGGGGGCGCCGCTGGCGGAGGATCCGGTGTACCGGGAGCGACTGGCCAAGGGGCTGGTCAGGCTCCGGGGCGGGAGCGCCGTCGAGATCAAGGCGGGGGCCCGGCGCTCGGTGCTCTACTTCCTGCTGGCCATCGGCGCCGTGGTGCTCTACGCCACCGCCATTTCCGACAAGGTGGGGCTGATCGCCAACCCGGTGCTGCCGCGGGATGCGGCCATCATGATCTTCATGTTGACTGCCGCCGGGGCCATCACCCTGGGTTGCAAGCTGGATGCGAGCCACATTTCCAATATGGCCACCTTCAGGTCCGGCATGTCGGCCTGTGTCTGCGTGCTGGGGGTGGCCTGGCTGGGGGATACCTTCGTGTCCAACCATATCGACGACATCAAGCTGGTCGCCGGCGGTCTGCTCGAAACCTATTCCTGGCTGCTGGCGGTGACCCTGTTCTTCGCCTCCATGCTGCTCTATTCCCAGGGCGCCACCACCAAGGCGCTGATGCCGGCGGCGCTGGCCATCGGCGTGGATCCGCTGACCGCGGTGGCCTCCTTCGCGGCGGTCAGCGCGCTCTTCGTGCTGCCCACCTATCCGACCCTGCTGGCGGCGGTGGAAATGGACGACACCGGCTCCACCCGCATCGGCAAGGCGGTGTTCAACCATCCTTTCTTCGTGCCCGGGGTGGTGACCATAGCGGTGAGCGTGATGCTGGGCTTTGTGTTCGGCGGCCTGCTGCTCTAGTCCTGGTTGAGCTTTGACCGAGAAAGAGAAATAATCGCCTTTCCTGTTTTCTCCCGGCGGCCCGCTGCGAACGGGATCTTCTCCGGCCGCCCATGCCTGAACAGGCCGGGCACAGGAAGTGGCCGGCCCGGATACCTTGATGCGATCTATCCTTCTGACGCTGCTGCTGGCGGGGGTGGGGGGCGGTGCCGCCCACGGGCTCGGCTTTCCTTCCGACTGGCTGGTCGGCGCCATGGTGCTGGTGGCCTTCTGCTCCATGCGTGGTCTCGCCACCCGGGTGCCGCCGTACAGCCTCGAACTGGTGCAACTGGTGCTGGGCCTGAGCGTGGGCCTGCGCATCAGCACCGAATTGCCGGCGGGATCTTCCCTGCTGATCAGCCTGGGCGGCCTGCTGCTGTGCCTGGCTACCCAGTTACCCCTGGTGCAGGGGCTGCTGCGCCGGCTCGGCTGGTCCCGGGAAGAGGCCATGCTGGCGGCCTCGCCGGGGGCCTTGTCGGTGATGGCGGCGCTGGCGTCGGAGCTCGACAATCCGCTGCGGGTGGTGCTGTCGCAGACGGTGCGGGTGATGCTGCTGGTAAGCGGCGTCACCCTGGTGCTCTGGCTGGGCTGGGTCAACCAGGTGCCGCTGCCCGGCGAACAGGCCCTGTCCCACGGGCTCAGCCTGCTGCTGCTGGCCGTCGCCCTGCTGCTGGGGCGGGGCCTGCGCCGCCTGCGGCTGCCGGTGAGCCCGCTGCTGGGCGGCATGCTGGTGGGGGGCGTCTTCGCCGCCCAGCAACCCCAGGACATGGTGCTGGCCGGCTGGATGCTGCCCCTGTCCATGCTGCTGCTCGGCGCCCTGCTGGGCTGCCGCATCCGCCCCTTGCCAGCGCGGGAGCTGGCCGGGCTGCTGGGCATCGGCCTGGTGATCTGCCTGGCCAGCTCGCTGGTGTCCCTGCTGTGGGCCGGGCTGGTGGCCTGGCAACTGGATCTGTCGGTGTTCCAGGTGTGGCTGGCCTATGCCCCGGGCGGGCTGGAGGCGATGATCTATCTGGCGCTGGTCACCGGCGAGGAGCCCTCCTGGGTGATCTTCCACCATGTGGTGCGCATCGTGTTGCTGAGCCTGGGCGGCGGCTGGCTGATGCAGCGTTACCAGGCCCGGGCGGCCCGGCCCGAACAGGGGGACTGACGGCGGGCTTGCAAAAACGGCCGGCATTGGCCAGTCTGGGACATTCTCACCTGCGTCGCGAGTCCCTATGAATTTCCTGTCCCAGCCGATCCCTTCCCATCCCGAGCCGGACTGGAGCCGGCTGCAGTCCCTGCCCATCGAGGAGGTGGGCGATCCGCTGGTGCCGCTCGGCCTGGTTTCCTCGCCCATCCGGGTCTACCCGGCCTATTTTCACCTGGGGGTGCCGGGCGCCCTGGCCGAGTGCCATGTGCGTGCTTCGGTGTTGACCCGACTGCAGCAGGCGGCCCGGCTGTTGCCGGCCGGCATCGAGCTGGTGGTGCTGGACGGCTGGCGCCCGCTGGCGGTACAGCAGTACCTGTACGACACCCTGTTGGCGGCCCTGCGCGACCATGATCCGGCCGGCAGCGAGGCCGAGCACCAGGCCCGGGCCCGCCACTTCGTGGCCCCGCCCAGCGCCGATCCGTGCGCCCCCAGCCCGCATCTGACCGGCGGCTCCGTCGACGTGACCCTGTGCGACGGCGAAGGCCGGCTGCTCGACATGGGCACCGAGTTCGACGACATCAGCCCCTGGTCCTACAGCGCCGCCTTCGAGGCGGTGGCCCGGCCCGGCCCGCGGGAGGCGGAGGTGATCGAGAACCGCCGCCTGCTGCACAGCGTAATGATCCGCGCCGGCTTCACCAACCTGCCCAGCGAGTGGTGGCACTTCGACTACGGCAACCAGTCCTGGGCCTGGTACAGCCAGGCTTCCCAGGCTCTGTTCGGGGCCATGTCACTGCCTAGCCTGCAACAGCGCTGGCAGCGGCAGGTGGCGGTTTTTCCCCGTTAGAGGGGGTGTCAGGTGGCCGGAGCTGGGCCGCGAGTGTATTGGTGGGCCCTCCTATCGCCTGGACTTCCCGCATGGCACCCATAAATTCGAGCCGGCACGGCCACGGAGCTGTCCGTGGAAAAGCCCCATAATTTACCTTTTTACTCTAATGTTGTTAATTTTTGACGGCTGGGTTCCTGGGGTGGAGCCTGGGCTAGGTATGCCGCTGTGCCGATACTTTCTACTGCTCTGGTTGATTTTTTATTCATTAAAAATGGTTGTCTTGGTGCATGGCTTGTTAATTACACTTACAACCGCTTACTTTTTAGTAAATGAAAATGTGATATTGCTTACATATTTTAAAATTGTACCGGTGGCAAAACCCAGACAGTTTTTACCTTATGTAAACGAGGGGAGGCTTTTGTGAAGCCGGAATGTAAATCGGGTGTTCTTGTTTTATTTCTTTAAAAACAATGAGTTGAAGTTGGTCGCAAGACTGGGGTATAAGCAGGATAACCGGGTTGAGGCAGGCTGTTGCCCTGTTGTTAATCAACTGGCCGGCTATCGATAAGAAATTCTAATCGGTAGCCCTACTTGTACTGGGGCGGATAGCGGAGTAATTTTCTCTCCACTTACCGGTTGGACCTTGTTTAATCGTTAATCAAAAGCCCCTGTCAGGACAATGTTCTGCGCGAGCGGACATCCTAAATCAGAACAAAGGACGTTAGTATGAGTGCATTAGTCGATGCAATTAATGGTTATATCTGGAGCCTGCCCCTGATCTATCTGTGTCTGGGTGTGGGTCTGTACTTCTCTCTGCGTACCCGCTTCCTGCAAGTCCGTCACATCAAAGAAATGGTCCGCCTGATGTTCAAGGGCGAATCCTCTCCCGCCGGTATTTCTTCCTTCCAGGCCCTGGCACTGTCGCTGTCCGGCCGGGTAGGTACAGGTAACATCGCCGGTGTGGCCACCGCCATCACCTTCGGTGGTCCCGGCGCCGTGTTCTGGATGTGGGTCGTGGCCTTCCTGGGTGCCGGTACCGCCTTTATCGAGTCCACCCTGGCGCAGATCTACAAGGAAAAAGACGACAACGGACTGTATCGTGGTGGTCCCGCCTACTACATCGAGAAAGGCCTGGGCATCAAGTGGTTCGCCTGGATCTTCGCCTTCGCCACCATCATCGGCTGCGGTCTGCTGCTGCCGGGCGTACAGGCCAACAGTATCGCTTCCGGTATCGAGAATGCCTTCGGCATTCCCACTTCAGTGTCTGCCGCCGCTGTGGTAGTGCTGCTGGGCCTGATCATCTTCGGTGGTATCAAGCGTATCGCCCACTTCACCCAGGTGGTGGTGCCCTTTATGGCGCTGGGTTACGTCCTGGTGGCCTTCGTGATCATCATCATGAACGTCAGCCAACTGCCCAGCGTGATCAGCCTGATCGTGGGTAGCGCCTTCGGCCTGCAGGCCGGTTTCGGTGCCATCCTGGGCCTGGCCATCGAGTGGGGCGTGAAGCGCGGTATCTACTCCAACGAAGCGGGCCAGGGTACCGGTCCTCACGCCGCCGCCGCCGCCGAGGTGTCCCACCCGGCCAAGCAGGGTCTGGTGCAGAGCTTCTCCGTGTACATCGACACCCTGTTCGTTTGTACCGCTACCGCCTTTATGGTGATCATCACCGGTGCCTACAACGTCATGGGCAAGGCCGGCGAAGCCATCGTCGAAAAACTGCCGGGCGTGTCTGCCGGCCCGGGTTACACCCAGGCGGCGGTCGAGTCGGTGATGCCTGGCTTCGGCAGCATCTTCGTGGCGGTGGCGCTGTTCTTCTTCGCCTTCACCACCATACTGGCCTACTACTACATCGCCGAGACCAACGTGGCCTACATCAACCGTCAGGTACACCGTCCCTGGCTGATCTTCGCCCTCAAAATCGCGCTGATGGCCTCTGTGGTGTATGGTGCCGTCCGTACTGCCGAGCTGGCCTGGGGCCTGGGTGACATCGGCGTGGGCCTGATGGCCTGGTTGAACATCGTCGCCATACTGCTGCTGCAAAAGCCGGCGCTGATCGCCCTGAAGGACTACGAGGCGCAGAAGGCCAAGGGCCTGGATCCGACCTTCGATCCCACCAAGCTGGGCATCAAGAACGCGGATCACTGGGTCAAGGACAAGAAAGCCAAGTCCGGTGCCGTGGGTGACGAAGTGGTTGCCGACGCCCAGGCGGAACGCAGCTAAGCCGAACTGAAACACTCTCAGTAGCAAGGCCGGGAACCCTCCCGGCCTTTTCTTATTCCGGCGCCGGGCTTCCGCCCTGCTGGTCCCACCCCCGAATCCTGCTTGCCCCTATACACACCATTAACCTAACGTTACTGTCTGCAGAACAATGGCTGCATATTCATCCCTGAAGGAGAAACGAGATGGACGCTTCCAACCCCCTGTGGCAAACCGGCTGGTATTGTGACGGCCAGTGGCGTACCGCCCCCGACAGTTACGAGGTGTGCAACCCGGCCAGCGGCGAGGTCATTGCCAAGGTGGCCCGCTGCGGCGGCGCCGAAACCGACGAGGCCATCGCCGCCGCCGAGCGGGCCCTGGGCGGCTGGCGCAAGACCACGCCCAAGGAGCGGGGCGCCGTGCTGCGCCGCTGGTATGAACTGATGATGCAGCACCAGGATGAACTGGCCGAACTGATGGTGCTGGAGCAGGGCAAGCCCCTGACCGAGGCCAGGGGCGAGGTGGCCTATGCCGCCAGCTTCCTCGAATGGTTCGCGGAAGAAGCCAAGCGCGCCTACGGCGAAACCATCCCCAGCCCCAGGCAGGAAAACCGGCTCTGGGTGGTGAAGGAGCCGGTGGGCGTGATCGCCGCCATCACCCCTTGGAATTTTCCCTTCGCCATGCTCACCCGCAAGGTGGGGCCGGCCATCGCCGCCGGCTGCACCGCCGTGGCCAAGGCCTCGGAAGAAACCCCCCTCTGTGCCAACGCCCTGGCGGTGCTGGCGGAACGGGCGGGCATGCCGCCCGGGGTGCTCAACCTGGTGTCCGGCGATGCCCCGGCCATCGGCGAGGCGATGATGGCGAGCCCGGTGGTGCGCAAGCTGTCCTTCACCGGCTCGACCCGGGTGGGCAAGCTGCTGATGGCCAGGGCCGCCGACACGGTGAAGAAGCTCTCCCTGGAGTTGGGCGGCAACGCTCCCTTTATCGTGTTCGACGATGCGGATCTGGACGCGGCCGTGGCCGGGGCCCTGGCCTCCAAGTTCCGCAACACCGGCCAGACCTGCGTGTGCGTCAACCGCTTCTTCGTGCAAGACGGTATCTACGACGCCTTCGTCAGCCGCCTGGCCGAGGCCGCGTCCGCCATGACGGTGGCCGAGGGCCTGACCCCCGGCGCCCAGCAGGGGCCGCTGATCAACCCGGCGGCGCTGGCCAAGGTGGAGCGCCATGTGGCGGACGCCCTGGCCCGGGGCGGCCAGCTGGTGTGTGGCGGGGCACGTCATGAGCTTGGCGGCACCTTCTACCAGCCCACCGTGATCCGCGAGGCCCACGAAGGCATGCAACTGGCCCAGGAGGAAACCTTCGGCCCGGTGGCGGCCTGTTTCCGCTTCCAGGACGAGGCCGAGGCGGTGCGCCGCGCCAACGCCACCCCCTTCGGCCTGGCCGCCTACTTCTACACCAAGGATCTGAACCGGGTATTCCGGGTGGCCGAGGCGCTGGAGTCGGGCATGGTGGGGGTGAACGAGGGCATCATCTCCAACGAGGTGTCCCCCTTCGGCGGGGTCAAGGAATCCGGCCTGGGCCGGGAAGGCGCCCGCATCGGCCTGGAGGAGTTTCTGGAAACCAAATACGTCAACCTGGGCGGACTGGGCTAGCCACCGGGCAACCAATCGGGCAGGGCCCGTTGCAGCGCCTCGCGCATGCGCCGGGTATGGGAGCCCGGCCAGTACAGGCGGCGGCAATGGGGGCACTGGAACACCGGCGCCATGCCGTCGGGCGGCAAAGGCGGCGGGCGGCCGCTCAGGTCCTCGGGCCGGGCCGGGCACAGGGGCGTGTTGCACAGCAGGCAACGGCGGAACAGCCGCGGCGGCGGTGGGAGCCGGCAGGCCCCGATCACTTCCTGCAACTGCACCAGGGGGACCTGGGAGCCGAGCAGCAAGGCCTGGTCCGGGCGCAGAAAGCGCACCAGGTGCCTATCCCGGGTGAGCAGTATCCGCCCTTCGGCATTGGCCAATTCCACCAGTTGATGATCAGTCAAGGCGGGCTGGTAGCGGGTGTCGAAGTCCAGCACTCGCAGCCAGCGCGCCAGCCGTCCCAGCATGGCATCGGCCATAAAACGGGGCCTCCGGCTTCTGCCCATCCTGGTCATCTCCGTGTTGTCCTGGCGCGACTTGCCATGTCGCCTTGTTCTCCTGGCCAGCGGCATTGTTCCATCTGTAGAGACTAATCGGGCTCGGTTTCGTGCTCTTCCTGAGGATGCTGTTTTTTCCTCGTCGAGATGGGGAGCCTCTTCCACCCCTGCCGCCGGTGGCGGCAACCGCAAGGCGTAGGCTTTCCTCTGCTGTCCCCGGCAAGGGGGACACTGTTTAAATCTAGCATCCCGGCTATGGGGAGGCGCCTTGCCGGTGCAAGCCGGCATGCGGGGGGAGGGAGGATATCGGCCATGCGTTGTCTCGCTTCCCGAGAGAGCCGCTATATCGCCGGCCAGATACTGCCGGTATCCCCGGAGGCCCTGGCCTGAGCCCGGTCCGATCAGTTGCCGTTAAACATGGCTTCCATGGCGGCTTCCTTGTCGTTGCCGGCCGCAGGGGAGGCGCTGTCGGGCTTGGGAGCCGGGGCACTTTCCAGCTGCTGCAGCTGTTGTTCCGCCGCCCGCAGCTTGGCCCTGGCTTCGGCCAGTTCGGCCTGTAGCTGGCCAAGGGGCGGCTCCCCGGTTGCCGCCGGCAGGGCCTGGGCTGACGGGGCCAACTGCTGCGGTGCCAGTACCGTGGCCGGCGGGGAACTCTCGGGTCCGGCCAGGGGCAGCAGCGCCGGCGCCGTGTTGTGGTTCAGCCAGTCCTGCATGGCGGCGGGCCATACGGCCGCCCGGCCGGTATGGGATTCGGTGAACACCTTGGTCTGCTCGCCGGTATTGAGCAGGGCCGCCATCTGGTTGGTTTCCGAGTTCCATACCAAGCCGGCTCGCTCCGGTCCTTCCAGCGGGCTATAACGGGAAGCCAGGTAGAACAGCGGGCCTTCCTGCTGCAATTCGGTCGCGGTGCGCAGCAGGTCCACCGTGGTGTCGTAATGGGGCCCGAGCAGGCCAGTCATCCGGGTCTTGATCACCGGTTGCTCGAACAGGTTGGTGGTGTTGGGGTCCAGCCCCACCAGGGGTTTGAGCAGGGCCCACATCAACTGGCCCTGGCCCATGGCCAGCATGGGGGCCACACAGGCGCTCAGCAACAGGCTGAGCGCAGCCGCTTTCAACAGGGTTAACAGACGCATCTGAGAATCCATTTAATTTATGAAAAAACAAAGGTTTACCTATACGGGTCCGACGCAAGGCCGCGATCCATGGAGCAGGCGGGCGCACGTTACCATAAATTGGCCAAAAAGAGGCCAGGAGGGGGAAAAAATAGTACCCTATCCGCTGGCAAGGTTCCGGGAAAGCCCTGCCGATTCAATGGCAAAGGCTGTTTTTTCGGCGGCGGGGGCGAGCGGTGGCGATGCGACAGCCCCTGCGTTTGGCGGTGCTCATCGTGTCTTATGGCCGGCCCAGCGGCTGGCCGACACGAAAGGCATGATCCCGGGGCGACTTTTGGGCATTCTTGGCCCTTTTCAGGAGGCGGCGATGACGTGGATAGCAAGACTGGGAGCCGTGTTGGCGCTGTTACTGAGCGCCTGTGGCGGCGAGCCCCAGCGGGAAATCCGCCTGCTTAGTGGTGAACAATACCAGGAACTGGCCAGCAGCCATATGGCCGCTGCCGTGCTGGAGCGGGCCGGCTTCGAGGTGAGCATCAGCCGGGCCAACCTCGGTCAGAGCTGGCAGCGGCTGTGGGCCGGCGAGGCGGATGCCAGCTTGAGCATCTGGATGCCCGAGGCCTCGTCGCCCTTTGTGGCGCGATTCTTCGAACGGCTGCATGATCTGGGACCCAACTATCTGGGACCACGGTTGGAGGAAGGGGATTGGCCCGAAGGCGACAGGCCCCATACCCTGGCCCGCCGGGCCCTGGAGCGGAGTGCGCCCGAGGCGCTGGCGCTGCTGGCGGCCATGCGCTGGCAGCAGGAAGATCTGGAGTGGGTGCTGGTCGAGTGGCAGCAAGGTGGTGATTGGGAGCTGGCAGCCAAAGGCTGGCTGGCACAACGCCAACTCCCGGTGCTGCCGACCGAATAAATTCGAGCGGCCTTGAGGTCGAGGCCTCAGGCCGGCAGGCCCAGCAGGCTGGTGGCGATGCCGAAGTAGATCAGTACCCCGCTGGCGTCGGCGATGGTGGTGACCAGGGGGGCGCTGGCGGTGGCCGGATCCCAGCCCAGCCGGTTGAGGACAAAGGGCAGGCTCATACCGATCAGGCTGCCGACCATGACGATCACCAGCATGCTTAATGCCACCACCAGGGCGATATCGGGTCCGCCACGGAAAGTGCCGAGCAGAGACACCGCCAGCGCCATGGTCAGGCCCAGGCCGGTGGCCACTATCATCTCCCGTCCCAGCAGCTTGCCCCAGTCCGCCAGCCGCACGTCGCCGGTGGCGATACCGCGCACCATCAGGGTGGCGGCCTGGGAACCGGCGTTGCCGCCGCTGTCGATCAGCAGGGGCAGGAAGAACACCAGCACTATGTAGGCCTCGATGGTCTCCTCGAAATGGGCGATGCCGGCGCCGGAGAAGATATTGGCGAACACCAGCAGCACCAGCCAGACGATGCGCTTGCGGTACAGGGTGAACAGGCTGGCGTTGCGCAGGCCGCCTTCCAGCTTGCCGATGGTGCCGCCCTTGTGGATGTCTTCGGTGGCCTCTTCCTCGGCTACGTCCATGGCATCGTCGTAGGTGATGATGCCCACCAGCCGCTGCTCGGCGTCCACCACCGGCAGGGCCAGCAGGTCGTAGCGGCTTATAAGGCGGGCCACTTCTTCCTGGGGCAGATCGACCTCGGCCTGCACCAGCTCGGTGGTCATCAGCGCCCGCACGCTGGAGGCGGGGCTGTTGAGGATCAGCTCCCGCAGGGACAGGGTGCCGACCAGCCGGCGACGCTCGTCCAGCACATAGAGCTGGTAGATGGTCTCGGCGTCCGGCGCGGTCCGGCGCACCAGGGCCAGGGCCTCGGCCACCTTGGCCTGCTCGGGGATGGTGACATAGTCGGTGGTCATCAGGGCGCCGGCGGTGCCTTCTCGGTAGCTGGCCAGGCGGCGCACGTCCTCCCGCTCTTCCCGGGCCAGGTGGCGCAAGGTGGCTTCCTGCCTCGGCTCGGGCAGCAGGTTGAACAAGTCAGCCCGTTCGTCGGCGGGCATGGGGGTCATGAGTCCGGCCAGTTCCCGCTCCGGCATCAGCCGGGCCAGGTTCAGCTGTTGTTCCTGCTCCAGGTAGCCGAAAGCCTCGGCCCGCTCCGGCAGGGGCAGGTGGCGCAGCAGCTCCAGGGAAGCGGCCGGGTTTTGCTGGGTGATAAAATCGGCCAGATCCGCCGGCTGCAGCTCGGCGATCAGATGGGTGATGGCGTTGTCGTCGTTGCGGGCCATGGCGGCACGCAGCGCTTCGGACAGAATGGCGTAGGTCATCTTTGTCTCCTGGGCCGGGGCTGGCCGGCCGGGAGACATCGGCCGTCAGGGGCGCAGCAGTCTCGCGGGCAGTCCCAGCCCCCGACCTGTCATAGGCTCGGAAGTGGTTGTCTGTAAGCTACAACTACTGGGTTCCATGAGTATCTCTACCGTGATGCCGGAGATTCGGCGCGCATACCCTACCCCTTGCCGGCATGGAATGCAAGACCAAAGACGCTATGGCAGATGCTCTGGCCCCTGGAGTTGCCGACGAGGGGCTACCTAAAAGCAGCCTTCGGCCTGTGTCGGCAGGCGCCGACGTATGGGCGCTATCCGAGTTACCAGCCGAGTTCTCTCATGCACATGAAATAGGCATTATGGCTCCGTCTGCCAGGTGAGGCACCGGGGAGGGGGGCGCTCGCGGTGTGGAGCTGGACGGACGCCTGCCCCATGGCGGCTTGGTTGCAGCGCTGACTATCGGCCAGGAGCCGCTGTTCATTTGTCTCTATTGGGGATTGATGGGCGCAACCCATCAAAAGCAGGCCCATCAGGCCGGGGGCGAGGAGGTTTTTCATGGCACAGTTCCTTCTGGTTACCATGTTGTTCAGTGTAGCCAGATTATGGTGATCATGCCTGATGTCGAACCGGGTTGATGGCCAGCCGGAGCTCCGGGCCGCCGCCGCATGGGCGTGGCCTTGCTGCCTCGGCCTGGCGCAGAAAAAAGGCACCGGGGTGACCGGTGCCTTCGAATTCAATGCCTTGACCGATGTTTGATCAGTTCATGCCGTATTACCACATAACCTGTTTCAGTGCTGTTCATGTCATTCCATGTTGATTAACGCAACCATTTGACAGGTAAGGAATTAGTTGGCTTTTGTGGCTCATATTGTTTCATGTTGATTCCCTTATTTTCTGTGAAACACTATGATTGGGGTATCACACAGGGTATCACATGACATGGTGAAGCATGGCCACCAACCAGCTGAACGACAACAAGATAAAGGGACTGATCCGCAAGCCGCCCGAGCGGGAAACCTGGATTACCGATGGTGACGGGTTATCCGCCCGGCTGATCAAGTCGGGCTCCTTGTCCTGGTATTTCCGCTATCGGCTGGGCGGCAGGGGCGGAAAACTGGAGCGGCTGCTGCTGGGCAAGTACCCGGAGCTGTCCCTGGCCGCCGCCCGCAAGCTGCGTGACCAGTGCCGGGAGTGGCTGGCCAACAACGAGGATCCCCGCTTCAAGCTCAATGCTACCGCCCAGGAAGCGCTGAAGCCGGTCACGGTACGGGATGCCCTGGAATACTGGCTGGATAACTACGCCGCCCACAACCGCACCAACCACGACAAGCACCGGCGCCAGCTCGAGATCCATATCTTCCCCCAGATCGGCAAGTTGCCGCTCAACCTGGCCGACCGCCGCCAGTGGCTCACCGCTCTGGAGCGGATCAGCCATAACGGTGCCCCCGTGGCCGCCGGCTATGTGCTGCAGATGTGCAAGCAGGCGCTGCGCTACTGCGAGCGCCGCGGCTACGCCACCAGCACCGCCCTGGAAGGGCTGACGATACCGGACGTGGGCAAGAAGCAGGGCAAGCGGGACCGGGTGCTCACCGATGCCGAGCTGGGCGGCCTGTGGCGCTGGCTCGATAACAACGGCGTCCAGCCCTATTACCGAGATTTGCTCAGGCTGATCACCGCGTTCTGTGCCCGCACCCAGGAGATCAGGCTTTCAACCTGGGCTGAATGGGATCTGGAGGCCCGGCTGTGGACGGTACCCGAGGCGAACAGCAAGACCGGCACCCGCATTATCCGGCCCATACCCGAACGGGTGATCCCCTGGCTGGAAGAAATGCGCCGCTCCAATGGTGGCCCTTACCTGTTGGGCCAGCTCAAGAAGCCCGAGGCCGTGAGCCAGCAGGGCCGCACCTTCCACAAGCGGCTGAAGCACCGGGAGCCCTGGACGTTGCACAACTTGCGGCACACCTTCATCACCAAAAACGCCGACCTGGGCGCCCCGCCCCATGTGGTGGAGCTGCTGGCCGGCCATGAACTGGGCGGCGTGTTCGCCGTGTACAACCGCAGCCAGTACCTGCCGGAAAAGCTGGAGGTGCTGAATCGCTGGCTCGACCGCCTGGAGCTGCTGGCCGAGGAGCCGGACAACGTGATCCCGGCCTCGTTCAACCGCACCGCATAACCGAGTTTGCCGGGAATAGGGGGACGCCCCGAAAAGCTGGTGAACCCTGCCAGCCTGCCCCGGCACCTTTTTCAGGGCCGCAGAGGTAGCGATAACATGTCAAAGCTGTTCCAGCTCAAGAAATGGCTGACGGTGCCAGAAGCAGCCGACAGGCTTAGTAGCTCTTTTGGTGAGAAGGTGACTGAAGCGGATGTGCTTAGGCTTGCATTGGATGGCCATCTTATCTTATCCGTATCTTTTCCAAACAAAGCGGTGTCTAAAAAGAGAGCGGAGGTCGACGAGGATTACTCTAATCTGGTTGCCAGGCTTCTCATGGGAGAGCTGAGGAAAGAGGCTGCTAGCTTATGTGATCCTCTTATGCTTGATATCTTGGTTGAGCATTTTAAGCTGAGTGCTCATGTCGCAGATTTTATTATTAAAAATAATTTCACGGATCTTATCTCACCCTATAAATATACCGCGGTTGTGAGTTTGGGCGAGGGTGGCGAGGTTTTTGATCTTCCTCTGATCGGAGCTGAACGGCTTGATGTTGAGCACCGCTATCAGATGCTGACAGGTGGCCCCGAGATTACCTTGCACTGTTTGGAGGGGGTCTTTGTTATAGATGCTGGGGGTGATTACTACCAGTTGCAAGATCGGTTCAGTGATCTTCCCAGTGACAAGCTCCCCAGTTTTGAGCGGCCAAAGCCTTTTAGCGAAAGGGATTACTACCCTGCCGCGACATTGCCGGAAGATGCCTTGTGGGTGGTGCGCACCAAGGCTCTGCTGGACCTTGAAAGCCGTATTCTACAGGGGGAAGAAACGGACTCGCCGGCAGGTAAAAGCCAGACCAAGCCGCTTATCAATGAAGATCGTTGGTTTGATGTGCTGGGCGTGATGGCCGTCCTGCTCTACGAAAACACCGATGATCCCCGGATGAGGAAGGGCGAAAACAACATCAACATGGCGGGCATCAAAGGGGCTGTCATCGACAAGGCCCAGAAGCTGGGATTGACTGCCGAGCGCCTGGATAACCTGAATAAGGACATTTCCGCCGCCCTCAAAATCCTGCAGTACCCGCCACCGAAGAACTGAATTCTTGTCAGCCAAGAATATTCTTGGCACCTGACAAGAATCCCCCACCGGCAAAGCACAGAATCCCTCTGTAACAACAAGCAACCCACGGGGGGATTTATGGACGCTATACATCAAGACCGTTTGTTAAACGTAAAGCAGGTTCAAGCTCTGGTACCCGCCAGCCGGGTATCGATCTGGCGATGGGAGAAAGCCGGCAAGTTTCCAAAAAGCGTAAAGCTGGGCGGCGTGACCCGCTGGCGCGAGTCGGATATTCAAAAATGGATTTCCGGCCTGAAGGCCGCATAAGGGGGACGCCGCATGACCGACAGCAAAAAGGGCCTGAACTCCGCACGAGTCCAAGCCCTTCAACACAGCAGCATAACGCTCGGTAATGGTAGCACCGGCACCGAACGGGAGCCAGTGAGCAGCCCGGCAACAATTCGGGAGCGGGTTGCCTTATTCCTGGCCGAGTCTCCTGAGGGCGTGACCGTGCTCAGTATGCTGAACAATAGCGGGGCCACGTCCAGCCGGAATATACCGTCGCTGCTTGAGCGTGAGCTGGGGATTAAACTGGATGCTGGCCAGGATGCCAACGGCACCAACGAAGGGCGGCATAACCGCTGGCGGATTCAGACCCGGGCCGACTGCCTCAAGGTGCTGGCGGATGTAAACCGCCAGCGGCGAAAGCGCAATGCGCCGCCCTTGTCGCCGGAACGAATGACCCGCATTGCCGGCCGCTACCCTGATTTATCCACCATCACTGCAGCTACTACCGCGGCCACCGCCAGCGCCTGACCCGGAGCTTTCCCCATGATCCGCTATTCCCACGAGGGGGCATTGTGTCCCCCGGTTTCCCTGTGTATCATCGCCAGTGCTGGCTTAAGCAACCAGCAAGGCAGGCGGATTAAGCACCCGCAGGCTGTGACTCACATAGGACAATCTGAACCCCATTCCCCCACGGCGGCCAATCATGGCGGCTGTGACTCCCCTGTTTCGGGGGCATGGGTCGGGAGCCAAAGAAAACGCCCCCGCTGTGCTTTCCTATGTGAGCACTGCTTTGCGGCTACCCGATCCGCCTATGTCGCATTGCACATAGGAACCATCATCATGATCTACACCTTTCTGATCGTTGCCCAAGGCCGCAAGCTGGCCGAGCTTTCCCGCATTCGCACCATTTCCGCCTATGGCCGCACCGAAGCCGAGGCCCGCGCCTACCTGGCCGGCCTGCCGCTGGTGTTTGCCGGTCGCCGCCCTGCCGGGCAGGAGGTGGCAGCATGAGCGCTATTACCATCACTCGCACCCTGACCAAGGCAGATGCCGAGAAACACATTGCCCGCCACCATACCCGGGTAGCGAATATCGGCGTTGGCATCAAGGCCCTGGGGGAGATGCTGACTGGCATTGATCCGGAGGTAGGGATCGACACTGACCTGGCGAGCGATACCGGCCACCTACTCCATGAAGTGGGCCAGGTGATCGTCGACTCTCTCAACGAGATTGCCGAGATAGAGAAAGCGCTGATGCTGGCGCGGGAAACAGGGGGCCGGAAATGAAACCCTTCACCGAGTTTTGCCAGCGTTACCAACTGGACCCGGCCACCCAGGACGCCCAGGAGCAATACGCCGAATACCAGCGCCAGCTTGAGCTGTTCCGCTCTGCCGCCGACAGTTCCCGCCGCCCGCTCGAGTTTATCATCTGCTGTACCACGATAGAGGGTGACGTTCATGGCTACGGGCCTTTCCTGGCCTACGGCAAAAGCCAAAACGAGATCGTCACTGAGGCCAGCGCTGCCCTGGCCGGCTCTACCTATGTGGAGAGGGCCGTTCACTTCACCACCCGGCTTGATGATGACGGCGAGGTGATCCCCCCGTTCGGGTATGGCCGAGCGCCGAAGGTCTGGCTTGGTGCCCAGAGCCTGCGCGGCGCCTGGCAGAAAGGGGGCGACGAATGAGCGAGCACCCGCATTACGCCCAGGGGGCTTTCACCATCGAGCTGACGGTGTTCAACCGCTGGCCATTCCGGCTGGGCCCCTTCCATACCGGCGCCAGCGAAGGCGAGCTTGTGGCAGAGCTGGCGGCCCTGCTCGATGGGCTGCCATGCCGGCTGGACGGCCTGGACTGTTACGACCACACCGAAGTACTGCAGGCTGAGTACCTGGCGCCCTGGCGGGGCCGGGATACCCTGCTGGCGCACGGGCTGAGGGCCAAGCCGTGGGGCGAACCCTTTGTGCCTGCCGATCTGCCGCTGCTGCGCGGCCTGCTGGCCCATCGTTACCATGAACATTACCAGGGTGCTCTCCCTGGCGAACGGGCCGGGCTACCCATGGACCCCGACACTTTGCGCCTAGCCATGCAGGATCATATTGAAGGAACCTTGGTGGCGGCCCTGGGACGGGAGCAGGGCGAACAGCAGGCCCTTGCCCTGTACCTGGGCATGATGGGAGCGAGCGGTCTTTCTCCAGTAGCGTTGGAAGTGCTGGATGCGCTGCTGGCGGAGCTGGCCGAGACCGCGCATGGTCATCTGCCTGCTATCGAGTCGGGCCGGTCCCGAGCCGTGTTGCACTGAGGGGGCCGGATGAACGCACAGCGTAAAGCCAGGCTGAACCAGTATGCCCTGGACTTCGGTCCCCGGGAGCATGTCCGGCTGATCCACGGTGCCCCTGGCGCCAAGGCGAGCCATATCGCCATTGCCGTGAACGGCGAGTGCTGGCGGGAGTTCAGCCATCCGCCGGTGCTGGCGCCTGATGAAGCCGAGCGGCTGGCCGCCATCGGCGCCGCGGATGTGTACCTGAGCCAGAACGGGATCGCCCCCTTCCGCCGGCGCAGCGTGGCCAACATCACCCACCTGAACGCCTGCTTTGTGGATCTGGACACCTACCAGATCCCGGCCCTGGTCGGGCTGAGCTACCGGGAGCGCTTACAGGCCGTGCTGGAGAATGCGGGGGATTTACCCTTGCCGACCCTGGCCGCCGACAGTGGCCGGGGCATCTACCTGATATGGGCGCTTAAGGCGCCCTTTTTCATCGGTACCGACAAGGGCAAAGGCAGCGCCCAGGCCGAGCTGAGAACCAAGATCCTTGGCCGCTGGCAACGGGTGGAGGATCTGCTTATCCGGCGGCTGGCGGACTTTGGCGCCGATCCCAAGGCACGGGACGCCGCCCGGGTGCTGCGGCTGGCCGGCAGTGTGAACCAGCGCAACGGCCACCAGGTGAGTTATGCGCAGCTGGCGCAGCCCGTAGACTTCGCCGAGCTGGAGCGGCCCTTGCTCCGGTGGTACGAGCGCACTTACCCGGCCCCGGTGAAGCGGGCCCCGGGCGAGCGCCGGCAGCCAGAGGGGAACCGGCAGAGCGTGAGGCAGTTGCTCAATGCCCGCACCCTGGCCGCCGCCCGAATGGAGGATCTGAAAACCCTGGCGGCCCTGCGGGAAGGGCTGAGTGATCACAGGGCCCGGGCCCTGTTTGCCTTTGCCCAGGCCGCCGCCGACTTCTGCCACGACGAGCGGACGCTACTCAGGGAGTGCCAGCAGTACGCCGCCGAATGCTTCAACGACCCGCACGGCAAGTATGCTCTCGAGCGGCTGCCGGTGCGGCTGGGCGCCCTGCTGGCGCGATTTCGGGAGAGCGTGGGGCACCCGGCCAGCAGCGGGCAGAACCAGCGTTACCGGTTGACCAATGTCCGCATTATCGACGACCTGGCCATTACCGAGCAGGAGCAGGCCCACATGCTGACCCTGATCGGCAAGCCGGAGAAACTTTTACGGCATGCCAAACGAATGGAGAAGCGCAGAAGAAGCCAGGGTATCAGGGCTGCCGCCCAGTATCAGCAGGAGCGCCAGCGCACCCAGGTGGAACGCCGGCAGCGAGCGCGGGAGCTGGCCGCCCAGGGCTTGAGCCGGCAGCAAGTGGCCGAGCGGCTGGGGATCTCAACCAAGACCGTACAGCGGGCGCTGAATGCCTGGAGCTGTGAGGGGGTGAAATGATGTGTCCCCTTATATGGTCAGCCGGGTAGAGGTGGACATGATGTGTGCTCTTATATGTTTATATACCAGCCCTTTGTCATTAAGGGGATTCCCAAGGGGTGGCATCACAATTGGTCGCCGGCGGCGAAATTTGGGCGAAAAGGCCAACAACGACCGCGGTACCTCACTACCGGCACCGCGTGCCGGGCGGCTTGGCCGGCAACGCCGGCGAACGCAGCCGGGAGCCACAGGCAAGAAAAAGCCCTGACGCTGGGCAGGCTTCAGGGCTTTGGCCGTGTGGACTGGGTTCACGGGCTGAGTCGCAGCATAACAGCCATGGCCGCCCGGGTGAATCCCATGCCTGTGTCTGTTGTTCCTGTGTGGGTTATAAACTACAATTCACGCCATGAAGGTGATCGAATCAACCAAGTTCCGGCAGTGGCTGAAGAAGCTGAAGGACGATACCGGCAGGGCCCGGGTAGTGTCCCGGATCAACCGGCTGGCTGCCGGCCTGGCCGGCGACGTGGCCCCGGTGGGGCAGGGCGTCAGCGAACTGCGTATTCACTACGGGCCGGGCTACCGGGTTTACTACTACCAGCAGGGTGAGGTGCTGGTGTTGCTGCTGTGCGGTGGCGACAAGGGCAGCCAGCGCCGGGATATCGAGACCGCTCACCAGATATTGAAGGAATGGAGGGAACAGCACCATGGCTGAAGCATTCACCGAGTTCGACCCCGCCGAGTACCTGAGCAGTCCGGAGGCCATCGCCGAGTTTATCGCCGATGCGCTGGAGACCGGGGACGCTGCCTATATCTCCAAGGCGATCGGCATTGCCGCCCGTGCCAGGGGCATGAGCGAGCTGGCCAGGGAAACCGGCCTGTCCCGCGAGCAGCTTTACCGGAGCTTCAGCGAGCGGGGCAATCCGACCCTGAGGACCATCATGGCGGTGACCAAGGCGCTGGGTGTGGACATTACCGCCCGGGCTCATGTTGAGCAGCATTGACCACGCCATGAAGCCCAAACGGCAATTGCCCGCCGGCGAGAAAATCCCCAGGCTGCTGACCCTTGATGAGATCGAGTCTCTACGGCAGGACAATCATCGTCGTCACAAGGCGAACGTGGAAATGCTGAAGACCATGGACTTGTCCCGGTTGATGCCTGATAACGAAAAGCCGGCTGGCTGAGAGATGGGTTCTTCATTATGTGAAGGAAAACCCCGGCAGTCACCAGTCCAGAGGGCTGCAATTGCCCAAGGAGGGTGACCGTCGAGGTCTTAAGCAAAGCATACTAAGCGCTATCGGTGCCGGCAACACGATGTAATGCCTGGGGGCATAAGCAAAAGCCCCCGAAGTGCTACACGTACCAGGCTACAATTGCCTCCGGAGGTAGCAGAACAGGGGCTTCCGAGGGAATTGTAGTTCCTTGATAGGGGATGGACAACGCCAATCAACCTCACCCCCTCAAACTGGAGTAACACCCCTAAAAGGGGGGTAAAAACACCCCCAAGTCGGGGGTATTTGCCAAAACGACCCCAAACCGGGGTCGAAAAACAACCCCAAACTGGGGTCGAAAAACAACCCCAAACTGGGGTCGCTTACCGGTGCTGTATGGATATACAGTTCTTGTTGCTGTCTCTTGGCCGGCCCTGCCTACCACCTGCCGGCCTTTCCCGCCGAGCTCTCGAATGGCTCCCCGTCGAACGCGGTCCCTTTACTACGAAACTTTCGTAGTAGCCGGTCCTGCTTCACCGCTGAAATCCCAGCGTTGGCCACCCTGATTTGTCAGGCGTTATGCCGAATTGAAACCACCAGATTCAAACGATGATACAATCACCACATTGAAACCACCGGATTCAAACTACATGGCCAGACCCAGCACCACCACCACCGAACAGCGCCAGCAAATCATCGAGCTGAAGCGCCGCCATTCCTTCACCGAGGTCGCCGCGCTGCTTGGCCTGCCCGTTGGCACCGTGAAGACCATAGCCCGGCGCTCGGGCGCATTCAGCGACAACCCCAAGCACCGGGAGCTGTTCACCCTGCCGCCCCTGCAAGGCACCACAGCCACCAGCGTGGCCGCCGTGATGCTGCCGGAGCAGCGGGCCGTGACCGGGGATAAGGAGCTGGACGCCGTGCTGTGGCTGCGCGAGACCATCCAGAGCGGCAACCCGGCGCTGATAGATAAGGCTCTGGCCGCCGCCGAGCGCATCAAGACCCCGCCCAGGGAGCTGGAAAGCCGCTATGCCCAATACCTGCTTGCCAGCACCGGCAACACCCTGACCGCCGCTTTCGGCTCTATCGGCTTTGCTGACCTGCGAGAGCTGGCCGAGCGCACCAGAGCGAAGGCCATCAACCAAGCCGAGGCCGCCGCCCGGTTCGGTGATGATCCGGACATGATGACCGAGGCCGACCGCTTCTGTGTGCGTGTGCTGAAAGGCGTAAGGGCCGGCCGGCATGGCGGCATTGATGACAAGGACGCCGCCGCCCGGTTCCGCCAACACCCGGAGCTGGTGCCGCACACCCTGGAAGACTGCCTTCACGAGCTGGCTTTCTGGCATGACCTGTACCGGCTGCGCAATGCGGCCACGGACTGGGATGGGCCGGAAGAAGCGCATGCCCGCGAGCACTTCACCTTGTCATTGCTGGCCGAGATCCGCCCCCGCCACAAGGCCGAAGCCAAGACGGTATTGCGGTACCTGATCGACCATGACCGCAAGGACACCCAACGCTTTGACGCCACCCTGGAAAACCTGCTGAGCCTGTGATTTTCGGAAAACGCCGAAAAAGCCCGGACCTTTACAGATCCTGTAAAGCCTTCACAAGAACGGTAAACCTTTGCTCCCCAGGACGGGGGAGCATTCCCATCCACAATTTGTGGTTGGGATATAACGCCCCTTTGCTCCCCAAGACGGGGAGCATTCCCCGAAACAGGGAAACATTGTGGAGCGCAAACCACCGCCCAGGCTCCACAAGGGCTGTCGTTCGTGTGCCAAATTGGAACACGGGAAGGTGTACCAAAGCGGCACACAACCGGGCCGGGACCACTGCCGGGTTTTCGGCTGTGACACTGTCACCAAATCGGTGACACCCGGCAGCAACCCCGCTGTGTACCTGTTTCGGGTACATCGGAGCGATCGCACATAGAAGGCTGACGCAGCAGGGAGGGCGAAACGCCCACCCTACCGAACGCCCCCTACTTGGGGAGTGGGCGGGGTATCGTTCCTGGAAACGAGTCCCCAACACGCCAGCCAGAGCAGGGGGGATGGGACTATCCCGATATTCCCCGCGCGTATGGGTGCCCCGATTGCCGAACGCCGCCGGATGGAGCTGATCCAGGCGATGGAACGATATTCCCCGCGCGTATGGGTGCCCCGGATCAGGGCTCCCCTGGCCGGGCGACACATTGCCCGACACTTTACCCGACACATTCAAAGCCGGCTCCAGCCAGGCCTTGGGTGGCACCAGCGACACATTACCCGACAGTTTACCCGACACTTCCAAGCCCAGGGCAGGCCGGGCTGGAGCGGGGATCGGCGACAGTTCACCCGACAGCTCATCCGACAGTTCGGGCGACAGTTCAACAGGCAAGGGACGGGCGCAAAACCGCGCCGGTTTCAAAGCAGGATTTCCTCTTTGGTAGCCAACATCTGAAGTGCCATTCATGAGGCCATGATCACAGGTTGCGCCTGGAGCGATGATAGACTTGATTGGGTACGGATAAGATTGGGAAACACAGCAATAACAGGGAGTAACGAATGATAAAAGCCGGGCTAGCGTTAACAGTGTTCGCCACCCTTGCTGGGTGCGCATCAACAGATATAACCAGCTTCACCGACCCCGAGTTTATGGGGAAAAAGTACAACAGATTCCTTGTCGTCACCCCGGGTGTGAATCTTGAGTATGCGTCACTGCTTCAGGGGGCGTTATGCGGCGCCATTATCGAGAAGGGAGGGGGCTGTATCAGAGGTCTGGAGCTGTTTCCGCCAACTCGGGTTTATGAAGAGCAGGCTGTCACCAGCATGATCCAGCAAAAGGGGATAGATGGTTACCTGATCGTTGACTACGGCGGTAATGTTACCCGAGAGCACAACTTTGGTTATGTGGCCCAGGGCAATGCTAATGTCTGGGGGAACACAATAACCGCCTATGGTTCAGCCATTCCTATGAGCACGTTCAGTCGGAATGACGGATACCAGGTCACCCTTTTTGATACGGCAACCAACAAAAAATCGTGGGTTGGTGGGGCAAGCACTCATGCTCAGGGGCTGGCGAATGTAACCAATAGCGTATTTACGAGCAGTTTGGCCAAGGCACTGGCGGAGCAACTGAGTAAGGCTGGACATCTCTAGGGGTGCCTTTCCCTTCTGGGCTCACATTTTGATCAGGTCAGACCAGATTAGTGGTGCTGCGCAATCTGCTCTGACCAGTTGCGATCGGCGAACATAGACGGCGGCGGATGGAGTGGATGAAAGCCTTGCCAGCAAAGGGTTTGCTCCGCCTGCGCACTGCGCATCCAACTGCGCATCCAACTGCGCAGTTGCGCACAGCCAGTGCGCAACGCCAGCTGCCGGTAGCCAACAGCCCGTATTGCTTCGCCTCTCTCCCGGCGTTAGCCTGTCTCCATCATGGGATATTTGTCTATCACATGACCAACCAGCCCTGGCCTCACCGCCGGGGCTTTTTCGTTTCTGGCAGCAGGAGAAGAGATCGTGAGCAAGCAAGAAGACAGCGATGAGATTGCCTTGGCAGTCGACGAACTGATAACCGGCGGCCCTTTCGCCGCCGGCACCGGCAGCGGCATGAGTCGGGCCGAGTTCGATGACTACTTCAAGCGGCGGTTTCCCGAGCAATGGGCCGAGGGCCAACCGGCGCACACTCATATCAAAGACTATTCCACCCACACTCACTGAGAGGGCATCAACATGGCGGAAGGACTGGGTTCACTGGCCAACGGGTTCATTTCTGGTTTCCAGATGATGGACGGCTACCAACGGGGCAAGAAGGAAGATGCGCGGGCCGACAAGCTGATGGGGTTGCGCGAGCTGGAAAGCCAGCGCGACCACGACTACAAGCAATGGGACATGAAGCATACGGAAGGCAGGGCAAAGCGAAAGGATTTTGAGAGCGATAGAACCCATGATCAGGGGCTGAGGCAATTTGCCGCCGATCAGGATTACCGCAAGCGCACGCTTTCCTTGCAACAGCAGCAGGAGGCTCGCTTGGCCAGGGCGCAGCAGTTTGAGGTTGAGCAGGTGGAGCGGCAGCGGTTCCAGGAAGAGCACACGCCACTGTTTTCGGTGATTTATGAGAAAGCCGCCGCCGGCCAGCCGCTGACGGATGATGAAATGCGAATTGCCACCGATCCTCGCGCCGGCAAGTTCAACATTGGCCTGTACAACAGCGAGGCACTGCAGGCCGGGCAAACCGCACTGCGTGAGCTGGACGGCATCATCAAGCAAGGGGCAGCCGGTGAACTGGATGCCATGGAGCCCCAGGCGTTGCACCAGCGCATCAACAACCCGGCGATTGTCGACTCCATGAAGGTGATCAGCAAGGGTGACGCCAGCAAGGTAGTGGGCAAAATTGACCCCGCTACCGGCAAGCTGATCACCAAGGCCGAGTTCAGCGATTTCATGCCGCTGCCGCCGGGGGCGGACGGTGTGCCGCGCTTCGCCATCAACCTGGCGGTCACCTACGACGACGGCACTACCGAACGCAAGCCGGTCACCGAAGGCCGCAGCCCTGACCAGAACGACCCCATCAAGCACTTCACCATTCCCACGTTGGGTAACTACCTGGGGCAGCATACCTACCTGAGCCAGGCGGTAGTGAATAGCGGCATTCAGGAGAAGCTGGGCTTCACCGAAGGGCCGGACCACAAAGGCTACAAAGGCGCCGCCAAGGATTACCTGCTGGAGTCGGAAAAGGCGATCACCAGATTGGTCGGCTCCCGTGGATACCAGGATATGTCACCCGAGCAGCAGGAAGCCGCGCTGAAGCAAGTAACCGAACGGCGCGGTGAAGGACTGGGCAGCCTGCAGTCGCTCTATGGCATGGGCGGCAATGGCGATAAGCAAGGCGATCAACTAACGGCGTGGGCAGGAAAAGACCCCGATCGTCAGCAGTTCCTGCAGGCCCTGGCGCAACGAGGGGAACTGAAAAACCTGACCAGCAACCCGGCAGCGGTCGACGAGATCTACAACGAAATGCTGGCAGTGCAGGAAGAGCAGCAGCAAAACGCTGTGTACGCCGGCATCGAGGAGAAGATCATCGAGAAGGCTGGCAGGAGCGGCGGGAGCCCAAACCAGAGGGAGAGCGATCCTGTTAACCCGCTGGCCAGCGCCTGGCGCACAGGCAATAACCGCAGTGAACTTTGGGGATTGCAGCAAGCTGCCCTGGGTACCGAAGCTGCGCAGCAGCAGATGATGACTCAGGGGCGGCAAGATGGGCCGGTTAATCCCTCGGCCGCGGTGCGCGACTGGAGCCTGAGGGATTCGTATGATTTGCTTGAGGGGGCGGTAGGCCCCGCTGCCGCACAGCAGGTTTATATGAACCGATAAGCGCAAGGGCCACATGCGCCCCTGGAGCGATTACCGCTCCAAGACTGAGCGCCGAGTTCATAAGTTGGCGCTAGCCTCACTCGCCCCATACTACCCGGCTTACCTGGCTGGGTGAACTTCTCCCTCAATGGCCGGGTCCACCCCGGCTTCCCCTCAATGCCTGCCTCCAACGACCGCGCTACCGTAATTCCGGCCAGCCGGTGATCCGACCATGAGCAGCCGCGAGATTGCCGATCTGGTGGAATCCCGTCACGACAAAGTGAAGCAATCCATTGAGCGTTTGGCCGAAAGGCGCGTCATCATTTTTACCCCAGTGAGAGAAAAGCCTGCAGGAGGCCGCCCTGGAACGGCTTACCACGTCAACAAGCGCGACGGTTATGTGGTGGCTGCCCAGTTGTGCCCTGAGTTTACCGCTCGGCTGGTGGACCGTTGGCAGGAACTGGAGCAACAGGCCGTCACGCCAGTCATCCCCAATCCCCTCCTGACGCGATGCGCCTGGCTGCCGGCTGGTCTGGGGAGACTGAAGAGATAGGGAGAGAAAACCCGCCCTATGGGGTATCACACGGCACCGGGTATCACATGGGGTATCACATAAAGCAGAAAAGGCGCCCACCTTTCCGGTAAAGCGCCTTTGCTATCAATAGCTTGTGGCCAAGCTATCAGTTCATGCCGTACTTTTTCAGCTTCTTGCGCAGGGTGCCGCGGTTGATGCCCATCATGTTGGCGGCGCGGGTCTGGTTGCCGCGGGTATATTGCATGATCACGTCCAGCATGGGCGCTTCGACTTCGGCGAGGACCAACTCATACAGCTCGGTTACTTCCTGGCCGTTGAGCTGAGCCAGGTAATTGCGCAGGGCCTGCTCCACCGAGTTGCGCAGCGGGCGCTGGGTGGGCTGCTCGGAGGTCGGAGATTTAGTAGTAGTAACCAGTGCATCGGAAGTCGTAGTTTGTTCGAACATATTCGGTCTGCTCTTCTTTTGTTCGTTAAGCTATATTCGCGAAATACTGCTCCAGAGAGTCGAGCTGTTGCCCGGCCTCTTCGAGAGCGTTGAAATCACTGCGAAAGTCACGGCCCGCGTCACTCTCTTGCAGGTACCACCCCACATGTTTCCGGGCGATCCGTACGCCCATCGCTTTACCGTAAAACTCGTGCAGTGCGGCAACATGTTCCCGGATCATGGCCCGCTCCTGGTCCTTGGGAAGCGGTGCGGGAGTGGTGCCCTGCTCAAGATAGTGGCGGATTTCTCTGAAAATCCATGGCCGTCCCTGGGCAGCCCGGCCAATCATGATGGCATCGGCGCCGGTGTAATCCAGTACAAAACGCGCCTTTTCCGGGCTGTCGATATCCCCGTTGGCGACAACGGGAATGGAGACGGCTTGTTTTACTGCTCTGATGGTGTCGTATTCGGCTTCCCCCCTGTACATGCAGGCACGAGTGCGGCCATGCACGGCCAGGGCCTGAATACCGCAGTCCTCGGCGATACGGGCAATCTGCACGCCGTTACGGTGTTCCGGATCCCAGCCGGTACGAATCTTCAGGGTTACCGGTACCGACACTGCCTTGACCACGGCGCTGACGATAGACTCGACCAGTTCCGGGTATTGCAGCAGGGCGGAACCTGCCATCTTCTTGTTTACCTTCTTTGCCGGGCAGCCCATATTGATGTCGATGATCTGCGCGCCCTGGTCCACATTGAACCGGGCCGCCTCGGCCATCAATTCCGGATCGGCACCGGCTATCTGGACGGATCGGATACCGGTTTCACCTTCATGATCCATACGCCGACGGGACTTGTCGGATTGCCACACCCTGGGGTTGGACGACATCATTTCCGACACGGCCATTCCGGCGCCCATGCGCAGGCACAGGGTGCGGAAGGGTCTGTCGGTCACTCCGGCCATCGGCGCCACCAGCAGGGGTGCGGACAAGTTGTAAGGACCAATTTCCATGAGAATACGGCTGTCTCGGCTCAGGGTCGCGTATCTTACGCATTTTTTAGGAGGCTGAAAAGGTCACAAATTAACCGGCGCACATTTTTTTATAAGTCAAGATGCCCGGGCGTCTTTTGTGCGAAAAACCGGCTGAATACGCCTTTCTGGACAGACCTCTTACCCTTCGCGTCCAGTTAGGCTAAGATTCCTTTTCTAGATCCTAGATGACTGTTCTTATTATGTTTTTTATTAGAAAAGGGATATTGCTACTAGCCGGGATGATGATTTCAGTCTCATATGCGGCTCCTATGCCATTTGACGCCGCCTGGCGCCAGCTGCGGGCTCAGCACCAGGGGCTGGCCGCGGAGCAGGCCAATGTGAGCAAGGCCGAGGCCCAGCAGCGGGCCGCCAGGGCCCTGTTTCTGCCCCAGCTGGATGCCAGCGCCACTTATCTGCACCTGGATCGCAAGATGGAGCTCAAGGGCTCGGATCTGAACCTGAATCAGGTACATACGGGGAATGCGGGGCTGGATGCGGTGATCCAGGAGGTGGCGGCCGGTATCGCCGGCCTGACCCTGCCGCTGGTGGATCAGAACCTGGTGCGGGGCTCGGTGACCGCCCTGTGGCCGCTGTTTACCGGTGGGCGCATTACCGCCGCCCAGGATATTCGCGCCGCTCAACTGGATGAAGCCAGGGAGCAGCTGCGGCTGAAAGAACAGGCCTTGTTCGAAACCCTGGCCGAGCGCTACTTCACCGTGGTACTGGCACGGGAGCTGCTGGATACCCGGGAACGGAGCCGCGACAGCCTGGCCCGTCACCATGAACATGCGCTCAAACTGGAGCAGCAAGGACAGGTGGCGCGCATCGAGCGGCTGTCGGCGGAGGCCGCCTATCACAATGCGCGGGTCGAGGCGGACAACGCCCGCCGCAACCTGGAGCTGGCCGAGCTGGCCTTTCGGGAGCTGGTGGCGAGCCCGGTGGCCACCCCGGCCAACCCGCTCTTTATCGGGCCCGAACTGGAGGGGCTGGAGGGCTTCATTGAACGGATGGAAGCCAGCCATCCGGCGCTCAAGGTGCTGGCGGCCAAGCTGGAACAGGCGGATGGCGCCATCCGGGCCGAGCAGGGCCGCTATTATCCCGAGGTGTTCGCCTTCGGCAACTATTCGTTACACGAGCGGGATTCGATCACCTCCCAGATAAGCCCCGACTGGGTGGTGGGCCTGGGGGCCAAGGTCGCGCTGGTGGACAGGAATGGCCGTGGTGGCCTGGTGGCAGCGGCCCGCAGTGCCGAGCTGCAGGTACGCCATCTTGGTGCCCAGACCCGCCAGGATCTGCGCCTGCTGGTGGAGAAAACCTGGCGCCAGGCCCGGCAGGCACGAGAGCAGTTCGAAGCACTGGCCAGCACCCTGGCCCTGGCCGAAGAAAACCTGCGTTTGCGCCAGCACGCTTTTACCCAGGGTCTGTCCACCAGCCTGGAAGTGACCGATGCCGAGCTGCGCCTGTCCGGGGCCCGCACCCAGCGCCAGGCCGCCGCCTATCAGTATGTGGTGTCCCTGGCCCGCTTGCTGGCGGTCTCCGGCCAGCCCGACACCTTTACTCAATATCAACAGCAAGCCGCCGTGCAAGGTAACCGATGAATAAAGCAAAGATCGCTCTCTTGGTCGTAGTAGCCGGCCTGGCTATCTGGCTGGTGTGGCATTTCTACCGGGCCTACCAGCCGGCACCGTTGCGTATCCAGGGCCAGCTGGAAGCCCAGCAATACCAGGTGTCGAGCAAGATCGGCGGCCGTATCGACAAGGTTCTGGTGCGCAAGGGCGATCGCCTGGAGCGGGGTGAGCCGGTGTTCACCCTGGCCAGCCCCGAGCTGGAGGCCAGGCTGATGCAGGCCGAAGCGGGGCGGGACGCGGCCCGGGCCCAGGCCGACGAGGCCGAGCGCGGCGCCCGCCGCCAGCAGGTGCAGGCGGCGCGGGATCAGTGGCAGCAGGCGCGGGCGGCGGAGCAGCTCTATCACAAGACCTACCAACGCATCCAGAATCTCTATCAGGAAGGGGTGGTATCGTTGCAGCAACGGGACGAGGCCCATACCCAGTGGCAGTCGGCCCGGCTGACGGCCAGCGCCGCCTATCAGCAGTTCGAGATGGCGGAGGAAGGCGCGCGGGAAGAGCAGATCCGCGCCGCCCGAAGCCAGCTGGCCAGGGCCGATGGCGCCGTTGCCGAGGTCAGTGCCTACGCCGAGGAAACCCGGGTGCTGAGCCCGCACCGGGGGGAGGTCACCAAGGTACTGCTGCAGGCGGGCGAACTGGCCCCCCAGGGCTTTCCGGTGGTGATGCTGACCGACATGGACGACGCCTGGGCCCTGTTCCACCTGCGGGAAGA
The DNA here is from genome assembly GCF_016746085.1 of Zobellella iuensis. GTDB lineage: Bacteria > Pseudomonadota > Gammaproteobacteria > Enterobacterales > Aeromonadaceae > Oceanimonas > Oceanimonas iuensis. The sequence goes on from NZ_JAERTZ010000032.1 coordinate 68,446, forward strand.
CCTGTTGCATCGGTTGCCCATGGGGCAGGAGATCCAGGTTTACATTCCCGCGCTGGATGAGCGTTATCCCTTCGTGGTCAGCCATATCGGGGTCATGGGCGACTTCGCCACCTGGCGTGCCACCGACGCGGGCAAGGGCTTCGATCTGCGCAGCTTCGAGCTGGAAGCCAGGCCCAAGGCGCCCATCGCGGGGCTGCGTGCCGGCATGAGCCTGGTGGTCGAGCTCTGATGCTACGCGAATGGCAGGCGCTATGGCAGGACCCCTGGCAGCGGGCCCTGCTGCTGATTGGCCCCCCGGTCCTCTTCCTGCTGCTGGGTGCCCTGTTCGGCAACGGCCAGGCTCGGGGCCTGCCGGTGGCGCTGGTGGACAAGGACGGCTCCAGCCTGTCCCGCACCCTGGGGCGCTACCTGGCGGCCTCGCCCGGCCTGGCGGTAACCGGTTTCGGCGATGAGCAGGAGGCCTACCACGCCCTGCGCGCCGGCCGGCTCTATGGCGTGGTGCTGGTACCGCCCGGTTTCGAGGCGGACGTCCGGCTGCAGCGCCAGCCCAGGCTGGAGGCGGTGTACAACGGCCAGTTTATGCTGGTGGGCAAGCTGGTGAACAGTGCCCTGGCCCAGGTGAGCGGCCAGCTCAACGCCGAGCTCGGTACCCTGCAGGCGCTGGCGGTGCGCCCGGTGGCGGCCTCGGCGCTGGGGCAGGCCCAGCCGCTCCGGCCCCAGCTCACGGCGCTTTATAACGGCAACAGCGATTACCGTCGCTTCCTGCTGAGTGCGGCCCTGCCCGCCCTGTTGCAGATACTGGTGGTGGCTGCCGCCCTGCTGGGCCTGGACCGGCGATGCCGGCAGCCCGGGCAGCGGCTCGACGGCCGCTTGCTGGGACGACTCTGGCTGAGCTATACCGGCTATGGCCTGCTCTACGGCACCCTGATGCTGGCGCTGATGTTCGGGCTCTGGGGCTGGCCGTTGCAGGGCGGGCTGCCACCGCTGCTGCTGGGGCTGGCCGCCATGAGTGCCGCTGCCAGCCTGCTCGGCTTCGCCCTTTATGTGCTGAGTTTCGATCCCACCCGGGGCCTGAGCCTGGCGGCGGCGCTGACCGCGCCTTCCTTCGCCTTTCTCGGGATCAGTTTTCCCGCCGCCGACATGAGCGGCTTCGCCCAGTTCTGGCGCCTGTTGCTGCCCGCCAGCCACTATGTGGAGCTGCAGAGCGGCCAGCTCTATTACGGCGAGGGCTGGGGAGCGGCGTCCGGGCGGCTCTGGCCCTTCCTCTGCTACCTGCCGCTGTTGGGGCTGGTCCGGCTCAAGGCCGTCCGGAGGCCGGCATGACCCTGTGGCAGGCGATACGGGTGGAACTGGCCCGGCTCGGGGCCGACAAGGCGGTGTTGCTGACGGTGTTCGGCGGCGTGCTGTTCTATTCCTTTCTCTATCCCACCCCCTACCTGCGCCAGGAGGTGAGCCAGGTGCCCCTGGTGCTGGTGGATCAGGACGCCACCCAGGCCTCGCGCCGGCTGGCCTTTATGGCCGACGCCAGCCCCAGGGTCGGGCTGGCGGGCCAGGCGGCGACCCTGGCCGAGGCACAGGACTGGCTGGATGGCGAGCGGGCCTTCGGTATCTTGCTGATCCCCGACGGCTTTCACCGGGATCTGTTGCTGGGCCGGCCGGTGACGGTGGGTATCGCCGCCAACAACGGCTACTTCCTGATCTACGGTGCCCTGGCCGAGGGCCTGGTGGGGGCAAGCACCACCCTGGGCGCCGAGATCAAAGTTTCCCGTCTTTCCGCCACCGGCCGGCCGCTGGCGGCCGCGACCGAGCGGCACAGTCCCTTCCTGCTGCAGGCGAGGCCCTTGTTCAACCCGGGCCAGGGCTACCTGGGTTATGTGATACCGGCGGTGTTCCTGCTGATCCTGCACCAGACCCTGCTGATCGGTGCCGGCCTGCTCAGCGTGCCCGGGGGACGGGAGGGCGGTCTGACGGCGCGGGTGGGGATCCTGACACTGGTCTACCTGGGGCTCGGCCTCTACTATTTCGGCTGGTCCTTCGAACGCTACCAGATACCGCGGCAGGGGCGGCCGCAGGAATTGCTGCTGTTCCTGCTGCCCTTCTTTATCGCCACCGCCCTGCTCGGCTGCCTGCTCGGCCGGCTGGCCCGGCGGCGGGAGCGGGTCACCCTGCTGGTGCTGCTGAGTTCGTTGCCGCTGGTGTTCGTGGCCGGCTTTATCTGGCCGGTGGAGGCGCTGCCGCCCTGGCTCGATGCCCTGGCCCAGCTGGTGCCCAGCACTCAGGGCATCAAGGGCATGCTCCGGCTGAACCAGATGGGGGCGGACTTCGCCCAGGTACTGCCCTACTGGGGCGGCCTCTGGGCCCAGGCGGCGGTGCTGGGGGGATGGCATTGGGCCTTGGGGTGGCGGGAACGGCGGCGGATAGCTGATTAGCCATGGCCTGCGTGACGGCGGATATCCGGAAGAGACCGCCAGGTGCCAAACCGGTTTGGGGTACGGTGAACGCCCTATGGGCCCCCGCCTTCGCGGGGGTGACCATGATGAAACAAAGAGGCCGAGGGGGAAAGGGCGTTGCCGGTTCAGCGCTTGCTGCCGCTTAGCCGGGCCCACTCTTCCCGGAACACCGGGGTTTCCATGGCGAACCACTGCTGGTACACCTGATCCAGGCCTTCGGCCTGGGTTTCCAGTATGCCGGAGAGGGCCAACTGGCCGCCGGGCCTGACCAGCTCGCTGATGAGCGGCGACAGCTCCTTGAGCGGCCCCGCCAGTATATTGGCCACCACCACGTCGGCCTGCAGTCCTTCGGGCTGATCCTGGGGCAGGTAGACGCGCAGCCGCTCGGCCACGCCGTTGCGTTCGGCGTTGTCCCGGCTGGCCTGCAACGCCTGGGGATCGATATCGATGCCGATCACTTCCCGGGCACCGAGCTTGAGCGCCGCCAGGGCAAGGATGCCGGAGCCGCAGCCGAAGTCGATCACCGTTTTGCCCTCGAGATCCTGGCCGTCCAGCCACTCCAGGCACAGGGCGGTGGTGGGATGGGTGCCGGTGCCGAAGGCCAGCCCCGGATCCAGCATGACGTTGACCGCATCCGGATCCGGCACTTCGCGCCAACTGGGGCAGATCCACAGCCGTTGGCCGAAGCGCATGGGGTGGAAACTGTCCATCCACTCGCGCACCCAGTCCTTGTCTTCCAGCTGCTCCACCTTGTACACCAGATCCTTGCGGTAGAACTTGCGCATAAAGTCGATCACCGGCGCCGGGTCGGTCTCGGCGTCGAACAGGCCGATCACCACGGTGTCGTCCCACAGCAGGGTTTCACCGGGCAGAGGCTCGAACACCGGCTTGTCTTCGGCGTCCATGTAGGTCACCGCCTGGGCGCCGCGCCCCATCAGCATGTTGCTGACCTTGTCGGCGGTCTTTTCGGTGGCGTTGATGCGAATTTGTATCCAGGGCATGGCGTCGTTTCATGAATCTGTAAAGGGGAGATTCTACCATCGGTGTGGCCTGCTGTCCTGTCGGCAGGCAGACCTTACCTTGTGAATCGGGTTGGATTCTGCCCCGGCCGCGGATGCGGTCGGGGTATTTTTTCAGGTGTTCCCGAACAGCTCGCGCACTGCGGATGGCGGCGGCGGGCTCAGCAATGAACCCAGTACATAGGCCAGGCCGGAGAGGGTCAGGCTTGGCACTATGGCGTGCAGCCCCAGGGGCTTGATGCCGAAATGCAGCAGCAGGCCATAACTTAGGGCACCGGTTACCATTGAGGCCAGTGCCCCGGTGGCGTTGCCGCGCCACCAGTACAGCCCCAGCACCAGCGGCCAGAAGAAGATGGCTTGCAGCGCCCCGAAGGCCATCAGGTTGAGCCAGATGATCATCTCCGGTGGGCTCAGGGCCGCCCACAGCACGACCAGGCCCAGCCCCAGGGTCACCAGCCGGCTGGCGCGCTTGATGGCGGTGGGCGAGGGCGGGGTACGGCACAGGTAGTTGAGGTAGAGATCCTTCACCAGGGTGGCCGAGGCCTGGATCAGCTGGGAGTCGATGGTCGACATGATGGCGGCCATGGGGCCGGCGAGGAAGAGCCCGGCCACCACCGGCGGCAGCACCGCCAGCATCAGGGTGGGCATTACCTTGTCGGGTACGGTCAGCTCGGGCACCAGCACCCGGCCCAGGGCACCGGCGAAATGCATGCCGAACATCAGTACGGCGCCCACCAGGGTACCGATGATAATCCCTTTGTGCATGGCGGCACTGTCCTTGTAGGCCAGACAACGCACCGCCGAATGGGGCAGGCCGATCACCCCGAAACACACCAGCACCCAGAACGACAGCATAAAGCTTATGCCGAGAAAACCGTCCGGCCCTTGCGGGCTGACCAGGCCGGGATCGATGTCGGCCAGCCCCGCAAACAGGGCCGCCGCGCCGCCGCCGGCATGCAGCACCCCGGCCAGCAGCACCAGGGTGCCGAGCAGCATCAGCACCCCCTGGACCGCATCGGTGATCACCACGGCGCGAAAGCCGCCGATCAGGGTATAGAGCAGCACCGTCACCGCGAACAGCATCAGGCCACCCTCGTAGGGCAGTCCGGTCACGGTTTCCAGCAGCCGGGCACCACCGATAAACTGCACCACCATGGTGGCGACGAAGGCGGCGAGCAGGCCGAGTGCGGCCAGCACCACCACCAAAGGGTTCTGGTAGCGGGCCCGCAGCATGTCATTGATGGTCAGGGCATTGACCCGGCGGGCAATATGGGCGAACTGCTTGCCCAGCACGCCCAGGGTGAGCCAGACCGTCGGCACCTGGATCATGGCCAGCAGCACCCAGCCCAGTCCCAGCCGGTAGGCCGCGCCCGGTCCGCCGATAAAGGAGGAGGCGGAAGCATAGGTCGCCACCATGGTCATGGCCAGTACAAAGCCGCCCATGGATCTGTTGCCCAGGAAGTAGTCCTGCACGAAGCTGCCCTCCACCGGACGGCGGCTGAGCCAGCATCCCAGGCCCAGCATGGCGGCGAGATAGATGACCAGCGGGATCAGCAACTCAGGGTTCATGGCGCTCTCCCAGCTCGACCGGCCGGAACCCGCGCCGCACCATCAGTACGCACAGCAGCACGAACAGCAGCGGATTGAACAGACAGCTCAGCACAAACCACAGTGGCCAGCCGGCCAGGGCCAGTCCGGGCGGTACCAGATAGGCGGTGGCGGCCCAGCCGGCCAGGTACAGCAAGGCCAGCGCCACGCTCAGCACGGCTTCCCGACGGGCGATATGGACGATATTGGTCATTTTGGGTCCCCCATGAAGGGGGCGAAGGATAGCAGCCTCGTGTTTGCTGGATCAATAAGAGGGGCGCGGGGAAGCACCCCATATATGGGTTCACGGCCGCGCCGTTAGCTGGCCGGAGCCTCAGTCGAGGAAGCCTTCTCCCGCCGCGGCGACGAAGGCGATTTCCACCAGGTAGCCGGGGTTGGCCAGCTCCGCCTTGACGCAGGCGCGGCTGGGGGCGGTGCCTTCGGTGAACCAGGCATCCCACACCTCGTTGAAGGCCGCCAGGTTAACGAAGTCGGTCAGATAGATGGTGACCGACAGCAAGCGGGATTTGTCGCTGTTGATCTTGGCCAGGGCCAGTTCGGCCTGGGCCAGTACCTGGGCGGTCTGCCCCCGGATATCGGCGCCGAGATCGCCTTCCGGCACCTCGACAAAATGGGCGATGCCGTTGAACAGGGTAATGTCGGACCAGCGTCGGCTCGGATTGATGCGATGGATATTCATGCTATGACTCATTCAGGTGGGCTTTGCGGCCATATTCTAGCGGAAAGAGGCTACCTGGAAAACGCAGCCGGACGCAGGGTTGTCCGTCGTCTCCCATTGATTGAACCGAAAACGGCAACGGGCTGAGCCATGGCTGGCGCGGTCGAAAAAATTCGACCCTACAAAAACAACAACGGCGCCTGGCGGCGCCGTTGGCGAGGGGCTTGATGCCGCCTGGCTTACAGACCCAGCTTTTTCTCGAGATAGTGGATGTTGGTTCCGCCGTTGCGGAAGTTTTCATCGCTCATGATCTCTTTGTGCAGCGGGATATTGGTCTTGATGCCGTCGATCACCAGCTCGCTCAGGGCGTGCTTCATGCGGGCGATAGCGATGTCGCGGTTCTCGCCGTAGCAGATCAGCTTGCCGATCATGGAGTCGTAGTAGGGCGGCACCCGGTAGCCGGCATAGATATGCGAATCCCAGCGCACGCCCAGGCCACCCGGTGAGTGGAAGCGCGTGATTTCACCCGGGCTCGGGATAAAGTTTTTCGGGTCTTCGGCGTTGATCCGGCACTCGATGGCATGGCCGCGGATCACCACCTCATCCTGAGTGATGGACAGGGGCTGGCCGGCGGCGATGCGCAGCTGCTCCTTGATCAGGTCTACGCTGGTGATCATCTCGGTCACCGGATGCTCCACCTGGATACGGGTGTTCATCTCGATAAAGTAGAACTCGCCGTTTTCGTACAGGAACTCGAAGGTACCGGCGCCGCGGTAGCCGATGTCCACACAGGCCCGGCAGCAGCGTTCGCCGATAAACTTGCGCATCTCGGCGGTAATGCCCGGAGCCGGGGCTTCCTCCACCACCTTCTGGTGACGGCGCTGCATGGAGCAGTCGCGCTCGCCCAGGTGGATGGCGTTACCCTGGCCGTCGGCTAGCACCTGGATCTCGATATGGCGCGGGTTTTCCAGGTATTTCTCCATGTACACCATGTCGTTGCCGAAGGCGGCACCGGCCTCGGCCTTGGTCATGGCGATGGCTTTTTCCAGCTCGTTCTCGGCGCGCACCACGCGCATGCCGCGCCCGCCGCCGCCGCCGGCGGCCTTGATGATCACCGGGTAACCGATGCGCTTGGCAATGGTGGCATTACGCTTGGTATCTTCACCGATGGGGCCATCGGAGCCGGGCACACAGGGTACGCCGGCTTTTTTCATGGCTTCGATGGCCGATACCTTGTCGCCCATCAGGCGGATGGTCGCGGCACGCGGGCCGATAAAGATAAAGCCGGACTTTTCCACCTGGTCGGCGAAATCGGCGTTTTCCGCCAGGAAGCCGTAGCCGGGGTGAATGGCCACGGCATCGGTGACTTCGGCGGCGGCGATGATGGAGGGAACATTCAGGTACGACTGGCTGGCCTGATTGCCACCGATACAGATGGACTCGTCGGCCAGCAGCACATGCTTGAGTTCACGGTCCGCGGTGGAGTGAACCGCCACTGTCTTGATCCCCAGCTCCTTGCAGGCGCGCAGGATCCTCAGTGCGATTTCACCGCGGTTGGCGATGACTACTTTATCCAGCATGGGAATTCCTTATTCGATGATGAACAGGGGCTCGTCGAACTCGACCGGCTGGCCGTTGTCGATCAAAATGGCTTTGATCACGCCGGACTTGTCGGCTTCGATCTGGTTCATCATCTTCATGGCTTCAACGATGCACAGGGTGTCGCCGGCCTTGACGTTCTGGCCCACTTCGGCGAAGTTCTTGGCACCGGGGCTGGAGGCGCGGTAGAAGGTACCGACCATGGGGGAGCGCATCACGTGGCCGCTGATTTCCGGGGCGGCGGCTTCGGCCGGGGCGGCGCTGCCGGGATTACCGGGATTGCCGGGATTACCGGCAGGAGCGGCGACCGGCATGGGAGCGGCCTGCATATGGTACTGGGGTACGGCCATGGCCGGCGCCGGGGCACCGTAGCGGCTGATGCGAACGGACTCTTCCCCTTCGGAAATTTCCAGTTCGGCGATGCCGGACTCTTCAACCAGTTCGATCAGTTTTTTGATTTTACGAATATCCATGAGCGTTCTCTTTTTGTGTTAGTGCTGTGCTGGATTAACGGCGGGCCAGGTAACGGGCCGCCGCTTCAAGGGCAAATTCGTAACCATCGACACCCAGGCCGCAGATGACCCCCACCGCCTTGTCGGCCAGGTAGGAATGATGGCGAAAGGGCTCGCGGGCATGCACATTCGACAGGTGCACCTCGATAAAGGGGATGTTCACCCCCAGGAGGGCATCACGAATGGCCACGCTGGTGTGGGTAAAGGCGGCGGGATTGATGATAATGAAATCCTGCTTGCCACAGGCCTGGTGGATGGCGTCGATCAACAGGTGTTCCGCATTGGATTGCAGATGGCTGAGTTCGATATCGCGTTTGCCGGCCTGTTCGGTCAGCCGAGCGACGATATCGTTCAGGCTGTCCTGGCCGTAGATGCCGGGTTCACGCTGGCCCAGCAGGTTCAGGTTGGGACCGTTAAGCAGCAGAATTCGGAATTTATCGGCCATTATGCAGCAATCCTCGTCAATCTTGCGGTGTACATATCGAGCAACATGGAGCCTAGCCGGTTTTGGCCCTGTTGGGCAAACAAAATCGCACCATTTGGCTCAGTGCGCCCAATTATAGTGATTTCGTGAAAATTGGCAGCAATTTACTGGTCTAATCACTGGCCGGAACGAAATTTTCCGGCCGAGTGCGTCGATAATGGTCTGACCGGCCCGGTGCTCAGGAGGCGGCAGAAGCGGAGGGGGTCTCCCAGGCCAGCCCCCGCAGCACCAGATCGTCATAATTGACCAGCCCCAACACGGTGTCGTTCGCGTCGATCACCGGCGCCAGGCTGAGGCCGAACTGGTGGAACAGCCGGGCGCAGTAGCGCACCTGCATCTCCGGCGACACGCTCAACACCGGTTTGGACATGATCTCGTACAGGTTGACCCGGTCGGGCGCGCGGTTGGGGGCCAGCACCTTCTTGGCGATGTCCGACACCAGCACCAGGCCGAATTCGTCCTCCGCGTGGCGTTTTTTGATGATCAGGGCGTGGGCGTTTTCCCGGCGCATCAGCGCCAGGGCATCGGTCACGGTGAGCAGGCCGTCCACTTCGCAGTAGCCGTTGTGCATGACGTCTTTGACTTTGATCCAGTGCGGGCGTTGTGTGCTCATGTTCGGCCTCTTACAGGTTGTTTTGCAGGGTTTCGCTCAGGGTCTTGATCTGGTGCTTGACGCCCAGGGCATCCTCCACGTCCACCTGCAGGGCGATGCCGGTGCCGGGCGTGTCGTCGAACTGGCCCACTTCGGCGATGGTTTCGAGGATCTTCCGACAAAGGTGCTCCTCCACCAGCAGCAGCAGCACGTCGCGCTGGGCGGTCAGCGCCATGCCAAAGATGCCCTGGGCCTTTTTCAGACCCTCGCCCCGGGCGTTGTTGATAATGGTGGCGCCGGTGGCGCCGGCCTCCCGGGCCGCGTCGAGCAGGGCGTCGGTCTTGTCGTCATCCACAAAGACCAGTATCAGTTTGAAGCGCATGGCGTCATCCTTCGGTTTGAGTCAGGGGGTGTGGCCGGGCGCGCCTGGATTGCCACTCGGCCAGTTGGGCGTAGCCCATCACGGTAATGATCGGAAACAGGCAGGCCAGGGCTATCATGCCGAAGCCGTCCATCACCGGGCTGCGGCCGGGAATGGCGTTGGCCAGGCCCAGGCCGAGGGCGGTGATGATGGGTACCGTGATGGTGGAGGTGGTGACGCCGCCGGAGTCGAACGCCAGGGGAATAATGGTGCGGGGGGAGCGCAGGGTCTGCGCTATCACCAGCACATAGGCGCCGAGTACCAGCCATTGCAGGGGCAGCCCCATGACGATGCGCCAGGTACCCAGGGTGATGCCGAACGCCATGCCGAGGGCGACGGCGATGCGCAGCATCAGGGGGTTGATGGTGCCGCCGGAGATCTCCCCGGCTTTCAGCGACACCGCGATCAGCGAGGGCTCGGCGATGGTGGTGCTGGCGCCGATGGTAAAGGCGAAAATATAAATCCAGTAATAGTCGCTCCAGTGGCGCTGGGCGCTTTCCGCCAGGGCCGGCAGGAACTCGGCGGACGACAGCTGGACGGCCATCAGTTCGCCCAAGGGAAAGAGCGCCTGTTCCAGCCCCAGCAAGAAGCAGCTCAGCCCGAGCAGCACCATGACGAAGCCCACCAGGATGCGGGGCAGGTGTTTGACGCCCTGGCGAATGACCAGATACTGAAAGCCGAAAATAATGACGGCGATCGGCAGTATGTCCAGCAGGGTGCTCCAGAGGGTATCGAAAAATGACATGGGATCCTTTCCTGGTCTGTCGGGTTACAGGCTGAAGAGGCCGAACAGCAGCACGAAGATAATGGGCATGACGGAGGCGAAGGCGATAAGCCCGAAGCCGTCCAGCATGGGGTTGCGTCCCTTGATGGCGGTGGCCAGGCCCACGCCCAGGGCGGTGACCAGGGGCACTGTGATGGTGGAGGTGGTGACCCCGCCCGAATCGTAGGCGATGCCGACGATGTCCGCCGGGGCCAGTAGCGTCAGGGCCAGCACCAGGACGTAGCCGCCGATGATGATAAGGTGCAGGGGCCAGCCCTTGATGATGCGGATAACCCCCAGCACCACGGCGCTGCCCACCGAGGCGGCCACCACCATGCGCAACTGAAAGGCGAAGCCGTCCCGGGCGGCCTGGCCCGGGTCGATCAGGCCCGCCTGCGCCATCACCTCCGCCGCCTTGGCCGCCACCGCGATCAGCGCCGGCTCGGCCACGGTGGAGCCGAAGCCGAGGGCGAAGGAGAACAGCAGCAGCCAGAACAGGGAGCCCTTGGCGGCGAAGGCCCGGGCCAGGTTTTCGCCCAGGGGAAAGAGCCCCAGTTCCAGTCCCTTGATAAAGAGGGTCAGGCCGACCACCACCAGCACCAGGCCGGACACCAGATCCCACAGGGCCAGGGCGTCGGGCAGGGGCTGGCGGATCACTACCAGCTGAAAGAAACCTATGACCAGGACCACCGGGGCCAGGTCGCGCAGGCTGTCCCGTGCCTGGCGCAATAAAGACCAAAGGAAGTTCACGATAGGGGGCGTTCCGGTTGCGGGTTATTGTTGTTGTCCACGGATAATGACGCAATGACCCTGCAAACTACAAGGTATAAAACGACAACGCCGCCCGAAGGCGGCGTTGGATTAGCGGAGCCTGGCTCAGGCGACCCGGCTGCGCTCTTCGATCAGCCGGTCGACCACGCCCGGATCCGCCAGGGTGGAGGTATCGCCCAGGGCGTCGGTCTCGCCGGTGGCGATCTTGCGCAGAATGCGGCGCATGATCTTGCCGGAGCGGGTCTTGGGCAGGCCCTCGGCCCAGTGGATCACGTCCGGAGTGGCGATGGGGCCGATTTCCTTGCGCACCCAGTCCTTCACCTCCTTATGCAGCTCGGCGGAGGGCACTTCGCCGGCGTTGAGGGTGACATAGGCGTAGATGCCCTGGCCCTTGATCTCGTGGGGCACGCCGACCACGGCGGCCTCGGCGATCTTGGGATGGGCCACCAGGGCCGATTCGATTTCGGCGGTGCCCATGCGGTGGCCGGACACGTTGAGCACGTCGTCCACCCGGCCGGTGATCCAGTAGTAGCCGTCCTCGTCGCGACGGGCGCCGTCGCCGGTGAAGTAGGTACCGGGGAAGGTGGAGAAATAGGTCTGCTCGAAGCGGTCGTGATCGCCGAACACGGTGCGCATCTGGCCCGGCCAGGAGTCGAGGATCACCAGGTTGCCGTCGGTGGCGCCTTGCAGCAGCTGGCCTTCGCCGTCCACCAGCGCCGGCTGCACCCCGAAGAAGGGACGGGTGGCGGAGCCGGGCTTGAGATCGGTGGCGCCGGGCAGCGGGGTGATCAGGATGCCGCCGGTTTCGGTTTGCCACCAAGTGTCGACGATGGGGCAGCGCTCGTCGCCGATCACCCGGTAGTACCATTCCCAGGCCTCGGGGTTGATGGGTTCGCCCACCGAGCCCATGATGCGAAGGCTGGCGCGGCTGGTGCCTTCCACCGCTTCATCGCCCTTGGCCATAAAGGCGCGGATGGCGGTGGGCGCGGTGTAGAGGATGTTGACCCGGTGCTTGTCGACGATTTGCGCCATGCGGTTGGTCTTGGGATAGTTGGGCACCCCCTCGAACAGCAAGGTGGTGGCGCCGTTGGCCAGGGGACCGTAGAGCAGGTAGCTGTGGCCGGTGATCCAGCCCACGTCGGCGGTACACCAGTAGATGTCGCCGTCGTGGTAGTCGAACACGTACTTGAAGGTCATGGCAGCGTACACCAGGTAGCCGCCGGTGGTGTGCAGCACGCCCTTGGGGGTGCCGGTGGAGCCGGAGGTATAGAGGATGAACAGCGGATCTTCGGCGTTCATCTCGGTCGGCGGGCAGTCGGTACTGGCGCTGGCGGCGGCTTCATGCCACCAGATATCCCGGTGCTGGTGCCAGGCGATATCGCCGCCGGTGCGACGATAGACGATGACTTTTTTCACCGAATCGACCTTGGGATTGGCGAGGGCTTCATCGACATTGGCCTTGAGCGCCACCCGGCGACCGCCACGCAGGCCTTCGTCGGCGGTGATCACCACCTTGGTCCTGGAGTCGACGATGCGGCTGGCCAGGGCATCGGGGGAGAAACCGCCGAACACCACCGAGTGCACGGCGCCGATGCGGGCACAGGCCAGCATGGCCACGGCGGCTTCCACCACCATCGGCATATAGATGCCGACCACGTCGCCCTTGGCCACACCCTGGGCCTTGAGCACGTTGGCAAAGCGGCACACCTGTTCGTGCAGTTCGCGGTAAGTGACTTTCTTGTCTTCCTCGGGGCTGTCGCCTTCCCAGATGATGGCGACCTCGTCGGCCCGGGTGGCCAGGTGGCGGTCGATGCAGTTGGCGGACAGGTTGAGGGTGCCGTCCTCGAACCACTTGATGCTGATATGGCCCGGATCGTAGGAGGTGTTCTTGACCTTGGTGTAGGGCTTGATCCAGTCGATTTGCTTGCCCTGCTCGCCCCAGAACTGGTCCGGATTGTCGATGGACTGGCGATACATGGCCTGGTAGCCGGCGTCGTCCAGCAGGGCGTTCTTGGCGATATGGGCTTTAACCGGATGAACCTTGACTTCACTCATTATTCCGCTCCTTGGTGCAATAACCATTGTGTAACAAGGTGACGCAGATGGTCGCCTGGCTCAATTAGACTTTCGGCTAGCGATGCAACATCAGCATCACAACCCGGTGCGGGCTTGTTGCCATTTTGTTTACCCAGTATACGGCCTTGTTGTCGACAATCCAGCCTGGCGGCACGGGTCAGCGGGACGGGATGCCGGCTTGCTTCAATTTCATGAACATCAGCGCCGTGGTCAGGGCATCGCCGAAGGCGGTGTGGCGTGCCAGCAGCGGCACACCGAGCTCCCGCGCCATGTGATCGAAGCCCAGGTTGGGCTCGAGTTCCGGGTTTTGCATCAGTTGACGCCGGCGGTAGAGGTGGGCCAGCTCGAGATGGCGATTGGGCAGGGGAAAACCGAACTGCTCCCGGGTGAGCCGGCTCAGGATGGCGATATCGAACAGCACATGGTAGCCGAGCAGGGGGCGGTTCTGGATAAAGCCCAGCAGCAGGGGCAGGGCCTTGTCCGGCGGCAGGCCTTGGTGTAGATCCTGATGGCGCAGGCCATGGATCTTGATGCTGTCGGCGGTGAGCTTGGGGCTGGCGGTCAGGGTCAGCTCCAGCCGCTGGCTGGTCAGGATACGGTTGCCCTTGATGGGTACGGCGGCGATGCTGATCACGTCCGCCTGCCTGGGATCCAGGCCGGTGGTTTCGGTATCTATGGCGATCAGTTCATCTCCCCGATAAGGCTCGAACAGGTGTCGCCAGGGCGTGTGGGCGAACTTGCGGGCCAGCCAAAGGCGTTTGAGCGGCAGCATCAGAGATTCCGGATCTGGAAGTGGAACTCCAGCCGCTGCTTGAGTTTTTTGACCACGTGCAGGGCGTGGCGCAGCAGATCCCGGCGGTGGCGGGGCAGGCGGGCGGCGTCTATCTGCTGGCTCAGGCCGTCGCCCCCCCGGGCCAGCTGCTGCTCCAGCCGCAACTGCCAGAACAGGACGAGGGCCGCACTCAGGTTGTCGGCGAAGTCCGGCTCGAAGATGCCCTTGTCGGTCAGCAGGCGGATTCGCTCCAGGGTGCCGTTCTCGGTGATGCCCTGCTCCAGGGCCAGGGCCCGCACCCCCTGCACTATGGGGAAGATGCCGCCGCGTTTGATGTCCAGGCCCTGCTCCGACTGCTTGATATCGCCGAAAAAGGTCAGCGGGGTGTGGAACCTGAGCGCCTGGGCGGCGAATTCGCTCAGCAGCAGCTCCTGGCCGCGCACCGCCGCCAGCAGCTGTTTTTGCAGCTGGCGCACCAGGGATTCGCGACCGGCGATAAAGTGCGGCTCGCTGAGGATGGCCAGCTGCATATGGCTGTGGGGGGTATTCTGGCGTACCCAGAGGCGGATCCGCTCCTGCCAGGCGCTCAAGGAGTGCACCCATTCCGGGTTGTTGACCATCACCTTGCCCGGGCAGGGCGGGTAGCCGAGCCGTTCCAGGTAGCGGCTGAACTGCTCGGCGAAGGGCAGGATCTCGGCCGCGTCCAGCCCGTCCTCCAGCACCAGGGCGTTGTCCTGATCCGTCTTCAGGATCTGCTCGCCCCGGCCTTCGCTGCCCAGCACCATCAGCGCCAGCCGCTCGTGGTAGCGGGCCGGAAAGGCGAACTCGAAGGCCTTGCGCATCAGTTGCTCGTTGAGGCTGGCCAGCAGTTTCATGATAAAGGGCAGGCGTACCCCGTTGTTGTGCAGGTTTTCCACCAGCATACCGAGGGTGGCGGCGGCTTCGGCCAGCTCGTCGATGCTGCCGGCCCGCAGTATGCGCAGCCCCAGCACATGGGAATGGGTGGAGAACTGGCTGAGCAGCTGGGTCATCTCCAGTATGCCCACCAGCTGCTCCTGCTCCTTGACCGCCACCCGCTCTATCTTGTGGCGGATCATCAGCATCAGCGCATTGAACAGGAAATCGCCTTTCTGCACCGCAATCAGGTTGAAGCTGGCCAACAGGTGCACCGGCTCGGTGTTGGGTTTTTCCTCCAGCACGGCGCCGTAGAGCAGATCGGTGCCGGTAAGCATGCCGAAGCTACCGTCGTGGGTGACGATAAGGGATTCGAGGTGATGGGTTTTCAGCAGCAGGGTCGCCTGGTAGAGGGAGGTCTGGCCGTCGATCACCATGGCCGGCTGGATATTGCCGTTGTCGATGCGGGTGAGGATAAATTCCGACAGGTTCTTCTGGGGGGCCGCCGCCTGCTGGCGGCTTTGCAGATCCTGCTGGAACCAGGCGGCGAAGTCGTGATTGTCGGTCATCAGGGTCAGAAACGCCTGGGTGGGCAACACGAAACACAGGGTTTCTTCCAGCGCCACATAGCTGTGACGGCACTCGCCGTCGAACTGGCCGCGGATATCGAACAGATCGTCGGTGGTGTAGTGGGCGTAGATTTCGTTGCGCTCGGCGTGGCGTTCCTCCACCACCCCCTTGAGGATGATGTAGAGGCTGTCGATCAATTGCCCCGGGTGAAGTATGGTCTCGCCCCGGTTGAAATAGGCGATATCGGTCTGATCCAGTACATCCTGGCGCTGTTCGGCGGTCAGGGTATCGAAGGGGGGATGATCGAAGTTGAACTGATCCTGCATGTGCGGCTCCTTGCCCCGGCGTTCCCCCCAGTATCGCCGCCGCCCGGGGGCTGTCCAGCCGACTTTAGTCGCACTCAAGGGGTGAACCAATGTGGGGGAGGCGGCTACAGCAACAACTGCTCGGCGAACCAGATCACGATCAGGTAGCGGCTGGCCTTGCCGATAAACACCAGGGTCACGAACAGCGCCAGCCGCACCCGCATCACCCCGGCGATAAAGGTGAGGGGATCGCCCACCACCGGCAGCCAGCCCAGCAGCAGGGTCCAGACCCCGAAGCGGTTGAACCAGTGCTGGGCCCGGGCCAGCTGCACCGGTTTGACCGGAAACCAGCGCCTGTGCTGGTAGTGCAGCAGGTATTTTCCCAGCCACCAGTTGACCACCGAGCCCAGGGTGTTGCCCACGCTGGCCAGGGCCCACAACAGCACGGCGGCGTCGGGCTGGCGGCTGAGCACCGCCGTCAGTACCACCTCGGAAGCGAAGGGGGCTACGGTGGCGGCCAGCAGGCTGCTGGCGAAGACGATAAAAAAATCCATCAGCCGCGCATAAGCCAGAAGTACAGGCCGAAGCCGAGCCAGCTCAGCGCCAGCAGCAGCCAGGGCAGGACCGATGAGGCCGGCGCTGGCGCCGGCTCGTCCGGCTCCGGCGTGTCCGTTAGCTGTTCCTGTTGGCGGTGCTGTTGCTTTTTCACCTTGTCGGCGGTCCGGGCCCGCGCCTTTTGCTGCTTTTTGTATTCCTCTATGCCCTTCTGGATACCCTGGGCGATCAGCCGGGTTTGTTCCTTGGTCTGCCCCGGGCGCTGGGTGGCCCGGGCGATACGTTCGGCTTCTTCCCGGGTCTGGGGTGAGACATCGGGTTTCTTGTTTTTGTCGTACCGCATTATTCCGCCACGTTGTTGAGATAGTGCAGATCCATGCTGAACATGGCCTGCAGCAGCTCGGCGGCGGCGGCATAGAAGCCGAAGCCGTCCTGCTCCCGACAGGCGTCCACAAAGGCGGGCAGCCAGCCGATGATCAACAGGTTGGCCAGCTCCCGCTGCTTGTCCAGCAGGGCCTTGCGCTGCGCGTCATCGGTCGCGTCGGCGGCGGCCAGGGCCAGGGTGGCCATCATCTCCAACTGGTTGCAGACGTTGAGCGGATCGTCGTCTTCCAGCCGAGTACCGTGCTGTTTGAGCAATATGGCCATCAGCATCAGCGCTTCGTCTTCCGGTTGGGCCAGGGCCGAGGTATCCAGCAGCGAGGGTTGGCCGAACAGCCGGCCGTACTGCTCGGTAAGTTCCACATGGGGCTTCTTCAGCTGCAATATCCGGCCGGCCTGCCGGCGGAAGGCTTCGGTGGCATCCTTCAGCGGATCCAGGGTGGCCAGGCTGTCCAGGAAGGCATGCATATCATAGCCGTTGAATTCCCGGATCTCGCTGTCGGCCAGGGGGGCGGAAAAAAGAGCGGTAAACCAGTGATAGAGTTCGGCTCGGCGATGCGAGGTAACCATGAAGTCTTGCATATTCCCCCTCAACATTTGTTTGGGTGCCCGCGGTGCTCTCACCAGACAGCAGGGTGCTGCCAGAGCAGGCCAAAACGCCTATTCTATCGGGTTTAACAGCTATATCCAGCCCGCCATCCCGGTAACGGGGCTATGATGGGCCTGTAGCGTAACATTCAACTTTTTGTGAACTTTTCAACATAAAGATAAAAAAATGTTGATAACGGCCTTGCCGGGGCTAGGCCGGGCCCTTCCTTGGGGGTAAACTCTAGCCCCAACAGTGATAACCGCACGAGTCAGGAGAAACGGATGTTAAAGCGTGACATGAATATCGCCGATTATGACCCCCAGCTGTGGCAGGCTATCAGCGATGAAACCCTGCGTCAGGAAGAGCACATCGAACTGATTGCTTCCGAAAACTACACCAGCCCCCGGGTGATGCAGGCACAGGGTTCCCAGCTGACCAACAAGTATGCCGAGGGCTACCCGGGCAAGCGTTTCTATGGCGGCTGCGAGTATGTCGACATCGCCGAAGAGCTGGCCATCGAGCGCGCCAAGCAGCTGTTCGGCGCTACTTATGCCAACGTTCAGCCCCACTCCGGCTCCCAGGCCAACTCCGCCGTCTTTATGGCCCTGGTCAAGCCCGGCGATACCGTCATGGGCATGAACCTGGCCCACGGTGGCCACCTGACCCACGGCTCCCCCGCCAACTTCTCCGGCAAGATGTACAACATCATCCCTTACGGCATCAATGAAGCCGGCGTGCTCGATTACGAGGAAATGGAGCGCCTGGCGGTCGAGCACCAGCCGAAGATGATCATCGGTGGCTTCTCCGCCTTCTCCGGCCTGGTCGACTGGGCGCGCATGCGCGAAATCGCCGACAAGGTCGGTGCCTGGTTCATGGTGGACATGGCTCACGTGGCGGGTCTGATCGCCGCCGGCCATTACCCGAGCCCCATCGCCCACGCCCACGTGGTGACCTCCACCACCCACAAGACCCTGGCGGGTCCCCGTGGTGGCCTGATCCTGTCCGCGGCCAACGACGAGGAGCTGGAGAAGAAACTGAACTCCGCCGTGTTCCCCGGTGGCCAGGGCGGCCCGCTGATGCACATCATCGCCGCCAAGGCCGTGGCCTTCAAGGAAGCCATGGAGCCCGAGTTCAAGGAATACCAGGGCCAGGTGCTGAAGAACGCCCAGGCCATGGCCGATGCCTTCCAGAAGCGCGGTTACAAGGTGGTCTCCGGCGGTACCCACAACCATCTGTTCCTGCTCGACCTGATCGACAAGGACATCACCGGTAAAGAAGCCGACGCCGCCCTGGGCCGTGCCTTCATTACCGTGAACAAGAACGCCGTGCCCAACGACCCGCGTTCTCCGTTCGTGACGTCCGGTATCCGTATCGGTACCCCGGCGGTGACCCGCCGCGGCTTCAAGGAAGCCGAAGTGCGCGAGCTGGCCGGCTGGATCTGCGACGTGCTGGACAACATCAACGACGACGCCACCATCGCCCGGGTGAAGGAGCAGGTACTGGGTATCTGCCGCCGCTTCCCGGTCTATGCCTGATTGTCGTTGACGGCAATATCAAACGGGGTCTTCGGACCCCGTTTTGTTAGGGCCGGGATTAGGGACTGGGGATTAGGGACTGGTTAATCCCCAGTCCCTAATCCCCAGTCCCCGTCCCACTGGCAATCTCCAGCCCGCTTCTTTACACTAGGGCCATCGCCGGCTCCGCGGAGGCATCATGCATTGCCCCTTCTGTAACGCAACCGAAACCAAGGTTATCGACTCCCGACTGGTGGGCGAGGGGTTGCAGGTACGCCGCCGGCGGGAATGCAATGCCTGCAGGGAACGGTTCACCACCTTCGAAACCGCCGAACTGGTGATGCCCCGGATCATCAAGACCACCGGCATCCGCGAGCCCTTCAACGAAGACAAGCTGGAAGCCGGCATGCAGCGGGCGCTGGAAAAGCGTCCGGTCAGTACCGAGGCCATCGAACAGGCCATCAGCCGTATCAAGTCCCAACTGCGCGCCACCGGCGAGCGGGAAGTCAAGTCCGAGCTGGTCGGCAACCTGGTGATGGAAGAGCTCAAGCAGCTCGACAAGGTCGCCTATATCCGATTCGCCTCCGTATATCGCTGTTTCGAGGATCTGCGCCAATTCGGCGAGGAAATAGCCCGTCTGGAGCAATAAGTGCTGAACAACCAAGATGCGCGCTGGATGGCCAGGGCGCTTGAGCTGGCCCGTCGCGGGCGTTTTACCACCAGCCCCAATCCGGCGGTGGGCTCGGTCATCGTCAATAACGGCGAACTGGTGGGGGAAGGCTACCACCAGCAAGCCGGCGGACCCCATGCCGAAGTCTTTGCCCTGCGCCAGGCCGGCGCGCGCGCGCGCGGCGCCACCGCCTACGTCACCCTGGAGCCCTGCTCCCATCACGGTCGCACCCCGCCCTGTGCCCAGGGGCTGATCGACGCCGGTGTGGCCCGGGTGGTGGCGGCGTCGGTGGATCCCAACCCCCAGGTGGCCGGGCGAGGCCTGGCCATGCTGCGCGAGGCCGGCATCGCGGTTGAGGCGGGGCTGATGGCAGCCTCGGCCGAAGCGGTCAATGTGGGCTTTCTGCACCGGATGCGCTCCGGCCGGCCCTTCGTGACCGTCAAGCTGGCCGCCAGCCTGGACGGGCGCACCGCGCTGGCCAATGGCGAAAGCCAATGGATTACCGGCCCCGCCGCCCGCCGGGATGTACAACGGCATCGGGCCCTGAGCTGCGCCGTGCTGTCCGGGGCCGACACCGTGCTGGCCGACGATGCGGCGCTGAATGTGCGCTGGAGCGAGCTGCCCGACTCGGTACGGGCCCGCTATCCCGAACCGAGCCTACGCCAGCCGCTGCGGGTGATCGTCGATACCCAGAACCGGCTTCAGCCCGGGTTGCGGCTCTTTGCGGTGCCCGGCCCCATACTGCTGCTGCGCGGCCGGGTGAGCGGCGGTTTCCCGCAACAGGTGGAAGAATGCGTGCTGCCGCTGGCCGGAAACGGCAAGCTCGACTTGCCGCTGTTGCTCGACGAACTGGGCCGGCGCCAGCTCAACCAGCTCTGGGTGGAGGCGGGGGCCCGCCTGTGCGGCGCCCTGCTCGGCCAGGGGCTGGTGGATGAACTGGTGCTCTACCAGGCACCCAAGCTGATGGGCGACGGCGCCCGCGGCCTGTTCGCCATGCCGGAACTGACCGCCATGACCCAGGTGCCCTCCCTGGAATGGCGGGACTGCCGCCGGGTGGGCGATGATCTCAAACTGACCGCAAGGGTAAAAAACTGATGTTTACCGGTATTGTTGAAGCCACGGGCAAGCTTGCCGCCATCAGCCGCAAGGGCAATGAGTCGGTGATCAGGATCCATTGTCCCAGGCTGGACCTGTCCGACGTCAAGCTGGGGGATTCCATCGCCACCAACGGGGTCTGCCTCACCGTCACCGAACTGGGCAAGGACTACTATTGCGCCGACGTGTCCGGTGAAACCATCAGCCGTACCGGCTTCGCCGACTACCGGGCCGGGCAGGCGGTCAACCTGGAAAAGGCACTGCTGCCCACCAGCCGGCTGGGCGGCCACATAGTGTCCGGCCATGTGGACGGCGTGGGCAAGGTGGTGCGTCGCACCCTGCTTGGCAGCAGCCTGGAGTTGTGGGTGGAGGCGCCGGGAGAGCTGGCCCGTTATATCGCCGAGAAAGGCTCCATCACCGTGGACGGCATTAGCCTGACGGTGAACGCGGTAACGGGGGCGGCCTTTAAACTGACCCTGGTACCCCATACATTACAAGAAACCACCCTGGACGACTGGCAATTGGGCCGGCGTGTCAACCTGGAGGTGGATATCATTGCCCGCTATCTGGAACGCCTGCTGACTGGTGCGCCTGAATCACAACAAAGCGGATTGACCCTGGCCACCCTGGCTGCCAGCGGTTTCGTGAAATAACAAAGGGAGAACACCATGGCCTTAAGCAGTACCCAGGAAATCATCGACGACCTCCGTCAGGGCAAAATGGTCATCCTGATGGATGACGAAGACCGGGAGAATGAAGGCGACCTGATCATGGCCGCCGAGCATGTGCGGCCGGAAGACATCAACTTTATGGCCAAGTTCGGCCGGGGGCTGATCTGCCTGACCCTGACCGAGGCCCGTTGCCGCCAGCTGGATCTGCCGCTGATGGTCAGTCGCAATACCGAGCAGTTCTCCACCGCCTTCACCGTGTCCATCGAGGCGGCGGAAGGGGTGACCACCGGCATTTCCGCCGCCGACCGGGCCCGTACCGTGCAGGCGGCGGTGGCCAAGGACGCCAAGGCGGCGGACCTGGTGCAGCCGGGCCACATCTTCCCGCTCAAGGCCCAGAACGGCGGCGTGCTGACCCGCGCCGGCCATACCGAGGCCGGTTGCGACCTGGCACGGCTGGCGGGGCTGGAGCCGGCGGCGGTGATCGTCGAGATCCTGAACGAAGACGGCACCATGGCCCGTCGCCCGGATCTGGAGACGTTCGCCGAGCAGCACGGCATCAGGCTCGGCACCATCGCCGATCTGATCGAATACCGCAACCAGAACGAAACCACCATAGAGCAGGTGGCCCGCTGCCATCTGCCTACCGAATACGGCGATTTCGAGCTGGTCACCTTCCGCGACACCATCGACAATCAGGTGCACTTCGCCCTGAAGAAGGGCGAGATCCAGGCCGAGCAGCCGACCCTGGTGCGGGTGCATATCCACGACGTGCTGACCGACGTGCTGATGACCGACCGCCACGCCGCGCGCACCTGGCCGTTGACCAAGTCCATGGCCCGCATCGCCGAAGAAGGCGGGGTGCTGGTGATCCTCGGCAAAGAGGAAACCCCGGATCACCTGCTGTCCCTGGTGCGCACCTTCGAGGCGGTGGACCGGGGCGAGCGGCCCGAGGGTGCCAAGTGGCAGGGCACCTCCCGCCGGGTGGGCGTGGGCTCCCAGATCCTGCGCGCCATGGGTGTGGGCAAGATGCGGCTGCTGAGCTCGCCCAAGCGCTACCATGCCCTGTCCGGCTTCGGCCTGGAAGTGGTGGACTATATCACCGACTGACGGCCGACGGTGGTGACAAGGCCCGCTCCCAGCGGGCTTTTTATTCGGCGTCGATTGAGTTTTGGCCCGGATGGGGCAACAATGGCCGCCACCACCAAAGGAATAGCCAAGCAAGGTAACAGGAGAAGCAGATGGCCATCTGGGGGAGGGGACTCAGGGCAAAATCCGTGCTCGCGTTGTTGGTTGCCTGTCTGCTGGCCTTCGTCCCGGCCGGCGGCATCGGCTGGCGGATGCTGGCCTCGGTGCAGGAGCACTTCGGCCAGGCCTATGCGCGCAATTTCACCCAGCTCAACCGACAGAACCTGCTGGTGCCCCTGTCCCGGGATCTGGCCCTGGCCCGGCGCTTCGCCGATTCCGTGCTGACCCGCCAATGGTTGCGGAACGAGGCGGATGAGGCCGGCAAGGCCCTGCTGTTCCGGGAGGCCGAAGGCTTCGCCACTGATTTCAGCAGCCACTCCTACTTCCTGATCAGCGCCGGCAGCCGCGACTACTACTACCGGGAGCCGGACAAGCCCTTTACCGGTGCTCCCCAGTACCGGCTCGACCCCGACAGCGCCGACGACCAATGGTTTTTCAATATCCTGGCCAGCGGCGACAAGCTCAATATCAACGTCAACCGCGACAGCCGCCTCGGCACCACCCGGGTGTGGCTGAACGTGCTGGTGGAGGAAGAGGGGCGTCCCCTCGGCCTGGCCGGTACCGGCATCGATCTCACCCGCTTTATCCAGGAGTTCATCGCCACCGAGGAGCTGGGGGTGACGCCCATGATCATCGACGACCGGGGTGCCTTCCAGGCCCATCCGGACCCTGATCTCATCGCCCTGGGCTCGGCCGCCGGCATCCGCGGTGAGCAGCGTACCCTGCCCGAGCTGCTCGGCTCAGCGGCCGAGGGCGAACGCCTGGGACAACTGATGCGCGAGGCCGCGTCGGCCCCCGACGCCGTCGGTACCGGCTGGTTCAGCCTGGACGGGCGGCGCCAGTTGCTGGCGGTGAGTTTCATCCCCGAGCTGGGCTGGTACCTGGTAACCGCCGTGGACATGAACGCGGCCCAGGTGCTGGAGGCCGGCTTTGTCAACAGCGCCCTCGCGGCCTTCGTCGTCATGCTGGCGGTGCTGCTGCTGGCCCTGGTCTACGCGGTGGACAGGATCATGCTCAGGCCCCTGCGCCGGCTGCAGGGCTCGGCCACCGCCATCGCCCAGGGCCGTTATGATGTCTCCCTGCCGCCGTCCTCGGGGGATGAAATCGGTGATCTCAGCCAGGCCTTCGGGGTGATGGCGGAGAAGGTGCGCAGCCATACCGAAGAGCTGGAGCAGAAGGTGCAGAGCCGCACCCGAGAGCTGGAAGAGGCCAATATCCAGATGCGCCAGGCCCACCAGCAGATCAACGATTCCATCGACTACGCCAGCCTGATCCAGCGCGCCATACTGCCCGATCAGCAACTGACCCAGGTGCTGGGCGAGCACCATTTCGTGCTCTGGCATCCGCGGGACGTGGTGGGCGGCGACTTCTACCTGTTCCATCCCGGCGAGGAGGGACGTTTCCTGGTGGGGGTGGTGGACTGCGCCGGCCACGGGGTGCCGGGCGCGCTGATGACCATGCTGGCCCGGGCGGCGCTGGATCACGCCATCCGCGAACAGGGCCTCGCCTCGCCGGCGGCCATACTCCAGTTGGCCGATAGTACCCTGCGCGGCATGCTGCAGGACTGTGATCTGCCGCGGGGCCTGGCCACCAATATGGACGTGGGGCTGGCCAGCGTAGACCCGGGCGCGGGCCAACTGGTGTTTGCCGGCGCCAAGATGTCGCTCTATTACAGCGACGGCGAGCAGGTGGAGGAGTGCAAGGGCAGTCGGCGGACCCTGCTGGACAGGCGCGACGCCCGCTTCGAGGATAGCCGTGTCCACCTGAGCGCCGACCATATCTACTACCTGGCCACCGACGGCTACCTGGATCAGGCCGGCGGCGCCAAGGGATTTGGCCTGGGCGGCAGCCGCTTCCGGGAGCTGCTGCGTACCCACTCCCGGTTGCCCCTGGCGGAGCAGGCCGAGGCGCTGCGCCAGGCGCTGGACGACTACAGGGGCAGCCATCCGCAGCGGGACGACATCACCCTGCTCGCCTTTAAAATCGACGCATGCTGAACGAGGGATTCCGATGCCAGCCATAGACCTGCTTTCGATCCGGGAGCAATTCAACGAAAACCAGATACTGCTCTGTTTCAACGGTCCCATTTCCCGTAGTCTTATCGAGGAAATCGGCAATGCCCTGCGCAACTACCTGCAGGCGGAGAATGCCCTGCCTGCCGCGGCCATGGATGTATTCGGGGTTTATATCGAACTGACCCAGAACATCCGCCATTACGCCGGCCGCATGGGCTACAGCGAGCGCGACGGCTCCGCCACCGTGGTGGTGGCGCGGGGCGATGAAGGTCATTATATGGTGCTGGCGGGCAACCGGGTCGAGCTGGCCGATGGCCGGGCCCTGTGCCGGCGCATCGAGCAACTGGCCGGCATGGACAAGGCGGCGCTGAAGGCGGCCTACAAGACCCAGCTGCGCCAGCCGAGGGCGGAAGACAGCGGCACCGGTGCCGGCCTGGGCCTGCTGGACGTGGCCAGGAAATCTTCCCGGCCGATGACGGCCAAGCTGGTGGACACCGGCGAAGGCCGGGGGTTTTTCAGTTTATTGGCGGTAATATGAGCGTGAACCCGGAATTAGCTATGAAGTCGTTGAATATCACAGGTACCCGATCCACCCCGGACATTCTCTGTAACCCGGATACCGGCGTGGTCGCCATGAGCGGCGATTCCTACCCGGAGAACTCATTCGAATTCTTCAACGAGGTGATCGAGTGGGTGGAACAGTTTCTGGCACAGGCCGAGCGCCCGCTGCGCCTGGAGCTTAGGCTCATCTACATGAACACCAGCAGCGTGAAAGCGATGATGGACATCTTCGACCTGCTGGAAGCCGCCACTGGCCGGGGCAAAAAGGTGCGGGTGCAATGGTTTTACGATCCGGACAACGAGCGGGTGGTGGAGCTGGCCGAGGAGTTCAAGGAAGACTGCAGTTTCCCCTTCGATATCCTGCCCCATGACTAGCCGACTGCCCGACGACGCCGAGCTGGAACGGCTGCTGGTCGCTCCCGAACACAGGGACAACCCGTTGCGGCCGGTGCTGGAAGCCTTGCTGGCCCGGGATCGGGAGCACCGCATCCGGCTGGAGCGATTGCTGCGCATTGCCGACTGCAGCTACGACATGGCACGCTCCCGGACCGAAGATCTGCTGCAACAGTACGACAAGCAGCTGCGGCGGCTGGAGAAGATCACCCGCATTTCCGATCGTTACCAGCGCAGCCTGCTGGAGCTCAACGATCAACTCAGGCAGGCGGCGTTGCGCGACCCGCTGACCGGCCTGGCCAATCGGCGGTTGCTGATGGCTCGGCTGGAAGAAGAGCAGGAACGCTGCCGGCGCGGGGGGACGCCCTTCTGTCTGGCGATGCTGGATGTGGACCATTTCAAGCGGATCAACGATGTCTTCGGTCACGACGTGGGCGACCGGGTACTGTGCCTGCTGGCCCAGGCCATTTCCGCGCAGTTGCGCGGTTATGATCTCTGTGCCCGTTGGGGCGGAGAGGAATTCGTGCTGCTGCTGCCGGATACCGGCCTGGAGCCGGCCCGGCAGTTGATCGACCGCATCATGCAGGCGGTGCGCAGCCTGCGCCTGGCGGACATCGACGAGCAGTTGCTGCTCAGCGTGAGCGTGGGGCTCACGGCCTACCGGCCCGATGAGGCGCTGGACAGAACCATCAACCGGGCCGACAACGAGCTGATTCTGGCCAAGCGCAGCGGCCGGGACCGGCTGCAGGTAGCGACGCCCTGACCGGGACTTCCTTTTTGACAAGCGCATAAGTGGAATCAACAGATGGCAAAGCGATTGGGGGCGGCGGATTTTGTCGACATGCCCTGGAAAAACGGCGGTGGCACCACCCGGGAACTGTACCGGCTGCCCGCGGCACAGGAGGAGGACTTTGTGCTGCGGGTGTCCATGGCCCGGGTGGGGCAGAGCGGCCCCTTTTCTTTCTTTCCCGGCATCGAGCGTATCCTGATGCTGGTGGACGGCGCCGGCTTCGAACTGGATATGAACGGCTCGCTGCAGCGATTGACCCAGCCCTTTATCCCCTTGCAATTCAGCGGCGAGACCGCCGTGAATTGCCGGCTGCTGGGCGACGAGTGCCTGGATTTCAATGTGATGACCGCCCGGGACTGGGGCCGGTCCGAGCTGGCGGTGCGCCCGCTGGCGCCCGGCCAGCGCTACCGCAGCGAGGGACCCCGGGCCCGCCTGCTGTATCGTCACGGCATCGAGCCCGAACTCTGGGTGCTGGCTGCCGGAGAAACGCTGGAGCTGGCCGCCGCGGAGGTGCCCCTGCTGCTGGTGGAAATCACCCTTTATCCCCTTGATGGAGCCTGAACCATGCTGCCCTATATCGAACGCGAAACCGGCCCCCGGCCGGATGCCTGTGTGATCTGGCTGCACGGCCTGGGGGCCGATGGCCACGATTTCGCCCCCATAGTGCCGGAGCTGGGGCTGCCGCCCGAACTGCGGGTACGTTTTATCTTTCCCCATGCGCCGGCCATTCCGGTTACCATCAACGGCGGCTTCGTGATGCCGGCCTGGTACGACATCCTGTCGATGGAGATAGACCGCAAGGTGGACGAGGCCCAGCTGCGGGCCTCTGCCCGGGCGGTGCAGGCCTTGATTGAACAACAAATCGGGCAGGGCATCGACAGCCGCCGCATCGTGCTGGCCGGGTTTTCCCAGGGCGGCGCCGTGGCCTACGAGGCGGCGCTCGGCTTCGATCGGCCCCTGGGCGGCCTCATCGCCATGTCCACCTATTTTGCCACCGCCGGCAGCCTGGAACCCAATGACGCCAACCGGCAGTTGCCGGTGCAGGTGCTGCACGGCAGCCGGGATCCGGTGGTGCCCGAGCTGCTCGGGCAGAAGGCCTGCCGGGAGCTGGAGCTGCTGGGCCTCCTGCCCGAATATCACAGCTATCCGATGGAGCACAGCGTCTGCGCCGCCGAGATTACCGATATTTCCCGTTTTTTGTGCCGCATACTGGCACTCAATGACTGAAGGAACTCATTGATGAATATCAAGCAACTGCAGGCCAGGCTGGAACAGGCCCCCGAAGCAATCGAATTCGCCGAGGTGATCGCCCTGATCGACAGCCTCTACGACTTCACCCCCACCGCCTTTACCAACGGGGAACTGAGCAATGAAGCGGGGCAGAACAACGGCTCCTGCAAGCTGTTTGCCTTTGCCCGCCTGCAAGGCTTCAGCGAGGAGGAAACCCTGGCCTGCTTCGGTGGCTATTACCGGGACGACGTGCTCGGCAACCCCGAGGGCCAGGACCACCAGAATATCCGTAACTTTATCAAAACCGGCTGGCTCGGCATCGAGTTCGCGGCTCAGCCGCTGGCTCCCAAGGCGTAAGGCCCAAGGGTCGGTTTCAATCGACCGTCCGAATACCCGGAGCTGCTCCTGGTCGAATAAATTCGACCCTACAGGATGCACCAGAGCCTGCCGTAGGGTCCACTTCATGGACCTTCCACCACAAGCTCCCGCGGTTTGGGTCGAATGGATTCGGCCCAAACCGCGGGAGCTTGTTCACTTCCACCTGGTGCGGTACCAGGCCAGCAGGCTGCGGCTGCGGTAGCTGAGCAGGGCCAGCAGGATCAACACGCAGCCCGCGATTTTCTGGGGCGGCATGGGTTCGTGATACCAGAACACGCTGATCAATATCGTCCACACCGGCTCCAGCATCATGATGATGGCGGCATTGACCACGTTGCTGAACTTCTGGCCCATGGTCTGACAGGCGAAGCGCAGCGAGGTCGCCAGCAGTACGCTGGCGGCAAACCAGCCCCAGGTCTGGGACGGTATCTGCTCCGGCCACTGCTCGAACAGCGCAGAGTAGAACAGGTTCATCACCCCGGTCACCGCCAGGTGCAGAAAGGTCAGGGCCACCGGCGGAATACGGCGGGCGAAACGGCTGTTGAGGTTGAAATAGAGCGCCATCGACAGCGACGCCAGCAGGAACAGCAACTGGCCGAGGGACAGGCTGAGGCCGCTGCCCATGGTGAGCAGGAACAGACCGGCCATGGCGATGGGCAGGGCGGTCCAGAAGGCGCGCCCCGGGCGCTCCTTGAACAGCAGCCAGGCCACCAGCGGCACCATCAGCATCGACAGGCTCATGATAAAGGCCCCTTCGCCGATGCCCTCGCTGTGGGACACCGCCAGTATCCAGAACAGCAGGTTCATGCCCATGATGGTGCCGACGGCGCCGGCCTTGAGCAGGTTGGCGGCGGGAATGGCCAGCAGCTGTCGCCAGCAGAAGGGCAGCAACAGCAGGGCGGCCAGCAGGAAACGCCAGCCGACGAAACCGGCGGGTGGCAGGCCGTTGAGGGCTTCTTTGGAAAACAGCCAGCCGGCGGACGCCAGCAGGGTGGCCGTGAGAATGAACAGATCGCCTCGCCGTTCCGGCAACATACTCAAAACCCCGATATAGACAGATCGCCCGGCAGGGCGGAGGTGATGGCCATCGACAGTTACGATGGCAACTGAATCGTCTACTCTATGTCATTCGCGAGCGTTTGCACACTCGCGAATCCTGGCTGCGAGCGCGAGATGGGATCTCAAACGGATACGATCGGGTGATGGCGTTCCATGATGGCCTTGAGCGCCACCATTTTCTCGGTGCCGGGCGGCATAAGCCCTGCCAGCGGATAGGCCTGGCCGAAGCTGGCCCATTTGTGGCTGCCCAGGTTGTGGTAGGGCAGCAGCTCCACTTTTTCCACCGCCGGGCCCAGGCTGGCGACAAAGCGGCCCAGGGCATCGATGTCGTGTTCATCGTCGCTCCAGCCCGGCACCACCACGTGGCGGATCCACATGGCCTGGCCCCGTTCGGCCAGGTACCTGGCCAACCCCAGGGCGAAGCGGTTGCTGACCTGGGTCAGCGGGATATGCTGTTCGTCGCGGATATGCTTGAGATCGAGCAGCACCAGATCGGTGCTGTTCAGCAGCCGGTCGAGCACGGCGTCGTGATGGTGCACGAAGCCGTTGGTGTCCAGGCAGGTGTGCAGGCCCTGGGCCTTGCAGGCTTCGAACAGCTCGGTGACGAAGGGCAGCTGCAGCAGGGGCTCGCCGCCGGAAACGGTAATGCCGCCGCCGGAGGCCTGCATAAAGGGCCGGTAGCTCAACAGCTCCGGCATCAGCTCGGCCACCGTGACCTCGCGGCCGGTGTCGGTATCCCAGGTATCCCGGTTATGGCAGTACAGGCAGCGCATCAGGCAGCCCTGCATAAACACCAGGAAGCGGATGCCGGGACCGTCGACGGTGGCGCAGCTTTCGGTGGAATGGATTCGTCCGCTAATGGCCATGGTTCCTCCCCAGGAGTGTCGGTGCCGTGCCCAAATGCCGAGTTCAGGATTTTCGGCATGGCTTGCCATTAAAGAGAAAGTCGGCCAAAGGGCCAACTCCGCCGACACGCTGTAAATACCTCCCTGTACGCTCGCACATGCCATCCTTGGCATGTGACGGTCGGCGGAGCCGCTCCCTTTGGCCTTCTGATTTGACTTGGGTGTTGTCTGTTTGAGACCGCCTGGAGAATGGCTGACAGTCTGTTTCACTGATATAACTGTAGTCCCCAGTCCCCAGTCCCCAGTCCCCAGTCCCCAGTCCCCAGTCCCCAGTCCCCAGTCCCCAGTCCCCGTCTTTTACATCGACTCGGTAAAGGTCCGGGTGATCACATCCCGCTGCTGCTCGGGGGTGAGGGCGTTGAAGCGCACCGCGTAACCCGACACCCTGATGGTCAACTGGGGGTACTTGTCCGGATGCTCGATGGCGTCGAGCAGCATCTCCCGGTTCATCACGTTGACGTTGAGGTGCTGGCCACCCTCGCGTCCGGCCTCGTGATGGAAGTAGCCGTCCATCAGCGCCGCCAGGTTGCGTTGCTGGCCTTCACTGTCCTTGCCCAGCGCCTTCGGCACTATGGAGAAGGTGTAGGAGATACCGTCCTTGGCGTGGCTGAAGGGCAGCTTGGCCACCGAGGTCAGCGACGCCAGGGCGCCTTTTTCGTCCCGGCCGTGCATGGGGTTGGCACCGGGGCCGAAGGGCTCGCCGGCACGGCGGCCGTCCGGGGTGTTGCCGGTTTTCTTGCCGTACACCACGTTGGAGGTGATGGTCAGCACCGACTGGGTCGGAATGGCATCCCGGTAGCAGGGATGGGCCTTGATCTTGTCCATAAAGCGGCGCACCAGATCGCAGGCGATGTCGTCCACCCGGTCGTCGTTGTTGCCGAATTTGGGGAAGTCGCCCTCTATCTCGAAATCCACCGCCAGGCCGGATTCGTCGCGCACCGGTTTCACCCTGGCGTACTTGATGGCGCTCAGGGAATCGGCGGTTACCGACAGCCCGGCGATGCCGCAGGCCATGGTGCGCACCACCTCCTTGTCGTGGAACGCCATCTGAATGGCCTCGTAGGCGTACTTGTCGTGGCTGTAGTGGATCACGTTGAGGGCGGTCACGTACTGGGTGGCCAGCCAGTCCATCAGGCTGTCGAGGCGGCTCATCACCAGGTCATAGTCCAGCACCTCGCCCTTGAGCGGCTCGGCCTTGGGGCCGATCTGGATTTTCAGCTTCTCGTCCACACCGCCGTTGATGGCGTAGAGCAGGGTCTTGGCCAGGTTGGCGCGGGCGCCGAAGAACTGCATCTGCTTGCCTATCACCATGGGGGAGACACAGCAGGCGATGGCATAGTCGTCGGAGTCGAAGTCCGCGCGCATCAGATCGTCGTTTTCGTACTGGATGGCGGAGGTGTCGATGGACACCTTGGCCACGTATTCCTTGAACGCCCGCGGCAGTTGCTCGGACCAGAGCACGGTCAGGTTCGGCTCGGGGCTGGGGCCCATGTTGTACAGGCTGTGCAGGTAGCGGAAGCTGTTTTTGGTGACCAGGGGGCGGCCGTCCAGGCCCATGCCGGCCAGGGACTCGGTGGCCCAGATGGGGTCGCCGGAGAACAGCTCGTCGTACTCGGGGGTACGCAGGAAACGCACCATGCGCAGCTTCATGATGAAGTGATCCACCAGCTCCTGGGCCTGGGCCTCGGTCAGGGCGCCTTCACGCAGATCCCGCTCGATATAAACATCGAGGAAGCTGGAAGTGCGACCCAGCGACATGGCGGCACCATTCTGGGACTTGATGGCGGCCAGGTAGGCGAAGTAGAGCCATTGCACCGCTTCCTTGGCATTGGCGGCGGGGCGGCCCAGGTCGAAACCGTAGCCGGCGGCCATGGTCTTGAGATCGGCCAGGGCGCGCACCTGCTCGGCCAGCTCTTCGCGCAGCTGCAGGGTGCGGGACAGGTCCACCCCGGTTTCCAGGTCCGCCTGGGTGGAGGCAATCTGGGCCTTTTTGTCCTTGATCAGGAAGTCCACGCCGTAGAGGGCGCAGCGGCGGTAGTCGCCGATGATGCGGCCGCGACCATAGGCATCGGGCAGGCCGGTGAGCACCCCGGACTTGCGGCAGTTGAGGATGTCCTTGGTGTAGAGATCGAACACCGCCTGGTTATGGGTCTTGCGGTAGTCGGAAAACACCTTGCTGACCTGCGGATCCAGCTCGCGATCATAGGCCTGGCAGGAAGCCTCGACCATGCGTACGCCGCCATAGGGCATGATGGCACGCTTGAGCGGTGCCTCGGTCTGCAGGCCGACCACCTGCTCCAGCTCCCGGTCGATGTAGCCGGGGGCGTGAGAGGTGATGGTGGACGGATTGCTGGTATCAAAGTCGAGCGGGGCATGGGTGCGGTTTTCCTCGGCGATGCCGTTCATCACCTGCTCCCACAGGGCCAGGGTGGCCGGGGTGGGACCGGTCAGGAAGCTGCCGTCCCCTTCATAGGGGCTGTAGTTGGCCTGGATAAAGTCGCGTACCTTGACTTCCGTTTTCCAGCTTTCCCCACCGAACCCACGCCAGGCGTGCTCTACGTTGTTGTTGACCGTTGTCATAAAACCTCCGCTAACAGGTGGCGACGCTCTGGTTGGCCGTACATCAGCGCCATTGCCGTATGCATCCAGACTACTGCCGAGGGGGGAGGCGGCCGTTGATCTGGATCAAGCTTGGTTTCTGAATCTTTGTAATTTTACTACATTTTCATGTGTCGCGGTCGTGTTGAATCCGTAATCACGACGTCAGTCGCGGAATTCCGCCAACCACGCAGAGCCGGCGTTGTGCGCTACGCATTACTTCTTTGTCACTCCCGCGAAGGCGGGAGTCCAGGAGCGCGGCACACTCTGCCCCTGGATGCTCGCCTTCGCGGGCATGACGGCTTTTTCCACACCCATATGGGGCTTTGACCGTAGCCGCGTCGACAGGGAATTGAGCATAGCCGAAGGGGTGGAATGTAGTAATAAACAGCATATACGTTCCGGCGGCGACCTTAATCGGACTCAGGCTTTTGTCAATCTCTGGTTGTGCTAGAATGTGCGCACTTTTGTTCAAACAAGGATTCCCATGAAGGTAATCGAAGGGCTGATGGCCGCGCCCGAGGCCAAGGTGGCGATCGTGGTCGCCCGTTTCAACAGCTTTATCAACGACAGCCTGGTCGCCGGTGCCCTGGACGTGCTCAAGCGTCAGGGCCTGGTAAAGGACGACAACATCACCCTGGTGCGGGTACCCGGTGCCGTTGAAATCCCTCTGGTGTGCAAGAAGCTAGCCAAGAGCGGCCAGTACGACGCCATAGTGGCGCTGGGTTGCGTGATCCGCGGCGGCACCTACCACTTCGATCTGGTGGCCAACGAAAACAGCAAGGGCATGGCCGGCGTGATGATGGAATTCGAAGTGCCCATCGCCTTCGGCGTACTCACCACCGAAAACATTGAACAAGCCATCGAGCGTGCTGGCACCAAGGCGGGTAACAAGGGCGCGGAAGCGGCCCTCAGCGCACTTGAAATGATTAACGTCCTGCAGCAGCTGGACTAAGAGGAGTACTGCATTGAAACCGTCTGAACGTCGCAAAGCCCGCCGTCTCGCTACCCAGGCCATCTATCAGTGGCAAATGACCAAGGATAACGTGGCCGATATCGCCCAGCAGTTTGCGCTGGAGCAGGACACCAAAGGGGTGGATCTGGACTATTTCCGTGACCTGCTGTTCGGGGTCTCGGTTCATGCCACCGAGCTGGACGCGGTGTTTTCCCCTTATCTGTCCCGTCCGCTCGCCGAGCTGGACGTGGTGGACAAGGCGGTACTGCGGTTGGCCACCTACGAGCTGACCCGGCGTGAAGATGTGCCTTATCGGGTGGTGATTAACGAAGCCATCGAGTTGGCCAAGGCCTTCGCCGCCGAAGAGAGCCACAAGTTCGTGAACGGTGTGCTCGATAAGGTCGTCAAGCAGTTGAAAAAATAACAACAAGCATCGGGAAAAAGCCAGCAGTCGCTGGCTTTTCATTTTCTATGAATGAATTTGAAATAATAAAACACTATTTTACCGCCGACAGCGGCCGCAAGGACGTACTGATGGGGCCGGGAGACGACTGCGCCCTGTTGCAGGTACCTCCCCAGACCTGGCTGGCGGTGAGCACGGATACCCTGGTTGCCGGGGTGCATTTCTTTGCGGACATGGATCCGCTGGCCCTGGGCCACAAGGCCCTGGCGGTAAACCTCTCGGATCTGGCGGCCATGGGCGCGGATCCGCGCTGGGTTTCGCTGGCGCTGACCCTGCCCGCGGTCGACGAAGGCTGGATCAAGGGCTTTTGTGCCGGCTTCTTCGAGCTGGCGGAATATTACAACGTGGCCCTGGTGGGCGGCGACATGACCAAGGGGCCCTTGTCCATTACCGTGACGGTGCACGGCACCCTGCCGGAAGGCAAGGGCCTGCGGCGCCATGGCGCCCGGGTCGGCGACGGCATCTACGTCACCGGCACCCTGGGCGATGCCGCCCTCGGCCTGCAGCAGCAGCTCGGCCATATCGTGGTGCCGGACGAGCACCTGGACTTTGTGCGCACCAAGTTCGAACACCCCCATCCCCGCATCCTGGCCGGCCAGGCGCTGCGCGATATCGCCTCCAGCGCTTTGGATATTTCCGACGGCCTGGCCGGGGACCTGGCCCATATCACCGCCGCCTCCGGGGTGCGTGCCCAGCTGGAGCTGGAGCAACTGCCCCTGAGCGAAGCCATGAAGGCGTCCGTTCCCCGGGAGCGGGGCTGGGAGCTGGCCCTGACCGGCGGCGAGGACTACGAGCTGTGCTTTACCGTGCCGGAAACCCACCGCGGCCAGCTGGAAACGGCCCTGGCCCACTGCGGGGTCAAGTTCACCCGGGTCGGCCGCATCCTGGCCGGCGAACCCGGCGTGGAGCTACTGGCCGAGGGCAAGCCCTACCGGCTGCAGGCCCAGAGCTGGGATCATTTTCGGAGTGCCTGAATGAGAAAACCCGAGCTGGCGGCGCTGAAGCTGTCCAACCCGCTGCACTTGCTGGCCCTGGGCTTCGGCTCCGGCCTGAGCCCGGTGATGCCCGGCACCATGGGCACCCTGGCGGCCATTCCCCTCTACCTGCTGGTGCAGGGGCTACCGCTGTGGGCCTATGTGGGGCTGCTGGTGCTGGGCTTCGTGGCCGGCATCAAAATCTGCGAGGCGGCCACCCGGGCCATCGGCCGGCACGATCACGGCGCCATCGTCTGGGACGAGATCATCGGTTTCGGCATCACCATGATAGCGGCCCCGGCGGGCTGGGGCTGGATTGCGGCCGGCTTCGTGCTGTTCCGCTTCTTCGACATCATCAAGCCCTGGCCCATCCGCTGGTTCGACCGTAAGGTGCACGGCGGCTTCGGCATCATGCTGGACGACGTTATCGCCGGCCTGTTCGCCCTGGCCTGCTTGCAGCTACTGGCCGCCTTCTTGTAACCCCCGCGGCTTCTCGTCACTCCCGCGCCCCCTCGTCACTCCCGCGAAGGCGGGAGTCCATGCGTGTCTGCAGGTCCGTCGCCAGCGTCCGGGCCGGTGCATCCTGCCCTGGATGCCCGCCTTCGCGGGCAAGACGGAGCGGGTATCATTCCCGTGTCTTATGCTGGCACTCCCGCACCCCCTCGTCACTCCCGCGCAGGCGGGAGTCCATGCGTGTCTGCAGATCCGGCGCCAGCGTCCGGGCCGGTGCATCCTGCCTTGGATGCCCGCCTTCGCGGACATGACGGATTTTGGGGCAGCCACCCCCAAGGCGCGGTGTCAACCGTGCGATCCTGCAGGCAATGGGGAGCGACATTGTTCCACGCGGCTGACTGCCATTGCTTTGGGATCTCGCCGGGATCGGATTATTCCGGTCGAGTTCCGAGGTGGGGAAAACGTTTTCCACCTGTTTTTACCTGGCCGACATCACCTTTGGATGCTTCCACGCTTGCTTTTTAGAGCAAAGTTTCTATTCTCTTTTGGTTCGCGCTGATCTATCTTGATATGAAATGTTAGTCATAAATTCTGCATTAAGAATCATGTTTGAAATTTGTTGCTGAATTTGTGAGCCAGATCCGGATAACTGGGATTCAGTTTTCCATAAAGGGGCTTACAATACTTTCAAATGTTACTTTCTTGTTGCCGGGTAAAGTGCAGGACGGCTTTTG
The DNA here is from genome assembly GCF_016746085.1 of Zobellella iuensis. Classification (GTDB taxonomy): domain Bacteria; phylum Pseudomonadota; class Gammaproteobacteria; order Enterobacterales; family Aeromonadaceae; genus Oceanimonas; species Oceanimonas iuensis. Next base: position 104,168 of record NZ_JAERTZ010000032.1, read on the forward strand.
TCATAGCACGCTGGCAATACAGAACGACGTCGGTTGCATGCCCAGGCATCGCCGGTAAAGGATGCGGTATCGAGGGGCTTGCCCCGGTTAAGGATGAAGATGTCCCTGCTAGAAGTGAAACACCTGCGGATCGAGTATCCGTCCCGCCACGGCGTCATGGCCGCCGTCGAAGATCTTTCCTTCAATATCGAAAAGGGTGAAATACTCGGGGTGGTCGGCGAGTCCGGCGCCGGCAAGTCCACCATCGGCAACGCCGTTATCGATCTGCTGAGTCCGCCCGGGCGCATCGCCAGCGGCGACGTCTACCTGGATGGCGAGAAGATCTCCGGGCTGCCGCCCGCCGCCATCCGTGCCGTGCGTGGCCGGCGTATCGGCTTTATCTTCCAGGATCCCATGACTTCGCTCAATCCGCTGTTCACGGTGGAATACCAGATGGTCGAGACCCTGCTGGCCAATACCGAACTGAGCCGTGAGCAGGCCCGGCAGAAGGCGGTGTCCCTGCTCGACGCGGTGGGTATTCCCCAGCCCGAGCTGCGCATCAAACAGTATCCGCACCAGTTCTCCGGCGGCATGCGCCAGCGGGTGGTGATCGCCATCGCGCTGTCGTGCGATCCGGAGCTGATCATCGCCGATGAGCCCACCACCGCCCTGGACGTGTCCATCCAGGATCAGATCCTCAGCCTCATCCGCACCCTGTGCAAGGAGCGCAACGTGGGCTGCATGCTGGTCACCCACGACATGGGCGTGGTGTCGAACGTGACCGATCGGGTGGCGGTGATGTACCGGGGCCGGCTGGTGGAAATCGGCCCCACCGCCAAGGTGCTGGGCAGCCCCGAGCACGCCTATACCCGCAGCCTGATCTCCGCCGTGCCCCGTTCCGACGTCAAGCTGGTGCGCTTCCCGCTGGTGTCCTATATCGAGGACGCCAGGGAAATGGTGCATCTGGATCTGAAAACCCACTGGCTGGGCCAGCGCCAGGATCAGCGGCAATACCAGGGCGCCCTGCTGCGGGTAGAGCACTGCAACCTGCGCTTCGTGACCAAGGATTCCTTCTTCCCCTCGCGCCGGGAGTACCTGCAGGCCACCCACGACGTCAGCTTCGAGATCTTCGAAGGGGAAACCTTCGGCCTGGTGGGGGAGTCGGGCTCCGGCAAGTCCACCATCGCCCGCGCCATCACCGGCCTCTATCCGCCCGACAGCGGAAAGATCTGGTTCGAGGGCATAGAGCTCACCGCCATCAAGAGCGAGCAGGAGCGCCGCCCCCTGCGCCGGCAGATGCAGATGGTGTTCCAGAACCCCTATTCCTCCCTCAACCCGCGCATGCGGGTGGAAGACATCATCGCCGAGCCCATCCGCTTCCACAAACTGGCTTCGAGCGAGGCGCAAATCCGGGGCATCGTCGCCGATCTGCTCGACTACGTGGGCCTGGGCCGGGCCGCCGGGGTCAAGTTCCCCCACGAGTTCTCGGGCGGCCAGCGCCAGCGCATCTCCATCGCCCGGGCCCTGGCCACCCGGCCGCGGCTGCTGATCTGCGACGAGCCCACCTCGGCGCTGGATGTCTCGGTGCAGGCACAAATACTGAACCTGCTCAAGGATCTGCAGGATGAACTCAAGCTCACCATGCTGTTTATCAGCCACGATCTGCCGGTGATCCGGCAGATGTGCGACCGCATCGGGGTGATGAAAAAAGGCACCCTGGTGGAGGTGGCACCCACCGAACAGCTCTTTACCAAGGCGGCGGATCCCTACAGCCGCTCGCTGATTTCCCTGATGCCCGAGTTCAAGGGCATGTCCCGGGAAGGTCTGGATATTTCAGACGTGGCCGCCGGCCAAAACTAATCCCATCGACGGAGTGTGAAATGAAAAAAGGACTCAACAAAGTAACAGCGGCGCTGCTTGCCGCCGGTTTCGCCTTCAGCCTGCAGGCGGCGGACATCACCATCGCCTACGACTCGGATCCCACCTCCATGGATCCCCACGAGCAGTTGTCGGGCCAGACCCTGGAAATGTCCCACCTGCTGTTTGACCCCCTGGTGCGCTGGACCAAGGACTTCGACTTCGAACCCCGGCTGGCGGAGAAGTGGGAGCGTCTTGACGAAGAGACCATGCGCTTCCACCTGCGCAAGGGCGTCAAGTTCCACAGCGGCAACGAGCTGACCGCCGACGACGTGATCTGGACCTTCAACCGGCTGAAGGAATCCCCCGACTTCAAGGCCATCTTCGAGCCCTTCGCCGAGGCGGTGAAGGTGGATGAGCACACCGTGGATCTGGTGACCACAGGGCCCTTCCCGCTGGTGCTGAACACAGTGACCTACCTGTTCCCGATGGACTCCAAGTTCTACAGCGGCACCACCGAGGACGGCAAGGACAAGGCGGAAGTGGTCAAGCACGGCAGCTCCTTCGCCTCCACCCAGGTGTCGGGCACCGGCCCCTTCAAGCTTAAGTTCCGCCAGCAGGGCGTGAAGGTGGAATACGAGCGCAACGCCGACTACTGGGACACCGGTTCCCCCGGCAACGTGGATAAGATTACCCTGGTGCCGATCAAGGAAGACGCCACCCGGGTAGCCGCCCTGCTGGCCGGCGACGTGGACTTTATCAAGCCGGTGTCCCCCAACGATCACGACAGGGTCAAGGCCGCCGCCAACGTCAAGCTGGTGACCGAGCCGGGTACCCGCATCATCACCTTCCAGCTCAACCAGGACCGCTTCGAGCCGTTCAAGGACGTGCGGGTACGCCAGGCGGTGAACTATGCCATCAACCAGGACGGCATAGTCCAGCGCATCATGCGCGGCTTCGCCACCACCGCCGGCCAGCAGCCGCCCGCCGGTTACTTCGGCCACAACCCCGAACTGGTGCCGCTGTTCGATCTGGACAAGGCCAAGCAGCTGATGGAGGAGGCCGGCTACAAAGACGGCTTCAAGATCAGCATGATCGCCCCCAACAACCGCTACGTGAACGACTTCCGTATCGCCGAGGCGGCGAAGGCGATGCTGGCGCGCATCAATATCGAGGTGGATCTGAAGACCATGCCGGTGGCCCAGTACTGGCCCGAGTTCGACAAGTGCGACGCCGACATGCTGATGATCGGCTGGCACTCGGACACCGAGGACACTGCCAACTTCTCGGAATTCCTGACCATGACCCGCAACAACGAAACCGGTCGTGGCCAGTACAACTGCGGCCATTACGCCAATGCCAAGCTGGACGGCCTGATCGAGGCGGCCAACCTGGAAACCGACCTGCCCAAGCGGGAAGCCATGCTGCAGCAGGCCGAGCGCATCCTCTATGACGACGCCGCCTTCGTGCCGCTGCACTGGCAGAACCTGGCCTGGGGCGCACGCAACAACCTGGAGGCCGAGGCCATCGTCAACGCCATGGACTTCCCCTACCTGGGCGACCTGGTGGTGAAGGAGTAATGCGGCAGGGAGCGGGAATGAGATCGTAGTAGCAATGCGCTCGCTCAGGACTGCTCTTAGGTATTTAAGGCGTCACCCCCGCGCAGGCGGGGGTCCATGTGTTGTTGCCAGTTCCTCGGTATTCACGGGAAAGTGCAACGGGCTCTGGATACCCGCCTTCGCGGGCATGACACCGTAAATTGTGACCTCCTTCCCAGGCTCCGCGTGGGCAGGCAGGGGAATGACGAGAACGAATATTCCTCGTCCGGCTTCGGCACAGCCCGGATCCTTTCGCGCGACCCTGGTCGCGATGAGTCAATTACAAGGAAACTATCAGGTCATGTTGACGTTTTTACTGAAACGGGTGTTCCAGGCCCTGATCGTGATGTTTGTCATCAGCCTGGTGGCCTTTTCCATCCAGGACAACCTGGGCGACCCCCTGCGCGAGCTGGTGGGGCAGTCGGTATCGGAAGAGGTGCGCCAGCAAATGCGGACCGAGATGGGGCTGAACGATCCCTTCCTGGTCAAGTACGGGCGCTTCGTCGGCAACGCGCTGCGGGGCGACTTCGGCACGTCCTATTTCTTCAAGCAGCCGACCCTGGAGGTGATCTTCCAGAAGCTGCCGGCCACCCTCGAGCTGGTGTTCTGCGCCAGCCTGATCATCATCGCCCTGAGCATACCGCTGGGGGTGTATTCGGCCATCAAGCCCAGATCCTTCCTGTCCAAGGCGATCATGGGGGTGAGTATCATCGGCATTTCGGTGCCGGTGTTCCTCACCGCCATCCTGTTGATGTACGTGTTTTCCATCGAGCTCGGCTGGCTGCCCGCCTACGGCCGGGGCACCACCACCAGCCCGTTGGGGTGGGACTCGGGGCTGTTCAACTGGCAGGGTGTCCGTAACCTGATACTGCCGAGCATAGCGCTGTCGTCCATCATGCTGCCGCTGTTCATCCGCCTGGTACGCTCCGAGATGCTGGAGCAACTGAGTGCCGAATACGTCAAGTTCGCCTGGGCCAAGGGCCTGGCCAAATACCGTATCTGGTTTATCCACGCCCTGAAGAACACCCTGCTGCCGCTGATCACCGTGGGCGGGGTGCAAATCGGCACCATGGTGGCCTACACCATACTCACCGAGACGGTGTTCCAGTGGCCGGGCATAGGGCTGCTGTTCCTCGAGTCCATCAACCGGGTGGACACGCCGCTGATCACCACCTACGTGATTTTCGTCGGCTTTATCTTCGTGGTGACCAACACCATCGTCGATTTGATCTACGGCCTGATCAACCCCACCGTCAACCTGGCTGCCAAGGGATGAGCACCATGAATACAGACGTCAGCCTGAGCCGCTGGGCCCGCTTCAAGCGGTCGGATTTTTTGTACCACTTCCTGCGCGACAAGGTCGCCATGGTCAGCTTCGCGGTGTTCGTGGCGCTGGCGGCGGCGGCTTTTTTGTCGCCGCTGGTCGCCCCCCACAACCCCTACGATCTGGCCACCATCGACATCCTCGACTCCGAACTGCCGCCGAGCTGGCTGTCGGGCGGCGACGAGCGCTTTATGCTCGGCACCGACGTGCAGGGCCGCGATATCTTCAGCACCATCCTCTACGGCTCCCGGGTATCGCTGATGATCGGCCTGGGCGCGGTGGCACTGCAACTGGCCCTCGGCATCGTGGTGGGGCTGTCCGCCGGCTACTTCGGCGGGCGCATCGACAACTTCCTGATGCGCATCGCCGACGTGCAGCTGTCCTTCTCCACCATGATGGTGGCCATCATCGTCTCGGCGGTGTTCCAGGCCACCCTGGGCGCCGATTTCTACGCCCAGTACGCGGTGCTGATGCTGGTGGTGATCATCGGCCTGGCCGAATGGCCCCAGTACGCCCGCACCATTCGCGCCACCGTGCTGGCGGAGAAGAAGAAGGAATACGTGGAGGCGGCCCAGGTGATGGGCTTCAAGTCCATGCGCATCATGTTCCGCCATATCCTGCCCAACTGCCTGTCGCCGATACTGGTTATCTCCACGGTGCAGGTGGCCAACGCCATCATGAGCGAGGCGGCGCTGTCCTTCCTCGGCCTCGGCATGCCGGTGGACAAGCCCTCGCTGGGGTCGCTTATCAGCATGGGCTTCAGCTACATCTTCTCCGGCTCCTGGTGGATCACCGCCTTCCCCGGCATCTACCTGGTGGTGTTGGTACTGGTGATCAATCTGCTCGGCGACTGGTTGCGGGACGTGTTCAATCCCAAGATCTACAAGGGATAAACCTCTGGCAGAGGCGGCTTAAGGACGGTGACTGGGGATTTGGAACTCTTGCCCAATCCCCCATCGCCTGGCGGATCGCGCGGCGGGTGTTGTGCCTACCAGGGGCGGCGTCAAGGTAGCGGCCGGTAATCTGATGCATTGGCACAGGTGCGGCGTTATGATCGGCGTTTTTCCCCAGTTCGGAACAACGGAGCCCCCGCCTTGCTGACCCTGCTGTTCAACCGTTTTCCCGCTCTTTCCCGCCAACGCCTGTCCGGCGGGCTGATCCTGCTTTCCATGGCGGTGGTGGCCGCCGATCTGCTGGGGCTCCCGGTGGAGCGAACCTGGGCCGGGGCGGGGTACTGGGCGGCGGCGGCCTTGTTGTGGCCGGGGCTGGCCCGACGCAACCGCATCCAGGCACTGCTGTTGCTGGCCGTTGGCGGGCTTTGCCTGGCCTGGAGCGTCCGGCAGGGGGCGGCAGTGGAGTTGGGGCGGATTGTTTCCAGCAACAGCGGCCTGCTTTCCATGCTGGTGGCGGTGAGTTTTCTTGGCCTGGTGAGCCGGCCCGCAGGCGAAAGCGAAGAGCGGCTGCCGCGGGGGAGGCGGGCGGTGGCCTCTACCCTGGGGGCGGTGCACCTGTTTGGCTCCGTCATCAACCTGTCGTCGGTGTTCATCATCGGTGATCGCCTGGCCCGGCAGGGCAACCTGAGCCGGGAACAGTCGATAGTGCTGATCCGGGGCTTTACCGCCGCCGCCTTCTGGTCGCCATTTTTCGCCGCCATGGCGGTGGCGCTGAGCGTGGCGCCCGGGGCGCACCTGGCCAGCCTCTGGCTGGTGAGTATGCCGCTGGCCTTGTTGGGGCTGGGCCTGACCTTCTGGCAGCTGTGCCGGCAGCAAGGCGAAGAGGCGGCGCCGGTGGGAGATTTTACCGGCTACCCCCTGCATCCGGGCGGAGTCTGGCTGCCGGCCCTGCTGGCGGCGGCGGTGCTGCTGCTGCATCAGCTGTGGCCGGCCTTGTCCATTCTGGCGGTGATCACCCTGCTGGCCCCGGCGCTCAGCCTGTTGGTGCTGTTCGGTGCCAGGCGCTCGCCGTTGGCGGCCCTGGGGCGGCTGGTGAACGGCCGTCTGCCCCAAATGGGCAACGAGCTGGCGCTGTTTCTCGCCGCCGGGGTGCTGGGTTACGGCCTGGAAACCCTGATCGTTACCTGGGGCGGTACCCTGCCGCTGCAGGGCTTTGGTGCCCTGGAGGCGAGCCTGACCTACCTGGCTACTGTGCTGCTGTCGCTGCTGGGCATTCATCCCATCATCTGCATCGCGCTGGCGGGATCGGTGCTGGCGCCGTTGTCACCCGACCATACCCTGCTGGCGCTGGTGTTTCTGTCGTCCTGGGCGGTGGGCACCGCCACCGGGCCCCTGTCCGGCATCAACCTGGCGTTTCAGGGGCGCTACGGGGTGGATTCGTTCCGCATCATGCGCTGGAACCTGGGCTACCTGGGGCTGATGTCGGTGCTGGTGGTGCTGGCCATCTGGCTGCTGGCCGCCTTGCTCGACTACCAGGCCGCCAGCGGCGGCGCATAAGCCGCTCCCGATAGGCCGGATGTTGTTCGAAAAATGCGCGCTCCTGCATTCTGGCCATTTGCGCGCGCCAGGGTTCTACTGCATAATGTGCGCCTCGAAAACTGATGTGCGGTGTGTCGGTACTCTTCACATGCTCCGTCTACTTCTTCAATCAACCATATAAAGTTGCATCATGTCCGAATTATCCAAATACAGAAACATTGGTATCTTTGCTCACGTTGACGCGGGCAAAACCACGACCACCGAACGTATCCTCAAGCTGACCGGCAAGATCCATAAACTGGGTGAAGTACATGACGGTGAATCTACCACCGACTTCATGGAGCAGGAAGCCGAGCGGGGTATCACCATCCAGTCCGCGGCCGTCAGCTGCTTCTGGAAAGACCACCGCTTCAACGTTATCGACACCCCTGGACACGTTGACTTCACCGTTGAAGTTTACCGCTCCCTGAAAGTGCTGGACGGCGGTATCGGCGTATTCTGTGGTTCCGGCGGCGTTGAGCCCCAGTCCGAAACCAACTGGCGCTATGCCAACGAATCCGGCGTTGCCCGTATCATCTTCGTCAACAAGCTGGACCGTATCGGTGCCGACTTCCTGCGCGTGGTTCAGCAAACCCGCGACGTGCTGGCCGCCAACCCGGTAGTCATGGTGCTGCCCATCGGTATCGAAGACGAGTTCAAGGGTGTGGTCGACCTGCTGACCCGCAAGGCCTATGTCTGGGACGAGAGCGGTGATCCCGACAAGTACACCGTTGAAGACGTGCCGGCCGACATGGTCGACCTGGTGGAAGAATACCGTGAAAAACTGATCGAAAGCGCCGTAGAGCAGGACGACGACCTGATGGAAGCCTACATGGAAGGTGAAGAGCCCTCCATCGAAGACATCAAGCGTTGCATCCGCAAGGGTACCCGCACCATGGCCCTGTTCCCGGCCTTCTGTGGTTCCGCGTTCAAGAACAAGGGCATGCAGCTGGTGCTGGACGCCGTTATCGATTACCTGCCGAGCCCGACCGAAGTCGACCCGCAGCCGCTGACCGACGAAGAAGGCACCGAAACCGGTGAATTCGCCATCGTTGACGCGGATGCCCCGCTGAAGGCCCTGGCGTTCAAGATCATGGACGACCGTTTCGGCGCCCTGACCTTCGTGCGCATCTACTCCGGCCGCATCAAGAAGGGTGACACCATCCTCAACAGCGCCACCGGCAAGACCGAGCGGGTTGGCCGCATGGTGGAAATGCACGCCGACCAGCGTACCGACCTGGAATCCGCCCAGGCCGGCGACATCATCGCCATCATCGGCATGAAGAACGTGCAGACCGGTCACACCCTGTGTGACGTCAAGCACCCCTGCACCCTGGAAGCCATGGTGTTCCCCGAGCCGGTTATCTCCATTGCCGTTGCACCGAAAGACAAGAACGGCTCCGAGAAAATGGGTATCGCCATCGGCAAGATGATCGCCGAAGATCCCTCTTTCCGCGTGGAAACCGATATCGATTCCGGTGAAACCATCCTGAAAGGCATGGGCGAACTGCACCTGGACATCAAGGTCGACATCCTCAAGCGTACCTACGGCGTTGAGCTGATCGTGGGTGAGCCGCAGGTGGCCTACCGCGAAACCATCACTGCCGAAGTGGAAGACAGCTACACCCACAAGAAGCAGTCCGGTGGTTCCGGTCAGTACGGTAAGATCGACTACATCATCCGTCCGGGCGAGCCGAACACCGGCTTCGTGTTCAAGTCTTCCGTGGTGGGCGGTAACGTACCCAAGGAATTCTGGCCAGCGGTCGAGAAAGGCTTCGGCAGCATGATGAACACCGGTACCATCGCCGGCTTCCCGGTGCTGGACGTTGAGTTCGAGCTGACCGACGGTGCCTACCACGCGGTTGACTCCTCGGCCATCGCGTTCGAAATCGCCGCCAAGGGCGCCTTCCGTCAGTCCATCGCCAAAGCCAAGCCGCAACTGCTGGAGCCGGTGATGAAGGTTGACGTGTTCAGCCCGGAAGACAACGTGGGTGACGTTATCGGCGACCTGAACCGTCGTCGCGGCATGATCAAGGATCAAAACGCCGGCGTGACCGGTGTGCGCATCAAGGCCGAAGTGCCCCTGTCCGAAATGTTCGGTTACATCGGCTCCCTGCGTACCATGACCTCCGGTCGTGGCCAGTTCTCCATGGAGTTCTCGCACTACACCGCTTGCCCGGCCAACGTAGCCGAGAAAGTGGTTGTCCAGGTGAAAGAGCGCAAGGCCGCCGAAGGCAAAAAGTAATGCCGGCGTAAGCCTCTGCATTCAACAAAAACCGCTGCCCCGGCAGCGGTTTTTTTATGCGTGCGAGGCAAACGGCGCCGGTCTTCCGAAGCGCTTCGCCTAGGGTGTTGCCGGCTCCTCCGTAAACATCCGTTTTACCTCCGCCATCACCGCCTCGGCCACCGGGGTGGGGGAAAAATGGTGGGAGTGGGCCAGCACCAGCCGCTGCGAAGGCAGCGGATTGGCGATGGGGCGGCACACCAGGCGGGCACCGTCTTGGGTCAGATCCGACAGCGGACGGGTGATCAGCAGGGCGACCCCGAGCCCCTGGGCCACCATGCCGCGCACCATTTCCAGCGAGGTGGTGCGGTAGGCGATACGGGGCTCCAGCTGGTATTGCCAGAAGGGCGACATCAGAAACTCCCGGCTGTGCGGCAAGTCGATCTGGATCAGCGCCTCCCCGGCCAGATCCTCCAGTGACACGGCCTGCTGCCGGGCCAGCGGATGTGCCGGGGGCAGGGCGGCGTAGAACCGGCACTCCTTGAGCAGCTGCACCCGGGGGCGTTCGGTCATGCCCAGATCATAGGTCAGCGCCAGCTCGACCTGGCCGGTGTCCAGCATGCGGCTGATGGAGCCGAGATCCCCCTCGCGCAGTTGTACCTCCACCCCGGGCAGCGTTTCCCGCAGGCGGCGCAACAGGCCGGGCACATAGGGCGGCCCCAGGGAGCTGAAATAACCGATGGTGATCTGGCCGCGCAACTGTTGCCCGGCATCCTGCGGCTCGGCGAACATCTCGGCACGGGACAGCAGGGTCCGGGCTTCTTCCAGCTTGCCGCGGCCGAAGGGGGTGATGGCCAGCCCCCGTGGCGGGTTGCGGATAAACAGCTCGGCCCCCAGCTCGGCTTCCAGGTTGCGCACGATCAGCGAGACCGACGGCTGGGACAGGTGCAGCTGGCGGGCGGCGGCGGCGGTACCGCCGCTTTCGGCCACCGCCACGAACACCTTGAGTTGATGCAGGGTTATCACTACTAGAAAAATCTATATTTAATATATGTAACTAATATTTTACACAATATTCACCCGCTGACAAACTCAGAGCCAAGACTTCACCACCACTCTGAGGCCCATACCATGGAACAGCAGCACCAGCGTCAGCCCCTGGCCGGGATTAAAATCGTCGATCTCACCCGGGTCCTGTCCGGCCCCTTCTGCACCGCCCTGTTGTCGGATCTGGGCGCCGAGGTCATCAAGGTAGAACCGCCAGGCGGTGATGAGTATCGCCATGTGGGTCCCTTTGAGCAGGGAGAAAGCGCCCTGTTCACCCTGATGAACCGCAACAAGAAAGGGGTGGTGGTGGATCTGAAAAATCCCGGGCACCTGGCCCGCTTGCTGGAGCTGGTGCGCGAGGCCGACGTCCTGGTGGAAAACTTCAAGCCGGGGGTGGCCGAACGGCTGGGGGTGGGCTTTGCGGCCATCAAGGCCATCAACCCCGACATCATCTACGCCAGCATTTCCGGCTTCGGCCAGCGGGGCGAGTCGAGCGGCCTGCCGGCCTACGATCTGGTGGTGCAGGCCATGTCCGGCATCATGGCCATCACCGGCGAGCCCGACGGCGAGCCGACCAAGGTGGGCGAGTCCATCGCCGATCTGGCCGCCGGGCTCTATGCCTCCTGGGCCATACTGGCCGCCCTGTTCGACCGGCAGCGCAGCGGCGAGGGGGTCCACCTGGATATCGCCATGCTCGACTGCCTGTTCTCGCTGATGCCGACCCCGGTGGCCCAATGGATGTTCGGGGGCGAGGCACCGGGGCGGGTCGGCAACCGTCATCCCTTGTCCACGCCCTTCGGCTCCTTCAACGCCGCCGATGGCCGGGTCATTATCGCGGTGCTCAACAACCGCCAGTTTGCCGCGTTGTGCGCCGTCATGGGCCGGCCCGGGCTGGCGCAGGACGCCCGCTTCGGATCCGACGAGGCCCGCACCCGCCACGAGCCGGCGCTGCGCGACCTGATCGAAAGCTGGCTGTCCGGCCACAGCGTGGCGTCGGCCATCGCCAGCCTGGCGGCGGCGGGCATTCCCGCCTCGCCGGTGCTGGACATGGGCGAGGTGCTGGCGCGGGCCCAGCAGGGCGAACGCCGGCTGCTGCGTACCCAGCGGCACGCGCGCCTGGGCGAGATCCCCATGATGACGCAGCCGGTACGGGCCAGCGCCTGGGCCAGCCCGGCGCCGGCAACGGCCCCCGCCCTGGGGGAGCACGACGCCGAGTTGTTCCGACCCTAAGCCGGCCCATTCCCACTTTCATTACGCCACACCGGCGCGGCCGGTGGGCCCCGTTGCACCCTGACGTCAGGGGGCGACGGCATACCGACAACCCAAGGAGAGGATCACCATGAACATCACCATTACCGAAGACGATCGGATGCTGGCCGACGCCATGCAGCGCTTTTGCCGGGAGGTGATAGCGCCGGCGGCGGCGGACATAGACGAAGGCAGCCATTCGGCGGTCCGCCACCGGGCGGCGCTGTCCGACATCGGCATCATGGGCATGAACCTGCCGGAACACTGCGGCGGCACCGGGGTGTCGGCGGTGGCGCTCTACCTGGCGGTGGAGCAACTGGCGGCGGCCTGCGGCTCCACCGCCTCCATGGTGACCGCCCATTTCCTGGCGACCGACTCCATCCTGCACGGTGGCACCGAGGCGCAGCGCCGGCGCTGGCTGCCGGGGGCGGCCAGCGGCGAGCTGTTGGGGGCCTTCGCCCTGACCGAGCCCAACGCCGGCTCCAATCCGGCGGCGATGCGCACCCTGGCGGAAAAAACCGGCTCGGGCTACCGGCTGCGCGGGGTGAAGCACTTTATCTCCAACGCCGCCGAGGCGGACTTTCTGGTGGTGTATGCCAAAACCGACAAGAGCGCCGGCCACAGGGGCATCAGTGCCTTTATCGTCGATCGCCACGCGGCCGGGGTGGCGGTGAGCGCGCCCGAGCGCACCATGGGCCTCAGGGGCGGGCATGTGTTCGAGGTGGCGCTGGACTGCGAGGTGCCGGCCGACCGCCTGCTGGGCGGCGAAGAGGGCAGGGGTTTTCGCACCGCCATGCAGGTGTTGGACAACGGCCGGGTGGAAATTGCCGCCAGTTGCACCGGCATTGCCGGCGCCGCCCTCGAGGCGGCCCTGCACTGGGCCAGGACCCGCGAGGTCAACGATCACCCCATCGCCGAGTTCCAGGGGCTGCAGTGGATGCTGGCCGACATGGCCACCGAGCTGGAGGCGGCGCGGATGTTCGGCCTGCGGGCGGCCACCAGGCGCGAACAGGGGGAACGCTTTTCCCAGGAGTCGGCCATGGCCAAGCTCTACGCCTCGGAAGCGGCCGGCCGCATTGCCGACAGGGCGCTGCAGATCCACGGCGGCTATGGCTACACCCGGGAAATGCCGCTCGAGCGCTATGTGCGGGACCTGCGCATCATGCGCATCTACGAAGGCTCGTCCGAAGTGCAGCGCAACATCATAGCGCGCACCCTGCTGAACCACTGAGGAGCAACGGCGATGAAGATACTGGTCACGGTAAAAAGGGTCATCGATTACAACGTCAGGGTCAGGGTGAGGGCGGATCAGAAAGACGTGGATCTGGCCAACGTCAAGATGGCGCTCAACCCCTTCTGTGAAATTGCGGTGGAAGAGGCGGTGCGGCTGAAGGAAGCGGGCGTCGCCTCCGAGGTGGTGGTGGTGTCGGTCGGGCCCCAGGAGGTGCAGGAGCAGATCCGCGCCGCCCTGGCCCTGGGCGCCGATCGCGGCATCCATGTGCACACCGAACAACTGCCCGAGCCGCTGTCGGTGGCGCGCTTGCTGGCGCGGCTGGTGGAGCGGGAGCAGCCGGGGCTGGTGATCCTCGGCAAGCAGGGCATCGACGCCGACCACAACCAGACCGGGCAGATGCTGGCCGCGCTCACCGGCATGGGCCAGGGCACCTTCGCCTCGGCGCTGAAGATAGCAGGGCAGGAGGCACTGGTTACCCGGGAAGTGGATGGCGGCCTGCAGACCCTGGCGTTGCGGCTGCCGGCGGTGGTGACCACGGACCTGCGGCTGAACGAGCCGCGCTATGCCGCCCTGCCCGGCATCATGAAGGCGAAGAAGAAGCCGCTGGAGCCGTGCACCCCGGAGGCGCTGGGGGTGAGCCTGCGGGCCCACAGCGAGCTGCTTGGGGTGGCGCCGCCGGCGGAGCGCCAGGGCGGGGTCATGGTGGGCTCGGTGGAAGAGCTGGTCGACAAACTGAAACACGAAGCGAAGGTGATCTGATGGCTATCCTGATCGTTGCGGAACACGACAACCGTATCCTCAAGGCCGCCACCCTGAACACGGTGGCCGCCGCCCGCCAACTGGGCGGGGAACTCATCGTGCTGGTGGCGGGCCAGGGCTGCCGGGCCGTGGCCGAGGCCGCCGCCCGGGTGGAGGGGGTGGCCAGGGTGTGGCTGGCCGACCATGCCGCCTACGCCCATCAGCTGGCCGAAAACCTGGCGCCGCTGGTGGCGGAGCTGGGCCGGGACTGCAGCCATCTGCTGGCGCCGGCCAGCACCGGCGGCAAGAACCTGCTGCCGCGGGTGGCCGCCCTGCTCGGCGTGGGCCAACTGTCCGACATCATCTCGGTGGAAGGCGCCGATACCTTTCGCCGGCCCATCTATGCCGGCAATGCCATCGCCACCGTCCGCTCCCTCGATCCGATCAAGGTGCTCACCGTGCGCACCAGCGCCTTTGCGGCGGTGGCCGGCGCGGGCGGCAGCGCATCGATAGAAGAGGTGAATTCGGTACATGACACGGGGTTGTCCCGTTTTGTCGCCGAGCAGTTGTCGGTGTCGGAACGTCCCGAGCTGGGCGACGCCCGGGTGGTGGTGTCCGGCGGGCGCGGCCTGGGCAAGGCCGAACACTTCGCCTTGATCGAGGCCCTGGCCGACAAGCTGGGCGCGGCGATAGGCGCTTCCCGCGCCGCCGTGGATGCCGGCTTTGTCGCCAATGATCGCCAGGTGGGCCAGACCGGCAAGATAGTGGCGCCGGAACTCTATATCGCCGTGGGCATTTCCGGCGCCATCCAGCACCTGGCCGGCATGAAGGAGTCCCGGGTCATCGTGGCCATCAACAAGGACGAAGACGCGCCCATCTTCCGCATCGCCGACTACGGCCTGGTGGCGGATCTGTTCGAGGCGCTGCCCCGGCTCACGGCGCAACTGCCCTGAGCGCGGGGACGGGAACGGCAGCAACGAAGGAGTGAAGGGGCGCCGCTACCGGTGGCGCCCTGTCGAGGGAATGACCCGCCTGGGCGGGTCCAGCACTAGCCTGTCAATGGAGAAGAAGGATGAATAACGTCGAGGTAATGCAAGGAAGACGCGGGGGCGCTGTCAAGGCGCTGCTGGGCAGTTTGATCGGATTGTTGATTTTCTTTATTCCCTTGTCGCTCGGGGGCGACAAGGCCACTATTCCCCTGGTGAGCCTGATCGGGGCCATCAAGGGGGCGCTGGGCGACAGCCTCCAGTACCTGACCCTGGCGCTGACCCTGTTGCTCTGCCTGACCTGGGGGGCTGCCCGGCTGACCGGCAATGCCGCCCTGGCACGCTACCATCGCAAGGACAATGCCCTGGTCGGCCTGCTGTTCCTGCTGGGCGCGGTATTTGCGGCCTTGCTGGTGTTCCGGATTGGGCCCGACTGGTTCCTGCACAAGGACGTGGGCGGGCTGGCGCTCTATCTCGGGGGCAGCGTCTTCCTGACGGTGGTGGTGGCCGGCTTTCTGGTGCTGTTCCTCACCGAGTTCGGTTTTCTCGAATTCGTGGGCACCCTGATGGAGCCGCTGATGCGCCCGCTCTACCGCCTGCCCGGCCGCTCGGCGGTGGATGCGGTGGCCTCCTTCGTCGCCGCCCCGGCGGTGGGGATTTTCATTACCAACAAGCTGTACCGCAGCGGCCACTATACCCAGCGGGAAGCGGCCAGCATCGCCACCAACTTCAGTATCTGCAGCCTGGGCTTCTTCGCCCTGCTGGCGTCCATCGGCGGCATCATGGAATACCTGCCGCACATGATCGTCTCGTCCTTCGTCATCAACTTCCTGCTGGCCGCCGTGGTCACCCGGCTGCCGCCGCTGAGCCGCAAGCCGGACCGCTACTTCGACGGCCGCGCGGCCCGGCAGGACAGGGACGGCGGCAAACCGCAGGGCCCCATCCTGTTGCGCGCCTGCCAGGCCGCCGCCGAGCGGGCGGCCACCACCGGCCCCGAGGTGTTCGGCCGTTACCTGTGGGAGGCGGCGACCTTCGCCCAGAAGATAGTGGCCTATATCCTGTCGATTGCCACCATCGCCCTGGTGATAGGCACCTACACGCCGCTGTTCGAGTACCTGGGGCTGGTGTTCGAGCCCTTGCTCAGGCTGCTGCAACTGCCCGACGCGGACAAGATAGCGCCCACCGTGTTGCTGTCCATCGCCGAAATCGCCCTGCCCGCCATCATCATCGCCGGGGGCGAGGTGGCGCCGATGAGCGTGTTCTTCGTCTGCACCCTGTCCACCATCCAGATCATCTTCTTCACCGAGAGCGCCAACGCCATGCTGGAGTCGGACATCCCGCTGTCGGTGACGGATCTGGTGCTGATCTTTCTCATCCGGACCCTGCTGGCCATCCCCTTGGTGGCGCTGGCGGCACACCTGATCTTCTGAACCTGGAGCAGGGGCGGGCCGCCGCCCCTGCCGTTTTGACGGGAAATAGCAATGAACAGAGAAATCATGGAGTTCGACGTGGTCATCGTCGGTGCCGGCCCCGCCGGGCTGGCGGCGGCCTGCCGGCTGATGCAGCAGGCGCGGGAGGCCGGCCGGGAGCTGAGTCTCTGCGTGGTGGAAAAGGGCTCGGAAGTGGGGGCCCATATCCTCTCCGGCGCAGTGATCGATCCCCGGGCCCTGGCCGAGCTCTTCCCGGACTGGGCCGAGCGCGGTGCCCCGCTGACGACCCCGGTGGCGGCCGACGAGCTTTACTGGCTGGCGCATGAGGGTACGGCTCGCCGTATTCCTGGTTGGCTGGCGCCCCCCAGCCTGCACAACGAGGGCTGTTACGTGGCCAGCCTGGGCAAGCTGTGCCGCTGGCTGGCCGAGCAGGCCGAAGCCCTGGGGGCGGAGATTTATCCGGGCTTTGCCGCGAGCGAAGTGCTCTACCACGACGACGGCGCGGTCAGGGGCATCGCTACCGGCGACATGGGCGTCGGCCGGGATGGCGAGCCCAGGCCCGGCCATGTGCCGGGCATGGAATTGCATGCGCGCTACACCCTCTTTGCCGAAGGCTGCCGCGGCCACCTGGGCAAGGAGCTGATCGCCCGCTTCCGGCTGGATGACAAGGCGGATCCCCAGCATTACGGCATCGGCATCAAGGAGTTGTGGGACATCGATCCGGCCAGGCACCGGCCGGGACTGGTGATGCACGGCACCGGCTGGCCGCTGGCGGGCGACACCGGCGGCGGCAGCTTTCTCTACCACGGCGAGCACAACCAGGTGGTGGTGGGGCTGGTGGTCGACCTCAACTATACCAACCCCTGGCTGAGCCCCTTCGACGAGTTTCAGCGCATGAAACAGCATCCGCTGTTCCGCCAGTACCTGGAAGGAGGCAAGCGGGTGGCCTACGGTGCCCGGGCCATCGCCAAGGGCGGTTTCAATTCCCTGCCCAGGATGACGATGCCCGGCGCCCTGCTGCTCGGCTGCGATGCCGGCACCCTGGATCCGGCCCGCATCAAGGGCAGCCACACCGCCATGAAGTCCGGCCTGCTGGCGGCGGAAGCGGTGTTCGAGGCGCTGGCCGGCGGCGAGGACGGGCGGGCGCCGACCTCCTTCGACGCCCGTTTCCGCGCGTCCTGGCTGTACGATGAGCTGTACCGCGGCCGCAACTTCGGCCCGGCGCTGCACCGGTTCGGCCCCTGGCTGGGGGGCGCCTTCAACTTCCTGGAGCAGAAGCTGTTCGGCGGCCGCCTGCCCCTGACCCTGCACGATCGCCGGCCGGATCATGAGGGACTGAAGGCGGCGGCGGGCTGCCCGCCCATCCCCTATCCCAAGCCGGATGGCAAGCTCAGCTTCGACAAGCCGTCTTCGGTGTTTTTGTCCAACACCAACCACGAAGAAGATCAGCCCTGCCACCTGCAACTGCAGGATGCGGCCATCCCGTTGGCGCGGAACCTGCCGCGCTGGGCGGAGCCGGCCCAGCGTTACTGCCCGGCGGGGGTGTATGAGGTGGTAGAGCAAGCAGCGGGAGCCGGGCTGCAGATCAACGCCCAGAATTGCCTGCACTGCAAAACCTGCGATATCAAGGATCCGTCCCAGAATATCCGCTGGGCAGTACCGGAAGGGGGCGGTGGGCCCAATTATCCCAATATGTAGCCGAAGTCGAGCAAGCGGCACAGGGGCGAGCATGCGGGCAGTCGGGTACCGGTGGTGCGGCTAGCTGCCCAGCCGGCGCCAGCCGAAGCGGCGGCGAAAGGCTAGGGGGCTCAGCCCGGTATGGGCGAGGAAGCTGCGGTTGAAATGGCTGGCGTTGTTGAATCCCGCCTGTTCGCGCACCAGCGTCACCGGCAGGGGGCTGGTGGTGAGCAGGTGGCAGGCGTGGCCCAGGCGCAGGCGGTTGAGGTACTGGCTGAAGCTGGTGTCGCAGTGCTGTTGCAGCAGCCGCTTGAGGGTGGAGGGGCTCAGGTTGCAGTGGCGGGCCACCTGCTCCAGGCGCAGGGGCGCTTGGTAGTGGTGCTGCAAATGGCCGAGCAGCCGATCCAGGCGTCGGTCCGGCGGTTGCTGCAACCGCCCGCCCAGGGGGCGGCAATGCTGGTCCGCGCGCAGCAGTTGCAGCAGCTCCAGCAGGGCGGCCAGGGCCGGCAACGGGTCCGGTTGCGCCATGCGCTCGAACAGTCGCCGGGCCCGGTGGGCGGTGGCGGTGCCGAACACGGCGCCGTTGCCGAGCCCGGCCAGCCAGTCGAGCAGGGGCGCCAGCTCCACCAGTCCCGCCTCCACCTGGGCCTGCAGCCAGTGCCTGGGCAGGAACACCACATACACCTCGGGCGTACCGTCCGAGGCCTTGGCGTCCCAGGTGTGGGGCACGTCCGGTCCCACCAGCGCCAGATCGCAATGCCCGAAGGGGGCCACGTCCTCGCCGATATAGCGCATGCCTTCCGCCCCCAGGGTCAGGGTGATCTCGTATTCCGGGTGGTAGTGCCACTGAAAGGGCACGCCGGCGTCCTTGAGGTGGGTCAGGGCCCAGGATCTGTGATGGGGCAGGCTCAGCAGTTCGCGTTTAAGCATTTTGGGCCACCTTGGATCTTGGTAATGAGCCAATAGTATCTTTTTTCGGGCCAAAGGAATAAACGGTGTGTCTCCGGCGGTTTAACATCAAGGTAACGACAACAGCATGAGGAGAGCACCATGAACACAGTGGCGGCCAAGGGCCTGATCTTCGATTTGGACGGCACCCTGGTGGACTCCCACCGAGCGGTGGAGCTGGCCTGGGCCCGCTGGTGCGACCGGCACGGCATACCCCTGAGCGATGTGCTGGCCATCTGTCACGGGGTGCGCAGCGAAGAAACCATCCGCCGGCTGGCGCCGCAGCTGGACGTGGCGGCCGAGTCCGCCTGGCTGGAAGCGGTGGAGAAGAGCCTGAACGACAGGGTGACCGCCATCCCCGGCGCGCGGGAGCTGCTGTGCTCGTTGCCGGATGACTACTGGGCCATCTGCACCTCGGGCAGCCTGCCGCTTTCCATGCCCAAGCTGGATCGCAACGAGCTGCCCCTGCCGCGGATCCGGGTGACCGCCGAACAGGTGAGCAGGGGCAAGCCGGATCCCGAGCCCTACCTGCTGGCGGCCCGGCTGCTGGGGCTGGCGGCACCGGACTGCCTGGTGTTCGAGGATGCCCCGGCCGGCATTGCCTCGGCCCTGGCCGCCGGCTGCCGGGTGGTGATAGTGGGCGACTGCCGCCACGAGCACGAGCGGGTGCTGGGCAATATTCCCGACTACCGCCAGGTCGGCTATCACAACGGCCGACTCAGCTTGCCGATATAACCAGACGATGGCGCCGTTTCGGCGCCATTAGCCTATTAATCGCTGATATTTGCCGATATTGATGTCATCCCCTCGTCATTCCCGCGAAGGCGGGAATCCAGGACCAAGGGCGCCGGGCCGAGCAAGCGCAGGTACAGATGACGGCGCTACTACCCCAGCTGCCTGGCCAGCGCGGCCACCAGGATGCCGGCGGCGATGGCCGGCAGCGGCTTTTTCAGCACCAGCATGGTCAGCCCGGTGGCCAGCAGCGCCAGGCGGGCGCCGGTGTCGCCGTTGAGGGCCAGGGGAGTGAGGATGGCCACCAGCACCGAGCCGGACATGGCGCCGATAAACTGCTGCACCCGGCGGTTGATGGGCACGAAGGACATCACCAACACCCCGCCCCAGCGGGTGGCCAGGGTGACCAGTGCCATCACGCCGATGATAAGCCAGGGCCCGAGGCCTGCGGTGTCCAGGTTCATGCGCTTTCCTTCTCCATCCACAGGGCGCCGAGCACGCCGCCCGACAGGGCGCCCACCACCACGTGGCTGTTGGCGGGCAGATACCAGTAGGCCAGCATGGCCGAGAGCGCGGCCACCCCCCAGATGGCCAGGTTGCGCAGATCCTTGCGCCCGCCCACCACCATGGCCAGCAGGAAACAGCCCATCACCATGTCCAGTCCCAGGCTGACCGGATCCTCGATGGCGTTGCCGAAATGCAGCCCGAGCCAGGTGCCGAGGATCCAGAATGACCAGATGGCGAGCCCGCCGCCGAACAGAATGCCGAGCGCCCGCTCGCCCCGGTGAAAGCCCTGCATGGCCATGGCCCAGTTGGCGTCGGAGGCGAACAGCATCACCCCGTAGCGCCTGGCCGGCGGCAGATGGCGCAGCCAGGGGTAGAGGGTGGCGCCCATCAGCAGGTGGCGGGCGTTGATGGCGAAGGTGGTGATCACCAGGGGCACCAGCGGCACCTGGGTACCCCAGAGATCGAGGGCGGCGAACTGGGAGGCACCGGCGAACACCAGGGCGCTCATCAGCACGATATCGGTATCGTTCAGCCCCACCTGGGTGGCGGCCAGGCCGAAGGCCAGCCCGAACACGGCGACGAAAAGGGAAAGCGGCACCAGCTGCCTGAAGCCGTGCCAGGTGTCCTGCCCGTCCAGCCGGGCGAGGGCGGCGTGGTGTTCCATGGAATATCCCGCTTGTGGTTCTGATCAGGGGCGACAGCATAGCACCATGGCGAAGGCGGAGCGAGCTGGCGGAAAGTAGTAAAGACCGGACGGTAAGGCGGTGTTGTTTTTGTTCAATGCCGCTGCCGGCAGTGAAAAATACCGGTGAGCGCCAGGCTTGCCTTGAGCATGAAAAAGCCCGCGTGATGCGGGCTTGGGAATAACAATGAGCAAACCTTACTTGGCGATGCGCTTGTACTTGATGCGGTGGGGCTGGATGGCCTCGGCGCCGTAGGTTTTCTTCTTCCACTCTTCGTATTCGGTGAAGTTGCCTTCGAAGAATTCCACCTTGCCCTCGTCCTTGTAATCCAGGATATGGGTGGCGATACGGTCGAGGAACCAGCGGTCGTGCGAGATGACCATGGCGCAGCCGGGGAATTCCAGCAGGGCGTTTTCCAGGGCGCGCAGGGTTTCCACGTCCAGGTCGTTGGTCGGTTCGTCCAGCAGCAGCAGGTTGCCGCCGGTCTGCAGCAGCTTGGCCATGTGCAGGCGGCCCCGTTCACCGCCGGACAGCTCGCCCACCCGCTTCTGCTGGTCGGTGCCCTTGAAGTTGAACCGGCCCAGGTAGGCGCGGCTGGGGATCTCCAGGTTGCCGATGCGCATCATGTCCAGGCCGCCGGACACTTCTTCCCACACCGTTTTCTTGTCGTCCATGGCGTCGCGGAACTGCTCCACCGAGGCCAGCTGCACGGTGTCGCCCAGGGTGATGTTGCCGGCGTCCGGCTGCTCGGCGCCGGTGAGCATGCGGAACAGGGTGGATTTACCGGCGCCGTTGGGGCCGATGATGCCGACGATGGCGCCCTTGGGAATGCTGAACGACAGGTCGTCGATCAGCACCCGGTCACCGTAGGACTTGGTCAGGTGCTCGATGTCCACCACCTTGTCACCCAGGCGCGGGCCGGGCGGGATGAACAGCTCGTTGGTTTCGTTGCGCTTCTGGTAGTCCTGGTTCTGCAGTTCTTCGAACCGGGCCATACGCGCCTTGGACTTGGCCTGGCGGCCCTTGGGATTCTGGCGCACCCACTCCAGTTCCTTCTGGATGGACTTCTGGCGCGCGGCTTCGGAGGACTGCTCCTGGGACAGGCGCTGATCCTTTTGCTCCAGCCAGGAGGAGTAGTTACCTTCCCACGGAATGCCTTCGCCCCGGTCCAGCTCCAGGATCCAGCCGGCCACGTTGTCGAGGAAGTAACGGTCGTGGGTAATGGCCACCACAGTGCCTTCGTAGTCGTGCAGGAAGCGCTCCAGCCAGGCCACGGACTCGGCGTCGAGGTGGTTGGTGGGCTCGTCCAGCAGCAGCATGTCGGGTTTTTCCAGCAGCAGCTTGCACATGGCCACCCGGCGGCGTTCACCCCCGGACAGCTTGCCTATCTGAGCGTCCCAGGGCGGCAGGCGCAGGGCGTCGGCGGCGCGCTCCAGCTGGTTGTCCAGGTTGTGGCCGTCGTGGGCCTGGATGATGGCTTCCAGCTCGCCCTGGCGCTTGGCCAGCTTGTCGAAGTCGGCGTCCGGATCCGCGTAGGCGGTGTACACCTGGTCCAGTTCCTTGAGGGCGCCGGCCACTTCGGCCACGGCTTCTTCCACCGCGTCGCGCACGCTCTGCTCCGGGTTCAGCCTGGGCTCCTGGGGCAGGTAGCCTATCTTGATGCCGGGCTGGGGGCGGGCCTCGCCTTCGATCTCGGTGTCGATGCCGGCCATGATGCGCAGCAGGGTGGATTTACCGGCGCCGTTCAGGCCCAGCACGCCGATCTTGGCGCCGGGGAAAAACGACAAAGAGATATTCTTCAGAATATGACGCTTGGGCGGAACCACCTTGCCCACGC
Organism: Zobellella iuensis; assembly: GCF_016746085.1. Lineage (GTDB taxonomy): Bacteria > Pseudomonadota > Gammaproteobacteria > Enterobacterales > Aeromonadaceae > Oceanimonas > Oceanimonas iuensis. Next base: position 126,688 of record NZ_JAERTZ010000032.1, read on the forward strand.
GGTGCATGGTGTAAACAAATTGAGCCATTGTTACTTGTCCTGATAAATCAGTAAGTTAATAGGTTTTCTTGGCGGGCCTGGCGGTCGCCTGGGGCCAACCGGACAGCCATGGCGGTATATGGTACTTGGCTTGGCGGGGAATGCCAGTGCCAAGAGGGGAAAGCCGGCATTTTGAGGAAGGCCCCGCCCGCTTGGGCGGGGCCGGGGATCAGGACTTGGCTTTCAGCTCTTCCTTGAAGGACTGCGGCACGAATTCGCCGGTGGCCGGGTTGAACTCGGGGCCTTCGTAGCTGGTGTTGATGCGGATCTCGCCGCTGATGAGCTTGGCGGCCAGTTCGTCCAGTTGCTGTCTTATCTCGGGTGAGACGTCCTCCGCCAGGGTCAGCTTGACCACGTCACCCTGGCCCAGGCCGATCTCGGTGATTTGGTCGGGCTGCCATTGGCCGGTGGTGAAGTCACGGGCGGCGTTGAGGATGGCCACGCTGGCGTCGGCCACCGCCGAGCCCACGAAGCTGGCGTCCGCCTGGGTCCAGTCGGACACGTTGCCGATATGGCGTACCTTGTCGTCATGGGATTTGATCTCGTCGATCACCCCCTGGCGGCCGGCATTGAGCATGGTGTAGATCACGTCGGCGCCCTGGCCGATTTCGGCCGCCGCCGCCTGGGCGTTGATGTCGGTATTGTCCAGATCGCCGGTAAACCAGGTCAGGAACCTGGCGTCGGGATTGACGTGCTTGACTCCGTCATAGAAGGCGGCGCGGCCGATCAGGCCGGGCTGGGGCCAGGCTCCGGAAATATGGCCGACCACGTCGGTCCGGGTGGTCAGTCCGGCCAGGGCGCCGGCCAGCCAGGCCGAGTCTTCCTGGCGAACCACATAGCTCGAAAGGTTGGGGCCCTGTACATGGCCCTGGATCACCACGAACCTGATGTCGGGAAACTCCTTGCTCACTATCTCTGCCGGGCCGTTGCACTGGCCGCCATGGGCGATGATGAGATCGGGGCCTTCCTGTGCCAGCTTGCGCATGGCTTCGGTGAGCAATGCCGGATCGGAAGTTGCCGAAATATTGGATACATAACTGGCGTTGACATCGAGCTCCGCCTTGATCTTTTCATAGCCCCGGTAGGCGGCCTGCATAAAGCCGTTGTCGTCGTGCTTACCCGGGATCAACACGGCGATCTTGTGCTGATCCTCGGCGGCCAGGGCCTGTGCGAGAGGAGCCAGTGTCATACCGGCGGCGATCAGTAAGGCGCTTCCAAGCTTGTGCATGCATTCTCTCCTTGGCAATGGGGTCATCTGCGAGTGTACTTTTTTGTCTGTTTTATTGTGAACAATGAGTTCACAGACAGACCTTAGTCTTTGGTTGCTAAATTGTTAACATTTTGTTTCGTGCGCTGTGGCGAGGTTCACAGAAATCGTTGCCGGAGAGCCGGGAAAGGGGGATAAAACGGCAGAGGATGGGATGATGGAAGGGAGGAAAAGGGGCGCGTCCCTGCGGCCGGGTTATTCGTCTTCTCTGCTGCTCCAGCGGGTGAGGCTGGCGGAGATGACGGTGTTGCCGAAGAAGGCCCAGTCCATCCAGACCGGTTTGTCGGCGTATTTGTCCATGGTGGCGGCGGTGGCGAGCAGCGGCGCCCAGAGGGCGACCATCAGCGAGCAGGCCAGCACGCCTTTTCTGATTTTTCTTGTTTTCATTGGGCACTCCCGAAGTCAGGAAGGCACCTTATAGCACGAAGGGCGGGGGGAAAGAAGAAGGCGGGTCCGATGGCCGACGGCGGGGGGCACCGGCCATGTAAGCGAATGTTGACGATAGCTGCCATCCTGGCGTGACAACCGGCCTGTGGCGGCTGCCGTTACCGGAAACGAATCAGGCTAACCGTCTCAATGGCGATCAGGAAGGAGCTGTGTCCCTATCCTTGCCAGCCGGGCGTTGACGAAAGGGCGGGGCCATGCTCCAATTTTGCCTTTATAAAGCAACAAATGTCGGGCACAGAGGAACCTATGGAAACCGATGACAGATACATAGTCCCCGGCCTGGTGCGGGGGCTGGAGGCGCTGCAGGCGTTCAGCGACGAGAAAAAGGATTTGAGCGTGTCCGAGCTGGCCGAGATTATCGGGGTCAACCGCTCCAGCGCCTTTCGTATCGCCTATACCCTGGAGCACTGCGGTTTTCTGCACAAGGAAGACAACTCCCGCCGTTACAGCCTGAACTCCAGGGTGCTGGATCTGGGCTTCACCTACCTGTCGGGGCTGGATTTGCTGGAGCCGTCGCGCCCCATCATGCAGCGGTTGCGGGATCAAACCACCATCGCCTGCCACCTGGTGATCCGCCAGGGCACCGATATCGTGTTCGTGGATCGCTACCAGGCCACGGGGCCCTTCACCAGCACGGTGGGGGTCGGTACCCGCTGGCCGGCCCACGCCACCGTCACCGGCCAGCTGCTGCTCTCCGACCTGTCCGACGAGGCCATCACCGAATTGTACCGGGACTACCGTTGGGAAACCTTCACCGAGGGCACGCCCACCAGCCTGGAGGCGCTGTTGGCGCGTATCCGCGAGGTGCGCGGGCAGCCGGCCCTGATCAGCTGGGGCTACTTCAACCCGGCCATGGCCGCCTGTGCCGCGCCCATCTACCGGCAGAGCGACAGCAGCATGATCGCCTCGGTGTCGGTCAGCTGCCCGCTGGGCGGCATTGCCCGGGAAGAATTCGAAGGCCGCATCCGGGACGAGGTCATCGCCGCCGCCCAGAGCCTGTCCCGCACCCTGAGCCTGAACAACGCCCATCCCTGATCCCGCGCCCTCAAGGCGCCGAGACTCCCCCACCAACGCCATGCCGACCGCATGGCGTTTTTTATGGCCGGCTCCCGGCGCTAATAACTCCTGGTCATAAAACACCCGCCCAACCCCCTCAAAAAATTTAACAACAAAGAAACCTTGTGTTGACAGAGGTCAATGAACGGATCTAATCTTTGTTTCGTATGTAAATCATAGTTTCATATATAAAACACAAAGGAGTGACGAAGCCATGAACTGGGTTTCCATTTGCAAGCTGGGCGACATCTCCGATGAGAGCCCGCTGGCCGTCAAGGTAGGCGACAAGGAGATCGGCGTGTTCAGGGTGGAAGGCCGCCTGCACGCCATCGAGGACATCTGCCCCCATGCCTATGCCCTGCTTACCGAGGGCTTTATCGAAGGCCGCACCGTCGAGTGCCCGCTGCACGAGGCCATCTTCGATATTCCCACCGGCAAGCTGCAAAGTGGCCCCGGCTGTCGTGATCTCCACATCTACGAGGTACGGGTCGACGGCGACGACGTACTGCTGAACATGGCATGACAAGGAACAGCACCATGGACAACTTCAATCCCAAACTGGCCGCCTGGCTGAAGAACGAGCCCGCCACCGAGGCCGGCCTCAACAACATCCAGATCCCGGGCAAGACCCGCAACCTGGTGTGGCAGAACCGCTACCGCGAGCCCACCCGCTACGAGCAGGAGCTGGTCAGCCAGCTGGAAAGCGCCTTCGCCGAGGGCATCGCCGAGCTGGACGAACTGGTGGCTGCCCTCAACCGGCGCGGGCTGCGCAACGAAGCCGGCGAGGCCTGGACCCCCGCCAATTTTCAGGACGAAATGGCCCGCCTCGGTTACTGAGCGGCACCTCACAGGGAAGCTAGGAGAACGCAATGAATCAACAGCTTGCAGTAGAACGCCATCTGGATTTGGGCCTCAAGGATCTGTGGTATCCGGTGGTGGCCAGCTGGGAAGTGGGCAACAGCCCGGTCGGCATCACCCGCCTGGGCGAAAACATCGTGCTGTGGCGCGACGCCGAGGGCAAGGTCAAGGCCCTGGAAGATCGCTGCCCGCACCGGGGCGCGCGGCTGTCCCTGGGCTGGAACCTGGGCGACCGGGTGGCCTGCTGGTACCACGGGGTGGAAGTGAAGGGGGACGGCGTGGTCGCCGAGGTGCCGGCGGTGAGCGCCTGCCCCATGACCGGCAGCAAGTGCCTGCGCTCCTACCCGGTGATCGAAAAGCACGGCGCCATCTTCCTCTGGTTCGGCCTGGATCCGGACGCCGAGCCCGCCGATCTGGTGCTGCCCGAGCAGCTCGACAGCGAGGAGTGGAGCAGCTTCCTGTGCCAGGCGGACTGGGCGGTGAACTACCGCTATGCCGTCGACAACGTCATGGATCCCATGCACGGCAGCTACCTGCACTGCACCTCCCACTCCATGGCGGAAGGGGACAAGAGCGCCGACATGCGTGCCCGCAACACCGAGCACGGCTTTATCTTCGAGAAAACCGGCCAGAGCGGGGTCAACTTCGACTGGGTCGAGTTCGGCAGCAGCGGCGCCTTCTGGCTGCGCCTGTCCATTCCCTACCGCCGGCAGTTCGGCCCGGGCGGCGAATTCTGGATTGTCGGTTTCGCCACCCCGGTGGACGAGCACCACACCCGGGTGTTCTTCTGGCGGGCGCGCAAGGTCAGCGGCTGGCAGCGCGACGTGTGGCGCTTCCTCTACCGCAACCACCTGGAAAAGCTGCACTGGGACGTGCTGGAGCAGGACCGCGTCATCCTCGAGCAGTTGGCGCCCAACGCCCGCGATCACGAGTTCCTCTACCAGCACGACGTGGGCCTGTCGCGCCTGCGCCGGCTGATGAAGAAAACCGCTGAACAGCAGCTGGCCCAACTGGCGGCCAGGCAAGAGGCCGAGAGCCATGGATAAGTTGCTGCAGGGCAAGAAGCTGCTGATCACCGGCGCCGCCCGGGGCCTGGGGCTGGACTTCGCCCGCGCCGCCACCGCCGCCGGCGCCGAGGTGGCCATGGCCGATATCCTCGCCGGGCAGGTGATGGCGGAGGCCAGGACCCTGGCCGCCGGGGGGCACATCGCCCACGGCCTGGCGCTTGATCTGGCGGACCCGGCTTCCATCGAGGCCTGCGCCCGGGACGCCGCCGGCCTGCTCGGCGGCCTGGATGGCCTGGTCAACTGCGGCGCCATCGCCACCGGCATCGGCGGGGTCGACATGACCGAGCTGGACATCGAGGTGTGGGATCGGGTGATGACCGTCAATGTGCGCGGCAGCTGGCTGATGACCCGGGCGGCGGTACCCTACCTCAAGGCGGCGGGCGCGGGCAAGGTGGTCAACATCGCCTCCGACACCGCGCTGTGGGGTGCGCCCAGGCTGCTGGCCTACGTGGCCAGCAAGGGCGCCCTGCTGGCGATGACCCGCTCCATGGCACGGGAGCTCGGCGAATACCGCATCTGCGTCAACGCCGTCAGCCCGGGGCTGACCCTGGTGGAAGCCACCCAATACGTGCCCCAGGCCCGCCACGACCAGTATGTGGACGGCCGCGCCATCCACCGGCCCCAACTGCCGGAGGACGTCAACGGCGCCGTGCTCTACCTGCTGTCGGATCTGTCGTCCTTCGTCACCGGCCAGAACCTGCCGGTCAACGGCGGCTTCGTCTTCAACTGACCCGGCTGCCCAACAAGAGAGACTGTGACCATGAAGATTACCGGAATTGAAGCCCTGAAATTCGGGGTGGACGACAGGCCAAAGGCCGCCAGCTTCCTCGCCGATTTCGGCCTGAGCCGCGCCGAGAGCGACATCCCGGGGGCGGATCTGTTCCTCACCCTGAACCAGAGCCGGCTCTACCTGTTCGACATCGACGACGCCCGCCTGCCGGCCGCCTTCGAGCCCGGCTCCACCCTGCGTGAAGTGGTCTGGGGCGTCGAAAGCGCCGCCTGCCTGGAGCAGTTGGCCGAGCGCCTGGCCGGGGTCGAGGGCCTGGCCCGCGACCCCGGGGGCCTGAGCTGCCGGGATCCCAACGGCATGACCCTGCGTTTCCGGCCGAGCGCCGTGCAGCCGGTCGCGCTGCGGGTGGCCGCCATCAACCAGCACGGCGACATCCGCCGGGTGGACGAGGCCAGCCCGGTGTACGAGCGGGGCGAGCCCATCGGCGTGGGCCATGTGGTGTTCTTCACCCCCGACCTGGCCAGGGCCGAGGCCTTCTACCGGGACCGGCTCGGCTTTCACCTGTCCGACTGCTATGAGGGCAAGGGCGCCTTTATGCGCTGTGCCGCCGAAGGCCACCACCACGATCTCTTCCTGCTGCACGTGCCGGGCAAGGCCGCCGGGCTCAACCACGTGGCCTTTACCGTGCGCGATATCCACGAGGTGATCGGCGCCGGCATGGCGATGAACCGCAAGGGCTGGTCCACCTTTATCGGCCCGGGCCGTCACCCCATTTCTTCCGCCTATTTCTGGTACGTGAACAGCCCCCTGGGCGGTGCCTTCGAGTACTACACCAACGACGACTACCTCACTCCCGCCTGGCAGCCCCGCACCATGGAGCACCGGCTGGAACTCTTTACCGAGTGGGCGATCGAGGGCGGCCTGGACGGCCGCACCCGGCGCCAGGTCAAACAGGGGGGCTGAACCATGAACCAAGCGATTTCCCGCATCGTCATTATCGGCGCAGGCCAGGCCGGAGCCTGGGCCGCCCATACCTTAAGGCAACAGGGTTATGGGGGCATGTTGTCAGTGGTGTCCGACGAAGAGCGGGTTTTTTACGAGCGGCCGCCCCTGTCCAAGCAGGTGCTGGCCGGCGACATGGCCCCGGCGGCGCTGCAGCTGTTCTCGGACGAGGCCATCAACGCCATGCACATCGACTGGCACAAGCCGGCCCGGGCCACCGCCATCGACCCCCGCGGCCATGTGGTGACCCTCGACAACGGTACCGAGCTGGCCTACGACAAGCTGCTGATCGCCACCGGCAGCCGGGCCCGGGTGCCGGTGCGGGAATGGCTGAGCCTGCCCCAGGTGTTCACCCTGCGTACCCCCGAGGATGCGGCCCGCCTGGGCGAGCGGCTGGCGCCGGGCAAGCGCCTGGCCATCCTCGGCGGCGGCTGGATCGGCCTGGAAGTGGCCGCCACCGCCCGGGCCAAGGGGGTGGCGGTGAGCCTGTTCGAGCTGGGCGAGCGGCTCTGCGGACGCAGCGTGCGGCCCGAGGTGTCCGACTTCCTGCGGGATCTGCACCGGGAGCAGGGCGTCGAGGTGGAGCTGGACTGCGGCCTCCTCGAGCTGGTGGCCACCGACCAGGGAACCCTGCGCCTGCTCCGGGACGGGCAGCAACTGCTGGAGGCCGATGCGGTGGTGGTGGGGGCGGGCGCCGAGATCGCCACCGAGCTGGGCCGCGACGCCGGCCTGGACGTGGCCCAGGGGCTGGTGGTCGACGAGCAGGGCCGGACCTCGGATCCGGACATCTACGCCGCCGGCGACGTGGCCATCCACCCCGGGCTGGGCTTTTGCATCCAGTCCTGGGCCAATGCCCAGAACCAGGCCATCTCGGCGGCGAAAGCCATGCTCGGCGAGGACAGCCCCTACCGGGACGAGCCCTGGATCTGGTCGGATCAATACGACTGCAACATCCAGATCCTGGGCATTCCCGCCAACGGCGACAGCCGCCTGGTGCGGCGGCAGGTCGGCGACCGGCAGCATGCCTTTATCTACCTGGATGGGGAGGGGAGGCTGGAGTCGATGATCGCCGTCAACGACGCCAGGCTGGTCAAGCTCGGCAAGCGCTGGCTCAGGGCCGGCACCCTGCTGCCCGCCGAGCAACTGGCCGATCCCGCCGTCAACCTGATGGCGCTGAAACCGTAAAACGGAATAAAGGGTTATAAGTATGGAAACGCTGAAAGAAACCATCGGGACTGCCAAGATGCCGGTGCCGTCGAGCCTGATCAAGCAATGGTCCATCTCCGTCGTGCTGATGGTGTGCGTGGTGCTGGCCTTTTTCGACAAGATCAGCATCGCCGTGCTGTTCTCGGACCCCGTCTTCCAGGACGCCATGGGCATAGGCGCCGATAAGACCCGGCTCGGCTGGCTGATGACCAGCTTCCTGCTGGCCTACGGCTTTTCCTCCATCTTTCTGAGCGTTGTCGGCGATCTCATCAATCCGCGCACCTGCCTGCTGGTGAGCGTGGCCTCCTGGGGCGTGCTGATGGCGCTGATGGGCCTGGCCACCAGCTACGAACAGCTGCTGGCGTTGCGGGTGCTGCTCGGCATCGCCGAAGGCCCGCTGTTCGCCCTGGCCTACAGCATCGTCAAGCAGTGCTACAGCGCCGGCCAGCAGGCCCGGGCCAGCACCATGTTCCTGCTCGGCACCCCCATCGGCGCCGCGCTCGGTTTCCCCATCACCGCCTTTATCCTCAACCTGTACGGCTGGCAGATGACCTTCTTCGTGATGGCGGCGCTGACCCTGGTGACCCTGGCGGTGGTGTACTTCGGGCTCAAGGGGGTGCAGCTTCGCGCCGAGGCGCAACTGTCCGGCCCCCGGAAGCGGATGAGCTGGCAGCAGCACCTGCGCAACAGCCGGCAGCTGTTCGCCACCCCGGCGTTCTGGGCCCTGTGCCTGTTCAATGTCGCCCTGCTCACCTACCTCTGGGGCCTGAACGGCTGGCTGCCGAGCTACCTGATCGAGGAAAAGGGGGTGGAGCTCAAGTCCTTCGGCGCCCTGTCGTCGCTGCCCTTCATCGCCATGCTGGCGGGGGAGATCGCCGGCGCCTTCCTGTCGGACAAGACCGGCAAGCGCGCGGCCCAGGTGTTCGGCGGCCTGCTGATCGCCGGCCTGTCCCTCTACCTGGTGCTGCAGCTGGAAGACGCGGTGCTGGCCATCCTCGCCATGTCGGTCAGCGCCATGAGCTGGGGCTTCGGGGTGTCGTCGGTGTTCGCCCTGCTGGCGCGCATCACCCCGGCCGAGGTGAGCGCCACCGCCGGCGGCATCTTCAACGGCTTCGGCAACTTCGCCGGCGCCGCCGCCCCGGTACTGATGGGCTACATAGTGACCCGCACCGGCGACTTCAACCTGGGGCTGCTGTTCCTGGTCTGGGTGGCGGTGATCGGCTCCCTGGTGCTGCTGCCCCTGATCAAAAAATACTGATTCAACCCACTGTTTGCTTGATTCCGCCGGCGCGGAAGGGTCACCCCTTGCCCGCGGATGGCGTAACACCACCGAAAGAGGAAATAAGATGAACGCGAAATTCGATACCTGGAACAAGCCCGCCGACAAGAGCCTGGGAGAATGGCTGGACAGCCGCATCGCCCGCTTCAGCACCCGTCGTTACGACTTCGAGGCGCTGAAGTTCCAGGCCGATTACGATCCCAAGTACCGCCGCGCCCAGATGCGCTACATGGGCACCGGCGCCACCGGGGTGCAGAACGACAGCAATACCGTGCCCTCCGAGCACTTCACCTTCTCCACCATGGTGCTGCCGGCCCAGTGCGAAGGCCCGTTGCACGTGCACCACGACGTGGAGGAGGTGTTCTTCATGCTGCGCGGCGCCATCACCCTGTTCGTGGAGCATGAAGGGGAGAAGTTCGAAACCCGGCTGGGCGAGCGGGATCTGATCTCCATCCCGCCCGGCATCTACCGCGGCCTGTTCAACCACGGCGAGGAAGACGCCCTGATGTGCGTGATGCTGGGGGCCAACAAGCCGACCATTCCGACCTATCCGGAAGATCACCCCCTGTCCAAGATCAAGCGGGCCTGACCATGAGCGCCCTGGTCAACAGCCTGTCCCGCTTCCCGCTGCGCCACCTCGACCTCGGCGGCCGCCGGCAGGCCTACCGCTGCGCCGGCCGGGGCCCGGCCCTGGTGCTGCTGCACGGCATCAGCTCCGGCTCCGGCTCCTGGGTCGGCCAGCTGGAGCCACTGGCCCGGGACTTCACCCTGGTTGCCTGGGACGCCCCGGGCTATGGCCAGAGCGCGCCCCTGGCGACCGCCACCCCGTCGGCCCTGGACTACGCAGCCGCGCTGCACGAACTGGTGGTGGCGCTGGAGCTGGAGCGGCCGCTGCTGCTGGGCCACTCCCTGGGGGCGATGATCGGCGCCGCCTACGCCAGCCGCCATCCGGACGGGGTGCGCGGCCTGGTGCTGGCCAACCCGGCCCAGGGCTACGGCCGGGCCGATGCCGACACCCGCGAGCAGGTGTACCGCAAGCGCCCGGACATGCTGCGCAAACTGGGCCACCAGGGGCTGGCGGCGGCGCGCGGGCCTGTGCTCCTGTCCCAGCATGCCGGCCAGGACCAGCTGGATCTGGTGGCCCACGGCATGATGGGGCTGACCCTGGACGGCTTCGAGGCCGCTTCCTACCTGCTGGCCCATGACGATATCCGCGATTACCTGGCGGACTATCCCGCGCCCATCGGCGTTATCTACGGCGAGGAAGACGTGATCACCCCGCCCGCCGGCGTCCTGGCGCTGGCCGCCGGGCACCCCGGGGTGGGCATCGAACCCCTGGCCGGGGCGGGCCACGCCAGTTATATCGACCAGCCCGACGCCTTCAACCGGGCCCTGTGCCGCCTGGCCGGGGCCTTACCGAATCGAGGAGTACAAGCATGAGTTTCAAGCTGCAAGGCAAGGTGGCGGTGGTCACCGGCGGTTCGTCCGGCATCGGGCTGGAGACGGTCCGGCTGCTGCTGGCGGAAGGCGCCCGGGTGGCCTGGTGCGGCCGCAACCCCGAGCGGCTGGCCGCCTCCCTGGAAGAGATGCGCGCCGCCTTTCCCGGGGCCGAGTGCCTGACCCGGCCCTGCAACGTGCTGGACAAGGCCGAGGTGGCCGCCTTCGCCGCCGCGGTGGAGGCCCGCTTCGGCGGTGCCGACCTGCTGATCAACAACGCCGGCCAGGGCCGGGTGTCGAACTTCGAGCAGACCGAGGATGAAGACTGGATAGCCGAGACCCGGCTCAAGACCTTCAGCGTGCTCCACCCGATCCGCGCCTTCCTGCCCCAGCTGGAGCGCTCGGACTGCCCATCCATCACCAACGTCAACTCGCTGCTGGCGCTGCAGCCGGAGCCGCACATGATCGCCACCTCGGCGGCGCGGGCGGCGCTGCTCAACCTGACCCACTCCCTGGCCCACGAGTTTTCCGCCCGGGGCATCCGGGTCAACTCCATCCTGCTCGGCATGGTGGAGTCGGATCAGTGGCGCCGCCGTTTCGCCGAGCGCGGCGACCGGGACCAGGACTGGGACGGCTGGACCGGGGCCATCGCCGAGCGCCGGGGCATCCCCATGGGCCGGCTGGGCAAGCCGGAAGAGCCGGCCCGGGCCCTGGTGTTCCTGGCCTCGCCGCTGGCGTCCTATACCACCGGCGCCGCCCTGGACGTGTCCGGCGGCTTCAACAAGCACCTGTAGGAGGGGCGATGAAACAGCTGATGATGATCGGGTTCGGCGCCATGGCGCGGGAAGTGCTGGCGCTGCTGCCGGCGGAGCTGAGCCTGAAATGGCTGCTGGTGCCGGCGGCCCGGGTGGCCGAGGCGCAGGCCGAACTGGGCCCGGCGGTGACCGTGCTGAGCCGGGTGGAGGACTGCGCCGCCACCCCGGATCTGGTGGTGGAGTGCGCCGGCCAGGCGGCGGTGCGCGAACACGGCAGCGCCGTGCTGGCCCGGGGCTGGACCCTGGGGCTGATCTCGGTCGGCGCCCTGGCCGACGAGGCCCTGGCCCGGGATCTGCGCCTGGCCGCCGGCCAGGGCGGGGGCCGCATCCTGGCCCTGGCCGGGGCCATCGCCGGCATCGACGGCCTGGCCGCCGCCCGGGAAGGGGGGCTGGAGTCGGTCACCTACCAGGGCCGCAAGAGTCCCCAGAGCTGGCGCGGCAGCCCGGCGGAAACCCTGGTGGATCTGGACGGCGTCACCGAGCCGACGGTGTTCTTCAGCGGCACGGCGCGGGAGGCGGCGCGGCTGTTCCCGGCCAACGCCAACGTGGCGGCCACCATCGCCCTGGCCGGGCTCGGCATGGACGAGACCCGGGTCGAACTGGTGGTGGATCCGGACAGCCGGCGCAACCAGCACCGCATCCGGGCCAGCGGCCGCTTCGGCGAGCTGGACATCGCCCTGAGCGGCTTGCCGCTGGCCGCCAATCCCAAAACCTCCACCCTGGCGGCACTGAGCGTGGTGCGCGCCTGCCGGCAGTGCACGGATCCCCTGGTTATTTAAGGAGTCATATCATGGTTAGACCCATTTTTATCGGCGGCGAATGGCGCCAGGGCCGGGGCCCGGTGAGCATCAGCCATTTCCCGGCGGACGGCAGCGTCAACGCCGAGGTCAGCACCGCCAGCGTCGAGGACGTGGAAGAGGCGGTGCAGGCCGCCGAGCGCGCCTGGCGCCATCCGTCCTGGCGCCAGGCCCTGCCGCACCAGCGCGCCGCCGTGCTGTACCGGGTGGCGGATCTGATCGAGCAGCGCAGCGAACAGCTGGCCGCCCTGCAGACCCGGGACAACGGCAAGCCGCTGGCGGAAACCCGGGCCCTGGTGGCCAGCGCCGCCGGCACCGCCCGCTACTTCGCCGCCGCCTGCGAGACCCTGGACGAACAGCTCAATACCCCGCGCGCCCCGGATTTCATGACCCTGAGCGTGCATGAGCCTATCGGCGTGGTGGCCGCCATCACCCCCTGGAACTCGCCCATCGCCAGCGAGATGCAGAAAATCGCCCCGGCCCTGGCCGGCGGCAACGCCGTGCTGCTCAAGCCCGCCGATGCCACCCCGCTGGCGGCGCTGGAGCTGGCCAAGCTGTTCGAGGAGGCCGGCCTGCCCAAGGGGCTGCTGAGCATACTGCCCGGACGCGGCTCCGTGGTGGGCGAGGTCCTGGCCCGCCACCCCCTGGTGCGCAAGATCTCCTTCACCGGCGGCACCAACACCGGCCGCCGCCTGGCCCACGTGGCGGCGGACAAGCTGATCCCCACCTCGCTGGAGCTGGGCGGCAAGTCGCCCACCCTGGTGCTGGCGGACGCGGACCTCGAGCTGGCCGCCAGGGGCGTGGTCTACGGCATCTTCAGCTCCGCCGGCCAGGCCTGCATCGCCGGCTCCCGGCTGTTCGTGCACAGCAGCCTCTACGAGCGCTTCCTCAGCCGGTTGCTGAGCCTGACCCGGGAGCTGCGGGTCGGCCATCCGGAGCGGCCCGGCATTCACATGGGGCCGCTCATCAACGAGGCCCACCTACAGTCGGTGGCCGACTACGTGGCCCTGGCCAGGGCCGAGGGCGGCCGGGTGCTGTGCGGCGGCGAACGGCTGACCGAGGGCGAGCTGGCCGGGGGCTGCTTCTATCCGCCCACCATCATCGCCGGCCTGGCCAACAGCGCCCGGGTGTGCCAGGAGGAAATCTTTGGCCCGGTGCTGGTGGTGATGAGTTTCGACGACGAAGAGCAACTGGTGGCCGAGGCCAACGACAGCGTGTTCGGCCTGGCCGCCGGCATCTGGAGCGAGGACTTCCGCCGGGCCTGGCGCCTGGCGCGCCGGCTCGAGACCGGCACCGTCTGGATCAATACCTACAAGAAATTTTCGGTTTCCGCCCCCTTCGGCGGTTTCAAGGAAAGCGGCCTCGGCCGGGAAAAAGGCCGCCAGGGCGTGCTCGCTTACATGCAGCAGAAGAGCATCTACGTGGGCCTGAGTGACCAACCCAACCCCTGGTGCTGCTAAGCCCGGGCTAACGACTGAACAGAACAAGGACAGCATCATGAGCAACAGAGTCAATGTGGGCGAAGCCATCGCCCGGGTACTGGAAGCCCACGGCGTGAACAGCGTCTACGGGGTCATCTCCATCCACAACCTGCCCATCGCCGACGCCATCGGCCGGCGCGAGCGGATCCGTTTCGTGGCCGCCCGGGGCGAAGCCGGCGCCGTGACCATGGCCGACGCCCACGGCCGCTTCTCCGGCCTGGGCGTGGCCATCACCAGCACCGGCGCCGGCGCCGGCAACGCGGTGGGCGCCCTGCTGGAGGCGCTGAACGCCGCCAGCCCGCTTATTCACCTCACCGGCCAGGTGGAGCGGGAATACCTGGATCGGGACGCCAGCTTTATCCACGAAACCCGGGACCAGCTGACCTTCCTCAAGGCCAGCAGCAAGGCGGCCTTCCGCATCACCAGCCCGGAGCAGGCGGTGGGCGTGCTGCGCGAGGCGATCCGCGTGGCCACCACCGTGCCCATGGGGCCGGTGAGTGTGGAGCTGCCCATCGACGTGCAGGCGGCGGAGATCAGCCTGCCTGCCGAGCTGGGTCCGGTGCGTCCCCTGGCCGTGCCGGCGCCGGCACAGGCGGAGCTGGCCGCCCTGGCGGCGGCGCTGCAGGCGGCCAGGCGCCCGCTGCTGTGGGTGGGCGGCGGCGCCCTGCACTGCAGCGAGGAAGTGGCGGCGCTGGCGGATCTGGGGGTGGCGGTGATCTCCTCCACCCATGGCCGCGGCATCCTGCCCGATGCCCACCCGCGCAGCCTGGGCGCCTTCCACAACTCGGCGGCGGTCGAGGCGCTGATGGCCGAGTGCGACCTGGCGCTGGTGGTGGGCTCGCGCCTGCGCAGCAACGAGACCCGCACCTATTCCCTGGTCCTGCCGCGCCCCCTGTACCAGGTGGACGCCAACCCGGCGGCGGCCCAGCGCAACTACCCGGTGGACCATTTCGTGTGCGGCGACGCCAAGGCGGTGCTGGCCGCCCTGGTGGCGGCGCTGCAGGGGCAGGCCAAGGCCAACCCCGAGTTCGACCGGGCCATCACCGAGGCGAAAGCGGCGGCGGTGGCGGCGCTCACCGAGCAGCTCGGCCCCTATGCCACCCTCTGCGGCCAGCTGCGGGCGGCGCTGCCCGATGACGGCATCCTGGTGCGCGACATCACCATGTCCGGCAGCACCTGGGGCAGCCGGCTGTTCCCCATCCAGGCGCCCAACACCAATATCCACTCCCTGGCCGGCGCCATCGGCATGGGCCTGGCCATGGCCATCGGCGCCGCCGTGGCCAACCCGGAGCGCAAGGTGGTGGGCCTGGTGGGCGACGGCGGCCTGATGCTGGGGGTGGGCGAGCTGGCGACCATGGTGCAGGAGCAGACCAACCTGGTGCTGCTGGTGATGAACGACGGCGGTTACGGGGTGATGCGCGGCATCCAGAACCAGTACTTCGGCGGCCGCCAGTACTTCAACCAGCTGCACACTCCCGACTTCAAGGCCATGGGCGAGGCCGTGGGCCTGGCCAGCTGGAAGGCGGCCAGCCTGGCCGAATTCGAGCAGGCCATCGGCGGGGCCATGGCGGTGCAGGGCCCGGCCCTGGTGGAAGTGGAGATGAACGGCATAGGCCCGCTCAACTTCGCCGGCCCGCCCCAGAAGAAGCTGTACTGAGCGGGAGCCGGGGCCGACCGGGGAGGAAACGGAGCCGGGGAAGCATTGCGTCGGCTCCAGTCTGTGGAAAGCGTCTCTGGAAGCTGAGCACGATCTTTGCGGGTGTTGGCTGTTACCACCCGGCGAAGAGGCAACAGGGCCACCTCCACCGACACGCTGCAAGTACATCCATGTAGGCTCGCACATGCCGTCCATGGCATGTGACGGTCGGTGGAGGTAATCCCCGTTGCCCCTGCCAAGCATTGACGCCGTCTGAAGGTAACGCATCAGACGACACTGCCGCCTCTTCACCGGATCGTAACGGCCAGGCTTTGCAACCTTCATAAACAGGTGCCTGGGCACGCTGCGGCCCCGTCGTGCCCGCCGTTCTGGCGTTGCCGGCCGGCTTGCTTTTTACCGCTTGCGCAGGGCCGGGATCCGGTCGAATGGGTGTTAAAAAATTGTTTCAATTTTGATTTGACAGGGGGAAACAAAGCGTTTTAGAGTTCGCCTTGTCACATAAGAAACATTGTTTTGTATGTAAAACATTATGCCGGGGGCCGTTGGCACCCGGTGTCCTCGGATTCAACGGCACTTTTCAGGGTGCCAAGGAGAGCAAAATGGAATTGACTCGCAGACGCTTTATCGGTGCGGCCATGGCCGCCGCCGCCCTGCTGGCCGGGGGCGTGCAGGCCGACGGCTATCCCAGCAAGCCGGTGTCCATCGTGGTGTCCTACCCGCCCGGCGGCGACGTGGACGCCATCGCGCGGCTGTTCGCCGACAAGCTCACCGGCCGCCTGGGGCAGCCGGTGATCGTGGAGAACCGCCCCGGGGCGGCGGGCACCATCGGCAACAGCTATGTCAGCCGGGCCAGGGCCGACGGCCACACCCTGCTGTTCACCCCCAACACCTTCACCACGGCGCCCCTGGTGATGGCCCTGCCCAAGGAATCCCGCTACGACATACTCAACGGCTTCGAGCCGGTGATCCTGGCCAGCAAGCAGTCGGTGCTGCTGGTGGCCAATCCCAAGTCCGGCATCAGCAGCGTGGCCGACCTGGTCAGCCAGTCCCGCGACGGCAAGCGCCTCAACTACGCCAGCCCCGGTGCCGGCTCGCCCATGCATATCGCCGCCGAGTGGCTCAACAGCGCCGCCGACATCAAGGTGCTGCACATCCCCTACCGGGGCATCGGGCCCATCATCCCGGATCTGCTCGCCGGCCATGTGGACCTGGGTTACGTGGTCTACGGCCCCGTGGCCCAGCTGATCGAGTCGGGCCAGCTGGTGCCGGTGGCGGTGACCGATCCGGAACGCTCGCCGGTGTTGCCGGAGCTGGCCACCGTGGCCGAACAGGGCTACGACCAGGTGCGGCTCGGCGCCTGGCACGGGCTGATGGCGCCGAAAGGCACTCCCGACGAGGTGATCCGCCTGCTCAACCAGCACCTGAACGAGATACTGCAACTGCCCGAGGTGGCGGAGCAGCTGGCGAGCTTCGGCGCCGTGCCGGTGGGCGGCGAGCCACAAGCCCTGGGCGCCATCAACGCGGACGATCATGCCCGGCTGTCGGCCCTGATCGAGCAGCTCGACATCCGGGGCAGCTAAAGCTGGCCGGCGGGGCCTGGGCCCCGCCGCCGGCGAGAGAGGAGTTCCCTGGCGGGGATAAAATCCCCGCCAGGGGATGGCGAAACAAGGAGGAGGGTTTTGCCATGTTGAAGCGAGACATCAAAGGCATTCTCGGGGGGGCCGGCCTTGCCGTCGTCGGCCTTTTCGCCGCCTGGTACGGCCAGGTGAATTATGAGTTCGGCGGCGTTCACAACATGGGGCCCGGCTTCCTGCCGGTGATCCTGGGCGGCGTGCTGGCGCTGCTGGGCGCCCTTATCGCCATACCGGCCTGGTTCCGTGCCGGCGCGCCGGTGAGCACCGAGTGGGGCAGCGCCGGTTTCGTCATCCTCAGCATAGCGGTGTTCGGCGGCCTGCTGGCCCTGGCCGGCCTGGTGGTGGCCACCCTGGTCGCGGTGCTGCTGGCCCTGGTGCCCGACCGCAAGCTGGGCTGGGGCACCAAGTGCAAGGTAGCGCTGGGGATCGCCCTTATTACCTATTCGATCTTCTCCCTGGGGCTGGGCATGGCGATCAAGACCTGGCCCTGGAGCGGCTGAGCCCGCCCGTTGACCGTCGTGGCCGGCACCTGCCTGGGCAGCTGCGCCGGCCGGTTCGAAACCTGAGGATAAATCGGAACAGACAATGGATATCATTGACGGACTATGGCTGGGGCTGCAGGCCGCTATCCAGCCGACCATGCTGCTGTATTGCTTCATCGGCGTGTTTCTGGGCACCCTGGTCGGGGTCTTGCCCGGGGTGGGCGCCATGGCGGCGATCTCGCTGCTGCTGCCCATCACCTACTACATTCCTTCCACCGCCGCCATCGCCATGCTGGCCGGGGTGTTCTACGGCTCCCAGTACGGTGGCTCCATCGCCTCCATACTGCTCAACCTGCCGGGCACCCCCTCGTCGGCGGTGACCAGCCTGGACGGCTACCCCCTGGCGAAACAGGGCAAGGCGGGAGTGGCGCTCTTTACCGCCATGACCGGCTCCTTCGTGGGCTCCATGCTGGGCCTGCTGCTGCTGATCGGCTTCGGCTCCGCCCTGTCCCGGGCCGGGCTGGCCTTCGGCCCGGCGGAGTACTTTGCGCTGATGCTGCTGGGGCTGATCGCCGCCTCGGCGGTGGGCTCCGGCTCGCCGGCCAAGAGCCTGGCCATGGTGGTGCTGGGGCTGTTGCTGGGGGTGGTGGGCACCGACGTGAACACCGGCCTGCCGCGCTTCACCTTCGGGGTGCCGGAGCTGATGGACGGCATCAACCTGGTGGCCCTGGCCATGGGGCTGTTCGGTATCTCCGAGGTGATCACCAGCATCAGGGCGGGGGGCGCGGGCAGCGTCAACGCCCGCTTCAGCCTGCGTTCCATGCTGCCCGGGCGGGACGAGGCCCGGCGTTCGGTGTGCCCCATGCTGCGCGGCACCGCCATCGGCAGCTTCTTCGGCGCCATGCCGGGCACCGGGGCGGCCATCGCCTCCTTTATTTCCTACGCGGTGGAGAAGAAGGTGTCCCGGGAGCCGGAGCGTTTCGGCCAGGGAGCGGTGGAAGGCGTGGCCGGGCCCGAGGCGGCCAACAACGCCGGCGCCATGACCGCCTTTATTCCCACCCTGACCCTGGGCATTCCCGGCGACGTGGTGATGGCGCTGATGCTGGGCGCCATGATGATCCACGGCATCCAGCCCGGGCCGCTGATGGTGTCGGAAAACCCGGCCATGTTCTGGGGGCTGATCGTCAGCTTCGGCATCGGCAACCTGATGCTGCTGGTGCTGAACCTGCCGCTGATCGGCATCTGGGTGTCGCTGGTCAGGATCCCCTTCAGCATGCTCTACCCGGCGATACTGGTGTTTATCTGCCTCGGGGTCTACAGCGTCAACAACAATGTGTTCGACATCTATGTGGTGGCCCTGGTGGGGGCGGCCGGCTACCTGCTGGCCAAGCTGGGCTTCAACCCGGCGCCGCTGCTGCTTGGCTTCGTGCTGGGGCCCATGCTGGAGGAAAACCTGCGCCGGGCCCTGCTGTTGTCCCGCGGCGATCCCATGACCTTCGTCGAGCGGCCGCTGAGCGCCGGGCTCTTGTTACTCTGCGTCGCCCTGCTGTCCTGGGCGGCCTGGGGCGCGCTGCGCAGGCTTATCCGCGAGCCCAAGCCCCTGGCCGACCCCCAGGTTTCCTAACCCCAAGCATCCCTATCCAGCCCCGGGCCCCGCCGGCCCGGGCGGGCGGCCTTTGTCCCTGCACAGGGCGCCGCCGGTTTTTTCAGGAGTATTCCGGCCATCCGGGCCGGTATTTAACGGAGTAAGTAACAGATGAAATTGCACAAACTGGCCAGCGCCGTCACCACCGTTCTCGCCCTGTCCGCCCCGCTGCAGGCGGCCACCTGGTCCGATACCTTTATCGGCTACCGCTACGGCTCGGATTTTACCGAGCCGAACAACCCCGAGAAGGTGAGCAAGAACATAGTGCAGCTGACCCACGTCAGCGGCTATGCCCTGGGCCAGAACTACTTCAACCTGGACGCGCTCAAGTCCGGCAGCGAGGATCCGGCCAGCGGTAGCAGCGACGGCGCCACCGAGTTCTACCTGGCCTATCGTCACCAGCTGCACCTGGGCAAGCTGTTCGACACCGATCTCGGCTTCGGCCCGGTGAAGGAGGTGGCGTTGACCGCCGGCTTCGATCTCAACACCAAGAACTCCGCCTTTGCACCGCGCAAGCGCTTCCTGGCGGTGGGGCCGACCCTGAAGTTCGACGTGCCCGGTTTTCTCGACCTGAGCCTGTTCTATGCCTACGAGAGCAACCACTGCGGCCTGGCGTTCTGCACCCACAAGGATCTGAGCTTCGATCCCTACTACCAGATCAATCTGGCCTGGGGCCTGCCGTTCGAGGCCGCCGGCCTGCCGCTGAAGTTCCAGGGCTTCACCAATTACAACGGCGCCAAGGGCAAGGATTACTTCAACAACGAGACCAAGCCCGAGCACCTGCTGCGCACCTCGCTGATGCTGGATGTAGGCCAGCTGGCCTTCAACAAGAAGAACACCTTCTGGGTCGGGGTGGGTTACGAGTACTGGCGCAACAAGTACGGCAACCACGGTAAGCCGGGGGTCGACACCGACGCCCCCACCCTGAACATGGAATGGCATTTCTGAGCCGGCTGACTTTGCCGGGGTACACCCCGGCACTGTCATGAAATCCTGACAACGGCCGTCATGAAAGCGTGACGGCCGGGGTGCGGCGGCAGGGGGCGGCCCTCTTGGCGGCCGCCTGCATCGGCCTTAGGATCTCGCCCCCTTGTGTTGCAGCCGTCGCCGCCATGAACAGCCGTCATCCCTTATCCGAAGATATTATCGCCCTCCTGTCCGGTACCCTGCTGGTGGCCCTGGGGGTGTTCCTGCTCAAGCAGGCCGGCCTGCTTACCGGCGGCACCGCCGGCATCGCCCTGCTGCTCGCCCATTTCAGCGGCACCGGCTTCGGGGTCTGGTTCTTCCTGATCAATTTACCCTTCTATGCCCTGGCCTGGCTGCGGATGGGGCCGGTCTTTACCTTCAAGACCTTTGTCAGCGTGTCGCTGGTGTCCCTGTTCAGCGAGCAACTGCCCCGCTTGCTGGCGGTGGCCTCGGTGTCGCCGCCCTTCGCCGCCCTGATGGGCGGCCTGCTGATCGGGGTGGGCATGCTGATCCTGTTCCGCCACCAGGCCAGCCTGGGCGGCATCGGCATACTGGCGCTCTACCTGCAGGGCCGCTTCGGCATCAGTGCCGGCAAGCTGCAGATGGCGGTGGATTCCCTCATCGTGCTGGTGTCCTTCACCGTGGTGCCGCCCTGGCTGTTGCTGCTGTCGGTGCTGGGGGCCGTGCTGCTCAACCAGGTGCTGGCCTTCAACCACAAGCCCGGGCGCTACAGCGCCCCGGCCTGAAGGCTGGTCAGAAGGCCCGCCGCTATACTTGTAGTGACCGGCGGGGAGGGAAACATCATGACCACAAGCGAATTGCGCGAGCTGTATCAGGCGGGGAAACTGCGCTCGGCCCGGGTGTGCCACGACACCCTGAGCATGGGCTGGCTGGTGACCTTTTACGATGACGAGGGCAACCTCTATGAGCTGACCGATACCCTGGGCTGCCGGGTCAGTTACGAGAGCCCCCGGGCGGCGGAAGACAAGGTGCACCAGGTGGCGGATTGCCCGACCCGGGTCGACAGCCTGTACCGTTTCTTCGAAATCTGACTCACACCAGCACCCGGTGGCCCTGGGGGCTTTGCAGCCATTGTGCCCGGTAGCCGAAATGGTGTTCCACGTTGTCCGGGGTGAGCACCCGCTCGGCTCCGCCCTCGCAGCTGATGCGGCCTTCCCGCATCAGTACCAGGTGGTCGCCATAGCGGGCGGCCAGGTTCAGATCATGCACTATCACCAGCACGGCGCAGCCTTCGGCGGCCAGGCGGCGGCCCTCCTGCAGCAGCAGGTGCTGCTGGCCCAGATCCAGGGCCGAGGTGGGCTCGTCCAGCAGCAGCAGTTTGGGTATGTCTTCCCCCTGCAACTGGGCCAGCACCCGGGCGAAATGCACCCGTTGCCGCTCGCCGCCGGACAACCGGGGGTAGGGGGCATCCCGCAGGTGCCAGACCCGGGCCCGGTCCATGGCCGCCTCCACTATGTGGTCGTTCTGCTGTTGCCGGCTGTCGTGGGGGATGCGGCCCATGGCCACCACCTCCCGCGCCAGGAAGGGAAACTGTAGGCCCGATTGCTGGGGCAGCACCGCCAGGCGGCGGGCCAGCTCCCGGCGCGGCCAGAGCGGGCGCGGGCGACCGAACAGTTCGATGCCGCCGTCCGCCGCCAGGTCGCCGGCGATGCACTTGAACAGGGTGCTCTTGCCGGCGCCGTTGGGGCCCAGCAGCACCGTCACCCGGCCCGGGTGCAGCCGGAGGTGAATGTCGGTCAGCAACGGCTTGCCCTGCAATCGCAGGGAGAGATGACGCAGTTCGAGTACCGTGGGTTTCATGCCAGTCCTATGCCCCTTTTCTGTTTGAGCAGCAGCCAGAGGAAGAAGGGCGCGCCCAGCAGGGCGGTGACGATGCCCACCGGCATCTCCGCGGGCGCCGCCAGGGTGCGGGCCAGCATGTCGGCCAGCAGCAGCAGCCAGGCGCCGGTGAGGGCGGAAAGGGGCAGCAGCCCCCGGTGATCGGGCCCGGTCAATAGCCGCACCAGGTGGGGGACCACCAGGCCGACGAAGCCGATGATGCCCACCGCCGCCACGCAGACCCCCACCGCCAGGGCCGACAGCAGCACCAGCCGGCGCTTGAGCCGTTGCACATCGATGCCGAGATGGCCCGCTTCCGCCTCGCCCAGGGCCAGGGCGTTGAGGGCCGTGGCCTGGCGGCTCAGCAGCATCGTCAGGCCCAGGGCGGTGAGGCAGACCAGCACCAGTTGCGGCAGGCTGCCCTGGGCCAGGGAGCCCATCTGCCAGAGGCTGAGATCCCGCAGGGTCTGATCGTCGGCCAGGTAGTTGAGCAGGCCGAGCACACCGCCGGCCAGGGCGGCGATGGCCACCCCGGCGAGCAGCAGCACGCTGACCGAGGTGCCCTGGGGCGTACGGGCCAGGCGGTAGACCGCCAGGGTGGTGAGCAGGCCGCCGCCGAAGGCCATCAGGGAGGTGAGTCCGGTGCCCAGCCAGGCCGGCAGCCCGGCGGCGACCGGGGCCAGCAGCACCATGGACAGGGCCGCCCCCAGGGCGGCGCCGCTGGACACGCCGATAATGCCCGGATCGGCCAGGGGATTGCGGAACAGGCCCTGCAGCACGGCGCCACACAGGGCCAGAATGGCGCCTACCGCCAGGCAGAGCAGGGTGCGGGGCAGGCGGATATGCAGCAGTACCAGGCTTTCGGTGGCGTCGAGCCGGGACGGGCTCAGCAACTTGCCCCACTCCAGCGCCATGGGACCCGTGGCCAATGACACCAGGCCGGTGGCCAGCAGCAGGGCCAGCAGCAGTGGTAACAGGGTGGGGTGGCGACTCATGGCCGGCGGAGCCAGTCCTGGTGCAGGCGCTCGGCTTCCGCCAGGGTGGACAGCCCCAGGCCGCCGATCAGCGCCTTGCCGTTGATCGGTACTATGGCGCCGGCGGCGGCGGCCGGGGTGCGGCGCAGCAGTGGGAACTGGCGCAACAGCTCGGACGGGTCGCCCTGCTGCTCAAGGTGGCGGCGGCTGACCAGGATGATGTCGGGTGCCATGGCCACCAGGGCTTCCATGGCTACCGGCTTGTAGCCTTCCATCGCGGCGGCGGGGTTGTCGCCCCCGGCCAGGCGGATCAGGCTGTCGGCCAGGGTGTGGTGGCCGGCCACCTGCACCGAGCGGCCGTCGCCCAGCAGCAGGAACACCACCTTCTTGCCGACGGGACCGGCGGCCAGGGCCCGGGCCTGCTCGTCCACCCTCAACTGCAGGGCCGTGGCGGCCTCTCCCTTGCCCAGCAGCTCGCCCAGGCGATAAATATTGTGCTGCAACTGCTCGACGCTCAGGGCCTCGGGCAACTGCTCCACCTGCACGCCGGCCCGGCGCACCAGGGCGAGCGCCTGCTCCGGCCCCATTTCCTCGCTGCCGATCACCAGGCTCGGCTGCTGGGCCAGCATGCCCTCGGCGCTGAGCTGGCGATGGTAGCCGAGGCGGGGCAGGGGCAGCCCGGCCGGCAGCTCGCTGGTGCTGTCCACCGCCACCAGGTGGTCGCCCGCGTCCAGCGCCAGTACCAGCTCGGTCAGGCCGCTGCCGGCGCTGAGCAGGCGTGGCGAGTCGGCCCAGGCCGCCGCGGTCACCAGCAGCAGGGAGGTGAGCCAGAGGGGCTTCATTGCCCCTCCTCCATCAGGATCTGGGTGGCCTGGATCTCGTGCTCCTGCAGGAAGGCGAGCAGCTTCATCATGCTGTCCACCGTCACCTCCCGGTCGGAAGCCAGCACCAGCTCGGCTTCCTTGAGCGCGGGCAGGCGTTCGAGTAGCACCGGCTTGAAGCTTTCCCAGTCGGGGTAGCTTTCCCCCTGCAGGGCCCAGGCGGGATCCCCCGCCAGCAGGTTGATGGTCATGGCCTTGTTGTCCTGCACGCTGCTCAGGGCGTCGCTGTCGGTCTTGGGCAAGTCCACCTCCAGCGACATCAGCGGGATATTGGCGGTGAGCATCAAAAACACCAGCACGATAAAGATGATGTCGAGCAGGGGGGTGATGTCGGGGGTGAGCGCCCGCCAGCCGGACTGGGCGGGCTCGGGGCGGCCTATCATGCCTTGCCTCCCAGCTCCACGCCTTCCAGGTAGAGGTTGCACTGGTTCAGCTCATGGGTGAGCTTGTCGAGCAGGCGATCGGCCCAGAGCCCGAACAACTGGGCGCCGGCGATGGCCGGCAGGGCGATCAGCAGGCCGGCGGCGGTGGTGCTCATGGCCAGCCCCAGGCCGTCCGCCAGCAGCGACGGCGTCACCGGATCCTGGCTCTGGCTGATGCTCTTGAACATTTCGATAAGCCCCAGCACGGTACCGAGCAGACCCAGCAGCGGGCTGATCACGCCCACCAGGGTCAGCACCCGCAAACCGGCATGCAGCCGGCGGCGCTGTTGCTGCAGCCAGACCGAAGCCAGATCCTCGCGGGTGGACTTGTCGCATTCCCGGTGCCGGACCAGCAGGGAGCAGCCCTGCAGGATCAGCGACTTGGGGGTTGCCATTTCGGTATCCGGGTAGGCATTGCCATGCAGACGCAGGTGTCGTTTTTCCTGCTCGCCGCGCAGGCTGGTCCACAGCAAAGACAGGGCTCGCTCCAGCCAGAGCGCCAGGGTGATCACCGAGCAGAGGATCAGGGGCCAGCTCATCAGGCCCAGTTGTTGATGCAGTTGGTTCAGAAACGACATGATTTAATCCAATTTGAAACGAACGGGAATTTGTACACGGTGGGCCATGGCACGGCCGTTTTCCACATGAGCGGAGAAACGCCACTTGGCGATGCCCTTCAGTGCCGTTTGGTCGAGCACATTGACGCCGGACGATCTGGCCAGCCGCCGCTTGATCTGCTGGCCCTCTTCATCCAGCCAGACTTCCACCACCACTGTGCCTTCCAGCCCCCGGCGGCGGGCCTGGGACGGATAGGAAATGGGGGATGGCCGGGTCTTGAAACTGGGGGTTTCAATCCGTTTGGGGGCGCTGTTTTGGGCCACCTGGGGTTGCGGCTTGGGGTCGACCTTGGCCGGTGGCTCGGGCATGGGTGCCGGCTGCGGTTTGGGCACCGGCTCGGGCTTGGGCATCGGCTTGGGCACCGGTTTGGGCTCGGGCTTGGGTACCGGCTTGGGCTCGGGTTTGGGCTCGGGCTTGGGCTCGGGTTTGGGTACCGGTTTGGGCTCGGGTTTGGGTTCGGGCTTGGGCTCCGGCAGGGGTTCCGGTGGCGGCGGTGTCGGTTCGGGCTGGGCCAGGGTGGGCAGCATCTGTACGCTGATCGGGCCCGGGTTGCTGTCGGGCGCCAGGGCGATTTCCAGCTCCTGGCGCTCCATGGCCTGCACCAGCAGCCCATGCAGAATAACGGAAGCCAGCGCAAACAGGGCGTAGCGACGAAAACTCAAGGTAAATCCCCGGATCAAGATGGTGGTGACATTCTGGGGCAATAGAATACGCATTTTTAAAACGATGTCTATTGCTATGATGAATGATAATGAGAAGGAATTGCATTTGATTGGTTATTGAATTAGCCTGCGCCCACTGTTTTTCAGGGGAGAGGTGAAGAGTGCGCAATACCATACAGGCCCCCAGGGGCTCCTTGTCCGTCCTGGCGGTCGCCATCGGCCTGGCCTTGCCGGCCCAGGCCGATGAAGTCCGCCTGGCGGACGAGGTGCTGGTCCAGGCCAGCCGCAGCAACAGCACGGTAGCACAAAGCAAGCGCAGCGTGGCCGTGGTGAGCCGTCAGCAACTGGACGAACGCCAGCCCGATACGGTGGCACAGGCGCTGAAGTACGAGCCCAATATCGAGATCGCGGGCGGGCCCCGGGGCAATATCCAGTCACCGGTGATCCGCGGCCTGTCCGGCAACCGGGTGCTGCAGCTGGTGGACGGTGCCCGCCAGAACTTCAATGCTGGCCACAGGGGGACCTACCAGATGGATCCCGAGCTGCTGGAGCAGATCGATGTGATCAAGGGGCCGGCCAGCAGCCTCTGGGGCAGCGGCGCCATCGGCGGCGTGGTGGCCCAGACCAGCCGGGATGGCCGGGATCTGCTCAAGCCCGGCCAGTTGTTCGGCGGCTACGTCAAGCAAAGCCACGGCACCGCCGCCGATAATGACAAGAGCAGCGCGGCCCTCTACGGCCAGCTGGGCGAAGGGCTGGATGTGCTGGTGAACGGTTATTATCGGGAGAACGACGATATCCGCCTGGGCGATGGCCGGGAGCTGGCCGACTCGGCGGAGCGGGGCAAGGGCGGTATGCTGAAGCTGGGCTGGCAGTTGGATGAACACCAGCGGCTGACCCTGTCCCACCGCCGCCACGAGCTGGACGGCGCCGTGCCGAGCAACCCGTCGGCCGAGGTCGGCACCAGCAGTCCCCTTATTGAGCGGTCGCTGCAGGACGACAATACGGTGCTCGGCTATCGGTTCGACCCCGCCTCGCCCCTGGTGGATCTGGATGTCACCCTGTATCGCAACGACACCCGGGTGGAGGAATGGCGCCTTGCCCAGCAGCAGCAGGACAGTACCGACTACCGCACCCATGGCCTGAACCTGGTCAACCGCTCGCAATTGCCCTGGGCCGGGCTGACCTACGGGGTGGACTGGTTTAACGACAAGAGTGAAGGGGTGCGCAGCGGTGCCAACCGGCCGGTGCCGGCCGACGGCCGCACCGAGGTGATCGGCGGCTTCGTGCAGGCAGACCTGCCCCTGGCCGAAGGCTGGACCCTGAGTCCGGCCCTGCGCTACGACCGCTTCGACACCGAAGCCCGGAATATCGAGGGTTCCCAGCGGGATGAGAGCGAGTGGTCCAAGTCCCTGGCCCTGAGCTGGCAGGCCACCGACTGGCTGGAGCTTATCGCCCGCTACGATGAAGCCTTCCGGGCGCCCACCAGCGAGGAGCTGTACACCACAGGTACCCACTTCAGCCTGGGGCCCATGGGCAGCAACCTGTTCGTGCCCAACCCGGAGCTGCGCCCGGAAAAGGCGGCGCAGAAGGAGCTGATCGCCCGGGCCGACTTCGGCGGGGTGCTGGCCGCGAACGACCGCCTGAGGCTCAGTGCCAGCCTGTTCGACAACGATGTCGAGGACTTTATCGAGCAGCAGGTGACCATGGACTTCGTCAACCGGGTGTTCGAAACCCGCTACCGGAATGTGCAGAACGCCGAACTGAAAGGCGGTGAGCTGGCGCTCGACTACGATTGGCGGGAGCTGGAGCTGGGCCTGTCCTACGGCCGTACCCGGGGCAAGGACAAGTCCGACGGCGGCGCCCTGGAAGGGATCCCCGCCGACAAGTGGGTGGCCAGTGCCGGCTACTGGCTGCTCGATCGCCAGCTCAGGCTGGGCACGCGCCTGACCCATGCCCACGGCCAACGGCGGGTACCGGCGGAACATGGTCAGGACTACGACAACTATACCCTGCTGGATCTGGGCGCCAACTGGTACGGACGGGGCAGCCTGGAGGGGCTGGAGCTCGGGCTGGTGGCGGACAACCTGACCGACCGCTACTATCGTCGGGCTTTCGAGCAGCTCTATGAACCCGGGCGCAATATCAAGCTCAGCGCCCTCTATCGCTTTTAATCTGTCTAACAGGGTATGAAAATGTCGGAATTAACCCAGAAGATCACCCGGCTGCTGGAAGAGCAGCCGGGACTCAGGACGGTGGAAATGGCGGCCCTGCTCGGGATCAGCGAATGGCAGCTGGTCAGCCGGCTGCCGGCCGAGCTGTGCCGCGGGCTGGCGGGCGAACATGTCCGCACCATACTGGAGCAGGTGGCCGAATGGGGGCCGGTGACCACTATTGTGGAAGTGGCCGGCTCGGTGTTCGAGGTCAAGGCCGCCCTGCCCAGGGGACGCTTGGGTCACGGCTATTTCAACCTGTTCGGCCAGCCGGGGCAGTTGCATGGCCATCTCAAGCTGGAGGCCATGGCCCATGTGGCCCTGCTGAGCAAGCCCCACCGGGGCAAGGAGGCCCACGCCATGGTGTTCTACGATGCCGAAGGGCACTGTATTTTCAAAATTTACCTGGGCCGTGATGAACGGGGTGAACTGTTCCCCGAGCAGGTCCGGGCATTCAACGCACTGAAGGAGTTGGCCAATGACTGAGAAACAAGCCCGGCTGCAGGGTCGGCTGGAACCCGAAATCCGTGAATTCCGCGACCGGGCCCGGACCCTGGTGCTGGCCACGGTGGACGGGGAGGGCAATCCCAATGTCAGCTATGCCCCCTTCGCCCTGCGGGAGGACGGCTACTATATCCTGATCAGCGAAATCGCCCGCCATACCCGCAACCTGCTGGCCAATCCCAAGGTGTCGTTGATGATGATCGAGGACGAGCAGGACAGCCGCCAGCTGTTCGCCCGCAAGCGGCTGACCTTCGATGCCCGCCCCGAGCGGGTGGCGCGGGACTCGCCCGAATGGCAAGCCGGCATCCGTGCCCTAGAGACGCGCTTCGGCGATACCGTTACCGGCCTGAGCGGGCTGGGGGATTTCCACCTGTTCCGGCTGGTGCCGCAGCAGGGGCTCTTCGTCAAGGGCTTCGGCCAGGCCTTCGCGGTGAGCGGTGACGACCTGGTGGACCTGCTGCACCTGAGCGAGGGGCACAAGCCGCTGGCGGAAAACGCCTGATCCGTTGAAAGCCCGGGAAGTGACTGAATTCCACGGGCTTTTTTGTCATTTTTGTTTGCACCCCCCCGGCCTCTGTGTCACAACATGGTGCATACTATGATGAGGTTCCGGCCCCAGACAAAAAGGACAAAGCATGGCTATAGAATCTGTTGGCGACATCATGGCCCGCCAGTTGCTGACCCTGGCCCAGGATGCCAGCCTGAAGGACGCCCACGATCTGATGCGGGAAAAGAGCATCCGCCATATCCCGGTGGTGAACAAGGACAGCGGCCAACTGCTCGGGGTGCTGACCCAGAAGCGGATGATCGCCACCGTCATGAGCCTGCTGGCGGACTACGGCGTCAGCGCCCTGGAGCGGCGCGAGCGCCAGATCCGGGTGATGGACATCATCGACTCGGACTTCGAGAGCGTGGACGCCAAGGCGCCGCTGACCGAGGTGGTGCCCTTCTTCCTCAGCAACAAGCACGGTTGCCTGACGGTGGTGGACGACGAAGGGCGGCTGCAGGGCATGGTCACCTCTTCCGACTTCGTGCGCCTGTGCGCCGAACTGCTGAAGGAAAGGGCGGGAAGCTAGAAGCCTGAAGCCGGAAGCTGAAAGTAGGGTCGACTTCAGTCGACCAAACCACAGCGCCGGGGCTGGGTGGTCCACTGAAGTGGACCCTACAGGAAGCCGGAAGACAGGAACTGAAGTTCACGTCCTTCCGCCTCCAGCTGCCAGCCTCAAGCCGGGTAATGGATCAGGTTGTAAAACACGGCGGGCTCCCTGCCCGGGTTGCGATAGCCGTGGGGCCGGTCGGCGTGGAAGCGCACCGCCGCGCCCGGCCCCAGCCGCTGCCATTCCCCGTCCAGCAGCAGCTCCATCTCTCCGTTCTGCACTATCACGTGCTCGATCACCCCGCGGTCGTGCGGATCCGATAACTGCTCATGGCCCGGCAGCAGGGTCAGCTCGAACATCTCGAAGCCGAAGCGGGCCTCGAAGGGAAACAGCGGCGCCACCAGCATGCCGTCGCCGGCCGGCTGCCGGCGCAGGGCGTCCGTCTGCCGGTAGAGGGGGCCCGGATGCGGCTCGGGCACCGGCTCCAGGAAGGTGGACAGGGAGGTGTGGAAGCCGCCGGCGATTTTCCACAGGGTGGCGACGGTGGGGCTGGACTCGCCCCGCTCTATCTGACCCAGCATCGCCTTGCTGACCCCGGTTTCCCGGGCACAGGCGTCCAGGCTCCAGCCCCGCTCCCGGCGCAGGGCCTTGAGGGTGTCCGCCAGGTATTGGTTCGGCTCTTTCATCACAGTTTCCCGCTTTTCCTGCTTGGCTCGCTGTTGTGCGTTATAGCATACATTTGCTAGCATGGCTTTCTTATGCGTTATAACGCACAATCAGGAGCCCGCCATGTTCAGCTTGTCCCATCTTTCCGCCGGTTTTATCGCCGTGCTGGTCGGTTACACCAGCTCGGCGGCCATCATCTTCCAGGCCGCGGCCGCCGCCGGGGCCAGCCAGGCCGAGACCGGCTCCTGGATGTGGGCCTTGGGCATCGGCATGGGGCTGACCTGCATCGGCTTTTCCCTGCGCTACCGGGAGCCGGTGCTCACCGCCTGGTCGACCCCGGGGGCGGCGCTGCTGGTGACGGCGCTGGCCGGGGTGCCCATGAGCGAGGCCATCGGCGTCTTCCTGTTCAGCTCGGCGCTGATCCTGCTGTGCGGCCTGACCGGCTGGTTCGACAAGATCATGCGGCTGGTGCCGGCGGGGCTGGCGGCGGCCATGCTGGGCGGGGTGCTGCTGAAGTTCGGCCTGGACTTGTTCGCCTCGGCCCAGACCCAGCCGCTGCTGGTGGCGGCCATGCTGGCGACTTACCTGGCCCTGCGCCGGCGGCTGCCGCGCTACGTGATCCCGCTCAGCCTGCTGGCCGGGCTGCTGGTCGCCGGCGGTGACGGCCTGCTGCGTTTCGACGGTTTCGAGTGGCAGTTGGCCCGGCCGGTGCTGATGACGCCCGAGTTTTCCCTCACCAGCCTGCTCGGCGTCGGCATCCCCCTGTTTATGGTGACCATGGCCTCCCAGAACGTGCCCGGCATCGCCGTGCTGCGGGCCCACGGCTACCACACCCCGGCCTCGCCGCTGGTCGGCTGGACCGGCTTCACCGGCCTGCTGCTGGCGCCTTTCGGCGGCTTCGCCTTCAACCTGGCGGCGATCAGCGCGGCGGTGTGCATGGGCAAGGAGGTGGACCCGGATCCCAAGCAGCGCTACAAGGCGGCGGTGTGGGCCGGGGTCTTCTACCTGCTGATGGGGCTGTTCGGCGCCACCGTGGTGGGGCTGTTCGCCGCCCTGCCGGGGGAGCTGGTGATGGCCATCGCCGGCCTGGCGCTGCTCGGCACCATCGGCACCAGCCTGACGGTAGCCCTGGCCAACGAGCAGGAGCGGGACGCCGCCCTGCTCACCTTTATGATCACCGCCTCGGGCCTGGCCCTGTTCGGCATCGGCAGCGCCTTCTGGGGCCTGGTGATCGGCGGCGGGGTGCACTGGCTCAACCGCCGGCGGCAATAACAACAACCCCGGCGGGTGCCGGGGTTGTGGGGGTTAGCCGTCGTGGCGGCCGTGGCGCTGGGGCCGGTTGGGTTTGTTGCTGCGCGGCGGCCGGTTGGTGGCGGCGCCGGCACCGCGACCCCGGCCACCGCCGTTGCCCCGGCCCCGGTTGTTGGCCGGCGGCTTGGTGGCGGGCTGGGCCTCTTCCGGGCCGGGCTCGAAACCGGGCAGGATTTCCAGCTCGGCGCTTTGCTTGATCAGCTTCTCGATGGCCTTGAGCAGCGGTTTTTCTTCGTGGCAGATCAGCGACAGGGCCTCGCCGGTGCTTCCGGCCCGGCCGGTGCGGCCGATGCGGTGCACATAGTCTTCCGCCACATGGGGCAGCTCGAAGTTTACCACATGGGGCAGCTCGCTGATGTCGATGCCGCGGGCGGCGATATCGGTGGCCACCAGCACCCGCAGCTGGCCGTCCTTGAACTGGCTCAGGGCCCGGGTGCGCGCACCCTGGCTCTTGTCGCCGTGGATGGCCATGGCGGGCAGGCCGTCCTTGTCGAGCTGCATCGCCAGCCGGTTGGCGCCGTGCTTGGTGCGGGTAAACACCAGCACCTGGCGCCAGTTGTTGTGGCCTATCAGGTAGCTGAGCAGGGCGCGCTTGCGGCCCTTGTCCACCCCGTAGAAACGCTGGGCTATGGTCTCGGCGGTGGCGTTGCGCACCGCCACCTCGATGTGCTCGGGCTGATGCAGCAGATCTTCCGCCAGCGCCTTGATCTCGTCGGAGAAGGTGGCGGAGAACAGCAGGTTCTGCCGCTGCTTCGGCAACACGGCCAGGATACGGCGGATATCGCGGATAAAGCCCATGTCCAGCATGCGGTCGGCTTCATCCAGCACCAGCATTTCGACCCGGGACAGATCGATGGAGCGCTGGGACACATGGTCCAGCAGCCGGCCCGGGGTGGCCACCACCACGTCGATTTTGCGGCCCAGGGCCTTCATCTGCGGGTTGATGCTGACGCCGCCGAACATGGCCAGGGTGCGCAGGTCGGTGTGTTTGGCGTAGGCACGCAGGTTTTCTTCCACCTGGGCGGCCAGCTCGCGGGTAGGGGTGAGCACCAGGGCGCGCACCGGCGCCCGGCCGTTGGCCAGGGGCTTAGGCCTGGTTTCGCTCAGGCGCTGCAGCATGGGCAGGCCGAAACCGGCGGTTTTGCCGGTGCCGGTCTGGGCGCCGGCGAGCAGGTCGCCGCCTTTCAGCACCAGCGGAATGGCCTGGCGCTGGATGGGGGTAGGCTCGGTGTAACCACATTCATTGATGGCTTGAACGAGTTGTGCGTTCAGGCCCAGGGAAGCAAAAGACATGAAACTCCGGGGGTAATAGGGGTCCTGACGGACGGATGAGGCAAAAATGGCTTGCAATGGCGGGATGATAACAGAAAAGCGGGATTGGGCATAAAAAAGCAGGGGTTGTCCCCCTGCTTTTGGCTTAGAAATGGTATTTGAAGCGCACCCGGGCGCCGTAGCGATCGGTGGCGGTGGTGGACTCGGCCACATCGAAATCGGACCAGTAGGCACCGAGCAGGATATTGAAGTTGTCCAGATCCAGCACGTTGTCGAACCGGTAGGAGGTATAAAGGGTGTTGCTCTTCTGGACGCCTTCCAGGTACTCGTAGCCGGCGGCGGCCTCGTCTATCTTGTTGCGGCCGTAGATATAGCCCAGGCCGAACTGGTTGAACAGCACGTTGGCGCCCAGGGTCAGGTTCTCTTCGTTCAGCGCATCCAGGTAGGCGGCGTTGAGGTTGGCCTTGATGACGCCGGACTGCCAGCCGAAGGTGGTGCCGTAACCGGTGCGGCGAGCCACCTTGCGGCCTTCGGCGTCGATGATGGCGTCTTCCACCAGGTTGTGCTCGGCACCCAGCGCCCAGCTGAAGTCGCCCAGCTGCCAGCGCAGTGCCGGCCGCACCACTATGGAGTCCTTGTCCTTGGTCAGCTCATGGCCGTGGTAGCGGCGGGCACCGTCGACCACATTGAACAGGTCGCTGCGATCGCCGAACAGGGTGGCCAGCTCCAGGTAAAGATCGCCCAACTGGCGGCTGACCATCACATGACCCGCGTCGCCGGCGCGGCCGCGGGCTTCCTTGGCCATGTACAGGTAGGCGGAGCCGTCGGTGTAGAGGCCGGAAGAGGTGTCACCGGAGTGCTCCACGAACACGTCCTGGCCCAGGGGGAAGAGATCCAGCGCCTCGAAGCGGCCGATCTTCATCTCGCCCACATCGTCGCGGCCGAAGGCGAACCAGGCGTCGTCCGAGCCCACACCGCCGTTGGTGGCCAGGGTGGGCTGGGCCTTGACCCTGGCGTAGGCGCCGGAGTCGGCGACCCGCTCCCCGGAGACGTCGAGCAGCAGCCGGCCGGTCTGGTCCCAACGGTCGTTGCGACCGTCGTTACGATAGAGGTTGCTGTCTTCCTGCTTGTTGGCGGCGTTGACGTCGAACTCCACGTCGCCGCCCAGGCTCAGGCGGCCCTTGCTGCCTTCCCAGCTGATTTCCGCCATGGCGGAGGTGGCTGTTCCTGCGACCAGCAGTGCTACCAGCAGAGGTTTCCTTGTCATTACTTACTCCTTCTCAGGTTGCGATGGTATCCGCCGCCGCTGCGCTTGGTTTCCGGTCCTCGCCTTCGGGCCCGACAGTAGGCGAAAGCGGGCCTTCCGGGGCCGGAAAACAGGCGGCAACAGCTTCGGATTAGATTGAATCCGTTTATGTCATTACATGGGGGGATAAACCCGGACGGTCAGGGGCGTTTCCGCCGGGGCATCCGGTTCAGACGCCTGCGCCATCGATAAGCGCTATTCCGGGCCTGACGACCTGTGCCGGGTCATCATCCTTTCCGGTGAGCGGGGTGTGGTCGAAAACGGTGCGAGGCGACGGGGGTGAGCCGTGCCGATAAGGCTGATTCTGCTAAGTATCACTTTTTCATCCATTAACAAAGTGGGTATCCGCCGTACCGGCCGGAGCCGGTGCCTGGGGGTCGGTATCGACAGGGTTTGGACGCATCCGTGTCCGTGAGAATGATCCTGCCGTACGGGATTGGAGTTAACATACCATTAACTTTGTGTTTTGGAATTTTTATTTTGTTGCTATTGATCACGAAATCGTCATTTTATGCTGCATTGCCTTGGTTTATGGCGTGATGAGAGATGGCTGTTTTGGATGAAAGTTTTCATGTTTATTTAAAATGATTGGATATTGATTGGTTTGTAGAGGCGTAGACGGCAAGAGGTTATCGCTCGGGAGTCATGGCATTACCGGGCAGATATACGCTGGTCAAGGCCCATGGGCGGGCGGACGCCCGCTTCTGGTGTGGGCTCCGTCCGACCGGAGCCCACTGCAAGGCATATGTTCAGGCGGCTGCCGGTTTGGGCCGCAGCAGGTCCAAGCCGTGTTTCAATAACGGGAAGAGCAGCGATACCGCGGTGAGCACCAGCAGCCAGAGGGCGATTGGCTTGTCGATGAAGGTCAGCCAGCTGCCATCGGAAATCTGCAGCGCCCGGCGCAGGGATTCCTCCATCATGCTGCCCAGGATCAAGGCGAGGATGAGCGGTGCCGTCGGAAAGCCAAAGCGTTTCATGCCGAGCCCCAGCAGGCCGAATCCCAGCAACAGCAGCAGATCGGCGATGGCGAAGGTGGTGCCGTAGATGCCGACCATGCAGAAGATCAGGATGAGCGACAGCAACAGTGGCCGGGGCAGGTCGAGCAGCCGGGCGATATAGGGAATAAGCGGCAGGTTCAGCACCAGCAGGAAGAGGTTGCCCACATACATGCTGGCGATAACCCCCCAGAACACATCCGGCCTTTGCTCCATCATGGTGGGGCCCGGCGTGATGCCCATGACCAGCAGGGCGCCGAGCAGCACGGCCGTGGTGCCCGAGCCGGGCACCCCCAGGGTCAGCAGCGGCACGAAGGAGCCGGTGCAGGCGGCATTGTTGGCCGCCTCGGGCGCGGCAACGCCCTTGAGGTTGCCCTGGCCGAAGCTGTGGCCGTCCTTGGCCAGGCGTTTTTCCATGATGTAGCCGAGGAAGGACGCGACTGTGGCGCCGGCGCCCGGCAGTATGCCGACAAAGAAACCCAGCAGGGAGCTGCGTCCGGCGGGAACGGCAATGTCTTTGACCTCGCGGCGTGACAGCCGGAGCGAGCCGATATTGGCGGTGCTGTCCGATGGCTGATTACCCTTGTGCTGCAGCAACATGCTGAACACCTCCGCCAGGGCGAAGATGCCGAGCGCGACCACCAGGAATTCGACGCCGCTGAGTAGGTGCAGGCTGCCGAAGGTGTAGCGCTCGGTGCCGGTCTGCAGATCGATACCGACGATGGAGATCATCATGCCGAGCACCGCTGCCATCAGGCCCTTGACCAGGGACTTGCCGGACAGGCTGACCACGGCGGTCAGGCCGAGCAGCATCAGGGCGAAATATTCGGCCGGGCCGAAGCTGACCGCCACTTTCGCCAACAGGGGCGCCACCAGCATCAGGGCCACGGCCGACAGGGTGCCGCCGACAAAGGAGGAATAGGCGGCGATGGCCATGGCCTTGCCGGCCATGCCCTGGCGGGCTAGGGGATAACCGTCGAAGGAGGTGGCGACGGTGCTGGCGACGCCGGGGGCGTTGAGCAGGATGGAAGAGGTGGAACCGCCGAAGATGGCGCCGTAATAGACCCCGGCCATCAGGATCAGGGCCGAGGAGGGCTCCATGCCGAAGGTCATGGGGATCATCAGGGCCAGGGCGCTGATGGGCCCCAGGCCCGGCAGCATGCCGATAATTGTGCCGGCGAAGACCCCGATGAAAACATAAAGCAGGTTCATTGGCTCAAAGGCGACACTAAAGCCGGTGAGCACACCATGGAGTGCGTCCATTGC
This sequence comes from Zobellella iuensis, assembly GCF_016746085.1. Classification (GTDB taxonomy): domain Bacteria; phylum Pseudomonadota; class Gammaproteobacteria; order Enterobacterales; family Aeromonadaceae; genus Oceanimonas; species Oceanimonas iuensis. Next base: position 162,576 of record NZ_JAERTZ010000032.1, read on the forward strand.
GAAGTTCTCGTTGTGGTGGTTAAAACGGTAACAGGCCCCGAGGCAAATGCACCTCGAGCAGTCGGGTCATGATGAGGTAGAGCGACAGCACCACCGCCAGCGTCGCCACGACACTGATGAGGTGGCGCCGGTAGCCGTAGCAGTGGCTCAGGCCGATGCCGAACAGGCTGGATGCCAGGACAAAGCCCAGCCATTCCAGGCCGAAGGCATAGCCGGCGATGGCGAGCAAGGTGATCAGCAACTGGCTGGTCTGCTCCCTGGCCTTGGGGTCCTTTTGCGCGGCCTTTTCTCGTTTGACTGGGGTGGCCTGTTTTTCCAGGCACAACAGTATGGACAGCAGCAGCAGGGCTGCGCCCAGCAGTGTGGGGAACCAGTCGGAGTCGATGGGTCTTGGCATCGGAAACGCGGGGATCCGAAAGGCCAGCCACAGGTAACCCAGGGACACCAGCCCCATGATGAAGCCGATGATTCTGTTGCTATTAAGGTGTTTCATTGCCTTATTCCGCCATGTTTGGGGATGGCGAAGCTCCCGTCGGAGCCCCGCCCATGCGCATCCGCTTATTGTTTGAGGAGCCCCAGCTCGGCCAGTACCCGGCCGAACTGTTTCTTCTGCTGGTCCAGGAAGATGCCGAATTGCTGGCTGTCGAGGTAGGCGTCGGTCCAGGACAACTGATCCCGGGCCTGTTGCCAGCTGTCGCTGTTGAGCATGCGTACATAGAGGTCCTGGTAGTAGGCCACGGCCTCGGCCGGCATCTCCTTGGGACCCATGACACCGCGCCAGATATCGAAGGTGTAATCCACCCCCTGCTCCTTGTAGGTGGGGATATCCGCCAGGGTGCCCGGCAGCCGCTCCTCGGCGGCGATGCCCAGGGCGCGCAGCTGGCCGGATTCGGCAATCTGCCCCGAGGACTCGCCGATGCCGGCGCTGACCGCCTCTATGTGCCCGCCCAGCAGGCTGATGATGGCCTCACCGCCGCCGGAATAGGAAACGTAGTTCACCTCCCGGGCGTTCAGCCCGGCGGCCATGGCCAGGCCGGCGAAGGAAACGTGGTGCAATGAGCCGGGCGCGCTGCCGCCGCCGATGCTGAGCCGAGGGTTTTCACGCAGCGCATCCAGCAGGTCATTCAGGGTCCGGTAGGGCGAGTCCTTGCGCACCAGCACCGTCGCCGAGTCGGTGATCAGCCGGGCGATGGGGGTAAAATCCTCATGGTCGTAGCGGGACATCCCCGCCAGCGGCACCAGGATCAGGGGCGGGCTGGTCACGAACAGCTTGTGGGAATTCTTGCTATCCCGGGCTATCTGGGCCCAGGCCACGGCACCGCCACCCCCGGGCACGTTGATGGTGGCGAAGCTCTGGGGGCTGAGCCGTTCCTGCATGATCACCCGGGCCGTGGTTCTGGCCAGGGTGTCCCAGCCGCCGCCGGGGTTGGCCGGCGCGATATATTCGATGGCCCTGCCCGGTTGCCAGGCGGGCTCGGCCGCCAGGGCCGCGCCGGGCAGCAGCAGGGCCGCCAGCAGACCGGCCGAGGTCCGTTTTTTCAGTATGCCGGAAAAAATAGTCATGTTATTGCCTCCATGGTTGGTTTGGTAACTTCCTGTTATTTATTGTCTTTTATGGACTGGTAAAACTTGACGCCGCTCTCGCGCGGCTGGCTGACCAGGGCCGCCCCCTGCTCTTCCCGGCGTTGTTCCAGGGCATTTTTCAGCAGGGCACCGAGGCGGTAGAGGCCGTGCACGAACTTGCCGTAGGGCAGGGTGAGGAACAGCGACATCACGAAACCGAGGTGGATCACCAGCATCAGCCCGAGCAGGCCGGTTTCCCGCAGCACCATCAGCAGCAGGCCGGTAAAGGCGGTGAGCCAGAGCAGGGCGATAAAGGCGATGTCCATGCCGGTCTGCTCCAGATCGGCGGTATTGGGATCCCGCTTGCGCTTCAGATACAGCAGGCCGGCGGGGCCGATCAGCAGGCCGAGGCCGCCCAGGGTGCCGAGCAGCTTGGGCAGGGTGAAGAAGCCGTAGGGGGCGCTCCAGCCCAGCACATAGTGAAACAGGGTGCCGGTGGCGGTGGCGGCGAAGCACAGCATGAAGCCATAGGCGGTGAAATGGTGGAAATACCGGCGCCAATGGGAATGGTTGTCGTCCGGATAGGTGCAACCCCGGTCTTCCTGGCCATGCAGGTGGCGCAGGCTGAGGGCGTCGGACCAGGCCTGCCGCCAGGCGGAGAGATGGCCCAGGTCCCGCAGTTTTTCCCCGCTGTCGCGCCAGAAGTTGAGGAAGCCCATCAGCAGTGCCAGCATGGCGAACAGGAACACGCTGCCGAAGGCCAGCACCAGGGTGTTGTGGGGGAAGAAGACGTAGAAATCCCCGCCATGATGGCCGGAGAACAGCTGCCCCAGGCCGCCGTTCAGGGCGATAAACAGCAGCAGGATAAAGCTGGCGCCCAGGCCCAGGGCAAGGGAGGCGACCAGGCCGTTTTTATTGAACAGGCGGGCGAAGGGGCCGGGCCAGGCATAGTGCTGGTACGAGGCTTTTCTTATCTTGGCCAGCGACTGGGGGATATTGACCCCGAACTCGTGGGGCGGTGCGTACTGGCAGGCGTAGTAGCACTCGCTGCAGTTGTGGCAGAGGTTGGCCAGGTAGTTGATATCGGCGGCCCCGAAGCTTTGCCGCCGCTCCATGGCCGGAAACACCGGGCAAAAGCCTTCGCAGTAGCGACAGGCGTTACAGATGGTCAGGTTCTTGTCCGCTTCCTGGATCAGTACATCAATTTTTTGCATGTCGAGCGGCCTCCGCGCCGGCTATACGTCCAAATACAGTGCCTATGGTCATGCCGAAACCGGCGACATAACCCTTGCCGAGAATATTGCCGGCCATCACCTCGCCGGCGGCGAACACGTTGTCCGCCATGTCGCCGCTGTTCATTTTCATCCTCGCGGTCTTGTCCACCTGCACGCCCAGGTAGGTGAAGGTGATGCCGGTGCGCAGCGGGTAGCCGAAGAAAGGCGGGCTGTCGATGGTCTGCGCCCAGTGGGTTTTCTCGGGGATGGCTCCCTGGGTGCGGCAGTTGTCGAGCACGCTGTGATCGAAGTCACCGGGCTGTACCGCCGTGTTGTATTTCTTCACGGTATTGAGCAGGGGATGCACCGGAATATTCAGCTTCCTCGCCAGTTCCTCGAGGGTATTGGCCTGCTCCGGGGGAAAGACCGAGGGCATAAAGCGGCCCACCGCCTTGGCGTCGGTGATGGAATAGGCAATCTGGTCGGGCTGGCCGGCGACCAGCCGACCCCAGATGGCATAGCGCTTGGGCCAGAAATCCTCGCCCTCGTCGTAGAAGCGCTTGCCCTGGTTGTTGACCACTATGCCTAAGGAGACACAGTCGACCCGGGTCACGATACCGCCGTCGTATTCGGGAGAGCGGGCGTCGATTGCGACCGCGTGGCCCTGGGTGGGATCGCCGATGGTGAGGGCGTCGTTGTCGAGCAGGGCGCGCAGCATCTTGCCCTGGTTGAAGCGGGTGCCGCGAATGCGGAAATTCCTGGCCACCGGGCCCCAGGCCTGTTCCAGCCACTCCCGGTTGGATTCGAAGCCGCCGGAAGCCACCACCAGGGAACGGGCGCTCACCTTGTGATGGTTGCCCTGCCAGTGGACGACCGCATGCTCGAAACGGTTGCCCTGAAAGGCCAGCTCCAGCGCCTCGGCTTCATAGACGATGGTCACCCCCATCCGCTCCGCCGCCTTGTAGTAGGTATTGACCAGGGCCTTGCCGCCGCCGAGGAAGAAGGCGTTGGTGCGGCCCAGGTGCAGGGTGCCGCCCAGGGACGGCTGGAAGCGGACCCCGTAGCCGCTCATCCAGTCGGTGCAGTTTTCCGAGGCCCGGATGACAAAGCGGGCCAGCGCTTCGTCGGTCTGTCCGCCGGTCACGCGCCAGACGTCCTCGAAAAACTCCTCTTCCAGGTAGGCGTCGTTCAACACCGCGGTCGGGGCCTTGTGCATGCAGCGCAGGTTGCGGGTATGGCTGCTGTTGCCGCCGCGCCAGGCTTTGGGCGCGCTTTCCAGCAGCAGCACGCGGGCCCCCTGCTCGCGGGCCGACAGAGCGGCGCACAGGGCGGCATTGCCGCCGCCGATAACCAGCACGTCATGGCTGGCCTTGAGCCAGTCCGCCGTTGCCTGATGGGTCTCTTGCATCATCTTGGGTTCCTCTTTGAATACTGATGAATGCAAATGTATACATTGGTACACAAAATGACAACAGCGGTATCACTTGGTATTATCCCGACATGTTCAATTTGTGATCCGACGCTTATGTCCACAGCCAAAAAAACACCCAAACCCCTGGACGACGCCACCAGCGAGCGGGGCGAATCCCGTAGCGAACTCGCCTATCGCTTTATTCTCGATGCCATCAAGGAGGGCACCCTGGCGCCCGGTACCCGGGTGAGGGAGGCGGATCTGGCCACCCGTACCGGCCTGAGCCGGACGCCGGTACGAGAGGCGCTGAACCGCTTGTTGATGGAAGGCCTGGTGGCCAATGATCCCAGCCGGGGCATGATAGTGACCGAACTGGACCACGCCATGATCAACGAGCTGTATGCGATGCGGGAGGTGCTGGAAGGCACCGCCGCCTTCCTGGCCGCCCGCCATGCTTCCGAGGTGGAGATCACTTTCCTGCGGGAAATCAGCGAGCGGGACGCCCAGTTCAGCGAGCCGGCGGATCTGGTCAAGAACAACCGGCTGTTTCACGGCACCCTCTATCGTTGCGCCCACAATCGCTACCTGCTGAAGATGCTCAACTCCCTGCAGGAGTCGATGATGCTGCTCGGCCCCACCACCCTGGCCAAGGTCGGCCGGCCCGAGGCGGCCCGCCGGGAGCACGGCCTTATCGTGGATGCCATCGAGCAGCGTGACGCGGCGGCGGCGGAGCAGGCCGCCCGCAACCATATCCGGGAAGCCTACAAGGTACGGCTTGGGGAGTTGTTCGAGCGGGAGGTGTAAGGGGATTACCGGGACGTCATGTTGCGGCGGCTGAGGCCGGCACCGGCTTAAGCCCCCTTGCCAAAAAGCCAGCCCTCGGGCTGGCTTTGGTCAACGGATGACCGTGGGGCTTATGGCCTGAAGGTCTCCGCGAAGCTTGTCTATAACGACTGAGCGAAGCGTCAACAGGGCTACCTTCACCGACACGCCGCAAGTACGTCCATGTAGGCTCGCACATGCCATCCCTGGCATGTGACGGTCGGTGGAGGCCATCCCTGTTGCCTCTTCCAAGCCCCGCTGTACTCTGATAACCATGCCAACAGGCACAAGAGCTGTTTCCGCGAGTATCAGGTCCTACGGCGTGTCGGCGGAGTAGTGCGCTTTGGCCGAGTACAGATGACTTCAAACTGGCGTTTAGATGGCCTGCTGGAAGATCACGGTGTCGGCCTTCACCAGGTAGCAGTCCTGCTCGTCGAAGTTCAGGTAGCGGTAGGTGTCCGCCGCGGTGGCGTTCAGCTCCTTGGCGTACTCCTGGTATTCCTCCACCGTCGGCAGCTTGCCGTGGATGGCCGCTACCGCCGCCAGCTCGGCGGACGCCAGGTAGACGTTGGCGCCCTTGCCCAGGCGGTTGGGGAAGTTGCGGGTGGAGGTGGACACCACTGTGCTGTTGTCCGCCACCCGCGCCTGGTTGCCCATGCACAGGGAGCAGCCCGGGATCTCGATGCGGGCACCGACCCGGCCGAAGATGCCGTAGTAGCCCTCGGCGGTCAGCTGGTCCTTGTCCATCTTGGTCGGCGGCGCCACCCACAGCCGGGTCGGCAGTTGGCCCTTGTACTTGTCCAGCAGCTTGCCGGCGGCGCGGAAGTGGCCGATGTTGGTCATGCAGGAGCCGATGAACACCTCTTCGATCTGTTCGCCCTGTACCTCGGACAGCAGGCGGGCGTCGTCCGGATCGTTGGGCGCGCACAGGATCGGCTCCTTGATCTCGCTCATGTCGATTTCCAGCACATGGGCGTACTCGGCATCGGCGTCGGCGGCCATCAACTCCGGGTTGGCCAGCCACTCTTCCATGCCCTTGATGCGGCGCTCCAGGGTGCGCCGGTCGCCGTAGCCTTCGGCGATCATCCACTTCAGCATCACGATGTTGGAGTTCAGGTACTCGGCGATCGGCTCCTGATCCAGCTTGATGGTACAACCGGCGGCGGAACGCTCGGCGGTGGCATCGGCCAGCTCGAACGCCTGCTCCACCTTCAGCTGGGGCAGGCCCTCGATTTCCAGCACCCGGCCGGAGAATTCGTTGATCTTGCCTTCCTTGGCCACGGTCAGCAGGCCGTGCTTGATGCCGTAGTAGGGAATGGCGTGCACCAGGTCGCGCAGGGTGATGCCGGGCTGCATTTCGCCCTTGAAGCGCACCAGCACCGACTCGGGCATGTCCAGCGGCATCACCCCGGTGGCGGCGGCGAAGGCCACCAGGCCGGAGCCCGCCGGGAAGGAGATGCCGATGGGGAAACGGGTGTGGGAGTCACCGCCGGTGCCCACGGTGTCGGGCAGCAGCATGCGGTTCAGCCAGGAGTGGATGACGCCGTCGCCCGGACGCAGGGACACGCCGCCCCGGTTCATGATGAAGTCGGGCAGGGTGTGGTGGGTGACCACGTCCACCGGCTTGGGATAGGCGGCGGTGTGGCAGAACGACTGCATGGTC
>NZ_JAERTZ010000033.1 GCF_016746085.1 Zobellella iuensis
CCCACACAGTTTGCTTGATAGATTGTTAAAGAGCGTTGACCTTGTTCGGGTCAGGGCTGCGTATTCTACGCCGTCCTTTTAATTCGTCAAGCGTTAAAACCGAAGTTTTTTTTCCGCTTGCGACCCGGCGGGTTGCGCCGTGTCAGTGGATGCGCATTATAGGCAGCCGCGTTTTTTGCGCAAGGGCTTTTTTGTGAAAAACATCACTTTTATGCCCACTCGAACAAAACTTGAGCATAACGCCGTTTTTTACCGCTTTGTCTCTTCCAAAGCAGGCTCGGATGAGCCAATCCGGGTCACCAGCAGCTGATCTATCTTGTAACTGTCGATGTCGACGACTTCAAACTTGTACCCGGAGTGCAGCACGAAATCGGTGCGTTTGGGGATTTTGCGCAACATATACATCATAAAGCCGGCGATGGTTTCGTAGTTTTCGTCACTGGGAAAACCGTCAATATTCAGCACCCGCATCACATCCTCCAGCGGAGTCAGCCCCTCCACCAACCAGGAGTTCTCATCCCGGGCAACAATCTGCTCCTCCTGGGTCTGTACCAGCTCTCCCATCACGATACTCATCACGTCCTTCAGGGTGATAATGCCCACCACCAGCGCATACTCGTTCATGATGGTCGCAAAATCCTCACCCGTGGATTTGAAATGCTCCAGTACTTCATACATGGAGAGGGTGTCGGGGATGATCAAGGGAGTACGGATAATCCCCTCTTTCTGCAAGGAGATGGGCTGCTGATGCAATACCTGCATCAGGATGTCGCGGGAATCCACATAGCCCACCACCCGATCGAGGCTCTCTTCGCAGACCAGAAACTTGGCATGGGGATGCTCGGCAATTTTAGCCTTGATGCTGTCCTGGCTTTCGGCAAGGGTAAAAAAAATCAGACTCTCGCGAGTCGTCATGGCAGAGGTCACGGTGCGCGATTCCATCTCGAACACGTTTTCGATCAGGTGATGCTCCTGCTCCTGCAGCACCCCGGCCTGAGCCCCGGCATCCATCATGGCGATGATGTCTTCCGGTGTAATTTCATCATTACGCATGCTTGGCACCCGGAACAGACGGAAAAACAGGTTGGCCAGGCCATTGAAGAACCAGACCAGCGGCTTGAGCACCACAATAAAGAACCCCATGGGCCTGACTACCGCCACGGCGACACGCTCCGGCGCTATCATCGCCAGCCGCTTGGGCATCAGATCGGCAAACAGGATAAACAGTGAGGTCACAATAAAGAACGACAGAATAAAGGCCGTTTTATCCACCCAGGCGCCATCGAAGAAGAAACCGAGCACAGCTTTCGCAAAAGGCGTAAAAGCCGCTTCCCCCAGGATCCCTCCCAGGATGGCCACGGCATTGAGGCCGATCTGCACTACGGTAAAAAAGTTACCGGGCTGCTCCTGCAGCAACAGCACCTTCTCCGCATTGGCATCGCCGTCGGAGGCCATCAGCCGCAGTTTCATCTTGCGAGCTGCGGCCAGGGCAATTTCAGAAATGGAAAAAAACGAGCTGATCGCGACCAACAGCACAATTACCAGCACATGCTCAAACACTGTCATTTTTATTTACTACCGATATAGCCAAGGAGGGATGCCGACACCGAAGACACGGCGCCCGGCGACAAACGTCTCAACATCATAACACTGAAGAAATGTTCGCCAGAATTATCATAAAGCGGCCGTTTTTTCCACCACTGCCTCCGCGGGTACCTACTATATTGTGCTGTTCCCTTCGACAGGAAGAAACGGCAGGTCTCCGCTCAGATACCATGCCAAGCAGGACTCAAACTTGGCATCCAGCAAAAAGACTCAGATGAACTACACTCATTAAAAATAAAAAGAGAGCACACGGATAGATGCCGGTATCGAGCTGCCTTGCCCGCTGGGCAACAATCGCATTGCTTTTCTCTTGGCCGGGACATGCCGGACAGCAGGAGTATTGGTCGTTGCAGGACTATCTGACCCGCTTTCCGGAACAGCAGGCACGAATGGCGCCTTTCGCCCAGCGGATCAGCAATCCTGCCATTCGCTGGCAAGGCGCCAACGACCGGCCGGTACAGATCGCCATGATTTCCCCCGGAGGCCAGGTTTCCGACTACTGGCGCCGTAACAAGCGCAGTATCTCAGCCCGGCTGGATGATATCGCCCTGCCTTACCGGCTCGACTGCTATTTCGACTCCCCTCACCGCCCGCTCAGGGAACAGGAGCAGCTGCTGGCCGACATACTGGCACGAGATCCCGACTACCTGATACTCACCCTGGATTCCCGCCGCCACCGGGTATTGATCGAAAAATTACTGGCCCGAGGTCGTCCCAAACTGATACTGCAAAATATCACCACGCCACTGAAACACTGGCAGCAGCATCAGCCCCTGCTCTATGTAGGGTTCGACCACGCTCAGGGTACCCAGCAGCTGGCGGCCAGGCTATCGCAACTGGCCTCCCCTCCGATACATTACCTGATGCTGTACGGAACACGGGGCCATGTAAGTATGGCCAGGGGGGACGAATTCATCCGGCAGCTATCCGATGATCCTCGTTTTCATCTACGTCAGCGGGTTTATACGGATCTGGACCCACAAAAAACCGAATCGGCGGTACTGCAGGCCCTGTCCGACATGCCGGAAATCAACCTTATCTATGCCAGCACCACAGATATCGCCCTGGCGACAACCCAGGCCCTGAAACAGGCCGACAATACCGCCGGGATCATGGTCAATGGCTGGGGTGGAGGCCAGGACGAATTGGCGGCCTTGCAACAGGGGGAGTTGGCTCTGACCGTGATGCGGATGAATGATGACAGTGGAGTGGCCATTGCCGAAGCGATTCGCCTCGACTGGGAGGGAAAAACGGAGCTGATCCCCGGTGTCTATTCGGGTGAATTCGTGATTGTCACCAAAGACACGCCTCGGGCCGAACTGGAGCGACTGAAAGCCCATGCATTCCGCTACTCCCGTTAACCCGCCCAAAGCCGCCCGCTTGTTGCGGCGGATCCTGCTGGCCCTGCTTCCCGCTTTTATGGTGCTGGCCCTGGCGTTGCTCGGCCTGACCTACTACAGCTCTTCCCGCATCATGGATGCAAACCTACAAGGCCAGTTCCTGCAGGCAAAGAGCCGGCTGCAAATCAATCTGGATACCTACCTCAACAGGCTAGATACCCTGCTGTCGGCGACGGCCGAACACGCAGGCCTGGCCTCCCTGATGGCAAACGCAAGGCAGGGCGCAGCGGAAACCGCCTTGCACACCGCTCTGGAAAAGCCCGATGGGGAGCATCTGGATATACTGATGCTGCTGCGCCAGGATAACGCCTGGCTGAACCTCAACTCCCCCTACTATGATCTGGCACCGCACGAAGCCACACTGATCGAAGCCGCCAACCAGGATCAGCAATGGGTTTTGCTGCAACTGGAGCCCTATCTGACCGTCCTGCTGCACCGTTACCCCATCATCGCCAACGATTCGGGACGGGTTGAAGGCAGCCTGCTGGGCGGCATTGTGCTAAACGATAACCTGACACTGCTCAACCTGCTCAGCCAGGAACTGGAGCCGATGAATATCCGGCTGCTATACCAGGGCAACCTGCTTGGCCCTGCTGCCAGCGGTAATACCCTGGCCCGGGATATACTGGACACCATACTGGCTGACACCGCCTTCCAGGGCCAGGTACGAGGCCATCATTTCAGTGTCCAGCCCTTGCAACTGGGCCAGGAAACCACCCTGCAGGCCCTGGTGGTGACTGACAATCAAGCCAGCCGACAGCTGCGCCAGGCTTATTGGCATCACGGTCTGCTCGCCCTGGTACTGGTGCTGGCGGCAGCCCTGCTACCCGCCTTTTACACCATGCGACTGATCGCCGCTCCCCTGGCCCGGCTGACCGACTTTGCCGAACATATCGGCAAGGGTCTGCCAGCGCGTTTTCAACCGGGGCGGATCGCGGAATTCAATTTTCTTGGCCAAAGCCTGGAGGAAATGGTCGAGATACTGCACAGAAGAGAACGAGAGCTGGCCAACCTGTTCAACTCGGCCAACTCCCTGACCATTATCCTGGACCGGCATAACCGCATCCAGGCCATCAATCCGGCCGCCGTGCGGCTATTCGAAGGGCACTCCGAGGCCGTGCTCGGCACTCCGCTGTCGGATCACTTCAGTCCGCAACAATTGGCTCCGCTCCGCCAGGCCATCAGCCAAGTCACCAGGGGCCATATCATCAGTGGCGTTGAAGCCGGACTGACCCGCGGCAGCCAAGATCGCCAGCATCAAATCTGGACCCTGGCACCGGTGTACGAGCAAGACTCGGTCGTTGCGGTACTGGCCCAGGGGCAGGATATCACCCCGCTGAAACAGGCCAGGGCGTCCCTGGAGCTCAATGATCTGGTACTGAAGAACATCATGGAGGCCGTACTGATCTTCGATCATCGCCTGCGGCTGATTTATGCCAACCACGCCTTCACCAATCTCAGCGGTTACCAGGCGGTGGAAATGTCCCACAAAAAGCCCGGGGCCGTACTCCAGTTGCAAAGCAGCCACCGACAGCTGATGGCCATGTGGCAAACCCTCAATTCGGCAGGCTATTGGCGGGGGGAAGCATCCGCCCTGCGTAAGGGAGGCACCCCTTACCCGATCTGGCTGTCGGTCACCGCATTGAACACCGCCGGGCCGGGTAAACGGCATTACGTGGCGGTGTTCTCCGATATCTCCATGCTCAAGGAAACCCAGGACCAGCTGCAGAAAATGGCACACTATGACTCCCTGACCGGACTGGCCAACCGCACCCTGTTTGCCGAACTGTTCCGGCAAGCCCATTCCCGGGCCGAACGCCATTGTGCCAGCATGGCCATGCTGTTTATCGACCTGGACCGCTTTAAACAGATCAACGACAGCCTGGGGCACCAAGTCGGCGATGAGTTCCTGCAAATTGCCGCCAAACGCCTTCGACGCCATACGCGCAAGGAAGATATTTTATGTCGCTTCGGCGGTGATGAATTTATTCTGTTGATCACCCACACCCTTTCCCTGCAGCAAGCCCGGGCCACCGCCCAGCGCATCGTGGATGCCTTCGCCAAACCGGTACAGATCCGAGGGCAAAGCCTCTATATCAGCATCAGCATCGGAGTGGCGTTTTCCCCCCAACACGGCACCAGCATGGAAACCCTGATGCAACACGCCGATACCGCCCTCTACCATGCCAAGGAAAAAGGACGTAACCAGGTACAACTGTTTGAAAACGGAATGAATATCCGCGCCGTGAACATGATGAAAATCAGCGGCGAGCTGCACCAGGCACTGGAAAAAAATCAAATGGAGCTGTATTACCAGCCCCAGTTCAGCCTGAGTGACGGCAAGCTGGTCGGGGTGGAAGCCCTGGTTCGCTGGAACAAGCCGGGCGCCGGCCTCGTCTATCCCGGCGACTTTATCCCCCTGGCGGAACAAACCGGCATGATACTGCCCCTGGGTCAGTGGATCCTGGAGTCCGCCTGCCGTCAGTTACAACTCTGGCATGCCCGCGGCCTGGGCCCGTTACGCATGGCCATCAACCTGTCGGCCCGCCAGTTCCGCCAGCCCGGGCTGGTACAGGATATTGCCAGCCTGCTCGATAAACTAAAACTGGATCCCGAGTCCATAGAACTGGAAATTACCGAGAGCATGCTGATGGAAGAGATGGAAATGGCGGTAGCCACCATGGCTTCCCTGAGTAGCCTGGGCATCAAACTGGCGATCGACGACTTTGGCACCGGTTACTCATCCCTCGCCTACCTGAAACGCTTTCCCATCCACCGCCTGAAAATCGACAAGTCCTTTATCAAGGATCTGGCTCGGGAAAATGAAGATGCGGCCATCGTTGCTTCCATCATCACCCTGGCTCACAGCATGAAAATTGCCGTGATCGCCGAAGGCATCGAAAACGAGTATCAGCTACAGCAACTGGGCCGCCAGGCCTGTGATGAAGGCCAGGGCTACCTGCTGGCCAAGCCCATGCCGGCCGAGGAAATAGAACCGCTGTTATGCCAGGATTTCCGCTATCCCGTACTACGGAACTGAACCCTGTCCCTCCGGAGTTGTAACAAAGGATGAGATGAAACGTTGCTCTGGTATTGACTTGCCACGACGCATCTCCTCAATCATGGTGCTTTGGCCGAGGCTTCGAACAACATGCGTGGCCGAGATGACCCGAGGCCTTCACCGTTATGGCTGGCAGCGGAATCCCCACGCCCAATCCCGGTAGTGCTCAAACGGCGCACTGTCATTAATAAACACTCTCTAATTTAGAAAACAAAAAATTTCATAGATAGTCTATCCTCTCATGAGTAGGACTGCTTCACCGCTTCTCCGGCTTAGGCCACAGGTACTCTCTGGTAACAAATCAACCACAAAAAAAAAAGGAGGTTGAACATGAGTCAGCACACCAATAGTGCTTCCGGAAAATGCCCTGTCATGCACGGTGGTCATACCGCAGCCGGGGCTTCCAATATGGATTGGTGGCCCAAGGCACTGAACCTGGACATCCTCCACCAGCATGACACCAAGACCAACCCGCTGGGGGAAGACTTCGATTATGCCGAAGAATTCAAGAAGCTGGATCTGGACGCGGTCAAGCAGGACCTGCGCGCCCTGATGACCGACAGCCAGGACTGGTGGCCGGCCGACTGGGGCCACTACGGCGGCCTGATGATCCGCATGGCCTGGCACGCCGCCGGCACCTACCGTATCGCCGACGGCCGGGGTGGAGCCGGTACCGGCAACCAGCGCTTCGCGCCCATCAATTCCTGGCCGGACAACGGCAACCTCGACAAGGCCCGCCGCCTGCTGTGGCCCATCAAAAAGAAATACGGCAACCGGCTGTCATGGGCCGATCTGCTGATCCTGGCCGGTAATATGGCCTATGAGTCCATGGGCCTGAAAACCTTCGGCTTCGGCGGCGGCCGTGCCGATATCTGGCACCCGGAAAAAGACATTTACTGGGGCTCCGAGAAGGAATGGCTTCAGCCCAGCGGCGGCCCCAACAGCCGCTACTCCGGTGAGCGCGATCTGGCAAACCCGCTGGCGGCGGTGATGATGGGGCTTATCTACGTCAACCCGGAAGGCGTGGATGGTAAACCGGACCCGCTGAAAACCGCGCAGGACGTACGAGTCACCTTCGCCCGCATGGCGATGAACGACGAAGAAACCGTGGCCCTGACCGCCGGCGGCCATACCGTGGGCAAGACCCACGGCAACGGCAATGCCGCCAACCTGGGGCCGGCTCCCGAAGCGGCCGAACTGGAAGAGCAGGGCCTGGGCTGGATAAACCACCAGACCCGGGGCATTGGCCGCGATACCGTGACCAGCGGTATAGAGGGCGCCTGGACCACTCACCCGACCCAGTGGGACAACGGTTACTTCAAGATGCTGCTCGAGCACGAGTGGGAGCTGAAGAAGAGCCCGGCCGGGGCCTGGCAGTGGGAACCGGTCGATATCAAGGAAGAGGACATGCCGACCGACGTGGAAGACTCGTCCATCCGCCGCAAGCCCATCATGACCGACGCCGACATGGCGATGAAGATGGACCCGGAATACCGCAAGATATCCGAGCGCTTCTACCAGGATCCCGCCTATTTATCCGACGTCTTCGCCCGCGCCTGGTTCAAACTCACTCACCGGGACATGGGGCCCAAGAGCCGCTATCTCGGTCCCGACGTACCCAAGGAAGACCTCATTTGGCAGGATCCGGTACCGGCGGTGGACTATACCCTGAGCGACGCCGAAGTGGCCGATCTCAAGGCGAAGATCCTGGCCAGCGGCCTCGGCGTATCCGAGCTGGTCGCCACCGCCTGGGACAGTGCCCGCACCTTCCGTGGTTCCGACTATAGGGGCGGCGCCAACGGAGCCCGCATCCGCCTGGCACCGCTGAAGGACTGGGAAGGCAACGAACCCGCCAGGCTGCAAAAGGTGCTGAGCGCGCTGGAAAACATCCAGTCCGGGCTGAGCAAGAAGGTGAGCATGGCCGACCTGATCGTGCTGGGCGGCTCCGCCGCGGTGGAAAAGGCGGCACGTGACGCCGGTGTTGCCATTACCGTGCCCTTCGCCCCGGGTCGTGGTGACGCCAGCCAGGAGATGACCGACCAGGAATCCTTCGCCGTGCTCGAACCCCTGCATGACGGCTACCGCAACTGGCTGAAGCAGGACTATGTGGTCACCGCCGAAGAGCTGATGCTGGATCGCACCCAGCTGATGGGCCTGACAGCGGCCGAAATGACGGTGCTGGTCGGGGGTATGCGCGTGCTGGGCACCAACCACGGCGGCGGCAAAGACGGCGTCTTCACCGATCGTGTCGGTGTGCTGAGCAACGACTTCTTCGTCAACCTGACCGACATGGCCTACAGCTGGAAGCCGGCCGGCAGCAACAGGTATGAAATCGTCGAACGCAAGAGCGGGGCGGTCAAGTGGACGGCAAGCCGGGTCGATCTGGTGTTCGGCTCCAACTCGGTGCTGCGCTCCTATGCCGAGGTCTATGCCCAGGACGATGCCAAGGAGAAATTCGTCAAGGACTTCGTCAGCGCCTGGACCAAGGTGATGAACGCCGATCGTTTCGATCTGAAGTAAGAGCTTGTGCCGAAAACAACATGCCGGGCTTGCCCGGCATGTTGTTATTTCCTTATTCGACGGTCACGCTCTTGGCCAGGTTGCGGGGCTGATCCACGTCGGTGCCCTTGATCAGGGCCACATGGTAGGACAGCAGCTGCAGCGGCACCGTGTAGACGATGGGTGCAATCAGTTCGTCCACGTGGTTGAGCGGCATCACCCGCATGGTGGCGTCGCCCTTGAAGCCCGCCTGCTTGTCGGCGAACACATAGAGGATACCGCCCCGGGCGCGGACTTCTTCCACGTTGGACTTGAGCTTTTCCAGCAGATCATTGTTGGGCGCCACCACTATGATCGGCATGTCGGCGTCGATCAGCGCCAGCGGGCCATGCTTGAGCTCGCCGGCGGCATAGGCTTCGGCGTGGATATAGGAGATTTCCTTGAGCTTGAGCGCCCCTTCCATGGCGATGGGGTACTGATCGCCGCGGCCGAGGAACAGGCTGTGATGCTTGTCGGCAAACTCTTCCGCCAGGGCCTCGATGTCCTTGGCCAGCGCCAGGGTCTCACCGATATGGGCCGGCAGGCTGCGCAGCGCCTGCACCAGCCGGGCTTCGGTCTCGGCATCCATGTTGCCGCGGCAGCGACCCACCGCCGCCACCAGCATCAGCAGGCCGGCCAGCTGGGTGGTGAAGGCCTTGGTGGAGGCCACCCCGATCTCGGCACCGGCCCGGGTCATAAACGCCAGGTCGGATTCCCGCACCAGGGAAGAGCCGGGCACGTTGCAAATAGCCAGGCTGCTCATAAAACCGGATTCCTTGGCCAGGCGCAGTGCGGCCAGGGTATCCGCGGTTTCACCGCTCTGGGACAGGGTGATCAGCAGGCTGTTCGGACGTACCACCGACTTGCGATAGCGGAACTCGGAAGCGATCTCGATATCACAGGACACGCCGGCCAGGGCCTCGAACCAGTACCTGGCCACCATACCGGAATGGTAGGAAGTACCGCAGGCGATGATCTGAATATGCTCGACTCGTTCGAAGATGCTCCGGGCGCCGTTACCGAACGACTCCACTACTACCGCCGACTCGGTGATACGTCCTTCCAGAGTATCGGTAATGGCCTTGGGCTGCTCGAAGATTTCCTTGAGCATATAGTGGCGGTATTCGCCCTTGTCGCCCGCATCGTGGGAGACCTCGGATTCCAGCTCGTCGCGCACCACCGGGTTGCCCTTCACATCGAAGATGCGGATATCGCGACGGGTCACTTCGGCCACATCCCCTTCTTCCAGGAACATGAAGCGGCGAGTGACCGGCAGCAGCGCCAGTTGGTCGGAGGCGATAAAGTTCTCGCCCAGGCCCAGCCCGATCACCAGCGGCGAGCCGGAGCGGGCCACCACCAGCCGGGACGGATCCCGGGTATCCATCAGCACGGTGCCGTAGGCGCCGCGCAGTTGCTTGACCGTAGTTTGCAGGGCGGCCAGCAGCGAGTCGCAGTGCTGGCGGTGATAATGCACCAGGTGAGCAATCACTTCGGTGTCGGTGTCGGACACGAATTCGTACCCCTTGGCCTGCAGCTCGACCCGCAGCTCCTCGTGGTTTTCGATGATGCCGTTGTGCACCACGGTAATATGGCCCGACACATGGGGATGGGCATTGCGCTCGGACGGCTCGCCGTGGGTGGCCCAGCGGGTATGGGCGATGCCGGTACCACCGGCCAGCGGTTGTTCGTTCAGGGCATCGGCCAGGGCCTGTACCTTGCCCAGCCGGCGCAGCCGGCCCAGTTCGCCGGCACCATCGATAATGGCCACCCCGGCCGAGTCATAGCCCCGGTATTCCAGGCGGCGCAAGCCTTCCACCAGTATTTCCGCCACGTCCCGTTGGGCAACCGCCCCTACAATTCCGCACATAGTCAAATCCTCAGTATTCGGGGGCAATAACCAGGTTAATGCCCTTCTGTTCAAGTTGTTGTTGCGCGTCGGCCGACAGGCCGTCGTCGGTAATAAGGGTGTGGATAGCCGCCCAGGGCAGCTCCAGATTGGGGATCTTGCGGCCAATTTTGTCCGACTCCACCATCACCACCACTTCCCGGGCCACTTCCGCCATCACCCGCGACAGGCCGATCAGCTCGTTGAAGGTGGTGGTGCCCCGGCCGATGTCGATGCCGTCGGCACCGATAAACAGCTGGTCGAAATCGTAGGAACGCAATACCTGCTCGGCCACCAGCCCCTGGAACGACTCGGAATTGGGATCCCAGGTCCCTCCGGTCATCAGCAGGGTCGGCTCGGGTTCCAGTTCACGCAGGGCATTGGCGATATTGAGTGAGTTGGTCATCACTACCAGACCATGCTTGTGACCCAGCTCCCCCAGCAACGCGGCCGTGGTGCTGCCACTGTCGATGATGATGCGGTTATGCTCGCGGATCCGCGCCGCCGCCGCCCGGGCGATGGCCTGTTTGCGTTTGGATACCGGCTCGCCCGCGGGCTCGGCGACCATTTCCTTGGGCACAGTGACGGCACCGCCGTAACGACGCAGCAGCTGGCCGTTCTTCTCCAGGGCCGCCAGATCCTTGCGGATGGTGACTTCCGAGGTCTCGAAGCGGCGGGCCAGTTCATCCACAGTGACTTCTCCCTGCTCGTGGAGCAGGGTCATGATGATATGGCGGCGCTGTTGGGTATTGCGTTTCGACATGTTCGCACTAAGTTTCGAATCGAAACTGAATGCTAGCAGATCAAAAGATAAACGATCAACTAAAAGAAAGCGGTCAGCCATAAGCTGGAAGCGATCAGCTACCCGAGTTGCTGGCTGGTAGCGGCGTATGGTTAACGTGTCGAAGCGATAGCGGGATCAAAAAGCGCGGCTGTGAAATCACAGCCGCGCCGGTCTTTCTTCAAGCTTCCAGCTTAAAGCTTATAGCTATTTTTTAACCGGTCTGGGCCAGTTTTTGATATGGCGCTGGGGCACCCTGGTGATCACCAGCTCGGCCTCGGCCACGTCCTTGGTGACGGTGGAGCCGGCCCCCAGGGTGGCGTTCTTGCCGATGCGCACCGGCGCCACCAGCTGGGTATCGGAGCCGACGAAGACGCCGTCTTCGATGATGGTCTGGAACTTGTTCACCCCGTCGTAGTTGCAGGTGATGGTGCCGGCGCCGATGTTCACCTTGGCGCCGATGTCGGCATCGCCCAGGTAACTCAGGTGGCCGGCCTTGGAGCCCTTGCCCAGCCGGGCCTTCTTCATTTCCACGAAATTGCCTACATGGGCATCCTCGGCCAGCACGGCGCCGGGGCGCAGCCGGGCGAAGGGACCGGCGCTGCTGGCCTCCCCCAGCTCGGCGCCCTCGACGAGGGAGTAAGGCTTCACTTCGGCGTCATCGCCGATGGTACAGTCCTTGAGGATGGCGCCGGCGCCGATGCGCACCCGGTTACCGAGACGGACCTCGCCCTCGATAATCACGTTCACGTCGATCACCACTTCCTCGCCCACGCTCAGGCTGCCACGCAGATCGAAGCGGGCCGGATCCAGCAGGGTCACCCCCTCCCGCATCAGCCGCTCGGCCTGCATCCGCTGATAGGCCCGCTCCAGGCCCGCCAGCTGCAGCCGGTCGTTGGCCCCTTCCACCTCGGCACTGCTGGCCGGGTGCACGGTATTGATATCGCAGCCCTCGGCATGGGCCATGGCGAAGATATCGGTCAGGTAGTACTCACCCTGGGCGTTGTCGTTGTTCAGCCGGCCCAGCCAGGCCTTGAGCTGGCCGGCTTCGGCCACCAGCACCCCGGTATTGACTTCGTCGATGGCCAGTTGCTCGGCAGAGGCGTCTTTCTGTTCGACGATACCTGTCACCTTGCCGTTTTTCCGCACTATGCGGCCATAGCCGGCAGGATTGTCCAGCTTCACCGTCAGCAGGGCGATACCGCCTTGCGGGTAGGCGGCCAGCAACCGGCCCAGGGTCTCGGCCTGCAGCAGGGGGGTATCGCCGTAAAGCACCAGCACCTTGTCGTCATCGGCGATGTCCGGCAGCGCCACCGCCACCGCATGGCCGGTACCCAGCTGCTCGGCCTGATGCACCCAATCGATGCCGGGTTCGTCGATCCTGGCCTTGAGCTGATCGGCGCCGTGGCCGTACACCAGGTGAATGCCGTCCACGCCGCAGGCCCTGGCCGCCGCCAGCACATGGCTGACCATGGGCCTGCCCGCCACCGGGTGCAGCACCTTGGGCAGGGAAGAACGCATGCGGGTGCCCTTGCCCGCCGCCAAAATAACCGCCTGAGTACTCATAATCTTGTAATCCCGTTTCTGTTTGTCGAATTTCACTGCGGGCTATTCTGATTTTTTTATAAAAAAAAAGCGACCCTGAGGTCGCTTTTTCAACACGGTAGTTTTACCGCACATTCTGCTTAAGCAACTGCAGCACACGCAGTTTCGCCATAGCCCGGGCCAGATCGGCGGCCGCTTCTGCATAATCCACATCGTGAGAGGAATTCTGCAGTTTGGCTTCCGCCGCTCGTTTGGCTTCTTCGGCCTTGGCTTTATCCAGATCTTCGGCGCGAATCGCAGTGTCGGCCAGAACCATCACACTGCTGCCCAGTACTTCCAGCATGCCGCCGGACACGTACAGGACTTCTTGTTTACCGGCCTTGGTCACATACTGTACCAGGCCGGGACGAATGGACGTCAACAAGGGGGCATGTCCGTAACGGATCCCCAATTCACCCTCAGAGCCGGAGACAGTCACCGCGCTGACAGAGCCGGAGTACAAACGCTCCTCGGCACTGACAATGTCCAGGTGAAAGCTATAATCAGCCATCAGGTCCTCCTTCGAGGCTTACAGTTTCTTGGCTTTTTCGACCACTTCGTCGATGGAGCCAACCATGTAGAACGCCTGCTCGGGCAACGAATCGTAGTCACCGTCCAGAATGCCTTTGAAACCACTGATGGTATCCTTCAGTGACACGTACTTACCGGGAGAACCGGTGAATACTTCGGCCACGAAGAACGGCTGGGACAGGAAACGCTCGATTTTACGGGCACGGGCTACAGTCAGCTTGTCGTCTTCGGACAGTTCGTCCATCCCGAGGATGGCGATGATGTCTTTCAGCTCTTTATAGCGCTGCAGTACGGTCTGTACGCCACGGGCTACGGAGTAGTGCTCTTCACCGACCACCTGCGGGTCCAGCTGACGGCTGGTGGAATCCAGCGGGTCAACGGCCGGGTAGATACCCAGGGCAGCGATCTGACGGCTCAGTACCACGGTCGCGTCCAGGTGGGCGAAGGTGGTGGCCGGAGACGGATCGGTCAAGTCATCCGCGGGCACGTAAACGGCCTGTACGGAGGTGATGGAGCCGGTCTTGGTGGAGGTGATCCGCTCTTGCAGCACACCCATCTCTTCCGCCAGGGTCGGCTGGTAACCTACTGCGGAGGGCATACGGCCCAGCAGTGCGGATACCTCGGTACCGGCCAGGGTGTAACGATAGATGTTGTCCACGAAGAACAGTACGTCACGACCTTCGTCACGGAACTTCTCGGCCATGGTCAGGCCGGTCAGGGCCACGCGCAGACGGTTACCGGGCGGCTCGTTCATCTGACCGTAAACCAGGGATACCTTGTCCAGTACGTTGGACTCGCTCATCTCGTGGTAAAAGTCGTTACCTTCACGGGTCCGCTCACCCACACCGGCGAACACGGAATAACCGCTGTGCTCGATGGCGATGTTACGGATCAGTTCCATCATGTTGACGGTCTTGCCGACACCGGCACCACCGAACAGACCCACCTTGCCGCCCTTGGCGAACGGGCAGACCAGGTCGATAACCTTGATGCCGGTTTCCAGCAGTTCGGTGCTGTTGGCCTGCTCTTCGTAGCTGGGGGCTTCGCGGTGGATGGACCAGCGCTCTTCTTCACCCACAGGACCTTTTTCGTCGATGGGGTTGCCCAGTACGTCCATGATCCGGCCCAGGGTTTGCACGCCTACCGGCACCTTGATCGGGTTATGGGTGTTTTCGATTTCCAGACCACGGCGCAGGCCGTCGGAGGAACCCATGGCGATACAGCGCACTACGCCGCCGCCGATTTGCTGCTGAACTTCCAGAACCAGACCCTGGCCCTGTCCTTCAGTCGTGATCTTCAGCGCATCGTATACGTGGGGCACCGCATCTTGCGGGAATTCCACGTCCACTACCGCGCCGATGATTTGGACTATGATACCCTTACTCATGTCAAATCCTCTAAACCTTTGAATACCCTTGCCTTATACGGCACCGGCCCCGGCCACAATCTCACTCAGCTCCTGGGTAATCGCGGCCTGACGGGCCTTGTTGTACACCAGTTGCAGATCGTTGATCAGGTTGCCGGCGTTGTCGGTGGCGGCTTTCATCGCGACCATCCGGGCAGCCTGTTCACTGGCCAGGTTTTCTACCACGCCCTGATACACCTGTGACTCCACAAAGCGCACCAGCAGCTTGTCCAGCAGCGATTTGGGATCCGGTTCATAGATGTAATCCCAGCTGTGGCTGGCCACGCTTTCTTCCGATGCAGGCAAAGGCAACAGTTGATCGACCTGGGGCTTCTGTACCATGGTGTTTTCAAACTTGTTGTACACCAGATACAGCCTGTCAATCTCACCGTTATCGTACGCCTCCAGCATGACATTGACGGAGCCGATCAGCTCGCCGAGGGAGGGGTTATCGCCCAATCCCGTCGCCTGCGCGATCACCTTGCCGCCATAGCGGTTGAAAAAGCTCACCGCCTTGCTGCCGATAAGGCCGAGGTCAATGCCCACGCCCTTGTCGGACCATGCCTTCATTTCGTTGATGGCGGCCTTGAACAGGTTGATGTTCAAACCACCACAGAGGCCCCGATCGGTAGAGATGATAATAAAGCCAACGCGCTTGACCTCACGGTCTTCCAGGTAGGGGTGCTTGTATTCCAAGTTCCCCTGCGCGATGTGGCCGATCACCTTGCGTATGGTTTCAGCGTATGGGCGGCTGTGAGCCATCCGATCCTGCGCTCTGCGCATTTTCGAGGCGGCCACCATTTCCATAGCGCTGGTGATCTTCTGAGTGTTTTTCACACTCCCGATCTTGCTACGTATTTCTTTTGCGCCGGCCATGTCGCTTCTCCAATTCAGGTGGCAGCGGCTGCTGCCACATGGTTACCAGGACTGGGTAGCCTTGAAGCTATCCAGCAACGCAGTCAGCTGGGCTACAACATCTTTGTTGTAGTCGGCTTTCTCGTTGACCTCCGCCATCACGGCGGCATGTTCTGAATTGGCATAAGCGAGCAGGGCGGCTTCGAACGTAGTGATGAGCTTGAGGTCAACATCATCCAGGTAGCCGTTTTCGGCGGCGAACAGCACCAGGGCTTGCTCGGCCACGGACATGGGACGGTATTGCTTCTGTTTCATCAGCTCGGTCACTTTCTGACCGTGGCTCAGCTGTTTGCGGGTCGCTTCGTCCAGATCGGAAGAGAACTGGGCAAAGGCCGCCAGTTCGCGGTACTGGGCCAGGGCGGTACGGATACCACCGGACAGTTTCTTCACGATCTTGGTCTGGGCCGCGCCACCTACCCGGGATACGGAGATACCCGGATCAACCGCCGGACGAATACCGGAGTTGAACAGCTCGGTGGTCAGGAAGATCTGACCGTCGGTGATGGAGATCACGTTGGTCGGTACGAACGCAGACACGTCGCCGGCCTGGGTTTCGATGATCGGCAGTGCGGTCAGTGAACCGGTCTGGCCTTTCACTTCACCCTTGGTGAACTTCTCTACGTAGTCGGCGGATACGCGGGACGCGCGCTCCAGCAGACGGGAGTGCAGGTAGAAGACATCACCGGGGTAAGCTTCACGGCCCGGCGGACGGCGCAGCAGCAGGGAGATCTGACGGTAGGCAACGGCCTGCTTGGACAGGTCATCGTATACGATCAGGGCATCTTCACCGCGGTCGCGGAAGAACTCACCCATGGCACAACCGGAGTAAGGCGCCAGGTATTGCAGGGCGGCAGACTCGGAAGCAGAGGCCACCACCACTATGGTGTTGGCCAGGGCGCCGTGCTCTTCCAGCTTGCGTACCACGTTGGAGATGGTAGACGCCTTCTGGCCGATGGCCACGTACACACACTTAATGCCGGAGTCTTTCTGGTTGATGATGGCATCGACGGCCAGGGCGGTTTTACCTACCTGACGGTCACCGATGATCAGCTCACGCTGGCCACGACCGATGGGGATCATGGCGTCAACGGCTTTATAACCGGTTTGCACCGGCTGGTCGACCGACTGACGATCGATAACGCCCGGGGCGATCACTTCTACCGGAGAGAAGGTATCGGCTTCGATGGCGCCTTTACCGTCGATCGGCTCACCCAGGGTGTTGACCACCCGGCCCAGCAGGTTGCGGCCTACCGGCACTTCCAGGATACGACCGGTGGACTGAACCTTCATGCCTTCGGTCAGGTCCGCGTAGGGACCCATGACCACGGCACCCACGGAGTCGCGCTCCAGGTTCAGTGCCAGGGCGTAACGGCCACCCGGCAGTTCAATCATTTCACCTTGCATGATGTCAGCAAGGCCGTGAACACGAATGATGCCATCGCCCACGGAGACGATGGTACCTTCGTTTCGTGCTTCACTGACAACATTGAATTGCTCGATACGCTGTTTTATCAGCTCGGCAATTTCAGTTGAATTCAGTTGCATGCTCTATTCCCCAATCAAGATTGCAGCGTTTCAGCCAAGCGGGACAATCGGCCCCGAACACTTCCGTCGATTACCATGTCACCGGCTTTGATGATGATGCCGGCCATCAGGCTATTATCGACGCTGCAATTCAGCTTCACCTTGCGCCCGAAGCGCTTTTCCAGGGAAGCCTGAATCTTGGCCATTTGTTGCTTGGTCAGTTTGGCGGCGGAAACCACGTCGGCTTCCACTTCCTGGTCCAGCTCCGCCTTCATCAAGACGAATTCCTGCACCACTGCCGGCAACACACTCAAGCGTCCGTTTGCGGCCATCACCTTAATCAGGTTCTGGCCTTGCTCATCGAGCTGTTCGCCACAGACAGCCAAAAACACCCCGGCCATCTTTTCCGCGTTCAGATCGCCGTTGAGAACATCGGCCATGGACTTGTTGCGCGCCACTTCGGCCGCAAAGGTCAGCATGGTCAACCAGTTCTCAACCGCGTTTTTCTCAACGGCAAAATCGAAAGCTGCTTTGGCATAGGGGCGAGCAATGGTTTTCATTTCCATAGCTCTATGTCCCTTACAGTTCAGCTACTACTTTCTCAACAATGTCGCTGTTGGCAGCGGCATCAATCTGACGCTCGAGGATCTTCTCTGCACCCACCAGGGCAAGAGTAGCAACCTGCTTACGCAGTTCCTCTCTGACACGATTGCGTTCGGCGTCAATTTCCGCCTGGGCTTGTGCCAAAATCTTTTCACGCTCGGCCTGGGCCTCACGCGTTGCATCCTCGATGATCTGGGCCTTGCGCTTGTTCGCCAGCTCAACGATTTGAGCGGACTGCAGCTTGGCTTCCTTCAACTGTTCGGTTGCATTGTTTTGCGCCAGGGCCAGGTCTTTCTTGGCCCGCTCGGCTGAGGACAGGCCTTCAGCGATCTCTTTCTGGCGACTTTCGATGGCGGCCATGATGGGCGGCCATACGTACTTCATGCAAAACCAAACGAAGATGATAAACGCGATCGTTTGACCGAGGATTGTTGCGTTCATGTTCATCGCAACGCTCCTTTAAAATGGTTAGCTAACTGATTGAAATACCGAGCCATTAGGCTACGGCGAAGATCAGGTACAGAGCCATACCAACGGTGATCATGGGGATGGCGTCAACCAGACCAACCACGATAAAGAAGTTAGTACGCAGGGCAGGCAGCATGTCCGGCTGGCGCGCGGCACTTTCCATGAACTTGCCACCCAGCATAGAAATACCGATAGAAGCAGCGATAGCAGCCAGACCCAGCATGACGGCGGCAGCGATGTAGATGATTTCCATGTTTTCTTCTCCAGTTGTTAGTGGTTAGAACGACAGCTTGTTAAAGTTTTGTTATCTTTGATTAGTGTTCTTCATAGGCCATCGCCAAATATACGATGGTCAAAATCATGAAGATAAAGGCCTGCAGACTGATAACCAGAATATGGAATATCGCCCAAGGCACATGAAGGGTCCATTGAGACCACCACGGCAGCAGACCGGCGATCAGGATAAACACCAGTTCACCAGCATACATGTTGCCGAATAACCGCAAGCCCAGCGAAATGGGTTTGGCGATCAAGGACACGGTCTCGAGCACAAGGTTAACGGGGATCATGGACCAGTGGTTCAGCGGTTGCATGGTCAGCTCTTTAACAAAGCCGGACACGCCCTTCATCTTGATGCTGTAAAAAATGATCAGGAAGAAGACACCGAATGCCATGGACATGGTGACGTTAACATCAGCGGTAGGAACAACCCTCAGGTAGGGAACGCCAAGCAACTCTGCCCCGTAAGGCAGGTAGTCGACCGGGATAAGGTCCATCAAGTTCATCAGGAAGACCCAGACAAAAATGGTCAGCGCCAGGGGCGCGATCAACGCACTTTTGCCATGGAATACGTCCTTGACGGATTTATCCACGAATTCAACCAGCAGCTCAACGGCGCATTGCCATTTTCCCGGAACTCCGCTGGTTGCACGGGATGCAACCCTGCTGAAGCCCCACAAGAACAGCATTCCCAGGACAACGGAAACAAGCAAAGAATCGATATTTAACGCCCAGAATCCCGAACCGACCTGCAAGTGAGCCAGGTGGTGAGAGATATAACCCTGGGAAGTTAAGACATCTCCTGTTGCAGCCATGTGTTTTCCTAGTAACGGTTGTTGAGAGTGAATGAAAGAATCCACTGCATCAGCAATGCTAGGGCGTAAGCCGTGTACAGGGGGGCGTGAAGCACCTCCATGTACTTGAGCACTATCACGAACAACAGGATAGTACTGCCCAGCTTAATCCCTGCCCCGCTGTAAAAGTCCGCCACAACACTGTGCGGCGTCGCATGGTCGGCGCTATGCACCAGAACCCGTACGCTGAACAGACATTGGGGGACCCAGTAGATTCCGCCCCCAAGGAGGGCGGAACGGGCGGCCGCCTCGCCATACTGATAAAAACACAGCGTGGCGACGGCCACCACCAGGAGCAATTGGCAAAACAGAATCACCAGCGCCACTTGCCTGTCGCTTAGGAGCCACTTCTTCTGCTTCACAACAACTCCTGACACAGTTAGGGGCTTGCTGGCCGCACCGAGGTGTTGTCAGATAAGCCCCAAAAAAGCAGGTCAAATTATACCCGTGAACGGCGCAAATGCAATTGCAGGAAATCCTTATTTTTTGCGGCTTTGCGCGATTTTTCCGACCATTTACAACGGGTTAAACTGATTGAATGTTTACTACACTTCAGAAGTCCGAAACATCATCAAAACCGAAGAATTGACCAATTTTATCCAACTCACTCAATGAGTTGTATGAAATCACCAGTTTACCCTTTTCCTTGTGGGTCGACTTGATTTCTACTTTTGTTCCTAATTTTTCACCAATTCCCTGTTCAAGCTGGCTCATCAGCAAGGATCTGGGCTGCTCGATTTTCTCTTTCTTCGGAGTAATCGTCTGTTTGACCAGTTTTTCGGTCTCTCGCACCGTCAGCCCTTTCTGCGCCACCAGCCGGGCCAGCTCCGTCTGCGGCTCACCATCGAGGGCCAGCAGGGCACGGGCATGGCCCATTTCCAACGAGCCATGCTCCACCAGTTGTTTGACCTCTTCGTTGAGCTGGTTGAGTCGCAACAGGTTGCTGACGGTACTGCGGCTCTTGCCCACGGCCTCCGCCACCGTCTGGTGGGTAAAGCCGAACTCTTCGATCAACCGGCTCAGGGCACGGGCTTCCTCGATCACATTGAGGTCTTCCCGCTGGATATTCTCGATCAGGCCGATGGCCATGGCCTCGCGATCGTCCACCGGCTTGAGCAGGCAGGGCACCTGGCTCAGGCCGGCCAGCCGGGCCGCTCGCCAGCGCCGCTCCCCGGCCAGGATTTCATAGCCTCCCGATTCCAGCGGGCGCACCACAATCGGCTGGATGATCCCTTGCTGGCGGATGGACGTGGCCAGCTCTTCCAGCGCCACCTGGGACATGTCCCGCCGGGGCTGGAATTTTCCGGGGTGCAGTTCGTTCAGGGCCAGGCTCAGCAGCTCACCGTTGGCGCCGGGCCGGGAATGGATCTCGGCCTGGTGCTGGCGCAGGTTGGCCGCAGAACTGGTGCTGAGCAGGGCATCCAGGCCCTTGCCCAGGCCGCGTCGTTTCATGGTCATGCTGTTTGTTCCGAATGTTCCGGGGAGTTCGGCTCCAGTTCGGCCCGGCGCAGGATTTCGCCGGCCAGGGCCAGATAGGCTTTGGCTCCCACCGAAGACTTGTCGTAATACATGGCCGGGGTACCGAAGCTGGGGGCCTCGGCCAGGCGCACATTGCGCGGGATCACGGTGCGATACACCTTGTCGCCGAAATGGGATTTAAGCTGATCGGACACCTCGTTGGACAGCCGGTTGCGATGGTCGAACATGGTCCGCAGGATACCTTCGATCTTGAGCTCGGGGTTGACCACCGCCGCCAGCTTGCTGATGGTATCCACCAGGGCCGTCAGCCCTTCCAGCGCAAAGTACTCGCACTGCATGGGGACCAGCACCGAATCCGCCGCCGACATGGCATTGACGGTCAACAGGTTCAGCGAGGGCGGACAATCGATGAAAATATAATCGTAGTAGTCGCGTACCGGCGCCAGGGCTGTGCGCAGCCGTACTTCCCGGGCAAAAAATTCCATCAGCTTGATTTCGGCGGCGGTGACGTCGCCGTTACCGGCGATCAGGTGATAGCCGCCGCTGGTTTCCCGCTCTACCGCCTGCTCGACGGGCACCTCGTCTACCAGCAGTTCGTAGGCCGTATTGGCCACCTGATACTTGTCGATACCGCTGGCCATGGTGGCATTGCCCTGGGGATCCAGGTCAATCACCAGTACCTTGCGCTTGGTGGCGGCCATGGACGCCGCCAGATTGACACAGGTCGTGGTTTTGCCCACCCCCCCTTTCTGGTTGGCAATGGCGATCACTTTTCCCACCGGAAACCTCTACTGGCTGGCTTGTTGAATGACCACCAGATGGCGGTCCCCTTCCTGCTCGGGCACGGTCAGCGGATAAACCCGGTCCAACGCGAGGTGAGCAGGCAGTGATTGTAACTCCTGCTCGGGGTATTGTCCTTTCAGCGCCAGAAAACGCCCGTCCGGCCCCGGCAGATGCGCACACCAGCTTAGCATGTCGTCCAGGGAAGCAAAGGCCCGGCTGAGTACCCCATCGAACTTTTGCGCCGGGTTGAAGGCTTCCACCCGGCTCTGCACCGCCTCCACGTTGGTCAGGCCGAGATGATGCACCGCCATGCGGATAAAACGGATACGCTTGCCCAGGCTGTCGAGCAGCACGAACTGCTTGTCGGGGTTGACGATGGCCAGCGGCAGGCCGGGCAGGCCCGGGCCGGTGCCCACGTCGATGAAGCGCTTGCCCTCAAGGTAAGGGCTCACTACCAGGCTGTCCATGATATGGCGCACCAGCATGGCATCGGGCTCGCGCACCGAGGTGAGGTTATAGGCCTTGTTCCACTTGTGCAGCAGCGCCACCAGCTCGAGCAGTTGCTCCTGCTGCTCCGGGCTGACTTCCAGACTGGTCTGGGCCAGCAGTTGTTGCAGTTTTTGCCGCATCATGACCCTCACGCCGACTTGCGCAGCAGGCCGCGCTTTTTCAGATGCACCAGCAGGATGGAAATGGCCGCCGGGGTCACCCCGGCAATGCGCGACGCCATTCCCAGGGTTTCGGGCCTGGCCTGGTTGAGCTTGACCACCACCTCGTTGGACAGGCCGGGGACCTCCTTGTAGTCCAGATCCAGCGGCAGCCGGGTGTGCTCGTTGCGCAGCTGCTTTTCGATCTCGTCCTTCTGCCGCTCGATATAACCGGCGTACTTGATCTGGATCTCCACCTGCTCGGCGGCCTGCTCGTGCGCTATGCCCGGGCCTATGCCCTCCACCGCCATCAGGCCGGCGTAGTCCAGTTCGGGCCGGCGCAGCAGCTCTTCCAGGTTGTGCTCCCGGCTGAGCGGGGTTTTCAGTTTTTCGTTCAGGGCCGGCGCCGCCGGGTGTTTGGGGGTGATCCAGCTTGCCCGCAGGCGCTGGGTTTCCTGCTCGATCCGCTCCAGCTTGTCGCTGAACAGGGCCCAGCGGTGATCGTCCACCAGGCCCAGCCGGCGGCCTTCCTCGGTGAGGCGCAGATCGGCGTTGTCCTCCCGCAGCAGCAGCCGGTATTCGGCCCGGCTGGTGAACATGCGGTAGGGCTCACGGGTGCCGAGGGTGGACAGATCGTCCATCATCACGCCCAGATAGGCCTGGTCCCGGCGCGGCGACCAGGCTTCCCGGCCGAAGGCGCGCAGGGCGGCATTGAGGCCCGCCAGCAGGCCCTGGGCACCGGCTTCTTCGTAGCCGGTGGTGCCGTTGATCTGGCCGGCGAAGAACAGGTTGTGCAGGCACTTGTTTTCCATGTTGGTCTTCAGATCCCGGGGATCGAAGTAATCGTACTCGATCGCATAGCCGGGACGGACGATATGGGCCTGCTCGAAGCCCCGGATCGAACGGACGATCGCCAGCTGCACGTCGAAAGGCAGGCTGGTGGAGATGCCGTTGGGGTAGAGTTCTGTGCTGGTCAACCCTTCCGGCTCCACGAAGATCTGATGCGAGTTCTTGTCGGCGAAGCGCATGATCTTGTCTTCGATCGAGGGGCAATAGCGGGGGCCGATCCCCTCGATCACCCCGGCGTACATGGGGCTGCGATCCAGGTTGTTGCGGATCACCTCATGGGTGCGCTCGTTGGTGTGGGTAATGTAACAGGGTACTTGCCGGGGATGATCCGCCCGGCTGCCGATAAAGGAGAACACCGGGGTGGGATCGTCGCCCGGCTGGGGCTGCATCACCGAAAAGTCGACGCTGCGGGCATCGATCCGCGGCGGGGTACCGGTCTTGAGCCGGTCGATCCGCAGCGGCAGTTCACGCAGCCGTTGGGCGAGGGCGATCGAGGGAGGATCACCGGCCCGGCCGCCCTTGTAGTTGTCCAGGCCGATATGGATCAGGCCATTGAGGAAAGTGCCCACGGTCAGCACCACGGTTTTGGCGCGGAACTCGAGCCCGGTCTGGGTCACCACCCCCACCACGGTATCGCCTTCAAGCAGCAGATCGTCACAGGCCTGCTGGAAGATCTTCAGATTGGGCTGGTTCTCCAGCATGGTCCGTACCGCCAGCTTGTACAATTGGCGATCGGCCTGGGCACGGGTTGCCCTGACCGCCGGCCCTTTGGAAGCGTTGAGGGTACGGAACTGGATCCCGGCTCGGTCGGCGGCCTGGGCCATGATCCCGCCCAGGGCATCGATCTCCTTGACCAGATGACCCTTGCCGATGCCGCCGATGGCCGGATTGCAGGACATTTGTCCCAAGGTATCGATGTTATGGGTCAATAACAGGGTGTTTGCCCCCATGCGAGCAGCGGCTGCGGCGGCTTCGGTGCCGGCATGGCCGCCTCCCACTACGATGACGTCAAACCATTCTTCATATTGCATAACAGATACTCTTGAAACGTGCAGGTGTAAGGATCCCGAAGGGCGGACATTTTAGCTGTTTTAACGGATGGATGGAAACCGGATCGAGGGGATCGAAATGATCCTTAATAGATCTTGGATCTCTAGATCGATCTTCTGTTGGATCTATTATTAGTCTCGGCCAGATCTGTGCATAAGCGTTTTTTGATCTTTAAGATCATGCGGTTAGTTAAGATCATTTGATGTGGACAACCGCCCGTGGGCCGGCCGGGGACCGGTGGGTAACCCCTATAGTTATCAACATGTGCCGGCGGGTGATTATTTAATAAATAGGATAACTATAGGTTTAACACCGGTTTCAACGGTAGTTATCAACATGCTCTGTTTTTTATCCGGATCGCCATTGAATGGATCTTGCAACCAGATCTGTTGATAACTTGGTGGAAAGAAATATTCCGGCCCGCGGATCCGGGGGCCGGATGATCCGCGAAGAGGGGGAGGGGGCGAGGATCTAGCGCAGGGATAGCGCCCGATCCAGCCATTGGCCGGCGATCACCTCCGGCAGATCCGGGCGGCTGACATCGATTTCCAGTCGATCGGCGATCCGCCTGGCGCCACAGTCCGTCAGCCGTTGCTCTAGTAAACGAATGGCGTGACAGAAAGTATCATAGCTGGAGTCACCGAGGCCGACGGCCAGAAACGCGAGGCCGGCCAGGTCGGGCTGCTGTTCGAGCAACTGCCGGTAAAAAGCCTGGATATTGTCGGGCAGATCGCCGGCGCCATGGGTGGAACAGACCAACAGCAGATAATGATCGGGTCTGATCAAGATGTGATCAAGCTGGGGAGACGTGTGGATAACCGCCCGATGATGCTGTTGCCTCAGGGTCTCGGCCAGCACCTCGGCCAGATCCTCGGCATTGCCGAGGGTTGAGCCGACCAGCAGGGTAAAATGACTCATAGCATTCCTTGGGGATGAAAAAGCAGTCATTGTAGGCGTCCCTTTCGGTGGCGCAAAGAGCCTTCCCGCTGAAAGCCCCCGGCTCCCGGCCCGGATCAGCCCCCCACCGAAGACAGATGAAACTCCTGCCCTTCAAAACCCAGGATAACCCCCTTGGGCGTGATGTCCCGTACTTGCAGCGGCCCCCATTGTTGTCCTTCACGCAGCATCTGACCGTTGATGTTGGCCATCCGACCGGCCGGCGTCGCCGAATAAATGTGTACCGACAGGGTCAGGGCGGGCAGCCGGGCCCTGATACTGGCAGGCAATTCGCGCAGATCCGGCACGCCCGGATTGAACTCAGGCACGGGGGGCTCCCGGCTTACGGTCGGGGAAGGGACGACCGGGAGGGACGCCGAGAGCGGAACGGGCACCGGCTCGGGCTTGGTAAGGCGGAGGGCGGGGGGATCATCCACCAGGATACGCACCGGAGCTGCGTCGATGATGGCGGGCTCTCTTGGGCCCAGCGAGGAGGGGGGCGCGGGCTCGACGCCGGTTTCCTGCTGCGGGACCGGTGACGAGAACACCGGCCCAGGCGGAGACTGCTGCCATCTTGAGCCGAGTTTACCCAGGCCATAGCCGGCGAGCAGGGCTGCAACCAGCCCCGTTAGCAGCCACCACAGCCAGCGGCGGTAAAAAGGGGGAGAGCTGCTTGGTTCGGGGAACACAGGCTGCAGAGCCATGCCTGCCGTCGGCAGGCGGCGGCGGCGTTGTCGTTCCGATTGTTTTAGCGCATCAAGGATATACGACACTGGTGTTCTCCTGTTGGCCACTGAGCCTGGGCAGGCCGTCGAGCAGGCTGGCACTGAGATAAATGCCGGTTTGCGGACCAAAGATGCCATCGGCGGTCAGCCCCTTGCTGCGTTGAAATGCCCTGATATCACCGGCCAATACGTCGTCGTAGCGTTGATGCTGCCGACGCGGCGCCCGCCCTTGCCAGGAGGCCAGATGTTGCTCAAGCCAGGCCACGGCTTCACCGCGGCTGCCCGGATAAAGCGGGGCCTGGTACAGGGGCGGGGGCTGCCAGAGCAAGACGTAGCTGCCGGGCCAACTGGCCGCCAGCTCGGCCAGGGCAATTTTCCTGGCCTGGCCGCCGATCATGACGTCCGCCCGCTCGCCATCGATGCGGGTCAGGGTGGCGTAGACGGCTCCCTTGTCGGGATGCTCCAGGCGAAAGACCGCCGGGTGGTTCTGCTGTTGCAAGGTTGCCAGGTCTCCGTCCTGAAAGGCGCAGTCCAGCTGGTGCAGGCGGGCGAAGCGACACACCACCGGATGCTCATTCGGGTTGTAATCCAGCCTCCAGAGGGAAAACAGGTGCTGGTAGGCCATGACCTGGCTGATATCGGTATCCAGGGCGGCGGGCCATTGCCAGAATTCCAGTTCTTGTTTTGCGGGCAGAGCGCGCTCCGGCTCGACAGCAGGAAGAGCCGCCATCACCTTGTCGACCGGCAAGGTCGCCGGCTCCGTCTCTTTCATCGGAGAGAGGGGCGAACTGTCCGGATCCTCGTCGGTCGAGGATGCCTGCGACAGCAGGGGAACATCGGCACTCGGCAGCTGCTGTTGCACATCCTGCAGCCACACGGCGGCCAGCAGTACCGCCAGGCATGCGGCCAGGGCCCATGTCCGCCAATACGGACCGGCACCGGGGCGGCCCAACACCTCGGTGGCGGCCCGGTTCATGGTCTTCCGATCCACCCTGGGCAGCCGTTGCACATAGGCGCCGAGCAGGGCCCGGTCACAGATCACGTTGATCAGCCTGGGGACGCCGCCGGTCAGACGGTAAAGCCGGCGCAGGCTGTTGGGATGGAACAGTGAGGCCTCTACGCCCGCCACCGACAGGCGATGGGCGATGTAGGACTGCATCTCGGCGAAGGTCAGCGGAATCAGATGATAACGGGCGGTGATTCGTTGGGACAGCTGGCGCAGCTCCGGCTGCGTCAGCTTCTCGGCCAGTTCCGGCTGACCCAGCAGGATAATCTGCAGCAGTTTGTGGGTATTGGTCTCCAGGTTGGTCAGCAGCCGGATCTGTTCCAGCACCTCGGTCGACAGATTCTGGGCCTCGTCGATAATCAGTACCGCCCGGCGGCCCTGGGCATGGGTATCGAGCAGGTGGTGGTTGATGGCGTCGGTCAGTTGTTTGAGATTGGCCTGTTCCGGCACCGTTATGTCCAACTCCTGACAGATGGCGGCCAGCAGTTCCAGGGCGGTGCACTTGGGGTTGAGGATAAAGGCCAAATCGGTGTGCTCCGGCACTTGCTCCAGCAGGCAGCGACATACCGTGGTTTTACCGGTGCCGACCTCGCCGGTGAGCAGTACAAAACCGCCGTGGCTGCTGAGGCCATATTGCAGGTGGGCCAAGGCTTCCCGGTGCTGCTGGCTGAGATAGAGGTAACGGGGATCCGGGGCAATGGAAAAAGGCAGATCGCTCAGGCCGAAATAGTTGCCGTACATGATGACCATCCTTGGGGGCATGTACTTCTTAATATATAAGCCGAATGCCCCTTCCGGCCAGCCGGCAACAGGGCTTTTTCAGGGTATTCAAACCGGCTGTACTAAACGGGGGTCATCTGTGCCAGGACGGGCCACGGCGCCATGACAACGGAATCAATGGCGTGGAACGGGCCCGGTGATGGTTTGCTGAGCGCCTGGGTGATTGACGATCAGTGCCTGCATGTACACCGGTAGCCCGCATGGGGGGATTTTTCGGAAATCGACCTACCGGCGATCGGCCACCTGCTCGATAGCAAGCCGCAGGCGCCGGTGGATACCCAGCTTGGCGTAGATGTGCTGCAAATGTGACTTGACTGTCAGGTCGCTGATCCCGAGTTGCTTGGCGATTTCCTTGTTGGTCATGCCGCGGGCCACCCACCGTAGGATCTCCTGTTCCCGATCGGTGAGCGCTGCTTGCGCATCGGCAACCGGCGGCTTTGATTGCTGTTTCGTTCTGAGCAACAGTTCGCTGAGCAGTTGTGCCAATAGCCGGCGCGGCGCCCAGAGTTCACCCTGGTGGAGGGCGTGGATGGCTTTGATCAGGTGCTTCGCTGCAAACGCCCGCGACATGCAACCCGGGGCCCCCTGTTCCAGCGCCAGCACGACAAACTCAACATCGGTCGGGTCGGCAAAAACCAGGATCCTCGTTCCGGGGTTGATCTCTGCAATCATGGGCAGGGTGTCCATGCCGCCATGAAGAAGGGCATCCAGCAGCAGGATATCCGGCCGCAGTACTTCCACCAGATGCAAGGCATGGTCGGAGTCCCTGGCTTCGCCGACGACCTGCATGTCTTCCTGTCCGTTCAGGGCATCGAGCAACGCTTCCCGCAGGTGGAAGTCATGGTTGGCTACAAGAATCCGGATTCTGGTCATGTTGCGCTTTGCAGGAAATTATTTAATGGTCGGTGTAACACAATAGTGATGCCGTCCCGGAAACCTGGGTTGTGCAATCGCATGTTCCACCGCAGTCAAACCTTCCTCATCCCTGAAAAACGCCTTCACTTCATTTGTTACGTCCATGTCAACTCTCCTGAGTTAAGGAGTCTCTTATATGGGCACCACAGGCTTTCATACCAGCAACACCTTATACCTGCCTGCGAGGCAATTGCTTGTGCAACAGCACTTTCCCCGGCTGGTTGCTCGCAGCTAGCTGCAACAGGTTCTTTGCCAAATCCAGTCCGATCACGCACATCTTGTTTATGGGCACCATCTTCTCTACCGAGGGGCTGGATAATACCTTCAACTATGGCACCTTGAGGCCGCTTTGGAGGGGGCGGTGTCCATTTCATCTGAGAAATGCCCTGATTTTGCGATAATTGGCACATGCTGACCATCCGGTGCCACCCATGACGCAGTTGACCCTGGCCGAAGCCGGCAGGGTGGCGGAGCGCGACCCGCAGGCTTTCTCCCCCACGGCGGCCGGCTCCTATGCGATTCCTGTCGGTCGGGCCAGTGCTTTGCCTTCGGCTTCCCTCAGACTCCACCTCGCGGAACCGGTCATGGCGGCCCATATAAGAAGAGGGGCTCCGCTCGCGGAGCCCCTACTGTCAGGACGGACTCATCCTGAGGTTCTCATGGCCGGCTACTGCTTGAAGTTGCCGGAGTTGTCGATCGGACAGGCATTCTCCTCCCCGATGCGGCTCGGATCAAAGTGGAAGCCGGGGAGCTGGTCGGTGAGGAAGGCGCCCGTGGCATTGAAGGCGTTCAGCCCGTAGGGGCCGCTGGCCGCGCCGAAGGTGTTGGCGTTCGGCGTGGTCAACACCTGGATCAAGGTCGGGTTGGCCGCCGAGGCGGTGTCGTAGAAGTCCGGGACGACGGTGTCGTTAAAGAGGTCGGTCTTGGCGTGCCCGGTCAGAGCCCAGGCGGCATCGGCTGCATTCCTCCAAAAGCCGGGCGAGCACCAGGCGCCTTCTTCGCCCTCGAAGGGCTGGCAGCCGTGGCTGACCACAAGCTGGACATTGCCCCGGACAGTCCCTTGGTATTTGGCGGTGACAGGCAGTCCGACCAGAGCGTTGTAGTTGTAGTACTGGCTCGCATACTTAAAGGTACCGCCGACCTGGATCATGTCGACACTGCCACCAGGCAGGTTAAGTTTCGCCGAGGTGGCGCCGTTCGCGGTCAGCACCCAGAGGAGGTATGGCTGTCCTTCCTGGTATGGCTGCCCGGGTCCGTTCCAGTCGGCGAACTGGCCGGTGCCGCCGTCGTCGGCGTCGTCCTGCCCCGTCAGACCGCAGCGTTCGTTTTTCAGGTTGGCGGTGGTGTCGTCAAAGGTGAAGCCCTGGCCGGTATAGGTGACTATGGTGCCGGCGAGCGCCGGGGTCGTGGCCACGACGGCGGCCAGGGCGAGCAGGGCACAAAGCCCAATGAGCCTGCCGAGGAGGCGGGTGATCCGGGCGTGGTGCGTGGCCGGGGTTTTCGCACCCCTGGCCACCGCGTCTTCCACAATCGTCGCCCCTTCCTCGTCCTTCTCTAGGGCTTCGACTTTCGCAAATAATGCATCCATGACTCTGTCCTCACAACTTAGGAGCTATGCCGTTGCCCTGAATCGGTGTTCAGCACCGTTCAGGGCCTCTCGACTAGAGCATAGTTCCGGCTTGCAGAGGGACAATACTCCGGAAGGAGCATGCGCCGAGGTGGGTTGCAAATATGAGTTACATCGCCGCTACCCCCAGCAGTTTTCGGCGATATTCCTGGGTCACGGCGCGGGCGTCCTGGGGGTTGGCCACGGCGGTGGGGGTGATCAGCACCACCAGTTCGGTGCGCTTGACGTTGGTGCCGCTGCTGCCGAACAGCCAGCCCAGCACCGGCACATGGCGGATGCCGGGCACGCCCTGGCTGTCCTGGGCCTTGTTCTCGCGGATAAGGCCGCCCAGCACCAGGGTCTCGCCGCTCTGCACCGCCACCCGGGTGTCTATTCTGCGCTGGGTAATGGTGGGCGACTGGATGTTGGAGGAGGTGGTGGTGGCCACGTCGTTCACCTCCTGGATGAGCTCCAGCACCACCATGCCGCCGGCGTTCACCCGCGGGGTGACTTCCAGCAGCACGCCGGTGTCCCGGTACTGGATGGTGCTGGTGACGTTGCCCAGGTCGCTGTTGAGGTTGGTGGTTTCCGAGGTGCGGATCGGCACCTGGTCGCCCACCCGGATCTGCGCCTTCTGGTTGTCCAGTACCATCAGCGAGGGGGAGGAGATCACGTTCACCTTGGAATCGCTGGCCAGGGCGGTGAGCAGGGCGCGGGTGCCGCTGGCGCTGAACACCTCGTAGCTGGCGCTGGAGGCGGCCAGGCTGGTAGCGGTGGGGATGGGCAAGGGCCCCAGGCCACCGGCGCCGGTGCGGCCACTGCCCAGGTTGTTCTTGAAATACCACTGCAGGCCGTAGCGCAGCTCATCCTCCAGGCTTACTTCCACTATGGTGGCCTCCACCAGTACCTGCAGCGGCAGCTGATCCAGCCGCTTGATGGCCTGCTCCACCTTGGCGTAGTCGGCGCTGGCGGCCATTACCACCAGGGCGTTGCGCTCGGTGTCGGCGATCACGCTCACTTCGCCCACGTCCAGGCTGGCGGCGTTGATGCCGGTGGCGATTTGCAGCAGGGCGCGGTCTTCCCCGGGGGCGTTGGCCGGCGACAGTGAGGCATCACCGCGGTTGCGGCGCTGGCTGTCGAACAACTGGTTGAGCAGGGTGGCCAGGTGGTCGGCCTTGCCGTTTTGCACATGGTATACGTACATGTTCAGTCCGCGCGGGTTCTCGGCCCGATCCAGCCGCTCGATCCAGACCCGGGCGTCGGTCAGGTAGCGCTCCTGGGGCGTGATCACCAGCAGGGCGTTGAGCCGCTCTATCGGCAGGTAGCGCACCATGCCGGCCAGGGGGCCCTCGGCTTCGTCGCCGAAAATAGCCTGCAGCTCGCCGGCGATCAGGTCGGCGCTGCTGGCCTGCAGCCGGAACAGGCCCACCGACATGCCGCGCAACTGGTCCACGTCGAACAGGTTGACGGTGTCGCGGATATTGAGCAGTTCATCCCGGGTGCCCACCAGGGTGAGCATGTTGCGCCTGTCGTCCACCATCAGGGTACCCTGGCGGGGTTTCACCGGCTCCAGGATCTTTTCCATTTCCCGGGCGCCTATGTAGCGCAGCGGCAATATCAGCATCTGGTAGCCGCGCTCGGCGGTGGGTGCCAGCCGGGGATTGAGGACGGCGGTGGGCACTTCGCCGGCCGGTATCACGTTGAACAGGCCCTGGCTGTGTACCAGGGCGGCACCGTGGGTCTGCAGCAGGCTTTCCAGGATGGGCAGCAGGGCTTCTTCACGGATGGGCCTGTTGGTTTGCAGGTAGACCTGGCCGAGCACCCGTTCATCGAGGGAATAGTTCAGTTGCAGTATGTCGCCCAGTATGGTCTTCACCACCTCGGCGATGTCGGAGCCCTGGAAGTTGAGGGTAATGTCGCCGGGGGCGGGGGGCGGGATTGCTTCCGCCTGCTCCAGGCGGACGAAGTTGCCCGAGCCCCGGTAGATTTCGCTGCGGGTGGCGGGGCTGTCGGCCGGACCGCTGGTGGCGATGGGCGGGGCGGGCAGCAGCTCTTCGTCCCGGGGAGGGAGGCGCACCGGATCATAGCTGCTGGCCATCCTGGCCTGGCCCCAGGGCTTGTCGAGGGTTCCCCTGTCGCCGGTGGGGGTGGTGCAGGCGATCAGCAGGGTGCAGGAGAAACCAATGCACAGCCATTTGCTCTGGTGAAACTCGCTCATGATGATTCCCCGTTACTTCCCTGTTCGTTGTCGTTGTCCGGTGCGGCGGCGTCTTCGCCGGGCTCGGCCGGGGTGGCGTGCGGATGGTCTTGCGGTGTGTTGGCCGGCGTATCGAGCGACCGGCTGGAAGGCAGCCTGGGCTCCCACAGCTCCAGGCGCAGGCGCAGGACGCCGTCGCTCAGGGTCACGGCGTCCACCGTTATTTCTTCCAGCTGCCAGCTCCCGTCCAGATACATGCCCACCTTGATACGGGCTCGTCCTTCCCCCTGGCGTTCGCTGAACAGTGCCAGTTGCTGGTCGCCTTCCCACACCACCCCGGTCAGGCGCCACTTTTCCCGCATGGCGGCGGCGCTTGCGCTGATGGGATCCCCGCCTGCGCCCGCCTGGGGCCGGCGACTCTCGTCGAACAGCGGCCGGCTGATGATCTCATCGAACTGTTCGAGGGGCGGGTAGGCCGGAGCCGGGGCGTAGCCGTCCTGCGCCCGGGGGGCCGGCAGCCACAACAGTAGTGGCATGGCCAGCAGCAAGAGCCAGGGTTTCATAACGCCTCCCTTTGGGCATAACCGATCAGGTCGAAGCGAACGTCGAGCGAGGGGAGCTGTCGCAGCCGGGGATCCTGGCGGCGA
The DNA here is from genome assembly GCF_016746085.1 of Zobellella iuensis. Taxonomy (GTDB): domain Bacteria; phylum Pseudomonadota; class Gammaproteobacteria; order Enterobacterales; family Aeromonadaceae; genus Oceanimonas; species Oceanimonas iuensis. The sequence goes on from NZ_JAERTZ010000033.1 coordinate 33,054, forward strand.
ATCACTATGTTCCTGTTCATCTGGATGGCGGATCGGCGCGGGTTGGCGGTGATCACCAGGCTCTGGATAAAAAGCGCGGGCCGCCCCGACTCCAGGGCATGAAGCAGGGGCACCAGTTGGTCCAGCTCGCCGCGCAGGTGCACTCGCAGCACCACGGCCGGCAAGGGACCTTCGGCAGAGAGAGGGGCGTTTTGCACGCTTACCAGCTGGCCGCCGCTACGGCTCACCAGCCGGTTCAGATGTTGCTGCAGCCAGGCCGAAGCCAGGGCGGGGCGGCGTTCCGGCAGGTAAAGCCCGGTGTCGGGAGCGTCGGCCCGCAACCGGTGCAATGCCTGCTCGGTCTGCTCCAGCTCGGCCGACAGCCGCTGGTAGCGGTTGAGCTGATTTTCCAGCTGGCCGATGGTCGCCCCCTGCTGCAGGAAGAGCCCGAGCAGGGGGCCTATGACCAGGCTGAAGGCCAGCATCACCACTACCAGCAGTAGCCCCAGGGCGACCGCCTGCTGCTGCCGGGCGCTCAGGTTCATAAGGCGGTCTCCTCGCCGAAGCGGGCGTCAATCATAAAGCGGTCCTTGTTGGTGGCCGGATTGTTGGTGACCGGTGAGCTGAAGCGCACGTCGAAGAACAGCTGGGAGGCTTCCAGCAGGCCAATAAGCTCGGAGGCGTTGGCCGACTCCCCCCGTAGTTGTACCGTACCCTCGAGCAGCTCGAAGCGGCTGAGCCAGGTATGGTCGGGCAACTGGCGGGTCAGTTCATCCAGCAGCGGCAACACCGAAGGCCGGCTCGCCCTTTCCCGGGCCAGGAACTGTCGGCTTTGCTGCAGCTCCTCCAGTTGCTGCTTGAGGGTGGCGGCCTGCTCCGCTCGCTGCCGGGGGATATCCAGCTGGGCGCCGAGCGCGTCGATCCGGTTTTGCCGCTGGTAAAGCGGCACGGCCACCAACAAAAACAACATCACCAGCACCAGGGCGCCGTTCAGGCGTTTCAGTCGCCCGGCCTTGAGGGCGGCCGCACTTTGGATCACCGGGAGTGGAATGGCCGGCGCCTCCGGGTGTTCGGCATTACAGAGGGAGTCGGGAGCCAGCCCCAGCTCGGCCAGCTCGGCCAGCCTGGGGGCCACCTGGACCTTGGGCGCCAGCGACAGGCTGATCTGGATCTGGGCGCCGTCTTTCTCGCGGGGAGCGGCTTTGAAACCAAAATAGACCTGATCGGAGCTGAAAGGGGTGTACCTGTCCATTTCGAAGCGCAGCACGTTGGCCAGGTTGCCGGCGGTGGCCGCCGGCAGGATGATGCGGGTCAGCAGCAACTCGCCGGCGGGCAGGCAGAGGCGGATGCTGTCGGCCTGTTTCAGCATCCGCTCCAGGGCTTCCTCCTGGGCCGGCGATCCGTTCAGGAACAATTGCTCGCCCTGGGGCTCCAACGTCAGCCGATAGCTATCCTGTTCGGGATAAATGCCGAGCCGTTGCTTCTGGCCGAGCAGGCGCCGGCTCAGGTGGGGAGACAGCAGGCTGAGCAGCTGGCGGCTCCACCATTGCCAGAATAGGGCAAGGTGTTGCCCTAGCCCGCGACCGTAATGATTCAGCTTCTGTACGATATTATCCCCATCCATAGGGAATCTCCGTTAACCGCCCGGCTCGGTGAACAGCGGTACGGATTCCTGGCTGATCCGTTCCACCACGGCCTGGCCGCGACGGTTGAGCAGGCTGGCCGTCAGGTGGTAGCGGTAAACCGTATTCATACGAGCTTCAGTATGAATAGTGTAGTTGACCCCGGGGGCGCCGCCAGAGAGGAAGGGGCGTGGAAACATGCTGGTGGCCGGAGGCGGTTGGCCATTTTCATGGCTCCTGCGTCTGTCTTCGATAAACTGATCGACGGGCGCTTCATCGGTGCCGGGCAGGGCCAGCAACACCTGGCGAGGGGCATAGAGGGGATTGATGCTGTTGCGCGGGTTGTGGATGGTCAGGCTGTGCCTGATCCGGCGGTAGATATCCGGGGTCATGCCCAATACCCGCTGTACTTCCTCCACCGATTCAAAGGAGGCGTTGGCGGGGCCGTAGTCCAGCCCGGCGGCGATATAGTCGTCGACTTCGGCGCCGTGCAGCCGACGCAGATCGTCGCCGTCGCGCCAGTCCATGATGGCGTCCACCAGCCGGGCGCGCTGGCCGTCGTCCAGACCTATGGTGGCCAGCAGGCCATCGAGCAGTTCGGGGCCGGCGGCGTTGAGATCGATGCGCCCGCTTTCATTAAAGATCGCCACCCTGATTTCCATGTCATCCAGTTGAATCAGATGAGGGCTGCCGTCGGCCAGCCAGGGCTGCCGGTCTTGCGGCTGGGCCAGTGCCAGCAGCGCCAGGTGCATGCCCGCATCGGCGGCGTGACGAAGCTGGGCGGCATGGGTGATATTGCTGCTCTGCTGGGCCTGGCTGCGGCTGTTCAGGGAAAGCCCGGTAGCCAGCAGGGTCAGCAGGATCAGCACCCAGAGCACGCTGACCAGGGCGATGCCCCGCGGCCTAGTATTCATCCTTGATCTCATAGCGGTGGTCTCCGGGAGCTATGACCAGGGCGGGCCAGTCCGGGGCCAGCTGCAGCCGGATCAGTGCCGGCAGCCGTTCCTGCTCCAGCCAGTCGGTTTGCCACTCGGGCAGGCGGTTGTCTTCTTCCCGGGCCTGGTAGTGCAGCTTGAACTCGTCCACCTCCAATGCCAGCAAGGGTGGCAGCAGCTCCGGCCGGCGAAAGTCGTCCAGCAGCCGGTACCAGTCGAAGGGCTCGATCGCCTGCTGTTCCGGGTTGTTGCCGGCCATAACGGGCTGGGTTTTCAGCAGCAGCAGGGGATGCTCGGGCTCGGTCTCGTCCAGCGCCAGGTAGAACCAGGCCGGCTGTGCCGGGCCGCCGCCTTTGTGGGGCAGGGGAGCCAGGAACAGCAGCGAGTCCTCGCGCCCCTGGAACGACAGCAACTGGGTTTGGCGGATGTCCCAGATGTCCCTGGGCTCTGCCCGGGACAGCAGGTTGCGCAGGAACAACTGCAACTGCACCTGTTCGCCGAGCCGGTCGTTGTGGCGCTCTACCGTCTCCCAGGTCCGGCCGGCGAGGCGGAAGCCGCCGAACATCAGCCCCGAGAGCAGGGTCAGCAGGGTCAGCGCCACCACCAGTTCCAGCAGGGTAAAGCCTTGTTGCCGCTTCATCGGGCCTCCTGCCGCACCAGCCGCAGGGTGGTGATTTCATATTGCTGGTTGCGGCCCCAGCCCACGATCACCGACAGCCGGTAGGGCATCAGCATGGTGTCGTTGTCCATCAGCTCCCGGCTGTCGAACTCCTCCACCCGGGTTTCCCACCGGTAGTGGTCGTCGAACCAGCCCTGCACCCGTCCCGGCCGCAAGCGGCGGCCGGCATCCAGCTCGGCCAGTTTCGATTCCGCCAGCAGCATGGCCTTCTGTTGTTCCAGGACGCTCTGGGTGGTGCGGATGGCCAGCGAAAAGATGTTGAGCAGCACGCCCAGGGTGATGGTCAGCACCGCGAAGGCGACCAGCACCTCCAGCAGGGAAAATCCCCCCTGGCCGGGGCGGGCCCTGCCCCTAGTCATGGAAGGCCACCCTGCCGGTCAGCCAGTGCACCGCTATGCGATAGCGCTGCCCGGCTCCTGCCACCTCCAGGGTGCCGCCGCTGCTGGCGCCGTCCGGATAAAAGATGATTTCCTGGGGGGCAGATTGAGACTCCTCGCCCTTTTCCAGTGCCAGTTCAATCCGCTCCGGCCAGGGATAGGGTGCCTCCCGCCCGGACAACCGGGTCTGGCGACCTGCCTGGTCGAATACCAGCGCCACTTCCTCACCGGTGGCGATGGCCTGGCTGCGGGCCAGCCGCAGCAGGGCGGCGGTTTGCCGGCTGTAGCTCTTCAGTTCGGCCCCGGGCAGCAGGGCGGCGAAGCGCGGCAGGGCCACCGCCAGCGCCAGGGTGGAAATGGTCAGCACCACCAGCAGCTCCAGCAGGGTAAAGCCCCTACTCCCAACTGACCACGTCCTGATCCTCACCCGTGCCTCCTTCCCGGTTGTCCGCACCCAGGCTGAACAGGTCGAAGCCGTCGTATTGGCCTGGTGAGCGGTAGTGGTAGTCGTTGCCCCAGGGATCCTTGGGAATGGCTCTCTTGGTCAGGTAGGGGCCGTTCCAGCCCCGGGTGTTGGCGGGGGCATTGAGCAGGGCGTCCAGCCCTTCGCTGGTGGTGGGATAGCGGCCCACCTCCAGCCGGTACAGATCCAGCGCCGTGCTTAGCTCCCGGATCTGCAGCTGCGCCGTCTTGGTTTTGGAGCCGGCCAGCTGGCGCAGCACCTGGGGCCCGACCAGGCTGGCCAGCAGTCCCAGGATCACCAGCACCACCAGCAGTTCGAGCAGGGTAAAACCGAGCCGTGATTTCATGGTCTTGTTGTAACGCACCGTTGCCTCCCTATATGGGCAGTTCACTGATGCCGAGAATGGCCACCAGTATGGAAATGATGATGCCGGCGATGATGACCCCCAGGCCGACGATCAACACCGGCTCCAGTATGGTCAGCAGGCGCTGAATGGCGTTTTCCACTTCCCGGTCGTAGGTGTCGGCCACCTTGAGCAGCATCTCCTCCAGTTGGCCGGTTTCCTCGCCCACCCGTATCATCTGTATCGCCAGGGGCGGAAACTGGCCCGATGCCTGTAGCGGTTCGGCCAGCCGGCGACCCTCCTTCAGGCTGCCGGCGGCGTCGCTCAGGGTATTGGCCAGCAACTGGTTGCCGACGGTGTCGCGGGCGATGGTCAGGGCGCTGAGCAGGGGCACGCCGCCCTTCATCAGGGTGCCCAGGCTACGGCTGAAACGGGCCACCTCCAGCCGGCGGATCAGCTCCCCGGCCAGGGGCAGGCGCAGCAACAAGCCGTCCCAGGCCAGGCGCTTGTCGGGCCGGGCCAGCTGGCGCCGGCCGTAGATCAGGGCCAGCAGGATCAGCAGCAACAGCCAGAGACCCATGTCGCGCAGGAATTCGGCGGCGCCGATCACCACCCGGGTGGACAATGGCATGGCCTGGCCCATGTCGGCGAACAGCTGCTGGAATTGGGGGATCACATAGATGAGGATGATCAGCAGGGACGCCGCCGACACCAGCAGCAGTATGATGGGGTAGATCAGCGCCGACATCGCTTTTTCCCGTAGCTGGCGGCTGCGTTCCAGATACAGCGCCAGGTCGGACAGGCCCTGCTCCAGGTTGCCCGAGACCTCGGCGGCCCGGATCATGTTCAGGTAAAAGGGGGAGAAGGCCGCGTCCTGCTCGGCCAGCACCGCCGACAGGGTCTGGCCGCGCTGTATGCCTTCGCGGATCTGGCCGAGCAGGCGGATGTCGTCGCCCTTGTCGCGCACCTGGATCATGATGCCGAAGGCCCGCTCCAGGGGCACGCCGGCCTTGAGCAGGGCGGCCAGATCCTGGGTGAGCGCCTGGATCTGGCGCTCGCCCACCCGCTTGCGGCCCAGTCGCAGCCCCAGACCGGCCGAGGCGGCGCCCCGGCCGTCGGCCGGCTCCACGCTGAGCGGGATCAGGCCCCGCTGTTGCAGCTGCAGCACTATGGTCTGCTGATCGGCGCCTTCGAGCCGGCCTTCCTGCACCTCGCCGCTCTGGCTGACCGCCTTGAAATGGAACAGCGCCACCTCAGGCCTCCTGGGTGACCCGGATCACCTCTTCCACGTGGGTGATCCCCTGCAGGGCCTTGTGCAGGCCGTCGCCGTACATGGTCCTCATGCCGTGGCGAATGGCGGCCTCCTGGATCTTGCCGGCGTCGGCATGGCTCAGCACCAGCTTGCGGATGTCGTCGTTCATGGTGAGCAGCTCCTGGATCGCCAGCCGGCCATGGTAGCCGGTGCCGGCGCAGTGGGCGCAGCCCACCGGCCGGAACAGGCGGATGGGCTCGCCCGCCGCCAGCGGCGCCAGTTTCAGCTCCCGCACCAGCTCCGGCAGTGGCGGGTAGCTTTCCTTGCAGTGGGGGCAGAGCACCCGCACCAACCGCTGTCCGATCACCGCATTGAGGGTGGAGGTGAGCAGGTAGTCTTCCACCCCCATTTCCAGTAGTCGGGTCACGCTGCTGGCGGCGTCGTTGGTGTGCAGGGTGGACAGCACCAGGTGGCCGGTGAGGGCCGACTGCACGCAGATGCGGGCGGTTTCCAGGTCGCGCATTTCCCCCACCATGATGACGTCTGGATCCTGGCGCACTATGGAGCGCAGGGCGCTGGCGAAGCTGAGCCCGATACTCGGCTTGATCTGTATCTGGTTGACCCCCTCCAGCTGGTATTCGACCGGATCTTCCACCGTGATCAGCTTGCGCTCCGTGGTGTTGAGCTGGTTGAGGGCGGTATAGAGGGTGGTGGTCTTGCCGCTGCCGGTGGGGCCCGTGACCATCAGCATGCCGTGGGGTATCTTCAGCACCTGGCGCAGCCGGGCCTTGGTGTCTTCGGCAAAGCCCAGGGCGTCGAAGTCCAGCACCACGCTTTCCCGGTTGAGCAGCCGCATCACCAGGCTCTCTCCGTGCATGGTGGGCACGGTGGATACCCGGATATCCAGCTCCATGCCCTGGATTTTTAGCTCGATACGGCCGTCCTGGGGCAGCCGGCGTTCGGCGATGTTGAGGCGGGCCATGATCTTGATGCGGGAGAGAATGGCCGGGGTCATGTTCACCGGCGGAGCCTCGCTCTCCTGCAGCACGCCGTCGATGCGGTAGCGGATCTTGAGTAGATTCTCGAACGGTTCCACATGGATGTCGGAGGCGCGCAGATCCACCGCCTTCTGGATGATCAGGTTGACCAGGCGGATCACCGGCGCCTCGCTGGCCATGTCCTTGAGCTGGGCGATGCTTTCTTCCGTTTCCTCTTCCTGCTGCACCGCCGAGAGGATATCGCCCATCTTGCTCTGGCCCTCGCCGTAGAGCCGCTCGATGGCGGCGGTAATCTCCGAGTTCACGCCCACCTGCAGCCGCACCGGCTGGCGACACATCATGGCCATGGCCCGGACGGCGAAGTCGTCCCTGGGATCGACCATGGCCAGTACCAGGGCGTCCGGCTCCTGGCGCAGCGGCAGCAGATGATGCTCTTTCAGGAAACGGTAGGACAGGGCCATGTCCAGCGGCGGGGACAGGGGATATTGCTCGGCGGTGGTGAGCGGTAGCCGGGTCAGTTCGGCCAGGCAGCGGGCCAGCTCCCGCTCCGACATCATGCCCAGGTTGAGCAACAGGGAGGCCAGGGATCCGCCATCGGCCTGACCCTGGCGCATGCGTTCCAGGCGGCTCAGCTCTTTCTCGGTGATGTGGCCCTGCTCGATCAGGAACTGGCCCAGACGGCTGTCGTCGGGGGACGAAATCGTTCCGTTGGCATCCATACACTTGCTCCCCTGTTTTCTGGATCAAGCATAGACCGATTTACCAACGAGCTGGTGGGCCGGGCGGGGAAGCGGCACGCACAAAAGGAATAAATATTCGCTTTTTTAGCAATAATTATTTACTCGTCAGCCATTGACCGGATGACTGTATCCATATATCAATACCAGCGGGTCTTAATATGTATCCCAGATGAAAAGTTCAACAAGATAACAACAAGGAAGATATCGTGACGTATATCCACGACACCATCGTCAAGCTTCAAAAAACCAGTCCGGCACAAGCAGAGTTCTATCAGGCGGTAGAGGAGGTGCTGGATTCGCTGCAGCCCATCCTCGAAACCAACGAGAAGTACAAGCTGCACTCCATCATCGAACGCATGGTCGAGCCCGAGCGCCAGATCATGTTCCGGGTGCCCTGGGTGGATGACCAGGGCAAGGTCCAGGTCAACAAGGGCTACCGCATCGAGTTCAACTCGGCGTTGGGGCCTTATAAAGGCGGCCTGCGTTTCCACCCCAGCGTGAACGCCGGCATCATCAAGTTCCTCGGTTTCGAGCAGATCTTCAAGAATGCCCTCACCGGCCTGCCCATCGGCGGCGGCAAGGGTGGCGCCAACTTCGATCCCAAGGGCAAGTCCGACGGCGAAATCATGCGCTTCTGCCAGTCCTTCATCAACGAGCTGTACCGCCATATCGGCCCCACCACCGACGTGCCCGCCGGCGACATCGGCGTGGGCGCCCGGGAAATCGGCTATATGTTCGGCCAGTACAAGCGCCTCACCGGCCACTACGACGGCGTCTTCACCGGCAAGAGCCTGCTGTGGGGTGGCTCCCTGGTGCGCAAGGAGGCCACCGGCTACGGCTGCGTCTACTTCGCCCAGTACATGCTGGCGGACAAGGGCGATACCCTGGCCGGCAAGCAGTGCCTGGTGTCCGGCGCCGGCAACGTGGCCATCTACACCATCGAGAAGCTGTATGAGCTGGGCGCCCGCCCGGTGACCTGCTCCGACTCCAGCGGCACCCTCTACCATGAAGCCGGCATCGACCTGGCCACCCTGAAGGAGCTGAAGGAAGTGCGCAAGGTGCGGCTGAGCGAGTACCTGACCGCCCATCCGGATGCCAGGTTCATCCCGGTGAACGACTACCCGGCCGACGGCCACGCGGTATGGCGCATCCCGGCCCAGCTGGCCTTCCCCTGCGCCACCCAGAACGAGCTGACCGAGGCCGACGCCCAGGCGCTGGTGGCCAACGGCGTGATCGCCGTGTCCGAAGGCGCCAACATGCCCTCCACCCAGGAGGCGGTGGAAGTCTTCCTCGACGCCAAAATCTGCTACGGCCCGGGCAAGGCGGCCAACGCCGGCGGCGTGGCCACCAGCCAGCTGGAAATGGCCCAGAACGCCAGCATGCAGCGCTGGAGCTTCGAGGAAGTGGACGAGAAGCTGAAGGTGATCATGAAGAACATCTACCTCAGCGCCAGCACCACCGCCGCCGAGTTCGGCGAGCCCCACAACCTGGTGCTGGGCGCCAATATCGCCGGTTTCCGCAAGGTGGCCGACGCCATGATCGAGCAGGGTGTGGTGTAAGCGAGCGGCTCGCTTCACCCCGTTTAAAGGCCCGGTATTCCGGGCTTTTATTTTTTCCGGCCCGCCCAACTTTGGTGCGGGCCCAGCCTCGCCCTCCCGGTATTGCACCTTTTTGGAGGGGAAGGGGAGAAAACAGGATACCCAATAATAGGTATACCACTGTTTTGGTAGATGCTTCTGTGCTGGCACAGCCTTTGCTTCAAGCGAAGCAGGCAATCGAAAAAAGTGTTTCAGCACAAGGAGCTTATCGTGAAAAAATCCCTCTGTTATACCGCCCTGCTGGCCGCCGGCCTGGCAGCCTTTACCGCCCAGGCCCAGGATGAGGTGATCAAGGTCGGGGTGCTGCACTCCCTGTCCGGCACCATGGCCATCAGCGAATCCACCCTGAAAGACACCGTACTGATGCTGATCGAGCAGCAGAACGCCGCCGGCGGCCTGCTGGGCAAAAAACTGCAGCCGGTGGTGGTGGATCCGGCCTCCAACTGGCCGCTGTTCGCCGAGCGGGCGCGGGAGCTGCTGGCCCAGGAGAAGGTGGACGTGATCTTCGGCAACTGGACCTCGGTGTCGCGCAAGGCGGTGCTGCCGGTGGTGGAAGAGCTGAACGGCCTGCTGTTCTACCCGGTGCAGTACGAGGGCGAGGAATCCTCCCAGAATGTGTTCTACACCGGTGCCGCGCCCAACCAGCAGGCCATTCCGGCGGTGGACTACCTGATGCAGGAGCTGGGCGTGGAGCGCTGGGTGCTGGCCGGCACCGACTATGTGTACCCGCGCACCACCAACCGCATCCTCGAGGCCTACCTTAGGGATCATGGCGTGGCCGAGGCCGACATCATGATCAACTACACCCCCTTCGGCCACTCCGACTGGCAGAACATAGTGGCCGAGATCAAGCGCTTCGGCAGTGCCGGCAAGAAGACCGCCGTGGTGTCCACCATCAACGGCGACGCCAACGTGCCCTTCTACCGCGAGCTGGGCAACCAGGGCATCGACGCCGCTGACATCCCGGTAGTGGCCTTCTCGGTGGGCGAGCAGGAGCTGTCCGGCATCGACACCGGCCCCCTGGTCGGCCATCTGGCGGCCTGGAACTACTTTATGAGCGTGGATACCGACGCCAACGGCGATTTCATCGACGCCTGGACCGCCTTCACCAAGAACGACGCCGCCGTGACCAACGACCCCATGGAAGCCCACTATATCGGTTTCAACATGTGGGCCGAGGCGGTGCGCAAGGCCGGCACCACCGAGGTGGACGCGGTAAAGGACGCCATCATAGGGGTGACGGTGCCCAACCTGAGCGGCGGCTACGCCACCATGTTGCCCAACCACCATATCACCAAACCGGTCCTCATCGGCGAGATCCAGGACGATGGCCAGTTCGAGGTGGTCTGGCAGACCACGGGTACCGTGATGGGCGACGCCTGGTCCGATTACCTGCCCGGCTCCCGGGATCTGGTGGCGGACTGGACCGCGCCCATGCGCTGCGGCAACTACAACGTGACCACCGGCAAGTGCGGCGGCAGCCAGGCCGTGGCGGAAGCCCAGGCGGCGCTGGGGAATTAAGCCGGAAGCTGAAAGCGGGAAGCTGGAAGCTATCAGGCGGATCCCTGCCATGACTTGTGGGTGGCATGCCCCCTTGGGGCGCGGGCGGCCCGCCCGCATAAGGGTGGCACGGGGTGGGGCAAGGCACGGCGCAACCCGCGATGCCTGTTCTGCCTCGAGTCCTTGTAACGCCGCGATGTGGTGGGCCAATCCGAGGGTTCGCGCCGTGCGCGAATGCAGGCGGGCCGCCTGCGCCCCATTCCGTGACCCGGAAACCTTGGGAAATAAAGGACAGCACCATGAATATTTTCAGGATCCTGATGGTCCGGCTATGGCTGGTGGCGGGGCTGCTGGCCCCGGCGCTGCCGGTGGCGGCCCAGGTCGATGCCGGCCAGGCTTTGCTCGAGGCGCTGGATGCGCGCGCCTTTTCGGCCAAAAGCGAGGCCGTCGACGCCATTGTCGCCAGCCGGGATCCGCGGGCGCGGGACTGGCTGGCGGCGCTGCTCGACGGCCGCCTGCAACGCGGCAAGGAAGACCGGCGCTTCGTGCTGGTGATGAGCACCGGCGGCCGGCAGTGGCCGGTGGTCGATGCGCTCAGTCATGAGCCTCTGGGCACCCTGGGGCGCCGGGAGCTGGACCGGATCAGCATCAACAACAGCCTGCGCAACCAGCTGCGCAGCACCCTGGCGGTGCTGGATCTCCATGCCGACGACCCGGCCCTGCGGCGGGCCTCGGCCGAGCGGCTGCTGGGCGAGGTGGATGCCGAACTGGCGCCCACCCTGGCGGTGCTGATCCCGGAGGAGGCCGACGGCCAGACCCGGCGGCGGCTGACCCAGGCCCTGGCCATCCACCGGCTGGAGCAGGGCGACATCAGCGCCATCGAAACGCTGGCAGGCAGCCTGCACAGCCGGGTGCGCATCGCCCTCAACCGGGCGGCAGCAGGCGACGGCGAGCTGGCCGAGGCGGCCCGCAAGGCGCTGGCCGGCATAGAGCAGAACCTGAAGCTCAACCGCGCCGCCGAGACCCTCTATTTCGGCCTCAGCCTGGGCTCGGTGCTGGTGCTGGCGGCCATCGGCCTGGCCATCACCTTCGGGGTCATGGGGGTGATCAACATGGCCCACGGGGAACTGATCATGCTCGGCGCCTACACCACCTGGATGCTGCAACAGCTGCTGCCGGGCCAGCCGGGGCTGGCGCTGCTGCTGTCCATTCCCGCCGGTTTCCTGGTGGCGGCGCTCGCCGGCATCGCCATCGAGCGCGGTGTCATCCAGTTCCTCAAGGGGCGGCCGCTGGAAACCCTGCTGGCCACCTTCGGCGTCAGCCTGATCCTGCAGCAATTGGTGCGCACCCTGATCTCTCCGCTCAACCGCACCGTGGTCACCCCCGAGTGGATGAGCGGCTCCCTGGTGGTGAACGACGCCCTGTCGCTCACCCTCAACCGGCTCTATGTGCTGGGCTTCGCCCTGCTGGTGTTCGCCGGTCTGATGTGGGTGATGAAGGGCACCCGGCTGGGGCTGGAGGTGCGCGCCGTCACCCAGAACCGCACCATGGCCAGGGCCATGGGCATTCGCGCCACCCGGGTGGACATCCTCACCTTCGGCCTGGGCTCCGGCGTGGCCGGCCTGGCCGGGGTGGCCCTGTCCCAGCTCACCAACGTGGGGCCCAACCTGGGCCAGAACTACATCATCGACTCCTTTATGGTGGTGGTGTTCGGCGGCGTGGGCAGCCTCTGGGGCACTCTGGTGGCCGGGCTCTCGCTCGGGGTCATCAACCAGATCCTGGAACCCTGGGCCGGGGCCGTGCTGGCCAAGATCATGGTGCTGGTGTTCATCATACTGTTCATTCAAAAACGGCCGCGCGGGCTCTTCCCGCAGAAGGGCCGGGCGGCGGAGGCATAACGCATGTGGTTGACCCAACCCCTTAAAGAGCGCCAGACCCGGGTTTTTCTGGCGGTGTTGCTGGCGGCCCTGCTGCTGGTGAGCCTGGCCAACCTGCTGCTGCCGGCGGCGCACCCGCTGCACGTGTCCACCTACACCGTCACCCTGCTCGGCAAGTACCTGAGCTATGCCCTGCTGGCGGTGGCGGTGGACCTGGTGTGGGGCTATCTCGGCATCCTCAGCCTGGGCCACGGCGCCTTCTTCGCCCTGGGCGGCTACGCCATGGGCATGTACCTGATGCGCCAGATCGGCGACCGGGGCGTGTACGGCCACCCGGAGCTGCCGGACTTTATGGTGTTCCTCAACTGGGACAGCCTGCCCTGGTACTGGGCCGGCTTCGACATGGCCTGGTTCGCCTTCCTGATGGTGCTGTTGGCGCCGGGACTGCTGGCGCTGGTGTTCGGCTTCCTGGCGTTCCGCTCCCGGGTCACCGGGGTCTATCTGTCGATCATCACCCAGGCGCTGACCTTCGCCCTGATGCTGGCGTTTTTCCGCAACGAGATGGGCTTTGGCGGCAACAACGGCCTCACCGACTTCCGCGAGCTGCTGGGCTTCGATCTGCGCGCCGACACCACCCGGGTGGGGCTGTTTATCGCCTCCGGCATCGCTCTGGCGCTGGGCTACTGGCTGTGCCGGGCCCTGGTGCTGAGCAAGCTGGGCCGGGTGTGCGTGGCCTCGCGTGACGCCCAGGCCCGCACCCGCTTTATCGGCTACCGGGTGGAGCGGGTGCAGCTGTTCGTGTTCGTGCTGTCCGCCATGCTGGCCGGGGTGGCCGGGGCCCTCTACGTGCCCCAGGTGGGCATCATCAACCCCAGCGAATTCTCGCCGCTGTTCTCCATCGAAATCGTGGTGTGGGTGGCCCTGGGCGGCCGCGCCACCCTCTACGGCGCCGTGTTGGGCGCCCTGCTGGTGAACTACGCCAAGACGGTGTTCACCGGGGTCATGCCCGACGCCTGGCTGTTCGCCCTCGGCGGCCTCTTCGTGGTGGCGACCGTGCTGTTGCCCAGGGGCATCGCCGGCCTGCTGGCCCGCCGCCGTTCTTCCGCTGCACCCAAGGAGGCAAGCGCATGAAGATGTTCAAATCCCTGGCCCGCCGGGATCAGGTGTTCGACTTTATGGTGCCCGAGGTGTCGCCGGTGGACGTGCGCCACGGCCCCATCCTTTACCTGGAGGACGTGAGCGTGAGCTTCGACGGCTTCAGGGCCATCAACAACCTCAACCTCACCATCGACGACGGCGAGCTGCGCTGCATCATAGGCCCCAACGGCGCCGGCAAAACCACCATGATGGACATCATCACCGGCAAGACCCGGCCCGATAAGGGCCAGGTATGGTTCGGCAGCAAGCACAACCTGCTGCGGCTGTCGGAGCCGGAGATCGCCAGCCTGGGCATAGGCCGCAAGTTCCAGAAACCCACGGTGTTCGAAGAGCTGACGGTGATCGAAAACCTGGAGCTGGCCATGGCCGCCGACAAGCGGGTGCTGCCCACCCTGACCGCCCGGCTGAGCCCGGCGCAGCGGGATCGCATTCACGAGGTGGTGGCGCTTATCGGCCTCAGGTCCGCCGCCCACGAGCTGGCGGGCATCCTCTCCCACGGCCAGAAACAGTGGCTGGAGATCGGCATGCTGCTGATGCAGCGGCCCCGGCTGCTGCTGGTGGACGAGCCGGTAGCGGGCATGACCGAGCAGGAGATGGAGCTGACCGCCGAGCTGCTGACCAAGCTGGCCGGCAAGGGCAAGCAGTCGGTGGTGGTGGTGGAGCACGACATGGGCTTCGTGCGTTCCATCGCGCGCAAGGTGACGGTGCTGCACCAGGGCTCGGTGCTGGCCGAAGGCACCATGGACCAGGTATCCAACGACCCGCGGGTGGTCGAGGTGTACCTGGGGGAAGAAAGCGGCGCCGAGGTGGCCTGATGCTGACAATCGACAAACTCAACCAGTTCTACGGCGAAAGCCACACCCTCTGGGACCTGAGCCTGGACATCCCCCGCGGCCGCTGCACCTGCGTGATGGGCCGCAACGGGGTGGGCAAAACCACCCTGCTCAAGTGCATCATGGGCGAGGTGGCGGCGAAGAGCGGCAGCATCCGCCTGGACGATGGCACCGAACTCACCAAAAAGCGGCTGGAAGACAGGTCCCGGCTCAGGCTGGGCTATGTGCCCCAGGGCCGGCAGATCTTCCCGCTGATGACGGTGGAGGAAAACCTGCGCACCGGCCTGGCGGCCCGGGGCGATGGCCTGCGCCGGATCCCGGAGCGAGTCTATGAGCTGTTTCCGGTGCTGAAGGAGATGCGCCAGCGCCGGGGCGGGGATCTGTCCGGCGGCCAGCAGCAGCAACTGGCCATCGGCCGGGCCCTGGTGCTGGAGCCGGAGCTGCTGATCCTGGACGAGCCGGGGGAGGGCATACAGCCCAACATCGTCGCCGATATCGGCCAGGTGATCCGCCGGCTGATGACGGAAGACGGCCTCAGCGTGCTGCTGGTGGAGCAGAAACTGCCCTTCGCCCGCAAGTACGCGGATCGCTTCGTGATCCTGGATCGGGGCCGGCAGGTGGCCGAGGGCGAGATCGCCGAGCTGTCCGACTCCCTGATCAAGCGGCACCTGACGGTGTAGATCGGTCCGGATCGCGGCATCGATCTTGTTGCACTGCAAAAAAGCCCGGGCAACCGGGCTTTCAGCTTGCTGACAAAGTCCAGCTCCTGTTTTTTCGCCAGATATTTCCTTTTCCCGCAGCCGTTTTAACCCTAGTCATCTCCGCGAAGGCGGAGATCCATGACATGGTGCACTGGACTCCCGCCTTCGCGGGAGTGACCACAGAGTAATACGAAGGTTTGTCAGTACTCTGAAGCCCGGGCAACCGGTAGGGGGCAATGGCATGGGGCAAGGATGCCCCATGGCCGTTTTGGCTCAGCGCAGGGCCTCAAGCCGCTGCTGCAGTTCGGGGCTGGTCTGCAGCTGGTTGGCGATCAGGTTGTAGTCTTCCACCGACAGGCCCGATTCGGTCACGGCATCCACCATGCTTTCGTTGGCTTCCTGCTGGATGGCCTGGGCCTGCTGCTCATCTTCCACCTGGCTCAATTTGGCCATGGCTTCTTCCTGCAACAGGCTGATCTTGTCCTGGGCGGCGGCGAATTTCTCCAGCTGGGCATCATCGATGCCGGCGGCGGGCTGGGCCGCGGCCGGCGGCATGGCGGCAGTGCTCTGGGCAATGGCCGGGGCCGTGGCCAGCAACAGGGCGGACAGCAGGGCGGAAGCGGTCAGGGTCTTTTTCATCATAAACTCCTCGGTTGGCGTTATAGATTCCCCCTGACTAAGGCCAGGATCGTGCCAACCTTTGAATTTTTATTTTAACTGTCTGTTTTTTATGGTTATTTATATTGTTGCGTGGGTTGCTGTCGTAGCGGATACCGCACCGGAGGACGGGGTCTGTGTCTTTTTGTCATAGTGTGAATTATCCATTCGGGACAGGATGATACAGAGCCCATGTATTACCGGATAAAGAACGGGGTCGGGGGAGGCGGCATCGGCTGGCGGGTGGTGCTCTATGTGGTACTGCCCCTGTGGCTGATCCTGGCGCTGGGCGTCGGCCTGACCCTGCACCATGTCAACCTGGCGCAAGACGAGCGGCTCAAGGAGGACATCAAGCTGATCGCCCGGGCGGTGAGCGGGCCTATCGGCGACGCCCTGGCCGGCGGCGATATCAAGGGAGTCGAGCGCACCCTGTCGGCGGTGTTTTCCATCGGCCAGGTCTATGGCGCCTCGGTGTTCGATGCCGAGGGGCGGGTGCTGGCCTCGTCCGGCATCGCCGACCTCAGCCTGCGCAACCGCCCGGCCGCCACCCGGGTGATGCGGACCGGGGAACAGCAGGAGCTGTATCAGCGGACCGCGGGCCGGGACGTGTTTTCCCACTTCGTGCCGCTGACCGATGCGGGAGGCCGCATCAACGGCCTTATCCAGATCACCCGCCGGGCCAAGGACTTCGAGCAGTCCTTCGCCCTGTTGGCCAGAACCGCCTGGCTCGGCTGGTTGATTTTCGGGGTGCTGATGATGGGAGTGGTGATCTGGGGTCATTACCGGGGGCTGGGGCGCCACGTCAACGGCCTGGTGGCGGTGATGGACAGGGTCAAGGCCGGCGACTGGCAGCAGCGGGCGGCGCTGGCCGGCCCCCAGGAGCTGCGCCGCATCGCCCTGGGGCTGAACGAGATGCTGGGGGAAATCCGCAACCACCGGGCCCAGGAGCGGGCGCTCAACCGGCGCCTGCGGCACCAGCAGAAGATGGCGGCGGTGGGCACTGTGGTGGGCGGCATCGCCCACGAGCTGGGGGCGCCGCTCAACGTGATCGACGGTCGTGCCCGCCGGCTGCAGAAGCAGACCGATGAGCCCGAGGCCCAGCGCCAATTGGGCGCCATTCGCGGCCAGGTGTTGCGCCTGTCGCGCATCGTACGCCAGTTGCTGGATTTCAGCCGGCCCGAGTCCCGGGAGAGTGAGCCGGTGGAGCTGTACCGGCTGCTGGCGCAGAGCGCCGCCGCCGTGCGGTACGAACAATGGTCCGTCGCCGGGCTGAGCCTGCCGCCGTCCGGAAAACCGGTTTGGCTGCGGCTCGACGGTGCCCGGCTGGAGCTGGCCCTGGTCAATGTGCTGCGCAATGCCCTGCAGGCGGCGCGCAGCCGGGTAGAGGTTGCCGTACGGGAGCAGGAAGGGCGGCTTGCCATCGAGATCTCCGACGACGGCCCCGGCTTCGCCCTCGACCCCGAGCAACTGGTGGCCCCCTTCGTCACCACCAAACCCAAGGGCGAGGGCACCGGGCTGGGGCTGGCGATAGTGCACAACATCATGGCCGAGCTGGACGGCGGCCTGACGCTCACCACGGCCCCGGGCGGCGGCGCCCGGGTGATACTGACACTTGCGAGGAGTTCCCATGCCCAAGGCATCCATACTGCTGATTGAAGACGACGCCGCCCTGGCCGAGCTGCTGCAGGAAGAGCTGGAGGCGGAGTCCTACCGGGTGCGCCACGCCGGCTCGGCGGAGCAGGCCAGGGTCGAACTGGCGCGGGAAGTGCCGGATCTGGTGATCAGCGACGTGCGCCTGCCCGGGGCCGACGGCCTCAGCCTGTTGCCCCTGGTCAAGGGGCTGGCGCCGGCGCCGGCCATGCTGATCATCACCGCCTTCGGCACCGTATCCCAGGCGGTGGCGGCGCTCAAGGCCGGCGCCGACGATTTCCTCACCAAGCCCTTCGACATGGATCACTGCCTGCTGACCGTGGCCCGGCTGCTGGAGCACCGGGGCCTGAAGCAACAGCTGGAACGGGTGCTCAAGGGCGAGCGCTTTCACGATATCCTCGGCCAGAGCCTGCCCATGCGCCGGCTGTTCCAGCAGATCCGCCAGGTGGCCGGCGCCGAGGGCCCGGTACTGGTGCTGGGTGAGAGCGGCACCGGCAAGGAGCTGGTGGCCCGGGCCCTGCACCGGGAGAGCGGCCGGGCCGGCGGGCCCTTTCTGGCGGTGAACTGCGCCGGCATTCCCGGCGAACTGCTGGAAAGCGAATTTTTCGGCCATGCCAGCGGCGCCTTTACCGGCGCCAGCAAGGCGCGCACCGGCCTGCTGCGGGAGGCCGATGGCGGTACCCTGCTGCTCGACGAAATCGGCGAGATGCCGCTGGAGCTGCAGGCCAAGCTGCTGCGGGTGCTGCAGGAAGGCACCCTGCGCCCGGTGGGCTCGGACCGGGAGATCAGGGTGGATGTGCGCATCATCGCCGCCACCCACCGGGATCTGGAGCAGAAGGTGGCGGAGGGCAGCTTCCGCGAGGATCTGTTCTACCGGCTGGAAACCTTCTCCCTGCGGGTGCCGCCGTTGCGCGAGCGGGGCGAAGACATAGAGCGGCTGGCGCAGTTGTTCCTGCAGCAGGGGCGCGAGCGCAGCGGCAAGGCGGTCAGGGGCTTCGGCCCGGACTGCCTGGAGCTGTTTCACCGCTACCCCTTCCCGGGCAACGTGCGCGAGCTGCAAAACGCGGTGGAGCGGGCCCTGGTGTTCTGCGAGGAAGAGTGGATCCAGCCGGGCCACCTGCCGGCCCGGATGCTGAAGGCGGGGGCCGAGCCGCCGGTCCCCGCCGTGACCGACTGGCAGGACAGGGTCCGGGAGCAGTTGCCGCCGTTGAGCGAGCTGCAGCGCGACTATATGCGTTACGTGCTGCAGCAGACCAAGGGCAACAAGCAGCGGGCGGCCGAGATCCTGGGGGTGACCCGGCGCACCCTGTACCGCTGGCTGGAGCAGGAAGGGGTTTAACGCTCGGCGGCGATCACCGAGATCTCCACCAGCAGCTCGGGGCGGGCCATGGCGGCTTCCACGCAGGCGCGGGCGGGAGCATGGCCCTCGGGTACCCAGGCGTCCCACACTGCGTTCATGGCGGCGAAGTCGGCCATGGTTTTCAGGTAGATGGTGGCGGAGAGGATATGCTCCCGGCTGGAGCCGGCTTCGAGCAGCAGTTCGTCCACTTTTTCCAGCATGGTGCGGCTCTGTTCGGTGATATCCTGAGTGGCGTCCTTGCAGACCTGGCCGCACAGGTAGAGGGTGCCGTTGTGTTTGACGATGCGGCTCATGCGTTGGCCGATCTGCCGGCGTTCAATAGTCATTTGTACTCCTTTGATACGATAAGAACAGCAATATCCGCCAACCATTACCGATTGGCATGCGGATGTAAACTTTTGGGGATAGAAAGGGTGGAATAATATGGCGGTGATCACGGGGCTCAATCTTTATCCGATCAAATCAACGGCCGGGCTGGCGGTGCGGGACGCCTGGGTCTCCCGCGAAGGCCTGCGCGGCGATCGCCGCTATATGCTGGCCAGGCCGGACGGCACCTTCGTCACCGCCCGTACTCATCCCCGGCTGCAAGGGGTCGGGGTGACGCCGGTGGCCGGCGGCCTGGAGCTGCGCCATGGCGACCAGCCGCTGTCGGTGCGCCACCAGCAGTTCCAGTTGCAGCCGGTGTCCACCGGTGTCTGGGGCGACAGCTTCACCGCCTGGAGTACTCATGTTGATTATGACGCCTGGTTCAGCCGGATTCTGGGTGAGCCGGTGCAGCTGTTGTGGCTGGGCCAGCATTCCAACCGCTACCGGGAAAAGCTGGGCACCGGCGTCAGCTTCGCCGACGGCTACCCCTTGCTGCTGATCTCGGAAGGATCGCTCGCCGATCTCAACCTGCGTGCCGATGCCAAGATCGAGATGTCCCAGTTCCGCACCAACCTGGTGGTGCGGGGCGGCCGCCCCTTCGAGGAGGACGGCTGGCGCCGCATCCGCATCGGCGAGGTGGAGTTCCTGGTGGCCAAGCCCTGCAGCCGTTGCATCATGACCACCATAGAGCCCGGCTCCGAGCGCTTCAACTCCATGAAGGAGCCGCTCGCCACCCTGAGCCGTTACCGCCGTGGGGAAGATGGCGAGGTCTATTTCGGCCAGAACCTGGTGCCCCTCAACGAGGGCGAGATCCGCCTGGGCGACCAGGTGCAGGTGCTGGAATACGCCAGCGCCCCCATCTACCCGGACGCGGCGCCCAAACGCCGGCAGCTGGTGTGCGTGGAGCGCGAGCCCCTGGCCCGGGACATGGACACCTACTGGCTGGAGGCCATGGATCGCAAACCCCTGGCCGACTACCAGCCGGGCCAGCATTTGCCGGTGGCGCTGGACATCGATGGCCGCCGCCACCTGCGCCATTATACCCTGAGCTCCAGCCCGACCCGACCCGGCCGCTACGGCATCAGCGTCAAGCGCCAGCCCGACGGCCTGGTGTCCAACTGGCTGGCCGAGGCGCTGCAGCCGGGCCACGCCCTGCTGGCCCATGCCCCGGCGGGCGACTTCCACCTGCGGCCCGCCCGTTGCTACCTGCTGCTGTCGGCGGGCTCGGGGGTGACGCCCATGCTGTCCATGGTGCGGGCCATGGCGGATCTGGAGCGGCTGGAGGACGTGCACTTCCTGCACCTGTGCCGCGCCGAGGCCGACCTGCCCGCCGCCGCCGAGCTGAAGGCGCTGGCCCGGCGTCATCCCGGCCTGCGGCTCGATTTCGTGCTGACCCGGCCGGAGCGGGGCCAAGGCGGCCGGCTGGAGCTGGGCCAGCTGGCGGCGGTGCCGGCGCTGGCCGAGCGGGACGTCTACCTGTGCGGCCCGGCGGGCTTTATGCGCCAGGCGAGAGCCTGGCTGTTGGCGCTGGGGATACCGGCGGGCCGCATCCACCAGGAGAGCTTCGGCGGCCCGGTCGCCGTCGATGTTGCACGTGAAACAAAAGCGGTGCGGGTGCGCATCGGCGGGCGGGAATTCACCGGCAACAACCAGCAGGATCTGCTGACCCAGGCCGAAGGCCAGGGGCTGCCACTGCCCTGGTCCTGCCGTGCCGGCATCTGCGGCAGCTGCAAGCAGAACCTCAAATCCGGCGAGGTGGCGCAGCCCGAGGCTCCGGCCCTGTCGGCGGCGGAGCGGGAAGCGGGCATAGTGCTGGCCTGCTGCTGCGTGCCCCTGTCGGATGTGGAGCTGGAATAACTAAAAGAGGAGCCGGCTGCTGGCAAAGCTTGGTATTGCTCTGTGGTCACTCCCGCGAAGGCGGGAGTCCATATACGGAACCGACGACGGTTAACAGCGGTGATAAAGGGACTCAGTAGCCCAAGGCCCTGTCTTCCTGCAGCAGCTGTTGCACATCCTTGAGCGTGGTCAGCTGCTTGAGCAGCTTGTTGTTGTGCCGGATATCGGCCTTGAGCTCCTTGGTGTGGTCGGCGAACTGGCGGTCGCTGGAGGTGCTGCCCAGGTGCCGGAAGCGGTTCCAGATGGTCGACTCCAGGCCGTTGTCGGTAAAGACGGCTTCGTATTGCTCTTCCAGCTGGCGTAGCTGCCGGCGCAGCAGTTCGTTGATGCCGTCCAGATCCTGTTGCCCGAGCTGCTCCAGGGTGGCGCTGTCGAAATGCTGCCGGTGCAGTTCGAGCAGGGTGTGGATGTCGTTTTCCTGCCTGGCCGCCAGCAGTTGCTGCATCTGCTCGTGCTTGATCGCCTTTTGGGTCTTGTCCTGCTCCAGATCCGGGTGCAGCCTTTTCGCCAGCTGCTTGTACAGTCGGTGGATCAGAGCCTTGCCCGCGGCCTGGCCGTCGGTCTCGTCGGGGCCGAAAATATCATCCGCTTCCTCTTCTTCATCCTCCTCCAGCCAGTCCTCGTCGCCTTCCTGCATCTTCGCCATCATTTGCTGCAGAAAATCGGCCGGGCTGTGCATAAAGAGGTCGATGTCCTCGTCATCCAGCTCCAGGCCCAGCTCCTGGTAGACATCGCTCCGGATTTGCTCGCGCTCGGATTCCGTCAGCGGTGGGGTATCGGGCTGGGGGTAGTGTTGCTTGATCAGGCTTTCGAAGCGGACCAGTAGCCCGGTCCTGTCCAGCTCGGGAGCGGCGAAGGGATTGCTGGACAGCACTCCCAGCTCGTCATGTATCCAGTCGCAGAGCTCGTCCCTTTGCCACCGGGTCAGGGATTTGCGGGAGAGAAAGGTCAGCAGTCGCTCGACCAGTTGGTACTGGCTGCGGGCATGTTCCCGCTCCAGGGGCAATATCTCGGCGTTGAAGCGATCCACTATCTTGCGGACCCGCTTTTCCTGGCCCGCCAGGCGGGTTTTCTGCTTTTCTATCTTCTCCCACAGCAGCTGAAACTGGCCGGCAGGGGTGTGCTTGGCGGTTTTCTTCGGCTTGGGCCTGGTGGTGGCGAGTCGGGTCATGTCGGCGTCGGTATCGGGCAAAGAGGGGTCTATGTTAGAGGTTGTGGCGGGGAAAAGGCAATTGCCCTTAAGCGGGCAACCCGGCTTGTACTGGACTCCCGCCTTCGCGAGTGATAACGGGGCCGAGGGAGGGCAGGGGATCAGCAGTCGCACAAGGACTGCTGATCGCTTCCAGCTTCTGGCTTCCAGCTTTCGTCTTACCGGCTGGCCTCGTCCACCAGATAGAGGATGGACTCGTAGTTGACGCCGCTGTGGTGGCTGAGGCCCAGCTCGCAGGTGCGGCTGTTGCTCACCCCCCGGGTGCAGCCGGCGGGCACCTGGGCGCGCAGCGGCTTCAGGGCCGAGGCGTTGAGCTCGGGGGTGGTGAAGCCCTTGTCGCCGGCGAAGCCGCAGCAGTCGATGTGTTCCGGCACCACCACCCGGGCGGCGCAGCGTTTGGCCAGTTCCAGCATCTTGTCGGCCAGGCCCAGGTGCCGGCTGCTGCAGGTGATGTGCAGCAATACCGTCTCCTGCACCGGCTTCAGTTCGAGCCGGTCCAGCGCCTGTTCCAGGATAAACTGCACCGGCTCGAAGATGGCCAGCGGCAGCCCGGCCTGCTCCCGGCTGCGCTTGGTGCAGGGGCTGGTGTCCATCAGCACCGGCCAGCGGCCCTGCTCCGAGGCCTGCCACAGTTTCGCTTCCAGCTCGGCGGCCTTGCCGTCGGCCAGCGCCAGCATGCCCTTGCTCTGCCAGGGCTGGCCGCAACACAGGCTGGTGAGATCCGCGGGCAACAGCACGTCGAAGCCGGCCCGCTCCAGCACCGCCTGGGTGACCTCGGTCAGCGGGCGGCCGTCTTTGGCGCCCGGCGACTGGCCCAGGGTGCGGCTGGCGCAGGAAGGAAAGTAGACCACCTTGGGCCGGCCTTCATGCGGACTGCCGGCGCTGGGCCGGTGCCGGTTGGCGGCCGGGGTCTCCGGCAGCCACAGCGGCACCCTGTTCTTGCTGGCCTTGCGCAGCCCCCGGTTGAGCTTGCCCAAGGCCCGTTCGCCCAGCAGCCGGCGGCCGAGGGCGGCCGAGTTCAGGCCCAGGCCCACCAGGGCGGTGGTGGCGGCGAAGTGATCCGCGCTCCAGCGGGCGATGGGCTCGAATTTGCGGTAGCGCGCGGTGCGCAGTTGTCGCACCAGATCACCGGTATTGATGCCCACCGGGCAGCGCTGGGCGCACAGGCCGGTGGCGGCGCAGGTGTCCACCCCCTGGTACTGGAACACCTGCTCCAGGCCGTCCTCGACCGCTTCGCCCTGGGCGGCCCGGCGCTGCAGCTCGCGGAACAGCACGATGCGCTGGCGCGGGGTCAGGCTGAGATCCCGGGACGGGCACACCACCTCGCAGAAGCCGCACTCGATGCACTTGTCGACGATGGCGTCGGCGGCGGGCAGGGGCTTGAGATCCTTGAGATGGGCCTGGTGGTCGTCGTTGAGGATGACCCCGGGGTTGAGGATGCCGTCCGGATCGAACAGCGCCTTGATCTGCTGCATCAGGGTATAGCCGTCCTGGCCCCATTCCAGCTCCACATAGGGCGCCATATTGCGGCCGGTGCCGTGCTCGGCCTTGAGTGAGCCCTGGTATTCCACCGCCACCAGCTGGGCCACGGCGTCCATAAAGCCGCCGTAGCGGTCCAGCTCGGCTTGCGAGTCAAATCCCTGGGTGAACACGAAGTGCAGGTTGCCGGCCAGGGCGTGGCCGAAGATGATGGCTTCCGAGTAGCCGAAGCGGTCGAACAGCTCGGTGAGCCTGCGCACCGCCGGTGCCAGTTGTTCCACGGGGAACGCCACGTCCTCGATGATCACCGTGGTGCCGGTTTCGCGCACCGCGCCCACCGCCGGGAACATGCCCTTGCGCATGGCCCAGAGGGTGGCGCAGCGGGTTTTGTCCTGGGTAAAGGGCACCTCGTTGCGGCGTTCGAAGCCGGCCACCGCCGCCATCGCCTGCTCGCATTTGGCCAGCAGTTCGGCCTCGTCGGCGCCGTGCACTTCCACCAGCAGGGCGGCGGCTTCCAGATCCAGCTCGCGGATAAAGCCGGGCATGCCCGCCTTGTCGGCGATGGATTTCAGCGCCCGGCCGTCCATTAGCTCCACCGCCGCCACTTCGGTGCCGGCCAGGGCGGTCACCGCCCGGCAGGTGGTTTCGATCTCCGGGTACACCAGCAGGCAGGAGGCCTTGAAGGGGTGATCCGGCACTGTGTGATAACTGACCTCGGCCATAAAGCCGAGGGTGCCTTCGGAGCCGATCATCAGGTGGGCCAGGATGTCGAAGGGATCTTCGAAGTCGACCAGGGCGTTCAGGCTGTAGCCGGTGGTGTTCTTCAGCCGGTATTTGTGGCGGATGCGCTCGCAGAGCTCCCGGTTGGCCCTGACCTCCTCGCTCAGTCGTTGGAGGCCGGCCAGCAGTTCGGGCTTCTGCTCGGCGAAGCGGGCCCGGCTTGCCGGGTCCCGGGTGTCGAGCCGGGTGCCGTCCGCCAGCACCAGCGCCAGGCCGTGCAGGGTCTGGTAGGAATTCTGGGCGGTGCCGCAGCACATGCCGGAGGCGTTGTTGGCGGCGATGCCGCCGATCTTGCAGCTGTTGATGGACGCCGGATCCGGCCCTATCTTGCGCCCGAAGGGGGCCAGGTAGCGGTTGGCGTCGGCCCCGATCACCCCGGGTTGCAGGGCGATTTGGTGGCCGTTCTCAATAATTTTGTGCTTGCGCCAGTCGTCGGTCAGGGTGATCAGCACCGAGTCGGACACCGCCTGCCCCGACAGGCTGGTGCCGGCGGCGCGGAAGGTACAGGGGATGCGGTGCTGGCGACACAGTTGCAGTACCCGCACCACTTCATCGGTGCTTGCCAGGCGCAGCACCATCCTGGGGACCAGCCGGTAGAAGCTGGCGTCGGTGCCGTAGGCCAGGCACAGGGACGGATCCTGGATGATGCGCCCGGCGGGCAGGAAGCCGGCCAGCGCCTCGGCCAGTTGTTGGTAACGCGGCTCCATCAGGCGTCCTCCAGGATCAGCACCAGCAGTTCCTTGGGCCCGTGGGCGCCATAGGCCAGGGTCTGTTGGGGTATGAGCGCGGTCATTATGCGTCCTCCAGGATCAGCACCAGCAGTTCCTTGGGCCCGTGGGCACCATAGGCCAGGGTTTGTTGGGGTATGAGCGCGGTCATTATGCGTCCTCCAGGATCAGCACCAGCAGCTCCTTGGGCCCGTGGGCGCCATGGGCCAGGGTCTGTTGGGGTATGAGCGCGGTCATTATGCGTCCTCCAGGATCAGCACCAGCAGTTCCTTGGGCCCGTGGGCGCCGTAGGCCAGGGTCTGCTGGATATCGGCGGTCTTGGACGGGCCGGACACCAGCAGCAGGTTGGTGGGCATGCCCTGGTGCCAGCCCTGGGCGGCCATCATGGCCGGCAGGTTGGGGTGCAGGGTGGAGGCCCTGAGGATGGCGATATGGCGCGGCGGCACCAGCGACAGGGTGCGCGGCTCGGCCGGGCCCGGCCACAGCACCAGGCTGCCGGTGGCGGCGATGGCGCCGTGGCAGCCGGTGATGCCCGCGTCCACCCGGTTGAACAGTTCGTCCTTCCAGGCTTCCAGGGGGCGGTCGAACGGTAGCTGTTCGGCGGTGCCGGCCAGGGCCTGGCTTATTTCCCCGAAGAAGTCGCCGCCGGTGCCGGTGGCGACGCACTGGAGACCGGCCTGCTCCACATGGGTTTTCAGGGTGTCGACCAGTTCGGCCCGGGGCAGGTGGCGTACCTCGGCGTGGTTCTGCTCCAGCAGCTCGGTCAGGCGGGCCAGCATCTCTGCCTGCCCGCTCTGGTTCCAGATGGGATAGTCCGGGTCGTTTACCGGCAGCGGCTGGGCCTGGGCCTGGCGCAGCCGGTCGAGAATGGCGTGACGGGCGTTCGACATTACTTGTTCCTCTCGGCCATAAGCTCGCGCAGGGTTCTGGCGGCGGGTTGAGGGGCGGTGCGGCAGCGGGTCCAGGGGCCCAGTTTCTTCGGCAGCAGGCCGCGCAGCCGGGTCGCGCACCAGCTCAGCATAAGGTACAGGGCCGGGCGGCTGGTGACCAGGCCGAAGCTGCGCCAGATCAAGGCTTCGGTGCGGCTGGCCGCCGCCTTCTGGCCGCGCAGGGGCGGCACGCCGGGGCGCGGGTCCTGCTTGGCCTCGTGGCGCAGCCGCTGCAGCAGCTCGGGGATGGGAATGCGCACCGGGCACACCTCGCCGCAGGCGCCGCACAGGCTGGAGGCGGTGGGCAGATCCTGGGTGGCTTCCAGCCCCATCAGGTGGGGCGAGATGATCTTGCCGATGGGGCCCGGATAGACGGTGCCGTAGGCGTGGCCGCCGATGCGGGTGTACACCGGGCAGTGGTTCATGCAGGCGCCGCAGCGGATGCACTGCAGGGTCTTGCGCATTTCCTCGTCCACAAAGGCCTGGCTGCGGCCGTTGTCGAGCAGCACCAGGTGCACTTCCCTGGGGCCGTCCAGCTCATCGTCCTTGCGCGGGCCGCTTATCATGTTGAAGTAGGTGGTGATGGTCTGGCCGGTGGCGGAGCGGGTGAGGGCGCTGAACAGCGGCGGCACGTCGGCCAGGAACTCCACCACCTTCTCGATGCCGGTGATGGCGATATGCACCTCGGGCACCGTGGTGCACATGCGGCCGTTGCCTTCGTTTTCCACCAGGCAGAGGGTGCCGGTTTCGGCCACCGCGAAGTTGACGCCGGACACCCCGATGTGGGCCTCGCGGAATTTCTCGCGCAGCACATTGCGGCCGGTCTGGATAAGCCGATCCACGTCCAGGGTGTGGGTGAAACCGGGCACGTGCTCGGCGAACAGATCCGCCACCTGCCGCTTGTTCTTGTGGATGGCGGGCATGATGATGTGGGACGGGGTCTCGTTGCCGAGCTGGACGATATATTCGCCCATGTCGCTTTCCAGGCAGCGGATGCCCTCTTTTTCCATCTGGTGGTTGAGCTCGATTTCCTCGCTCACCATGGACTTGCCCTTCACCGCCAGGGTGCCGCCGTGGGCGCGGATGATGTCGGCGAAGATAGCGTTGGCCTGCTCGGCGTTTTCGGCCCAGTGCACCCGGATGCCGTTGGCGGTGCAGTTGGCCTCCAGCTGCTCCAGCAGCTCGGGCAGCTTGCTCAGGCAGCGCTGGCGGATGGCCTCGGCCCGGTCGCGGATGGCCTGTTCCTCGTCGGCGTCGGCGAAGGCGGCCTTGCGCTTGTCGCGCAGGTAGTCCATGGCGCCGCGGAAGTTGGCGCGCAGCTCGGGGTTGGCCAGGGCCGCTTCGGCCTGGGGATGGAACAGTTGGGGCTTATTGTGCATGAGCTCCCTCCAGTCGTTCCAGCAGGAAGCTGGCCAGGTGAATGCCTTTCATCTCTTTCTTCTGGTATTCGAAGGCGCCGTTGATATTGAGCAGGCAGCCCCAGTCGGCACTGATGAGCTGGGCGGCGCCGGTGTCGTTCAGGTGTTGGGTCTTGTCCTGCACCATGGCTTCGCTGATGGCCGGGTGGCGCACCGAGAAGGTGCCGCCGAAGCCGCAGCATTCGCTCTCGTAGGCCTGCTCGCGCAGCTCCACCCGGTCCAGCTGGCCCAGCAGTTGGCGGGCGGTGATGTGCACCTTCATTTCCCGGCGGGCGGCGCAGGAAGTGTGCAGCACCACCGAGGTGGCCGGGCCCTGGTCGCTGAGCCGGATGCGGCAGACCTGCACCAGGAATTCGGTCAGTTCGAATACCCGATCACAGAATTGGTCGGCCTGCTGTTGGTGTTCGCTGCCGGCGAACAGCCGGCGGTAATGGTGGTGCATCATGCCGCCGCAGGAGCCGGACAGCACTACCACCGGCCAGGGCTCGGGGAACAGCGCCATCTGGCTCAGGGCCGTGGTCCTGGCGTCGTCTTCGTAGCCGGAGGAGTAGGCGGGCTGGCCGCAGCAGCTTTGCTTGGGCACGTAGATGACTTCGACCCCGGCCAGCTCCAGCAGGCGGATGGCATCCAGCCCGCTCTGGGGCGAGAACATGTCCACCAGGCAGGTGGCGTAGATATACACCTTTGCGGGTTTGGCCGGATAGATACGGATAGCGGACGACATAGACATTTACCTTCAGTTTTTAACAGAATTTGACAGCCCGGGAGTGGTCGACCAAAGGGCCGACTCCGCCGACACGCTGTTGGACTTGCTCTCGCCCTTTCAGCCTGCTGCGAACATTCACTGGATGTTCGGTCAGGCTGAAAGGGCTCGTCATGGCGAGCAAGCTCGCCCCCTGTACGCTCGGACACGCCTTCCCTGGCGTGTCACGGTCGGCTGAGCCGGTCCCTTTGTTCTCCTACCGGCCTTTGAGTGGCCTGCATGGGCCCGGAAGTCTGTCAGCCACCTGTATTGCTTCTTTTTATGCAGGGAGCCGGGTTTGTCCCGGCTCGGTCTGTCAGGATAACTTCAACAAGGGATCCGAAATGCCCAGGCCATAGATGGCGATCATGCCGATGATGCCGATGGCCACCAGGTAGTAGAGGGTGGGCAGGGCGGTCTTGCGCAGCGTGGTGCCTTCCCGGCCCAGCAGGCCGACGGTGGCCGAGGCCGCCACCACGTTGTGGATGGCCACCATGTTGCCGGCGGCGGCGCCGATGGCCTGCAGCGCCACTATCAGGGCGGTGGACACTCCCAGGGTCTGGGCCACCTCGAACTGGAACTGGGAGAACATCATGTTGGACACGGTGTTGGAGCCGGCGATAAAGGCGCCCAGGGCGCCGATGACGCCGCTGATGGCGGGGAAGAAGTCGCCCACCAGGTTGGCGGCCACGTTGGCGGTCATCACCGGCATGCTGGCGATGTCGGCGCCGTTGACCCCGGAGTTGATGAAGATGCGCACCATGGGCACGGTGAACATCAGCACGAAGCCGGCGCCGATCAGGGTTTTGGACGACTCGGCGATGGCCGGGCCGAAGGAGCGCAGTGAACGGGTCTGGGTCAGCACCGCCACCAGGGACACGAACACCAGTATGCCGCCGGGCAGGTACAGGGGCTGGATGCCGGCGCTGATGCCCGCTTCGCCCAGGATGTTGCTGAAGGCGATGTTCCAGCCGGTGAGCAGGCCCTTGAAGCTGTCGCTGGTGCGGCTCAGCACCAGCAGCACCGGCAGCAGCAGGTAGGGGAACCAGGCCAGGCCCAGGCTGATCGGCTTCTTCCTCAGATCGTCGGTGTTGATGGTGAGCGAGCCCAGCCATTCCGCCGGCCAGTGCTGCTCTTCCGGGAAGTCGAAGCGGCTCTTGGGCACCAGGAAGCCCTTGCGCGCGGCGGTGACCACCAGGGCCAGGCCGACCAGGCCGCCGACCAGGGAGGGGAATTCGGGGCCGAGCAGCACGCCGGTGAGGGCGTAGGGCACGGTAAAGGCCAGGCCGGCGAAGATGGCGAAGGGCAGAATGTCCAGGCCTTCCTTCCAGCTTTTGTTCTTGCCGAAGAAGCGGGTCAGCATCATGCACATGAACAGCGGCATCAGTATGCCGACCATGGCGTGGATCACCGCCACGTTGCTGGTGACGGTTTGCAGGTAGGCGTCCCAGCCGGAGCCGTGTTCGGCCAGGGTACTACCGATGGCGCCATTATCCAGGCCGGTGGTCACGCCGACGATGATGGGGGTGCCGACGGCACCGAAGGAGACCGGGGTGCTCTGGATCATCATGCCCATCAGCACCGCGGCCAGGGCGGGGAAGCCCAGCGCCACCATCAGCGGGGCGGCCACGGCGGCGGGGGTACCAAAGCCGGAGGCGCCCTCGATAAAGCAGCCGAAGCACCAGGCGACGATAATGGCCTGGATGCGGCGGTCGGGAGAAATGGCGGTAAAGCCGTTGCGGATGGTGGTAATGGCGCCGGTATGCTTTAAGGTATTGAGCAGCAGTATGGCGCCGAAGATGATCCACAGCAGCGAAATGGAAATCACAAAACCCTGCAGGCTGGAGGCGATCACCCGGGTGGCGCTCATATCCCAGGCCCAGAGGGCGATGAGGGCGGTGAGGATAAAGGCCAGGGGCATGGCGCGCTTGGCCGGCCATTGCAGGCCCACCAGCAGGATGGCGGCGAGCACTATGGGCGAGAACGCCAGCAGTGCCAGTAGGGTATCATTCAGCATAGTTGGTCACTTCCATGGTTTATTTAGGGTCATCACAGACACGCTTTTTTACTGTAGGGTACGAGTTGCAAACTCGGTGTTAACCGGGTGTAACTTTAATTCCATGTTTTTTGTGGATATATAGATTTAGTGAAACTCATTGTTTCCAAAACGGGATAAATGATGCCGAGAACCGATGATCTCATCCTCTTTGCCCAGGTGATCGAGCTGGGCTCCTTCAGCAAGGCGGCGGAGGCCAACGGCCTGGCCAATTCGGTGGTCAGCAAGCGCATCGCCCGGCTGGAAGAAGAGCTGGGCAGCACCCTGATCCACCGCACCACGCGGCGCCTGACCCTGAGCGAGGCGGGGCAGGTGCTGTATCAGCGGGCACGGCTGGTGGCCCAGTCGGCCCAGGAGGCGTTCGACGCCGTTACCGGCTACAGCCAGGCGCTGCAGGGGCATATCCGCCTGTCGGTGCCGACCATTTCCGGGGAGCTGCTGCTGGCGGAGGCGGTGGCCGAATTTTGTGAGCTGCATCCGGCTATTTCGGTGGACATGTCCCTGGAGAACCGCTTCGTGGACCTGATTGGAGAGGGCTACGACCTGGTGATCCGCACCGGCCACCTGGACGACTCCAACCTGATCGCCCGCCATATCCTGGACTCGCGCTGGACCATCTGTGCCGCTCCCGCTTATATTAGCCGTCACGGCAAGCCTCAGGCGCCGGAAGACTTACTCCAACATAACTGCCTTATCTATAGCTATCAGGAAAGCGGTGCCCGCGATTGGCTGTTCAGCCGCCACGGCGAGATCTACCCCTTGCGGGTGGGCGGCAATTTTTCCACCGACAACGCCGCCGCCCTGCGCAAGGCGGCCATCGCCGGTTTTGGCCTGGCCTATGTGCCGCGTTGCCTGGTCTATCCCGACCTGCAAGCCGGGAAGTTGGTTGAACTGCTGCCGAGCCGGGTGGGCAAGGTGCTGGGCATTTATGCCGTCTATCCCTACAGCCGCCAGCCGCCCCGCAAAATCAAGTTGTTGATCGAGCACATCCGTGCCCGATATATGGATATCAAGCATTACTTTTGATGAGGTTGTCCCATGATTAAAACCGCCGTGATTGGCTACGGCCAGTCCGCCAGTATTTTCCACCTGCCCTTTATCAACAGCCTGCCCGAGTTCGAGCTGGTGGCCATCAGCACTTCCAAGCCGGAGAAGGTGGCCAATGACTGGCCCGGGGTGCAGGTGTATACCGACGTGGATCAGATGCTGGAGGAGTCCGGTGCCCGGCTGGTGGTGATCACCGCGCCCAACGAGGTGCACTACGAGCTGGGGCGCAAGGCGCTGAACGCCGGCCTGCACGTGGTGATGGAAAAGCCCATGGTGACCCAGGTGCACCAGGGCGCCGAGCTGATGAAGCTGGCGGCCGCCAAAAACCTGTGCCTGATCCCCTTTCACAACCGCCGCTGGGACAGCGATTTCCTCACCATCCGCAAGCTGATCGCCGACGACAAGCTGGGCCCCATCCACGCCTTCGAGTCCCATTTCGACCGCTTCCGGCCCACGCCGCGCCAGCGCTGGCGCGAGCAGCCGGGGGAAGGGGTGGGCACCTGGTTCGATCTGGGCGCCCACCTGGTGGATCAGGTGCTGGTGCTGTTCGGCAAGCCGCTGGCGGTGACCGGCCGTTGCCTGGCGATGCGGCCCGGCTCCCAGGTAACCGACTACTTCCATGTGCAGCTGCATTACAGCGACAAGGAAGTGCTGCTGCATTCCAGCTCCTACCATCCGGGCCCGACCCTGCGCTTCAAGCTGCAGGGCGAGCGCGGCTGTTATATCAAGAAAGGGTTCGATCCCCAGGAGGAGCGGCTGCACGACGGCATAGTGCCGGACTCGCCCTACCTGGCCAAGGAAGCCGAGTCGGACTACGGTACCTTCTACTCCGACGCCGAGCCGGAGGTGATCGAATCGTCGATAGGCGGCTACCGCTACTTCTATGAAGCCACCGCCAAGGCCATCCGCGGCGAGGGCCCCATTCCGGTCACCATTCAGGACGCCCTGGACGGGCTCAATATCATCAACCTGGCGATGAAGAGCTCGGCGGAAGGGCGCACCCTGCCGATTGGGGACACCACTTTCTGAGCCATGGACAGGAGTCGCGCCGGACTTTATCGCGGAGCGCCGTTGCAGAAGGGCGGCCCACTCTCGGATTTCTTTGTGGTCACTCCCGCGATTATTCCGTCACTCCCGCGAAGGCGGGAGTCCAGTACACACCTTCATCATGGATCTCCGCCTTCGCGGAGATGACTACAGGGTTAAACCGCGGTGATAAAGGGAAATAAAGCCGGTGATGGACCCTGTCATCAAGCCGTAGCGGCGACCCCAGTGGTCGCCGTTTTTATGGGCTCAGCCGAGCAGGATATAGCCGATGATCAGGGCGGCGATAAAGAGGGTTTCCAGCACCACCAGCAACACCGGTTTCCAGCCCACCGAGAGGATGTCCTTGAGCTGGGTGCGTACGCCGAGGGCGGCGATGGCGGTGAGCAGCAGCCAGGAGGAGCTGCCGGCCAGGGGCTGGCTGACGGCGGTGGGGATCCAGCCCAGGCTGTTGAGCACGAACAGCGCCACGAAGCCGAGCAGGAAACCGGGAATGGCCACGCCCTTGCCGCCCTCGGCGTCGCCGCGGTGGCGGGCCGCGCGACGGATCACGATGCCGATGGCCATGACGATGGGCACCAGCATGGCCACCCGCAGCAGCTTGACGAAGGTGCTGAGATCGCCCACCTCGCTCGACATGCTGTAGCCGGCGCCCACCACCTGGGCCACGTCGTGGATGGTGGCGCCGATAAAGAGGCCGGATTCCTGGGGGCTGAGCCCCAGGCTGGTGCTGATCATGGGGTAGAAGATCATCGCCAGGGTGCTGAGGGTGGTGACGCTGATCACCGTGAACAGGGTGTCGCGCTTGGTCTGCTCGTCCTGCCTGAGCACGCTGCTGATGGCCATGGCCGCCGAGGCGCCGCAGATGGCCACCGAGCCGCCGGTGAGGGTGCCGAAGGCGGAGGAAAAGCCCAGCAGCCGCGCCATCAGGATGCCGAAGCCGATGGTCAGCAGCACCGCCGAGCACACCATCAGCAGCGGCGACCAGCCCAGGGTGAGCACATCGCCGAAGGTGATGCGCAGGCCGAGCATGGCCACCCCCAGGCGCAGCAGGGTCTTGGCGGAAAACTCCAGCCCCGGCAGGCAGTGCTGCTCCTGGCTCAGGAAATTGAACGCCAGCCCCAGCAGCAGCGCCATCAGCATGGCGGGGGCGCCGTACTGCTGGGACAGAAAGCTGGCGGCGATGCCGATGGTGACCGCCACGCAGACGCCGGGAAAGTAGCGTTTTCTCACCTCTTCGATTCGATGC
Organism: Zobellella iuensis; assembly: GCF_016746085.1. Taxonomy (GTDB): domain Bacteria; phylum Pseudomonadota; class Gammaproteobacteria; order Enterobacterales; family Aeromonadaceae; genus Oceanimonas; species Oceanimonas iuensis. Next base: position 66,720 of record NZ_JAERTZ010000033.1, read on the forward strand.
ATCATGTCCATTACCTGATTTGGAGTATCCACGGCCATCACTGTCGTCCTTCTGCAAGCGGCGCGCGCCCTGTGGCGCCGATGCCATCATGGTAGGAAGCCGGCCCGGCGGGATCTAATGCCTTATTTCTAGCAGGGCGGTTACTTTTCTGCATAGAATGCCCGGTCGATGGCGGGAACGGAGGGAGCATGGAGAGCAAGTGGCTGCACGATTTCATCGCCCTGGCCGAGCAGGGCAACTTTTCCAAGGCGGCGGAGGCGCGTTTCGTGACCCAGCCGGCCTTCAGCCGGCGCATCCGCTCCCTGGAAAACTGGCTGGGGGTGCCGCTGGTGCACCGGGATCGCCATCCGCTGGTGCTGACCGAGGCGGGGGAGGTTTTTCTCGAGCAGGCCCGGCAGTGGCTGGCCCAGATCTACGGGCTGCGCGGCCAGCTGCGCCAGAGCCTGCATGAACACCAGAGCCTGAGCTTTATGGCCCAGCCCTCGCTGGCGGTGACCTTCTTTCCCGGCTGGATCCACCGGCTGCGGCCCCTGCTGGGCGACAGCCTGATCCGCCTCAATACCGGCCATTACCACGATGCCATCGAGCAGTTTATGGCCGGCTCGGTCGACTTTTTGCTGTGCTTTGCCGGCGGGACGGCCAGCCCGGCGCTGCATCGCCCCGAGGTGGAGCGGCTGGTGGTGGGCCGGGACCGGCTGGTGCTGGTGTCGGCGGTGGATGCGGACGGCGCGCCGCTGCATCCCTTGTCGCCGGACGTGCCGCTGCGGCTGCTGCTCTATCCCCGGGATTCCTTCCTGGGGGCGCTGATCCAGCGGGAGTGCCTGCCGGCGCTGGGCGAGCAACCCTGCCGCCCGCTGTGCGAAAACGCCCTGGGCGAGGGGCTGAAGGCACTGGCCCTGCAGGGGGACGGCGCCAGCTTCCTGCCGGCGGGGCTGGTCGGGGAAGAGCTGGCCCGGGGGCGGCTGGTCGAGCTGCCGTTGCCGGTGCCGGTGCGGCTGGATATCGAGCTGTGTCGGCTGGCGCCGCCCCGCTCCGAACAGGCGGAGCTGTGCTGGCAACAGATCCGGGCGCTGGCCGAGGGCTAGGCTCGCAGCGAGGCCAGCAGCCGGTCGGCGGTTTCCTGCAGGCAGTCCGGGGCGGGGTGCACATGGGCATAGGTGCGCAGGCCGTAGATGCCCACCAGCAGCAGCCGGGCCAGCTGTTCCGGGGTGGCGTCGGCGCGGGCCTCGCCGGCCTGTTGCGCCGCGGCCAGCACCCCGGCCAGGCGCCGCTCCAGATCCTTCAGCAGGGTGCCCAGGCGGGCGGACACTTCCTCGTCCTGCTCGCTTAGTTCCTGCAGGGTCTTGGTCAGCAGGCAGGCCATGGAGTCACAGCTCTGTATCTCGGCCACCACCTGATCCAGATAGCGGCGCAGCCCGGCAAAGGGGGAGACCCCTTCGAAGCAGGCGGCCAGCGCCGCCTGGCGGTCGGCCACATAGTGATCCACCGCCGCCAGCAGCAGCCCCTTCTTGTTGCCGAAGGCGCAGTAGATGCTGCCCGGGTGCAGCCCGGTGGCGGCCACCAGATCCTGCATGGTGGTGGCGGCAAAGCCCTTGTGGCGAAAGGCCTGCATGGCGGACTTTAAAACCTGGTCCCGATCGAAACTTGCTGTGCGCATCGTTATTCTCCCTGTTCCACCCTAGTGTACCCCCGCATGGCGGTGACACCAAAGCATCTTGAATGAGTGTTCAAATAACACTTGAAAACGACGAGGGACGATCCTATCTTGAATGCACATTCAAATAAGAGGACGCCCCTATGACCGCCTATCAACCCCTGTTCGAACCCTATCGCCTGAACGACCGCCTGACCCTGGCCAACCGCATCGTGATGGCGCCGCTCACCCGCAGCATGGCCGGCCCCGGCTTGGTGCCGACCCGGGCCATGGCCGACTACTACGGCCGCCGGGCCGACGCCGGCCTGATCGTCAGCGAGGCCACCATTATCCGCCCCGACGGCCAGGGCTATCCCGATACTCCCGGCATCTACAGCCAGGCGCAGATCGACGGCTGGAAGCAGGTGACGGCGGCGGTGCACCGCAATGGCGGCAAGATCTTCATGCAGTTGTGGCACGTGGGCCGGTTGGCGCACTCCCATTTCACCGGCGAGCAACCGGTGGCGCCCAGCGCCGTCGCCTTCGAGGGCACCCTGCCGCGGATGCGGGAGCTGAGCTACGAGCTGCCCCGGGAACTGGGCCGGGAGGAGATAGCGCAGCTGGTGGCCGACTACGCCCGGGCGGCGGAAAATGCCATCGCCGCCGGCTTCGACGGGGTGGAGATCCACGGCGCCAACGGTTACCTGATCGATCAGTTCCTGCACCATGACACCAACCACAGGGCCGACGACTACGGCCGGACCCCGGAGAACATGAGCCGCTTCGCCCTCGAGGTGGTGGACGCGGTGGCGGCCCGGGTGGGCGCCGACCGCACCGCCATCCGCCTGACCCCGGGTGCCTATGTTCATATGCAGGCGGATGCCCGGGACAGGGCGGTATTCGACCACCTGCTGGGCGAGCTGGAGCGGCGGGAGCTGGCCTACCTGCACCTGGGCATCTTCGACGACAGCCTGAGCTTCGACTTCCTCGGCGGCCGTGCCAGCGAGTACCTGCGCCGCCGGTACCAGGGCACCCTGATCGGCGTGGGCGGCCTGACCCCGCAAACCGCCTCCGAAGGCCTGGCCCAGGGCCGGTTCGAGCTGGCCGCCATCGGCCGGCCCTTTATCGCCAATCCGGACTACGTGCGCCGGGTGCAGCAGGCCGAGCCCCTGGTGGAATACCACCAGGACATGCTGGCCGAACTGGTATAGGAAAAAGGATAGGGCCGGCGGACCGGCCCTCGCTTCAGAGGCTGAATTTCTGCACCATGCGGCCGAGGCCATCCGCCAGCCTGCCCAGGTCTTCCGAGGCGCTCGAGGTCTGGCGGGCGCCGCCAGCTACCGCGTCCGACATCCTGTTGATCTGGCCCACACCGCGGCTCAGCTCGGCGGCGACCGCATTTTGCTGTTCGGTGGCGGCGGCTATCTGCATGTTCATGGCCGTCATCCGCTCCACCGCGGCGCTGATCTGGTGGAGCGAATCCACCGCCTGGCGCGCTTCCTTCACCCCGCCCTGGATCATGTTCCGGCTGTTGTCCATGGCCTGGGTTACCGCCTCCGCCCGCTGCTGCAGGCTGCCGATGGTCTGATTGATGTCGTCTATTGAGTCTTGTGTGCGCCGGGCCAGGTTGCGTACCTCGTCGGCCACTACCGCGAAGCCCCGGCCCGACTCCCCGGCGCGGGCGGCCTCGATGGCGGCGTTGAGCGCCAGCAGGTTGGTCTGCTCGGCGATGTCGCGGATCACCTGCGACACCACCCCGATGCGGGCGCTGTCTTCCCGCAAGGCCTGGGCCAGTGCCCCGGCCTGTTCGATTTCTGCGGCCGCCACCTCAACCTGTTGGGTGGAGTGCAATACCACCTGGTTGCTCTGTGCGGTCTGGCTGGCCGCGTCACGGGCCGCGCCGGCGGCGTCGCTGGTATTGAGGGCAATCTCCTGGAAAGTGGCCTCCATCTGGTGCATGGCGGTGGCGATCTGGGCGATTTCCTGCTGCTGGCCGTGCAGGGCCCCCGACGATTGGGCGGAGAGCTGGCGCAGCTGGCCGGTGGCGCCGTCGAGACGGCTCAAACTGCCGGAGATTTCCTCCACCAGGGTGCGAATACCGGCCTGCATGGCGATAAAGTCATCGGCGGCCTGGCCCAGCTCATCCCGGGAGAAATGGTGCCTGTCCAGCGTTCGGCCCAACTGGCCGCTCTTGAGCAGAGCCATCTGCGCAATCAATAGGCCCAGGGGCAGGCTGATCTTGCGGTTGATGATCATCCCCATGGTCAGCATAAAGGCGGCCAGCAGCAGGCACAGCACCAACACCATAAGGCTGAGGGTGTCGATCACCGCCGACTCCTGATCCTTGATGGTTTCCGCCTCGGCGGCGATCAGGCGCTGGGTGTCACTCAACAGAGTTACTATGGCGTCGAAGGGAGCCAGCATTTCGGTCAGCATCTTGACCCGGGCGGCGTCGATGTTGCCGTTGTCGATCAAGCCGATATAGTCATTCTGCATCCGCTTGTAGTCGGCAATTTTGTCGCGAAAATCATCGATAAAGTGGCGAACATCGGCACTGTCGGCCTGTTGTCGCATGGCCGCCAGATGGCGTTCCACCTGTTCGTCGTTGTGGGTAATCTTGCCCAGGATCTCCGCATGCTCCCGCGGGTCTATGGTCAGGCCGTAGTCGAGGGCGAAGCGGCGGTAGGTGACGGTGCTGTAGCGCAGGTTGGAGATGGTCTGCAGCAGGTTGATATTGCGCTCGACTATGCCCTCCATCTGCTGCTTGATACCCTGCACCGAAAGATAGACGTAAAGGCTGAACGCCAGCACCGCCAGCAGCATGGCGGCGAAAGAACCGGTGAGTAACGCCTTGATGGACAAACGATTGAGCATATCCTTGACTCCGTGGTGGGCAACACCGGGAGTATAAGGAACGGCGATTGAAAGATTAAATTTATAAAATCTCTCGATTCAATCGTTTTTGTCGATGTTACTGTGTATGGCGTCAGTGCCTGGATCGATCCGGCAGTATTCGGGACATCAGTGTCGCTGATGCAGTGCCAGGCCCTGCAGGAAATTGCGCAAGAACTGATCGCCGCATTGCTGGTAGTGCTTGTGGCCGGGTTTGCGGAACAGGGAAGTCAGTTCCGATTTGCCCACATTGAAGCCGGCCTGGGCCAGCATGGCGAGGATGTCGTCTTCCTTCAGTTCCAGCGCCACCCGCAGCTTCTTGAAGACCAGGTTGTTGACAGGCTCGGCGACGGCGGGCCGGGTAACGGGGCCGCCTTCCCTCGGGCCGCGGCGCTGCAGGATCAGGCCGTCGAGAAAGGCCAGCAGCTGCTGATCACCGCAGCTCTGGTAATGGGCTTCGTCTTCCTTGGCCAGCCAGGCCAGCAGTTGTGGCTCGGTGACGTCGGTATCCGCCAGCCGGAACAGGGCGATGGCCTCGGCATCGGGCAGGTTCAGGGCATAGCGAAGGCGGCGCAGGATATCGTTATTGGTCATGGCCGTTTTCCTCCGCCTTGGTGTCGGCTTTCTTCACCCGGATTTTCTGGCCGTCCACTTCGGTGCCGTTCAGGCTCTTGATGGCGGCTTTGGCCTGGGAGGGGTTGGGCATAAAGGCGAAGCCGAAACCTTTGGAATTTTTGGTGTTGGGATCCATCACCAGATGGAAATAATGCACCAGGCCGTAAGGGGCCAACAGGGACAGCACTTTTTGCTCTGTGGTGAGGCGGGACAGGCCCCGGATCATGATTTTCATTGGGTTCTCCAGTACTGCCCTGGGTCGGCAGCGGGTGCGGGGTTGGCGGCGGGCAAGCAGGGCGGGCCGGACGCAAAAGGGCGGCGAGTGTAACAGGTCCCGCCGGCAGCGTCAGCCCCGGCTGGCGTAAAAATCACCAGTTCGGGTGGCGGTTATTTAAAGTACGTGCGGATGTCGGCGGCGGGAGGTGGCGGAGCGAGATCCAGGCCCTGGCCCAGCTCCTCGATCAGCAGCCTGAAGCAGCTCATCCGTGCCTGGTGCTTGCTGTTGGCATCGATGCGGTGCCAGGGCGCCACCTCGCTGTGGGTGCGTTCCAGCATCTCGTCCCGGGCTTGCCGGTAGTCCTGCCATTTTGCCCTGTTGCGCAGATCCTCGGGGGTGAGCTTCCACTGCTTGGCCGGATCCCGGTAGCGGGCCTGGAAGCGGTCGAGCTGGGTGTCGGCGCTGATGTCCAGCCAGATCTTCACCAACCGTACATGTTCGGCGGTGATGGTGCGCTCGAACTCGTTGATCTCCCGGTAGGCCCTTTTCCAGGCGTCCGGCTCGGCGAAGCCCTCCACCCGCTCCACCAGCACCCGGCCGTACCAGGAGCGGTCGAACACCGCCCAGCGGCCCTGGGACGGCAGCCGCTGCCAGAACCGTTGCAGCCAGTGCTGCTCCCGCTCCCGGGCGTCGGGGGCGGCGATGGGCCAGACGCTGAGCCAGCGCGGATCCAGGCACCAGGCCAGCCGGCGGATGATGCCGCCCTTGCCGGCGGCGTCGGGCCCTTCCAGCACGATCACCGCACTCCGTCCCTGGCGGCCCATGGCCTGGTGGATCAGCGCCAGCTGTTTCTGCAGGGGCTTGAGCTCTTCCTTGTGTTGTTGTTTATTCATCTTGTGGTCCTTGTGCCCGCTCGGGGAAAGACTGCCGCAGCAGCCTGGTTTAGGGTAGTTCAGGGTCCGCTACAGCGGCAGGGGGCCGTTCTCCTTGACGGTGCGGATGGCGAAGCTGCTGTCCACGGTTTGGATCATCGGCAGCTTCTGCAGCCGGCGCACCCATTGCTCGAAGCCCTGCAGATCGGCGCTGACCACCTGCAGCAGGTAGTCGAAGGCGCCGGACACGGTGTGGCAGTTGATCACCTCGGGCATGTCCCGCACCGCCTGCTCGAACTGATCCACCAGCGCATCCCGGTGCTGGCTGAGCCTGACCTGCACGAAGATGGTGATGCCCAGCCCCAGCTTGCCCTTGTTCAGGCAGGCCCGGTAGCCCGCGATCAACCCGTCCTGCTCGAAGCGGCGCACCCGCCGGGCGCAGGGGGAGGGCGACAGGCTGACCCGCTCCGACAGCTCGGCGGTGGTGAGTCTGGCGTCCTGCTGCAGGGCATCCAGCAGCAGGCGATCGATGCGGTCCAGTTTGGCGGCGGTCATGGCTTGGCTCTTGTTGCTGTTTGTATGGGTTTTATTGGCTCAGCGAGCCAATAACTGTGGTTATTGTGCGCCACTTTGCCAACATCAGCCAGGCCGACCGGCGCACAATCTAGGCTCTTATCCAGCGGAGTCTGTGCCATGTCCCACGCCACCCTGACCCAAGTGGTTCCCCTCAACGCCAACGCCGCCCAGCGCGGGCTCGGCTACCTGGCCGCCACCGGCACCGTGCTGATCTGGTCGGTCTATTTTCTGTCGCTGCGGCTGGGGGCCCTGTCGCCCCTGGGGCCGCTGGACATCACCCTGTTCCGCTACGCCGTGCCCGGGCTGGTGCTGCTGCCGCTGCTGCTGGCCCGGCGGGCGCGGATCCGGGCGGTGAACCCGTTGTGGCTGCTGGGCATGGTGCTGGGCGCCGGCCTGCCGTTTTTCCTGCTCAGCGTGCTCGGCATGGGGCTGGCGCCGGTGGTGCAGGGCAGCACCCTGATCCCCGGCACCGCGCCCCTGTTCGTGTCCCTGCTGGCGGCCTGGGTGTTCGGCCAGCGGGTGCCGCCCTGGCGCAGGATCGGGCTGGCCACGGTGCTGGCGGGGGTGCTCTGCCTGCTGTGGCAGGGCATGAACGAAAGCGGTGAGCTGGGCCTGGGTCAACTGCTGTTTTTGCTGTGCAGCCTGCTGTGGGCCCTGTTCACCATTTGCGTGCGCCAGAGCGGGCTCCGGCCGCTGGAGGCGGCGGCGGTGGTGACGGTGCCCAACGGCATTCTGGTGGTGGCCTGGCTGCTGTTCGGCCAGACCCCGCTCACCCTGGGCCAGGTGCCGATGCAGGAATGGCTGGCCCAACTGCTGGTGCAGGGGCTGGTGGTGGGCCTGGGCGCGGGCTTTTTGTTCGGCTATGCCATCGGCCGGCTGGGTGCCGAGATCAGCGCCGCCATCGGTTCCCTGACCCCGGTGTGCGCCACCCTGCTGGCCTGGTGCTGGCTGGGCGAGCAAATCACGCCCCTCACCGGCCTGGGCCTGGGGCTGGTGACCCTGGGGGTGATCGGCGCCAGCGGTCTGGTGAGCCGGGCGCGGCAGGAGAACGGCTAGCCCGCTGTCTTGGGGCGCCAGCGGCCCGCCCGCGCCCCAAGAACCGTCGCTGCCTCAGTATTAAGCCAGACGGTGTTCTAGTCCGCGGTTTGGCTATCCCGGCTCAGCTTGAGGTAGACCCCCAGGCCGGCCAGCATGGCCACCGCCGCCATCAGCATCCAGACCGCGTTGATCAGCTGGTTGCCGACGTCGCCGCCGTCGAGCAACGACTTGAACATCAACAGCAAGGCTTCGATGGATACCGCGATGATGATGGCCGCCATAAAGCGGGAGATGGTGCGCCGGGTCGAGTCGTGGTGGTGGATGTCCTTGTTCACCAGCACCTCTTCCTCGAGGATGGTCTTGCCCAGATCGAAGATCGACATGCCCAGGGTGATCAGGATGACGATGCCGAAGGCCCCGGTGGCCACATGGTTGTTTTCGTCGAACAGCGAGAACAGGGATTCCAGCGCCGAATAGAGCAACAGGGCCGCCACCACGATCAGCAGGCCGCCGATAAGGCCGTAGATCCACTGGAAGTAGTGGTGGCAGCGAAAGCGCATCTCGTCGCCGTTGAGGTAGGAGATCAGGCGGCGCAGGTTGAAGTTGATCACCAGGTAGCCGCGATCCCGGCCCTGCTCGTCCACCAGGTGCTGCACCACCGAAATCGCCAGCTGGTGGGTGGCGTTGGACAGGTAGGGGCGGGTGACCACCACGGCGTTGCTGCTCTGCCTGGCGGCCAGGACATAGGGGCGCTGGCTGCGGTCGCTGCCCTTGCCCAGCGAGCGTCGCTTGCGCTCGCTCATGGTGGGGCTGTAGGCGGAGTCCGTCAGCTGGATGCCGTTGCCGTCCAGGCTGTAGAGCAGCTCCACGAAGGGATAGGCCCGGCTGAGGTAATTGATGGTCTGCTGCTGGGCCTGTTGGCTTTGCAGCAACTCCAGCCCGTTCAGGCTGGTCATGATCGACTCCATCAGGCTGTGAATAACGGATTCGTATTGCTGGTACTGTGCCAGCAGGCGGAAATGGTTGTGTGTGCTCACGGCGGAGAAATTCTCTGGGGTCTGGGATTGGGTGGCTGGGAGCACGACTGTAGCGCAGCAAGATGACATTATTCGAGCGCCGAACAAAAAATTGCCGAAAGTTGTGATCTCGCCAGGGGTGGGGGCGCGGTGGCGGGTGGCCATGGGGAACAATATGCCCGTGCGGTAGCACGGGCCGGGAATGATGGGGTTAGCGCGACAGACTGGCGGAGGCCAGCAAGGCGCCGAAGCCGGTCAGCAGCACGCCGAACACCCGATCGACCCAGTGGCGCAGCGCCATCATGCGGGAACGCACTGGGCCGGCCGAGAAGAGCAGGGCCACCAGGGAAAACCAGAGCAGGTGAGCCAGCGAAATAAAGGCGCCGTAGCCGAGCTGGACGGCCAGCGGGGTGCCCGGCTGTACCACCTGCATGAACAGGCTGACGACGAAGACGGTGGTCTTGGGGTTGAGCGCATTGGTCAGGAATCCCGCCCTGAACGCGCCCAGATCCGACAGCGCCGCTGCCGCGCCGCCGTTCCCGTCGTTCTTCCCATCGTCCAGCGGTGTGCTTTTCAGCATCCTGATGCCCAGCCAGATCAGATAGGCGGCACCGGCCAGCTTCAGCAGGTTGAACAGCCAGATCGACTGGGTCATCAACAGGCCCACGCCGAGCAGGGTGTAGCTCAGGTGTACCAGCACGCCCGCGCCGATACCGACGGCAGTCAGCACGCCGGCCCGGCGCGAAAGCAGCAGGCTGTTGCGCGATACCAGGGCGAAGTCCGGCCCCGGGCTTATCACCGCCAGCATGGTTATTGTGATCAAAGCTATCATTTCGGTCATGTTTATCCTCGATGGGTTCGACTATTATCCGCAATATATTGGATGGAGTGGGATAATAAAAACGATGAATACTGACATCTATTGTGAGCAAAACTCACAGAACAAGGGCGCCAGGCTGCCCTCTTTGGCCGCGTTGCGCTGCTTCGAGGCGGCGGCCGGTACCGAGAGCTTCAGCCGCGCCGCCGAGCGATTGAACCTGACCCATGGTGCCATCAGCCGGGCCGTGCGGCTGCTGGAGGATGAATTGGGCGTGGCCCTGTTCGAGCGGAGGGGGCGGCGGGTGTTCTTGACCGACGCCGGCCGTAAGCTGGCCGAGGCGGTACGGCAGGGATTCGGCATGATTGCCGCGACCGCCCGGGAGCTGCGCGAGTCGGGGAAGAGCAGGCCCTTGACCATCTCCTGCGAACCCACCTTGCTGATGCGCTGGCTTATTCCGCGCCTGCCGCAATTCCAGGCGTTGCATCCCGACGTATCGGTCCAACTGGTGGCCGGTGGCGGCCCCGTCGGGTTCGAGGGTGGCATCGACCTGGCCATCAGGCGCAACGATTTCGACTGGCCGGCCCACTACCATGCGGTGCGGCTGTTTGACGAGCGCACCGGCCCCGTGTGCCGTGCCGATCGGATAGCGGAGTTCATCCGGCAGGACGACGATGGCGTGGCGCATCTCCGTCCGGACGCCACCCGCCTCCACTCCCGCACCCGCCCCGAGGCCTGGGCGAGCTGGTGGCGGGGAATGGGCGAAGATAGCGACGAGGCGCCCGGGCAGGTATTCGAGCATTTCTATTTCAGCCTGCAGGCGGCGACAGCGGGCATTGGCGTCGCCATCGGGCCCTGGCCGCTGGTGTGCGACGACATCGACGGCGGCATCCTGGCCGCCCCATTCGGGTTTCGCACCGACGGCAGCGGTTATTATCTGCTGGCACCCAAAGCGTTCGGGCAGAGCAGTTCTCAGGGGTATTTTCAGCGCTGGCTGCATTCCCTGGTATAAGAAGGCAGTCAGGTGGGCATTTTCTTGTTCACTTCCCGATACAAAAGCTCGAGAAAATCCTTCCCAGCAGGTCGTCGGAGCTGAATGCGCCGGTGATCTGGCTGAGTTGCTCCTGGGCCAGGCGCAGTTCTTCCGCCACCAGTTCGCCGGCCATGTACACCTCGAGCTGCTCCTTGGCCATGATCAGGTGCTGATCGGCGTGGTGCAGGGCGTCCAGGTGGCGGCGGCGGGCGCTGAAGCCGCCCTCGGTGCCGCTCTGGTAGCCCATGCAGGCCTTGAGGTGTTCCCTGAGGGCGTCGATGCCGAGGCCGGTCTTGGCGGAAATGGGGTAGACCGGGTGTTCGCCGTCGCTCACCACGGTCAGCGCTTCGCCGCTCAGATCCGCCTTGTTGCGCACCACCGTCAGCCCGATGTGCACCGGCAGGCGGTCGACGAAGTCGGGCCAGATCTCGCGCGGGTGCAGGGCACTGGTGGTGGTGCCGTCCACCATGAACAGGATGCGGTCGGCCTGCTCGATTTCGCTCCAGGCCCGCTCTATGCCGATGCGCTCCACCGCGTCGGTGGCCTCGCGCAGGCCGGCGGTGTCGATAACGTGCAGCGGCATGCCGTCGATATGGATGTATTCCCGCAGCACGTCGCGGGTGGTGCCGGCGATGTCGGTGACGATGGCCGACTCCTTGCCGGCCAGGGCGTTGAGCAGGCTGGACTTGCCGGCGTTGGGCCGGCCGGCGATCACCACCTTCATGCCGTCGCGCATGATGGCGCCCTGGCGGGCCTGGCGCTGCACTTCGGCCAGCCGGTCCATGATGCCGTACAGCTCGCCGGCGATTTTGCCGTCGGAGAGGAAGTCCACTTCCTCCTCGGGAAAGTCGATGGCCGCCTCCACGTAGATGCGCAGGTTAATAAGCGCGTCCACCAGGCCGTGGATATGGGCCGAGAACTCGCCCTGCAGCGACTGCAGCGCCGAGCGGGCGGCCTGCTCGCTGGAGGCTTCGATCAGATCGGCGATGGCCTCGGCCTGGGCCAGGTCCAGCTTGTCGTTGAGGAAGGCGCGTTCGCTGAACTCGCCGGCCCGGGCCGGGCGCAGGCCGGGCAGGGCCAGGATACGGCGCACCAGCATGTCCAGCACCACGGGGCCGCCGTGGCCCTGCAGCTCGAGCACGTCTTCGCCGGTGAAGCTGTGGGGGCCCTTGAACAGCAGGGCGATGCCCTGGTCCAGTACCTGGCCCTGCTCGTCCTGGAACGGCAGGTAGTCGGCATGGCGCACCCTGGGCACCTTGCCGAGCACGGCCTGGGCCACGGCCTCGGCCCGGGGGCCGGAGACCCGGATGATTCCTACGCCGCCGCGTCCGGGGGCGGTGGCCTGGGCGACGATGGTTTCGTTAGACATGCATGACTCCACAACAACAAAAAAGGCGGCCTTCAGGCCGCCTAGTGTATTGGTTTAACGTCTTCCGGGCCAGAGGCCTCAGGACGCGGCCTTGCTGTGCAGGCCTTTCTTCTCCAACTGGCGGAAGATGAACCACTGCTGGACTATGGTGACCACGTTGCTCACCAGCCAGTACAGGGTCAGACCGGCGGGGAACCACAGGAAGAAGAAGGTGAAGATGATGGGCATGAACTGCATCACCTTCTGCTGCATCGGGTCGGTGATGGTGGTCGGGCTCATCTTCTGGATCACGAACATGCTGGCGCCCATCAGGATGGGCAGCACGAAGTAGGGGTCGCGCACCGAGAGATCGTCAATCCACAGGAAGAAGGGCGCATGGCGCAGCTCCACCGACTCCATCAGCACCCAGTACAGGGCGATGAAGATGGGCATCTGTACCAGTATGGGCAGGCAGCCGCCGAGCGGGTTGACCTTCTCCTTCTTGTACAGCTCCATCATGCCCTGGGACATCTTCTGGCGGTCGTCGCCGTAGCGCTCACGCAGGGCCACCAGCTTGGGCTGCAGCATGCGCATCTTGGCCATGGAGGTGTACTGGGCCTTGGTCAGGGGGTACATCAGGCCACGTACCACGAAGGTGGTGAGGATGATGGCCAGGCCCCAGTTGACGGCGAAGCTCTGCAGGAACTGCAGCAGCTTGAACAGCGGCTGGGCGATGAACCACAGCCAGCCGTAGTCCACGGTCAGATCCAGGTTGGGGGCAACGGCGGCCATTTCGTCCTGCAGCTTGGGGCCCAGCCACAGTTTGGCACTCAGGCTTTGTTCCGCCCCCGGCGCTACCGTTACCAGCGGCGCCTTGAAGCCGATGATGGCCTGGCCCAGGTTGTTCAGTGAACGGGTGTACAGCTGGTTCTGCTCGTTTTCCGGGGCGATCCAGGCACTGACGAAGTAGTGCTGCAGCATGCTGACCCAGCCGCCCTGGGTGCTCTGGTTCAGGTTGGCTTCACGCACTTTCTTGAAGTCATACTTGCTGTAGCGGGTGTCGCTGCTGGAATAGGCGGGGCCGCGATAGGCGGCGGCCATCAACATGCCGCTGCCCTTGGCGTCGGGGTCGTTTTCGCTCTGCTTGAGCTGGCCATAGAGCTGGGCCTGTACCGGCTCGGCGCTCTGGTTGTCGATCTGGTAACCCACTTCCACCACATGCTCATTGCGCTTGAGGGTGAAGGTCTTGGTGAACACCACGCCGTTGTCGTTGGTGAAGGTCATGGGCACGGTCAGGCTGTCCTGGCCGTCGGCCAGCCGGTAGCTGGTCTGCTCCACATGGTAGACGGGGCGACCGTCGGCACGGCCATCGGGACCGTCGCGGCCGATCAGGCCGCTCTGGGCCACGTGCACGAAGTTGGGGCTGCTGCTCAGCAGCACGAATTTCTCGTCGGAGTCCAGGGTGCGGTTGTGCTCGAGCAGTTCGGCCCGCACTATGTCGCCACCCTGGGTGTCCACGGTCAGCATGAGCGAATCGGAGCCGATGGTCACCAGGCGGCGGCTGGCGGCCACTGGTGCTTCACCGGTCGGGATTTCACCGCTGGCCTGATCCGCTTCGGGGATGAAGGTCTCATCGCCGAGGCTGGTCTGGCTGCTTTGCGCCGTTTCTGGCTGGGGCGCCTGGTCTGTTTGCCACTGTTGCCAGATGAGGAAGCTCACCAGCAGCAGTGCGATAAGAAGTATATTGCGTTGAGATTCCATAGTTTAGTTTCTTCGCTTGGGTTGCGGGACCGGATCGTGGCCGCTTGGACCTAAAGGGTGGCATTTTAATAGACGTTTGACGGTTAACCAACCGCCTTTTAAAAAACCGTGGAGCCGGATGGCTTCAATGGCGTATTGGGAACAGGTGGGAGTGAAGCGGCACCTGGGTCCGAGCAGGGGGCTGATAACCAGTTGGTAAAGGCGGATAAGGCCTATGCTGAGCCATTGCAGCGGCGAGAAAGGGTGCGCCATAGTCTATCCAGCAGCTCGAACAGTTCGTCATTGGGCACATCCCCTATGCCTTGCTTGGCGATCACTACGATGTCAACGGCGGGCAGCTGGTGTTGCTTGAGGCGGAACGATTCGCGCACCACGCGTTTGACCCGGTTGCGCCAAACGGCTCGCTTGAGCGCTTTCTTGGGCACGGCAAGTCCCAGTCGGGGGTGACCCGGTTCGTTGGGTTTGGCAAGCAAAGTGAGATGGGGAGAAGCGGCTCTGACGGGGTTGTCGAAGACGTTTTTGAATTGTGCGGGAGTTAACAGACGTAACTCCCGTGGAAAGGCATGCCTGGCCATTAGGCGCTCAGACGGGCACGACCTTTGGCGCGGCGGCTGGCCAGTACTTTACGGCCGTTTTTAGTGGCCATACGAGCACGGAAACCGTGGCTGCGCTTGCGCTTCAAATTTGAAGGTTGAAAAGTGCGTTTCATAGTTATTACCGCTGTGTCAGTTTACTGTACAGTTTGACCGCTATGCCGGATAACGCCTGAGCACCACCCGAAACGGCCCCACAAAAGAGGCCGAATTCTAAACAGTTAAGTGCTTGGCGTCAATCGACATAGCATGAATCTCGAAACGGCATTGCCGCATGCTGGCCTTGCCGGATCGATCCCGGATCCATAAAGATCGCGGGGCCTGGATTATACAGGGCCCCGCGGGCTTGGCAACCAAAAGCGCAGCCTGGCTCAGGCACTCGGCAACACCTTGCGCAAAAAGGCACGGGTGCGAGGATCCTGGGGGTTGGTCAGCAGGGTTGCCGGGGGGCCCTGCTCCACGATGCGGCCACCGTCCATGAAGATCACCCGATCCGCCACGTCCCGGGCGAAGCCTATCTCGTGGGTCACCACCACCATGGTCTGGTGCGCCAGCGCCAGCTTTTTCATCAGCCCCAGCACTTCGTCCACCCATTCCGGATCCAGCGCCGAGGTGGGCTCGTCGAACAGCATCACCTTGGCATGGCTGGCCATGGCCCGGCCGATGCCCACCCGCTGCTGCTGGCCGCCGGACAGGGAGGAAGGATAGGCGTCGGCCTTCTCCGCCAGGCCGATATCGCCGAGGATGCGCATGGCCTCGGCGCGGGCGTCGGCCTTGGTTTTTTTCCATACGGTGACCAGCCCCTCGGCGATATTGTCGCGGGCGGTCTTGTTGGCGAACAGGGCATAGTTCTGGAATACGAAAGAGGTGCGCTTGCGCAGCGCTATGGCCTGCTTGCCGCTGTGCCTGGCCAGATCGATACGGAAGCCGTCGATCTCCAGGGTGCCGGCCTCGGGGGTCTCCAGCAGGTTGAGGCAGCGCAGCAGGGTGGATTTACCGGTGCCGGACGGCCCCAGTATCACCACTATCTCGCCTTTGTCGATCGCCAGGTCGATGCCATTCAGCACCGTCTGCCCGTTATAGATCTTGGTCAGGTTATGCAGTTTGATCATGGTGCCCCTAGTATGCCGAGTTCAGGCGCCGCTCCAGCCGCGTCTGCAAATGGGTGAAGAACACCACCACCGCCCAGTAGATCAGCGCCACCGCGATAAAGGCTTCGAAGAACTTGAAGCTGCTGGAGGCTTCTTTCTGGGCCGAGGCCATGATCTCGGCCACCCCCAGGGTGAAGGCCAGGGAGGTGCTTTTGATCATGTCGATGAAGTAGTTCATCAGCGATGGCGTGGCGATACGCGCCGCCTGGGGCAGTATGATGCGTTGCATGGCCTGGCCGCGGGTCATGCCGATACTCATGGCCGCTTCCATCTGGCTCTTGTGGATGCCGAGGATGGCGGCACGGATCGACTCGGCCATGTAGGCGGCAAAGTGCAGGGTCAGACCGATGACGGCGGCGGTAAAGGCATTCATGCCGATGAAGATCGGCATGATCTGCGGCAGGCCGTAGTACAGCAGGAACAACTGCACCAGCAGCGGGGTACCGCGGAAGAAGGAGATGAACAGCTTGGCCAGGGCGTTGAGTCCCGGCGGCTGAAAGGTTCTGATCACCGCCAGCAGCACGGCGATGATCAGGGCGAACACAAATCCCAGCAGCGCCATTTCCATGGTGGTGCCCAGATACTTGAGCAGGATGGGAAACAGCGCCAGGGTATAGTCGAGGTCGAATTGCATGCTTATTTACTGGTGACGTCCGCACCCAGCCATTTTTCGGAAATCTGCGCCAGGGTGCCGTCGGCACGCATCCCGGCCAGAGCGGTGTTCACTTCGGCCATCAGCGCTTGCTGTTCCGGCTTCTTCACGAAGGGGAAGGCGTTTTCCATGGTTTCGAAGGGATGGCCGGCCAGCTGCAACGGCAACCCGGCTTCCTTGATCAATTGCGCAGAGCCGACCCTGTCCATCACGAAGGCATCGATCCGGCCCAGGGCCACGTCCTGTTCCAGATTGGTTTCGTAGGTGATGATGTTGATCTCGTTGTTGGTGTCGTGCTGGCGCATCAGTTGCTCGAAGTTAGAGCCCAGGTTGACGGCCACCTTCTTGCCCTTCAGATCCTCCAGGCCCTGGATGCTGTCGTTGCCCTGCCGCACCACTATCTGGGCACCGTCGTAGACATAGGCATCGGCAAAGTCGTATTTTGCCTGGCGCTCGGCGGTGACGGTGATCTGGTTGGAGATGGTGTCGATACGACCGGTTTCCAGCATGCCGAACAGGCCGGAGAAGTTGGTGGTCACAAACTCCACCTCCCGGCCGATGCGGCTGCCGATCTCGTTCCAGACGTCGACCTCGAAGCCCTGCAGTTTGTCCTGCTGTACGAAGGTAAAGGGGAAGTAGCGGCCGGACATGCCGACCTTGACCGGATCGGCAGCCATGGCCGGGGTAACCAGGGTGGTGGACAGGGCGAGGGCGGCGCCCAACAGTTTGATCTGCTTCAACATGGGATGCTCCAGTAGTAAGAGTAAAGCGCTGATGCTAAGGGAAATCAGGGTTGGAAATAAACCGCTATTTTTTTCTATTGATATAACGACGATTAAATATAGAACGTCTTCTGGCTGGTATCTTGTCCGGTTTAAGGGGCGGAATTAGGGAGAAAAGTGGTGTCGCCACCAGACGGGCGCCGGCAGGCCGGCGCCCGGGATGGCTACTCGGTGATCTTGAAGCTGCCTTTCATCAGGCCGATATGGCCGGGGAAGGAGCAGAAAAAGCTGTAGTCTTCCGCGCTGCTCAGGTTGGCGGTACTGAAGCTGATGGTGCTGCTTTCACCGCCGCCGATCATGTCGGTGTGGGCAAGGATACGTTCATCCTCTGCCGGCAGATAGCCGTTGTCGGCACCGGCGGCGATACCGGCGGTGGCAATGTCCTGCATGTCAGCCGTTTTGCTCAGTACCCAGTTGTGGCCCATGATGTTTTTGGCCAGGTTGCCGCTGTGGTGCAGGGTCAGGGTGACTTCCTGGCAGCTGGCGGGTACGCTCAGTTCCTGCTGGTCGAACTGCATGGCATCGTTGCTGTCGATGGTCAGGGTGCATTCATCCGCCAGCGCGGGGAGGGTGGCGGACAACAGAATGAGTCCTGCCAGGTAGTGGGTCTTCTTCATGCCTTTCTCCTTGTTTGAGGTGGCGACGCCGTCGGCTCAAGGCGGCGGTGAGCCCTAACAGGCTACTATGAAATGGAACTGATAACCATTATCAATGTTGATGTTCGGGGGATGATTTGCCCTGGTTACCGGTTGATAGGGACCGGATCCGCAGCACTTTATTTCACCGGTCAGTCCATCATCATGATGTGGGTAGCTTGTTTATAACGTGGAGGATCCTGTGCATGAGGCTGTGATGATCCGGCATAAGTCAAGGATCATATTTTCCCGGATCGGCGCGATCCGGCTAGAGATCCTGCCCCCGGGTAAGTAGAATAACTGCCCCTTGATTGATCCCTTATGTTCCAGGAGTACTGATGAGCGCTATGCTTTGGCAGCAGTGTCTTAACCGGCTACAAGATGAATTGCCTTCTGCGGAATTCAGTATGTGGATCCGGCCGCTGCAGGCGGAGCTGGGCGACAATACCCTGACCCTGTTCGCTCCCAACCGCTTCGTGCTGGACTGGGTGCGGGACAAGTACCTGCTCCGGATCAACGGCCTGCTCGGCGAGTTTTGCGGCAGCAACTGCCCGCAGCTGAAATTTGAGGTGGGCAACAAGCGGGCTCAGGTCAACCTGGTGGCCAACAACAAGCCCCAGGCCAAGGTGCAGGCAACCCCTTCCTGGATAGAGCAGGCCGAGGACAAGCCGCAGATCAATCACAAGAGCAATATGAATCCGAACTATACCTTCGACAATTTCGTCGAGGGTAAGTCGAACCAACTGGCCCGGGCCGCGGCCCGCCAGGTGGCGGACAACCCGGGCGGGGCTTACAACCCGCTGTTCCTCTATGGCGGCACCGGTCTGGGCAAGACTCACCTGCTGCATGCGGTGGGCAACGGTATCCGTGCCCGCAAAGCGGATGCCAAGGTCATCTATATGCACTCCGAGCGCTTTGTGCAGGACATGGTCAAGGCGCTGCAGAACAATGCCATCGAGGAATTCAAGCGCTACTACCGCAGCGTGGACGCCCTGCTGATCGACGATATCCAGTTCTTCGCCAACAAGGAGCGTTCCCAGGAGGAGTTTTTCCACACCTTCAACGCCCTGCTCGAAGGCAACCAGCAGATCATCCTGACCTCGGATCGCTATCCCAAGGAGATCGACGGGGTGGAAGACCGGCTCAAGTCCCGCTTCGGCTGGGGCCTGACGGTGGCGATAGAGCCGCCGGAGCTGGAAACCCGGGTGGCGATACTGATGCGCAAGGCCGCCGAGAACAACATGCATCTGCCGGACGAGGTGGCTTTCTTTATCGCCAAGCGGTTGCGCTCCAATGTGCGTGAGCTGGAAGGAGCCCTCAACCGGGTGATTGCCAACGCCAATTTCACCGGCCGTGCCATCAATATCGATTTCGTGCGCGAGGCGCTGCGCGACCTGCTGGCGCTGCAGGAAAAACTGGTGACCATCGACAATATCCAGAAGACGGTGGCCGAGTACTACAAGATCAAGGTGGCGGATCTGCTGTCCAAGCGCCGTTCCCGTTCGGTGGCCCGGCCACGCCAGCTGGCCATGGCCCTGGCCAAGGAGTTGACCAATCATTCCCTGCCGGAGATCGGTGATGCCTTCGGTGGCCGGGATCACACCACTGTGCTGCACGCCTGCCGAAAAATCGGCCAGCTGCGGGAAGAGAGTCATGATATAAAGGAAGATTATTCTAATCTCATCCGTACCCTGTCTTCCTGAACCGGAGAACCCCATGCAGTTTACCATCAGCCGCGAAGCGATCCTGCGTCCCCTGCAATTGGTATCCAGTGCCCTGGGGGGCCGCCCCAATCTGCCGATCCTCAACAACATACTGCTGGTGGTGAGCGAGGACTCGCTGTCCATGACCGGTACCGATACCGAAGTGGAGATGGTGGCGCGGGTGCCCTTGGCGTCAGCCGCCGCCGGCCGCACCACGGTGCCGGCGCGCAAGATGCTGGATATCTGCCGGGGCCTGCCCGACGGCGCCGAGCTGACCTTCACCCTGGAAGGGGAACGGCTGCTGCTGCGCTCCGGGCGCAGCCGCTTCAATCTTTCTACCTTGCCGGCGGAAGACTTCCCCAATATCGAGGAATGGAACTCCGAGCTGGAGTTCGATATCAACCAGCAGGCCCTGAAGAAGCTGATCGAATCCACCCAGTTTTCCATGGCCATCCAGGACGTGCGTTATTACCTCAACGGCATGCTGTTCGAAACCGAAGGCCAGTGGCTGCGCACCGTGGCCACCGATGGCCATCGCCTGGCTACCTGCCAGCGCCAGTTGCTGGCGCAGGAGCTGCCGGCCCAGCAGGTGATAGTGCCGCGCAAGGGGGTGCTGGAGCTGGTCAAGCTGCTGGAGCATGAAGACCAGGATGTGCGCTTGCAGATTGGCAAGAGCAACCTCCGGGCGGTGACCCCCGGCTTTATTTTCACCTCCAAGCTGGTGGACGGCCGTTTCCCCGACTACCGCCGGGTGCTGCCGCGGGAATGCGATAAAACCCTGATCTGTGGCCGGGAAGAGCTGAAGCAGGCCTTTTCCCGGGCGGCCATTCTGTCCAACGAGAAGTTTCGCGGCGTGCGCCTGAACATGCAGGAGCAACTGCTCAAGATCACCGCCAACAACCCGGAACAGGAAGAGGCGGAAGAGGTGCTGGACGTGGACTACCAGGGCAGTGAACTGGAGATCGGCTTCAACGTTTCCTATGTGCTGGACGTGCTCGGCACCCTCAAGTCCGACCAGGTCAAAATCAGCCTGAAAGACGCCGGCAGCAGTGGTCTGATTGAAGCGGAAGACAACGGGGATGCGCTTTACGTGGTGATGCCGATGCGGCTCTGAGCATGGCCCTGCTTAATCTACAGCTCAAGGATTTTCGCAATATCCGTCATGCCCGCCTGGTGCCTGCCGCCGGCATCAACCTGCTGGTTGGCCCCAACGGCAGCGGCAAGACCAGTGTTCTGGAAGCCATTCATTATCTGGGGTTTGGGCGTTCCTTTCGCACCCATCTCACCGGTCGGGTGATCCAGCAGGGGGAGCAGGCCTTTACCCTGTTCGCCCGGCTGCAGCGGGATGACGACAGCCTGCCCGTGGGCCTGAGCAAGACCCGCTCCGGCGACACCCGCCTGAAGGTGGCCGGCAGGGCGGCTGAGCGGCTGGCCGATCTGGCGCACATTCTGCCCATTCAGTTGATCCACCCGGAAGGGTATAATCTGTTGACCGGCGGGCCCAAGTTGCGACGGGCCTACCTGGATTGGGGATTGTTTTATTCCCATGCGGGTTTTTTCAGTGCCTGGGGACGGTTTCGCCGCTTGCTCAAGCAGCGCAACGCCCTGTTGCGCCAGCAGCGGCCCTATCGGGAACTGGGTTATTGGGATCCGCAACTGGTGGCGGTGGGTGAGGAGCTGAGTAGCTTTCGGCAGCACTATGCCGAGGCCATCGCACCCGTTATTAAGACAATAGCGGCAGACTTTCTGCCTGAATACGATTTTTCCTTCGATTTTTTCCGGGGTTGGGATCGGCAGGCCGAGCTGGCCCGGGTGCTGGAACAGGGCTTCGAGCGGGATCTGGGGCTGGGGTATACCCAGTCCGGCCCCCATAAGGCCGAGATCCGGATAAAAGCCAGGGGCATGCCGGTACAGGACTTGTTGTCGCGCGGCCAGCTGAAGCTGCTGGTGTGCGCCATGCGCCTGGCCCAGGGACTCTACCTGAAAAGCGAGTCCGGGCAGGACTGCATTTTTTTAATAGATGACTTTGCGTCTGAGCTGGATGAACAAAAGCGCGGCTTGCTGGCCGCCCGGTTGAATGAACTGGGGGCCCAGGTATTTATTTCCGCCATCGATGTGGCCCAGCTCAGTCAGATGATCACACGGGATAACAGTAAGCTGTTTCACGTGAAACAGGGTGAAATCACCGAAACCCAGGAGTGCGAGTAAGCCAATGAGTGAACACACTTACGACTCTTCGAGTATTAAGGTATTAAAAGGTCTGGATGCGGTCCGTAAACGTCCGGGCATGTATATCGGCGACACAGACGATGGCACTGGTCTGCACCATATGGTGTTCGAGGTGGTGGATAACTCTATTGACGAGGCCCTGGCCGGGCATTGCAAGGACATCGTCGTTACCATCCATGCGGATGGCTCTGTTTCCGTGTCCGACGATGGCCGGGGGATTCCGGTCGACATTCACGAAGAAGAAGGCAGGTCGGCGGCGGAGGTCATCCTCACCGTACTGCACGCCGGCGGCAAGTTCGACGACAACTCCTACAAGGTCTCCGGCGGTCTGCACGGGGTGGGGGTCTCGGTGGTGAATGCCCTTTCCGAGAGGCTGCAGCTGACCGTCTGGCGCAGTGGCAAGGTCCATGAGCAGAGCTACCGTCACGGCGAGCCCCAGGCCCCCCTGGCGGCGGTAGGGGAAACCACCAAATCCGGTACCCTGATCCGGTTCTGGCCCAGCCATGAAACCTTTACCGACACCGACTTCCATTACGACATCCTGGCCAAGCGGCTGCGGGAGCTGTCGTTCCTGAACTCCGGCGTGTCCATCCGGCTGCTGGACGAGCGTGACAACAAGGAAGCCCACTTCCAGTATGAAGGCGGCATCCAGGCGTTCGTGGAATATCTCAACCGCAACAAGACGCCGATCCATCCCAAGGCATTCCACTTTGCCACCGAGCGGGAAGACGGCATCGCGGTGGAGGTGTCCATGCAGTGGAACGACTCCTACCAGGAAAATATCTTCTGCTTTACCAACAATATCCCCCAGCGTGACGGTGGTACCCACCTGGCCGGCTTCCGGGCCGCCCTGACCCGTACCCTGAACACCTTTATGGACAAGGAAGGCTACAGCAAGAAAGCCAAGACCTCCGCCTCCGGCGACGATGCCCGGGAAGGCCTGACCGCGGTGATTTCGGTCAAGGTGCCGGATCCCAAGTTTTCCTCCCAGACCAAGGACAAGCTGGTCTCGTCCGAAGTGAAAACGGCGGTGGAGCAGACCATGGCCGAACGGCTGAGCGAGTTCCTGTTGGAGAACCCGAGCGACGCCAAGATAGTGGTCAACAAGATCATCGACGCGGCGCGGGCCCGGGAAGCGGCGCGCAAGGCGCGGGAAATGACCCGCCGCAAGGGCGCCCTGGATCTGGCTGGCCTGCCCGGCAAGCTGGCCGATTGCCAGGAGAAGGATCCGGCCCTGTCCGAACTCTACATAGTGGAGGGTGACTCGGCGGGCGGCTCCGCCAAGCAGGGGCGCAACCGCAAGTATCAGGCGATATTGCCGCTCAAGGGCAAGATCCTGAACGTGGAAAAGGCGCGTTTCGACAAGATGCTGTCTTCCCAGGAAGTGGCCACCCTGATCACGGCCCTGGGCTGTGGCATCGGCCGGGACGAGTACAATCCGGACAAGATGCGTTACCACCACATCATCATCATGACCGATGCGGACGTGGACGGTGCCCACATCCGTACCCTGCTGCTCACCTTCTTCTATCGGCAGATGCCGGAGATCATCGAGCGGGGCTACGTCTATATCGCCCAGCCACCGCTGTACAAGGTGAAGAAGGGCAAGCAGGAGCAGTATCTGAAGGACGAGCCGGCCATGCTGCAGTTCCAGACCAGCCTGGCACTGGATGGCGCCGCCCTGCACGTCAACGAGTCGGCCCCGGCCATCGCCGGCGATCAACTGGAAAAGCTGGTCAACGATTACCGCAAGGTGCAGGAGCTGATCGTACGCTTGTCCCGCCGGGCGCCGGAAGTGGTGCTCAACGAGCTGATCTACCAGCCCGAACTGAGCCTGGAGGCCCTGACCGACGAGGCCCAGGTGCAGGCCTGGGTGGCGGCCATCAACCAGTCGCTGGAAAACAACAACACCAACGGTACCCAGTACCTGCTGGACTACCGCTTCTTCGAGGAGCGCCACTGTTATCTGCCCCAGGTGAAGGTACGCCAGCACGGCATCGAGCGGGAATTTCCGATCAGTTATGACTTTTTCGCTTCCGGTGAATACCGCAGCATAGTGGCCCTGGGCAAGGGCATCGCCAGCCTGATCGAGGAAGGCGGCTATGTGAAGCGGGGTGAGAAAACCAAGCAGGTGGACAGTTTCGCCGAAGGCCTGGAATGGCTGATGAGCGAGAGCAAGCGCGGCCTCTATGTGCAGCGCTACAAAGGACTGGGCGAGATGAACCCGGACCAGCTGTGGGAAACCACCATGGACCCGGGTACCCGCCGCATGCTGCGCGTGACCATCGAAGATGCGGTGGCCGCCGACCAGCTGTTCTCCACCCTGATGGGTGACCACGTGGAGCCCAGGCGCGAGTTTATCGAAACCAACGCCCTCAAGGTGGCCAACCTGGATATCTGAATCCGCATCCCCCTTGTTGCTAGCGCGCCGCCCACCGGGCGGCGTTTTTATTGGTGATTTGAAATATTCCCTGGTGTCCCGGGAGGTCATTGCCGACTCCATCGAGGCGGTGGCCGGTTGCGAGGGCTTTGACGGCCTGGTGGCCATCGGTGGCTGCGACAAGAACATGCCTGGCTGCCTGATTGGCCTGGCCCGGCTCAACCGGCCGGCGGTGTTCGTTTACGGCGGCACCATAACCCCCGGAGACAACCATACCGACATTATCTCGGTGTTCGAGGCGGTGGGTTCACATGCCAAGGGCGACATGACGACCATAGAAGTGAAGCGAATCGAGGAGACCGCCATCCCGGCCCGGGATCCTGCGGCGGCATGTACACAGCCAACACCATGGCCTCGGCCATCGAGGTGATGGGCATGAGCCTGCCGGGCAGCTCGGCCCAGAATGCCACTTCGGACACCAAGCTGAAGGACTGCCGGCAGGCGGGCGAGGCGGTGCTGCGGCTGCTGAAACACAACATTCGGCCGTCCGACATCATGACCCGAGCCGCGCCCGGCATCCCAGGGGGCGGTAACCGACGCCCAGGAGGACGGCCATTGAGCGAGCAAAAAATTATCGATTTGTGCTTGAAAGCGCAAAAAGCCATCCCTATATCTTTTAGTGAACAAGGCGGGTCGCTCGATTGAGGGCCTGCACCGCCCGTCCTAATGGAGGGCAAACCATCATCGCTCATTGGAGGATATGATTATGTCACGCTTCGATTTTTCACCCCTGTACCGCTCCGCCATCGGTTTCGACCGCCTGGCGTCCCTGATGGAAAACGCCGCCAGCGGTACCAACAACGGCTACCCGCCGTACAATATCGAACTGCTCAGCGAAAACCAGTACCGCATCTCCATGGCCGTGGCCGGTTTTGGCCGGGACGAGCTGGAAATTACCAGCCATGAAAACACCCTGATGGTGAAAGGCCACAAGGAGCAGGAGCAGAATCCCAGGAATTATCTCTATCAGGGCATTGCCGAGCGCGGCTTCGAGCGCCGCTTTCAGTTGGCCGACCATATCAAGGTGGTGGGCGCCGATCTGGAAAACGGCCTGCTGCATATCGATCTGGTGCGTGAGGTGCCGGAGGCCGCCAAGCCGAAAACCATCGCCATCGGCCAGGCCGAGTAGCGCCCCGGCCCATCGCGCGGGCTCCGATAACACAACGCCGGCATCATGCCGGCGTTGCTGTGTTTACGGCTGGCCGTAGAGTGCCAGTATTTCCCGCGCCAGTATCTCGATACCGGCCTTCACATCCGCTTCCGGCTGGGCGTAGTTGAGGCGGATGCACTCCTTGCTGTGCTGCCAGTCGCTGTCCTCTATGCCGGGGAAGAAGTAATGGCCGGGCACCACCAGCAGGCCCTGCTGCTTCAGGCGCTGGTAAAGCTCCTGGCAGTGGATGGGCAGGTCTTCGAACCACAGCCACAGGAAGAGGGCGCCTTCCGGCTTGTGGATATGGAACTGGGGCAGGGGAATGGCCTCCTGCAACCAGGCTACCGCCTGCTGCGCCTTGGCCTGGTAAAAGGGGCGTATGACCTGGTTGCTGAGCCGGATCACGTCGCCGCTTTCCATCATCGGCAGGGTCAGGGCCGGGCCCATGCTGCCCGGGGCCAGGTTGATGATACCGCTGATATTGGTGATGGCCTGGATGATGGCGGGCTGGGCCACCACTATGCCGCAGCGCACCCCGGGCAGACCCAGTTTGGACAGGCTCATGCACAGTATGGTGTTGTCGTTCCAGAACGGCTTGGCTTCGGTGAAGATGATGTTGGGGAAAGGGGTGCCGTAGGCGTTGTCGATCAGCAGGGGAATGCCCTTGTCCCGGGCAAGCTCGTCCAGGTGGATGATTTCCTCGTCGGTGAGCACGTTGCCGGTAGGATTGGTGGGGCGGGAGACGCAGATCAGGCCGATATCGTCACCCACCTCCAGCTGCTCGAAGTCCACGTAGTATTTGAACAGGCCATCGTCCAGCTTGCGGATATCCGGCTTGCAGGCGATGAAGTGATCCTCGTCCAGGGCGCTGTCGCCGTAGCCGATGTATTCCGGGGCCAGGGGAAAGAGCACCTTCTTCTTACGGCCATCGGCGAACTCGCCGGCCAGCAGGTTGAACAGGTAGAAGAAGGCGGTCTGGCTGCCGTTGGTGAGGGCGATATGCTCGGGGCCCACCGGCCAGCCCAGCTCCCGGGACAACAGCCTGGCCAGGGCCTGGATAAAGGCATCCTTGCCCTGGGGACCGTCGTAGTTGGCGATGGCCTTCAGCAGATCGCCGGTCTTCAGCAGTTGCTGGGCCTGCTGGTCCAGGTAGGCGAGTACCTCCGGGATGGCGGCCGGGTTGCCGCCGCCCAGCATGATGGTGTTGGGCGCGGTCAGGCCCTGGTTGAGATCGTCCATCAACTGGGTGATACCGGCGTGGCGGCTAAACTTCTGACCGAATGCTGAAAATTCCATGGGATAACTACCAAAGGGGATATTGTTGCTGAAACAGCCACGTTAGCCCATATTGTCCCCGCTGTCGACCGGGGTGAGGGGCAGAATCCATCGGTAGCAAGGGAGCACTGTTTCATGTGAAACAGTGCTCCTTCCATTCAATAGGAATAGGTCTGGGTCGGTTTGGCGTACTTGGAAGC
The DNA here is from genome assembly GCF_016746085.1 of Zobellella iuensis. Classification (GTDB taxonomy): domain Bacteria; phylum Pseudomonadota; class Gammaproteobacteria; order Enterobacterales; family Aeromonadaceae; genus Oceanimonas; species Oceanimonas iuensis. The sequence goes on from NZ_JAERTZ010000033.1 coordinate 93,348, forward strand.
TTGGGCTTCATAGCTGAGTTTGAGGGCCAGCACGGTGCACTTTTCGTCGCTTTCGAGGAAGGGGGAAAGCTCGTTGAGCATATGCTGGCGGTCGGGGGAGTCGTGCCAGCGTTCCCAACTGCCGATATTCTCCCAGTTGGAAATCACATAGAAGTGGTTGGGATGGTTGAGGTCACGGTAGGCATCGCCCTTGAGGAAGCCGGGTCTGTCGGTGATCTGCAGCATCAGGCGGCGCACCGTGTCCTGATAAACCTCTTCCAACCCTTCGGCGACGTGACGTTCGATAATGACTTTGATCATAGGCAGTATCCTTGCTGCTGAATGACATCACTGAGTTAATGGTTTTATCGTATTGCGAGCGGCTATTTAATATGTAACACAGATTCTTCCCGGTTTTGGTAAGACCAGAGAATTTAATAAAAAGCCCCGCGCGGAGCGGGGCTTAAGCCGGTTACTGCAGCAGGGAGATGTCCGCTATCTGCAGGAAGAGGTTGCGCAGCTGGTTGAGCAGGGCCAGGCGGTTGAGGCGGATGGCTTCGTCGTCGGCCATCACCATCACCTGGTCGAAGAAGCTGTCCACCCCTTCGCGCAGGGCGGCCAGTGCGTTCAGGGCGCTGCCGTAGTCGCCGGCGGCGAACAGCGGCGCCAGCCGGGCGGAAAGCTCCGCCAGCTGGCTTGCCAGCACTTTCTCCGCCTCGTCCTGCAACAGGGCCGGGTTCACCTCGGCGGGAATGTCGCCGTCGAACTTGGCCAGGATATTGCCCACCCGCTTGTTGGCGGCGGCCAGGGCGGCGGCGGCCTCCAGCTGGCGGAAGGCGCTCACGGCCCTGACCCGGGCGTCGAAGTCGGCGGGACGGGTCGGCCTGCGGGCCAGCACCGCCTGGATGACGTCCACCCCATAACCCAGATCCTGGTACCAGGCGCGGAAGCGGCCCAGCATAAAGTCCAGCACCTCGTCGGCCACCCGGGCGTTGGAGAGCTTATCGCCATAGAGGGCGCGGGCCTGCTCGATCAACACCACCAGATCCAGGTCGTAGCCCTTCTCGACGATGATGCGCAGGGTACCCAGGGCGGCCCGGCGCAGGGCGAAGGGATCCTTGTCGCCCTTGGGCGCCTGGCCGATGCCGAAGATGCCCGCCAGGGTATCCAGCTTGTCGGCCAGGGCCAGGGCGGCGGAGATGTCCTGGCCGGGCAGCTCGTCACCGGCGAAGCGGGGCTGGTACTGCTCCTTCAGGGCCAGGGCCACGGCCTCGGGCTCGCCGTCGTGGCGGGCGTAGTGCATGCCCATCACCCCCTGGGTGTCGGTGAATTCGAACACCATGTTGGTCATCAGATCGCATTTGGACAGCAGGCCGGCCCGTTCGGCCAGCGCCCGGTCGGCGCCGATGGCGGCGGCGATAAAGCCGGACAGGACGCTGATGCGCTCGGACTTCTCCCGCACCGTGCCCAGCTGCTGCTGGAACAGCACATGGTCCAGCTGCTCCAGGCGGGAGATCAGCGGGGCCTTGCGGTCGGTGTTGAAGAAGAACTCGGCGTCGGCCAGGCGCGGGCGCACCACCTTCTCGTTGCCGCTGATGATCTGGCTCGGGTCCTTGGACTCGATGTTGGTGACAAAGATAAAGGTCGGCAGCAGGCGGCCATCGGCGTCGTACACCGGGAAGTACTTTTGGTCGCCTTTCATGGTGTGCACCAGGGCTTCCGCCGGCACCGCCAGGAATTTCTCCTCGAAGGCGGCGGTGAGCACCACCGGCCACTCCACCAGGGAGGTGACTTCCTCCAGCAGCTCGTCGTCCAGATCGGCGACACCGCCCGCGGCGGCGGCGGCCTGCTCGACCCCGGCCCTGATCATCGCCTTGCGGCGTTCGAAGTCGGCCAGCACCTTGCCGCGCTCTTCCAGCTGTTGCAGGTAATGATCGGCATGCTCCAGCTGGAACTCCTGCTCACCCATAAAGCGGTGGCCGCGCAGGGTGCGGGCGGCGTCGACGCCCAGTATGGTGGCGGGCAGCAGCCGGTCGCCCAGCAGCAGGGTGACGGTATGCACCGGGCGGATGAACTGGGTGGACTTGTCGCCCCAGCGCATGGCCTTGGGGATCGGCAGCCGGCTCAGGGCCTGCTCGACCATGGCCGGCAGCAGCTCGGCGGCGGTCTTGCCCTTGACGTCGGCCAGGTGCACCAGCCATTCGCCCTTGTCGGTCTTCAGCCGGCCGGCCTGCTCGATGCCAATGCCGTTGCCGGCGGCCCAGCCCAGGGCCGCCTTGGTGGGCTTGCCTTCGGCGTCGAAGGCGGCCTGCACGGCGGGACCGCGCTTTTCGATCTGCTTGTCGGCCTGGGTCGCGGCCAGCCCGGTGACCTGCACCGCCAGCCGGCGGGGGGCGGCGTACCAGCGCACCTCGGCGAAGGGCAGCTCGGCGCCGGTCAGCTCAAGACCGAGGTGGTCGGCGAAGGCTTCGCCCAGGCTGCGCAGCGCCTTGGGCGGCAGTTCTTCGGTACCAATTTCTACCAGGAAATTCTGTTCGGCCATGCCCTTATCCTTCTTTCTTACACATGGGGAAGCCCAGGGCTTCGCGGGAGGCGTAGTAGGCCTCGGCGACGGCCTTGGTCAGGGTGCGGATGCGCAGTATATAGCGCTGGCGTTCGGTCACCGAAATCGCCTTGCGGGCATCCAGCAGGTTGAAGGCGTGGCCCGCTTTCAGGATCCGCTCGTAGGCGGGCAGGGGCAGCGGTTTTTCCAGTGCCAGCAGGTGCTGGCACTCCTTCTCGCACTGCTCGAAGAAGCCGAACAGGAAGTCCACATCGGCATGTTCGAAGTTGTAGGTGGACTGTTCCACCTCGTTCTGGTGGAAAATGTCGCCGTAGGTGGTCTTGCCCAGGGGGCCGTCGCACCACACCAGATCGTAGACCGAGTCCACGCCCTGGATATACATGGCCAGGCGCTCCAGGCCGTAGGTGATCTCGCCGGTCACCGGCTTGCACTCCAGGCCGCCCACCTGCTGGAAGTAGGTGAACTGGGTCACTTCCATGCCGTTGAGCCAGACTTCCCAGCCCAGGCCCCAGGCGCCCAGGGTGGGGTTTTCCCAGTTGTCTTCCACGAAGCGGATATCATGCACCAGGGGATCCAGGCCCAGCTCCTTCAGCGAGCCCAGGTACAGTTCCTGGAGATTGTCCGGTGACGGCTTGATGATCACCTGGAACTGGTAATAGTGCTGCAGCCGGTTGGGGTTTTCGCCGTAGCGGCCGTCGGTGGGGCGGCGGGAGGGCTGCACATAGGCGGTGGCGATCGGCTCCGGCCCTATGGCCCGCAGGCAGGTCATGGGGTGGGAGGTGCCGGCACCCACTTCCATATCCAGCGGCTGCACTATGGTGCAGCCTTGCCGGGCCCAGTAATCCTGCAATGTCAGGATCAGACCCTGAAAGGTATTGATATCGAATTTTTGCATGATGTTCGCGCCTTGATATAGGTGCATTCGCAGTGTGAAACTAGGCCAAAGAGTATACCTGCTGACCCGGTGTGAATATAGGCTGAATTCGAGGAGTGACCATGCTGGCACGTTGCGGTTGGGTCAATGAAGACCCGCGTTATATCCATTATCACGATCATGAATGGGGGCGGCCCGAGTACGACGGCCGGGCCCTGTTTGAAAAGCTGTGCCTGGATGGCCAGCAGGCCGGCCTGAGCTGGTTCACCATCCTTTGCAAGATCCCGGGCTACCGGGCCGCCTTCGCCGGTTTCGAGCCGGAGCTGGTCGCCCGCTTTGGCGAGGAGGATGTCGAACGGCTGATGCAGGACAGGGGCATAGTGCGCAACCGGCTCAAGATCCAGTCGGTCATCAAAAATGCCCGGGCCTACCTGGCGATGGAGGAAGAGGGGCTCGATTTCGGCCGCTGGCTGTGGGACTTCGTCGGTGGTGAGCCGGTGGTGAACCGCTGGCCCAGCCTGAGCGCGGTGCCGGCCACCACCCCGGCCTCGGACGCCATGGCGAAGGCGCTGAAGCGGCGGGGCTTCTCCTTCGTGGGCAGCACCATCTGCTATGCCTTTATGCAGGCGACCGGCATGGTGAACGATCACCTGCTGAGCTGCCCCTGCCATCCGGACAACGTCAGCCATTGACATCTGGCCGCAAGGAGTCTTTGTCGAACGCCTTGGAGGGCGTTATATTGTCGGGTACTTGTGCTCGTTATAAACGGAACCCTGATATGAAAAAAATCTGCTTGGCCGTGGCTGCGGCGATGGCCCTTTCTGCCTGTACCACCAACCCCTATACCGGTGAATCCCAGGCCTCCAAGGCGGCGGTGGGCAGTGGCATCGGCGCCCTGGCCGGGGCGGTTATCGGCGGCGCTTCCGCCAGCTCCAGCGATCGCAAGAAGGGTATCCTGATCGGCGCCGCCAGCGGCGCGGCCCTGGGCGGTGGCGTGGGTTACTACATGGACGTGCAGGAAGCCAAGTTGCGGGACCAGATGCGCGGCACCGGCGTCAGCGTGACCCGCAATGGCGACAACATCATCCTCAATATGCCGAGCGCCATCACCTTCGCGGTGAACAGCGCCGATCTGTCGCCCAACTTCTACAACACCCTGAGCGGGGTGGCCTTGGTACTGAAAGAGTACGACAAGACCTGGGTGCACGTGGTCGGCCATACCGACAACACCGGCTCCGCCAGCCACAACCAGGGGCTGTCCGAGCGTCGTGCCGCTTCCGTGGGCCAGTTCCTGATCAGCCAGGGTGCGGCCGCCAACCGGTTCAATATCCACGGCGTGGGCTTCAACCAGCCGGTGGCCAGCAATGACACCGAGCAGGGCCGGGCGCAGAACCGTCGGGTGGAGATCACTCTGAGCCCCATGTCCTGAGCCGGATCGCGGGCGTCTGCCGGTAGGCCGGCGAAATACTGCGTTGAGAGATGCCCGCGTCGCGGGCATTTTTTATGGCCGCAGCCAGGCCAGCAGCGACATCCATACCGGCAATACCGCCATGGCCAGCAGGGTCTGGCCGGTGATGATGGCGGCCATCAGCGGGGCGTTGCCGCCCATCTGCCGGGCCAGGATATAGGACGAGGTGGCGGTGGGCAGGGCGGTGAAGAGCACCACCACCCCCAGCTCGATCTCGCCCAGCCCGGTCAGCCAGCCGATCAGCAGGGCCAGTACGGGCAGGGCGGCGAACTTGATGGCGCAGGCCTGCCAGAAGGCCCGGCCGGTGCCGCGCAACGCTTTCAGCTGCAGCGCCACCCCCACCGCGATCAGCCCCAAGGGCAGGGCCGCCTGGCCGGCCAGGCTCAGGGTATCCCGGCTCCAGCCCGGCAGGCCGATGCCGGTGGCATTGAGGGCGATGCCGATCACGCAGCCCAGCAGCAGGGGATTTTTGGCCAGGGCCTTAATGGCATTCCAGAGCCCGGACTGGTCGCCGCCGTCGACGCCCACGAACATCAGCACGCAGAGGATATTGACCAGGGGTACCATGACGGCGATGGCCACGGCGGCGGCGGTGATGCCGGCGTCGCCGTAGAGGGCGGCGGCCCCGGCCAGGCCCACGTAGGTATTGAAGCGCAGGGCGCCCTGGAATACCGAGGTGAAGGAGGGTATGTCCAGCTCCAGGCGGTGGCGCAGCAGCCACAGCACCGTGGCCAACCCCAGCAGCAGGCCAGCGAGCAGGCCGACCATGCCGGTGAAGGCGACCTGGCCGAAGTCGGCGGTGGCCAGGGTACTGATCAGCATGGCCGGAAACAGCAGGAAGTAGATGAAGCGTTCGGCGCCGTGCCAGAACTGTTCGTCGGGAAAACGCAGCCGGCGGAGCAGGGCGCCGGTGAGGATCAGCAGGAAGAGGGGGCCAAGGGCATGGCTGACGGCCAGCATGGGTATCCTTACAAAGAGTGTTGTTTGGACCCCTAGCTTATCAGCTGGCGCTGGGCGGCCCTATCCGCCTTTCGGCGAGTCATGCGCCTTTCTGGATCAGGAACTGATAGGGCAACTGCTCTATCTGGCTGGACAGCAGCAAATGGTCCATAAAGCGGCAGAAGCTGGGGATATCCCGAGTGGTGGAGGGATCGTCGGCGGTGATCAGCAGGGTCTCGCCGCTGGCCATGTTGCGTACCTGCTTGCGCACCATCATTACCGGCTCGGGACAGCGCAGGCCGGTGGCATCCAGTATGTGTTGGGCATCGGAAAAGGAAAAATTCATGGTTCTACTACCTGGTCGTTAACCCCGTCTATATTACCCTTGCTGAATAAATGGTCAACCGTGACCACGATCAAAAAAGGGCAGGGAAAGCCCCTGCCCAAAATCGACCATAGAAGTTTCTTGTTTTCCCCTAAACCCGTTCAAATACGGTGGCGATGCCCTGGCCCAGGCCGATGCACATGGTGGCCACGCCCAGGGTGGCGTCCTTGTTCTCCATCAGGTTGATCAGGGTGGTGGAGATGCGGGCGCCGGAGCAACCCAGGGGGTGGCCCAGGGCGATGGCGCCGCCGTTGAGGTTGACCTTGTCGTCCATCACCTCCAGCAGCCCCAGATCCTTGAGCACCGGCAGCGACTGGGCGGCGAAGGCTTCGTTCAGCTCGAACAAGTCGATGTCCTGCACCGACAAGCCGGCCCGTTTGAGCGCCTTGTGTACCGCCGGCACCGGGCCGTAGCCCATGATGGAGGGATCGCAGCCCGCCACCGCCATGGCCCGGATGCGTGCACGGGGCCTGAGGCCCAGGGCGGCGGCCTTGTCGGCGGACATCACCAGCATGGCGGCGGCGCCGTCGGACAGGGCGGATGAGGTGCCGGCGGTCACTGTGCCGTTGGCCGGATCGAAGGCCGGGCGCAGCTGGGCCAGGGACGCCAGGCTGGTTTCCGGGCGGATCACCTCGTCGGTCTCGAACCGGGTCAGGCTGCCGTCGGCGGCATGGCCGTTGATGGGCAGTATCTCGTTGGCGAAACGGCCTTCCAGGGTAGCCTGATGGGCCCGCTGGTGGGAGCGTACCGCGAAAGCGTCCTGCTGCTCCCGGCCGATGCCGTGCAGCCGGCCCAACAGCTCGGCGGTCAGGCCCATCATGCCGGCGGCCTTGGCCACGTTCAGGGCCAGGCCGGGATGGAAGTCCACCCCATGGTTCATGGGCACGTGGCCCATGTGCTCGACCCCGCCGACGATGAAGACGTCGCCGTCACCCACCATGATGGCGCGGGTGGCGTCGTGCAGCGCCTGCATCGAGCTGCCGCACAGCCGGTTGACGGTGACGGCGCCCACTTCCTTGGGCAGGCCGGCCAGCAGGGCGGCGTTGCGGGCCACGTTGAAGCCCTGCTCCAGGGTCTGCTGCACGCAGCCCCAGTAGATGTCCTCGACATCGGTGGCGGCCAGGGCCGGGTTGCGGGCCAGCAGCCCCTGCATCAGGTGGGCGGACAGGTCCTCGGCCCTGACGTTGCGGAATGCGCCGCCCTTGGAGCGCCCCATGGGGGTGCGAATACAATCGACAATGACCACGTCTTTCATGCTGTCGTCTCCTTCCGCCAAATCAGTAAAAGGTCTTGCCGTCGGCGGCCATCTGGCGCAGTCCGGGGCTCACTTGATAGAGGGGGCCCAGGTGGGCGAATTTGTCGGCCAGGGCCACGTAACTGGCCAGGCCCAGGGTGTCCAGGTAGCGGAACACGCCGCCCCGGAACGGCGGGAAGCCGAGGCCGTACACCAGCGCCAGATCCGCCTCGGCGGGGGAGCCGATAATGCCTTCTTCCAGGCAGAGCACCACTTCGTTGATCATGGGGATCATCATGCGGGCGATGATGTCGTCCTGGGCAAGCTCCGCCTGGCCGGTCACCACGGCCTGCAGCAGCTGGTAGCTCTGCGGGTCTGCTTCCTTCTTCGGTTTGCCCTTCTTGTCCTGGCTGTAGGCGTAGAAGCCCTTGCCGTTCTTCTGGCCGAAACGCTGCTGTTGGTACATGACGTCGATGGCGTCCTTGCCGGCCTTGCTCATGCGCGCCGGGAAGCCTTCGGCCATGACGGCGGCGGCATGGTGGCCGGTGTCGATGCCCACCACATCGAGCAGGTAGGCGGGGCCCATGGGCCAGCCGAACACCTTCTCCATCACCTTGTCGACCTGCACAAAGTCGGCGCCATCGGCAATCAGTTTGCTAAAGCCGAAGAAGTAGGGGAACAGCACCCGGTTGACGAAGAAGCCGGGGCAATCGTTCACCACCACCGGCGCCTTGCCCATGGCGGCGGCGTAGGCCACCACCTTGTTGATGGTGTCGTCGCTGGTCTGCTCGCCGCGGATGATCTCCACCAGGGGCATGCGGTGCACCGGGTTGAAGAAGTGCATGCCGCAGAACCGCTCCGGGCGCTTGAGGCTGCTGGCCAGGGTCGAGATGGGAATGGTGGAGGTGTTGGAGGCGATGACGGCGTCCTCGCTCACTTTGGTTTCCACCTCGGCCAGCACCTGGGACTTGATCTTGGGGTTTTCGACCACGGCTTCCACCACCATGTCCACGCCCTGCAGGCCGTCGTAGCTCAGGGTGGGAGTGATGCTGGACAGCACCTGGGCCAGCTTGAAGCCGTCGATCTTGCCCCGCTCCAGCTGCTTGTTGAGCAGCTTGCCGGCCTCGTTCATGCCGAGCGCCAGGGCCTGGTCATTGATGTCCTTCATTACCGCCGGTATGCCTTTCACCGCCGACTGGTAGGCGATGCCGCCACCCATGATGCCGGCGCCGAGCACGGCGGCCTTGCGGGTGGCCGGGGCCGATCTGGCCGCCTTCTTGGCCTTGCCCTTGATGAACTGATCGTTCAGGAAAATGCCGACCAGGGCGCGGGCCACCGGGGTCTTGGCCAGCGTGACGAAATTGTCCTGCTCCACCCGGAGCGCGGCGTCGCGGTCCAGGGCGGCGGCGGCCTCTATGGTTTTCACCGCGGTGATGGGGGCCGGATAGTGGGGGCCGGCCTTGGCGGCCACCATGCCCTTGGCGGTGCTGAAGCTCATCATGGCTTCCAGCTTGTCCAGGGTGAGGGGCGCACATTTGCGGGCGCGCTTGCCCCGCCAGTCCTGACGGCCGGCGGCGGCGTCCTGCAGCAGGCGAATGGCGGCTTCCTGCAGCTTGTCACTGTCGACCACGGCATCCAACACGCCCACGGCCAGGCAGGCCTCGGCCTTGTTTTCCTGCCCCGTGGTGATCCATTCCATGGCGTTGTCCGCACCGATAAGGCGCGGCAGGCGCACGGTGCCGCCGAAGCCGGGCATGATGCCGAGCTTGGTTTCCGGCAGGCCGATGCGGGCGCTGGCATCACCGATACGGTAGTCGGTGGCCAGGATGCACTCGCAGCCGCCGCCGAGGGCATAGCCCCTGACCACGCTGAGGGTGGGGAAGGGCAGGTCTTCGATGCGGTTGAAGATGGCGTTGGCTTTGGCCAGCCAGTCGCCGAGCTCGGCTTCCGGCAGCTCGAACAGCGCCAGAAACTCGGTGATGTCGGCACCGACGATAAAAGCGTCCTTGGCGCTGGTCAGCATCAGGCCGCGGATACCGCTGGTCTGTTCCAGTGCCGTCACCGCCTGTTCCAGCGACTGCAGGGTGGCGCGGTCGAGTTTGTTGATGGCGCCTGCGCCATCGAATCGCAGTTCAGCAATACCGTCTTGCAACAGTTGTACAGAGAGGGCTTCGCCTTGATAGATCATCCTCATATCTCCTTGTTCCCTTGGGCTGCTCCGACTCTCCCGGGCAGGGATGGGCTCACTATGAACAGAAAAACAGCGGATTTCAACACCTATTTTAAACAATTGTTTTAATTTTATGTGGCTCCTGTTAACGGCGCTAACCGGCGTACCCGAATGAGCAAAAGATGACTTCCCTGCCCGATTCGGCAACAATGTTGCGCTCTTTTTTCCAGGCCGGCCGACAGGGTCGAATAAACAATAGCAGGCGGGCTTTGCCGTAACCGGGATCCGTACCGTGAATATGTCTCCTTATCCGGTTCCTGCCGCGCCCCTGGTGTGGGAGCAGGACATCAAGAAAAGTCGCTTCATCGTCTATCTGGCCCATACGCCGGACCCAGAGGCGGCGAAAGCCTTTATCGATTCGGTGCGGGCCCGGGAACCTTCCGCCGGCCACCACTGCTGGGCATTCGTGGCCGGTGCACCGCCGGATTCCCGGGTGCTCGGCTTCAGCGACGATGGCGAGCCGTCGGGCACCGCCGGCAAGCCCATACTGGCCCAGTTGCAGGGATCCGGCATCGGCGAGATCACCGCGGTGGTCAGCCGCTACTTCGGCGGCATCAAGCTGGGTACCGGCGGTCTGGTGCGGGCCTACGGTGGCACTGTGGCATCGGCCCTGGCGCAACTGGAGACCCGGGAGCGGCGTATCATGGGGTGTTTGAGGGTCAGCGTCGATTACGGCGATATGGCGCTGCTGGAGTTCCTGCTGGGAGAGGTTCAGGGACAGTGGCTGGAAGTCGACTACGGCGCCGAAGTGAAGGGCGTCTTGTCGGTCGAGGCGCGAACCATTCCCGAATTCTGTCGCCAGCTGCGGGATCGAAGCCAAGGACGAGTGGTTGCCAGGCCGGTTGAATCGGCATCTGGCTAAATTATCAGTGTATTGGAAGCACCATGCATATACGCACAATTATCCGCATCGTGGGCATCTTGGTGGCCTTGTTCAGTGTCACCATGCTGGCACCGGCTCTGGTGGCCTATCTCTACCGGGACGGGGCGGGTCTCGATTTCTTCAGCGCCTTCATCATCTGCCTTATTCTGGGATTGTCGCTATGGTTCCCCAACCGGACCCATAACAAGGAGTTGCGGGCCAAGGAAGGCTTCCTGATCGTGGTGCTGTTCTGGACGGTGCTGGGCAGTGTGGGTGCCATACCCTTTATGCTCAGTGCCGAACCCGGTATGACGATGGCGGAGGCCTTTTTCGAGTCGTTTTCCGGGCTGACCACCACAGGCGCCACCGTGATCAGCGGCCTGGATGAACTGCCCAAGGCGATACTGTTCTACCGGCAAATGCTGCAATGGCTGGGCGGCATGGGTATCATAGTGCTGGCGGTGGCCATACTGCCCATACTGGGTATCGGCGGCATGCAGCTGTTTCGGGCCGAGATCCCGGGGCCGGTCAAGGACAACAAGGTGGCGCCCCGCATCGCGGAAACCGCCAAGACCCTCTGGTATATCTATCTGGTGCTGACCATCGCCTGTGCCCTGCTGCTGTGGCTGGCGGGGATGAACCTGTTCGACGCCATCTGCCACTCCTTCTCTACCGTGGCGATAGGCGGCTTTTCCACCTACGATGCCAGTATCGGCCATTTCAACAGCTCCATGATCAACCTGATCATAGTGGTGTTCCTGATGATTGCGGGAGTCAACTTCACCCTGCATTTCGCCGCCTTTGCCAACAGGGGCATGCGGTTGTCGGTGTATCGCATGGACCCGGAAGTGAAGGCCTTTATCGGGGTGCAGCTGGTGTTGACCCTGATCTGCATGTCGGTGCTGATGGCTCACCGGGTGTATGCCGACCCCTGGCAGGCACTGGACCAGTCCCTGTTCCAGGCGGTGTCCATTTCCACTACCGCAGGTTTCAGTACCACCGGTTTTGCCGAGTGGCCGCTGTTTCTGCCGGTATTGCTGATGTTCGCTTCCTGTATCGGGGGCTGTGCCGGTAGCACCGGTGGTGGTATAAAAGTGGTCCGGATTATGCTTTTGAATCTGCAGGGGATAAGGGAGCTCAAGCGACTTATTCATCCCCGTGCCGTCTATCGAATAAAACTTGGCAACAAGGCGCTAGCTGATAGAGTGGTGGAGGCGGTATGGGGCTTTTTTGCCGCCTATGCCCTGGTGTTTGTGATTTGCATGCTGGCCCTTCTGGCTACCGGTATGGACGAGCTGACGGCCTTTACCGCGGTGGTGGCAACCCTCAACAACCTCGGGCCGGGGTTGGGGGAGGTGGCAGCCAACTTCGGCGCTACTACCGATGCCGCCAAGTGGATCATGATCCTGGCCATGTTATTTGGGCGTCTTGAAATTTTTACCTTATTGGTGCTGTTTACGCCTGCCTTCTGGCGAAGCTAAGAGGAGTCTATGGGAAAACTGTTGGTACTTTATTCGTCTCGCAATGGTCAGACGACAAAAATCATTGATGCGATGCGGGATGAATTTACCGGTTATGAAGTGGAAATGGCGGATTTGCATACTCTGCCCAAAAAAAACCTCAGCAAGTACGATAAGGTGCTGATTGGGGCTTCCGTTCGTTATGGCCATTTTCACGACAGCCTGTACACCTTTGTCCATACCCATAGTGAGCAGCTGGAAGTGGCTGACTCGGCTTTCTTCTGCGTCTGTCTCACCGCCAGGAAGCCGGAAAAGGCCGAACCTAAAAATAACGCCTACATCAAGCAGTTCCTGGCCAAGTCGCCCTGGCGGCCAAGAACCACAGGGGTTTTTGCCGGAGCCCTGAAGTACAGTGAGTACAACTGGTGGCAAACCCTTATTATCAGACTGATCATGAAAATTACCGGTGGCAGCACCGATAGCAGCCGGGATCTGGAGTTTACCGATTGGGACAAGGTCAAGGATTTTGCCCGCCAGTTCGTCCGCCAGCGCTAGGGATCAGTTCATAAAGTGTTCATAAAGGCGCTTTTGGCTCATTTTATGTCCAAAGTCGCCTTTTTTAATAAAAATGTCAAAAAAGCCCTTGCGCAAAAAACGCGGCTGCCTATAATGCGCATCCACTGACACGGCGCAACCCGCCGGGTCGCAAGCGGCAAAAAAACTTCGGTTTTAACGCTTGACGAATAAAAAGGACGGCGTAGAATACGCAGCCCTGACCCGATAAAGGTCAACGCTCTTTAACAATCTATCAAGCAAACTGTGTGGGCACTCGCAGTAGTTGGGAAACAAAAATATTGTTTTTCAATGTCTGTCGAAGTGCACAAACACTTCAGCAATTCATTGAGTATCAAAATCTTAAATTGAAGAGTTTGATCATGGCTCAGATTGAACGCTGGCGGCAGGCCTAACACATGCAAGTCGAGCGGCAGCGGGAAAGTAGCTTGCTACTTTTGCCGGCGAGCGGCGGACGGGTGAGTAAGGCTTGGGTATCTGCCCAGTCGAGGGGGATAACCGTTGGAAACGACGGCTAATACCGCATACGCCCTACGGGGGAAAGCAGGGGACCTTCGGGCCTTGCGCGATTGGATGGGCCCAAGTGAGATTAGCTAGTTGGTGAGGTAATGGCTCACCAAGGCGACGATCTCTAGCTGGTCTGAGAGGATGACCAGCCACACTGGGACTGAGACACGGCCCAGAC
>NZ_JAERTZ010000034.1 GCF_016746085.1 Zobellella iuensis
TATCAGGAATTTCAGCACTTTTTTCAACCAAAGATCCAAACCCTAGAATGTCGATGAATGCTATAAATTTATTTTTATACATTGCTGAGTGCCCCCTGTAGCTATAACGCTTCAATCAGCTGACGCTTTAGCGGTCGGCTGCATTGATTTGTTAGAAGCTAAAATCTCATCTAGCTCGCCCGGATCACTAAGGTACATTTTGACAAGTTCGTGTGAATTTAGTCCTTTGTTACTTAGCCCTATATCTTCTCTAATAGCTTTGTAAAGGTTGTTCACCGCAGTAAAGATATTCCCGTTGCTTCGCGAGACCTCTTCAAACTCAAGCTGTCTTTTTATTACTTGAGGAGAACCCCACAAGAGCAACTCCGTTTTAAACTCGACAAGATAATTAACCAGCTCTTGGTCGGTCATGCCCTTTTTAGATACATTCTCATTTTGCGCGGCCATTAGACCTGATACAGCATCTAGAAACTTTGTGTATATTTCTACCTTCTTTGGACGGTGTGACTCATCGATATCTCGCTGCTTGGATTGCTTTTGACTGATTATTACCGCGGCGATACCAACAAAAACCGTCGCCATGGCGCCAATTAGCGCTGCTACAACTTCGTTCTGAAGCTTTGCCAGCAACTCGATCAGCTCTAGACCCAGCCAGTACACGCCGTATATCAGCGCCACGAGCATTATGAGCCCAAGGATTACGCTTATTATTTTTTTAAACAATTCCATATACTGATACTCAATTGGCTTCTAATAATTGTATATTGACCTGGCTTGATAACCTGCATTCACACAGATCAAAAAGCGATGATAACACTCTAATTTTACTAAAACTTTCCCAAAATCACGTTTTTCTTGAAAGTGTAGAACACGCATTCTCGATAACCGCCTACTTCGGGCACGGATGTTTTTGAGAGTTGTTCGTAACTTATTGAATAATAAAAAATCATATCTCTGCTCCTACTGCCAACCAAGAGATCCGATGAGGCGACCTCTTTGGTCCATTGAAATGGACCCTACGGCCGGCACGGCATTGCTGGCAGGTACGCTACCGCCCTGATGTTACAGGCCATCATCTCCTGCCAGCACGGTTTCCATATGCGACTATTCTGGACGGGGTGACGGAGGCTGGCAATTGCAAAAAGGCGGATTTGGGATGCAAAACGCGCCGAGTGGCGATTATTTGCACAACTGGATATCGAAGACAGAGTCGCCGCCCTGCCGGCGGCGCTTTTATTGTGGCGGCCTTGGCCGGCCACGACTGCGGGTTAACGCCGGCCCGCTGTCAGTCTCCGGCCGGATCCTGCCCCAGCCAGGCGCGCTCTAGGGCGGCGATATCCAGCTTTTTCATGCCGAGCATCGCCTGGGTCAGGCGCGCCACCTGCTCCGCGCTGCCGTTTTGCAGCAGTTCATCCATGATGGCGGGCACTATCTGCCACGACAGCCCGAACCTGTCCTTGAGCCAGCCGCATTCCACCGCCTGGCCGCCATCGGCGCACAGCCGCTGCCAGTAGTCGTCTATCTCCTGCTGGCTGTCGCACTTCACCATAAAGGAGATGGCCTCGTTAAAGCGGAACAGCGGGCCGGCGCTGATGGCCATAAAGGGCTGCCCCAGCAGCTCGAAGCTCACCACCTCCACCCTGCCCGAGGGGGTGTCGGAGATGGTCACCCGGCTGGTGATGCGGGCATCGTCGAAGATGGTAGTGTAAAACTCGGCAGCCTCCTGCGCCTCGCGGTCGAACCACAGGTGGGGCACTATCTTGTGCTTGAGGGTTGCCATGGCTGCTCTCCTTGCGGGTCCGGCGGCCGGTGCGCCTGGGCCGGGTCACCCCCTCAAGTATAACGGCAGCCTTTGTCGGCGGGGCTAGCGGGTCTGCCAGGATGCCGCCGACAAACGATAAAGGCAGTGCTCGCGCAGGGGCGAGCCCAGCGGCACGGCGGGATGCTCGAAGGTGGCGGCGCCCGCCACCATGCCGAGCCGCTCCATCACCGCCCGGGAACGCAGGTTGTCCAGGGCGGTAAACGACACTATCTCGCCAAGGCCCAGCTGCTCGAAACCGAACGCCAGGCAGGCAGACGCCGCCTCGCTGGCGTAGCCCCACCCCCAGTGTTCCCGGGCCAGGCGCCAGCCAATTTCCACACAGGGCGAACAGGGCAGCTCGGCGGCGGGCACATGCAGGCCCGTAAAGCCCAGAAAAGCCCGGCTTTGCCGGCACTCCAGCGCCCAGAAGCCCCAGCCCCGTTCGGCGATCAGCCCCTCAATGCGATCGGCCAGCGCATCGCTCTGGGCCCGGCTCAGGGGGGCAGGAAAATACCGCATCGCCTCCGGATCCGCGTTCAGGGCAGCGAAGGGCGCCCTGTCTTCGGGCCGCCACTGGCGCAAGCGCAGGCGTTGGGTATGCAGCGAAATGGGATGGTCCATGGTGTTTCCCTGTTCAATGACTGCCCGGCAAGGCCTGCCGACGACCGGGCGAGCAGATGCCGCCCGGTGCGGGCTTTAGGCTTCTTCGGACGAAGGACGGTCCGGGGCAAGGCGGTCCGCCGGCTCGCCCCGGTCGCATTTTTTGCAATTCAGCATCATCCCCAGCATGGCCTGCCGCCCGGCGGCGGTGGTCACCCAGGGCCGGTTGATAAAGGGCGGCTGGTGGCGCACATGCTGAAAATGGCCGCAGCGCAGCTCGGCCACCCAGTGCCCTTCTTCATCCCGGTGGTAACCCGCAATGGCCTGCTCCATGCCGGCGTTAAAACCGCTCGAGCAGGCGCGGGTCGTAGTCGTCCGCGTTCAGCACCAGGCCGTGCCGCCCGGCCAGCTGGTCGAGCTCGGCCTGCTTGGCCGCCAGCTCGTCCATCACCAGGGTATTGTCGTCCAGCTGCCACAGCTGGCGCGAGCCGGCGTAGCTGAACTGCAACGCCAGCATGGCGTTGCGGTCGCCCTGGCGGGCGGCGGCTTCAATGGGGCGCAGCTTGCGGCTGATCTTGTTGAGCTGCTGTTTCAGCTCCCACACATAGACCACCTCGGCCAGAAAGGGATGGTGCCGCAACCGGCTCAGGCCGCCGCCCAGGATAAGGGCGCCGGCCACCACGCCCAGCAGGTTCCAGTGGAAGTGGCCGCCGTCGGGGCTGGGGAAAACGCGGATCAGCAGCTGGGAAATGGCCAGGCTCAGGGCCGCCAGCACCAGGGCGCAGCCCACAAACACCAGGTTGAGGTGGCGGCGGTAACGGGTTTTGTCTATCGGGGTGAGTTTCATAACAGCCTGAAAAATTGGGTGAAAATGGCCGTATTATAAGCACGAAAGCGCCCCCGCCCCAAACCGGGGCGCCTCCCGTTCTTTATTCGAACAGCGGCCGGAAGAAGCTGCGCTCGTAGCTGAGGATGCAGCGGGTGTCTTCCGCGTATCTGAACGCCGCCTGGCAGGCGGGATCCTCCAGCGAGGCGGCCCGGTATTGTTCATACAGCGCCAGGCTGGGAAAGGTGAACAGCGCCAGGGCGACGTTGTTGGCCCCTTCCGACGGCATAAAGTAGCCGTGATGCCGGCCGCCGAACTTCTCGACCAGGGGGATCCACATCCGGCCGTAGTATTCGAATTCCTCCAGCTTGTAGGGATCGATGATATAGCGCAGGTAACAGGTAACCATGGTGTCTCCTTGAAATCCGTTGTTAAGGTGCTGATGTGCCGTCACCACAAGGTGGCGCAGAGCAAACTGTAAATCATGACCATTACACCAGTTCGGGGCGGATGCGCGCCATCATCACCAGATCCTGGTAGCGCCCCGCCTTGAAGGTGGCCAGCCGTTTTACTCCTTCCTGCTCGAACCCCAGGCTGCGATACAGCGCCTGGGCGGGGGCGTTATCCGCCTGCACTTCCAGCTCCAGCCGCACCAGGTTCAGCCAGTGGTCGGCCTGCTCAATGGCCGCCTGCATCAGCCGCCGGCCCACGCCCCGGCCCTGGCTGTTGGGATGCACCGCTATCGCCAGCATGGCGCCGTGCCGCTCCCGCGGCTTGTGGCTAAGGAACAGGGTCAGGTGCCCCACCACCCGCCCCTCTTGCTCCGCTACTAGGGTGTAATGGCCGGGTTGATGAAAGAGCCCGGCCACCTGTTCGCGGCTGAGGTAGGGCAGCTGGGAGGAGTTTTCGGTCACGGCGGTATGGCGGTAGATCTCGAACAGATCGGAATTGTCCGAAAGTTCGCAATGGCGGATGGTAATGGTCAAGGTGGGTCCTTTGTCTTGTTTGAATAACCGGGCCTTTAGCGACGCTGGTTAAAACAGCACGCCTCGGCCCGGAACGGATCAGTGCCGGACAAGCCCCTCCAGCGTGATCTCGTACTCTGCGTTTGCGGCATCGTAGCGTACGCCATAGCTGCTGGGGTAGGCGAAAGCGGGATCATGGACCTCGGGCTGTTTGACCGGGGTCGACACATCCGGGCGGGAGGCCAGGTACTCCAGCGTTACCATCGGCTCCACGAAGACGATGCGCCCGTCGTAGAAACCGTAGATGAAGGTCTGGGTGAACGGCTTTTCCTGGAATTCGTCACTGCCGGGATCGATGGCGTGGGCTCCCATTCTCGGCACCTCGGTACCCGGCGGCAGCACGTAGTCCGCCGGCATATGGGCGGGCTCGGGCGCCTTGAACACCCGCTCCAGATCTTCACCCACGGCGGTGATGGCATTGCGTTGCTCGGCGTCGATCACGTAGAAGTGAAAATCGAAGTGGGGCTTGTCGTAGATGCCCGGGGGGATATGGCCGTGGGGGTTCCAGTCAACGGTAACATGGTCGTAGCCGGTGCCGGCGGCTTCCATGGGCAGGCTCAGCGGGTATTCCCGTTCACCCGTGGCCGGCAGGCCGGACAATGCCGCCTCGCTCAGCCGGATCCCGAGCGTTTGGGCCTGCCCCTGCTCATCCAGTATCACGAAGGTACGCGCCTGCCCCTGGCCGATGTCCACCGGCGGGCCCTCGTAGGTTCCCGCCGGGGAGGAAGCCTCCTGATCAGGCATGGGGCAGCCGGCAAGCAGCGCCGTGCCCAGCGCAAGCAACGCATATCTGTGGCCGCGGCCAACTGGACTGGGTTGTATCATACGGGAGCCCTCTTGTTCTCGTCCTGAATTGCCGGCGCCATAAAGGATGCGCCGGCCCGTTCGACAAGAATGGTGCCGGGGCCGCGTTAGCGCCAGGGCCCGCACCACATTAATGGCTTCCCCTGCCCTCACCGCCCGCGGCGGCGGGCCTTGCAAGCGCTTGGGCCGCGCCGGCCGGGCTCTTTATCCTGTGCTCAGGGGGCTGTTACCAGATAACGCTGCACCACCCCGTAGCCGCCGCTGCCGGCCACTTCCGAGTCGAGCACACCACCATTCGCCACTATCATCCGGGCCGAGGCCCTGTTGGCCTGTTCACAATGCACATGGATCTCCTCCAGCCCCCGCGCCCTCGCCTGGGCAATGGTCAGCCGCAACAGTACCGAGCCCAGCCCCCGGCCACGGTAACCAGGCCGGATACCCAGGCC
The DNA here is from genome assembly GCF_016746085.1 of Zobellella iuensis. Taxonomy (GTDB): domain Bacteria; phylum Pseudomonadota; class Gammaproteobacteria; order Enterobacterales; family Aeromonadaceae; genus Oceanimonas; species Oceanimonas iuensis. The sequence goes on from NZ_JAERTZ010000034.1 coordinate 5,503, forward strand.
GATATGCCCGCCCATGTGCCTGATCCGATCATTCAGATAATGGCGCAGGTTGGATACCCCAAGCAGGCTGTTGCCCTGCACCAGCCAATAGGTGGTGCTGGGCACGTAGCCCGCCGGCAGGTTCTTGCCCGTGGCAAAGTCGTTGATCCGCGCCAGCATGGCGGGAAAGTCGCGGTGATCGAAATCCATGGGAAAGGGATAACGTTCTTCGTCCCCGAGTTCGGCGACATAGTCCCGGTAGCTCGCTTCAAACGCCATGCTAGGAGTAATCAGTTGCATCTTTATCATTCTCGAATAATACGGTAGTGGTTCTTGGCCGCCTCCAGGATCCGGCGCCGCTTACCGACGCCAGGCATCAAGCCGCCTGTTCAACCCGCCTTGGGGCAGCTCATGGAGGCCCGCGCATCGCCGTTGAACACAAGATCGATCTGCGGCTTGCCGCCGGTCTTCACGGAAAACTTGCCGCTGGCGTTTGCCATGGTGCCGGTGAAGTGCAGGGCGCCGCCCTCGAACAGGCTGTAGCGCCCGCCCGCGTTGCCCACCGCGTAGCGGCCGTCCGCCCGGATGAGAACATCGGAGCTCCGCCGGCGTGGTAAACGCATAGCCGTTCTGCACTATGATATACAGCGTTTCGTCGCGCGTGAGATGTGACTTGAAGGCGTCTATATCCCGACCAGCGATGGCGGCAGGTGATCCTGGAGGGCTTGATCAAAATCCGGCTTCATAAAAACACCCTGAATAACGGAGCCTCATGGTGCTTCACCTTGTCTGGTGATGAATATCCCTGTATTCTACGCGGCCTTTTTTGCTTTTGGACATCAACATGATCGGATTTGACTACGGTACATCAAACTGTGCTGTCGGTATTATGGAAGGAAATAACCCCAAAATTTTACCTTTAGGTGATCATGGTCGATATATATCGTCAACGTTGTATGCTCCGAGTCGTGATGTCATTGTCAACTGGCTGTGCAAACACTTGCCATTGTCAGAGCAAAAAAACTTTCAGCAGCAACGCCAAAGGCAATTACAAAAAGGACAAGCAGTATTAAGAGAGCTTACATTGGATGGCTGCCCAACTGAATTGTCGTTTGGCCAGCAAGCATTAAACAACTACTTGCAAGAGCCAGATGAAGGTTACTACATAAAGTCACCAAAATCATTCCTTGGCGCCAGCGGTTTAATGCCACAGCAAGTTGAATTGTTTGAAGACATTGTTGCGGCCATGATGAGCAATATAAAAATGCTCACCGAATCAGCACTCGGAAGAACTGTTAGCCAAACGGTTATCGGCCGCCCTGTTAATTTTCAAGGTTTACGTGGTGAAGAAAGTAACCAGCAAGCACTGACAATATTGACCAATGCCGCAAAGCGCGTCGGCTTTAAAGATGTTGAATTTCAATTTGAGCCAGTTGCCGCGGGCTTTGAGTATGAAGCCAGCCTGCATAAGGAAACCAGGGTTCTGGTAGTGGATATTGGCGGCGGCACCACGGATTGCTCAATGTTGTTAATGGGCCCCAAACAAGCCGCTTCACAAGATAGAACCGGTGACCTATTAAGCCACAGTGGCGAGCGTATTGGCGGTAATGATTTTGACATTACCTTTGCGCTTAAAGGTATTATGCCAAGTTTTGGCATGGATACCATGTTGAAAACGGGAAAGTCCATGCCAACCAACAGTTACTGGCAAGCTGTTGCAATTAACAACATTACTCATCAAACCGAATTTTATAGTGCCGCCAATGGCCGTTTTTTACAACAGCTGATCCGTGATGCGGAGCAGCCTCGGTTATTAAGACGCTTGTTAACCGTGCAACAACAAAAATTGAGCTATCGTGTGGTCAACGCCGCAGAGCAGAGCAAAATTGCCTTAACGGATCAAATACAACAGCAAGTAGATTTATCCGACATCGATGACGGACTGACCGTCGACCTGGATAGGGATGGCTTTGCCAAGGCATGCAAGCGCGAACTGAGAGCAATAGCCGCACTAATGGCAGATGCCATTACTCAGGCCAACTGTCAGCCTGATGTGGTATTTGTTACTGGAGGCACAGCTAAATCTCCCATATTAAATCAGTTTTTAAAACAGCAGTTTCAGCATACCCCTATTGTCATAGGTGACCATTTCGGCAGTGTTACCGCCGGCCTGACACGTTGGGCCCGGACTATTTACTCATAATAAAAATAGCCACATTTCAAGGCGATTAAAATTTATCACTCCTGATCGTTAATCGCCTTAAACGTAAGCGCCAAAGAATCAGCACCTGTTTTCCGCACCCTGACCGCGCCACACTGATCCCATCGCAACAGCAACGAGGGATCCGTCATGACCACCCAGCAACGCCAGCTGTACTGGCAGCAACAGTTGGCCGACTGGCACGCTTCTGAACTGTCCGGCGCGGCCTTCTGCAAGCAGTACGCGCTGTCCTACCACCAGTTCAGCTACTGGCGCCGCAAGCTGGCCGGGGACGAACCCGCTCAGCCCGAGGTTCCGCGGCCCATTGCTTGGTAAAGGCATTGGCGGCGATCAGCGAATTGCCATCCTCGGCCAGTTCAAAGACAAAGGTGCCGTTGGCATAGAAATAAATCAAACCGTCTTTAACTTCATAATGACGATTGTTCATCAACCCATTCTGGCCCGCAGCGCCTTATTAGCCATTAAATGCAACGGGTTTAGGGCCGCGATTTTTCTTCCGCACAACAACTGTTCCGGCAATTTTATCGTGCCAGCCTTGCTTACGTCCATCGAAGGCAACCCAAACAAACCCAAGGCCCAGCGGTATCAATGATAAGTAGTACGCAAAGTAGCGCCCGATCAACTGTCCCGCAGTCGCGGCGTTGCCAGTTTTTGCATCAACAATTTTTGCGGACACAGCCATTTTTCCTGGCGTCGCTTGTTTTGCCACCCAGAATAAAATCGCTGCAACAGCGGGAAATACCCAAGACACCAGAAAATCCACTGGGCCTAGAATAAAGCGCTCACTTACCCAATATGATTCACCATAGAACACGATCAGAATCGGCCAAATGATGATCCCGAGCAAAATCGAGTCGATCAAGGATGCGCCAAAGCGCGGCCAGAATCCTACATATTCCAACTCGTCAGATTGCATTTTCTTCTCCTATAGGTTTATGTGGCTAACGTTTGGTTAAGGGGCTGAGAGTCCGATATCACGGCGTGTATTTTTTGAACCTTGACGCATCAGCCCTGGTCTATGACCAGAGGAAAGCGACATACGGGTTGAGTGCTTCACGCAATCTCTTTATGCGTTTATTATACGCGTATTTGAAGGGACGACTTGACGTACTTTTTAACCTTTTTCATGGCCATTTCACGCTTTAAAGGTGAAAGGTAGTCAATAAATAAATTACCCGACAGATGGTCGATTTCATGCTGCATTACGACAGCAAGAAAGTCATCACTCTCAATGGTGATGGGTTTACCCGTACGATCCAAAGCTGATACCACAACAGAAGTATAACGCTCCACATCGGCATAATAATCGGGAACAGAAAGACACCCCTCTTGGCCTAACGCTTTATTCGTACCGCTAACTACTTCTGGATTCACCAGAATCAATGGCTGATCCCGATTATCTGAAAGGTCGATAATAACAACCGCTTCCTTACGGCCAACTTGGGTTGAAGCCAAACCAATGCCGTTGTCGGTCGCATAAAGTGTTTCCAACATATCATCAATCAATGTCTGTACAGAGTGGATATCCTGCACCTTTTCAGCTTTAACTTTAAGCCTTGGGTCTGGTGCAGTAAGAATTTCTAAAACCGCCATATTTACCTTTATTCTCAAGCCTAACGACCGCCGCACGCACGGCTTTGCAATGGAAGCGAAGCCACAATGAAAAAGCCGTTTCGGTGTCTTCGATTGTTATGCATTTGCCGTGATTACGATTGTATTGAACCCTTCATCAGGTGTGGGCGCAACAAAGTACTTTGTAACAAGCTCAAACATCTCTTCCGTATCAGTTTCCGCCCTCTGTGGCTGCTCTGTCCGTCTTTTTGCGATTTGCCCCAAGCAAATCTCATTTGGCTGATCGATGTAAATCAGCTCATGTGGAGCCTGGATTTCTGAGAAAATACTTTTAAACCACTCTCGTTGCGGAATTGTATTTGCCGGAAAGTCCATTACTACATTAGTGCCAGACGCCAAGATAGCCTGAACCAGTTTCTTCATTTGAGGCTTAAGCCGACCAGCATATTCAACGTAATCTTCTAATGTCTTGATGCTATTCGGATAAATTGATGAAAGCCACTCATCTTCTGAGAGAAGCACGGCGTTTCGTTCTTGAGAGATTTCACGAGACTTGGTAGTTTTACCTGCACCCATTTTTCCGCAGAAAAACGTCAATACTCCTTTGTTCATCTCTTACCTCGTATTGGATAACGCCGCTAGCAGGCGCGCCGCCGTTTGGCGTCGCTTGCCTGGCCTTGTTAAATTTTTATAGCGCCATATGCAGAAGCGGATAAGGCTTCCCCTGACCATCTACTGGTGACCGGCCTGTTACCGAAAAGCCAATATGCTGATAAAAACCAAGCGCTTGCTCATTCTGCTCATTCACGTCAACCTTGGTAGCTCCCTGATCTTTGATTGCATTGGCCGCTAACAGAGCACCAACACCTTTGCCGCGCGCATCAGGTGAAATGAACAGCATTTCAATATTGCCATCATGTACACCACAGAATCCCAGTATTTCGCCATTACCGTTTCTAGCGCACCTTAAATCAACGGCGTCAAAGTACTGCTCCAGAATTAACGGCTTTAACTCCTGTAGATCATCTTCGGCCAAAAAATCATGCGTTGCTCTGACTGAGGATTCCCAGATTTCGATTAGCTTAAGGTGGTCTGATTTTTCTACAATCTCAATGTTCATCACTTAACTCAATTAAAAATTTAACATTTTAATACTGCGCATGCGCATATACGCGCCTGCATCCATTTTGGATATAGCCAAAACCCTTTATTATTCAACAAGCTGGCAACTTGTAAATAGAAGCGGTCTGTAAAAAACGCGCAGGTGCATATTTGTTCCGGGGCCTGCGCAGGCGAGGGATAAGGAGGTCGCCCGGGCACGCTACCGCCCGGACGTTACAGGCCGCCACTTCCTGCCACCACAGTTTCATTTGCATCTATTCTGCGACGAAGAAGGCGTCGGGTGCAATTGCAAACAGAAAAAATGGCGGTGCAAAATGCGCAAGTGGTGGTTTTTTATGCGGTCGTTACAGGTTTTGTTTGAACTGGCTGACCGCGTCCACCACCTGGCGGGCGCCCAGCTGAATGGCCTGCATCACCTCGCCCGCGTCGTTGGCCAGCGCCAGCGCCTTTTGGGCCTTGGTCATGCTTTCTTCTATCAAGGCCACGGCGTTTTCGGTCAGTTTTCTGTTTTCGGCCACCACCTGGATGATCTCTTCGGTGGCCGCGCTGGTGCGGGCGGCCAGTTTTCTGACCTCGTCCGCCACCACGGCAAAGCCTCTGCCCTGCTCGCCGGCCCGGGCGGCCTCGATGGCGGCGTTGAGGGCCAGCAGGTTGGTCTGTTCGGCAATGCCGCGAATGCTCGCCACCAGCTCGGCCACGCGCTGGGACTGGGAGTCCAGCTCGAAAATGCCGTTGCTGGCGTTGCCCATTTGCCGGGAGAGTTCATGCATGGTGCCAAGGGTGGCGTCGATCACTTCCATGCCTTTGAGGGTGTTGTCGTCGGTCGATTTGGAAATGTCATAGGCGATGTCCGAGGTTTCGGCCGTGGCCAGCTCCCGGTTGACCTGCTCGGTGATCAGGGTGGCGAATTTCACCACCTTGTAAAGCTCGCCCTCTTCGTCATGAATGGGGTTGTAGGAGGCTTCCAGCCACACCACCCTGCCCTGGCTGTCGAGCCGCCGGAATCGGCCGGACACGAACTCGCCCGCGCGCAAACGCTGCCAAAAATGCCGATAGGCATCGGAGCCGGCTTCGTCCCCATCGCAAAACATGCGGTGGTGTTTGCCCGTTACCTGGCTCAGGCCATAGCCCATGCCCTTTAGAAAATTGTCGTTGGCGTTCAGGATCAGGCCATCCAGGCTGAATTCGATCACCGCCGATGAGCGGTGCAGGGCCGCCAGCATGTCTTCCTGCTCGCGGGAGCGGGAAATGGTTCTGGTCAGCTCGGTCGAGTAGGCCGCCATTTCCGTGGCGCCCTTGCCGTTTCCGCTCCCGGCTTTCGGCTGGATAATGGTTCTGTACCAGACTTCCTGCCCGTTATGGCCCACCAGTTGCAACGCGCCATGCCAGTGCCGCCCCCGGCCAATGGCCTCAAGCATGTGCCGGCAATGGGGCTTGTCCATGGATTTTTTGACGATAATGTCCGTCAGCGGGCGCTGCAACAGCGCGTGCCGGCCATAGCCCAGGGACTCGAACAGCCGGTCGTTGGCGTCAAGCAGCCGGCCTTCCTGGTCGAGGGAAAAGTAGATCATCTCCTCCCGCAAGTCCTGCTGCATGCTGTGGAAGATGCCCAGCTCCGCTTCCAGCTCGTCGATTTTTTGTTGCAGCTTTTTGTTATTAAACATTGTTGTTATCCACGCGAAATTATGGCTACAAAAATAATAATTATCGTTTACAAGGCGCCATTCTAATCTGCCCAAGCAACATAACGCCATGTGGCGCCCATAAAAAAACCGCCTTGCGGCGGTTTTTTTTGGAGCTTGTCGCGATTAGGCGCGAACGAAGTCCAGGTGAGCCAGCTTGGGCTTGTAGGGGTGACGCTGAACGTCTTGCAGCTTCACTTTTACTTCCTGGCCGTTGATCACCAGGGTCAGCACGTCGCTGTAGAAAGCGTCGTTTTGCTGGGCGATGATGGCTTTTTTGTGGTCCAGGGCGATGGCTACCGGCTCTTGGTCGCCGCCGTAAACGATGGCGGGTACTTTGTCTTCATGACGCAGGCGGCGGCTCGCACCTTTCCCCAGGTCTGAACGAACTTCGGCTTCAAATACGAATGACATAATTTTCTCTCTAAGGTTAGTGGCGAAAGCTGCGACCGGCCTTCGCCTGTAAAAAGCGCGCGGATGGTAACACACAGCCCCTAACGGGGCAAGCTGGAAGCTGGAAGGATGATGGTGGAGGATGTGGGCTCTTGCAAGCGCCCCGAGTCGCCAGGCACGACTCGGGATCTTGATGCCCGCCCTCTTCAGGCTTCCAGCTTACGGCTTCCGGCTTGTTACAACCCTTCTATCTGTTGCAGTACCCGCTTGTCCGATACCGGGTAGGGGGTGCCCAGGGTCTGGGCGAAGTAGGACACGCGCAGCTCTTCTATCATCCAGCGCACTTCCTTCACCTCGGGGGCCAGGGGCTTGCCCTTGGGCTGCTTGTTCAGCAGCGCCTGGTAGGCGGTTTGCACCTGCTGGATCTTCAGCAGGTGGGCCCGGTCCCGGTGCGGGTCTATGGCCAGCTTGTCCAGGCGCCGGCTCAAGGCCTCCAGGTAGCGGCTCAGATCTTTCAGCCGCTCGGCGCCGGTGTCGGTAACAAAGCCGCGGAAGATCAGGCCGTCCAGCTGGGCCTGGATGTCCGACATCGCCATGGCCATGGCGAGATCGATCTTGCCCTTCAGCCGCTTCTTGATGGCCTGGGCCCGGCTCAACACCTCTTCCACCTGCAGGGCGATGGCCGCCACAGTAGGGTTGAGCTCGCCGGCCACCTGGTCCTTGAGCGCGGCGAATGCCTCCGGCGTCCAGGCCGGCGCCCCGTACTGGCGCATCAACTGGTGGACACCGGCACGAATGCAGTCGTCCACCAGATCCAGCACCTTGCCGTAGGGGTTGAAATACAGGCCGAGCTTGGCCTTGTTGGGCAACTTGTCCTGCAGGTACTTGATGGGCGACGGCAGTTGCAGCTGCAGCAGCTTGCACTGGCCGTCCCACATGGTGCGGGCCTGGCTGGGCTCGTCCTCGCACAGCTGCAGCGCCACGCTGTCGCCCTGATCACTCAGCGCCGGATAGGCCTTCACCTCGAAGCCGGCGCGTTTGGCGGCAAAGGTCTGCGGAATGGCCCGGGCGGGAAATGCGGTCAGCCCCTCCTGCTCGAAGCGGTCGTCGTCCACCGCCTGGGTCAGGGCGGTCTGCACCTGGCCCTGCAGGGCGAGCTTTATCCGCTCCAGATCCCGGCCGGCGGCCAATGCCTTGCCGTCCGCGTCCAGCACCGCAAAGCGCATGATAAGGTGGGGCGGCAGCGCGCTCCAGTCCCAGTCCTCGCGCGGCACCGTCACCCCGGTCATGCGGCGCAGGTGTTTTTCCATCTGGTCGAGCAGCCGGCCCTCGAAGGGGGTCATGGCCGCCAGCAGCGCCTCGGCGAAGTTGGGCGCCGGCACAAAGTGCTTGCGCATCGGCTTGGGCAGGGACTTGATCAGCGCGATCAGCAGCTCCCGGCGCAGCCCCGGCACCTGCCACTCGAAGGGCTCGGCCGCCACCTGGTTGAGCAGCGGCAGCGGAATGCGCACCGTCACCCCGTCTTCGTCCTTGCCCGGCTCGAACTGGTACTCCAGGGCCAGGTTCAGGCCGTCGTGCTGCCAGGCGTCCGGGTAATCGCGGGTAGTCACCGCCCCTGCCCGCTCGTTCAGCAGCATCTCTTCGGTAAAGTGCAGCCGCTCGGGGTTGTCCTTGCGCGCCTGCTGCCACCACTTGTCGAAGTGGCGGATGGAGACGATGTCCGCCGGCAGCCGCTCGTCGTAAAAGCGGAACAGGGTCTCGTCGTCGATCACCAGGTCCCGGCGGCGGGACTTGTGCTCCAGGGCCTCGGCCTGCTCCAGCAGGGCCCGGTTGTGGTGGAAGAACTCATGGCGGGTGGCCAGTTCCCCCTCCACCAGCGCCTGGCGGATAAACAGCTCGCGGCACAGTTTGGGATCCACTTCGGAATAGTTCACCCGCCGGCGCACCACCACCGGCAGGCCGAACAGGCTCTGGCTCACATAGCCCATCACCGCGCCCTGCTTCTTGGACCAGTAGGGCTCGCTGTAGCTGGACTTGAGCAAATGCGCCCCCGCCTCCTCCAGCCATTGCTGGTCCACCTTGGCGGCGATGCGGCCGTAGAGGCGCTGGGTTTCGGTCAGCTCGGCCACCATCAGCCAGCGCGGCGGCTTCTTGGCCAGGGCCGAACCCGGCACCAGCACGAAGCGGGCGTTGCGCGCGCCCAGGATCTCCTTCTTGTCGCCGTCGCGCATGCCCACCTGGCTCAGCATGCCGGTGAGCAGCGCCCGGTGCAGGCTGTTGTAGTCGGCGGGCTCGCTGTTCAGCGCAAAACCCAGCTCGCGCACCACCAGCCGCAACTGGCTGTAGATGTCCTGCCACTCGCGCACCCGCAGGTAGTTCAAGAATTCCTTGATGCACTGCTTGCGGAACTGGTTGCCGCTCAGCGCCTTTTGCTGCTCCTTGAGGTAGTTCCACAGGTTCAGGTAGGCGACAAAGTCGGAATCGCCGTCGGCGAAGCGGCGGTGCATCTCGGCGGCGGCCTGCTGCTTGTCGAGCGGGCGCTCGCGCGGATCCTGGATGCTGAGCGCGGCGGTGATCACCATCACCTCGGTCACGCAGCCGTGCTCGCGCGCCGCCAGCACCATGCGCGCCAGGCGCGGGTCCACCGGCAGCCGGGCCAGATCCTGGCCCAGGGGGGTGAGCTTGAGGTCGCCCTGCTCGCCGGTGACCGCGCCCAGCTCTTCCAGCAGGCGGATGCCGTCGGAGATGTTCTTTTTGTCGGGCGCCTCCACAAAGGGGAAGGCGGAAATATCGCCCAGCCCCAGGGAGAGCATCTGCAAAATGACCGAGGCCAGGTTGGTGCGCAAAATCTCCGGGTCGGTGAACTCGGGCCGGTTTAAAAAGTCGTCCTCGCCGTAGAGGCGGATGCAGATGCCCGCCTCCACCCGGCCGCAGCGGCCCATGCGCTGGTTGGCGCTGGCCTGGGACACGGGCTCGATGGGCAGGCGCTGTACCTTGGTGCGGTAGGAATAACGGCTGATGCGCGCCGTGCCCGGATCGATCACGTAGCGGATGCCGGGCACGGTGAGCGAGGTTTCCGCCACGTTGGTGGCCAGCACGATGCGCCGGCCCGTGTGGGATTCGAAAATGCGGTTCTGCTCGGCGTTGGACAGCCGTGAATAGAGCGGCACTATTTCGGTGTGGCGCAGCTCGAGCTTGTTCAGGGCGTCGGCGGTGTCGCGAATTTCCCGTTCGCCGTTCATAAAGATGAGGATGTCGCCCGGGCCCTCGCGGGTCAGCTCGGTCACCGCATCGAAAATGCCCTGCAGCTGGTCGCGCTCGCTGTCGTCCTCCACCAGCGGGCGGTAGCGCAGCTCCACCGGGTAGGTGCGGCCGGACACCGAAATGATGGGCGCGCCCTCGAAGTGGTTGGAAAACCGCTCCGGATCTATGGTGGCCGAGGTGATGATCAGCTTGAGATCGGGTCTTTTGGGCAGCAGCTGCTTCAGGTAACCCAGGATAAAGTCGATGTTGAGGCTGCGCTCGTGGGCCTCGTCGATGATGATGGTGTCGTACTGGCGAAGCATCCGGTCCTGCTGGATCTCGGCCAGCAGGATGCCGTCGGTCATCAGCTTGACCTGGGTTTCGCTGCTCACCTGGTCGTTGAAGCGCACCTTGTAGCCGACCCGCTCGCCCAGCTCGCAGCCCAGCTCCTGCGCCAGGCGGCTCGCCACGCTGCGGGCCGCCAGCCGCCGGGGCTGGGTGTGGCCTATGGTGCCCTCGATGCCAAGGCCGAGCTCCAGGCACATCTTGGGGATCTGGGTGGTCTTGCCCGAGCCGGTTTCGCCGGCGATGATCACCACCTGGTGGTCGCGAATGGCGGCCTTGATGGTGTCGCGCTTGTCGCTTACCGGCAGTTGCGGCGGATACTGGATGGGGCTTTGCAGCAACTGTTGCCGGCGGGCCCGCTCGGCCATGGAGGTGGCCACTTCCAGGGCGATGCCCTCCAGTATTTTCTGCCGTTTGGCCTCGGGCAGCTTTTCCAGCCCCTGCAAGCGGCGGCGAAACCGCCCCCGCTGTGCGCCCCGGCACTCTTTCAGCCTTGCCTGCAATTGTTCAACCGACTGCGCCAAACCCAACCCCATTCGCTCATGTTAAAACTGGCGCGCAGTCTAGCAGAAAGCGGGGCGGGAATGGAGCCGTCAGCTCATGGCCTGCAGCAACAGCAGCAGTTCCCCATGACGATGGCAGCCGGTTTTATGGTAGATGGACTGCTGGGTGGTTTTTACGGTTTCCAGGCTGACATGGCGCTGCTCGGCAATCTGCCTGCTGTCGCAGCCCCAGGCCAGCAGGCGAAGATGGGCTTTTTCGGCCCGGCTCAGGGAGAAGAGGCAGGCCAGGCTCTCGATATCCAGCCGGGGCGGCAGGCCGGGATCCTTGATCATCACCAGCCAGTAACGGCTTTCCGGCAGGCGGATCAGGTGCGCCACCTGAAAGGCGCAGGGCATTTTCATCACCTGCTGGCAGCCGTCGTCCAGGCCGTGGATAACGGCCCCGAAGCGGATAACCTCGCCCTTGTCGCCCTGCATCAGCAACTGGCCGGCCTCATCCCGCATCAGGGTCGCCCCCTGCCGCAGCAGGGCCAGGGCACTCTGGTTGGCAAACAGCAACTGGCCGCCTTCGTCCACCATCAGTTGCGGCCGATCCGACAGGTTGGCCCATTGCTCCAGGCAGCGGCTATGGGCGCGCAACCGGCTCAGCTGCCAGAAGTGCAGCTGCCACAGTTGCAGTTGCAGCGCCAGCCAGCGCAACGGGGACGCCAACGGCTCATAATCGCCCTTCAGGGTCACCACCAGGGCACCGCGGCAATGGCTGCCGGGCATATAGAGGGAGCGGAACCAGTGCCGGCTCGTCAGCCGCGTCTGGCAGCGATGCAGCAAGGGATGCAGTGTGCTCAACGGCCGGTAGCCGGTGCCGCCGTCGAAGCAGCGATACTGCTGGGGCTGCTGCCGGCCGAGCTCCGGCGGGGCCAGCACCAGGGTGATCCCCTCGATATCCAGCACCCGGCACAATTCATCGAAGATGGGGCCGTAGGCCTCGTTGCCGGTATGGCAGTGATACAGCCGCGTAAACAACGGCAACAGCATATCCGCATGCTTCATTTCGCTCTCTCCCGCCCATTATTGGTATTTTTATCATCACCAAGCCTAGTCGGGAGGACGATTTTTGACCACGGAGGACGGCCAAGTTCAAGATAACGCGGCACCACCGGGATACAGCATCTCAGCCTCCCCAAACTGCACCAGCACCCTATAAAACAAACTAACTTATTGTTTAAATTGAATTTAAATAATAATAAATCACCATAAACCGTGCCTGCCACCGGCCCCCACCCGCCTGTAAAGGCGAGTTAAACTGCCAAAAATAGACGCTAGAAGGCGTATGTCAGCCAACATCCAAAAAAATTGCAAAATACCGATTGAAAAGGCAACAGCATGGCCGTATATTGTGTTTGCAGCCCACTGTTGAGGAAGGTAAAAAATGAAAGAGTTAGTTGTAACCGTCATTTTTACAGTCTGTGCGGCCTTAATCGCCGTTTCTGCACCTTCCTTGGCACAATTTTAACTGAGCCCGGGAAGACAGGACTGTAAAACACTAAGAAATAACAATATTTCCTGTTAATAAAAAAGGCGCCTTTCGAGGCGCCTTTTTATTTTCTCCAGTTTGACCTTACATCGGCGCCACGCTCATGTTGCTGCCGGAGCCGATCATCCGCACCCGCTGGCCCGATTGCCAGGTACGATCGGCCTTTTGTACCACCACCAGGTGCTCGCCGCTGTCGGTACGGATCTCCAGCTCTACCGCGCTGACCTGGCTGACCTTGTCCTCGACCCGCGAGCCCACCATGGCGCCGGCAATGGCGCCGGCCGCGGTGGCCAGTGAACGACCGGTGCCGCCCCCCACCTGGCTGCCCAGCACACCGCCGACCACGCCGCCACCCACGGTGCCGATCAGGTTGGGGTTTTCTTCACCGGCCTGAATGGTGACCGGCCGCACCGATACCACGGTGCCGTAGGTCACGCTTTGCGCCTGCTTGGCGGTTCTGCCGCTGTATACGTCGCCGGAATACACATCGGGATTGGCACAGCCCGCCAGGCTGAGCGCCCCCGCCACTGTGATGATGGATAGTGCTTTCAGTTTCATCAGTTCCCCCCTGTTGAACTTAAAGGAATTCATTATTTTGTGGGTTGCTGAGAGTATAGACCCGCTGTTTCCACGGCTGGTTTCATTCGCTGACGGCGCCAGCCGCTACCGCCAGTGTACCCCGTGATGATTTATAAGGAAAAAACACGCGCAGAAAGGCGTCAGGAAATGGCGGAACCGGCCTGTTCCCCGATGATGTCATGGCCTCCCCCCGTTTGCGGCAGCGGAGGCCATGGCATCATCAGGCACCGCCAAACAGGATATGCCACCAACTGACCCGGCGTTCCTTGTGGTATTGCTTGCGCAGTTCATCCACCTGCTGCAGCCGTTGCTGGGCCAGGGCGTGATCGTTGGCCAGGGCCGCCTGTTCGGCAGCGTTGATGGCAGCCAGCACCTCGCGCAGGCCCTGCCGATAGAGGTCGGCCTTATCCGCCGGAAACGGCGCCTGTTTCGCGGTTTCGGTCAGTTCCGCCAGCTCCGCCAGGCGAGGCAGGAGGCTGTCGATATCCTCGGCCCGGTGCGCCTGCTTGTAGGCCAGCCCCATATTCTTCATGGTGGTTTCCAGATTGACCACGGGGCTGGCCTGCACCCCGGAAAGGGGGGCAGCCACCAGTAAACCGGCCAGCATACAACGGGATAAAGTAGACAAATAACGCATCGGCATACCTGTGTTGCTTGAAATGAAGGGCAACTATAGCCGATCCGCCAGGCGGGATGAATGAAAAGGGGCCACTGCTGGCCCCTCCTTGATCAGGCGGCGTCGCCCAGGGGCTTGTCCAGCACCAGGCGCACCAGCAGCAGCCACAGGGCCCAGCCCGCCACCAGCAGTATGATAAAGAGGAAAAGACCGGACTGGAATTTTTCCAGCATCATGCCCGCTATCATGGGCCCGGTGAGCGAGCCGATGCTGTAGGCGAACATCAGCTTTTGGGTCATCTTCACCAAGGCCCGGCCGTGCATCTTGCCGCAGGCGTAGGACATGGTGGTGGGATAGAGGGTGAACACCCCCGCCCCCAGCAGCGCAAAGGCCAGGATCAGCACGCCGTCGCCGCCGAACTCCCACAGCAACAGGCAGCCGGCGCCTATCATCAGGGTCTGCGCCGCCATCATGGTGCGCTTGCCCAGGCGATCGGCCAGGCTGCCGTTGGGCAGCTGGAAGGCCATGCCGCAGAGGATGAGCCAGGCCATGTAGAGGCCGATTTCATCGCCCCGGGCCAGTTGCTGCAGCTGGATGGGCATCAGCGCATAGAGGGCGCCCAGCAGCATGCCGGCCACCAGGCAGCCCGCCAGGCCCAGGGCCCGGTCGGCCCGGGGCGGCTTGCCGCTGTTGGCATTGGCACCACCCTCGGCGCTCAGATCCGGGCGCCTCGCCCACAGCAGGGGCAGCAAGGCCAGGCCGCACAGGGCAGTGGCCAGCCAGAAACCGCCATGACCGGCGGTGGGGATCCAGTCGATGAACAGCTGGCTGATGCCGTAGCTGAAGTAATAGATAAGCATGTAGCGGGCCATGGCGCTGGAGCGGCGATGCAGCGGCGCCACCCCCAGTACCCAGCTTTCCACCGCCACGAAACTCACCGCCGCCGCCATGCCCGCCACCATGCGCAGCGCCAGCCACAGGGGCAGCAGGCTGGTCCAGGTGAGGGCCACCGCCGCCAGGGCCAGGGTAATGCTGCAGAGGATCAGGGCGCGCACATGGCCCAGGCGCTGGATCAGCTTGTCGGCAAAAAAGCTGGCACCCAGCATGCCGAGGTAGAAGGCGGAGCCCACCAGGCCGATCTGCGCCGCCGGTGCCCCCAGATCATTCAGGTACACGGCCACCAGGGTCACCAGGAAGGCGTTGCCCAGGGTCAGCAGGATCAAATGGGTGTACAGGGGGATTAAATGCATGGCGCCTCCGAATTTTGAGGCGCGCATTCTAGGTGGGGCTAAATGGCAAGTACAACGAGAAAAATTTGTGAGTTAGCGCAAAAATTTCATGTTTAACCAATGTTACCGGAAATATGCCAGATAATACCCTGGCCAAGGGTCAGGGCACCGATCATCAGCAAGGCGGCAACCGCGATCACCGGCGGTTTGGTCTGCTCTTTTCGTAGCAGCGGCGCGAACCACACCAGGGCACCGATCAGCACGGCACCGCTCACCTGCACGAAGGGCATGACCAGCGGCTGCAGTTGCTGCTGGTCGACCCCGGCGGCCCGCACCAGCAGGGCCAGCAACCACAAGATGCCGAATACCGAGCCCGCCAGCGGCAGCAGGGTGTTGAAGGCCTGCAGCCGGTGTTTGGCGCGTACCATGATCAGGTGGGCAAAGACGCAACCGCCGGTACCGGCGGCCAGCAGCGCCCACACCGGCCCCATCCGCCAGCCGAGCCAGAGGCCATACAATAGGGCCAGGCCCAGGGCCGGATAGTGCCAGCTCAGCCCCAGGCTGCGCTTGCCCTGGAGCCGGGCCTGATACAGCACGCTGCCCAGCCCCGCCGCCAGGGCCAGGCCGCCCAGCCACAGCAGGGGCCGGGGCGCGCCGGCTTCCACCCCCAGCATCAGCGCCAGGCCGAATACCGCCCAGGTCGACAGCAGGCCGTCACTGATCCGCCGCCGCTGGCCCGGGCACAGATCCCCGTTGCGCAATACCCAAAGCAGCAGGCCCAGCGCCGCGATGGCGGTCAGTGCCAGAGGCGCAAACAGCCGCGCCGGCAACAGTTCAGTCATCAGTATTCTCTCCTTCGATTAAAACCGCGCTAGTTTACCGTTGTCGGCGGGCAAGCGCGACTATGCGGGCAAACATCCGCCGTAATTCCACCGGCACCAGCTGCGGGCCCTGCAATTCGATGGACTCCACCACCGCCAGCGCCATGCCCGGCTTGCTGCGCCGGCTCAGGGCCCGTTCGATGATGCGCGAGGCCGGGGTGTGTTTGTCGTGAATTTGCGCCTCTTGCCGGAACACCGGCTCCAGGCCGTTATAAAACAGATAATGCTCGATGTCGGAACGGGGCAGCACCGTCAGGTGATCCGTTTCCCGCTCGCCGCGCAGCATGCTGCGCACGCCCTGGGCATACTTCTGCCCGGCCTCGTCACCGTCGGTCAGCAGGTGCCAGCCGATGCCGAAGTCGCGCGCCACCTTGATCAGCGGGCTGTGGCCGCACTGGGCGAACTCGATGATGCGGATGCCCTCGGCGGGCAGCACGTAACCGCAGATCCGCGCCAGTTCAGACAGCAGCCAGATCTCGGTTTCGCCCTCCACCAGCAGCCAGTAGCGGGCGAACAGCGACATGGGTCTGTTGATGCGCACATGGAAGGCGATGCGGCGCATGTCCTCCCCGCTGTATTTCTCGTTACCGATATGGAAACTGCGGGTTTCATGCTCCACCCGCACCAGCCGGCGCAGGTGATTGAGCGGAAAGGCGGAGAGCAGATCGCCGGAATTGGTGGTCACCAGCTTCTGGCCGGGAAACCGCTCCAAAATCCCCCAGGTGACCGCCAGCATGGTGGGATGCAGCCGGCTTTCCGGATCCTCTATCAGCAGCAGCGGGCGGGAACCGACCTCGATGGGGCGGCCTCCCCGCGCCTGCAGTATGGTGCGGGCCACGGCCGAGAGCGCCAGCGACAGCCCGCTTTCCTCGCCCATCGGCTGCCAGTCGTTGAGCTTGCCCAACTGGCTCAGGGTCACCGGGTGCACGGCGATGTCCTTGGCCCGGCGCGGTGCCCGGCTGGTGGCGCCCTGGGGGGTAAAGTAGTGTTCGAACAGCTGGCGCACCGCATCCAGCCCGGCCTTGATGTCTTGCTGGCTCAGCTCTTCTTCTTCCGCCAGTTGCTCGCTCAGGCGGGTCAGCAGTTGCTCGTAGTCGCCGTTCAGGTTGACGATGGGCAGGTCTTCGGGCGCGCCACGAGAGTCGCGCAGGCGGAACACCGGGTTCATTTCAATCAGGTAATGGGCCAGCTGGGCGGCATTGTCCAGCTCGATGGGGATGCCGGCGGCGTCGACGAAGTCGTGCTCGCTCACCACGCCCTGCGCGGTTCGCCTGGCCCGGGCGCGGTAATGCACCCGGTGGTAATTGTCCCTGTGCCTGACCCACACCGGTTCGAGCCGGCCCAGCCGGGCGGAATGCTCGCTGATGCCGGGCCTGTGCTCGCGGTAGCTGAGCACTATCTGCAGTTCGTCGGCGGTGGTGTTCTGCTCGGTGCGGTAGAAGTCGTCTTCCACGAACTGGTAGCAGCAGGCCCCCTGCCCCAGCAGCCGCCACAGGGCCCGGAACAGGCTGGTTTTGCCCCAGGAGTTTTCCCCCATCAGGGCCGTGCTCTGATCCAGGTGCAGTGACATCTGGTTGAGGCCCATGAAATTGCGGATTTGAATATGTTCAAGGTACATGTGCGATATCCGTTGGGGAAAGGAGCTGGCGGTCAGCTGCGATAGAGCACCTTGATCAGATGATAGCCGAAACGGGTTTTCACCGGTCCCTGCACCTTGAGCTCGGGGCCGCCGAACACCGCCTTGTCGAAAGGCCCGACCATGTCGCCCTTGTTGAATTCGCCCAGGTCGCCGCCGCGCTTGCCGGACGGGCAGATGGAGTGCTTCTTGGCCAGCTTGCCGAAGTCGGCGCCCTTGTCCAGTTGTTGCTTGAGCGCCAGGCACTCGGCTTCGGTTTTAACCAGTATGTGCAGGGCACAGGCTCGCTTTGCCATTGAAGAAGTCCGGATAAATAAGGAAACAAAGGGCAAGTGTGCCAAAAACCGGGGATGGGGGGAAGCCGGAAGCCGGAAGCTGGAAGCTGGAAGCCTGACTCTTAGTCACAAGTCGAGTCCTTTGAGCAACTCATAGGACTCGACGTAATGCATCAGTGTGAGCCAACCGTCCCACAGCGCCT
>NZ_JAERTZ010000035.1 GCF_016746085.1 Zobellella iuensis
GACCATGCAGTCGTTCTGCCACACCGCCGCCTATCCCAAGCCGGTGGACGTGGTCACCCACCACACCCTGCCCGACTTCATCATGAACCGGGGCGGCGTGTCCCTGCGCCCGGGCGACGGCGTCATCCACTCCTGGCTGAACCGCATGCTGCTGCCCGACACCGTGGGCACCGGCGGTGACTCCCACACCCGTTTCCCCATCGGCATCTCCTTCCCGGCGGGCTCCGGCCTGGTGGCCTTCGCCGCCGCCACCGGGGTGATGCCGCTGGACATGCCCGAGTCGGTGCTGGTGCGCTTCAAGGGCGAAATGCAGCCCGGCATCACCCTGCGCGACCTGGTGCACGCCATTCCTTACTACGGCATCAAGCACGGCCTGCTGACCGTGGCCAAGGAAGGCAAGATCAACGAATTCTCCGGCCGGGTGCTGGAAATCGAGGGCCTGCCCCAGCTGAAGGTGGAGCAGGCGTTCGAGCTGGCCGATGCCACCGCCGAGCGTTCCGCCGCCGGTTGTACCATCAAGCTGGATCAGGAGCCGATCGCCGAGTACCTGAACTCCAACATCGTGATGCTGAAGTGGATGATTGCCGAAGGCTACGGCGACCGGCGCACCCTGGAGCGCCGCATCAAGGGCATGGAAGAGTGGCTGGCCAACCCGGAGTTGATGGCCGCCGACGCCGATGCCGAATACGCCCATGTGCTGGAAATCGACATGAGCGAGATCAAGGAGCCGATCCTGTGCGCGCCGAACGATCCGGACGACGCCCGCCTGCTGTCCGAGGTACAGGGCGAACAGATCGAAGAGGTGTTCATCGGCTCCTGCATGACCAACATCGGCCACTTCCGCGCCGCCGGCAAGCTGCTGGACAAGTACAAGGGCCAGTTGCCGACCCGGCTGTGGGTGGCGCCGCCCACCAAGATGGACAAGGACCAGCTGACCGCCGAGGGCTACTACGGCATCTTCGGCCGGGTCGGTGCGCGCATCGAGATCCCGGGCTGCTCCCTGTGCATGGGCAACCAGGCGCGGGTGGCGGACAACAGCACCGTGGTGTCCACCTCCACCCGTAACTTCCCCAACCGTCTGGGCAAGGGTGCCAACGTCTACCTGGCGTCGGCCGAGCTGGCGGCGGTAGCGGCCATCCACGGCAAGCTGCCGACGGTGGAGGAATACCAGGAGTACGCCAAGGAGCTGAACGCCACGGCGGCGGACACCTACCGCTACCTGAACTTCGACGAGCTGGACAGCTACGTGCAGCAGGCCGACACCGTGATCTTCCAGCAGGCCATCTAAACGCCTCCTCGGAACACGCTGAACACAAAAGCCAGCCCTCGGGCTGGCTTTTTGCTGGGTGGCTGTCGCGAACCGGCGTGAGGGAGTAGAATCCCGCCCTTGATGACAGATGAGGTAGCTATGGACTTTGAGTTTTTCCGGGACCTGACCGGGGCCTGCCGGGCGCGTTTTTCCATGGGCCACGAGGCCTTCGGCCAGTGGCTGAGCGATGAGGTGAGTCCGGCGGAGGCCGAGGCGCTGCTCGGGGTGATCCGTGAGCTGGAGGAGCGCCGGCGGGAAGAGTTCAGGAAAATCTACGCCGAGTTCACCCTGTTGTTGAGCAAGGAGGAGGCTGAACTCGCCGCCCATACCCTGGCCTTCGCCAACGATGAACTGGAAGAGGGCATGGCCTATTACGACGACGAGCTGTTCGCCGGCTGCGGCCTGGACGATCTGGCCCGGGTGCTGGAACAATGGCGGGCGTTTATTAAAGCTTGAAGCTTCCAGCTTCCAGCTTCCCGCATCAGGCTTCCCGCTTACAGCTTGATCTTCCCCCTGCCGCTTTTGATTTTTCCCCTGTGGGTCTTGCTGTCTACCCGCCGGGCCTTGGCGGCTTTGCCTGGTTTGGTGGCCCGGCGCACCTTGATGGGGCGGCCCGCCTGTTGCAACAGCGCCACCAGGGCGGCCCTGGCGGTTTCCTTGTTCTGCAGCTGGCTGCGATCGGATTCGCAGCGGATCAGGATCCAGCCGGACGGCAGTATCCTGCTGTCTTTCATTGCGCTCAGGGCCGCTTTGTAACTGTCGGGCAAACTTGGACTATTGGCATAATCGAAGCGCAGCTGTACCGCCGAGTCGGTTTTATTCACGTGCTGGCCGCCGGGGCCGCCGGCGCGCATGGTTAAGAATTCCAGTTCCCGCTCGGGGATACTGACCCGGGCCGATATTTCCAGCATCTCTCACTCCGGCGCACCATTTTGGTGCCTATCTGTTCAAGCCTGCACCAAGATAACATTCCTGCCTTGCCATCGACCAGTGTTGATATCATAACTCATTGAAAATAATGAAATAAAAAAGTTGGCACAGAGATTGTTTATAGCTAAGGGTCACAGGCTTATAACACGGAGCTAGCCATGAAGATGATCTGCGCCATTATCAAACCGTTCAAACTCGATGACGTGCGTTCAGCCTTGGCTGAGGTGGGCATCGACGGCATGACGGTGTCGGAAGTGAAGGGGTTTGGCCGCCAGAAAGGGCACACCGAGCTGTATCGGGGCGCCGAGTATACTGTTGATTTCCTGCCCAAGATCAAGCTGGAAATCGCGACCCAGTCCGATCAGGTTGAGCGGGTGATCGAGGCCATCTCGGAAACCGCCTACACCGGCAAGATCGGCGACGGCAAGATTTTTGTATTTGACCTGCTGCAAACCGTGCGGATCCGCACCGGCGAGCGCGACGTAGAAGCGATTTAAGCGAGGGAACGCATGATGGATGCATTGACCGAAATGAAGTTTGCCCTGGACACCTTTTATTTTCTGATGTCCGGTGTGCTGGTGATGTGGATGGCGGCGGGCTTCGCCATGCTGGAGGCGGGCCTGGTCCGGGCCAAGAACACCACTGAAATTCTGACCAAGAACATTCTGCTGTTCGCCATCGCCTGTACCATGTACCTGCTGGTGGGCTACCACATCATGTATGTGGACAATGCCGAAGGCGGCTGGCTGCCGAGCCTGGGCGGCCTGATTGGCTCTGCCGACGCCGATGCCGATCATGCCCTGGAATCCGATTTCTTCTTCCAGGTGGTGTTCGTGGCCACCGCCATGTCCATCGTCTCCGGTGCCGTGGCCGAGCGCATGAAACTGTGGGCCTTCCTCGCCTTCTGTGTGGTGCTGACCGGCTTCATCTACCCGCTGCAAGGCTACTGGACCTGGGGCGGTGGTTTCCTGTCCGAGTGGGGCTTCAGCGACTTCGCCGGCTCCGGCATAGTGCACATGGCTGGTGCCTCCGCCGCCCTGGCCGGAGTGCTGCTGCTGGGTGCCCGTAAAGGCAAGTACGGCAAGAACGGCGAGATCCACCCGATCCCCGGCTCCAATATGCCGCTGGCGACCCTGGGTACCTTTATCCTGTGGATGGGCTGGTTCGGCTTCAACGGTGGCTCTCAACTGTTGGTGTCCGACGTGGAGAACGCCACCGCCGTGGCCAAGATCTTCGTCAACACCAACGCCGCCGCCGCCGCCGGTGCCATCGGCGCCCTCTTCGTCACCAAGATGACCTGGGGCAAGGCGGATCTGACCATGATCCTCAACGGTGCCCTGGCCGGTCTGGTGGCCATTACCGCCGACCCGCTGTCGCCCGGTCACTTGTGGGCCGCCTGTATCGGCCTGCTGGCCGGCGTGCTGGTGGTCTATGCCATCGTCAGCCTGGACAAGCTGCGTATCGATGATCCCGTGGGTGCCATCTCGGTGCACGGCGTCTGCGGTATCTTCGGCCTGCTGCTGGTGCCGGTTGCCAACGAGGATGCCACCCTGTGGGCCCAGCTGGTCGGTATAGTGGTCATCGGTGCCTGGGTCTTCTTCGCCAGTCTGCTGGTGTGGTACGTACTCAAGCAGGTAATGGGCATTCGTGTCACCGAAGAGGAAGAGATGTCCGGCATGGACATGATCGACTGCGGTATCGATGCCTACCCCGAGTTCGTGACCGTGAAACAGAACTGATTTCCAACGACTTGACGAGGCTGCCGAGCCTGGTTTTGGGAGACCCTTTGGGTCTCCCTTTTTTGTTTGCGATGCCTTGCTCTGGCACAAGGAAAAAACGGGAGGATGGAGAACCTTATTGCAGATAAAAATTTTTATTATTTAGATGTGGCTTGGCTATTGATTCTCATGCGGACCCGGTTATACTCCTAAACGTTAATTATTCTCACTCAACCAAATGGAATCTGGATGATGTCAAATAAGTTGTTCCTGTCCGCCGCCGCTCTGCTGGTGTCCAGCGTTACCGCCCAGGCTTTCGCCGAAGAAGTCAACGTTTACTCCAACCGCCAGGATTTCCTGATCAAGCCCATCGTTGATGAATTCACCAAAGAAACCGGTATTCAGGTCAACCTGGTCAACATTCCGGATGGTCTGGGTGAGCGGCTGGAGCGGGAAGGCCGCCTGTCTCCGGCGGATCTGGTACTGACCGTGGACATCAGCCGCCTGATGGAAGTGGTTGAGAAAGATCTGACCCAGCCGGTGCAGAGCGAGGTGCTGGAACAGAACATACCGGCCCAGTACCGGGATCCGGACGGCAAGTGGTTCGCGCTGACCAGCCGTGCCCGGGTGGTCTACAGCTCCGCCGAGCGGGTGGGCAAGACCGACATCAGCTATGAAGAGCTGGCCGACCCCAAGTACAAGGGCAAGATCTGTACTCGCAGCGGCAAGCACTCCTACAACGTGGCCCTGACCGCTTCCATGATTGCCCAGCACGGCACCGAATACACCAAGCAGTGGCTGGAAGGCCTGAAAGCCAACCTGGCGCAGAAGCCCCAGGGCGGCGACCGGGATCAGGTCAAGGCGATTCGTGACGGGGTCTGCGACTACGCCCTGGGCAACAGCTACTACTATGGCGCCATGCTCAACGACGACAGTCAGCGTGACTGGGCCGAAGCGGCCGTGGTCAATTTCCCCAACCAGGCGGACCGTGGCACCCACGTCAATATTTCTGCCGTGGCCCTGACCAAGCATGCCAAGAACAAGGATGCGGCGGTCAAACTGATGGAATACCTGGCCGGTGACCAGGCTCAGCACCTCTATGCGTCTGCCAACCACGAGCATCCGGTGAAGCCGGGCGTGGAGCCGTCCGAGCTGGTGAAGAGCTGGGGCGAGTTCAAGGTTGATGAGCTGCCGCTGACCGATGTGGCAAAACATGCCAAAGAAGCGATTCAATTGATGGACGAAGTCCAATACGATCTGTAAAAAGACGGGGGTCTTTCCCCCGTTTTGAGTTGTAGATGAAAAGACTTGGCTGGATGGTCGGCAGTTGGGGCATTGCCCTGCTGCTGACCTTGCCCATTTTAGCGTTGATTGTGGAAGCACTGCTGCCCGCGGAGGATATCTTTCGGCACCTGTGGCGTACCGTGCTGCCCGTCTATATCCACAATACCTTCTGGCTGGTGCTGTTGGTGCTGGGCTTCAGCCTGGTCTGCGGGGTGCCCGCCGCCTGGCTGATGGCCATGTGCGAGTTGCCCGGCAAACGCTGGCTGCAGTGGGCGCTGATCCTGCCCCTGGCCATGCCTTCCTATATCGTCGCCTTCGTTTATACCGACCTGCTCGATTTTTCCGGCCCGGTACAGCAGAGCCTGCGCGCCTGGTTCGGCTGGCAGTCCGCCGCCGATTATTATTTTCCGCCCATCCGTAGCCTGGGTGGCGCCGCCCTGGTGCTGGGCCTGGTGCTCTACCCCTATGTCTACCTGTTGGCTCGCACCGCCTTCCTCGAACAGTCCACCAGTCTGATCCAGTCCAGCCGGCTGCTGGGTTGTACACCCTGGCAAAGCTTCAAACGGGTGAGTCTGCCCCTGGCGCGGCCTTCCATCGCCGTGGGGTTGTCACTGGTGGCGATGGAGACCCTGGCCGACTTCGGCACCGTCAAGTTTTTCGCGGTCAATACCCTGACCACGGCGGTGTACGACACCTGGCTGGGCTACGGCAGCCTCAACGCCGCCGCCAAGATAGCGGCCATGATGCTGCTGGTGGTGATGGTGCTGTTGAGCCTCGAACGTATCAGCCGCAAGCGCCAGCAGGTGTTCCAGAAAAACATGGGCCACGAGCAGGAAACCGGCTACCGGCTGACCGGGCCGACCCGGCTGGCGGCCTTGGTGTTCTGCTGGGGACTGGTGCTGCTCGGCTTCCTGCTGCCCTTCCTTATCCTCTGCTACCATGCGGTGCAGTATTTCGACCAGGCCTGGAACGCCCGCTTCTTCGAATACAGCCTGAACAGCCTACTGTTGTCGACCCTGGTGGCGGTGGTGGCGCTGATGGTGGCGCTGCTGCTGGGCATGACCCACCGTCTGAAGGGAAAGTCCTATACGGCGATACCGATGCGGCTGGCGTCCATGGGCTACGCCCTGCCCGGCACCGTGCTGGCCATCGGTGTGCTGGTGCCGCTCACCAGCCTAGATTTCGCCATCAATGACTTGGCCTTGTGGCTGGGGCTGACCGAACCCGGCCTGGTACTGACCGGTACCATGACCGCCATCGCCTTCGGCTACCTGGTGCGTTTCGGCGCCATGGCGGTGGGGGCGGTGGAAAGCAGCATCAACAAGGTGTCGCCCTCCCTCGATATGGTGACCCAGACCATGGGCTACGGCCCCGGCGCCATGATCATGAAGGTGCATATGCCGCTGATTCGCAAGGGCATGCTGGCCGGTGCCCTGCTGGTGTTTATCGAATGCATGAAGGAGCTGCCGGCGGCCCTGTTGTTGCGCCCCTTCAATTTCCAGACCCTGGCGACTTACGTATATCAGTTTGTGTCCGATGAGCAGCTTGAACGAGGGGCCCTGCCCGCCATAGTGATAGTACTGGTTGGACTGATCCCGCTGATTTTCTTGAACCGATCATTGGAGCAGCATCACTGATGGCGGCATTGGATGTAAACGGCATTCGTTGTAGTTATAACGGCCAACCCATACTGGATAATCTGTCTCTCTCGGTGGCCGAGAACGAGATCATGTGCCTGCTGGGAGCCAGCGGCTGCGGCAAGACCACCTTGCTGAAGGCGGTGGCCGGCCTGTTGCCGGTGACCCGGGGAGACATTTATATCCATGAGCGGCGGATGAACGGCCAGGGTGTGGCGGTGGTGCCGGAAGAGCGTAATATCGGCATGATATTCCAGGATTACGCCCTGTTCCCGCACCTGAATATGGCGCAGAACGTGGCTTTCGGCCTGCAGAGCAAGGAGAGGAACAAGGCCCGGGTCAAGGCCCGGGTGGAAGAGGTGCTGGAGCTGGTCAACCTGGCGGAGCTGGGCGATCGTTATCCACACCAGCTCTCTGGCGGCCAGCAGCAACGGGTGGCCATCGCCCGGGCCCTGATCTGCCAGCCTGCGCTGATGCTGCTGGACGAGCCTTTTTCCAATATCGACACCCAGGTGCGGATGCGGTTGATCGGCGAGATCCGAGCCTTGCTCAAGGGACAAGGGATCAGCGCCATCTTTGTGACCCACAGCAAGGAAGAGGCCTTTGCCTTTTCCGACAAGCTGGCTCTGTTCCGTGCCGGTCATATCGAGCAGGTGGGGCGGCCCCAGACCCTGTATCAGCATCCCCAGAATCGGTTTGTGGCCGATTTCCTGGGGCAGGCCAACTATGTGCCCGCCACCGTACTCGACAGTCGCACCCTGATGACCGCCATGGGCACCATCGCCAGCCAGGCGGCGCTGGGCGCCGAGCCCGGTACCCGCGGCCAGCTGCTGCTGCGGCCGCGGCAGATCCAGCTGTCCCTCGCCGAGCAGGGCAACGGCCGGGTGATCGAGCAGCAGTTTCTCGGCGCCCATACCCGCTGCCTGGTGGAGTGTCAGGGATTGCAGCTGGAAGTGAGCATCAACGAACCCCTGCCGGCGGTGAGTCAGGTCTGCGTGAGCGTGGAGTCCCATGCCTTGACGTTCTTTCCCGATACTCAGCAAGGCCAGCGCGCCGTGGCGTGATAAGGGCCGGGAATCAAAAGCCGGGACTGGGGATTAGGGATTGGGGGCTATAATCCCAAGTCCCTGTTTTTCCGGTTATACTGGGCCATGACCAATGACCGAGAGAGCAGGCGATGACAGCACAAGCCGGCGTTTGCGCCGAACCCAACCTTCACGCTTATTACCTGATGTTCGACATCCTGCCCGGGGGCCATGGGGCGGTGCGTGCCGCCCTGGCCGAGGTTCCTGCCCAGTGGCGTGAGCTGGCCCAGGGCTATCCCGACGCCCACTTCTCCGGCCTGGTGGCGGTGGGCGACAGGGCCTGGGACGGGCTCTACCCCCGCGCCCGGCCGAGCGAGCTGGCACCCTTCCCGGCCCAACAGGAAGGCAAGCGTGTGGCCCCCGAAACCCCCTTCGATCTTTTCTTCCAGCTAAGGGCCGACCGGCTGGACGTGGCCCATATCGCCGTGCAGCGGCTGATGGCCCTGTTGGCTGACAAGACGGAGCTCAAGTACGAGCGCCAGGGCTTTCGCTACCTGGACAGCCGCGATTTTACCGGCTTCGTGGATGGCACCGAAAATCCCCAGGGAGAACACAGGGCCGAGGTGGCGTTGGTGGCGGAAGGCCCCTTCGCCGGCGGCAGCTATGTCCATGTGCAGCACTACAGGCACAATCTGGCCAAGTGGCAACGGCTGTCGGTGCCATCCCAGGAAGATGTGTATGGCCGCACCAAGGTCGAGAACATCGAGTACGACTCGGACAGGAAGCCGGCCACCGCCCACACCAAACGCACCAGCCTGAAGGACGAGGCGGGCAACAGCATGGAGATACTGCGCCAGAGCATGCCCTGGGGGGCGGCCACGGAGCAGGGGCTGGTGTTCATCTCCTGCTGCAATACCCCGCTGCATTTTACCCGCATGCTGGATAGCATGTTCCAGGCGGATGAGGCAGGCCACTTCGATCACCTGACCCTGTTCACCCAGGCCGAAACCGGCTCGGCGTTTTTCGCCCCGTCGGAGGAGTGGCTGGAAAGGCAGGGGGAGTAACCGGCCACTGGAGGCTGGAAGCGGTAAGCCATCAGCGTTAAGCCGATCGAGCCGTTGGTTGATGCAGTGAAGGAATCAACCAATTAAAAAGGCTGCGCACCCTTGGCAAGGGGTCCGCAGCCTTTACCATTTACTTCCAGCTTCCAGCTTCCAGCTTCCAGCTTCCAGCTTCCAGCTCGCCGCAGGCGTCAGACGTACTGTTCGAACAGGTCCAGCACGCTCTGGAACAGGGTTTCTATCGGGGTGTCCTTGGTGGGGGTGATGAAGATGGTGTCATCGCCGGCGATGGTGCCGAGAATGCCTTCCGCCTTGCCCAGGGAGTCGAGCATGCGGGCGATCAACTGGGCCGCGCCGGGGCTGGTGTGGATCACGATAAGGGCGCTGTTGTGATCCACATCCAGCACCAGGTTCTTCAACTGGCTGCTGGAGGTGGGCACCCCGAGTTCGACCGGCAGGCAGTACACCATTTCCATCTTGGCGTTGCGGGTACGCACGGCCCCGAACTTGCTGAGCATGCGGGACACCTTGGACTGGTTGATATTGTCGAATCCCAGATCCTGCAGTGCGCTCACGATTTCCGCCTGGGAGCCGAAGCGTTCTTCCTTGAGCAGGGCCTTGAAGGCCTTGATCAGTTGTTCTTGCTTTTCGTTCATCTTTTGCAGTCGACTGAGCGTGGTTGAATGGGACATATTGTCTATCCGTGGCGGGTTTTTATCAAGGAATAGTCATTTATTTTGCATAAAGATGCAAAATCAGCTTGCATTAACAGTACTGTAAAATAAAATCAGCCGAACACTCTGACAGAGGATGTGAACATAGCGCATGGGCATTGAATTCAGCGGCATTTGCAAGTCCTGGGCTGGTCAGGAAATTTTAAGCCAGGTCTCGCTTAAATGCGATGCCGGAGAGACATTAGTTCTACTCGGGCCCAGCGGTGCAGGAAAAAGTTCGTTGCTGCGACTGCTGAACCTGTTGGATATTCCGGATGCCGGTACCCTGACCATAGCCGGTGAGCAGTTTTCTTTTCCCGAACCTCACCCGTCCAGGTTGCAGAAGCGGGCACAACGGCTGCGTTGCAAGGTGGGCATGGTGTTCCAGCAATATCATTTGTGGCCGCACCTGACGGTGGAGCAGAACCTGCTGGAGGCGCCGCTCAAGGTATTGGGCATGGACAAGGCCAAGGCCAGCGACAGGGTGGGTGAGCTGCTGGGCCAGCTCAAACTGGCCGACAAACGCCAGGCCTGGCCCGGCTCCCTGTCCGGTGGCCAGCAGCAGCGGGTGGCCATCGCCCGGGCCCTGATGATGAGCCCCGAGGTGTTGCTGTTCGATGAACCCACGGCGGCGCTGGATCCGGAGATCACCAAGGAAGTGGCGGAGATCATCCAGCAACTGGGACAAACCGGCATTACTCAGGTGATCGTCACCCATGAGGTCGCCTTCGCCCGGCGGGTGGCGACCCGGGTGGCCTATCTGGAGCAGGGGCGCTTGGTGGAATACGGTGATGCCTCCCTGCTCGACCATCCCCAGAGCAAGCGTCTGGCGGAATTTCTGACACATTAATCACAATTTAAGGAGATGATCATGAACAAAACCCTGTTGTCCCTGGCCCTGCTGGCCGGCCTGGGGGCCACCACCGCCCTGGCGGAAGAAGTGAAATTCGTGACCAACGCCGCCTACCCGCCGTTCGAGTTCGTGGACGAAAACAATGAAATACAGGGCTTCGACATCGACCTGGCCAAGGCCCTGTGCGCCGTGGCCGAACTCGAGTGCAGTTTCCACAACCAGGCTTTCGACAGCCTGATCCCCAGCCTCAAGTTCCGCCGCTACCATGCCGCCATCGCCGCCATGGACGTGACCCCGGAGCGGGCCCGGGAAGTGGACTTCAGCGACATCTACTATGAAAACTCCGCGGTGTTCGTGGCGCCGCAAGGCAAGTTCGACAGCCTGACCGAGCTGCTGAGCCAAACCGTGGGCGTGCAGAACGGCACCTCTCACCAGAAATACATCCAGGACAAGCTGGAAGGCGAGGGGCTCAAATCCCGCCCCTACCAGAGTGTGCAGGACGCGCTGCTGGACCTGACCAACGGCCGGCTGGAAGCGGTGTTCGCCGATACCGCCGTGGTGGGCGAGTGGCTGGGCAAGACCGAAGGCTATGCAGTGGTGGGCGATCTGTTCACCGACGAGAACTACTTCGGTACCGGCTTCGGCATCGCCGTGACCAAGGGCAACCAGGAGCTGCTCGACAAGCTGAACCAGGGGCTGGCCGAGCTCAAGGCCAACGGCACCTACGAGAGCCTCTACCAAAAGTACTTCCCGCACTGAGATGATGACCCATCTGTTTAATGCCGCCCTGATGACATTGGGGCTGGCATTGGTGTCCCTGGCGGCCGGCCTGGTGCTGGCCATATTGCTGTGCGGGGCCGAGATGAGCCGGTCGGCCTTGCTGCGCTGGCCGGCATCCGCGCTCACCACAGTGCTGCGCGGCCTGCCCGAGATATTGGTGGTGTTCTTCATCTATTTCGGCTCCACTCACCTGCTGTTCCTGCTCACCGGCCGGTACCTGGAGTTCAGCCCCTTCTGGTGCGGGGTAACGGCGCTGTCGCTGCTGTTCGCCGCCTACGCCGCCCAGACCCTGCGCGGGGCCCTGAACGCCGTGCCCAGGGGGCAACGCCAGGCGGCCCAGGCGCTGGGATTGCCGCCGCTTTACACCTTCTTTCGTATCGTGCTGCCGCAGACCTGGCGCCATGCCCTGCCGGGACTGGGCAACCAGTGGCTGATCCTGCTGAAGGATACCGCCCTGGTGTCGCTGATCGGGGTGCACGATCTTATGTACCAGGCCAAGTCGGTGGCGGCCAGCACCTACCAGCCCTTCACCTGGTACGGCATCGCCGCCCTGATTTACCTGGCGATCACCGTACTCAGCCAGCAGGGGCTGAAACGCCTGCAGGGGAGGGTAACCCGCTATGACTGACTGGCTCGACTATCTGCCCGTGCTGCTGCAGGGGGTGGAGATCACCTTGACTATCACCCTTTGCGGCCTGCTGCTGGGACTGGTGATCGCCCTGGGGCTGACCTGGATCCTGGATCGCCGGGTACCCCTGCTGGCGCAACTGGCGGAAGGCTACCTGTTGCTGCTGACCGGCACCCCGCTGCTGGTGCAGATCTTTTTGGTGTACTACGGCCCGGCCCAGTTCGACTGGGTGAAAAACAGCTGGGCCTGGGCCTACCTGCGCGAACCCATGTTCTGCGCCATACTGGCGCTCGGCATGAACGCCGGCGCCTACACCTGCCGGCTGTTCAAGGGCGCGCTGGACGCCGTGCCCAAGGGGGAGACCCTGGCCTGCCAGGCGCTGGGCATGAACGCCTGGCAGACGCTCAGCGTCAAGCTGCGCCATGCCGGCCGGCGGGTGATACCGGCCTATTCCAACGAGGTGGTGCTGGTGCTCAAGGGCAGCTCCCTGGCCAGCACCATCACCATCATGGACATCATGGGCCTGGCCCAGCGGCTCAACGGCCAGACCTACGATACCCTGACGGTGTTCGGCCTGGCTGGGGCCATCTACCTGAGCCTGAACGGCCTGCTTACCTGGCTGTTCCGGCGGCTGGAAAAGCGGGCGCTGGTGTTCCAGGCCCAGGGGTGAGCCGGCCTGGTTCACAGAACCGGATTTCGGTGCCCCCCGGGCATTGTCTTTCCCCGGCGCTTTCGCTATGTTGCTAAGGCCCAAGGAAACGTATAACAACCCTATAATAAACGGAGTTCAGCTATGAAAGTTGCCGTACTCGGAGCCGCCGGTGGTATCGGTCAAGCTCTGGCCCTGCTGTTGAAAAACCACCTGCCTGCCGGTTCTGAATTAAGCCTGTACGATATCGCTCCCGTGACGCCCGGTGTTGCCGCCGATCTGAGCCACATCCCCACGCCGGTGAGCATCGTCGGTTTTGGTGGTGAAGATCCCACCCCCGCCCTGGAAGGCGCCGATATCGTGCTGATCTCCGCCGGTGTGGCCCGCAAGCCGGGCATGGACAGGGCCGACCTGTTCAACGTCAACGCCGGTATCGTCAAGAACCTGATCGAAAAAGCCGCCGTTGCCTGTCCCCAGGCCTGCATCGGCATCATCACCAACCCGGTGAACACCACGGTGCCGATCGCCGCCGAAGTGCTGAAAAAAGCCGGCGTGTACGACAAGAACAAGTTGTTCGGCATCACCACCCTGGACGTGATCCGCGCCGAAACCTTTGTGGCCGAAGCCAAGGGCCTGGACGTGACCCGGGTCAAGGTGCCGGTGATCGGCGGCCACAGCGGCGTGACCATACTGCCGCTGCTGTCCCAGGTGGAAGGCGTGTCCTTCTCCGACGAGGAGATCGAGAAGCTGACCTACCGCATCCAGAACGCCGGCACCGAAGTGGTGGAAGCCAAGGCCGGTGGCGGCTCCGCCACCCTGTCCATGGGCCAGGCCGCCTGCCGTTTTGCCCTGTCGCTGGTGAAGGCCATGCAGGGTGAAGCCAAGGTGGTGGAATACACCTATGTGGACGGCGGCAGCGAGCACGCCCAGTTCTTCGCCCAGCCGGTGCTGCTCGGCAAGAACGGCGTGGAGCAGGTTCTGCCCTATGGCGCGGTCAGCGCCTACGAGCAGGCCGCGATGGACGGCATGCTGGAGACCCTGCGCGGCGACATCGAGAAAGGCGTCGAGTTCGTCAACCAGTAAGGCGACGATGCCGTCCGACACCCAAAGGGAGCTTAGGCTCCCTTTTTGCGTTCAGGGCAGCCTGATTTGATCGGCGGCACTATCCGCGCTCTCTTTTTTGCGCGTCGAAGCAAGTAATCGACACAAGGCAATTGCAATCCGGCGCTTTGCTTTTTATTGTAGCTGACTCGATTCAGCCTTCGGGCCGAGCGCCGAGCCGTTACCCATGCCGACAGTGTTTCAGGGCCGCCGGTCTGGGTAACCGCTTTGTCTTCTTCTAACTTTATGATTCCACTTTCCGCAGGTAATGCTATGAACTCAGTGAACCCCCTCGATACCCGGGCCTGGCAGCAGCTTGGCGAGCTGGCGCAAACCGAACGCACCCTTGCCACCCTGTTTGCCGAGGATCCGGAGCGGGCGCGCCGCTACAGCCTGGAGCTGGCGCACTGCCTCAAACTCGATTTTTCCAAGAACCTGATCGACGATAAGGTGCTGGGCGCCCTGCTGGCCCTGGCCGAGGAAACCGGGCTGCGCGACAACATCGAGGCGTTGTTCGCCGGCGAGACCATCAACCGCACCGAAAACCGGGCGGTATTCCATATGGCGCTGCGCAACCGGGCCGACCAACCCATGCCCCTGGCCGACGGCACCGACGTCATGCCCCAGGTGCGGGCGGTGCTGGCGCAGATGAAGGCGTTTTGCGCCGCGGTGCGCGGCGGCGGCTGGACCGGCTTCGACGGCCGGCCCATTACGGACGTGGTCAACATCGGCATCGGCGGCTCGGATCTCGGCCCCTACATGGTGAGCGAGGCGCTCAAGCCCTACCATGGCGAGCTGCGGCTGCACTTTGTGTCCAACGTGGACGGCGCCCACCTGGCCCAGACCCTGCAAGGGCTGGACCCGGCCACCACCCTGTTCATCGTCGCCTCCAAGACCTTCACCACCCAGGAGACCATGACCAACGCCTTCAGCGCCCGGGAATGGCTGCTGGCGGCGGCCGGGGATCCGTCCGCCACCGCCAAACACTTCGTGGCCCTGTCCACCAACGCCGCCAAGGTGGCCGAGTTCGGCATCGATACCGCCAACATGTTCGCCTTCTGGGAATGGGTGGGCGGCCGCTTCTCCCTGTGGTCCGCCATCGGCCTGCCGGTAGCCCTGGCCATCGGCTTCGAGGGCTTCGAGCAACTGCTGTCCGGCGCCTGGGAGATGGACCAGCACTTTAAAACGGCGCCGCTGGAGGCCAATATGCCGGTGCTGCTGGGGCTGCTCGGCATCTGGTACCGCAACTTCCTCAACGCCCCTTCCGAGGCCATACTGCCCTACGACCAGTGCCTGCACCGGCTGCCCGCCTACCTGCAGCAGGCGGTGATGGAGTCCAACGGCAAGTCGGTGGATCGCAACGGCCAACCGGTCGGCTATCACACCTCGCCCATCGTCTGGGGCGAGCCGGGCACCAACGGTCAGCACTCCTTCTACCAGTTGCTGCACCAGGGTACCCACCTGATCCCGGCGGACTTCATTATGCCGGCCCAGAGCCATTACCCCCTGGGCGATCATCACGCCAAGCTTGTCGCCAACTGCCTGGCCCAGAGCCGGGCCCTGGCCTTCGGCCAGTCCGAGCAGGAACTGCGCGCGCAGGGCGAGCAGCCGGAGCTTATTCCCTTCAAGGTGCACAAGGGCAACTCGCCTTCCAACACCCTGCTGTTGCCCAAGGTAACGCCCCACACCCTGGGGGCGCTGATTGCCCTCTACGAACACAAGATCTTCGTACAGGGCGCCATCTGGAATATCTTCAGCTTCGACCAGTGGGGGGTGGAGCTCGGCAAGAAGCAGGCCAGCGTACTGCTGCCCTGCATCACCGGCGACGGCGACACCAGCAGCCTGGATGCCTCCACCCGCAGCCTGCTGGCCCAGCTGAAAGACTGGGCCTGAGGGGAGCCGGAAGCTTGAGGCCTGAAGCGGGAAGAATAAACTGCTAGCTTCTAGCTTCTAGCTTCTAGCTTCTAGCTTCTAGCTTCCTTCCCCACGCAAAGCCTGTTATGTTACCTGTAACATAACAGGCTTTTTGCATTTATATGACCAAGAAGAAAAGACCCACACTGCAGGATGTGGCCGACCGGGTCGGGGTGACCAAGATGACGGTCAGCCGCTACCTCAAGGATCCGGCCCAGGTGTCCGCGGCCGCCGGCGAGAAGATAGCCCAGGCCCTGGACGAGCTCGGTTATATCCGCAACCGGGCGCCGGACATCCTTTCCAACGCCAAGAGCCACGCCATCGGCGTGCTGTTGCCCTCGCTGACCAACCAGGTGTTCGCCGAGGTGCTGCGCGGCATCGAGCAGGTGACCGAGGCGGCCGGCTACCAGACCATGCTGGCCCACTACGGCTACAGCGCCAAGGTGGAGGAGGAGCGCATCGCCTCGCTGCTGTCCTACAACGTGGACGGCCTTATCCTGTCCGAGAGCTACCATACCGCCCGTACCCTCAAGATGATCCAGACCGCCGGGGTGCCGGTGGTGGAGATCATGGATGTGTGCTCTTCCTGCATCGAGCAGGCGGTGGGCATCGACAATATCGCCGCCGCCCGGGCCATGGTGGAGGCGATGATAGCTCGCGGTTATCGCCATATCGTCTATCTCGGCGCCCGCCAGGACGTGCGCACCCTGCAGCGCCAGCAGGGCTACGCCGCCGCCATGCAGCTGCACGGCCTGATGCCGCGCTCGCTGCTGACCGAACGTGCCTCTTCCTATTCCCTGGGGGCGGATCTGCTGGCCGAGGCACTGGACAAATACCCGGAGCTGGACGGCATCTTCTGCACCAACGACGACCTGGCGGTGGGCGCCATTTTCGAGTGCCAGCGCCGGGGCATAGCGGTGCCGGGACGGATCGGCGTGGCCGGCTTCCACGGCCACGATATCGGCCAGGCGATAGTGCCGAAACTGGCCAGCGTGATCACCCCGCGCAAGGCCATGGGGCAAGCGGCGGCCGAGCGGCTGCTGGCCCGGCTGCATGGCGAGCCCATTCATGAGCGCACCCTGGACCTGGGCTTCGAGCTGAAACTGGGGGAAAGCCTGTGAAGCCTGAAGCCTGAAGCTGGAAGAATAAAAAAGCCGCTTCCAATCCGAAGCGGCCTTTAACATCATTTAGCTTCCAGCTTCCAGCCTGGCTTTTAGTCACAAGTTTTTGTTGACATTTTTCATATTTTTACACGGGCTTGGTGCACCATACTCATGGCCGCCAAGCTCTTTTCTTA
>NZ_JAERTZ010000036.1 GCF_016746085.1 Zobellella iuensis
AGACGTAGATAGGCAGGGTGTGTAAGCGCGGTGACGCGTTGAGCTAACCTGTACTAATGACCCGTGCGGCTTAACCATACAACACCCAAGAAGTGTGAGCGCTTGCAGGTCGAGAACGAGATATTCATCAGGCAGAAAATTGCTCCTGCATTTTCTGCATGCCCGCCCTCCCTGGCGGTCAGCTTTTCCGGATTCAAGTTTATGCCTGGCGGCGATAGCGTTGTGGTCCCACCTGACTCCATGCCGAACTCAGAAGTGAAACGCACCCGCGCCGATGATAGTGTGGCAGCTGCCATGTGAAAGTAGGTCACTGCCAGGCACCCAATTAAAAACCCCGATACCTGTGTATCGGGGTTTTTGCTTTTCAGTTCCGGGCTGATTCGCCCCGCTCTCCAGCAGCCAGTGCTGGCTCCGGCTTCGGATATGATTTGGCTTCATTTGGATTCCATCTTGACGGTCTGAGCACATCTTCCCTCATGGATCTTTGCTGTGTCTCAGATCACAAAAAAATGCTGGCCTAGTCGTAGCCCTTATGATTTAGTGAGTTAACCCTCACCGATGATAGTCATCATAAACCATCACTTGCCGAGAGTTATAAAACGTCATAGCGTTAAAGTGTAATAAAGCTGTCATTACGCGGTGGTTTAACTGAGCAATGATCACGACAAGGGCCAGGCCCGAGGAGCATGCCTATGGACGGCAACGACCGTAAACGCTTTATTCTGGATACCAACGTACTCCTGCACGAACCTCTCTCCATCTATTCCTTCAAGGAACACAACGTCGTTATTCCCATGACGGTGCTCGAAGAGCTGGATCGCATCAAGGACCGGCAAAAAGATGTCAGCCGTGATGCCCGGGTAGCGATTCGAGCCTTGGAAGATATCTTCCACGATGCGACCCCGGAGCAAATCCTGGCCGGTGTGCCTCTGGGGCTGAAGGATGACGAGGCCTCAGGCACCATAGCCATTATTTCGGACCGACACCTGCCGGAAGGTTATGCGGTGTTTACTGATGATGAGGCCGACAACCGTATCATCAATACCGCACTCTATCTGCAGAAACATCACACCGAGGGCATGGCGGTGCTGGTGACTAAAGACATCAATATGCGGCTCAAGGCCAAGGGGGCCGGGCTGCAACATGTGGAGGATTATCGTTCTGATCAACTGGTTGACGATATCCGTCTGCTGTCCAAGGGCTTTTACCATGTGGAAGACAGTTTCTGGGACAAGGTGGGCGAGTGTGAAAGTGAGACCCATGGGCGGGAAGTGATCCACACCATTGCCGATGAGCTTTTGCCCTCGGCTCATATCAACCAGTACCTGATCGACGATACCGAGGATTTTGCCGGCCGGGTGCTTACCAAGGCGGATGGCAAGGTCAGGTTTATCGATCTGGGGCGTGAACGGATGATGGGTCGCAAGGCCTGGGGCATACATCCCAAGAACATCTATCAGGCGATGGCACTGGACGCCCTTCTGGATCCCCAGATCGATCTGGTGATCCTGACCGGCCCCGCCGGCTGCGGCAAGACCCTGTTGGCTATGGCCACGGCCCTGGAGATGACCATCGAGAAGGGTATTTACGACAGGGTCATAGTCACTCGCAATACCCCTGAAATCGCCGAGAGCATCGGTTTTCTCCCCGGTACCGAAGAGGAAAAAATGGCACCCTGGCTGGGAGCCATCACCGATACCCTGGAGGTACTGCACAAGCAGGACGAATGCATGGACGGCTCGCTCAGCTACATCATGGGCAAGGCCAATATCCAGTTCAAATCGGTCAACTTCATGCGCGGACGCAGTATCCAGAATACTTTCGTGCTGCTGGACGAGTGCCAGAACCTGACCGCTTCCCAGCTCAAGACCATTATCACCCGCTGTGGTGAGGGCACTAAGCTGGTGTGCTCGGGCAACCTGGCACAGATCGATTCCAGTTATCTTACCCCGGTGACCTCCGGACTCACCTACATAGTGGAGCGCTTCAAGGACTTTGAAGGCAGCGCCAACATTTATCTCAACGGCGTGGTCCGTAGCCGGTTGGCTTCCTTCGCCGAAGAAAACCTCTAACGACCCAGATAATCCCGCAACGCCTGGGTATGGGGGGCTGACAACAGCCCCCTGTCGCCCTGCTCTATGATACGACCGTCGTAAACGAAAGCGATGCGATTGGCGACCCTGGCCGCTTCATCCGGATGGTGGGTGACCAGCAACACCGTCAGTCCGAGCCGGTCGGTCTGTTCCCGCAACAGAGCCAGCAGCTCGAAACGCAGGGCCGGGTCCAGGGCGGAAAAGGGTTCATCCAGCAAGAGTACCGGGGTCTGGCGCACCAGGCACCTTGCCAGTCCCACCCTCTGCTGTTGTCCCCCCGACAGGCTCGCCGGCTTGCGCTGAAGCAGGGCCGCTATGCCCACTTGCCGGGCAACTTGTTCTACTTCCGCCCGTTGTGCCGCCGTCAGTCGCAGAGCGGGGGACAGGCCGATGGCGATATTCTGGTAGACCGTCATATGCCAGAACAGGTTGTTGTCCTGGAACAGGGTAGTCATGGGCCTTTGGGCCGGCGCCAGGGGCAGCAGATCCCGATTGTCGAGGTGCAGTTGCCCCGAGTCGACCCGGGCAAAGCCGGCCACCATGGCCAGCAGGGTCGACTTGCCGGCGCCACTGGGTCCGATCAGGGCGGTGATTTCACCCGCCTCGGCCCGGAGAGAAAAACACAGCTCCTGCTCCGGATAGCGGGAGCGTAGCTCATCGAGTTCCAGCATCTTTGCCTCCCAGCACACCTTCGATCAGGATGAAAAGTCCCAGGCTCAGCAACAGCAGGATCAGCGAGGTGGCCGCCGCTTCCGTCATCTGGTAATTGCCCAACTGCTGGTACAGCAGCCAAGGCAGGGTTTGCAGGTGCTGGCTGCCGAACATGGCGATGGCACTGAGATCGCCCAGCGACAGCATTATCGCCAGTGCCAGGGCCAGAGCGGCCGGTTTGCGCAGCAGGGGCCACTCCAGCTGTCGGAGCCGGTTCAGCCCCCCTATATCGAGGCTGGCACAGAGACGGTCGTACTGGCGGGCATTCCGCTCCATGGGCTGCTGCAGGGCACGCAGCCCATAGGGCAGCGCCATCAGGGCATTGACCAGCAACACCAACAAGGGGCCCAGGGTAAAGACATCGGCCAGGCCCCGCAGCAGGATAAAGAGTCCGGTGGAGAGCACCACCGCCGGCAGCACCAGTATCACCGAGCCGGTGGCTTCCATCAGCGCCGCTCCCATCTTGTTATGCCGTCTCAGCCTGAGATGACGGCTGCTGCTCAGCAGGCCCAGGGTGAGCAACACCGACAGCAGGCCGGCGCCACCGGCGATAAGCAGGGAACTGGCCGTGGCCCGCCACAGCAGTGAAGAACTCAGAGCCGTCCACAGGCTGGGGTTGAGGCCGCTGACGATGATGGCCAGCAGGGGCGGCAGAAAGAGACCGAGGCAGAGGCTCAGTACCAGCAGATCCCAGAAGTAGACGCCTCTCTTGTTCCGGTCCGGCCGGGCGGAGAGGAAGTGCCGTTCCGGTGAATGGAGTGCCGGCCTGGTCAGCCAGTACTGCAGCAGCAGGAAGCCGCTGCAGAACAACAATTGCAGCAGAGCCAGCATGCCCGCCAGGGGCAGGTCGAAGTCGAAACGCAGGGCCTGATAGATGGCCACCTCCAGGGTGGTGGACCTGGGCCCGCCACCCAGTGCCATCACGGTGGCAAAGCTGGTGAAGCAGAGCATGAAGATCATGCTGGCCAGCGCGGGCAGGGCGCCGCGCATGACCGGCCATTCCAGCCAACGGAACAGCTGCCAGCCGTTGAAGTCGAGCTGGCTGGCCATCCGCCACTGGCTCTGGGGAATGCTGTCGATGGCCTGCAGCAGGATCCGGGCCGCCAGGGGCATATTGAAGAACACATGAGCCAGCAGTATGCCGGGCAGGCCGTAGAGGTAGCTGACGGACTCCAGCCCGAACAGCCCGAGCAGCTGGTTGACCCAGCCCTGGCGGCCATGGACGGCGACGATGCCGAACACCACCAGGATCACCGGCAACACCAGCGACAGCCCGAACAGGCGCAACAGCAGGGTTCGCCCCGGGAAATGACGGCGGGACAGGGTCTGGGCCAGGGGAATGGCCAGCAGCAGGCTGAGCAGGGTGGACAGCAAGGCCTGGTAGAAGCTGAACCAGATGACATGGCGCAGATAAGGATCCGCGAACACCTGCCCCGGGGACGTCTGGCCACTCTGCAGCAGCAGGGCCCCTATGGGCCCCGCGGTCAGCAGCAGTATGCCGAGCAGGCTGAGACAGCCCGGCAGCCACCAGTACCGGTTCGGCATCAGCGGGTCACGGCGCCCAGCCACTGGCGCAGCCAACCCTGGCGTTGCTCGGCGACGTACTCGGCGCTGAAGCTGAGTGCCTGTGCGGGCGTGATCAGGGAATTGAAGCCGGCGGGCAGCTCGACATCGATCACCGGGTACATCCAGTTGCCAGCGGGGATGTGCTGCTGGAAGCCGGGTCCCACCATAAACTGCAGGAAGCGCCCGGCCAGTTCGGGCTGCTGGCTGGTATTGAGCCTGGCGGCCACTTCCACCTGCAGGTAGTGGCCTTCCTCGAAGCCGGCGGCCCGGTACTGGGTCTTCTGCTCCGCTTCTATGTGGTAGGCGGGGGAAGTGGTATAGGACAGCACCAGATCCGCCTCGCCCTTGAGGAACATGCCGTAGGACTCGCTCCAGCCTTTGGTGACGGACACGGTGCGTTGGGCCAGGTTCTGCCAGACCCCGGGGGCCTGGTCGCCATAGATCTTCTGTACCCACAGCATCAGGCCCTGGCCCGGGGTGCTGGTACGCGGATCCTGGTACAGCAGGGTCAGCTCGGGGCGTTCCAGCAGTTCGGCGAAGCTGGTGGGGGGATTGGCGAGACGCTCGGCATCGTAGATAAAGGCGAAGTAGCCGTAGTCGAAGGGCAGGAAGACGGAGTCGCTCCAGCCGCCGGGCACCTTCAGCCCCTCGAGGGACTGGTCGTGCTCGGCCAGCAACCCGGTGTCCTTGGCGGCCTGCAGCAGGTTGTTGTCCAGCCCCAGCACGATGTCGGCCTTGGTGTGGGCACCTTCGAGTCGCAGCCGGTTGAGGATGGACACCCCATCGTCCAGGGCCACGAACTCGAGATTGCAGCCGCATTCCGCCTCGAAAGATTGCTTGATGGCCGGTCCAGGGCCCCAATCGGACGCAAATGAGCTATAGGTATAGATGGTCAGGGTCGGGGTTTGCGCCACGACCTGGCCGGCGGCGAACAGAGACAGGGCAATCAGGGCTTTTTTCACAGGGCCACTCCTTGTGGATAGGGTAAGGCCGAGTGCTCAAATCCCTACGCCGGCACGACCCGGATCAGGTGCACGAGTATGATCTCAGCGGCTGGCCGCACCCCGTTCGAGAATGGCCGCTATTGTAGGACCATTCGTTTTGCTAAACCAGTGCTATAAGGAAGAAGGCCTATGCTACCCGCCCATGAAGAACAACGGCTGTACAGCCGTATGCAACTGGACGCCAGGGTGATCCTGGCCACCACCCAGGTAAGGGTGGAAGGGATCTGCCGCAACCTCAGTGCCGAGGGGCTTTTGATGGAGGTTGCCGCCGGCAAGTGCCAGGTCGGGCAGGAATGGCGGCTGGTGCTGCCCTCGCCCGACGCCGGCGTGGCGCCCCTGACCGCCACCGCCAGGGTGATCCGGGTGGACGTGGGGGAGCAGACGGACCAGGTGGCCCTGGTGCTGAGCGAAGTCCATTGACCGCCGGATGTTAGTTGAATGTTTCCTGAATTGTGGTTAGGTTAAAAACTCTAAACTCATTCAGGAGACATCATCATGTCCAAGGACGAAGCCCGTTTTCCGGTCAGCATCGAGATCCCCGTCGCCTGGGGCGAAATGGACGCGCTCAACCACGTCAACAACGTGGTCTATTTCCGTTACTTCGAAACGGTGCGCATCGAGTACCTGCGCCGTATCGGCATGCTGGATGTGCTGAGTACGGCGGGCGTGGGGCCGGTGCTGGCGGAAACCTCCGCCCGCTATCGCCGGCCGGTGACCTTTCCCGACACCCTGAAGGCCGAGGCTAGGGTCAGCGAGCTGGACGAGCACGGCTTTACCATGGAGTACCGGCTCGTCAGCCAGGCCCAGGGGGCTGTGACCACCGAAGGCACGGCGCGGGTGGTGATGGTGGATTTCGGGACCGGGCGCAAGGCGCCGCTCGGCGAGGCGCTGAAGCAGCGGGTGCTGCAGCTGGAGGGATAAGACAACGCCGGCTTGCGCCGGCGTCGGGGTGATTACAGCCAGTTCGGCTGCCTGGCCTCGTAGGTGTCGATCTGATCCGCGTGTTGCAGGGTCAGGCCGATATTGTCCAGGCCGTTGAGCAGGCAGTAGCGGCGGAACTCGTCGATCTCGAAGGGAAAAGCGAGTTCGCCGGCGCGCACCTGCTGGGCTTCCAGATCCACGGTGATCTCGGCACCCTTGCGGCTGTTCACGTACTGGAACAGGGCTTCCACCTGCTCTTCGTTCAGCCGCACCGGCACCATACCGTTGTTGATGGCGTTGCCGTAGAAGATGTCGGCGAAGCTCGGCGCTATGATGGCCTTGAGGCCGAAGTCGGCCAGGGCCCAGGGGGCGTGCTCGCGGCTGGAGCCGCAACCGAAGTTTTCCCGGGCCAGCAGGATCACCGCCTGGTCGTAGGGCGTCTGGTTGAGCACGAACTCGGGGTTGGGCTGCTCGCCGGCGTCATCCAGAAACCGCGAGTCGTGGAACAGGTGCTTGCCGAAGCCGGACCGGGTCACCTTCTGCAGGAACTGTTTGGGGATGATCTGGTCGGTGTCTACGTTGGCCGCGTCCAGGGGGGCGGCGATACCGGTTAATTGCTTGAATCCGCTCATGGTTTTCCCCTTATAAATCCCGGATGTCGACGAAGTGACCGAACACGGCGGCGGCGGCGGCCATGGCCGGGCTCACCAGATGGGTGCGGCCACCGCGGCCCTGGCGGCCTTCGAAGTTGCGGTTGCTGGTGGCGGCACAACGCTCGCCCGGCTCCAGCCGGTCGTTGTTCATGGCCAGGCACATGGAGCAACCGGGCAGGCGCCACTCGAAGCCCGCTTCGATAAAGATCCGGTCCAACCCTTCCGCTTCGGCCTGGGCCTTCACCTGCTGGGAGCCGGGGACCACCAGCGCCTGTACCCCGGCGGCCACCTTGCGGCCAAGGGCCACGGCGGCGGCGGCGCGCAGATCCTCGATGCGGC
The DNA here is from genome assembly GCF_016746085.1 of Zobellella iuensis. Lineage (GTDB taxonomy): Bacteria > Pseudomonadota > Gammaproteobacteria > Enterobacterales > Aeromonadaceae > Oceanimonas > Oceanimonas iuensis. The sequence continues at coordinate 7,288 of NZ_JAERTZ010000036.1, forward strand.
TGTTGGTGCAGGAGCCGATAAACACCTTGTCGATTTGTACGTCGGTCAACTTGCCACCGGCCTGAATATCCATGTACTGCAGGGCCTTGGCGGCGGATTGGCGTTCGATGGGATCCGCGAAATCGTCCGGGGAGGGAATGGTGCCATCCACCGGCATCACCTGGCCCGGGTTGGTGCCCCAGGTCACCTGGGGCGCGATGGCGGCGCCATCCAGCTCGACCACGGCGTCGAAGACGGCGTCCGCGTCGGATTTCAGCGTCCGCCAGTAGGCGACCGCCGCTTCCCACCGCTCGCCCTCGGGCGCGAAGGGCTTGCCCTTGAGGTAGTCGAAGGTGGTCTGGTCCGGGGCCACCAGGCCGGCCTTGGCGCCGAGCTCGATGGCCATGTTGCAGATGGTCATACGCGCTTCCATCGACAGGGATTCGATCACGGAGCCGCAGAATTCCACCACATAGCCGGTGCCGCCGGCGTGGCCGACCTTGCCGATGATGGCCAGCACCACGTCCTTGGCGCTGATGCCCGGCTTGAGCGCGCCGTTGACCTGGATTTTCATGGTTTTGGCCCGGCCCTGCTTCAGGGTCTGGGTGGCCATGACGTGCTCCACCTCGGAGGTGCCGATACCGAAGGCCAGGGCACCGAAGGCGCCGTGGGTGGCGGTGTGGGAGTCGCCGCAGACGATGGTAGTGCCGGGCAGGGTCAGGCCCAGTTCGGGGCCGATCACGTGCACTATGCCCTGGTACTTGTGGTGCAGGTCATAGAGGGGGACGCCGAACTCTTCGCAGTTCTTGGCCAGGGTTTCCATCTGAATGCGGGCCATCTCGCCGGAGGCGGCGATGTCGTTGGTCTGGGTGGAGACGTTGTGATCCATGGTCGCCCAGGTGCGGTCCGGGCGGCGCAGCTGGCGGCCCTTTTCGCGCAGGCCGTCGAAGGCCTGGGGCGAGGTAACTTCGTGCACCAGGTGGCGGTCGATATAAAGCAGCGGGGTTTCGCCGGCTTCATCGCGCACCAGGTGGGCGTCGAACACTTTCTGATAGAGGGTCTTGGCCATTAGTTTGCTCTCCTGATGCGCGCGACTATCTGCTCACCCATTTGACTGGTGCTCTGTACCGGATGTTCGGCAGCGGCACTGTAAAGATCACCGGTGAAGTAGCCGGTGGCCAGGGTTTCGCTCACGGCCCGCTCGATGGCCTGGGCGGCGTCCTCCTGTTTGAAGCTGTAACGCAGCATCAGGGCGGCCGAGAGGATCTGGGCGATGGGGTTGGCGATATTCTTGCCGGCGATATCCGGGGCGGTGCCGCCGGCCGGCTCGTACAGGCCAAAGCCCTTGTCGTTCAGGCTGACAGAAGGCAGCAGGCCCATGGAGCCGGTGATCATCGCCATCTCGTCGGAGATGATGTCGCCGAACAGGTTGGAGCACAGCAGCACGTCGAACTGGGACGGATCCTTGATCAGTTGCATGGTGGCGTTGTCGATGTAGATGTGGTTCAGGGCCACGTCCGGGTAATCCTTGGCCACTTCGATCACCACTTCCCGCCACAGGATGGAGGCCTGCAACACGTTGGCCTTGTCTACCGAGGTGACCAGGCCGCGACGGCCGCGGGCCGCCTCGAACGCCAGCCGGGCGATACGCTCGATCTCATAGCGGTGATAGACCTCGGTGTCGAACGCCTTCTCCTCGGGGCCAGAGCCTTCCCGGCCCTTGGGCTGGCCGAAGTAGATACCGCCGGTCAGCTCGCGCATACAGAGAATATCGAAGCCGCGGGCGCTGATGTCGGCGCGCAGCGGGGAGAAGCCTTCCAGGCCCTGGTAGATCTTGGCGGGACGCATATTGCAGAACAGCTTGAAGTGGCCGCGCAGGGGCAGCAGGGCACCACGCTCGGGCTGCTCGTTGGGGGGCAGTTTTTCCCACTTGGGGCCGCCGACCGAGCCGAACAGGATGGCGTCGGCGGTTTCACAGCCGGCCAGGGTCGTCGCCGGCAGCGGAGTGCCGTGGTTGTCGATGGCGATGCCGCCCACGTCATGGTGGGCCAGTTCCAGGCTGAAGCCGAACTCGGCCTGCACCTTGTCCAGCACCTTGAGGGCTTGCGCCATCACTTCGGGGCCGATGCCGTCGCCCGGCAAGACGGCGACCTTGTAGCTTGCACTCATACTCACACTGTCTCCATACGAATTTTCTTTTGGATTTCTTCTTTCTTCTCGGCCACCTGCTCGGCCCGGTAGATGCTGTTGATCACATGCACCAGCGCCTGGGCGGAGGACTCGACGATATCGGTGGCCAGGCCCATGCCGTGGAACTTGCGGCCCTTGTATTCGGCGACGATATCCACCTGGCCGAGGGCGTCTTTGCCTTCGCCCTTGCTCTTGAGCTCGTACTTGTCGATGCGGATATCGTAGCCGGTGACGCGATTGATGCACTGGTACACCGCGTCCACCGGGCCGTTGCCGACGGCGGCCTCGTCGACGGTGTCGCCACCCACCAGCATGCGTACGCTGGCGGTGGACATCACGTTGCTGCCGGACTGCACGCTCAGGTACTTGAGCTTGAACTGCTCCGGCTCTTCGTGGATCTGGCTGAAGAACACCAGCGCCTCGAGGTCGTAGTCGAACACCCGGCCCTTGCGATCCGCCAGGGCGAGGAAGCTCTGGTACAGGCTGTCGAGATCGTAGTCCTGCTCGGTATAGCCCATCTCGCTCATGCGGTGCTTGATCACGTGGCGGCCGGAGCGGGAAGTCAGGTTGAGGTGGTTGGTGGGCAGACCTATGCTCTCGGGGGTGATGATCTCGTAGGTGTTCTTGTTCTTCAGTACCCCGTCCTGATGGATGCCGGAGGAGTGGGCGAAGGCGTTGGCGCCGACGATGGCCTTGTTGGGCTGTACCGGCATGTTGCACAGGTTGCGCACCAGCTGGCTGGTCCGGTAGATCTCCTGGTGCTTGATGTTGGTGTGCACCCCGAGCAGTTCGCCCCGGGTCTTCATGACCATGGCCACTTCTTCCAGCGAGCAGTTGCCGGCCCGCTCGCCGATGCCGTTGATGGTGCACTCGATCTGGCGCGCGCCCTGCTGCACCGCGGCGATGGAGTTGGCCACCGACATGCCGAGGTCGTCGTGGCAGTGCACGGAAATCACCGCCTGATGAATGTTGGGCACCCGTTCAAACAGGGTTTTGATAATGCCGCCGAACTCGCTGGGTACGGTGTAGCCCACGGTGTCGGGAATATTGACGGTGCGGGCGCCGGCCTTGATGACGGCCTCGACCATGCGGCACAGGTTGTCGATGGGGGTGCGGCCGGCGTCTTCACAGGAAAACTCTACATCGTCCGTATAGCCACGAGCGTGCTTGACCGCGGCGACACTCATTTCCACCACCGAGTCGAAATCCTTGCGCAGCTTGCTCTGCACATGGATGTCGGAAGTGGAGATAAAGGTGTGGATACGGAACTGATCCGCCACCCGCAGGGCTTCACCGGCGGCGTCGATGTCGGCCTTGAGGGCGCGGGACAGGGCGCAGACCCGGCTGTTCTTGATATGGCGGGCGATGGTCTGCACCGACTCGAAGTCACCGGGAGAGGATATGGGGAAGCCCACTTCCATCACGTCCACCCCGAGACGCTCGAGGGCCAGGGCGATCTGCAGTTTTTCCTTGACCGTCAGGCTGGCGGAAAGCGCCTGTTCGCCGTCCCGCAAGGTGGTATCGAATATAATGACTTGGCTCGACATGTCGCTTCCCCTCTGTTGATCCGTGCCGCCCGCGACAGATATAAAAAACCCGTGCGGATGGCACGGGTTTTAACTTGAAATATGTGGATGATGAATTCCAGCTACGCCCAACCCGTGCGCTTGTGCACCTCTAGAGTTAGTAGTAGTAGCTGAATGTGCTTTTGCATATCACTCATCACCGAAAGAAGAATCCGTTAACAACGCTATATCAATAACGGGAATCTGCCGCAGTGTCAATGTTTTGAAGTGCTTTCACAGTGGGGTATTGGTGGTTTTAATGGCTTGCTACAGTGTTTTTTGTGGTTGTATATGTTGTTTTTTAATTTAACTTTGAGTTTTTAGTCTTTTTTTTTGGTGTTGTTTCGACTAAACCAATGATTGCCTTGTGTCGATTTTTTTATGGTAGTGACCTTTATGATCGCAGCACCGGCGTTGGCGGGTGGTGCCGGTGCTGTATTCTAGTAGCGGGAGGCGTGCCGGAAGTATGGGGGGCGGGAGCGGCGGTGGTCTGCCTGTCAGGCCGAAACTGGCCCCCTTTTACCCGTGCGGAATATGCTATAAAGGTACTGCCAGCCGGCTCGGCCCAAGCTTTGTATAAAGCCGTAGACAAGCGATTTAAAGCAGGTTAAGGTGATTTTTCATCCCTTTTCTGCTTATTTGTAGCCTATCTGGCAGAAGTGATTGTTTTATAAAGATAAAAAGCTGCTCGCTTTGTCATATTGTGATATCCCGGCCGGGCCAGGCTGTAAATATCGATAGGGGAGAGCGGTAACGTGAACGGAGCAGAGCCTGGAGGGCTTATCATGGAGATGTTATCAGGCGCGGAAATGGTAGTGCGAGCGCTGGAAGACCAGGGGATCGAACATATCTTCGGTTACCCCGGAGGCTCAGTACTTGATATCTATGACGCCTTATTCGAAAACAGTAAAATTGAACACGTGCTGGTACGCCATGAGCAGGCCGCCGTGCACATGGCCGATGGTTATACCCGCGCCACCGGCAAGGTCGGCACCGTGCTGGTCACCTCGGGCCCGGGAGCGACCAACTGCATCACCGGCATTGCGACCGCCTACATGGACTCCATCCCCATGGTCATCCTGTCCGGCCAGGTGCCGACCAACTACATCGGTGATGATGCCTTCCAGGAAACCGACATGATAGGTATTTCCCGGCCTATCGTGAAACACAGCTTCCTGTGCAAGAAGGCCACCGACATTCCGTTGGCCATCAAGAAAGCCTACTACATAGCGGCGACCGGCCGGCCCGGCCCGGTGGTGGTCGACCTGCCGAAAGACGTGCAGAATCCGAGGGAGAAGCATCCTTACGCTTACCCCAGTTCGGTGGACATGCGCTCCTACAACCCGACCGGAGTCGGCCATAAAGGCCAGATCAAGAAGGCCATGAAGGCACTGGCCGAAGCCAAGCGCCCGGTCATGTATGTCGGCGGTGGAGCCGTCACCGCCGAAGCCAGCGCCCTGGTGGTGCAGCTGGCCGAGCTGTTCAACCTGCCGGTCACCAATACCCTGATGGGCCTCGGCAGCATGCCCGGTACCCACAAGCAGTTTGTTGGTATGCTCGGCATGCATGGTACTTACGAAGCCAACAAGACCATGCATAACTCGGATCTGATCCTGGCCATCGGTGCCCGCTTCGACGATCGGGTGACCAACAACGTGGCCAAGTTCTGCCCCCATGCCACCATAGTGCATGTGGACGTGGATCCCACTTCCATTTCCAAGACCATTCAGGCCCATATCCCCATCGTCGGCTCGGCCGATACGGTGCTGGCGCAGATGCTGGATGCCATCCGCGAGCTGGGACTCAAGCCCGACAGCCAGGCCATGAGCGACTGGTGGACGCAGATCGAGCAATGGCGAGCCCGCCAGTGTTTGCGCTATGAAAAGAGCGACAAGTACATCAAGCCCCAGCAGGTGATCGAGTCGGTATACCGTATCACCAAGGGCGAGGCCATGGTCAGTTCGGACGTGGGCCAGCACCAGATGTTCGCCGCCCTCTACTATCCCTTCGACAAGCCGCGCCAGTGGATCAACTCCGGTGGCCTCGGCACCATGGGCTTCGGCTTGCCGGCGGCCATGGGCGCCAAGATGGCGCGGCCGGATGCCATCTCCGTCTGCGTGACCGGTGACGGCTCCATCCAGATGAACATTCAGGAACTCTCCACCTGCATGCAGTACAACATTCCGGTGAAGATTATTTCCATGAACAACCAGGCCCTCGGCATGGTGAAGCAATGGCAGAAGATGTTCTATGAAGGGCGGCAGAGCCACTCCTACATGGACTCCCTGCCCGACTTCGTCAAGCTGGCCGAGGCCTATGGCCATGTGGGCATACGGGTGACCGATCCGGCCGAGCTGGATGCGGCGCTGGAGCAATGCTTCTCCCTCACCGACAAGCTGGTGTTTATGGATATCCAGATCGACCCGGAAGAGCATGTCTACCCCATGCAAATCAAGACCGGCGCCATGGATGAAATGTGGTTAAGCAAAACGGAGAGAACCTGATGCGGCGTATCATATCCTTGTTGCTGGAGAACGAATCCGGGGCCCTGAGCCGGGTGGTGGGGTTGTTCTCCCAGCGGGCTTACAATATCGAGACCCTGACGGTGGCGCCCACCGAGGATCCCACCCTGTCACGCATGACCATAGTCACCATGGGTGACGATCGGGTCATCGAGCAGATCACCAAGCAGCTGAACAAGCTGGTGGATGTGCTCAAGGTGAGCGACCTGACCGACGGCGATCATATCGAGCGGGAAATCGTGCTGGTCAAGGTGCGGGCCGACGGCGCCAATCGGGACGAAGTCAAGCGTACCGCCGATATCTTCCGCGGCCAGATCGTCGATGTGACGCCTCACCTCTACACGGTGCAACTGGTGGGCACCAGCGACAAGCTGGACGCCTTTATCCGCAATATGAGCGACACCACCGAAGTGGTGGAAGTGGTGCGTAGCGGCGTTTGCGGCGTGTCCCGCGGTGAAAAATCGCTGCGGGCCTGAAGGATAAACAGGGAAACCGCCTGCGGGCGGTTTTTTTATGTCCTTCAAAAAAAGTTGACATCTGGCATCATCGGTTGAAAATCGGAGCGAGACATCCGGTAGGGAGCCAGACATGCCAGCGGAAACCGGGACAGCGCGTTCCCTCAAAAAAAGTGCCACCAAACGAGTATTCAGCCAGCAGGATCGAGAATTGTTGGCCGGTTATGCGGGCATGGTGGATGGGCTGGCCGATATGTTTGGCAAGCACTGTGAGGTGGTGTTGCACTCGCTGGAAGATTTGGAGTGCTCGGTGGTCAAGATTGCCAACGGTTTCAATACCGGCCGCACCCAGGGCGCGCCTATCACCGATCTGGCACTGCGGCTGCTGCCTGAACTGGAGCTGCAGGGACTGAGCCACAGCCCGGCGTATTTTACCCAAAGCCGGCAAGGTTCGCCGATGAAATCCTCGACGCTGGCACTGCGTAACCTGCAGGGAGATATCATCGGCCTGCTGTGCATCAACCTGCACCTGGGGGCGCCCTTTCATGAATTTATGGCCGATTTCTTGCCCAAGGTGACCGAGTTGACGGAAATCTCGCCGGAGAATTTCAGCAACAACGTGGAAGAGCTGGTAACCCTGACGGTGGAACGGACCATAGAGGAAATCAATGCCGATCCGGAGGTGGCCAACAACGCCAAGAACAAGCAGATCGTCACCACGCTTTATGAGAAAGGCATTTTCGACATCAAGGACGCCATCGCCATGGTGTCGGATAAACTGAATATATCCAAACACACCGTCTATCTTTATATACGGCAAAAAAAACGCGATGACGAAGAGCCCATCGCCTAACCAGGAGTACCCATGACTAAAACCGTAATCGCCACCGACAAAGCCCCTGCCGCCATCGGCCCCTATGTTCAGGCCACCCGTATCGGCAACATGGTCTACACTTCCGGCCAGATCCCGCTCGACCCGGTGACCATGGATATCGTCGAGGGCGGTATCGAAGCCCAGACCAAGCAGGTGATGGATAACCTGATGGCCGTGCTGGCCGAAGCCGGGGCCGATGCGTCCAGCGTGCTGAAGACCACCTGCTTCCTGTCCGACATGAACAACTTCCTGGCTTTCAACGAAGTCTACGCCAGCTACTTCGTGGCCGGTGCCCCGGCCCGCTCCTGCGTGGAAGTGGCCCGTCTTCCCAAGGATGTACTGGTCGAAGTCGAGGCTGTCGCCTACGTCGAATAAGTCTTGTCCGGGGCGGTCCGCGATCGCCCCGTCTTTCGGATGCACAGATGAACCTTACCCCTCTCCATTTTGCCCTGCTGGTCACCGGGCCCTGCTACGGTACCCAGTCCGCCGCCGACGCCTATCGTTTCGCCCGGGCCCTGCTGCGGCAGGGGCATGTTATCGACAGCATTTTCTTCTATCAGGACGGGGTGCATAACGGCAATCTGCTGGTGCAGCCGGCGGGGGATGAAGTCGACCTGCACCGGGCCTGGATCGAACTGGCCGAGGAGCAGGGGCTGGCGCTGGATCTCTGCGTGGCGGCGGCATTGCGGCGCGGGCTCAGTGACGAGACCTCTTCGCTCCAGGCCGGCTTGGCACAGTGGAATGTGGCGGCGCCTTTCCGCCTCAGCGGGCTGGGGGCGCTGGCTCAGGCTTCCTTAAGCGCCGACCGGGTGGTGCAATTTTGATGAACACTCTTGCTTTTGTGTTTCGTACCCCGCCTCACGGCTCGGCCTCTGGCCGGGAGGGGCTGGATGCGGTGCTGGCTACCTCGGCCCTGAGTGAAGACATCGCCGTGTTTTTTATCGGTGACGGCGTCTACCAGCTGCAGAACGGGCAGGATCCCGCTGTGGTACTGGGACGTCATTACGCGCCGACTTTCGGTCTGCTCGAACTTTATGATATCGAGGCGGTATACGTCTGTGCCGAGTCGCTGGCGGAACGCGGGTTGAGCGACGCGGCTCTAACCATCGAGGCGACGGTGTTGTCATTGCCCGAGTTGCAGCAGCGACTTGCCGATTACACTGTGCGCCTGAGCTTTTGAGGTGAGCATGCTGCATACGGTAAAGCATTCCCCTTTCAGCCACCGGGATTTAACCCAGGCCCTGTTCTATATGCAGGAGGGCGATCGGTTATTGCTATGGCAGGATGCGGTCATCGCCGCAGCGGTGCCGGCCTGGCGGGCTCCGTTACAGGCGTTGTCCGATAGCGGTTGCCTGTATGTGCTGCAGGAGGATCTGCAGGCAAGAGGGCTGAGCTCGGTGCTGGGCGAGTCGATCACCATGGATGAACTGGTGGGACTGGTGGCGGAGTGGGGTAGCCCCCAGGCCTGGTGAGGCCGCCGGCAGAAATCATCCGGCAAGAATTGTATAAATCTTGACTCACAATCGAGGCGGACATAGAATTTTGCGTCCCCACTTTCGGGGATAGATTTTTCACAACTGTAGAACGACATTTTCAGGAGCTGTTAATGGCAACAATTAACCAGCTGGTACGCAAGCCTCGCCAACAGAACGTAGCCAAAAGCAACGTTCCGGCGCTGGAAGCTTGCCCGCAAAAACGCGGTGTATGTACCCGCGTATACACCACCACCCCGAAGAAGCCGAACTCCGCACTGCGTAAGGTGTGCCGGGTCCGTCTGACCAATGGTTTCGAGGTCAACTCCTACATCGGTGGTGAAGGTCACAACCTGCAAGAGCACTCCGTGGTGCTGATCCGCGGTGGCCGTGTTAAAGATTTGCCTGGTGTGCGTTATCACACCGTGCGTGGCGCACTGGACACCTCTGGTGTTTCCGCCCGTCGCCAAGGCCGTTCCAAGTACGGCGCCAAGAAGCCCAAGGCTTAATGGTTCTCCGTTAAGTAAGGCCAAACATTTTATTTTTTAACCTGTGTTTTGGGTTATCCCTGAAGTTACGGAGAGTTTGCAATGCCAAGACGTCGCGTAATCGGCCAGCGTAAAATCCTGCCGGATCCCAAGTTCGGATCCGAACTGCTGGCAAAATTCGTAAACGTAGTAATGGTAGACGGTAAAAAATCTACCTCTGAAAAGATTGTTTACGGTGCTTTGGACATCGTTGCTGGCAAAACCAGCAAAGAGCATCTGGCTCTGTTCGAAGAGGCCCTGGACAATGTTCGTCCTACTGTTGAAGTTAAATCCCGCCGGGTGGGTGGTTCTACCTACCAGGTGCCGGTTGAAGTACGCCCCGTGCGTCGTAATGCCCTGGCCATGCGCTGGTTGGTAGACGCCGCCCGTAAGCGTGGTGAAAAATCTATGGCCCAGCGTCTGGCCGGCGAGTTGCTGGATGCCGCTGAAAACAAAGGCTCTGCGGTCAAGAAGCGTGAAGACGTGCACCGTATGGCTGAAGCAAACAAAGCGTTCGCACACTATCGCTGGTAATCGGGTGGGCGCGGTTAAGGCCGCGCCCCTTCGATTGCTGACTAAGGACAGCTGACCTTAGCAAGAGGATACTATTGTGGCTCGTACAACCCCAATTGAGCGCTATCGTAACATCGGTATCAGTGCTCACATCGACGCAGGTAAAACTACTACTACCGAGCGTGTTCTGTTCTATACCGGTGTCAGCCATAAGATCGGTGAAGTTCATGATGGCGCCGCCACCATGGACTGGATGGAGCAGGAGCAAGAGCGTGGTATTACCATTACCTCCGCTGCTACCACCTGTTTCTGGGACGGTATGGCGCACCAGTTTCCCCAGCATCGTATCAACATCATCGACACCCCTGGACACGTGGACTTCACCATCGAAGTTGAGCGTTCCATGCGGGTACTCGACGGTGCCGTCATGGTTTACTGTGCGGTGGGTGGTGTTCAGCCTCAGTCCGAAACCGTATGGCGCCAGGCCAACAAGTACAAGGTGCCGCGGATTGCGTTCGTCAACAAGATGGACCGTACCGGTGCCAATTTCCTGCGTGTTGTTGAACAGATCAAGAGCCGCCTGAAAGGGGTGGCCGTGCCTGTTCAGCTGCCGATCGGTTCTGAAGAAAACTTCAAAGGCGTTATTGACCTCATCAAGATGAAGGCCATTAACTGGAGTGAAGAAGACAACGGTACCACCTTTGTCTATGAAGACATTCCCGCCGAGTTGCAGGAGCTGGCCGAAGAGTGGCGCCAGAATCTGGTGGAAGCCGCTGCCGAAGCCAACGAAGAGCTGATGGACAAGTACCTGGAAGAGGGCGAGCTGACGGAAGAAGACATCAAGTCAGCCCTGCGCCAACGGGTACTGAACAACGACGTCATCCTGGTGACCTGTGGCTCAGCGTTCAAGAACAAGGGTGTACAGGCCATGCTGGACGTGGTGGTTGAATATCTGCCTTCACCGGTAGAAGTTCATGCCATCGCCGGCGTGAAAGAAGACGGCGAGACCCCGGATACCCGTCCGGCCGACGATGCTGCGCCTTTCTCCGCACTGGCGTTCAAGATCGCGACCGACCCCTTCGTGGGCAACCTGACCTTCTTCCGCGTGTACTCCGGTGTGATCAACTCCGGCGACTCCGTGCTGAACTCCGTCAAGGGCAAGCGCGAGCGTTTTGGTCGTATCGTACAGATGCATGCCAACAAGCGCGAAGAGATCAAGGAAGTGCGTGCCGGTGACATCGCCGCCGCCATCGGCCTGAAAGACGTGACCACCGGTGACACCCTGTGTGCCCAGGACGCGCCTATCATCCTCGAGCGGATGGAGTTTCCCGAGCCGGTTATCTCCGTTGCCGTGGAGCCGAGAACCAAGGCCGACCAGGAGAAAATGGGCATGGCCCTGGGTCGCCTGGCGCAGGAAGATCCTTCTTTCCGCGTATGGACCGACGAAGAATCCGGCCAGACCATCATCGCCGGTATGGGTGAGCTGCACCTGGACATCATCGTCGACCGCATGCGCCGCGAGTTCAAGGTGGAAGCCAACGTGGGCAAGCCCCAGGTAGCCTACCGTGAAACCATTCGTGGCTCCGTGGAGCAGGAAGGCAAGTTCGTGCGTCAGTCCGGTGGTCGTGGTCAGTTCGGTCACGTCTGGATCAAGATCGAGCCGCAAGAAGCCGGTACCGGCTACAAGTTCGAGAACGCCGTGGTCGGTGGTGTGATTCCGAAGGAATACATCCCCGCCGTCGACAAGGGCATTCAAGAGCAGATGAAGCAGGGTGTTCTGGCCGGTTATCCGATTGAAGACATCAAGATCACGCTGTACGACGGTTCTTACCACGATGTTGACTCTTCTGAAATGGCCTTTAAGATCGCCGGCTCCATGGCGTTCAAAGCCGGTTTCATGAAGTGTAACCCGGCGCTGCTTGAGCCGATGATGAAGGTTGAAGTAGAAACGCCGGAAGAGTACATGGGTGATGTGATCGGTGACGTTAACCGTCGTCGTGGTATCATCGAAGGCATGGAAGACGGTCCTACCGGCAAGATTATCAATGCCCTGGTACCGTTGTCCGAAATGTTCGGCTACGCCACCGATCTGCGTTCCCAGACTCAGGGGCGTGCTTCTTACTCCATGGAGTTTGCCAAGTACGCCGATGTGCCTGCGAACATGGCAGAAGCGGTTATCGCTTCTCGTAAAGGTTAATTAATTTTCGTTTTAACTCCCCACCCGTGTTGCGGGTGGGATCAAACTAGGAAGGACTAGGTCGTGTCTAAAGAAAAATTTGAACGTAAAAAACCGCACGTAAACGTCGGTACCATCGGCCACGTTGACCACGGTAAAACCACCCTGACCGCTGCCATCACCAACGTGCTGGCCAAGAAATTCGGCGGTTCTGCCCGCGCGTTCGATCAGATCGACAACGCTCCGGAAGAAAAAGCCCGCGGTATCACCATCGCCGCCTCTCACGTTGAGTACGACACCGAAATCCGTCACTACGCTCACGTTGACTGCCCTGGCCACGCCGACTATGTGAAAAACATGATCACCGGTGCCGCCCAGATGGATGGTGCCATCCTGGTTGTTGCCGCCACCGACGGCCCCATGCCGCAAACCCGTGAGCACATCCTGCTGGCCCGCCAGGTAGGCGTACCTTACATCGTTGTGTTCATGAACAAGTGCGACATGGTTGACGATGAAGAGCTGCTCGAGCTGGTCGAAATGGAAGTGCGCGAGCTGCTGTCCGAGTACGACTTCCCGGGCGACGACATTCCGGTTATTCAGGGTTCTGCCCTGAAAGGCCTGGAAGGCGATGCTCAGTGGGAAGAGAAAATCCTGGAACTGGCCAACGCTCTGGATACCTACATCCCCGAGCCCGAGCGTGCCATCGACGGTGCCTTCCTGATGCCGATCGAAGACGTGTTCTCCATCCAGGGTCGTGGTACCGTGGTCACCGGCCGTGTTGAGCGCGGTATCGTGAAAGTGGGTGAAGAAGTGGAAATCGTGGGTATCAAGACCACCACCAAGACCACTTGTACCGGCGTTGAAATGTTCCGCAAACTGCTGGACGAAGGCCGTGCCGGTGAGAACGTGGGCGTTCTGCTGCGTGGCACCAAGCGTGAAGACGTTGAGCGTGGTCAGGTGCTGGCCAAGCCCGGCTCCATCAAGCCGCACACCGACTTCGAATCCGAAGTATACGTGCTGTCCAAGGAAGAAGGCGGTCGTCACACCCCGTTCTTCAAAGGCTACCGTCCCCAGTTCTACTTCCGTACTACTGACGTGACCGGTACCATCGAACTGCCGGAAGGCGTTGAAATGGTTATGCCTGGCGACAACATCAAGATGGTAGTCAGCCTGATTGCTCCCATCGCGATGGAAGAAGGCCTGCGCTTCGCCATCCGTGAAGGCGGCCGCACCGTTGGTGCCGGCGTGGTAGCCAAGATCGTCAAGTAATTGATCTGATCCGCGCTAAAAAGGAGGCTTCGGCCTCCTTTTTGCGTTTTAGGGCTTGCATGAAAATAAATAATTAGAATATTCTAATTTAATGTTATCCCTCGACTTCGGCTATCTTTCAACGCCATTGACATTTTATAGCGAGGATCAATATGGACATCAGGCAGGTTAACCCCTCCTTCGCCGTTGCGGATCAGCTGACCGAGGCCGATCTGCCCCTGCTGAAGGCCCAGGGATTCGGAACCCTGATCTGCAACAGGCCCGACGGCGAAGTGGACGGGCAACCCGGGGCCGAAACGCTGGCGGCCAGGGCGCGGGAGCAGGGGTTCGACTGGCACTGGATTCCCATCAGCTCCGGCAACTTCACCCCGGAGGCCGTCATGGCCTTCGACCTGGCCATGGCTGCGACCGAGCAGCCGGTGTTGGCCTTCTGCCGCAGCGGTACCCGCTCCATCACCCTCTGGGCCCTGGCTCAGTCCACCCGGCAGACATCGGCAGAGCTGGTCGCCGCCGCCGCCCGGGCCGGTTACGACCTGTCACCTATGGCCCCCTTGTTCGACGCCCGCTTCAAGGGCTGAGTCGTGCCATTGCTCGACTGGTGCCGTCACTACGACAGGGCCACCCTGGCCCAGGATGTGGGGGCGGCGCTGATCGTGACCTTGATGCTGATCCCCCAGTCCCTGGCTTATGCCCTGTTGGCGGGGGTACCGCCGGAAGTGGGGCTCTATGCCAGCATACTGCCGCTGGTAGCCTATGGCCTGTTCGGCTCGAGCCGCACCCTCTCGGTCGGGCCGGTGGCGGTGCTGTCGCTGATGACGGCCTCTACCCTGGGGCAACTGCAACTCGAAGGAGTTCACTACCTGAATGGCGCCCTGGCACTGGCCTTGATGAGCGGCGGCTGGCTGTTGCTGTTCGGCCTGTTGCGGCTGGGCTTTGTCGCGCACTTTATCAGCCATCCGGTGATGTCGGGCTTTATCAGTGCCTCGGCCCTGCTGATCACCCTCAGCCAGCTCGGCCCTTTGCTGGGGGTGAGGCTGGAGGGCCATCAGCTGATGGCCCTGGCAACACTGCTCACGCAGCGGGATGCCCTCACCCTGGCCACCCTGGCGATTTCCGCCGTCAGCCTGCTCATGCTGCTCTGGGCTCGTTACCGGTTGCAGGCCATGCTGTTGCGCCTGGGGGTCGGCAAGGCGGTGTCCACTGCGCTGGTACGGCTGTCTCCGGCGCTGTTGGTGGTTGTCGCTATACTGCTGTCGCGGGCACTCGATCTGGAGACTCTGGGCGTTGCTCTGGTGGGGGAAGTACCGGCGGGGTTGCCCGCCTGGAGCTGGCCGCGGTGGTCTGCCTTGCCCTGGCGGGCGCTGCTACTGCCGTCGTTGCTGTTGGCTCTGGTGGGCTTTGTGGAGTCGGTCTCGGTGGGGCAGACGCTGGCGGCCAAGCGGCGCCAGCGCATCTCCGCCAACCAGGAACTGATCGGCTTGGGCGTCGCCAACATCGCCGCAGGCCTGTCCGGTGGCATGCCGGTTACCGGTGGCTTCGCTCGTTCCGTAGTCAACTTCGACGCCGGCGCCCAGACCCCGGCGGCCGGCATCTATACCGCCGTCGGCATCGGCCTGGCGGGGCTCTGGTTCGCGCCCTGGCTCAGTGCCTTGCCCAAGGCGGTACTGGCCGCCACCATAGTGGTCGCCGTGCTGGGGCTATTGGATTGGCGCCAGTTCCACCACACTTGGCGTTACTCCCGAACCGACTTTGTCGCCCTCGCCCTGACCTTCCTGGTCACCCTGGTGGTAAATGTGGAGCTGGGGCTGCTGGCCGGTATCGCCGCTTCCCTGTTGCTGCACCTCTACCACAGCTACAAGCCGCACTGGGCCGAGGTCGGCCTTATCGCCGGTACCGAGCATTTCCGCAACCGGCTGCGTCACCGGGTGGAGCTGGACAAGAGCCTGCTCTGCCTGCGGGTGGATGAAAGTCTGTATTTCGCCAACGCCGGTCAGTTGGAAGACATCGTCGCCACCCTGGTGAGTGTCAGACCCGAAGTGCGGCACCTGGTGCTGCAATGCAGCGCGATTAACCGCATCGATGCCTCGGCGTTGGATAGCCTGCTGATGATCAACGCTCGGCTGCAACTGGCCGGAATCGGCTTCCACTTGGCCGAGGTCAAGGGGCCTGTGATGGACCGACTGCAGCAGAGCAGCTTGCTCGACAGCCTGCACGGTCAAGTGTTCTTGACCATGTATCAGGCCTGGAACGGGCTGACGACCCAGCCTGAATATGTGATCTGAGCGGTTTTTTTTTGGCAAGGACGGCTTGCATTGATAACCACTATCATTTAGATTTGTTCTGTCGAGGCGGAGGATTTCTTTTATGTATGTGTGTCTGTGCAAAGGCATTACCGAGCGTCAGCTTAAGCAGGCCATTGCCGAAGGTAACAGCGAGTTCAAACAGCTGAAGCGTGAGCTGGGCGTGGGTTCCCAGTGTGGCAAGTGTATCCCGGTGGCCATGGCCATACTGGCCGAAGAGAACGCCAAGACCCCGCTCTACTACGAAGTCGCCTGATCCCGCGTTATCAATTTTATCCCCTGAACTGCCTGTAGAGGACTTTCCGCCGACAGGAGTCCGGTTCGATGAAAGGGGATCCCAAGATCATTTCCCACCTCAACAAGGTGCTGGGCAACGTACCGGTTGCCATCAATCAGCCTTTCTGATCTGGCAACAGTTTTCCGGACCACAAGCAAAAGTCCTGTGCGGGGCTTTTTATTGTTTAGGGCTGCTCATCGGTGCCGGCTTTGGATACTATGGAGCCAGACTTTAGCAAGGATGTAGATAGCGATGAAAAATACTCACAGAACCCTGCCTCCCCACAAGAATGTCGCCTTGGTCGCCCACGACCATATGAAAGAGCAACTGCTGGAATGGGTGGCCAGCCGGGCCGAAGAGCTGAAACTGCACCACCTCTATGCCACTGGCACCACAGGTACCATGCTCAGCCGCAAGGTCGGGCTACCGGTACGCTGCCTGATGTCCGGCCCCATGGGGGGGGATCAGCAGCTGGGTGCCATGATTGCGGAAGGCAAAATCGATGTGCTGATCTTTTTCTGGGACCCACTCAATGCGGTACCGCACGACCCGGACGTCAAGGCCCTGCTGCGCCTGGCCACGGTGTGGAATATTCCGGTGGCAACCAATATCGCCACCGCCGACATGTTGATGGACAGCGCCCAGATGAGCCGGGATTTCAGTATCCGCATCCCGGATTATGAAGGCTACCTGAAGGAGAGAACCGCCGGCTAACAAAACCGGCTGGCGACAAGGTCCCGGTGCGACCGGGGCCGCTCAGTTCCGGCCCAGCTGTTTATAGGCGTATTTGGGCCTGGTATTGAGAATCATGTTTTTCTGCTCTTCGGTCATATTGGCCGGATTCAGTCCCAGCACCTTGAAGGTCAGCAACGGACGGGCTTCGATGGTGATCATCAAGGGTTTGATGGCGTTGAGCCCGGGCTCGTTGGGCTCGCCATAGGCGTAGGTCAGAATACCTTGCTCCAACAGATTTTTGACGGCAGGCTCGGTTACCGGCAATTTTATGACGCTCTTGCGTTGGATCACGAACTCCCGCAGTACCGCCTTTTCACCGGCATCCAGATAGTCCAGTAGTTCCTTCAGCAGCTTCTGCCGCACCAGCCGTTGCTTGCGGTAAAATACATGCTGAAACAGCATGATGGCGGCATGAGATAGAAAATAGGAAGCGGACGCGACCATGCCCAGTATGAACAGCATCTGAAAATCGGCCAGCCAGAGACCGAAGGCGCCGGTAAAAAGGCTGTCCGGCAGCAAGGTAACCAGGGTGCAGCTCAGCAGCAACCAGCAAATAAACCAGTTAACCGGCGAAACCTGTCGTAAGTCCAGCATACCTCTCTTCCCCATCCCAGATGCCCGTTCGAACTGCCATAGAATACAGCAAAGACCATGCCATGGCTGGCTTTCCCGATGGTAAGGCCCCTTGTTCCAGATGTGATTATTGTATCCGGGACGTAAGCAAAAAATTACCTTCAGATAAAATGTATACAAATAATCTTAACATTGTGCCTTTTTTGTGTTTTATTGGTACTCAATTTATCGCCATTGTTACGGCAGACAGGGAGTCCAGGTAATGAGTACAGTTACACTTGAACAGGCACTGACGATCACGCGCGGCGCCTTGCAACATGCGCTGGAGGTGGCCGCGGCACCGCTTACCGTTGCGGTGCTGGATAATGCCGGTCGGCTGGTATCGCTGCAGCGTCAGGATGGTTCCAGCCTGCTGCGGCCGGATATCGCCATCGGCAAGGCCTGGGGGGCCATCGCCCTGGGACGCAGTTCGCGCGGCCTGGCGGACATGGCCGCAGCCCGGCCGGCTTTTATGTCGGCGGTCAACGTACTGGCTCAGGGCAATATAGTGCCGGTACCGGGAGGGGTGCTGATCCGTGATGACCAGCAACGGCTGCTGGGTGCCGTGGGCATTACCGGTGATCAGTCGGATGTGGATGAAGCCTGTGCGGTCGCAGGTATCAAATTGGCCGAGCTGGTTGCAGATTGCAGCTAGCCTGGCGGACAGGGCAGTAAACTTGTTGTTTTGGTCGAGGGGTAACCTTGGTTACTCATTTTTCTGCGCCCACCGATGTGGGCGCTTTTTTTTACTCTTTTTTACTGGATTCCGGTATGGTTAGCAAAAATAAATTCTCATTTTGTGGCCTGGAGCCTGAACATCAGTATGTCCCGGATAAGAGTAAAGAACGAAGAAATAATCATCCGTGCCGCCAGCCGGATTTTTGCAGAAAACGGCTATGCCGCCACTAAAACCGCCGATATTGCCGAGTTGGCCGAGTTACCCAAGCCCAATATTTATTACTACTTCGGCAGCAAGGAAAAACTGTACCGGGCGGTACTGGAAAGCGTGACCGAACCCTTGCTGGCGGCCTCTGCCCCTTTTATCGAATATCGGGATCCGGTAACGGCACTCACCGCCTATATCAAGGCCAAGTTGCTGATCTCCAGAGATTATCCTTATGCATCCAAGGTGTTTGCCAATGAAATCATGCACGGCGCACCCCACCTGCCGGAAGATATCATCGCCCGCCTGAGCGAGCAGACCCGCACCCTGAGCGCCAAGCTGGCGGACTGGATGGAACAGGGCCTGATGGTTTCCGTCGATACCCGTCATCTGCTGTTTGCCATATGGGCTTCAACCCAGACCTACGCCGACTTCAACTGGCAGATCACCATGGCGCTGGGCAAAGAAGAACTGGATGACGACGACTTCGAGCAGGCCGCCGAGGTGATCACCCGGCTGGTGATCGATGGTTGCCGGG
Source organism: Zobellella iuensis (assembly GCF_016746085.1). GTDB lineage: Bacteria > Pseudomonadota > Gammaproteobacteria > Enterobacterales > Aeromonadaceae > Oceanimonas > Oceanimonas iuensis. The sequence goes on from NZ_JAERTZ010000036.1 coordinate 26,175, forward strand.
TGAAGTCACTGAATGGGGGTTAGCGTGGCGCCGGGTCGTTTTTGGCCGTCTCCCCGAGGCTAGCATCCGGCATCAGCACCCCCAGTATCAGGCAACACAGGGCATAGCCCGACATGGATACAAATACCGGCATGATCCAGTCGGCGCTGCTCTGGTATTGCCAGCCGAGCAGGACCACCCCCAGAGTTCCTCCCAGGGAGCGGATAAAGTTCATCAGTGCCAGCCCCGAGCCCAACTGCCTGGGCGGTAGGGCATTCTGTACCGCGATGGAGCAGGCGACGATCAAAAATCCGATACCGACCCCGGCCGCGATCAGGGCCGGATAAAGCCAGAGTCCCGGTTTATCCTGGTGGAACACCCACCACAGGCCGACGCATCCCATGCCCAGAGCCAACCCGCCCAGCCAGGGAAACGGTTGGCAAAATCCTTGGCGGGCGATGCGCTTGCCGCTGACAAAGGTGCCGAGGGTCACGCTCAGGATAAACCACAGCAGCACCAGGCTGGTTTGGGAGGGGGTCAGTCCCAGCTGTCGTTCCAGCCCGAGGGGCACATAGACCAGCAGCGCCAGGCGTATGGCCTCCGACAGGGCCAGCAGCAAGACGGCGGTACGAAATAACTTTTCCTGCAGAAAGCGCAGTGGCAGCACCGGGTCGGGATGGCGCCACTGTTGCCACAGCAAACCCAGGCTCAGCAGCGTTGCCAGCCCCAGCAACAGTGATTGGTCAATGGCCAGCCCCGGGGCAATCAGGCCGATATTGGTCGACAGTCCCCAACCGAGACCGGTGAGCAGCAGCAACAGGATACCGACGGCATCTTGCCGGCTTCGGGCCCCCTTATGACCCAGGTCTTTCAGTGCCCAGTGGTTGAGCCAGAACGCCAGCAGGCCCAGGGGCACCTTGAACACGAACAACCAGCGCCAGTCGAACAGGCCGATGATAAAGGCGCCCAGCAAGGGGCCGGCCACGCTGGAGATGGCGAAGATGGCGGAAATATAGCCCTGGTAACGGCCTACCTGGCGGGGCGGTATCACATCGGCGATCACCGCGAAGGAGAGGGCGATCAGGCCGCCGCCGCCGGCTCCGGTCAGCAGCCGGGTGGCCAGCAGGGCGGGCAGGGTATCGACCAGGCTGCTGGCGAGCGAGCCCAGGGTAAAGAGCAAAATGGCGATGGCCTGGCAGGGACGGCGGCCGAAGCGGTCGCTCAGCCGGCCGTAGATGGGCATGCTGAGGGTCATGGCAAAGAGGTAGCTGCTCACCAGCAGCGGGGCCAGCTCCGGTGCCGCGAAAGCCCGCCCCAGGGTGGAGAGCGCAGGCATCAGCAGGGTGATTTCCAGTGCTCCCAGCATGATGGCCAGGGCCACCCCCATAAACACCCGCTGTACCTGACGTCGTTCGGTTGGCGCCGTTGCTTGAATCATGTTCTGTTCCGCTCCCGCTACACTTAACACAAAAGGCCAAAAAAATTGCTGTCGCTAACGTATACAACTATTTAATTAATTGCTTGTCCCGGCAACCACTTAACACCCAGTGGCAACAAAAGTGGCAACAAGATGGTTACCTGGCTGTGAAATATTTGTTGACTCATGGGTCAGTTTTTTATTTTAATTACACTTAAAGATACTACCATTCTGTTGGTCGGCAATGTGTGCAGTGTATTCGCTGAAGGAGGCAAGCCTTGATTAAGTTCCTACTTAACCAGGAGTTGCGGGAGGAGAAGGACCTTTCGCCAAATATGACGGTGTTGAATTATCTGCGTACCCGCGCAGCTAAGACCGGCACCAAGGAAGGATGTGCGTCCGGAGACTGCGGTGCCTGTACCGTGGTACTGGGGGAGCCCGAGGGCGATCATATCCGTTATCGTTCGGTCAACTCCTGCCTGACCTTTGTGTCGGCACTGCACGGCAAGCAGCTGATTACGGTGGAGGACCTCAAGTCGAAGGACGGCCGTCTGCACCCGGTGCAGCAGAGCATGGTGGACTTTCATGGTTCCCAGTGCGGCTTCTGCACCCCGGGCTTCATCATGTCGATGTTTGCCCTGAGCAAGAACAAGCCTTCGGCCGACAAGCACGACATCCTCGAGGCCCTGGCCGGCAACCTGTGCCGCTGCACCGGTTACCGCCCCATCGTCGATGCCGCCAAGGCCATCGCCGAGCAGCCGCAGCTGGCCGACGACTTTTCCCGCTACGAGGCCGAGGTGCTGGCCAGGCTGGCGCAGATCGAGACCGATACCCTGGTCACCCTGGAAGGGGACGACAAGGTGTGCTTCTCGCCCACCTCCAGCGCCGAGCTGGCGACCTTGCTGGAACAGCATCCGGATGCCCGGCTGCTGGCCGGTGGCACCGATCTGGCGCTGGAAGTGACTCAGTTCAATCGCGAATTGCCCAAGATGATTTACGTGGGCAACGTGGCCGACATGAAGCAGCTGGACGAAACCGACGAGCAACTGGTGATCGGCGCCGCCCGCTCCTTGAGTGACAGCTATGAGGCCCTGAGCCGCAGTTATCCCGACTTCGGCGAACTGCTGCATCGCTTCGCTTCCCTGCAGATCCGCAACCAGGGCACCCTGGGCGGCAATATCGGTAATGCCTCGCCCATCGGCGACGCGCCGCCGGTGCTGATCGCGCTCGATGCCCGCCTGGTGCTGCGCAAGGGCGAACGGGTACGCGAACTGCCCATCGCGGACTATTTCCTGAGCTACAAGGTAACCGCCCAGGAGGAAGGAGAGTTCATCGAGAAGGTGATAGTGCCCAAACCCGCGGCCAACCAGCACTTCAGGGTGTACAAGCTGTCCAAACGGATAGACGACGATATTTCCGCGGTGTGCGGCGCCTTCAACCTGACCATAGCGAACGGCAAGGTGATGGAAGCCCGCATCGGCTTCGGCGGCATGGCGGCCACCCCCAAACGGGCTGCGGCCTGCGAGCAGGCGCTGGTGGGCCAGGACTGGAACCACGCCACCGTCAAGGCGGCGATGAAGGCCCTGGAAGGCGACTTCCAGCCGCTGTCCGATTTCCGCGCCAGCAAGGAATACCGCAGCAAGACCGCGGCCAACCTGCTCTACAAGTTCTTTATCGAGCAACAGGATCTGAAACTGGAAACCAGGGTGACGTCTTATGTCTAACAAACCGCTGAACACGCTCACCATCGACGAAATGATGGAAAGGATCAAACAGGAGCTGCAAACCGGCGTGGGCAAGAGCGTGCCCCACGACAGCGCCGCCATGCAGGTGGCCGGCGAGGCCCAGTACATCGACGATCGGCTGGAGTTCCCCAATCAGTTGCACGTGTATGCCCGGCTGTCCGACAAGGCCCATGCCCGCATCACCAAACTGGATGTGAGCCCCTGCTACCAGTTTCCCGGCGTGGCTATCGCCATCACCGCCCAGGACGTGCCCGGCGAGCTGGACATAGGCCCGGTGCTGGCCGGCGATCCCCTGCTGGCCGACGGCAAGGTGGAATACTACGGCCAGCCGGTGCTGGCGGTGGCCGCCAACGATCTCGACACCGCCCGCAAGGCGGCCATGGCCGCCATAGTGGAATATGAAGAGCTGCCGGCGGTACTGTCGGTGGAAGAGGCGCTGGCAAAAGAGCTGTTCGTGACCGAGAGCCACAAGCAGCAGCGCGGCGACTCCGCCGCCGGACTCAAGCAGGCCAAACATGTGATCGAGGGCAGCCTGCATATCGGTGGCCAGGAACACTTCTACCTGGAAACCCAAATCAGCTCGGTGGTGCCCACCGAAGACGGCGGCATGCTGGTGTTCACCTCCAGCCAGAACCCGACCGAGGTGCAGAAGCTGGTGGCCAGCGTGCTCGGCGTCGCCATGCACAAGGTCGTGATCGACATGCGTCGCATGGGCGGCGGCTTCGGCGGCAAGGAAACCCAGGCCGCGGGCCCCGCCTGCATGGCGGCGGTGGTGGCCCGGTTGACCGGGCGCCCGGCCAAGATGCGGCTGCCGCGGGTGGAAGACATGATGATGACCGGCAAGCGGCATCCCTTCTTCAACCAGTACAAAATCGGTTTCGACGACAGTGGCCGAATCCAGGCGGCGGAGATCGTGGTGGCCGGCAACTGCGGTTATTCACCGGATCTGTCCTCCTCCATCGTGGACAGGGCCATGTTCCACTCGGACAACGCCTACTACCTGGGTGACGCCACCGTTATCGGTCATCGCTGCAAGACCAACACCGCTTCCAATACCGCCTACCGCGGTTTCGGTGGCCCCCAGGGCATGATGACCATAGAGCACGTGATGGACGAGATTGCCTCCAAGCTTGGCAAGGATCCGCTGGAGATCCGAAAGGTCAACTTCTACGGCAAGGATGATCGCAACGTCACCCACTACCACCAGCCGGTGGAGCACAACATCATCAACGAGATGGTGGCGGAGCTGGAGCAGTCGTCCGAATACGCCAGCCGGCGCGAGGAGATCAAGGCGTTCAACGCCAGGAGCCCCATCCTCAAGAAGGGCATCGCCATCACCCCGGTGAAGTTCGGTATTTCCTTTACCGCCACCTTCCTCAACCAGGCCGGTGCCTTGGTGCATATCTACACCGACGGCAGCATCCACCTCAACCACGGTGGCACCGAGATGGGGCAGGGCCTTAACATCAAGGTGGCCCAGATAGTCGCGGAAGAGTTCCAGGTGGACATAGATCGTATCCAGATCACCGCCACCAACACCGACAAGGTGCCCAACACCTCGCCCACGGCGGCGTCCAGCGGTACCGACCTGAACGGCAAGGCGGCCCAGAATGCGGCCCAGATCATCAAGCAGCGGCTGGTCGACTGGGCGGCGGGCCACTTCAAGGTCAGCCGGGAAGAGGTGGTGTTCAAGAACAATTTCGTGCAGATCCGCCACAATATCCTGTCGTTCCAGGAGTTCGTGCAGCTGGCCTATTTCAACCAGGTGTCGCTTTCCAGCACCGGTTTCTACAAGACGCCGAAGATTTACTACGATCACGCCACCGGCTCCGGCCGTCCCTTCTACTACTTCGCCTACGGCGCCGCCTGTGCCGAAGTGGTGGTAGACACCCTGACCGGCGAGTACAAGATACTGCGTGCCGACATACTGCACGACGTGGGTGACTCCCTCAACCCGGCCATCGACATCGGCCAGGTGGAAGGCGCCTTTATCCAGGGCGTGGGCTGGCTGACCACCGAGGAGCTGGTGTGGAACGACCAGGGCCGGCTGATGACCAACGGTCCGGCGGGCTACAAGATCCCGGCGGTGGCGGACATGCCCATCGACTTCCGGGTCAAGCTGGTGGAAAACCGCAAGAACCCGGAAGACACCGTGTTCCACTCCAAGGCCGTGGGCGAGCCGCCCTTTATGCTCGGCATGTCGGTGTGGTGTGCGCTGAAAGACGCCGTGGCCAGCGTATCCGGCTACCGCCGCTACCCGCACATCGACGCGCCGGCCACCCCGGAGCGGGTGCTGTGGGGCGTGGAGCAGATGCAGGCGCTGGTGGAGCAGGACGAGATTGCCACCCAGGCCGAGGATGTGTTGATCAAGTAAGGGTAGGGGCGGCCATCGGTATGGCCGACACGTCAGGAGCCCCGGTGTTTGAGACGGAACCATCGTCTTCGAGGAGTAAGCTATGTTCAAGGATAACTGGATTCAGGTGCTGGCCGAGCTGGAACAGAAGGGGGAACCCTGCGTGCTGGTGACGGTGGTGGAGCACAAGGGCTCGACCCCGCGGGACAGCGGCACCAAGATGCTGGTGACCGAACAGGGCTGCTATGCCACCATAGGTGGCGGCCACCTCGAATACAAGGCGCTGGAGCTGGCCCGGGACATGCTGGCCCGGGGCGAGCAGCAGATGAAGGTGGAACGTTTCAACCTGGGCGCCAGCCTGGGCCAGTGCTGCGGCGGCATGGCCACCATCATGCTGGAGCCGGTGGTGCAGCCGCGCCATCACCTGGTGCTGTTCGGTGCCGGCCATGTGGCCAAGGCGCTGGTCTCGATACTGGTGACCCTGCCGTTTCGCATCACCTGGATTGACGAGCGGGAAAGCGAGTTTCCCGCCGAGCTGCCCGCCGGCGTCACCCGGGTGGTGAGCGAGGATCCGGTGGACGAGGTCGACGACCAGCCTGCCGGCAGCTTCTATCTGGTGATGACCCACAACCACCAGCTCGATCTGGAGTTGTGCGCCCGTATTCTCAAACGCAACGACGCCCGCTACTTCGGGGTGATCGGCTCGCGCACCAAGCGCAAGCGCTTCGATTACCGGCTGCGGGAACGGGGCTTCGATGAGGCGGCCCTGGCCCGGATGATCTGCCCCATCGGCCTGGCCGACGTGGCCGGCAAGCATCCGGCGGAAATCGCGGTGTCGGTGGCGGGTCAGCTGATTGCTGCCTATCAGGCGCCGGCGGTGGCCGCGGAGGCCGGTCGTGAATCATCGGCGGATGTCGTCGTCGAACAACGAATTTAAGCATTCATTTGAAGGAGAAGCACGACCATGACGCATGCTATCGCGTATCGTGCCGCTATTTTGCACAGCCTGGCCGATCCGGCCAAGGTCGGCCTCGATGCCAGTTATGCCTATTATGAAGACGGCGTGCTGGTGGTGGCCGACGGCCACGTACGGGACATAGGTCCGGCCGAGGCGGTGCTGGCGCGCCAGCCAGCGGGTCTTGAGGTGATCCGTTTCGAGAACAAGCTGATCACTTCGGGCTTTATCGATACCCATATTCATTTCCCCCAGACCGAGATGATCGCCTCCTATGGCGAACAGCTGCTCGACTGGCTCAACAACTATACCTTCCCGGAAGAACGCAAGTTCGTCGACACCGCCCACGCGGCCCGGGTGGCGACCCTGTTCCTGGACGAGCTGCTGCGCAACGGCACCACCACCGCCATGGTGTTCGGCACGGTGCACAAGGCCTCGGTCGACGCCTTCTTTACCGAATCCGACAAGCGCAATATGCGCATGATCGCCGGCAAGGTGATGATGGACCGGCACGCTCCCGACTACCTGCTCGATACGCCGGAATCCGGTTATGCGGACAGCAAGGCGCTGATCGAGCGCTGGCATAACAAGGGCCGTCAGCTCTACGCGGTGACGCCCCGCTTCGCGCCCACCAGCACCGCCGAGCAGCTGAGCGCGGCCGGCCGCCTGCTGGCGGAATACGACGACGTCTATATGCAGACTCACCTGTCCGAAAACAAGCAGGAGATCGAGTGGGTCAAGTCCCTGTTCCCGGAGCGGAAAGGCTATCTGGACGTGTACGATCATTTCGGCCTGCTGGGGGAGCGTTCGGTGTTTGCCCATGCGGTGCACCTGGAGCAGGAAGAATGCGAACGCATGGGCGAGTCCGATTCGGTCATTTCCTTTTGCCCCACTTCAAACCTGTTCTTGGGATCGGGGTTGTTCGACCTGCCGCGGATGGAAGAACACCAGGTCCGGGTCGGCCTGGGTACCGATGTCGGTGGCGGTACCAGTTTTTCCATGCTGCAGACCATTGCCGAAGCCTACAAGATCCAGCAGTTGCAGCAGCACAAGCTGCATCCGTTGAAAGCGCTCTACCTCGCCACCCTGGGCGGCGCCCGGTCGCTGCGGCTGGAAGACAAGGTAGGCAACCTGGCGGTGGGTAAGGAGGCGGACTTCCTGGTGCTGGATCTGCACGCCACCCCGCTGATGCAGGCGCGGATGAACAATGCACACAATCTGTTCGAGCAATTATTCGTATTGATGATGCTCGGAGATGACAGGGCCATCGCACAAACGTATATTTACGGCGAGTGTCGCTATCGGCGAGATCACTAGCCGGCGACGACCTGCATAGCGGAATATCCGATAAACGCCCGTCAAGGGCGTTTTTTGTGTTCAGTCACAGACTTTGATATTCCGGCTGTCGTAACGGCAAAAACCCAGTAAGATTGTATACGAGATCAATAACAATTTATTAACCGGCAAGGATTGCGGTGCACCGCCGTACATGCAGGCCGTAACTGGAAACCTAAACATGAGTTCACTCAGTCAACTGGAGCCAAGACCTGTCAAGTCGAGCTCAAACACCCAGGACGATATCGTTTACGAACATATCTTCGACGCCATCCTCGAACAGCGGCTGGCGCCCGGCACCAAGCTCAGCGAGGAAGCCCTGGGCGAAATCTTCGGCGTCAGCCGGACCATTATCCGCCGCGCCCTGCTGCGGCTGTCCCACGAGCAGGTGGTCAGCATCAGGCCCAACCGCGGTGCCGTGGTGGCGGCCCCCAGCGTGGAAGAGGCCCGGCAGATCTTCGCCGCCCGTCGGGTGGTGGAGCTGGCGGTGACTGAGCTGGCGGTGGAACACGCCACGCCCGAGAGCCTGGCCCGCATGCGCGCCATGGTGCAGGAAGAGCAGGACGCCTTCGCCCGCGGCGATCGCGGCACCGGCATCCGCCTGTCCGGTGAGTTCCACCTGGAATTGGCCCATATGGCCAACAACACGCCGCTGCTCAATTTCCAGCGCAGCGTGGTGTCCCAGACTTCGCTGATCATCGCCCAGTACGAGGTCGGCCACAAGGCCCACTGTTCCTTCAACGAGCACGAAGAACTGCTCAAGGCCATAGAATCGGGTGATAAGGGCAAGGCCGTGACCATGATGAAGGAGCACCTGGATCATATCGAAGCCAAGCTGAACCTGGACAACGAGTCCGCCTCCACCGATCTGCACGTGGTGTTTTCCGGTGTGGTGAAAAAACAGAGCGGCCGCCGTCGCTGATGCCCTGGCCGCGCGGGGTGACTATGGTTGTCCCGCGCCTTTCTCTTCTCCCTCAGGTTAAAATCTATCCTATTGATTGACAAAGACTTATAGCGTGGTCCAAGTCAATGCTCCCAACTGGCGCTACCGGCATCTCCGCCGGCCTCCTAATGTTGTGAACATGTAAACGGCAGTTCTGCTGCCGGTGTCCGTTCACCGCCACCTCCGGTGGCCAAGGGAGAATCTCATGTCAGCCGAAAACCAGAAAACCGTCGCCTTGCTCGACGCCCTGTTCGCCGCCTTTAACCGCCACGATATCGAAGGTGTCATGGCGTGCATGACCGACGACTGCGTGTTCGAGGGCGCCGCCGGCAGCGAGGCCTTCGGTACCCGTTTCAGCGGTGCCGACGCCGTGGCGGCCGCCTTCGTCAAGGTCTGGACCACCTACCCCGACGTCAGCTGGCAAGGCACCAGCCATTTCGCCGCCGGTGACAGGGCCGTGTCCCAGTGGACCTTCTGCGCCACCTGTCCGGACGGCCGCCGCATCGAAGCCGACGGCGTCGATCTCTTCACCCTCAAAGGCGGCAGGCTGGCCCTGAAGCAGGCATTCCGCAAGGACCGCCCCCTGCTGGATCCCCAGTAACCCACCACCTGATCTCGGGGAACACGAATATGGATATTGCCAACAAAACCCAGGCGGAACTCCGCCAGCCGTCCCAGGCCAAAACCGTGCTGGACCGTTACGATCCCACCTATGATCCCCTGGTGGCCGCCACCCCGGGGCGGGGCCAGCAGTATGCGCCCACCTACTGGGTGGCCACCGCCGGCACCCCGCCGGAAGACGACGGCCCGGTCACCGCCGACATGGATGTGGACGTGGCCATCATCGGCAGCGGTTTCACCGGCCTGTCCTGCGCCGTCTTCCTGGCGAAGGAGCACGGCATCAAGGCCACGGTGCTGGAGGCCAACCAGGTCAGCTGGGGCTGTACCAGCCGTAACGGCGGCCAGGCCCAGAATGCCTCGGGCCGGCTCAGCCGCTCCCAGTGGATCCAGCGCTGGGGCCTGGACACCGCCCGGCGCATGCACGAGGAAGTACGTGAAGGCTTCGATACCTTCAAGGGCCTGATCCGGGACGGCAATATCGACTGTAACCCCCAGGATGGCGGCCATCTGTATATCGCCCACCGGGACAAGGCCATGCGCAAGCTGGAGGCCGAGGCCAGGGTGCTGCGTGAGCAGTTCAACTACCAGACCGAACTGCTGGACAAGGCCACCCTCAGCCGCAATTACGTGAACGAGGCCGAGGCGGTGGGCGCCATGCATGAGCCGGACGGCATAGGCGTGCATCCGCTCAAGCTGGCCCAGGGCTATCACCGCATGGCGCGGGAGTTGGGCGCGACCATACATCCTTCCAGCCCGGTGCTGGGCTGGGAGACCAGGAACGGTATCCACTACCTGCAGACCCCGGGCGGGGTGGTGCGGGCCCGGGCGGTGGGGGTGGCCACCGGCGGCTATACTTCCCAGGGGTTGCACCACCAGTTGCGCAGCAAGATCATGCCGATACTGTCCAACTCCCTGGTGACCCGGCCGATGACAGAGCAGGAGATCGCCGAGTGCAACTTCATCACCAACGAGGTGATCACCGATACCCGCACCCTGCGTTACTACTACCGCAAGCTGCCCGACAACCGGTTGCAGATCGGCAGCCGCAGTTCCATCACCGGCGGCGACGCGGCCAACCCCAAACACCTGCAGGTGCTGATCGACGGCATGAACCGCAAGTTTCCGGCGCTCAAGGGCATCAAGATCGATTACTCCTGGTGGGGCTGGGTCGACGTCAGCCACGACATGATGCCGCGTATCGCCCAGCCGGATGAAAAGGAACAGATCTTCTATGCCCTGGGCTACGGCGGCAACGGCGTCATGTTTTCGGCCCACGCCGGCCGGCGCATGGCCCAGCGCATCGCGGGCATCAAGCAGGGCTTCGAGCTGCCCATCTACAACTCGCCGCTGCCGGGGCACCTGTTCGCGCCCTTCCGCCGCTTGGGACAGCGCATGCTCTACCACTGGTACCACCTGCGCGACGAACACCTGTAGGAGCCGAATCCGCCTGAACCACGCCGGGAGTCGATGTCCCGGCGTTTCCATTTTGTTTTCAATATGTTGCTATGAGGTTTACAAGTGGCGGTCAAAAGGGTCAAACTGGGTTGTTCCGGCCCGCGGGCCATGCATCGACAGGTAAGTTGAGTCACCATGTTCCAGCTGTTTCATCTCTCCACGGAAAAAAGCACCAGCCTGCAGCAGCAGTTGCGGGAGCAGATCGCCGCCGCCATCCTCAACGGCAATATCCCCCAGGACAGCCCGCTGCCCTCCAGCCGCAAGCTGGCCAAGCAGCTGTGCATCGCCCGCAATACGGTGGTGCTGGCCTATGAACACCTGCTGGACGACGGCTATCTCATCGCCCGCGAGCGCAGCGGTTATTTCGTCAATCCCGAGATACTGTCGCGCCAGCCCGAGATGCCGGCCAAGGAAAACCCGCTCGAGGGCGGCCACCCGCCCGACTGGGTGCACAAACTGAAGATCCATCCGAGCCGCCAGCACAATATCACCAAGCCCAAGGACTGGCAGAAGTACCCTTATCCCTTTATCTATGGCCAGTTCGACCCCAGCCTGTTTCCCAGCAACAACTGGCGGGAATGCTGCCGGGACGCGGTGAGCGTGCCGGCGATCCGGGACTGGGCCTCGGACCGTTTCGACAACGACGATCCCTTGTTGATCGAGCAGATCCGCACCCGGCTGTTGCCCCGGCGCGGAGTCTGGGCCTCGGCGGACCAGATCCTGGTGACGGTGGGGGCTCAGCAGGCGCTGTACATGCTGGCCCGGCTGCTGCTGGACAAGGACAGCACCATCGGCCTCGAGGATCCGGGCTATGTGGATATCCGCAATATCGCCACCATGAACCCGGCCAAGGTGCGTGCCCTGCCGGTGGACGAACAAGGGTTGATCGTCGACGAACGGCTCGAGGGCTGTGATCTCGTCTATACCACCCCCAGCCATCAGTGCCCCACCACGGTGACCATGCCGCTGGAGCGACGCTACGCGCTGCTGGACAAGGCCAGTGAACAGGACTTTTTGATCATCGAGGACGACTACGAGAGCGAGAGCAACTTCAGGACCAATCCGATACCGGCCCTCAAAAGCCTGGACAAGAACGACCGGGTGCTCTACGTGGGCAGCCTGTCCAAGACCCTGGCGCCGGGCCTGCGCCTGGGGTACCTGGTGGGACCGGCGGCGCTGATCCGTGAAGCCCGCGCCCTGCGTCGGCTGATCCTGCGCCATCCGGCGGCCAACAACCAGCGTTCGGTGGCGCTGTTCCTGGAGCGGGGCTACCACGACGCCCTGATCATGAACATCGCCAAGGCCTACGAGGAGCGCTGGCAGGAGATGGGCGCGGCGCTGGATGAATACCTGCCGTCTTCCAGCCGCCAGCCCAGCTTCGGCGGCTCCTGCTACTGGGTGCGCGGCCCCGAGGGGCTGGACAGCCGCCTGCTGCGCAAGGAAGCGGCGGACAGGGGCATCCTGATCGAGCCCGGCGATATCCATTTCCTGGCCGAGCCGGTGCCGCTCAACTACTTCCGCCTGGGCTATTCTTCCATCGCGGCCAGCAAGATCCGCCCCGGCATCAAGGCGCTGGTGGAGCTTATCCAGGATATGGTCTGAGCCCACGGCGACGGAATGTTTTTAATTTGTTATCAAGGGGCGCCGACAGGCGCCCTTTTTGCTCTCTAATTGATTGATTAATAAATATTTTATTTCTGGCGTAACCATTGTTACGAAACTGGTCCTACTCTCTTGTCTCCCCACTTCCTAATCTAGCTCCAGTGAATCACATCGCAGCCAGCAGGCGCCATTCGCCCCGCCGACATCCGGGAGGGGAAGCCCGGACCGAGGCGGCCGGCGGTGGCCGATTCACCACAGAACCAATAACAAACAAATGAAAACCTGCTTGAACCGAAACATTGGATTGAACCCTCCGGGGTGGCGGCCACCACCGTCACCGACAGGAACCAGCAAAAAGGAAGACAGCTATGCCACGTATGACTCCCAGTGAAGCCATGGTCGAAACCCTGGCGGCCAACGGTGTAACCGATATCTTCGGCATCATGGGCTCCGCCTTCATGGACGCCATGGACATCTTCGCCCCGGCGGGCATCCGCCTGATCCCCACGGTGCACGAGCAGGGCGCCGGCCACATGGCCGACGGCTACGCCCGGGTCAGCGGCCGGCACGGCGTCTGTATCGCCCAGAACGGCCCCGGCATCACCAACTTCGTGACCGCCATCGCCGCCGCCTACTGGGCCCACAGCCCGGTGGTGTGCATCACCCCGGAAACCGGCTCCATGACCCAGGGCCTGGGCGGCTTCCAGGAGGCGCAGCAACTGCCCTTCTTCGAAACCATCACCAAGTACCAGGGCCACGTGGCCAACCCGGCGCGGATGGCCGAGTTCACCGCCCGCTGCTTCGACCGGGCCATGCTGGAAAACGGCCCCACCCAGCTCAACATTCCGCGGGATTTCTTCTACGGCGACATCAACGTGGAGATCCCCCAGCCGATCCGCATCGAGCGCGGCGCCGGCGGCGAACAGAGCCTGCAGCAGGCGGCCGCCCTGCTGGCCGAAGCCAGGAATCCGGTGATCATTTCCGGCGGCGGCGTGGTGATGGCCGACGCGGTGGAGGAGTGCAAGGCGCTGGCCGAGTTCCTGGGCGCCCCCGTGGTCAACAGCTACCTGCACAACGACTCTTTCCCGGCCAGCCACCCGCTGTGGTGCGGTCCGCTGGGCTACCAGGGCTCCAAGGCCGGCATGAAGCTGCTCTCCCGCGCCGACGTGGTGCTGGCGCTGGGTACTCGCCTGGGGCCCTTCGGCACCCTGCCCCAGCACGGCCTGGACTACTGGCCGAAGCAGGCCAAGATCATCCAGGTGGACTGCGACGCCAAGATGCTGGGCCTGGTGAAGAAGATCTCCGTCGGCGTGTGTGGTGACGCCAAGGCCGCCGCCGTCTCCATCCTGGAACGGCTGCAGAACCTCAACGTGTCCTGCCTGGAAAACAAGGGCGCCCGCGCCGGTGAGATCGCCGCCGAAAAAGCGGCCTGGGAGGCGGAGCTGGATCAGTGGATCCACGAAAAGGACGACTATTCCCTGGACATGATCGCCGAGCAGGCGGAAGAGCAGGGCAGCTACCTGCATCCGCGCCAGGTGCTGCGCGAGCTGGAAAAGGCCATGCCCGAGGACGTGATGGTGTCCACCGACATCGGCAACATCAACTCGGTGGCCAACAGCTACCTGCGCTTCGAGAAGCCGCGCTCCTTCTTCGCCGCCATGAGCTTCGGCAACTGCGGTTACGCCCTGCCGACCATCATCGGCGCCAAGACCGCCGCGCCCCATCGCCCGGCCATCTCCTACGCCGGTGACGGCGCCTGGGGCATGTCGATGATGGAGATCATGACCTGCGTACGCGAACACATTCCGGTGACCTCCATCGTGTTCCACAACCGCCAGTGGGGCGCGGAGAAGAAGAACCAGGTCGACTTCTACAACCGCCGCTTCGTGGCCGGCGATCTGGAGAACCCCAGCTTCGCCGACATCGCCCGCGCCATGGGGGCCGAAGGGGTGACGGTGGACAAGCTGGAAGACGTGGGCCCGGCCCTGAAGGCCGCCATCGCGCGCCAGATGGAGGAGGGCAAGACCACCGTCATCGAGATCATGTGCACCCGCGAGCTGGGCGACCCCTTCCGCCGCGACGCCCTGTCCAAGCCGGTGCGTCACCTGGACAAGTACAAGGACTATTGCTGATAAAGGAAGCTGCCCGCCACGGCGGGCAGCTCGGCTTTATCATCAAGCCGTCTGTTTTACTGGCATGAGCCGGCCAAAGGGCCCACTCCTCCGACACGCCGCAAGTACGTCCATGTAGGCTCGCACATGCCATCCCTGGCATGTGACGGTCGGCGGAGCGGTTCCCTTTGTCCGTCTCTTCTGACATGGGTGTCGCCTGTTTATGCCAGTCTGCCGATACCGGAACACAACCCGATGCCATTGTGTCAGTGGCCTCCGGTGGTCTTCTGTCGAACAGGAAGGGAATCATGCTCAATACCGCGCCCAAGGAATGCCCGCCCCGCTTGCTGGCCCAGGCCCGCCAGCACCCCAGGGTCACCACTGTGGTGATCAACCCGGTCAACGCCGTGTCCCTGGCCAGCGCCCGGCTGGCCCGGGAGCAGGGGCTGATCGAGCCGATACTGGTGGGGGATGTGGCCGTCATGCGGCAGCAGGCCCAGGCCATGGGCTGGACGCTGGACGGCCTGCGTCTGGTGCCGGCCGCCGACGAAACCGAGGCCGCCCGGCTGGGCGTCGCCCTGGTCGGCCAGGGCGAGGCCGACGCCATCATGAAGGGCCATGTGCATACGGATATCCTGCTGCGGGCGGTGCTGAACAAGTCCGCCGGGCTGCGCACCGACAGCCGGCTGAGCCACCTGTTCCATATGACGGTGCCGGGCAGCTGCAAGGCCCTGTGCATCACCGACGCGGTGATCAACGTCCAGCCGACGGTGCTCGACAAGCTGCACATCGCCCGCAACGCCATCGGCCTGATGCACGCCCTGGGCAACCCCGAGCCCAAGGTGGCGGTGCTGTCGGGCACCGAGGAGGTGAGCAAGAGCATGCCTTCCAGCCTGGACGCCGCCGAACTGGTCAAGCTGGCGGCCATGGGCGCCCTGCCCGGCGCCCTGGTGGAAGGCCCCCTGGCCTTCGACAATGCGGTCTCGGCGGAGGCGGCGGCCATCAAGGGCATCCGCGGCCGGGTGCCGGGGCAGGCGGATATCCTGCTGGTGCCCAACCTGGAGTCGGGCAACTTCCTGTTCAAGCAGATGGTGTACTTTATGGGCGCCACCGCCGCCGGCCTGGTGCTGGGTGCCAGGGTGCCCATCATCCTCACCTCCCGCGCCGATCCGCCCGAGGCCCGGCTGGCGTCCTGCGCCCTGGCCGCCCTCCATTGTGCCCACCAGGCCAGCCGCGCCGCGGTGGCCTGAGCCTCGACCCGAAAGGAGCTGCCCATGTCACTCAGTCGTTATGGTTTTATCGTCAAGGGGCCGGATCTGGAGCTGTTCAAGCACCACGGCCGCATCAAGAGCGACGGCTTCGACATCGCCGTGGCCGGGGTGCGTACCCTGGAGGAGGCGGTCATGGCCGCCCAGGAGATGCTGACCCGGCGCATCGAGCTTATCGAGCTGTGCGGCGGCTTCAGCGCCGAGGAGGAAGCGCAGATCCGCGAGGCTATCCAGGATCATGTGCCCCTGGGGCGGGTAAGCTACCGGCCCGAAGACCAGGGGCGGGTCGACTGGCCCTGAACCCCTCGAGGCCGCTTTATGGCTGACGGCCGGTCCGGCGAGGGCCGGCCGTTTCCAGCTTCCCCTGCCGGCTCAGCCGGTAGGGGTCCAGATCCCGTGCCAGCACCAGCCTGCCCCCGTAATGGGCGCGGGCTTCCGCCGCTATCTCGTCGATATGGGGCGAGCCGGCACCGTCCTGGTAGCGGGGGCTGAAGTGGGTGAGGATCAGGTTGGACAGGCCGGCCTGTTCGGCGAAGCGGGCCACCCGCTCGGCGTCGCTGTGCTGGGGCGCCGGCCCCAGGCGCTCGGCCACTTCCCGGGTGTAGGTGGCCTCGTGCACCAGCAGGCAGGCGTCCCGGGCGGCCTCCGCCAGCAGGGCGGGGCTGTCGTTGTCGCCGGCGATGATCACCTTGCGCGGCGCCCGCTCCGGCAGCCGGTAGTCCTCTCCCCTGAGGCGCCGGCCCTCGAATTCCAGCTCCTCCCCCCGGTGCAGCCGGCCCCACAGCGGGCCGGCGGGAATGCCCTCGGCGGTCAGCCGGGCCACATCCAGCTTGGCCTCCACCCGGGCTTCGGTGAACACATAGGCATAACTCGGCACCCGGTGGGACAGGGCCACCGCTTCCAGCGTGAAATCCTGCACCGCCAGGGGGGCCTGCAGCGATTCGACCGGCACGAAGTCGATGGGGAAGTCGAGCCGGAGATCGCTCAGCCGGGCCACGCACTCGATAAAAGCCGCGATGGGCGCGGGGGCGATGATGCGCAGCGGCGCCGTGCGCCCGGCCAGGGCGGCGCTGGCCAGCAGCCCGGGCAGGCCGTAGCAGTGGTCGCCGTGCACATGGGTGATCAGCAGGGTGTCGAGCTGCATCGGCGACAGCCGGGTATGCAGCAGCCGGTGCTGGGTGCCTTCGCCACAGTCGATCAGGCACCAGGCGCGGGCGCCGGCCCTGCGCAGGGCCAGGCCGGAGACGTTGCGGCTCTTGGTGGGGGTACCGGAGGAGGTGCCGAGAAAGATCAGTTCCATGCGCTGCGCCGATGAAAAAGGAGACCCTTGATGGTAACCGCAAGCGCCGGGATGGGGAATCCGGAGTCACTTTCTGGAGCATCATATAGTTTAAAATTCAGGCGGCTCCTCCCTATCGCACCGCAGCCGACTGCTGGCACCCCCCCTCGGACGGCGTAAGGGCTTGAAAGAGGCAATCCCTGTTGCCTCTTCGCTGGGTCATGACAGATAAGCTCTGCGAATATCCTAAACAGGCTCCCGGCAGAATGGCATCATTCAGCCGGCGCTCTTTTTCTCCGGCCGGGGCACGATCAGGGTGGGGATGCGCGACTCGCGCAGCACGTTCTTGGCCACACTGCCGAGCAGGGTGTGCAGCCAGCCCTTTTCGTGGGCGCCCATCACGATAAGATCGCAACCCAGCTCCCGGGAGCGGCGGAGTATGGTCTGCACCGGGTAGCCCTCCACCACTTCGCAGCCGACGATCTTGGGGCGCAGCGCCTTCTCGGCGGGGGCGATCACCTCCCAGAAGTAGTCCTGCCGCTGCTGCAACTGGGCCCTGGCGTGGTTGAGCCGCTGGTGCAGGAACTCCTCCCGGCTGCTCTGGTTGAGAATGTAGGACTGCAGGGTCAGCTTCTCGTCGCCGGACAGCTGCTCCACCACGTTGAGCACATGGATGTCGGCGCCGGTCTGCTTGGCCAGGTAAACGGCGTACTGGAAGGCGTAGGAAGCATTCTTGGACAGATCGGTGCAGTAGAGGATCTTGTTCACTCGGGGCAGCATCTGGGCACTCCTTTTCGGTGGGCGGGCTTCGGCATGGCGGCCTCTGGATAACAGTATGTGGCCGCCGCCGGGGCTTGTCCTTGACCTGGGTCAGCCCGGCGGCGGCGTGCGCTAATAGCCCAGTAAACCGGGCAGGAACAGGGTGATCTGCGGCACATAGGCGATGATAAAGACGGCGATCACCGACATGAAGGCGAAGGGCAGGGCCCGTACCGAAATTTCCTCGATGGAGGTGCCCGATACCCCGGAGGCGATGAACAGGTTCTCGCCGAGCGGCGGCGTCTGGAAGCCGATGGACAGGCAGCACACCACCACTATGCCGAAGTGGATGGGATCTATGCCCAGGTTGTAGGCCACCGGCAGCAGCACCGGCGTCAGTATCATGATGGCGGCCAGGGTCTCCATAAACATGCCGACGAACAGCAGGAAGAAGATGATCAGCGCCCAGATGATGTAGATGTTGGTGGTCATCTCCAGCATGGAGGCGGCGACGATGGCCGGGATCTGGTTTTCCACCAGCAGGCGGCCGAACACGGTGGCGGTGAACAGGATCAGCAGCACCCGCCCGGTCAGCCAGGTGGTGGTTTCCAGCGAGCGTAGCACGTCCTTGAACTTCAGCTCCTTGTGCACGAAAAAGCCGATCACCAGGGTGTAGAAGATGGCGACGATGGCGGATTCGGTGGGCGTGAACAGGCCGCTGTAGATGCCGCCCAGGATGACGATGGGCGCCAGCACCGACCAGATGCCCCGGCGCAGGGCGGCCAGGGTAGTGGCGCCTGACCAGCCCTCGGTGGTGCCCTTGTAACCGTGCTTGCGACACAGGAAATAGTTCATGATCAGCAGGCCGCAGGACAGTACCACGCCGGGCAGGAAGCCGGCGATAAACAGCTTGGGAATGGACACCGACTGGAACTGGCCGTGCTGGGCAATGGCCTCGGGCGGCGCCATCAGCCCCATGGCGGAAATACCGAAGATAACCATGGGGATGGAGGGCGGTATCACCACCCCCAGGCCGCCGGAGGAAGCGGTGATGGCGGAGGCATAGCCTTTGCTGTAGCCCCGTTGCACCATGGCCGGGATCATCAGCATGCCCACGGCGGCGGTGGTGGCCGGGCCCGAGCCGGAGATGGCGCCGAAGAACATGCAGGCCATGACGGTGGCGGCGGACATGCCGCCGGTAAAGGGGCCGGCGAAGCTTTCGGCCAGGTCGACCAGCCGCTTGGAAATGCCGGCGGCTTCCATCAGGGCGCCGGCCAGGATAAAGGCGGGCAGGGCCATCAGCGGAAAGGAACCGACCGAGGTAAAGGCGATCTGCACGAACTTGATCGGGTTTTCGCCCAGGTAAAGGAAGGAAGCCAGCGCCGAGACCCCCAGTGAGACACTGATGGGAGCCCCGATAAGCAGCAACAGCAGGAAGCTCCCGAACAGTATCATGACGACGGATGATTCAACCATGGGTGTGCTCCTGCCTTAACTCGACTTGTGTTGTTGATCAGCGGATTCGATCAATTTCTCGACTTCCAGGGATTCGGGATCCCGGATGTCGATCCCCTTGATCAACTTGTAATAATTGACCTGTAAAATGCGCAGCGTCATCAGCGCGAAGGCGATGGGCAAGATCATGTAGACGTATTTCATCGGAAAGCCCAGGGTCTGGGATTTCCAGAACAGGTTCATCTTGTTGAACACGAAATCGTAGCTCAGCCAGACGAAATAGCCGTTGAAACAGACCCAGATCAGATCCGCCAGGGCTTCCGAGATCACCGCCACTTTGGGCGGGAAGAATTTGAACTGAAAGGTCACCCTGTTGTGGGCCGCCAGTTTGGTGGCGTAGCTGGCGCCGAAATAGACGAACCAGACGAACATGTAGGTGGACAATTCCTCACTCCAGGACAGGGAGTGGTTGAACAGCTGCCGCGATACAATCTGCACAAAGAGGATCACCACAAAGGTGGCGAGCAGGGTGCTGCAAATCACACGTTCTATATTATCGAGAATCTTGAATATCAGTTTGCCGATGGTCATGGCGTTTCCTCCCTGAGAAAAATGCACCCGGCTTGCGCCCAGGTGCATTTTGGCTGAGCTGACGGCTTAGATGGCGTCGCGGCCCAGGGATTGCAGGATCTTGTTCAGATGGTCCTTGCCACCCAGCTTGTCATAGTACTTGGGCCAGACCTTGCTGATGGCGTTGTCCATCCACTCCTGCTCGTTGTTGGCGGGCTCGGAGATGACCATGCCGCGGCTGGTCAGTTCGGCCTTGATCTTGTCTTCCTGCTCCACCAGCCAGCGGGCGCTGTGCTCGGTGGCCGCCTTGCCCGCCGCCAGTATGGCCTGCTGCACCTCGTCCGGCTGGGACTGGAACACCGCCTCGGACATGATCAGCGGCTCGATGGAGAACAGGTAGCGGATATTGGTGATGTATTTCTGCACCTCGTCGAACTTCATGGCATAGACGGTGATGTAGGGGTTGTCCTGACCGTCGACCACGCCCAGCTGCAGGCCGGTAAAGGTTTCGGACCAGGCCATGGGGGTGGGGTTGATGCCCCAGGCGCGGTAGGTGTCGATCATGATCTCGTTGTTGGGCACTCGTACCTTGAGCGCCTTGAGGTCGCTCAGGCTTTGCACCGGCTGCTTGGAGTTGGTCAGCACCCGGAAACCGGAGTAGGCCCAGCCGACGATACGCACGCCGGCGTCACGGATGGTGTTGTCCACCAGTTGCTGACCCACCTCGCCCTGGGTCAGGGCCACGGCGTCGTCCAGGCTCTGTACCATATAGGGCAGGGTGAGCACGCCCACCGAGGGCGAGAAGGGGGTGACGTTGTTGATGGCCAGGATGGAGAAGTCGAGCAGTCCCATGGCGGCATCGTTGACCGTGGCCTGCTCGTCGCCGAGCTGACCGTTGAGGAACAGCTGGGTATCGTGCCGGCCGCCGGTTTTTTCCTTGAACGCCTCGGAGAACTTCAGCCCCAGCTCATGCTGGGTGCCACCGGCCCCGTCGCCCACCGCCACCCTGAAGGTTTTGGCCTGGGCCAGGCTGCTGGTGGCCGCCGCGGCCCCCAGGCAGAGGGCGAAGGACAGGGATTTCACAAAACGTTGCTTGAATATCATAGCTACTTGCTCCAGTTGCAATGGCCCGGCCGAGGGCGGGGCGGTGACCTTCCGTGATGTCGGGCAACGTGATGGTTGCCCACTACTGGCTCAATGTCTGCTATCTCGACCCTTGCGGGTGCTACCAAGATGGCATCTTGTTGATTCGGGCCCGGTGGTCCGGGCTTGTCAGTAATCTTTAAATGTGGCCGGTAAAATGGTTAGGACCACTTCCCCTTTGGTGCTGGGGCCAGGTAAAAAGTAACTTAAAATCAATGAATTATAAAACGGGATTGTAAATTTATTGTTAACTCCCGCCGGCGTTTTGGCGCAGGGCTCGGGCCATCAGCGACAGCACTTCATCGAACACCCTGTTATCGAGCGACTGGCCGAGCTCCAGCAGTTGGCTGTGGCGGTAATAGCCGCTCAGATCCAGCCCCACCCCCAGGGCGCAGAGCGCCAGCCGGCCCTCCCGTTCCAGCCGGCTGGCGACCTGGCGCAGGTGCAGGTCGAGGAGGTCCTGCTCGTTGGCCTGGCGGGTGGCGGTATCCATGGGGCAGCCGTCGGAAATCACCAGCAACAGGCGATCCCGTGCCGGCAGCGCCAGCAGCCGTTGCTCGGCCCACAGCAGGGCTTCGCCGTCCAGCCCCTCGCGGAACAGATCGCCCTTGAGCAGGGCGGCGATGTCCTTCCTGGCTCGGCGCCAGCGGCTATCGGCCGACTTGTAGACGATATGGCAACGTTCGTTGAGCCGGCCCGGGTTGGCCGGGCGACCGTCGCGCTGCCATTGGCGCAGCGGCTGGCCGCCATTCCAGTGGCCGGTGGTGAACCCCAGTATCTCCACCCTGGCCCCGATCCGCTCCAGGGCCTGGCTCAGGCTGTCCACCAGCATGGCGATGCTCTCCATGTGCGGGCGCATGGAGCCGGAATTGTCGATCAGGAAGGTCACTACCGCCTCCGCCCGGGGCTGCTGCCGCTCCTGCTTGAACACTCGCCGATCGGCCACCGAGGTGACCAGGGTCGGCAACCGCCGGCCGTCGAGCCGGCCTTCTTCCTCGCCGAAACGCCAGCCCTGCTCGAGGGGACGGGCCAGCAGCCGACGCAGCTTCTTGGCGAGCAGGTTGAGGTTGAGGCCCTGCTCGCGGATGCGCTCGTCCAGGCTGTCGCGCAGCCGGCCGAGCAGCTCGGGTCGCACCCGCCGGTGGGCCGGCCACTCCCGGTCGAAACGGTCGCTGTAGATGCGGTAGGCGAGGCGTTCGGCCGCCTGGCGCAGGCGGGCCTGCTGCTCCGCCGGGCTGCTGCCCGGCCCCTGGTCGCCCTCTCCCTCCAGCTCCAGCAAGAGGCCGAAGGCCTTCTTGGTGTCTTCGCTCAAGGGCTCGGCCTTGCCGTCCGCCGCCAACTGCTGTTGCAACCCTTCCACCAGCTCGTGCAGGCAGAGAGCGATACTCAGGGCGGGCTCGGCGAAGGCGCCCTGGTCCTGGCGATGGCGGCGCAGCAGGCCAAAGGCGGGGCCGATTTCCCGCAGCAGGAACATGCGGGTGGACTCGATCAGCATCTCGGTCGGCTCATCCAGCGGGCCGCCGCCGAGCTGGACCCAGCTCATCATGGCCAGGGTGAACAGCAGCAGGCCCACATGACTTTCGGTCTGGCCCGAGGCCAGGAACTGGTTGCTCCAGGCGCTGAAGCGGTGGTGCAGGTTGCGGCGGCTGCCCGGGTGATGGTCCTCGACCAGGGATTCCACCCGGAGCTGCTCCAGCAATTCGAACACCAGCCGGGCGACCGGCGGCGCCGGCAGCCAGTGCAAGTGCAGGGCGGGATCCTGGTGGCGCAGGCGCAGGGCGATGGCGTCGGCGACGCCGCGGAAAGAGCCCAGGTCGTCCAGGCCCGGCTCCGGGTGCAGATGGGGCGCGCGCAGGGGATAGGGGCGGCCCCGCCATTCCAGCTGGTGGCCCCGGTAGCGCACCGCCGGCTGGGCCGACTGGGCGCGGATCAGGGCGGCGCAGAGTTCTTCCAGCCGCTGCTGGCGACGGGCGGCGGCGGCCGGATCCTGGGGTGAATTGGAGGTGGTGGTCATGGTTTCCATCCCGTTGATGATGCGGCTGGGCTCGGGGCTGGGTGGCCCAGGTGCCGGCCTGTGGTGTTAGAGGCCAAAGGGCACTACTCCTCCGGCACGCCGTAAAGACAGGACACTCGCAGTTTCGACCTGCTGCGAACATTCACTGGATGTTCGGTCAGGCCGAAACTGCTCGTCACGGCGAGCAAGCTCGCCCCCTGGAGGCTCCGCCGCGCCCTCCCTGGCACGGAGGGCCGGCTTCGCTGTGTCCTTTGTCCTCCCATCGCCTCAGTGCCGCCTGCTGGCACCACCATCAGACGGCGTCGGGGCTTGCAAGAGGCAACAGGGCCACCTCCGCCGACCGTCACATGCCAGGGACGGCATGTGCGAGCGTACAGGGATGTATTCACAGCGTGTCGGCGGAGGTGGCCCTGTTGCCTCATCGCTGAATGACTACAGTCTTCAAACAGGCGCTTACATCATCGCCAGCCGCAGGGACTGGGATTCGGCCAGTTCCTGATCGAAGCAGCGCTGGTAATATTCCGCCACCAGCCCGCGCTCCGCCTCGTCGCACTTGTTGAGGAAGGAAAGCCGGAAAGCCAGCGCCGGATCGCCGAAGATCTCGGTGTTTTCCGCCCAGGCGATCAGGGTGCGCGGCGACATCAGGGTGGACAGATCCCCGGCGGCGAAGCCGGCCCGGGTCAGCTCGGCCACCGCCACCATGGTGCTGATCAACTGGTGGCCACGTTCATCCGCATAACGGGGCACCTTGCCCTGCACGATGCGGATCTCGTCTTCCCGGGGCAGGTAGTCCAGGCTGGCGACGATGTTCCAGCGATCCATCTGGGCCTGGTTGACATGCTGGGTGCCGTGGTAGAGGCCGTTGGCGTTGCCCAGGCCCACGGTGTTGGCGGTGGCGAACAGGCGGAAGAAGGGATGGGGGCTGATCACCTGGTTCTGGTCGAGCAGGGTGAACTTGCCGTCCTGCTCCAGGATCCGCTGGATCACGAACATCACGTCCGGGCGGCCGGCGTCGAACTCGTCGAAGATCAGCGCCACCGGCCGGCGCAGGGCCCAGGGCACTATGCCTTCCTGGAAGCGGGTGATCTGCTTGCCGTCCTCCAGCACTATGGTGTCCTTGCCCACCAGATCCAGCCGGCTGATGTGGCCGTCCAGGTTGATGCGCACGCAGGGCCAGTTGAGGCGGGCGGCCACCTGCTCGATATGGGTGGACTTGCCGGTGCCGTGCAGCCCCTGGATCAGCACCCGCCGGTTGCGGGTGAAGCCGGCGAGAATGGCCAGGGTCACGTCCGGGTTGAAGCAGTAGGCGGGATCCGCCTCGGGCACATGCTCGTCCCTGTGCTCGAACACCGGCACTTCAAGATCGGCATCGAGATGGAACAGCTCGCGCACCGACACCCGCCGGCTGGGATGCTCGTGGATCAAATCTGTCATGGGGCTTGGCCTCGCTGGCTGAAACTGGGTGGTAAACAGGATGTAACCAGTGTAACCGGCGGTCCTCGCCCGCACAGGGCCAGTTGCCCCCGGAGGATGCGGCCAGGGGCTAGGCCGGCTGCCGGGCAATGACCTCATCGGCGGCGGGCGCCTCGCCGGGCGGGGCTATATGGCATTCCCGGAAGATACGGGCGGTGCAGGTCTTGCACACCGCCGGATCCAGCCGATCGTAGATGCGGTGGATGGCACGGCCCTTGTTGGCGAAGACATGATCCCCGCCGATCTCCTCGAGCAGGTTGTTGCGGGCCAGGAAGCGGCTGACCCCCTCCTTGAGGTTGCAAAGGTACAGATCACCGCCCTCGGCCCGGCGGCGCTGGGCCTCCTGCACCAGCATCTCGGCGCCGACGATGTCCACGAAGTTGATGCCGCTGCCCACGATCAGCAGCCGGGGTTCGCGGATGTTCTGCAGGTATTGCTGCACATGGTTGACCGCCCCGAAGAACAGCGAGCCTTCGATACGGACGATGCGCAGCTGGGGGCAATAGGGCAGGCGGCGTTGCTCGGCGCTGACGAAGACGGGATGCTTGGCGTCCGGATCCGGCAGTATGGCGACGATGCGGGGGGTGGAGGTGCGCTTGAGGTAGAACACCAGCGACAGCAGCACGCCGGCGTAGATGGCGAACTCCATGGCGACGAAGAGGGTGGCGAAGAAGGTGGTCAGCAGCACCGCCGCCTCCGACTTGCCGGCCCGCACGATCAGCCGGATATGGTGGAAGTCGATCAGGTTCCAGGCCACCACCAGCAGCAGGCCGGCCATGGCCGGCATGGGCAGCCAGGCGGTGAGCTCGGAAAACAGCAGCAGGATCAGCAACAGCCAGAGTCCGGCGAAGATGGCCGCCAGCGGGGTGCGGGCGCCGGAAGTGTAGTTGACCCCGGTGCGGGTGAAGGAGCCGGACGACACATAGCAGGAGAAAAAAGCGCCCACCACATTCGACAGCCCCTGGCCGATGAACTCCTGGTTGCCGTCCAGCCGCTGGTGGGAGCGGCTGGCCACGGCCCGGGCGATGGACACCGCCTCCACCAGGCCGAGCAGGCCGATGGCCAGCGCCCCCGGCCCCAGGGCGCTGAGGGCGCCGAAACTGAGATCGGGCAGGCTGAAGGGGGGCAGGGCGGCGGGGATGGCGCCCACCAGGGCGATCCGCTCTCCGCCGGGGTCCAGCACCCGGGCCAGCAGGCTGGCCAGCACCAGCGCCAGCAGCATATTGGGCCAGCGGGGGCGGAAGCGCTTGATCAGCACGCAGCCGAGCAGGCTGACCAGGGCCACCGCCAGGCTGGGCAGGTGGGTCTCGGGCAGGTGGTGCAGCAGTTGCCACCACTGGTCGGCCACAGAGCCGTCGGTCGGCACCCTCAGCCCGAAAACATTCTGCAGCTGGCTGGAGCCGATCACCAGGGCGGCGCCGGCGGTAAAGCCGAGCACCACCGAATGGGACACGAAGTTGACCAGCACCCCCAGCCGGGCGGTGGCCAGGGCCAGCTGGAACAGCCCGGCCAGCAGGGTCAGGGTCAGCGCCAGGCGGATGAATTCGGCCGAACCGGGCTCGGCCAGGGGGCTGATGGTGGTGAAGACGACGATGGACAGGGCGGCGGTGGGGCCGGAGATCAGGTGCCAGGAGGAACCGAACAGGGCGGCGACCATGGCCGGTATGATGGCGGCGTAAAGGCCGAACTCGGGGGGCAGACCCGCGATCAGCGCATAGGCCACGCCCTGGGGCAGCACCAGGATGGCGTTGGTCAGGCCGGCCAGGGCATCGCCCCGCAGCACGGCGCCCTTGACCATGGGGGCCCATTGCAGAAAAGGAAGGCGCCGTTTCCAGGCCGTCTCGTCCCTTCCCGGGTTGTTCATGCCGTTTCTCCCTCTGTGGTGCCATCTGCCCCCTTTAGTATGGCTGGCTCCATCCCGGGCCGGTAACTGGCCTTTGCCGGCCCGGCCCGGGCTGGTTAACGTCGGGCCAGGACCAGAGCGCCCGTCGGGCCAGCAGAAGAGGACGGCACCATGACATTTATATCCTTCAATCCGGCCACCGGCCAGCAGAACGGGGTGTTCGAGACGTTGTCCGCCAGCCGGCTGGAAGGTTGCCTGCAGCAGAGCGGCGAGGCGGCCGAGCGCTGGCGGCAGAGCTCCTTCGCCGAGCGTGCCGCCCTGCTCAACCGGCTGGCCGCGCTGTTATCGGCCAACCGGGAGCGGCTGGCCCTGTGCGTCACCCGGGAGATGGGCAAGCTGCTGAGCGAGTCCCTGGCCGAGGTGGACTGCTGCGCCCGGGAATGTGCCTATTTCGCCGCCCATGGCCAGGCCATGCTGCCGCTGGCGCGCAGCCTGACCACCTTCGAACCCCTGGGCACAGTGCTGCTGCTCGGCTCATGGCGCTTTCCCCTGTGGCAGCTGTTCCGCATGCTGGCGCCGACCCTGATGGCCGGCAATGCCGTGCTGCTGAAGCTGGCCGAGAACCTGCCCCTCTGTGCCCGTGAAATCGAGGCCCTGGTGCGGGAGGCGGAGGTGCCGGAGGGGCTGGTGGCGAGCTTGGCTGTCGACAAGGCGCGGGTGGCCGAACTGATCCGGGATCCCCGGGTTCAGGCCCTGGGCTTCAGCGGAAACCGGGCGGACGGTGCCCGGCTGTCGGCCCTGGCCGCGCAGCAACTGAAGCCGGTGGCTCTGGAGCTGGACCAAGCCGAATGGCAGCTGGTGCTGGATGACGCGGATCTGGAGCTGGCGGTGGAGGCGGCACTGCATTTGCGCTTCAGCAACGCCGGCCAGCATGGCGTGGGGGCGGGGAGCTTTATGGTGACGCCGGCCATTGCCGACGACTTCGTGGCGCTGCTGGCGACCCGGCTGGCGGCCTGCCAGCCCGGGCATCCCGAAGATCTTGATAGCCGTCTGGCCCCCTTGGCTACCCGGCCACTGCGGGAAGAGCTGCATCGGCAACTGACGGCGGCGGTGGACGAGGGCGCCCGTCTGGTGGCGGGCGGCGTGCTGCCGGAGAGCGACGGCTGGTATTACCCCGCCTCGCTGCTGGACGGGGTCACTCCGGCCATGGCGCTGTTTCGCGGCCTGCCGAGCGGCCCCCTGGCCGCCGTGGTGCGGGTACGGGATGCCGAGCAAATGGGCAGCCTGTGCCGGGGGCTGGGGGCGCACGGCGGGGCCCGCATCTGGACCCGGGACCTGGTCCTGGGCGAGCAGCTGGCGCGCCGGCTGCCCTTCGGCCGCTGCCTGGTGAACCAGGCTCCGGGCCGGGCCTATCCGCCGGGAGCGGCGGTGGACGGTCATTTCAACATCAAGGCGTTCTGCCGGATGAAGTCACTGCTGATTTCGGTATAGGAACTGGTTCTAGCGCGTGGTTAAATCTGGCCCTGTCTGGTCCCGGCGGGGGCTGATTATAATCCGCCCACTCATTGCCTGGTTTGCCCGGAGTGGTATCTCGACGGTCAGGGATCTGACGCCCCTAGCGCAATAGCCGGCCTGCGGCCGGCCCATGGTTAACGCAGTATCAGCTTTTTGGGCGAACACAGATGACAGCACAGTATCCGACCCTGGAACAGATGGGGATCACCTCTTTCGACAATATCAGCACATACCGCCTGCGCCGCGAGGCCCGGGCCGACGTGCTCAAGGTCTATTACCACCGGCCGCGGGGCTCCCTGCTGTCGCGCAGCAAGAAATTCACCTTCGCCCGCCCCCAGTCCGGGGTGCCGGTCGAGTTCCAGAAAACCGCCCAGTGGCACCAGCTGGAAGACACCAGCCCGGTACTGCGCCAGGCGCTGGTGGAGCTGCACCAGTTGCTCAAACCCGCCGAGCCGGCCGAAGACGACGCCACCCGGGACAGCAAGCAGCAACTGCTGCAGGATCTGGAGCATATGGAGCGGGTGATGAAGGCCAAGCTGGAAGAGCTGCGCCGGCAGATAGCGGCGCTGAAATAACACTGGGGCGGAGATCACCGCTGTTCAACTGTCGTCATCTCCGCGCAGGCGGAGATCCATGGCATATTGCACTGGACTCCCGCCTTCGCGGGAGTGACCGCAGAGAAACACGAAGCGTTGTCAGCCGTCTGTGGCTTTTGGCCTGCTCAGGAGCTGGCCGCCTGCTGCCGGAGCAGCGACTCCGCCATCTTCTTGCCGAACAGCTCCATCACCGCCTGTTCATCCCCCCCGGCTTCGCGTAGGGCGCCGACCATGGCTTCCAGGGTGGGCAGGGTCTTTTCCAGCAACTGCTGCAGATAGTGCTCGGGGCTGACCCGGGTATAGGCCTGGTATTCGGCAAACAGCGCGCTGGTGGCCTCATCCAGCCTGATGGTCACTTCCTTTTGCTTCGACATAACCCTGTCCCTCTAGAAATGGAGTCGTGATGGCTCACCAATCTAGGATCCCTGGCCGGCGCTGGCTAGCACCAGCAGCGGGGCGGGGATGGGACCAGCTGGACTCAGCCAGGGAGCCCGACTGGCTCTAATGCTCCGGCGGCCGTGGTATTAACCTCCATGTTAACGATATGTAAATCGCACTTTGCCGCCGGAGCGGCCCCGCCATCCGGCCATCAAGAGGTAACCGTTATGCCAGCTTTTACCACCCTGACCGCCATGGGCATCGAGGACGTCGACCAGATCAGCCGTTTCAAGGTGACGGCGCGGGGCGATCACGATGAACTCAAGGTCTATTTCCAGCGTCCCGCCGACTCCTGCCTGCCGGCCAGCCTCAAGTTCCGCTTTCCTCACGGCAACAATCCCGAGGTGCCGGCCGCCCTGCACAAGGCGACGGACGAACTCGAGCAGATCCTGGGGCAGGGCAACACCGATCCCCGGGCGGCCATACTGCACGGCCTGGAGCAGTTCGAACGGGTGATGGAAGCCAAGATGGCGGAGATTAAGCGCCGGCTGGCGAAACTGCCGGCCTGAAGCGCCCGCCGGGCATAAAAAAACCACCGGTGCGAGCCGGTGGTTTTTTGTTGTGCGGGAAACCGCGTCTTACATAAACACGAACTTGGCGATAAAGATGGCGCTCAGGATGTAGACGCTGATGGACACATCGCGCGGGTGGCCGGTGGCCATCTTCAGCACCGTATAGGTGACGAAGCCCATGGCGATGCCGTTGGCGATGGAGAAGGTCAGCGGCATCATCAGCGCGGTCACCGCGGCCGGGGCCATTTCGGTGAAGTCGTCCCAGTTGATTTTCGCCATGCTGCTCATCATGGCGAAGGCCACGAAGATCAGGGCGCCGGCGGTGGCGTAGGGCGGTATCATGCCGGCCAGGGGCGCCAGAAACATGGACAGCAGGAACAGCGCGGCTATGGTCACGGCGGTCAGGCCGGTACGGCCCCCGGCGGCGACACCGGCGGCGCTTTCCACATAGCTGGTCACCGGCGGGCAGCCGACGAAGGTGCCGACCACGGAGGAGGCGCTGTCGGCCTTCAGGGATTTCTTCAGGCCTTCGATGCTGCCGTCCGGGCGGCGCAGGTTGGCGCGCTCGGCCACGCCCATCAGGGTGCCGGCGGTGTCGAACATGTTGACGAACAGGAAGGCCAGGATCACGGTGATCATGCCGATGTCCAGCGCGCCCATGATGTCCAGCTTCAAGAACGTGGGCTCTATGCTGGGCGGCATGGCGAAGATGCCGTTGTATTCGACGATGCCCATGAACAGACCGATCAGGGTCACGCTCAGCACCCCGATCAGCACGGCGCCGAACACCTTGCGATGCACCAGGATGGAGATGATCAGGAAGCAGACGGCGGCCAGCAGGGCGCTGGGTTTGGTGAAGTCGCCCAGGGTCACCAGGGTGGCCGGACTTTCCACCACTATGCCGGCGGTTTTCAGGCCGATCAGGCCGAGGAACAGGCCCACGCCTGCGGTCATGGCGTAGCGCAGGGATTCGGGAATGGAGTCCAGCACCCACTCGCGGATTTTCCAGAAACTCATGGCGGTGAAGATCACGCCGGACCAGAATACGGCGCCCAGCGCCACTTCCCAGCTGTACCCCATTTCCCCGACCACGGTGAAGGCGAAGAAGGCGTTCAGGCCCATGCCGGGAGCCAGGCCGACCGGCCAGTTGGCGTACAGCCCCATAAACAGGGTGGCGATGGCGGCACCGATGCAGGTGGCGACGAACACGGCGCCCGCATCCATACCCGAGGCGGACATGATATTCGGGTTAACAAAAATAATGTATGCCATGGTGATAAAGGTGGTCAGGCCGGCGATCAGCTCGGTTTTGACCGTGGTGCCGTGGGCACTTAACTTGAACCACCTGTCCAGCAGGCCTCCGGAGGCCGGGAGGGTTTGAGGGGTTGGCTCATTCTTGATGTGTTCCATGACCTGAAGTCCTCGAGTAGGTTGAGTTGCAGACTGCCAATGCCGCACGATTTTCCTTCGTCCACGGCATTGGCAGGAGCCGTCTGCGACCCGTCAGCTGCCTCTGTAGGTAGAGTAGCTGTAGGGCGCGATCAGCAGGGGTACGTGGTAATGCTCTTCACCGGCGGCGATCCCGAAGCGGATGACAACGTCGTCCAGGAAGGCCGGTTCGAGCAGCTCAATACCTTGTTTCTTAAAGTAACTGGAGGTGTGGAACACCAGCTGGTATTTACCGGCTACGTAGTCGTCACCTGCCAGGATGGGCGCATCGGTACGGCCGTCGTGGTTGGTGTAGACGGTGTTGATCAGCGAGGTTTGCTCGCCCTCAACCCGGTACAGTTCAACTTTGATCTCAGAGCCCGGCAGGCCCTTGGCGGTATCCAATACGTGTGTAGTTACTTTTCCCATTTTTAGTTACCTTGCGCGTATTACGCGTCTCTGTTGGTCCAAGGTACTATCGACACAGTGCGCCGATAGAATTAATTTTACATCAAGATAAATTCTCTCGTCTACATTTAATTAACAAAAATGTGTACAATGAGCTCGGTGATGTGTGCTACAAAGCTCCCCTCTACCTTGATAAAGGAAGATTGTCTTTGCTTTGGTTCCTCAAAGCAAGAATTCAAGACAAGATCCGATACAAAAACTAAACCTGTTATTTACATATATTGATTTTATTGTATACAATAAGATTATTACAATGACCGGCAAGCCCCCTGCATGCTTGTCTCGGCCGGTTTCTAAACCTGCGTTTCAAGGAGTTTTCCGATGAGCCAAAACAAAGACTATCCCCGTGACCTCATCGGGTATGGAGCCAACCCTCCTCACCCACAGTGGCCCGGTGATGCGCGTGTCGCCATTTCCTTCGTGCTGAACTATGAAGAGGGTGGCGAGCGCAACGTCCTGCACGGGGACGGCGAGTCCGAGGCCTTTTTGTCCGAGCTGCCCGGGGCGGTTGCCTGGGAAGGCGTACGCCATATGAGCATGGAGTCGGTCTATGAGTATGGCAGCCGGGCCGGGGTCTGGCGTCTGCTGCGCCTGTTCAAGAAGTACGACATTCCGCTCACCATCTTCGCCGTGGCCAGCGCCATCGAGCGTTATCCCGAGATCGCCAAGGCCTTTGTGGATGAAGGTCACGAGATCTGCTCCCATGCCTACAAGTGGATCACTTATCAGTGGATGGACGAGCAGGAAGAACGCGAGCAGCTGCACAAGGCCATAGAGACCATCGAACGGGTCTGCGGCCAGCGTCCGCTGGGCTGGTATACCGGCCGCGACAGCCCCAATACCCGCAAGCTGGTGATGGAAGAGGGCGGCTTTATGTATGACTCCGACTCCTATGCCGACGATCTGCCCTACTGGGTCGACAACAACGGCAAGGGCCATCTGGTGATCCCCTATACCCTGGACACCAACGACATGCGCTTCGCCACCCCGCAGGGTTTCAACAGCGGTGAGCAGTTCTACCAGTACCTGAAAGACGCCTTCGACGTGCTGTACGAAGAAGGGGCCGAGGCGCCCAAGATGCTGTCCATCGGCATGCACTGCCGCCTGCTGGGCCGCCCTGCCCGCATGGCCGCGCTGGAGCGTTTCGTCAAGTATGCCCGCAGTCATGACCGGGTCTGGTTTAGCCGCCGTATCGACATTGCCAAGCACTGGCACGAGCAGCACCCTTACAAAGGAACCAAGTAATGAGCCGCTTTACTACCTGTACTCCCAGCACCATGAGCCGCGTCGACTTCGTGGCGGCTTTTGCCGACATCTACGAGCACTCCGCCTGGGTGGCGGAGCAGGCCTTCGACCAGGGCCTGAGCGCCGAGGACGACGAGATTGCACAGCTGCACGGCCGCATGGCCGGCGTGCTGCTGGCCGCCGACAAGGACGCCCAGCTGGCGCTGATCAATGCTCACCCGGATCTGGCCGGCAAGGCCGCCCAGCGGGGCGAACTGACCGAAGCCTCCACCAACGAGCAGGCCGGCGCCGGCATCAACCAGTGCACCGCGGAAGAATTCGCCCGCTTCACCGAGCTGAACAACGCCTATAAAGAAAAGTTCGCTTTTCCCTTTATCATGGCGGTGAAAGGTTCGAACCGGCACCAGATCCTGGCGGCGTTCGAAGAGCGCATCCACAACGACTACGACACCGAGTTCGATCGTGCCGTCAAGGAAATCAACAAGATAGCCCTGTTCCGTTTGAACGAGATGTAACGAGGCGAGGGGGCCTAGGCCCCCGTTTTTTTATCCGTTTTCGGAGACCGAGATGATCAAGACCCTCAAGATAGAGCCGCTGACCAGGGAAGCCTTCGCGCCCTTCGGCGACGTGATCGAGTCCGAAGGCCGCGACTACTTCATGATCAACAACGGCTCCACCCGCCGTTACCACAAGCTGGGCGAGGTGCAGCTGGACGAGCAGGGCCAGGGCATCATCAGCATCTTCCGGGCCAAGACCCTGGCGTATCCGCTGGCGATCAAGATGCTGGAGCGCCACCCCTTCGGCTCCCAGTCTTTCATTCCCCTGTTCGGCCACGACTTCCTGCTGGTGGTCGCCCCGGTTGGCGACGGCAGCATGAACATAGACCCGTCCACCGTGCGCGCCTTCCGTGCCAGCGGCCGCCAGGGCGTGAACTACCACAGGGGCGTGTGGCACCACCCGATACTGGCGCTGCGCGACGACGACGAGTTCCTGGTGGTGGATCGCAGCGGCCCCGGCAACAACTGCGACGAATTCTTTTTCGACGAGTCCGTCCAGCTGAGCCTGGAACTGGGCTGAGTTTCCCTTTGCCGGCTCCCTTTGTTCTCCCTATCGGCCCGATGCTGCCTGCTGGCATTCCCTCAGACAGCGTCGGGGCTTGAAAGAGGCAACAGGGATGGCCTCCGCCGACCGTCACATGCCAGGGATGGCATGTGCCGAGCATCACAGGGATGTGCTTGAAGCGTGTCGGTGGAGGTGGCCCTGTTGTCCCTTTGCTGGGTGGTAACAGGCAGCCTTGCAAAGATCATAAAACAGGCTCTTAGGCAGCCTCTTGGGCTCCTATCTCAACGCAGCTCATCAAATTCCGCGATGCGCGGATGTCCCCGCCGCTCCAGAAAGCTCAGCAGTTTGTCCGGATCCGTCGCCAGTATCCGCTCCCGGGGAAAGTCCAGCTCGGTCACCAGCCGGTGGCAGTGCTCGAACCGGCCCAGGGTGAAGGCCACGTGGGAGTCGGAGCCGAAGGCGAGCCAGGCGCCGCTGTCGCGCGCCGCCGCCACTATGGCCCGGCAGTTGGCCTCGCTGCCCTGGCGCGAGTGGTTGAACGAGGAGTTGTTGATCTCCAGCGCCACCCGGTGTTCGGCCGCGGCCGCCGCCACCGCCGCTATGTCGATGGGATAGGCCGGGTTGCCCGGGTGGCTGATGATGTCCACCTTACCGCTCCTGATGGCGTTGATCATGGCGGTGGTATGGCGGGCCCGGTCCGCCGGCGGGAACACCGGCTCGTGGAAGCCGGCCACCACCAGGTCCAGGCAGTCGAAGTAGCGCTCGGGAAAGTCTATCTCCCCCGCCTCGTTCTTGATGTTGGCCTCGATGCCGCGCAGTATGCCCACCCCGTCCACCACCCTGGGCAGCACCCGCATGTTGACGAAATGCCAGTAGTGGGGGGCGTCGGCCATGTCCGGGCCGTGATCGGTGAGGGCGAACAGCTTGATGCCGCGGGCGCGGGCGATGGGCAGGTAGTCGTGCACCGTGCTGTAGGCGTGGGTGCTGGCCACCGTATGGCTGTGGGTATCGACGAGATAGGTCATGGGGCTTCTCCGTGAGCAGACTCTGGCCAGCATAACAAACATCGGCCGGCGGCCGCGACGATTTAACCCGCACCGGAGCCTTGTTCCAGCCGGTACTCCATGTTATCTCTATATGAAAATACTTAACATAAAGGTGACTGCATGGATGCACTCAAGATAGGCTGGCGCGATCGCCTGCTGATGAACATTTCCCTCCGCCAGAAACTGATGCTCACCTGCTACCTGGCCACCCTCGGCCTGCTGGGGTTGCTCTACGGCTACTGGCAGCTGTGGCGCGAGCTGGCGGCGTTGGGCGGGGCGTCCGGCCCTGGCCCGAATGGGGTACTGGCCACGGTGGCGGGGCTGGTGGTCCTGCTCTGGCTGCTGGCCCGGGCGGTGAGCGACAACCTGCTGCCGCTGCTCGGCCATATCGAGGGGGTCATGGCCCGGGTGGCGGCCGGCCGGCTCGAGCAGCGGGTCGGTTTTTCCGGCGAGGACGAATTCGGCAAGATAGGCTCGGCCATCGATGCCACCCTGCAGCATCTGTCGGTCACCTTCGAACTGGTGGAACGCTCCGCCGGAGGGCTGCACGGCGCCGTGGGCAACATCGGCGAGGCGGTAAGCCAGGCCGGGCAGGAGGTGGGCACCCAGCACCGGCAGGTGGCCCAGTGCCGGCAGACGGTGGCCGAGCTCAACCAGGCGGTGCAGCAGGTGGCCGCCCACTCCCGCCTGGCGGACGAACTCACCACCCAGACCCAGGATGCCGCCCAGGCGGCGGGCAGCCACATGGGCGATGCCATGCAGGGCATGGAGCGGCTGGTGGCCGACACCGAGGAGGCCAGGTCCGACTCCCGCGTGCTGGGCGATACCCTGGCACGGGTGGGCACTGTGGTGGAAACCATCAAGGCCATCTCCGAGCAGACCAACCTGCTGGCGCTCAACGCCGCCATCGAGGCGGCCCGGGCCGGCGAGCAGGGTCGCGGCTTCGCGGTGGTGGCGGACGAGGTGCGCACCCTGGCGGGGCGCACCCAGCACGCCACCCGGGACATCCAGCAAATGATAGAAACCCTCGACGAGCGGGTCAGCCGCAGCATCGCCATGATGTCGCGCAACGCCGAGGCCAGCGCCGATGCCGCCGGCGGGGTGCGGGCCGGCATGCAAAGCCTGGAGAACATACTGGCGCGGATGGCCGAGCTTGGCCGGATGAACCGGGACATCGCCGGTGCCGTATCGGAGCAGGAGCAGGCCATGGCCGAGCTGGATCTGAGCCTGGAACAACTGCTGGGCCAGGCGGAACGCTCGCGCCGCCGGCTAGACACCCTGAGCCGGGACCGGGGCCATGTGCATGAGATAGCCGAACAGCTGGCGGCCAACATGGCCCGGGTGCGGGCCTGAGCCCCCTTGCGTCCGCCGGGGCGGGCGGCCATAATCGGCTTTCATAATGCATCTTTTGGAGGCGAGTCATGGTGACCGAACAGCAGGTAAGAGACGCCCTGTGCCGGGTGCTGGATCCGGAAGTGGGCGAGAACATCATCGAGCTGGGGCTGGTATACGGCATCGAGATCGACCAACGGCGGCTGGCGGTGACCATGACCATGACCTCGCCTTCCTGCCCCATGGGCGACTGGATCCGCCAGCAGGTGGAAGCCGAGATCAAAACCCTGTGCCGGGACGGCCAGCGGGCCGAGGTCGAACTGGTCTGGCAGCCGGCCTGGGGCCCGGAGCGGATGAGCCCGGCCCTGCGGGCCCGGCTGGGGTGGCAATGAGCGGCGTCAGAGCGGGTGGTCGTTGAACTCCCGCATAAAGATGTCCCAGAACACCAGGAACAGGGCCGCCACCAGGGGGCCTATCACGAAGCCGTTGATGCCCATCAGGCTGATGCCGCCCAGGGTGGAGAACAGCACCACATAGTCGGGCAGCTTGGTATCCCGGCCCACCAGCAGCGGGCGCAGCACGTTGTCCGCCAGGCCGATCACCAGGGCGCCGAAGGCCACCAGCACGGTGCCGGCCATCCAGGCGCCGGTGGCGTAGAGGTAGACGGCCACCGGCAGCCACACCAGGCCGGCGCCCACCGCCGGGATCAGCGACAGGAAAGCCATCACCACCCCCCACAGCAAGGGGCCGGAAATATCCAGCGCCCAGAAGATAAAGCCGCCCAGGGCGCCCTGCACCATGGCCACCAGGATATTGCCCTTCACCGTGGCCCGGGTCACCTCCGAGAACTTGGCGAACAGCTTGCGCTCGCGCTCGTCCCCCAGGGGCAGGGCCTTGATCAGCAGCTCGGTCAACTGGTGGCCGTCGCGCAGCAGGAAGAAGGAGAGGTAGAGCATCAGCGCCACGTTGACGATAAAGATAAAGGTGTTCTGGCCCGCCACCAGGGCCTTCTCCGCCAGCAGCCGGCTGCCGGCCACCGCCGCCTCCGACAGCCGCTGGCGCAGGTTGTCCATGTCGATGCCGAGCCGCTCCAGCAGCTCGGGCAGCAGCGGAAAGGCGTTGCGGATCTGCTCCAGCACCCGGGCCGGGCTGATCTCGCCCCGGTCGATGCGCTGGTAGAGGCTCAGGCCTTCCTGCACGAAGGAGGTGGCGATCAGCAGCACCGGCAGCACCACTATCACCACGCAGATCAGCAGGGTGAGCAGGGCGGCCCGGTTGGGTTTGGGGCCGATCCGGGCCAGGATGCGCTGCTGCAGCGGATAGAAGATGACGCCGATGGCGCAGGCCCAGAAGATGGCGCCCCAGAAGGGCTTGAGCACCAGCCCGAACAGCAGGCTGACCAGCAGCAGCATAAACAGAAAGGAGCGTTGTTCCAGTTTTTCGCGCATGGCGAGGTGGTTCCCGATGAGACAGTGCCATCATAGTAAAGAAGCCCGGCCGCCGGCACCAGTGCTTACCGGCGGCGGATTTATTGCGCCGGCGCAAGGCGGTCCCCATCGCCGGCTGGCATCATGGCCGCTCACCGAGGAGGAGGACGCATGCCGATATTGTTGCTGCCGATGATGGCGCTGTTGCTGCTGGGGGTGGCGGGCGGCGCCTGGCGCCTGGGGGCGGACTGGCTGCCGCTGACCCACACCGGGCTGGTGTACCACGGCGCCCTTATGGTCAACGGCTTCTTCGCCACCCTGATAAGCTGTGAGCGCTGCGTGGCCCATGGCCGGGGCTGGGCCTGGCTGGTGCCCGCCAGCGGCCTTCTGGCCAGCGCCAGCCTGTGGTGGCGGCCGGAGCTGGCCCCGGCCCTGTACGGCCTGCTGGCGGCGGGGATGACGGCGCTGTCCTGGCGGCTGTGGCGGCGCCAGCCCCATGATTTCACCCTGCTGCTAGTGCTGGCCTGCGGCGCCCTGCTGCTGGCCAACCTGGACTGGTGGCGGCAGGGCGCCGTCGGCGCGGCCACCGAGCGGGGCTGGCTGGTGTTCCTGGTGCTCACCATCGCCGCCGAGCGGCTGGAGCTGTCCCGGCTGCTGCCCAAACCGATGTGGTCCAAACGGGTCTTTATGGGACTGGCGCTGGGCCTGCTGGCCGCGCCCTGGCTGCCGCTCGGCCATCTCTGTCTGGGGGCGGCCCTGGTGGGGCTGGCGCTCTGGCTGCTGCGCTTCGACATCGCCCGCAAGACCATCAACAGCCGCGGCCTGCCGCGCTATGTGGCCGCCTGCCTGCTGGCCGGCTACGGCTGGCTGGGCCTGAGCGGCCTGCTGTGGCTGGGGGGAGGGGGCGACATGGCGCTGCACGGGGTCATGCTGGGCTTCGTGATGGCCATGGTGTTCGGCCATGCGCCGGTGATAGCACCGGCGCTGCTGAACATAGGGTGCCATTACCACTGGCTGCTGTACCTGCCCCTGGCGCTGCTGCAGCTGGGGCTGCTGGCCCGCCACGACTGGCCTAGGCTCAGCGCCCAGCTGACCAGCCTGGCGATACTGGGCTTCGTGCTGACCTTCGTCGGGGTGCAGCTGGCCGGTTACCTGCGGCGCCGTCAGGAAGTACGGTAGCGGCCCACCAGCTGCTGCAGCCGGGCGGCCAGCTCGCCCACTTCCCGGCTGGTCTGGCTGGCGGCCTGGGAGCCGGCATTGGTCTGCTCGGCGATGGCCACTATCTGGTGCACGTTGCCGTTGATGCTCTCCGACACCTGGGTCTGCTCTTCGGCGGCGCTGGCGATTTGGGCGTTCATGGTGTTGATGGTGTTCACCGCCGTGCCGATGTCGAGCAGGGCGCTGTCGATGCGGCGGGCCTCGGTCACCGTATGGCTGCTGCGGTCGCGGATGCTCTCGATGGCCTGCACCGCCTCCCGGGCGCCCTGCTGCAGCCGGGTGATCATGGCGTGGATCTCCTCGGTGCTGCTCTGGGTGCGGCCGGCCAGGGTGCGCACCTCGTCCGCCACCACCGCGAAGCCGCGACCCTGCTCCCCGGCCCGGGCCGCCTCGATGGCGGCGTTGAGCGCCAGCAGGTTGGTCTGCTCGGCGATACCGCGGATCACGTCCAGCACCGAGCCTATCTGCTCCGATTCCTGCCCCAGCCGCTGGATGATGTCCACCCCGCCGGCCACCTGGTGCTCCAGGCCGTCGATCACCGTGATGGCCCCCTGCAGCAGCCGCTGGGCGTCCGTGACCTGGGCTTCCGCCTGCTGGGCCGCGTCGGCGGCGCGGGCGGCGCTGGCCGCCACTTCCTGGGCGGTGGCCGACATCTGGTTCATGGCGGTGGCGAGCTGGTCGCTTTCGTGGTGCTGGCGGCCGATGCCGGTTTCGGTCTCGTCCATAAAGCGTTGCAGCTCGGCGCTGGCCTGCTGCAGGGTATCCGCCGACTGCCGGGTGCTGTGCACCAGTTCGCTGATCTGGCCGGCGAACTGGTTGAAGGAGCGGGCCAGGGTGCCCAGCTCGTGGCCATGGTCGGCATCGAGCCGGCGGGTCAGATCGCCTTCCCCCTGGGCGATGTCCTGCATGGTGGACACCGCCTGGCGGATGGGGGCGTGAATGCTGCGCGCCAGCACCAGGCCGACGGCGGCGATCAGCGCCAGCAGCAGGGTGGCGGACAGGGCGGAATTGATCAGGCCCTGGCGCACCGAGCGGGACAGCTCCTGCTCCAGCCCGGCCACGGTGGCCTGCAGGTCATCGACATAGAAACCGGTGCCCAGCAGCCAGTCGGTGCCCGGCACCGGGGCGATATAGGCCAGCTTGGGGGCGCCCTGCTGGGTGTCGGGCCTGGGCCAGCTGTATTCCACATAGCCGCCGCCCTGGCGGCCCAGGGCCACGTACTCCTGCACCAGATGGCGGCCGTCGGGGCTGGTGGCGTTGAGGTAGTTGTTGCCTTCCCGGGCCGGGTTGTCGGCGCTGACCACCTGGAGGCCCTGGTGGTCGTACACGAAGAAATAGCCGCTGCCGTCATCGAAGCGCAGCCGGCGCAGCTGATCCTTGGCAGTCTCGATTTCGCCCCGTTGCAGCAGGGGCGTCATGCCGCTGATGGCCAGCTCCATGTAGTTGGCCAATTGATCCTTGCGCGCCTCGAACAGGGAGCGGTGCAGGCTGTCGCCGCTCAGCGTCTTGAGGCGCAGGGACTGATCCACATTGACCCAGGTGCTGACGGCGGCCAGCAGGGCCAAAGGCAGCAGGGCCAGCAACAGTATTTTTTGCCTGATGGAAAGTCGGTTCATCCTTGATCTCTCTGTATTATTATTTGTTTACATATTTTTATCATCTTGTGTTTTGATTGTCATTTTAGTTGATACATAAATGTCCAATAAAAACGCCCGAGCATGCCTTCCCGGTGACCGCCGGCCGATGCCGGCTGTTCAACGGCTTGCCGGTGCCGTTATGATGCGGCCATGACCTTATCAACAGAGCATGACATGGCTTCGACCATCCTTGCCGGGCCGGTATTGCGCCGGGTCAGCACCGAACGGCTGGTATTCTGGCTGGCCAGCCGTGAACCGGTGCGGTTCCGGCTGTTGCTGGACGGGCGTGCCCCCCTGACCCTGGACGGCGAGCGGCAACAGCAACTGCGGGTGGGGGAGCACTGCTTTATCCAGTTGCTGGACCTGGCCCTGGAACAGCCGCT
Source organism: Zobellella iuensis (assembly GCF_016746085.1). Lineage (GTDB taxonomy): Bacteria > Pseudomonadota > Gammaproteobacteria > Enterobacterales > Aeromonadaceae > Oceanimonas > Oceanimonas iuensis. The sequence continues at coordinate 66,802 of NZ_JAERTZ010000036.1, forward strand.
GCCGGCGGATACCCTGATCCCCTACGATCTGCAGTGGCGGCGGGAAGGAGAAAACGACTGGCACGGCCTGGCCGACTGGGCGCCGGATCTCGGTTACGGCGAGGGCGAGCTGCCCAGCCTGGTGGTGCGCGGCCGGCTGGACGGCATCCTGCACGGCTCCTGTCGCAAGCCGCACCACGCGGCGCCCGACGGCCTGGTGGCCGCCGACGCCTGGCTGCGCCAATGCCGGGAGCGGCCGGCGGTGCTGATGCTGAGCGGGGATCAGGTGTATGCGGACGACGTGGCCGGCCCCATGCTCACCGCCATCCACCAGTTGATCGGGGAACTGGGGCTTTACCCGGAAACCCTGGAGGGCGCCCTGGTGGCCGACAGTGCCGGGCTGTTCGCCAGCCCGCAAAACTACTACCGGCGCCATGAACTGCTGCCCGACAGCAGGGCCAACCTGCCGCTGCGCGAGCGCTTCTTCGAGGGCGCGCGCAAGCCCATCTTTACCACCAGCAGCGCCGACAACCACCTGATCACCCTGGCCGAGGTGCTGGCCATGTACCTGCTGGTCTGGTCGCCGGAGCCCTGGCGCCTGTTGCCCGCGACCCGGCCAGAACTGGCAGGGGAGCTGGCGCAGCGCTACCAGGGGGAGCGGGAGCGGCTGGCGGCCTTTGTCGAGGGCCTGCCGGCGGTGCGCCGGTTGCTGGCGCACCTGCCGACCCTGATGATCTTCGACGATCACGACGTCACCGACGACTGGAACCTGACCGCCGCCTGGGAGGAGAGCGCCTACGGCCATCCCTTTTCCCGGCGCATCATCGGCAACGCCCTGGTGGGCTACTTTATCTGCCAGGGCTGGGGCAACGATCCGGACGCCTTTGCGGGCGAGCCCATGGCCCTGCTCAAAGCCTGGTGCGAGCGACCGGATGCCGGGCGGCAGGATGCCCTTATCGATCATCTGCTGCGCTTCGAGCGCTGGCACTACCGCCTGGACACCAGCCCCAGGCTGCTGGTGCTGGATACCCGCACCCGCCGCTGGCGGGCCGAGTCCAACTTCGGCAGCCCGTCGGGGCTGATGGACTGGGAGGCGCTGACCGAGCTGCAGGGGGAGCTGCTGCACCAGGACGCCGTGGTGATCGTCTCGCCCACGCCGGTGTTCGGGGTCAAGCTGATCGAGGTGATCCAGAAGATCTTCACCTGGTTCGGCAAGCCGCTGCTGGTGGACGCGGAAAACTGGATGGCGCACCGGGGCACCGCCAACGTCATCCTCAATATCTTCCGCCATGTCCGCACCCCGGCCAACTACGTGATCCTGTCCGGCGACGTGCACTACTCCTTTATGTACGACATCCGGCTGCGCCACCGCCGCGGCGATCCCCATATCTGGCAGATCACCAGCAGCGGTATCAAGAACGAATTCCCGCCCCGGCTGCTGGACGTGCTGGACCGGCTCAACCGCTGGCTGTATTCGCCCCGTTCGCCGCTCAACTGGTTCACCCGCCGGCGGCGGCTGGAAATAAGCCCCCACCCACCGGCTTGCGCCGCCGGTGGCGAGCGGCTGCTGAACCGGGCCGGCATCGGCCATGTACGCTTCAACGAGCGGGGCGAGCCGGTGCTGGTACAGCAGATCACCGCCGAGGGGGTGGTGGATTTCCTGAGCGAGCCGCCGCCTGCGCCGGCGGACGAGCTCCTGCCCGGGCGGCCCGTGCAGCGCTGAGCCGAACAAACAAAAAGCGCGCCCAGGGGCGCGCTTGCAGAAGATCCGGGCCGGCCTTAGTTGCAGAAGGGGCTGCCGTCCAGTTCCAGTTTCTGGTTGCTGATGGCACCCTGCTCGCTCAGGTAGTGTACGTGCAGGTATTCCCGATCGTCGGGTTTGGCGTGCTTGACCTTGATGTGGCGTATCCGTTGGCCGCCGGCGAGCGCCGCTGCCCGCCCGCTTGCGGGCAGGTGCGTGAGCACCTCGTCGATGACGATTTGCTCGGTGCCGCCCAGCAGCTTGCCGTGGCTGGCGTCCCACACCAGTTTGTGGCACTTGCCGTGACGGAAATATTCCACCTCGACTTCCACCACACCGTGGGCGTGGGCTTCGACGATCTCGCCCAGCTTGGCACCGACCAGGAAACGGGCGGTGGCCTGCTGGGCCTCGATGGGCAGATCCCAGAACGAGGCGATCAACTGTTTTTGTTCATGTGCAGACATTGAAGCTCCCCGGATCAGTGCTTGTGGGCACCCTGCTCTATCTTGCTCTTGTCGATGTCGATGGCCGGCGCCGCCGCCAGTTGGGACACCACTTCCTTCAGCCGGGCCTGGGCCAGGGTGAAGGCGTGGTCGTGGCTGTCGGCCTCGACAAAGGCTTCGAGCTCGAGTTTGTCGCCGTTGTCCAGCAGGTGGGCGACCTTGGTTTTAAAGCTTTGCATCATCTTCTTATCCTCATTCAAGATGATTGATGGAAAAGGGAACCGGTTGGGGCTCCCTGTGGTGGTTGCCCGGCGGCATGTTCGCCGAGCACCTTGCGCACCATGGGCACGCAATTCGCGCACTTGGGCAGGCAGCCCAGGTGCTTGAAACAGGTTTTGACATTGTGGGCGCCGGCACCGCAGGCGCCGCGAAAGGCCTCGATATCGAGATCGTGGCAGGTGCAATGGGTGCGTTCAGTCATGATGGACTCCTGTCTGTTGTTCCGGATTCAGCACCCGGCCCACCGCTGGCCAGCCTTCCCTGACCTTGTTGTACACCTTGGTGATCTGGGACAGCGGCTTGTTGATAAGCTTGAGGTTGATCAGAAAGACACCGATAGCGGCGGCCGAGAGTTCCTGGGGCAGCAGCGGCCAGATGCCGGAGACGGTCAGCACCAGCAACAGCACCAGGCTCAGCCAGTAGGCGAAATCGGCCATCACCTCGCTGCCCTGTTTGGACAACTCGAACTTGATACGATTAATGTAAAACAGCTCCTGGCAGCGATAGAGTCGCTGCCGGTCGCCCCTGGCCACCGCCGAGCCGACCCCGGCCACCAGCCGCAGGCTGTTCAGGCTGTAGCGCTGGAGCAGACCGCCGAACAACAGGGCGGCCAGGAAAGGCAGCAGGCTGGCCATCAGCAGTGCCGGCAGCAGCTCCGGCGCCAGGGACAGTTGCCAGAGGATCACCGCCGGTAACCCCACCAGTACCATCCACAACTCCTTCTGGAACAGATCCAGGATCTTGCGCGCATTTTCGCAGTCGTTGATGGAGCAGGCCACCTGCTCGCCGACGCAGCCCCGGCCGCGGCGTTCGAACCAGGTACGCTGCAGCTCGATCAGCAGCCGATCATCGAACATGCGGTTGGTCAGCTTCTCCGCCAGGGTCAGCAGGCCGATGCCGAAGAAGATGGCGATGGCGTAGGGGGCATAGGCCAGCAGTTCATCCACCTGGAACAGCTGCTCACCCTGGGCGACCTGGCCCAGCACTTCCTTCGCCAGCCAGGCCTGGATGGGCGCCAGCGCCGGGGTGATCACATTGGGCAGCACGGCGGCGGCCAGCAGCCAGGGATGACGCAGCATGATGGTCAGCATTTCCCGCAACTGGCGATACCACAGGCGGGGGACTGCGGCGGCCCCGCTGCCGATCGGTTTGATGGCCTGATGATTGTCCACTGAAGCTTCCATGACCCTAGACCAAGATGGAAAATGCAAGAAGTGTTGCGCATGATAATGAGATCAAATATCATTTTCAAACTTTTTCTGGAGTCATTGCGACCCTCTTCGCTGTGACGATTCTCACCCCTTGTTGTTTGTCGTAGGGAACCCGACATCATGCACCACCTTGCCGTACCATACCTGCCGGCTCAGCCGGCGCGCCGTCCCCTGTTCGCTCTTTCCCCCCTGCTACTGGCCCTGATGGCGGCCCAGGGCCAGGCCGAAGTGTTGACCGAACTGCCCGAAGTTGAAGTGCTGGGCCAGCGGGCACCGGAGGCGCATCGCCTCAAGGAAGGCTTCCCCAAGGTCAAGATCCACCGGGAAACCTTCGAGGAGCAGCCCAGTGGGCACCTGGTCAAGGACGTGATCAAGCGCCTGCCCGGGGTCTATACCGGCGGGGCTCCCGGTGAGGACAAGGATCTGCGGCTGCGGGGGCTGGACAAGGACTACAGCCGGGTGCAGTTCGACGGGGTGCAACTGCCCGATGGCGGCGAGAAGCGGGAACTCAACCTCGATCGCATCCCCAACGCCCTGGTGGGAGAGGTCACCCTGCTACGCAACCCGGGTGCCGAATACGAGGCCGACGGCCTGGCCGGCCGGGTGCATATCGAGCGCCGGGAGATCCCGCTGGCGCCGCTGACCGAAGTCACCCTGGCCGGAGCGGGGCGGGACAGCCTGGGCACCGACGGCAAGCAGCTGTCCATCAGCCATGGCCAGCGTTTCAACGACAGGATCGGCGTCCAGGGCGTGCTGAGCTATATCGAGGATCCCTTGCTGAAGGACAAGGAAAAACGGAGCAGCGGTGGCCTGCTGCAGGAGCGGGAGCAGGAGGACAAGCCGGCCGAGAACCTGACCCTGATGCTGGACGGCGCCTACTTCTATGACCAGGGGGAAATCCACCTCAAACCGCTCTATATCCGGGATGGCGAAGACAAGACCAAGCTGAAGAGCAAGTTCAAGGATGACGCCAGCCTGAAGGACGCAGAGCGGGAGCTGGAAGACAAGGTCAAGCTGACCAAGGGACTGGGGCTGGATCATCAGCACAAGTTCGATGCCCGCACCCGGCTGGACAGCGCCCTGGGCTACTACCGCACCACCGAGGACAAGGACAGGATCAAGCAGAAGCTCGACGCCGAGCTGGTGGAAAACCTGACCAAGCGCGAGCTGGAGTTCGAGGACAAGACCGACGCCTTCTGGCAGGGCGAAACCAGGCTGACCCACGACTGGAGCGGTACCTACCGGCACAAGCTGAAAACCGGTGCCCAGGTCCGGCTGCGGGAGAGGGACAGAACCAAGACGGTGGTGAAGAACGGTGTCGCCCAGGCGGCGGATGCCAAGTTCGACTATCGCCTGGAAGAGGACTACTACGCCGCCTTCCTCCAGAATGAAACCCACCTCAACGAGCGCTTCAGCCTCTTGCCCGGCCTGCGCCTGGAGCACGTGGATCTGAGCAGCCAGGACGGCGCGGGCAACCAGGGCGGCAACAGCGGCACCGACTGGCTGCCTTCCCTCTCGGCCCGGTACCGACTGGACGAACAGCTCAGCCTGCACGCGGCCTACTCCCGGGTGCTGAACCGCCCCAAGTTTGACGAGTTGTCACCCTATGCCCAGGAAAACAACGACAAGTTCGTGATCGGCAACCCGGAGCTGGAAGTGGCCAAGGCGCACGCCTTCGATATCGGCCTGGATTATGTCACCGGGCCGCTGTTCCTCGGGGCCAACTTGTTCCAGCGCGACATCAAGGGGGTGATCGAATCCCGGGATAGCGGCGAGACCCTGGACGGCAAGCCGGTGTTCCAGGTGCAGAACGTGGGGGACGGCTACCTGCGCGGGCTGGAACTGGAGCAGCGCTGGGCGCTTTCCTCCCTGGGGCTGTCCTGGCTGGCGCCTTTCACCCTGACGGCCAACCAGAGTTTCATCAAGTCCCAGCTGGAGAATGCCGACGGCAGCAAGGCCAGCTTCAAGGATCAGCCGGACTTTATCGGCAACCTGATCCTGGACTGGCACCTGCCGGCAACCGGCACCACTGCGTCCGTCGCCGCCAAGTACGTGTCTTCCATCGACAAGGGCGAAGGGGATGATCGCATCGCCGGTGAAACGTTTGTGGACGCCAGGCTGACCCAAGCCATCACCAAGGATCTGTCGGTGTACCTGCTGGCCAAGAACCTGACCGATGAGGACAGGGTCAAGTACAAGTCCAGCGGTGAAACCGAGGTGGAAAGCGGCGGCCGCTATTTCTGGCTGGGGCTGAACGCCCGCTTCTGACCCCTTCGGGATGGTCAGCCCGGCCCCAGGGGCTGACCGTGGCTGAACTCCACATGGTTGCCGTTGGGATCCCTGACCCCGCAGTAATAGCCCACCGGATAGGGCTCGTCCCGGGGCGGCCAGATCAGGCAGCCCGCGGCCCTGGCCCGGGCGGCGAGGGCGTCCACCGCCTCGCGGCTGGGCAGGGCGAAGCCGAAGTGGCGATAGTCGTGGGGCGACAGCTGCAGATCTTCGCCGCCGTTCATCAGCACGAAGATGAAGTCCTGCTCCCGCTCCGGCTCGGCCAGCCAGACGATGGTCTGGTGGCCGCTCTCGCGCCTGTGGGTTTCCACCATGCCGCAGAAGCCGCAATAAAAGCGGATGCAGGCCTCGATATCCCGCACATGCAGGGCGATATGGGTCAGACGGGGGTAATGGGGGGCGACGTTCATCTCGGGTTCCTCCTGCCGGGTGCCTACCCTGCTGAGTATGGCCGCCGGTTCGCGCTCCCGCCAAAGGGCCGGCGGGTGCGCGAACCGGCGGCTGCTGTTAAAGTAGCCGGGCAACCCACAACCGATAACGAAAGAAGCATGAGCAAGATCACCGGAACCCTGGTCAAGATGCCGGCCAGCCTGGCCGAGCCCGTGGCCTACCAGCTGGCCCTGGGCGAGCACAGGGTGGAACTGAACGCCCTGCTCGGCCAGCCGCTCACCCTCGGCTACACCGGCAACATCTACTGCGACGCCTGCGGCCGCAAAACCAGCAAGAGCTTCGCCCAGGGGCACTGCTTTCCCTGCATGAAGAAACTGGCCCGCTGCGACATGTGCGTGATGAAGCCGGAAACCTGCCACTATTTCGAGGGCACCTGCCGCGAGCCCGAGTGGGGCGAGCGCCACTGCATGGTGCCCCATATCGTCTACCTGGCGAATACCTCCGGCCTCAAGGTGGGCATCACCCGGGCCAGCCAGGTGCCCACCCGCTGGATCGATCAGGGCGCCACCCAGGCGCTGCCCATCCTGCGGGTGGCCAGCCGCCAGCTTTCCGGCCTGGTGGAAGTGGCCCTTGCCGAGCTGGTGGCCGACAAGACCAACTGGCGCGCCATGCTCAAGGGCGACGAGGCTCCGCTCGACCTCAAGGCCGAGGCCGCCCGGCTGCTGCCGGAAATTAAGGAAAAGCTGGCCGAACTGGTGCTGAACTACGGCGAAGAGGCCATCACCCCGCTGGACGAGCCGGTGGTCGGGCTCAGCTACCCGGTGCTGGAGTACCCGAAGAAGATCGCCAGCCACAACTTCGACAAGAACCCGGTGGTGTCCGGCACCCTGCTCGGCATCAAGGGCCAGTACCTGATCTTCGACAGCGGGGTGATCAACCTGCGCAAGTTCACCGGCTATGAAGTGAGCCTGGGCTGAGGGATGCCGGCCGGCGGAGCCGTCAGGCGGTTGGGCAGGCCGGGTCGGGACGGGGGCCGGCCCGGTATAGCCAGAGTCCCAGCAAGGCCAGTACCACCGAAGCCGAGGCGAGCACCAGGTAGAGGCTGTCCAGCGCGCCGGTGGCCTCGCGCAGATAGCCGGCCAGCAGGTTGCCCAGGGTGCCGCCGAGGCCGAACGTGACCATGCAGATGCCGCTGATCTGCATGGTGGCGGTCGACGAATAGCGCTGGCCGACCCAACCGGCCAGTATCCCCCACATGGGAAAATACATCAGGCCGTAGCCGAAGCCGGCCACCAGCGCGAAGCGCGCGGGATCCTGGACGAAGGCCAGCAAGCCCAGGGCAAAGCCGCCGAAGATCACCAGCAGTGCCAGCTCCGGCCCCTTGTGGTCGGCCAGCTTGCCGGTGAGCAGGCCGGCGACCATGCCGGTCAACCCGACCGTGGTCCAGGTATAGCCACCGAGGGTGGCGGGCAGGCCCAGCTGAGCCAGGTAGGTATTGAGCCAGGTGGAAAACGGCATTGTGGTAAAGCCGACCAGAAAGCAGATCAGGCAGGCGCACAGGGCGGTGCGCTCACCACAGATGGTCGCCAGCAGCCGGGCCACCGGTATGGCGGCAACCGGCCCCCCGCCTGGCGTCGCCGGCTGGCGCTTTAAGGTCCGCAGCATATGCCAGGTGAGCCCCATGACCAGCAGGCCCATCAATCCGGCCAGCTGCCAGCCCCGTTGCCAGCCCAGGGCCGGGACCACCAGCAGGATCAGCAGGCCGTTGAGGCCGTATCCCCAGGCGGTGCCGCTGGAGATGGTCGACAGGCAGCCCGAGCGCTGTTCGGGGCCGGTATGGCGGCTGACGATCTCCACTATGCTGCCCCAGCTGATGGCGGCACTGGCCGCCAGGCAGGTGAGGGCCAGGATGATCAGCCGCGGCTCCTGCAACTGCGACAGGGTAAACAGCAACAGGCTGGTGATGCCGCCGGTGGCCAGCGCCAGACGGGCGGTGCCCAGGCGGTGGCCAACCAGGCCCAGCAACAGGGCGCCCCCGAGGTAGGCCAACTGGGTCAAGGCCCCGATGGTGGCGAGATGCCAGTGGCTCAGCGCAATGCTGTCCCGCATCATGGGCACGAGGGCGGCAAACAGAAACATGCCGAAACCGTGGCTGACAACCTGGTTCATTCCGAAAATAGCGGCCATGCGCATGGGGTGATCTCCCTGATCCGGTAACGGCGCCTATTGGCCGCGAGCCATCTTCTCTTCTTGCCAGTATTCGGTAAATCGATAAATATTGAGGTCTGCCTTCAATAAGGATGAAGTCTGCCGATGCGTGATTTACCCATTACCCTGCTGCGCACCTTCGCGGTGGTGGCGGAAACCCGCAACCTGACCGCGGCGGCAGGGCGGCTGCACCGGGCGCCGTCCACCATCAGCATGCAGTTGAGCCGGCTGGAGGGGCTGGTGGCGGCCGAGTTGCTGGAGCGGGGGCAGTATGGGGTCAGGCTGACCCCGGCGGGGGAGCAGCTCAGGACGCACGCTCATCAGCTGCTGAACCTGCACGACCGGATCCTGGGGGCTTTCCAGAATGCGGAGGTGGTGGGCAAGGTCCGCTTCGGTACCCATGATCAATACGCCACCCGCAGCCTGACTCCCCTGCTGGAAGCCTTTGTGCTCAATTATCCGGAGGCCCGGCTGGAAGTGCTCTGCGATCACCGGCCCCATTACCTGGCGGCCCTGGTCCAGGAGGGCAAGCTGGACATCGCCCTGGTGGAGATGCCGGCCCTGTCCGACGGTGGCCTGCGGCTGTGCCGGGACGAACTGGTCTGGGTATGCTCTGAGGCCCATGCGACCCATCGGCGGGAACCCTTGCCGCTGGCGGTGTTCGTCGAAGGCTGCTATCACCGGGAGTCGGCCTGCCAGGCGCTGGAGCACACCGACACCGCCTACCGTATCGCCTTTACCAGCCAGAGCCGGGCGGGCGTACTGGCGGCGGTGCGGGCCGGGATCGGCGTCGGGGTGATACCGCGCCAGACCCTGGAGCCGGGCCTGGTGGTGGTGGAGGAAGGGCTGCCGCCGCTGCCCCGGGCGGACACCACCCTGTTCGTGGCCGAACGGGCAAACGAGGCCACGGCCCGCCTGGCCAGGACCATCGAGGAGAGCCCGCAGTTCCAGCGATATCGGGGCGAGCCATAACTGGCTGTAACGGATAAGAAAATAAGGTGAAATGGGGCGAGACGAGTAACTTGTTCATCGGCCACAGCGTGAACCAGAAGCAAGGAGAAAGGGAGTGAAGCGGTTTCTGATCATCGGTGCCGGCGGCATCGGCGGCTATTACGGCGCCCGGCTGCAGCAGGCGGGGCATGAGGTGGTACTGGTGGCCCGGGGAGAGCACCTGGCCGCCATGCAGCGGCAGGGACTTAGGGTGGAGCACCAGGACTTTCGTTTCGCGCAGCCGGTGCGGGCGCTGGATCTGGCCACCCTGCGCGAGACCTGCGCCAGCGGCGACTTCGACCTGATCGTGCTGACGATGAAGTCCCAGGCCACCGGCCCCCTGATGGCGGAGCTGGCGGACTGGCTGGTCACCAGCGCGGTGCCGGTGCTGTCGCTGCAGAACGGGGTGGACAACGAACTCCTTATCAGCGAGGTGGTGGGGGAGGCGTGGACCCTGGGCGGACTGGCGGTGCGCATCGGCGGCCATATAGTGGCGCCGGGCCTGGTGCAGGCGGACGGTCCGGCCCAGGTGATCATGGGCGCCTGGCCCCGGCAACGGCCGGCCCAGGCCGACTGGCTGGAGCAATTGCGCCAGTGTTTCGAGCTGGCGGGCATTCCGACCCAGGTGGCGGTGGACATCCGCCGCGAGCTGTGGCGCAAACTGATTATCAACAACGGCGTCAACCCGCTCTCGGCCCTCTCCGGGCTGGACACCCGCCGCCTCAGCCACCATCCGCAACTGGGCCGCAGCGTCTACCAGATGATGGCGGAAACCGCCGCCGTGGCCGAGGCCGACGGCGTCAGCCTGGGCAAGACCGACGTGGACGAGATGTATGCCCTGATCCGCAACTTCGACGCCATCAAGACCTCCATGCTGGTGGACAAGGAGAAGGGGCGGGAGCTGGAGCTGGACGCCATCAGCGGCGCCGTGCTGCGCCGGGCGGAACAACTGGGGCTGGAGGTGCCGGCCACCCGCCTGGCCTACGGCCTGCTGCAACTGCGGGATTGAACGGGCAGGGCGGCGGCATGGCCGGCATGGCCGGCACCCGGGTTATTTCAGCGCCGCCAGGTCGGCGCCGAAGTTGATATGAAAGGCGGCACCGTCCAGCACCAGAGCGGGCACCGACTTGACGCCGGCGGCCTCGGCTTCCGCCAGGCGGTGTTTTTGTTCGCCCAGATGGACGACTTCCACTTGGTAACGACCCGGGTCCAGGGCCCGGGCAAGGTTCTGCTCGGCGGCGACGCACACCGGACAGCCGGCGTGGTAGAAAATGGCTTTGCTGGTCATGGCTGCTCTCCTGCGATGGCTTACACTGGGTGCATGGGCACACCCCAAGGGTAGGCCCGGTTTACCCCGCCGAACAGCGGGTACTTTTGGGTAACCCGGGCACTTTTTGGTGTAATTTGGCGAAACATAAGGCAAAAAATAATGTCCCCAACCCAGTCCAGCTACCGCCAGCTCGAGGAAGTGGTGGGGTGCAAATGGTCGGTGTCGGTGCTGCAGGCCATCGCCGCCAGCATCAACCGGCCCGGCGCCCTGGAACGCCATATCGCGGGTATCTCCACCAAGGTGTTGTCGGAGCGGCTGCGCAAGCTGACCCGCTACGGCCTGCTGCACAAGCAGAGCTACCCGGAAGTCCCTCCCCGAACCGAATACCGGCTCACCGCCAACGGCTACAAGCTGGTGGCCATCATCAGCCAGATCCGGCAATTGGATGCGGACATCAAGGAAAACGGGGAGAAAGGGCCGGAGAGCTGAGCGCCCTGGCTTCGGGTACCGGAGCGACACAAAAAAGGGTTAGCGGCTGTTAAGCTGCTAACCCTTGCTGTGTATGGTGGCCCCTGCTGGACTTGAACCAGCGACCGATCGATTATGAGTCGAGCGCTCTAACCAACTGAGCTAAGGGGCCAAAAGTGGTGCTGATTATAGGGAAAGCGGCCTTGGCTGTCCAGTCGCGGCGGGCGTATATCAGCTTGATTTTTAAGCGGTTGGCGCGACGGCCGGCGGTGATGGAAAAGGGCGCCGAAGCGCCCTTTTTACTGCCGCTGGCTTACTCGTCGAGGAAGCTGCGCAGCACTTCGGAGCGGCTGGGATGGCGCAGTTTGCGCAAGGCCTTGGCTTCGATCTGGCGGATACGCTCGCGGGTTACGTCGAACTGCTTGCCCACCTCTTCCAGGGTATGGTCGGTGTTCATGTCGATACCGAAACGCATGCGCAGTACCTTGGCTTCCCGCGCGGTCAGCCCGGACAGCACGTCGCGGGTGGCGGCGCGCAGGCTTTCGCTGGTGGCGGAGTCGGCCGGCAAGGACAGGGTGGTGTCCTCGATAAAGTCGCCCAGGTGCGAATCTTCGTCATCGCCGATGGGGGTTTCCATCGAGATGGGCTCTTTGGCGATCTTCAGCACCTTGCGAATTTTGTCTTCCGGCATGGCCATGCGATGGGCCAGCTCTTCCGGGGTGGGTTCGCGGCCCATTTCCTGCAGCATCTGGCGGGAAATCCGGTTGAGCTTGTTGATGGTCTCGATCATGTGCACCGGGATGCGGATGGTGCGGGCCTGATCCGCGATGGAGCGGGTAATGGCCTGGCGGATCCACCAGGTGGCGTAGGTCGAGAACTTGTAGCCGCGACGGTATTCGAACTTGTCCACCGCCTTCATCAGGCCGATGTTGCCTTCCTGGATCAGGTCCAGGAATTGCAGGCCGCGGTTGGTGTACTTCTTGGCGATGGAGATCACCAGACGCAGGTTGGCTTCCACCATCTCTTTCTTGGCGCGGCGGGCCTTGGCCTCGCCGATGCTCATGCGGCGGTTGATGTCCTTGATCTGCGAAATGGTCAGGCCGGTTTCTTCTTCTACCAGCTTGAGCTTGCCGATGGCGCGCAGCACGTCTTCGGCCACCTCTTCCATCTTGACCGACCAGGCCTTGCCGGCGGCCCGCTGTTTGTTAAACCATTCCTGCTCGCTTTCGTGGTGGGCAAAGGCCTGCACGAAGGTTTTCTTCGGCATTTTGCTCTGCTCGACGCACAGTTTCATGATGATGCGTTCCTGCACCCGCACCCGCTCCATCATGTCGCGCATGCTGTTGACCAGACGGTCGAACTGCTTGGGTACCAGGCGGAACTGGCGGAATACATCGGCCAGGATGGTAATCTGCTCGGCGGCGGCGTCGGAGGTGCGGCCATGGGCCTGGATGGTGGTCCGGGTTTTTTCGTATTGGGTGCGCAGTTCGCCGAACTTTTCGCGGGCTACTTCCGGATCGGGGCCGGTGTCGCCGTCGGAATCGTCGTCGTCTTCATCTTCGTCTTCGTCGTCGTCTTCGTCATCCAGCTCTTCTTCGCTCAGTTCGGAGCCGATATGGGTGGCGGTGGGCGCGAGCTCGTCGGCTTCATCCAGGTCGACAAAGCCGGAGATGATGTCGCTCAGTTTGATGTCGCCGGCTTCGAAGCGATCGAACTGGTCCAGCAGGGAGGTGATGGCCTCGGGGTATTCGGCGACCGAGCTCTGAACCTGGTTGATACCGTCTTCAATACGTTTGGCGATGTCGATTTCGCCTTCGCGGGTCAGCAGCTCTACCGTGCCCATTTCACGCATGTACATGCGCACCGGATCCGTGGTGCGGCCAATTTCAGACTCAACAGAAGCTAGTGCCTGGGCGGCGGCTTCGGCGGCGTCTTCGTCGGCGGTGGTTTCCGACATCATCAAATCATCGGCATCGGGGGCACTTTCAACCACCTGGATGCCCATGTCGTTGATCATCTGGATGATGTCTTCGATCTGATCGGAGTCGACAATATCCTGGGGAAGATGATCGTTCACCTCGGCATAAGTCAGGTAACCCTGTTCTTTACCTTTGGCTACGAGAAGCTTAAGCTGTGACTGCGGGGTTTGCTCCATAGAACTCGTCCGGTTAGATGTTGCAAGAGGGTGTAGGCATTAGGCACTCTTTTATGGCGCGCAAGTAGCCGATTATAACAAAATTTGACCAGCGTCGCTATGCCGGTCTGTGCTTGCCAACACGCCTCGCCTTCTTTACGGTGAGAGTGCTGCCGCGCTCAATGGTTTCATCATTACCCGTGAACCGGGCCTGTTTTACAATCTTGGGGCGGTGCGCCCGCTTTTCAATGTTCAGCCGCCGCAGCCCTTGCTTTCGCTCAATAGCAGCAGCAATTCCTGCTTTTCCGCCGGGGTCAGCCCCAGGGGGCTTCCTATCTTCCGTTGCAGCGTTTCGATGCGCCTGGCCAGGAACTCGTTGATCAGTACCACAAAAATATCCTGCAGTTCCTGTTCGATGTGTTCACCGGCAAACAGCTCCTCCGCCATGGCCAGGCGCGCCAGCGCCGGCTCGGAGCCGTGGCCGCGCCAGTGTTCCAGCAATTGGGCTGTGGTCATCTCGGGTTGGCGTTGCACCTGGGCCAGCAGCTCCAGCAGCAGCTCCATGCCCGGCAGCGGCAATTCTTCCAGCTCGGGCATGGCCGGCAGCCTGGCCGCGGCAGCCGGATATTGTAGCACAAGCGCTATGGCCCGGCGAAGGGGGGTCAGCTTTATCTTTTTCGATTCCCGCTTCGGCGTGGTGGCGGGCTCGGCGGTACCCTGTTGCAGGCGCTCGAACAGCTCCTTGACCCGTCGTTCGTTCTCGCCCCAGTTCAACTGGCGCGAAAGGCGGGTGATCAATCCCTCGCGGGTAAAGCCTTCCGGCACCCGGCTGATGGCTTCCGCCGCCTTGTGCGCCAGCTCGCGCTGGCCCGCATCCCCCGCCATGGTGTCCTGGCCGAGGCGTTCGAACAGGAAATCACCGAAATCCTGGGCTTGAGCCAGCATCTGTTCGAAGGCCGCGGCGCCCAGCTTACGCACCAGGGTATCCGGATCCTCGCCGTCGGGCAGGAACACGAATTTCAGGCTGCGGCCGTCCTGCATCAGCGGCAGGGCGTTTTCCAGCGCCCGCCAGGCGGCTTCGCGCCCGGCCCTGTCCCCGTCGTAGCAGCAGACGACCTCGCGGGTGGTGCGGAACAGCAGTTGCAGGTGATCGGGTGTGGTGGAGGTACCCAGGCTGGCCACCGCATAGTCGATGCCGAACTGGGCCAGGGCCACCACGTCCATGTAGCCCTCCACCACCAGGATGCGCTCCGGATTACGGTGCGCCTGGCGGACCTCATACAGGCCGTACAGCTCCCGCCCCTTGTGGAACACCGGGGTTTCCGGCGAGTTCAGGTATTTGGGCGTCCCCTGGCCCAGTACCCGGCCGCCGAAGCCGATCACCCGGCCACGCCGGTCGCGGATGGGAAACATGATGCGGTCGCGGAAGCGATCGTAAATCCGGCCATTGTTGTTTTGCAGCAGCATGCCGCCTTCGATCAATTGCCGCTCCGTTTCCCTGTTGCGGGCGAACTGGCGCTTGACGCTGTCCCACTGATCCGGCACATAACCGATGGCGAACTGCTTGACCACCTCGCCGCTCAGGCCCCGGCCTTTAAGATAGCCGATGGCGGCCTGGGACTGTTTGAGCTGGGTCTGGTAGAAACGGCTGATGTCGTTCAACTGGCCATAGAGGTCCTGGCGTACCGCCTTGGCCGCCGCCTGTTGTTCGGGGGAGGAGCCAGCGCTGCTTTCGCGGGGCACGCTCACGCCATGGCGGGCGGCCAGTTCATCGATGGCGTCGAGAAATTCCAGGCCGTCGTATTCCATCAGGAAGCCGAGCGCGGTGCCGTGGGCGCCACAGCCAAAACAATGGTAGAACTGTTTATCGGGGCTGACGGTAAAAGAGGGGCTTTTTTCGTTATGAAAGGGGCAGCAGGCCTGGTAGTTCTTGCCGGCTTTCTTGAGTTTTACCCGCTGATCGATCAGGTCGACTATGTCGGTGCGGGCCAACAGATCGTCAATGAAGGATTGGGGAATTCTGCCTGCCATGGTTCACCGGGAATGCGAAAAAACAAAGCCGTGCATCAGACGAAGCACGGCCCGTTGGCAGGAAAGCAACCGGATTAAGCCAGTTTGGCTTTGATAATGGCGCTGACCTTGCCCATATCTGCACGTCCCTGGATTTGCGGCTTGAGCACCGCCATCACTTTGCCCATATCCTGCATGCCAGAGGCGCCGGTATCGGCGATGGCTTGCACCAGCAAAGCATCCAGTTCGTCTTCTGTCAGAGGTTGCGGCAGGAACTCCTGCAGCACCGCTATTTCCTGGCGCTCGTTGTCGGCCAGATCCTGGCGACCAGCCTGCTCAAACTGGCTGCCGGCGTCTTTGCGCTGTTTCACCATCTTGGTGATCACCGCTATGATGCCGTCGTCATCCAGGGTTTCGCGGCTGTCTATCTCTCTTTGCTTGATCTCGGCCATCAGCATGCGCAGGGTACCCAGGCGAGCCTTGTCTCTGGCACGCATGGCGTTCTTCTGCTGCTCCGACAGCTGGTCCTTTAAAGACATGAGATCAATAACTGCTTAGTACAGACGAGTGCGACGTGCGTTTTCGCGAGCCAGCTTCTTGGCGTGACGCTTAACGGCGGCAGCCTTGGCACGCTTGCGCTCGGTAGTCGGCTTCTCGTAGTGCTCGCGGCGACGCACTTCAGACAGGATACCGGCTTTCTCGCAGGAACGCTTGAAGCGACGCAGGGCTACGTCGAAGGGCTCGTTTTCACGTACTTTAATTACTGGCATGTGCCTCTCACCTCGGTTAACTGGCCTGTCACCGACCAGTATGACTATAAAAAATGGTGCGAAATTCTACTCTGAACCGGCCCCGGCTGTAAAGACCGGCAGCCCTTCGCTGGTTAAAAAATCGCGGGCAGGGTAACATAGCCACCATCTTTCCGACAGTGTTATTGATTCCATGCGCGTACTAGGTATCGAGACTTCCTGCGATGAAACCGGCATCGCCATCTATGACGACAAGCTCGGCATCCTGGCCCACCAGCTCTACAGCCAGGTCAAGCTGCACGCGGACTACGGCGGCGTGGTGCCGGAGCTGGCCAGCCGGGATCATATCCGCAAGACCATACCGCTGATCGAGGCGGCCCTGGCCCAGGCCGGGTGTACCCGGGAGGACATCGACGGCGTGGCCTACACCGCCGGCCCGGGCCTGATGGGCGCCCTGCTGGTGGGCGCCACCATAGGCCGCAGCCTGGCCTTCGCCTGGAACAAACCGGCGGTGGCGGTGCACCATATGGAAGGCCACCTGCTGGCACCCATGCTGGAAGAGCGGGTACCGGCCTTTCCCTTCGTGGCCTTGCTGGTGTCCGGTGGCCATACCCTGCTGGTACGGGTGGGCGGCATCGGCCGCTATGAGATCCTCGGTGAGTCCATCGACGACGCCGCCGGCGAAGCCTTCGACAAGACCGCCAAGCTGATGGGGCTGGAGTATCCCGGCGGTCCGCGCCTGGCCAGGCTGGCCGAGCAGGGGGTTCCCGGCCGTTTCCACTTTCCCCGGCCCATGACCGACAGGCCCGGCCTGGACTTCAGCTTTTCCGGCCTCAAGACCTTTGCCGCCAACACCATAGCGGCACAGGGCAACGACGACCAGACCCGGGCCGACATCGCCCACGCCTTCCAGCAGGCGGTGGTGGATACCCTGGCCATCAAGTGCAAGCGGGCCCTGCAGCAGACCGGGCTCAACCGTCTGGTGGTGGCCGGCGGGGTCAGCGCCAACCTGTCGCTGCGCAGCCAACTGGCCGCGCTGATGGCGGGTCTCAAGGGGGAGGTGTTCTATCCACGCAACGAATATTGCACCGACAACGGTGCCATGATCGCCTTCGCCGGGCTGCAGCGGCTCAGGGCGGGCGAGTTCGAGCCCCTGTCGGTCAAGGCCCGGCCGCGCTGGCCGCTGGATGAGCTGGCCCCGGTCGAGTGAGGGGAAGGTATGCGGAGTGAATCGTAAGGCGTGAGGAGCAACACTTGCCTCACCCCTCACTCCCGGTTTCGCTTGAACTTGTCGATAATGGGCTTTTCCTGGTGGTGATAGAGCCGGCTGATATTGCGGTGGTGGCGCAAAATAATAAGGCAGGACAGCAGCGCTACCGCCAGGGTGTATTCCGGCTTGATGAAATAGATATACAGCGGCGCCGCCAGGGCGGTAATGATAGAGGCCAGCGAAGAATAGCCGAACAGCCCCAGGCTGAGCAGCCAGGTCAGCAGCAGCAGCCCGGCCATGTCCATGCCCAGCGGCAGCAGGGTACCCAGGGCGGTGGCGACGCCCTTGCCGCCACGGAAGTGAAAAAACAGCGGAAACATGTGGCCCAGGCAGGCGGCCATGCCGATCAGGGCCAGGTACAGGGGGGGGATCCCCATAAACCAGCCCAGATACACAGGCACGGTGCCCTTGAGGATATCGAGCAGCAGCACCCATACCGCGGCGCTGCGGTGGCCGGTGCGCAGTACATTGGTGGCCCCGGGGTTGCCCGAGCCGTGGGCCCTGGGGTCCGGCAGCCGGTAGAGCCTCGAGATCAGTACGGCGCTGGAGACCGAGCCCCCCAGGTAAGCCAGTATGATCATAAACAAGGTGAGGGCCGTCATATCGCGGTTTATACCCCGGGTTCAATCCGTTATTATTGCGCCCTTAAAACCGGACCAGCGCGGCCCGGCCGCCGAAGATAGCCACAGCTTAACAGAAGATAGAGATGATGGATAAAGTGTTTGTGCAAGGCCTGGAAGTGCTTACCACCATAGGCGTTTATGAGTGGGAAAAAGGCATTCGGCAAAAAATCCGCTTCGACCTGGAGATGGGCTACGACACCAAGCCGGCGGCCCTGGGGGATGATATCGGGCAGGCGCTGGATTATGCGGCGCTGTCCAGAAAAGTCTGTGCCTATGCTGAACAAAACCATGTGGAGCTGGTCGAAACCATGGCAGAGCATATTGCCCAGCTGATTTTGGCCGAGTTTCCGGTCAAGTCGGTGCGGGTGCGGCTCACCAAGCCGGGCGCCGTGCCCAATGCCGCCGGCGTGGGCGTGGAAATCGAGCGCTTTGCCCGTGCCAATGGTGTAAGCTGAGCCGTCATTAAAGCGTCATTCGCTATTGGTAGTCTGCCGACGTATCCGAACACAGGAATAGCATCATGGAAGTGCAGGCTGTACTGCTCGCCCTGATCCAGGGCTTTACCGAATTTCTTCCCATTTCCAGCTCGGCCCACCTGATTTTACCGTCGGTGTTATTGGGCTGGCGCGACCAGGGCATGGCGTTCGATGTGGCCGTGCACCTGGGCAGCTTGCTGGCGGTGATCTATTACTTTCGCAAGGAAGTTCGCGCCCTGGCGGCGGCCTGGCTGAAGTCCATCCGTGGCGGTGGGCACAATGCCGAATCGCGGCTGGCCTGGTGCATTATCCTGGCGACCATTCCTGCCTGTGTGGTGGGGTTGCTGTTCGGCGACTGGATAGGAGATCACCTGCGCTCCGGCTGGGTGATTGCACTGGCGACCATCGTCTTCGGTTTGTTGCTGTGGTGGGCCGACCATATGGCCAGGCTGCAGAAAAACGAATACCAGGCCGGCTGGCGCGGGGCCCTGATGCTGGGCTGTGCCCAGGCCCTGGCGTTGATCCCGGGGACTTCTCGCAGCGGCATCACCCTGACCGCCGGTCTGATGCTGGGCCTCACCCGGCAGGCGGCGGCCCGCTTTTCCTTCCTGATGTCCATCCCCATTATCTTCCTGGCCGGCAGCCATCAGGCGTCCGACCTGATCGGCAGCCAGGCGATGATGTCCTGGTCCGCGGTGGGGGTGGGCGTGCTGGCCTCTTTTGCCAGCGCTCTGGCCTGCATCCATGTCTTCCTGGCCCTGCTCAATCGCATCGGGGTGCTGCCTTTCGTGCTCTACCGGCTGGGCCTGGGAGCGGTGCTGTTGTGGGTGATGGCGGCTCAGGGGTGAGCCAGCCACTGTTCCAACTGCTGTAACCGGGCGGCGGCGATGGCCTCGCCGATGTCGGGCCCCTTCAACCCCTGGATGACGAAGGGGGCGGCGGTGATCTGCCTGAGTTCCTCCAGCCATTGCCATAGCCGTTCCCGCTGGGGATAGGGCCTGTGCTCGAACCCCTCGCGGCCCTGCAGGTCAGCCTGGGCACAGATCAGCAGCTGGGCGAACCGCTCCGGCTTGCGCCAGGCGTCGGTACGGTTGAACAGCTCCAGAATGGTGGTGGCCTGCTCGGGACCCGGCTCAGCCAGCCGGTGGAACAGGATATGCCAGCGGCTCATGAGTATGGCCAGTTCTTTATGCTCGGTGGGCACCTTGAAACGGGCGCACAAGGCTTCTATCGGCGTGACTCCCAGTTCGCCATGGTGATGATGGCTGGGCCATTTTTCCCGGGGCGTCAGCGCCTTGCCGAAGTCATGGCAGAGGGCGGCAAAGCGGCAGGGCAGGTTTCCGCCCAGCTCCGCCGCCCGCTTGAGCACCATCAGGGTATGAATGCCGGTGTCGATCTCCGGATGCCATTGTTCCGGGCCCGGCACCCCGAACAGGGCCTCCAGTTCGGGAAAGAGCGGGCCCAGGGCACCGGCCTGGCGCAGCACCTCGAAATAGACCTGGGGGTTGGCGGTGGCCAGGGCCTTTTCCGTTTCCTTCCAGACCCGCTCTGGCGTCAGGGCGTTGAGCTCGCCGCTGGCGGCCATCTCTCGCATCAAGGCCTGGGTTTCGTCGGCCAGGGTAAAGCCGAGGTCGTGGAAGCGGGCGGCGAAACGGGCCACCCGCAACACCCGCAACGGATCTTCGGCGAAGGCCGCGGACACATGGCGCAGCACCCGGTGCTCGATATCGGTGCGGCCGCCGTAGGGGTCGTGCAACCGGCCCTGCTGGTCCTGGGCGATGGCGTTGATGGTGAGATCCCGGCGGCGCAGATCCTCCTCCAGGGTGACCTCGGGGCCGAAGTCGCAGATAAAGCCGGTATAACCGCTGCCCGCCTTACGCTCGGTGCGGGCCAGGGCATATTCCTCTTTGCTGTGCGGATGTAGAAATACCGGGAAGTCCCTGCCCACCTGGGTGTAACCGAGGCGGAGCAGGTGCTCCGGGGTGGCGCCCACCACCATATAGTCACGCTCGCTGACCTCCAGGCCCAGCAAGGCATCCCTGACCGCGCCCCCCACCAGATATGTTTGCACTTTTTTCCCCTTGCCTTAATATCAATCGTCGTCCCCAAAGGGATTCAAAAGAACTTTTACAGGATGTGTCGAGGCTATTGTCCCCAGTGATGAAAAGGATGTCACTTCCTATCTTGCCACTTTTGCTGCTGAGCCTGCTGGCGGGCGCCCTGCTGCCGGCCTTTGCGGCCCCGGCCTGGGCTAGGGCGGGGAGCGCCGACGAGCGGGTGCTTATCTGCAGCGGCGGTACCCTGAAGTGGGTGTCCCTGGCCGAGTGGCAGGGCGAGCCGGTCTCGGACGATGCCCCTCCGCACCCCATGGCGGAGCACTGCGATCAGTGCCCCTGCTGGACCCAAATGCTCTATTCGGGCGAACCCGGACATGGCCTTGACTTGCCCGCCAGGCAGGCCTTCTTTGTCGGGCTGCCCGGCGGCTACACTCCTCCTGCCCGGGCGCCACCGCGCTGGCCCGGTCTCGCTTCCCGCGCCCCTCCCGCTTTCCTCGCCTTCGCCTGATGTGAGCGCGCCCGGCGCGCGTGCCTGTCTACCGTCTGTATTGATATCGAGGAAAAACCATGACCATTATCGCAAGAAACACCGCCCTGGCGGCGGCCCTGTCCTGCCTGTGGCTGCCGGCCGCTTCTGCCCATGTGACCCTGGAGCAGCCCACGGCCCAGCCGGGAGCCAGCTACAAGGCGGTGCTGCGGGTGCCCCACGGTTGCGAGGAGGAAGCCACCCATACCCTGAGGGTCAGGATCCCGGAGGGGTTTTATGGGGTCAAGCCCATGCCCAAGGCGGGCTGGACGCTGGAAACCGTCACCGGTGACTATGCCCAGGCCTATGATAATCACGGCACGGCCGTGACCCGGGGGGTGACCGAAATCATCTGGTCCGGTGGCAACCTGCCCGATGACTTCTACGACGAGTTCGTGTTTCGCGGGCGCTTCGCCGACAGCCTGCCTGCCGACAGCCGCTTCTATTTCCCCACGGTGCAGGAATGTGCCAATGGGGTGGCCCGCTGGATAGACACCGCGGGTGACGAGGGGAGTGATGAGCCGGCGCCCGGCCTGACCCTGAAAGCGGGCCACCATCATTAACCGGAGCCGGCTATTGGCCTGAACTCCCGGGGGCGGCATGGCCGCCCCTGTTGTTATCTGCTTGCGGGGATACCCATGTCGGTGAAATCGCGTGTCGTTCTGCCCTGGCTGGGGCTGCTGCTGATCCTGCTTGGCAGCGGTGGCGCCCGTGCCCACGCCGTGCTGTTGCACAGCGTGCCGGCGGAGGGCAGTTTACTTAACGAATCACCAGCCTGGCTGGTATTGCAGTTTAATGAAAGGGTTAGCCCGCTGGTGTTGACCCTGATCGGGCCGGATGGCGAGCCGCAGCGGCTGGAAGGCGTGCAATCCGCGCAGCAGCTGCGGATCGAGGTGCCGGCTGCCCTGGCCCCGGGTAACTGGCTGCTCAGTTGGCGGGTGGTGTCCGCCGACGGCCATCCCATAGCGGGGGCGCTGGCGTTTGCCGTCGGTGTGCAAACCGAAACGGAGGTGATGCCGCCGGCGGCCGGCAGCCATTATCTCGCCATCTGGAGCGCCCGGGTGGCGGTCTATCTGGGGCTGATATTGGGCGTCGGCGGTGCCTGCGCCTCCCTCTGGCTCGGCACCGGGCCCTCGCGCCCGGTCATTGCCGCGCTCTGGCTGGGGGCCGGGGCCCTGCCGCTGTCGCTCGGCCTGCAGGGGGTGGATGCCCTGGGCCTGCCCATGTCCGGGCTGCTGGCCTCGCCCGGCTGGCAGGCCGCCATGGCCACCAGTTATGGCCACAGCGTCGGATTGGCTCTGCTGGCCCTGGCCGGTGCCGGCGGCACCCTGTGGCTGCGGCGTTATTCCTACCCGCTGGCCTGGCTGCTGTCGGCTGCGGTCGTGCTCCTGCTCGGGCTGGCGTTTACGGTCAGCGGCCATGCCGCCTCGGCCGAGCCCCGCTGGCTAAGCCGCCCGGCGCTGGGGCTGCATGTGCTGATGGTGATGCTGTGGCTGGGCGCCCTGCCGCCGCTCTTTGCTGCCCTGGCCAGGCCGGGCGCGGACGCCCGGCGGGTGCTGGGACTGTTCTCCCGCTGGGCGCCCTGGATGCTGGCCGGCCTGGTGTTGTCCGGCGGCGTCCTGGGGGTGATACAGCTGGGACACTGGCGCGCCCTGACCTGGCCCGGCTACAGCCGTATTCTGCTGCTGAAGCTGGCGCTGGTGGCCCTGGTGCTGGTGCTGGCCGCCTGGAATCGCTGGCGCCTGACCGCCCGGGTGCAGCGGGGAGAGGCCGCCGCTCACCTGGCCCTGCGGCGGCTGATCCGGCTTGAGCTGGGGCTGCTGCTGGTGGTGCTGGGGCTGGTGGCGGCCTGGCGTTTTACCCCGCCGCCCAGGACGCTGTTGCCGCCGGGGCAGGTACAGGCGGTCGTGGCCGACGCCGGGCTGCAGGCGGTGCTGACCCTGTCTCCGGGCAAGGCCGGACCGGTACGGGCCGACATACTGCTGCAGGATGCCCAGGGGCGGGTGCGGGAGGCCCGGGAGCTCGCCCTGTTGTTATCCCATGCGCAGGCGGATATAGCACCGTTCCGCCGTCAGGCGCTGCCACTGGCGCCGGGGCACTGGTTGCTGGAGGAGCTGCTGTTGCCGGCGCCAGGGGATTGGTCGGTGACGGTGGAGGTGCTGGTCAGCGACTTCGAACGAATCCGCCTGAGCGGCACCCTGCGGCTGGCGCCCTGATACCCTAAACCAAAGGCGCCGAGGCGCCTTTCGGCCTGGAGTCAAAGCCGTTGTCATGACCACATAAGTCGGCCAAAGGGCCAGCTCCGCCGACACGCCGCAAGTACATCCATGTAGGCTCGCACATGCCGAATGTCGCGGAAACCGTCGGTATCGCCGCGCTGCGACTTGCCACTGGCAACTCGGTCGCGGCAATACCTCCGGTGCAAGGCGCTTCGCGCCCCCTGGCATGTGACGGTCGGCGGAGCCGTTCCCTTTGTCCGCCTGTTTTGGCATGGGTGCTGCCCGTATAGGTAAATCCGAAGGTTTGCCAGCAGTTTGCTTTTGTTATTATCTCCGGCTTCCGGCTTCCGGCTTCCGGCTTCCGGCTTCCGGCTTCCGGCTTCCGGCTTCCGGCTTCCGGCTTCCGGCCTCAGCCTTCCCCCAGGGACAGCAGGGTGGCGTTGCCGCCGATGGCGGTGGTGTTGTTGGTGATGGTCTTCTCGGTGATAAAGCGGCTCAGGTAGTGGGGGCCGCCGGCCTTGGGGCCGGTGCCGGACAGGCCCTGGCCGCCGAAGGGCTGCACGCCCACCATGGCGCCGATCTGATCCCGGTTGATATAGACGTTGCCCGCATCCACGGACCTGGCCACCTGGTCGGCGAAGGACTCGTTGCGGCTGTGGATGCCCAGGGTCAGGCCGTAGCCGGTGCCGTTGATGTCAGCGATCACCTTGTCGATGTCCTTCGCCTTGAACCGCACCACATGCAGTATGGGGCCGAACTGCTCCTTTTCCAGCTCCTTGATGCTGCCGATTTCCAGCGCCGTGGGCCGCACATAGAAGCCCTGGTCGCAGCCCTTGCCCATGGGGGCCTCGGCGATGATCCGCTTGCCTTCGGCCTGCATCCGCGCCAGGTGTGCTTCCAGCCCGGCCCTGGCGCCCTGGTCGATCACCGGGCCCACGTCGGTGGACCAGAGTGCCGGATCGGCCACGCTCAGCTCCTTCATGGCGCCCTTGAGGATCTCCAGCACCCGCTCGGCGATGTCTTCCTGCAGGTAGAGTACCCGCAGGGCGGAGCAGCGCTGGCCGGCGCTCTGGAAGGCGGCGCGCAGCACGTCGCGCACCACCTGCTCGGGCAGGGCGGTGGAGTCCACTATCATGGCGTTCTGGCCGCCGGTTTCGGCGATGAGCGGCACTATGGCGCCCTGGCGTTTGGCCAGGGTCAGGTTGATCAGCTGGGCGGTGTCGGTGGAGCCGGTGAAGCAGACCCCGGCGATGCGCGGATCCTGGGTGAGGGCCGCGCCCACGCTGGCGCCGTCGCCGGGCAGCAACTGCAGCACCTCGGCGGGAATGCCGGCCTGGTGCGCCAGCTTCACCGCCAGGTGGGCCACCAGCGAGGTCTGCTCCGCCGGCTTGGCCAGCACCGTATTGCCGGTGACCAGGGCCGCCGCCACCTGGCCGAGGAAGATGGCCAGCGGGAAGTTCCAGGGGCTGATGCAGACGAAGGGTCCCCGGCCCTGGGCATGGAGCAGGTTCAGCTCGCCGGTGTAGCCGGGCAGGCGGGTGGGCTCGGCCATCAGGCGGCGGGCTTCAACGGCGTAGTAGCGGCAGAAGTCCACCGCCTCGCGCACCTCGTCGATGCCGTCCTGCAACAGCTTGCCCGCCTCCCGGGTACAGAGCGAGACGAACTCGGCGCTGTGCGCCTCCAGCAGCTCGGCCAGCTGTTCCAGCGCCCGGGCGCGTTGCTCCACCGGGGTGTCGCGCCAGCCCTTGAAGGCGGCCTGGGCCCGGCCCACCGCCTGCGCTACCGTCGCCTGATCGGCGAACCACACCTGCCCCAGCTGCCGGCCCTGATCCTGGGGGCTCAGCACGGCGCTGGCGGTGCCCTGGGTCAGGGTCTTGCCGCCGACCACCGGGCCGGCCTGCCACTGCTTGTCGGCCAGCCTGGCCAGTTCATCGAAGAAGGGGGTGCGCAGAGCTTCGATATTCAGGTTCAGGCCCCGGGAGTTGACCCTGTCCGGGAAGATGGCCAGCGGCAGCGGGATTTTGTCGTTGGCCAGGGTGGAACAGTCAGCCAGGCTCGCCAGCGGATGGGTGATCAGGCTGTCGACGGGGGTGTTGGGATCCACCAGCTTGTGCACGAAGGAGGTGTTGGCGCCGTTTTCCAGCAGCCGGCGCACCAGGTAGGGCAGCAGATCCTTGTGGGCCCCCACCGGGGCGTAGATGCGGCACACCAGGCCGGGGTTCTCCTTCAGCACCCTGTTGTACAGCTCCTCGCCCATGCCGTGCAGGCGCTGGAACTCGAAGCGGCGCTCCCCCGCCATGGCCAGCACCGACACCACTGTGTGGGCATTGTGGGTGGCGAACTGGGGATAGATGGCGCCCCGGGTCGCCTCGCTCAGCAGGTAGCGGGCACAGGCGAGGTACGACACATCGGTGCCGGCCTTGCGGGTATAGACCGGGTAGCCGTCGATGCCGGCCTGCTGGCAGTGCTTGATCTCGCTGTCCCAGTAGGCGCCCTTCACCAGCCGCACCGGGATCTCGTCGCCCTGCTCCCGGGCCAGGGCGGTCAGCCAGCACAGCACCGGCAGGGCCCGCTTGGAATAGGCCTGCACCACCAGGCCGAGCCCGCCCCAGCCCTGGTTGACCTCGGAACGGTACAGGGATTCGAACAGATCGAGCGACAGCTCCAGCCGATCCATCTCCTCCGCATCTATGGTGATGAACACGTTCAGCCGGCGCGCCTCTGCCAGCAACCCCAGCACGGTGGCATGGAGCTCGCTCAGCACCCGCGCCCGGTTGGCTTCCTCGTAGCGGGGATGCAGGGCGGACAGCTTGATGGAGACGGAGGGGCGCGGCACCGCCGGGTTGTTGAGCTGCTCGGCACCGACGGCGGCGATGGCCTTGGCGTAGTCGGCGCGGTACTTGTCGGCGTCGGCGGCGGTCATGGCCGCCTCGCCCAGCATGTCGTAGGAATGGCTGTAGCCGAGCTCGCGGGACTTGCGGCTGGTCTTGAGCGCCTCCTTGATGTCCCGCCCCAGCACGAACTGCTTGCCCATGATCTTCATGGCCGCGTACATGGCGGAGCGTACCACCGGCTCGCCCAGGCGGTTGATCATGCGGCCCAGCACATTGGCCGGGTTGCCGTCCAGCTTTTTGTCCATGCGCACTATCTTGCCGGTCAGCATCAGGCCCCAGGTGGAGGCGTTGACCAGGGTGGAGTCGCTCTGGCGGAAGTGTTTGGCCCAATCGGCACCGGACAACTTGTCCTTGATCAGTTCGTCGGCGGTATGGCTGTCGGGGATGCGCAGCAGCGCCTCGGCCAGGCACATCAGGATAACGCCCTCCTGGGTGTCCAGGCTGTACTGCTGCAGGAAGGCGTCGATGCCGTCGCCGCCGTCGCTTTCCGCCCGCACCTGGGTTACCAGGCGACGGGCCTGCTCGGTGATGCGGGCCAGGGTCTGGCCGTCGGCCGGCACCTGCTCCAGCAGGCTGGCCAGGTAGCTGTTCTCATCGATTACATAATTTCGGGTAATGTCCTGGCGCAGGGCCGGCAGGTCGCGGGGGGTGTAACCGGGGGCGAAGACGGTGGCAGCAGTAAACATAACGACACTTCCTGAGGTTGGGGAGCCGTGGCGGCGGGCCGGTAACAGTGGGCGTGCCGAGAGGCGCAATAGCTACGATTGTCCGCCCTGTTTGCCTGTTAAAGATAGCCGAGCACGGGCGGCAGGGGGAAAGGAGCAACAAAAAAGCGCCACCAGGGCGCTTGCGGGAATGGGGCGGATGGCATCAGTTCATCCAGCGACCCTGCTTGCGCTTGCGGCGCAGGGGGATCAGCGGCAACAGGAAGCCGATCAGGGCGCCGACGCCGGCCACCAGGCCGCCCCGCAGCAGCCAGTCCAGCCGCATCTGGTGCTCTCTGTCGTCCATCAGGCTGCTCAGCCGGCGATTGTCCGCCGCCAGCTGGTCACCGGTCTGGCGCAACGCGGCAAGCTGGCTGTGCAATTCGCTCAGCTCCTGCTCCTGCTGCTGCAGTCGGCTGGTCTTATCGATCACATCCTGGCGGTGACGTTCATCGGCGCTGGCCAGTTGCTGTTTGGTGGTTGCCAACTCCTGCTCCAGGGCGGGCAGCCGGGAGCGGAAGCTTTCCCCGGTCTGTATATACTGGCCGTCGACCCAGCCGGTACGGCCTTCGCCGTCGCGGATCTGCACGTACTTGCTGTCGGCGTTGCGGCTCAGGTACTCCACCGGCTCGCCGGCATTGATGGAGCCGAGGATACGGTACTGGTTGCCGGGTCCGCTATGCAGAAAGGCGTAGACGTTGTCGGAAATATAACGGGTTGCGGCTTCGGCATGGCCGAGCCAGGGCAGGCTGCACAGCAGTGCCAACAGGAATTTTGATCTCACCTGGGGTTCCTTCACTCTCAACGATGATGTCATGGTAATCGGCGATGCAGGCAAGAACAAGAACAAGGGGGCCTGCGGCCCCCCTGGTTCAGGTGAACATCCACTGGATGATGTAGAAGAAGACGATGGCCAGGATGGCGCCGGCGGGCAGGGTCACTATCCAGGACACCACTATATTACGCAATACGTTAAGGTTGAGGGCGGCGATACCCCGGGCCAGGCCGACCCCCATCACCGCGCCCACCAGGGTCTGGGTGGTGGAGATGGGCAGGCCGGTGCCGGATGCGATCACCACTGTCGCAGCGGTGGCCAGCTGGGCGGCGAAGCCGCGGCTCGGCGTCAGGTGGGTGATGCCGGTGCCCACGGTCGCCATCACCTTGTGGCCGAGGGAGGCCAGGCCGATGACGATGCC
Source organism: Zobellella iuensis (assembly GCF_016746085.1). Taxonomy (GTDB): domain Bacteria; phylum Pseudomonadota; class Gammaproteobacteria; order Enterobacterales; family Aeromonadaceae; genus Oceanimonas; species Oceanimonas iuensis. The sequence continues at coordinate 94,928 of NZ_JAERTZ010000036.1, forward strand.
GATGCCGCCGAGCGGCAGTATCCACCAGGCGATGGTGGAGCGGGCCGCGATTTGGCCGGCGCTTTCCACCACGCTCACCACGGCCGACAGCGGGCCTATGGCGTTGGCCACGTCGTTGGAGCCGTGGGCGAAGGCCATGGCGCAGGCGGTGACCACCATCAGGATGCCGAACACCTTCTCTACGTTGGAGAAATGCATGTCCTTGTCGTCTAGGGGATTGTACTGCTGGCGACGGATATAGGCAGCGCAGATCAGGGCCCCGAGCAGCGACACCGCCACCGACAGGCCCCAGCTCTGGATGTTGCTCATATCCAGGCCCACGTGGCTCAGGCCCTTCTTCAGGGTCACCAGGCAGATCACCATGATGGTGAGGAAGATATAGACGGGCACATACTTCTTGGCCGCCGCCAGCGGGCTGTCGGCGTTGAAGATCAACCGCTGCACGCTCATAAAGGTAAAGTAGGCAAGCAGGCCGGACAGGGCCGGGGTGACGATCCAGGAGCCGACCACGCCGCCGAGTTTACCCCAGTACACCGCCTCGGAACCGAGGGAAACCAGTGCGAAGCCGACGATGGCGCCGATGATGGAGTGGGTGGTGGACACCGGCCAGCCGAAGTAGGAGGCCAGCAGCAGCCAGGTGCCGGCGGCCAGCAGCGAGGCTATCATACCGAACACCAGCTGGTCGGGAGTGTCGACGAAGGCGTCGGAGTCGATGATACCGCTGCGGATGGTGGAGGTGACCTCGCCGCCGGCCAGGTAGGCGCCGGCAAATTCGAAGATCATGGCGATGATGATCGCCTGTTTGATGGTCAGCGAGCGGGTACCCACCGAGGTACCCATGGCATTGGCCACGTCGTTGGCACCTATGCCCCAGGCCATGAAGAAGCCGAAGACGGCCGCCACCAGGATCAGCGTGGTGCCGTAGTTAGCGATGATATCCATTTATATACCTTGTTGATTCGCTCAGGAACGGGACAGCATCAGCTCGAGACGGGCACCCACCCGTTCGGCCTGATCTGCCAGGTCACCGACCCACTCAAGGATCTTGTACAGGAAGATGACATCGATGGGGTTGTAACCGTCTTCGATGGCTTGCAACTGCTTGCGCAGCTTGGCCTGCATCACGTCGGTATCGTCCTCGATCAGATCCAGTTGGTGGATCATGTCGGTAACCAGGTCCATCTCCCGGCCCTTGAAGCCGGTTTCCAGCAGTTCGTCGAGCTCGTCTATGGCCTTGGCGGCCTGGGCGGTGGCGTCGATACACCGACCTAGGTAGGCCATAAAAGACGTTTTCAGTTGCAGCGGAATTTCCATCTGGCGGCCCACGATGCGGCCGGAGATGTCTTTCGCCTTGTTGGCAATCTTGTCCTGCTGGGTCAACAGCTCCAGCATGTCGGTGCGGGCGACCGGCATAAAGAGGCCGCGGGGGAGTTTGAGGCGGATTTCCCGCTTGAGGGCATCGGCTTCCCGTTCCAGCTGGGAAATATGGCCCTGGATCTGTTCGGCCTTTTCCCAGTCCTGCTCCCACATGGCGTCGAAGAAGGGAACCAATTGCTGCGCAGCTTCATGGACTTTCATCACATGCTTCTGCAGGGGTTTGATCGGGGACTTGGCAAAGAGTCCCAAAATAGTATTTACTGGCATAGCCAACCCTGTGTCGGTGAAAAAACACTCGATACATCAATGTGGCGCGAATGGTAACTTAACTACAAAGGCAAGAAAACAGCATTTTTCATAAAACTGTCATGTTATTCTGATGGTGGATTCTGCTTTTACTTTTAAATCAGAAGGTTGGTTTTCCGGACACCCTTATGGACACAGAAATCGAGATCAAGTTTCTCGTCTCACGCGATATCACCGACGCCCTGCCCGAGCTGTTGCAATCTTACCAAATCCGCAAGCACGATCGGCGGCACCTGGCCAACACCTACTACGACACCGCCGATCTGGCTTTGCGCCGGATGGATGCCGGACTGCGCATCCGCAGCCAAGACGGCACCCTGGAGCAGACCATCAAGCTGGCGGGCAGCCAGGTCGGCGGGCTGCATCAGCGGCCGGAATATAATGTGGCATTATCGCTGAACCAGCCGGATTTATCTCTGTTTCCCGCCCGCATCTGGCCTTCCGGGGTTGACCCTGAGTCGTTGCAGCAGGCGCTGCAACCCCTGTTCTGTACCGACTTCATGCGCCGGCGCTGGTTGCTGGCCTGTGATGGCTCCGAAATCGAACTGGCCCTGGACGAGGGCCATGTGCAGGCGGGCGAGCGGCGCGAGCCCATCTGCGAACTGGAGCTGGAACTGGTCAAGGGCGATGCTTCCCGGCTGTTCGAGCTGGCCGAAACCCTGGTCAGGCAGGGTGGCCTGCGGTTGGGGGCGGTATCCAAGGCCCAGCGCGGTTATCGGCTGGCTGGTCTGAGTCCCATGCCTCGCTTGCGCGTGCTGGAGCCCTTGCCGCTGCAGCCGCAGGAGTCTTGTGAACAGGTGATGATGGCCTTGCTCCATCAGGGGTTGCGCCACTGGCAGCACCATGAAGACGGCTGGATGAGCGCGCCCGGCATCGACTGGCTGGTGCAGCTGCGCGAGGGCGCCGCCCTGGTGCACCAGACCCTGCTGATGTTCGGCGAACGGGTGTCGCACCGGGTCAACAGCGGCTGGATAGACGATCTGCTGTGGCTGCAGCAGCAACTGTCCTGGCTGGACAGGGCCCAGATGCTGGCCCATCTCACCGCCGACAGGGGCCATTACCTGCGCCGGCTGGATTGCCAGAAAGCGCTGCTGGCGGAACTGGCGGAACAACAGGCGCAACTGCCCGACGAGCAGCAACTGCGGGAGCTGTTCTACGGGCCCCGCTACGGCCGGCTGCTGCTCCGGCTCACCCACTGGCTTTATCGCCAGGACTGGCGGGCCGGGCTGGAGCCGAGCCAGGGCAGCCTGCTGGCCGCGCCGATCAATGGCTTGGCCCGGGAGCTGCTTGAAGACAGCTGGCGGACCCTGCGCCAGAGTACCCTGGGCGAGTCCGTGCTCGGCGGCGAGCAATACATCCAGCAGAAGGGCAAGCTCAGGCGCAACCTGCTGGTGGGGCTGTGCTTCAGCGGCCTTTATCCGGAAGAGGAGCGCCTGGCCTTTCGCATGCCCTGGCTCGACATACTGCGCGGTATCGAGGATCTGGACATGCTGTCGCCGCTGGAGGACGTGCGCGAACGGCTGACGGCGGAAGATCGCGAGGAGCTGGACGACTGGCTGGGGCGCAAGCGGGGTTTCCTGCTGGAGGCCCTGGAGCAGTCCCGGGGGCAGGCCCTGCAGCTGGAACCCTATTGGCGCTGAGGCCTAGCCTTCATCGAGCTGCTGGCGGCTGTAGGCCAGCAGCTCGTCCATCACCCTGTGTTTGATTTCCAGCTGTTGCTCGGGGCTCAGGCCGTAACGCTCGGCCAGGTGAACGTAATCTTCGGGGCTGAGCGAGACCGTCAGCCGGGGGCGCTTGGGCTTGGCGGCGGTGGGCAGGGTCAGGATATGGCGAATTTGATCCGAGGGGCTAAGGCCGTTGTCCAGCGCCTCACGCCGGATCTGGTACTGCAGCGCCTCGTCCATGTCGAAGGCCACCTGCACCGCCTTGGCGGCGCGCACCGAGCTCTGCCATTTTTCCGGGATTTTGCGCTGGCTCACGGGCGGCCCCCCAGTTGTTGTTGCAGCCGGGCCAGCACCTGCTCGACGCTGTGGGGGCACAGGGCGGCCGGGGGCTCGTCGGGCTCGGGGGCCTGATCCTGGCGTTGCTCCCGGGCCCGGATATCGGCCAGGGCCTGTTTGGCGTTGACCAGGGTCACCGCCGGATGGCGACGAATGGTGGCCATGGTCTTGCGCACGCAGGCGGTAGTCTTGGCCATGGCCAGCTGGCGGCACAGATCGTGGTAATGGCGCTCGGCACCGAGCCAGCGATCCTGGTAGTAGCGCAGCCGCCGGCGCAGGCGCTCGAGCCTGAGCCGGCCGGCGTCCTGCTCGTCCTCGGCGGCGGCCACCTCGGTGGCGAGTCGCCGGGCTTCCTGCCCCTCGCCCCGGACCAGGGCCGCCAGGGTGGCTTGTTCCAGCCCGGCCAGCCGTTGTGACAGCGGCGCCCCCTGGCCGGTGAGCCGGTCGATATCGGTTTTCAGTTGCCGGCACTGGCGTTCCAGCCCCTGCATGTGCTGTTCGGCGTGGCGGCAGGCGCGCACCAGCTGGACGCAGACCCTGTCCGGATCCAGGCTGCCGTCTTGCGGGTCCTGCAGGCTGCGCAGAACCTGACCCAATACGCTCATAGACCCGCCCTCATAACAGAAACTCCGCCATGTCCTCGATCACTTCCAGGCAGTTGTCGCTCAGCACCGCCAGTTCATGCTCGATATCGGCCAGATCGGCGTTGAGCGACAGGGCGCCGAACACCACGTACCAGTCGTCGAGCCGGGCAAAGGCCGACAGCGGCATGGGGATGTTCATGTCGAGCATGGCCTCCAGCATGGCCTGGCGCCGGGCCGGCGCGACCTGGCTTTCGTCCCACAGGTAGCTGATGCACAAAATCTGATCGTCGGAAACGGAGATGAACAGGGGCAGTTCTTCGCGCCCCTCCACCGTTACCTTGAGCACCTCCACCTCGCCGGGGATGGGGAAGCACTGAAAACCGAAGCCGGTGCTCGACTGGTCGCCGAGCCCTTCGAGATGCCGGCCGATAACTGAGAGATCCATCAACAGGTCCTGACATAATAAGTCCGCTACAGACTAATCAGCCGTCGCCTTCAGTGCAAGCCCGCTCTTTGGCGCCGCCGACCGGCGCGACAATCTGCGCCGGCTCTCTGTTCAGGGACGGCAACAATGGTAGTCTGGTGCCAGAATCCGCCAACAAGGAAAAGTAGATGGGAGAGATGCCCGCCCTGCTCGGGGCCCAGGCCGACAAACACTGGGCCCGCTTTGAACAACGCGCCGCCGCCTTGCTGCCGGCGCTTGACCGGGCCCGCCAGGAGCGGCTGAAGGCGCTGTTCGGCTGCAGCGATTTCGCCGCCGACAGCCTGTGCCAGCAGCCGGAGCTGGCACAGGAGCTGGACGACGAAAAGGATTTGCACAACGGCGACCGGGCCGGCGGCTACCGGCCGGCGCTGGCCGCCCAACTGGCGGCCGTGCACGACGAGCCCGGTCTGCTGCGCGTCCTGCGCCGTTTTCGCCGGCGCGAGCTGCTGCTGATCGCCTGGCGGGAAATGCTGCTGGGGGCCGAGGTGGAGGAAAGCTTCGAGCATATCTCGGCCCTGGCCGATGCGCTGATCGTGGAGGCCTACCGCTGGCTCTACCGGCGCCAGTGCGCCGAGCTGGGCACCCCCTGCGATGCCGAGGGCAAGCCGGTGCCCATGCTGATCCTGGGCATGGGCAAGCTGGGTGGGCGGGAGCTCAACTTCTCCTCCGACATCGACCTTATCTTCACCTTTCCCCACAACGGGGTGACCCGGGGCGGGCGGCGGGAGCTGGCCAACCAGCAGTTCTTTATCCGCCTGGGGCAGAAGCTGGTCAACGCCCTGCACCAGACCACGGTGGACGGCCAGGTCTACCGGGTGGACATGCGGTTGCGGCCCTTCGGCGAGTCCGGTCCCCTGGCGGTGAGCTTTACCGCCATGGAAGACTACTACCAGCACCACGGCCGCACCTGGGAGCGCTACGCCATGGTCAAGGCGCGCATCCTCAACGATGAGGGCGAATACAGCGCCGAGCTCAAGGCCATGCTCAAGCCCTTCGTGTTCCGTCGCTACATCGACTTCGGGGTGATCGACTCCCTGCGCCAGATGAAGGCGATGATCGCCGCCGAGGTGCGGCGCAAGGGACTCAAGGACAATATCAAGCTGGGCGCCGGCGGCATCCGCGAGGTGGAATTCATCGCCCAGGTGTTCCAGCTGATCCGCGGCGGCCGGGAGCCGGCGCTGCAGGTGCGCCACCTGCCCCAGGCCCTGGCGGCGGCGCGGGAGGCGGGGGCGCTCAGCCCCGAGGTGACCGAGGAGCTGCACCAAAGCTACCGCTTCCTGCGCAAGGTCGAAAACTTCCTGCAGGCCTTCGCCGATCAGCAGACCCAGACCCTGCCGCAAGACGAGCTCAACTGCACCCGCCTGGCCTGGCTGACGGGCTACCCGGACTGGGATGCCTTCTACCGGGCGCTGCACGGGGCCATGGCCCTGGTGCACCGTCAGTTCGAATTGCTGATAGGTGACAGCACCGAGGCGGAAGAGGAGGGGGCGGCCCAGATCTGGTTCGATATCTGGCAGACCGACTGGGAAGAGGAAGAGCTGGTCCGGCTGCTGCAGGAGCAGGGCATGGCCGAGGACAAGGCCGGCCGCCTGGCCCTGGCCCTCAATGCCTTCAAGGAGGAATGCCCGCGCCGGGCCATGGGCCCCCAGGGGCGCCAGGCGCTGGAGAAGCTGATGCCGGTGCTGCTCGACAAGGTCAGCCAGGCGGAGCTGCCCGGCATCCTGTTCGCCCGGCTGCAGCAGCTGCTGCTGCAGATCGCCACCCGCACCGCCTACCTGCAGCTGCTGGTGGAAAACGCCGGCGCCCTGACCCAGCTGATCCGCCTGTGCGAAGCCAGCTCCCTGGTGGCCGAGCAGCTGGCGCGCTACCCCATACTGCTGGACGAGCTGCTGGTGCCCCAACTGCTGTACAACCCCATCCCCCTCGACGCCTACCGGGGCGAGCTGCGCCAGTTCCTGCTGCGGGTGCCGGACGAGGACGTGGAGCAGCAGATGGAGGCCCTGCGCCAGTTCAAGCAGATCCATCTGCTGCGCATCGCCGCCGCCGACATCGCCGGCGCCCTGCCGCTGATGAAGGTGAGCGATCACCTCACCTGGCTGGCGGAAGCCGTGGTGGAAGAGGTGGTCAACCAGGCCTGGGCCCAGATGAGCGCTCGCCACGGCGTGCCCGAGCAACTGGCGGACAGCGGCCGCAAGGGCTTCGGGGTGGTGGCCTACGGCAAGCTGGGCGGCATCGAGCTGGCCTACAGTTCGGATCTGGACCTGGTGTTCGTGCAGGAGGCCGGGCTCAAGGGCCAGACCAACGGCGACAAACCCCTGGACTGCCGCCAGTTCTACCTGCGCCTGGCCCAGCGCGTCATCCACCTGTTCAGCACCCGCACCCCCAGCGGCGTGCTCTACGAGGTGGACATGCGGCTGCGCCCGAGTGGCGCCTCCGGCCTGATGGTGAGCCCGCTCGACGCCTACCGGGCCTACCTGCACCACGAAGCCTGGACCTGGGAGCACCAGGCCCTGGTGCGCAGCCGCATCATAGTGGGCGACCCCGAGCTGTTCGAGGCCTTCAACGACATCCGGCGGGAGGTGCTGGGCAAGGCCCGGGAGCGCGGCGAGCTGGCGCTGGAGGTGGTGCAGATGCGCGAGAAGATGCGCGCCCACCTGATCAAGGCCGGGCCCGGCGAGTTCCACCTCAAGCAGTCGGTGGGCGGCCTGGCCGATATCGAATTCCTCACCCAGTACCTGGTGCTGGCCCATGCCCATGAGCATCCGGCCCTGACCCGCTGGTCCGACAATATCCGCATCCTGGAGGCGGCGGTGGAAGTGGGGCTGCTGGAAGAGGAGGAGGCCGGCCGGCTGAAAACCGCCTACTGCGCCATCCGCGACCGGGGCCACCGGCTGAGCCTGTCCGACCAGCCCGGCCGGGTGCCGGACAGCGAGCTCACCCGGGAGCGCGGCTGGGTGGTGGAGAGCTGGAACAAATGGCTTAAAGATAGCTAGAAGCTAGAAGCTAGAAGCTGGAAGACAGAAGCCGGAAGCGTAAACCACTCGGGCTGCTTCCGGCTTCCGGCCTATCGCTTCCCGCTTCAGTAGCGGTAAGGCACCCCTTCCGGGGTGGTCTTGAAGCGCCGGTGCAGCCACATGTACTGCTCCGGCGCTTGGCGGATGGCGGCCTCGATCGCCTTGTTGCCGGCGATGGCGTCCGCTTCGTCGTCGCCGGTGGGGAAACCGGCCAGGGGCGGCTGGACGAGCAGCCGGTAGCCGTCTCTCTCCCGCAGGGTGAAGCAGGGCAGGGTGACGGTATTTTTCACCCGAGCCAGGGTGGCGGTGCCGGTGATGGTGGCGGCCTGGGCCACCGCGAAGAAGGGCACGAACACGCTGGCATGGCGGCCGTAGTCGTGATCCGGCGCATACCAGAGCGCATCGCCGGCCCGCAGCGCCTTGAGCATGCCCTTGATGTCGAGCCGGTCCACCAGGTACTTGTTGGAGCGGCAGCGGCCGTGCACCTGGGCGTATTCCAGCACCGGGTTGGTGTTGGGCCGGTACACGCCCACCCCGGGCCGGTACAGGCCGAACTGGCGGGCGTTGAGCTCGAGGGTGAGAAAGTGGGCCGACAGCAGCAGCATGCCCTGGCCCTGGGCTGCGGCGGCGTCCACCTGCTCCATGCCCTCCATGCGGGTGAGGGCACGCATGCGCCAGTCGGGCCAGAACCAGGCCATGCCGGTTTCGAACAGGGCGCAGCCCACGCTCTCGAAGTTGCCCTCGAGCAGGTATTCGCGCTCGGCCAGGGTCAGCTCCGGCAGGGCCAGCTCCAGGTTGCGCCTGGCTACCCGGACCCGGGACTTCAACACTTTCATCGACAGCCGGCCCAGCCCGCGGCCCAGGGCCATCTGGATGCGCCAGGGCAGCAGGGTGACCAGCAGCCACAGCAGGCCGAGGCCCAGCCAGTGGAAGGTGTAGCGCGGGTGCAGTAGCGCCGCGCGGAAGGGAGGAAGCCGGGAGTCTTGCATCAGGGAGTCGCCATCGTCGTCGAATGGCTGAATTCTAAATAACTCTGGCGGTAATAACCACCAAAGGGCGGCCGACGGGTGCGATCGGTGATGGCTGTGATAATATTTCCCTTTCCCATGTTCACAAGGGTCGGAACCTATGAAGATCAAGTTGCCGGAATTCGATAGCGCCAGGGTACTGGTGGTCGGGGATGTGATGCTGGACCGCTACTGGTCCGGCCCCACCGGACGCATTTCACCCGAGGCTCCGGTGCCTGTGGTCAAGGTCGAGCACAACGAGGAACGCCCCGGCGGCGCCGCCAACGTGGCCCTGAACGCCGCCGCCCTGGGCGCCGGCGCCCGGCTGCTGGGCCTGACCGGCGACGACGAGGCGGCCAATTCCCTGCAGGACAAGATGAAGGGCGTGGGGGTGGTGTGCGACTTCGTGCGTCACCAAAGCCACCCCACCATCACCAAGCTCAGGGTGATGAGCCGCAACCAGCAGCTGCTGCGGCTGGACTTCGAGGAAGGCTTCGCGGCCGAGGACGCCGCCCCCCTCACCGAGAAGACCCGGGCCGCCCTGGCCGAGGCCGGGGTGCTGGTGCTGTCCGACTACGCCAAGGGCGCCCTGGCCCAGGTGCAGCAGCTTATCCACGTCGCCAACCAGGCCGGGGTGCCGGTGCTGGTGGACCCCAAGGGTTCGGATTTCGAGAAATACCGGGGCGCTACCCTGCTCACCCCCAACATGAGCGAGTTCGAGGCGGTGGTGGGCAAGGTGAAGGACGAGCGGGAGCTGGTGGCCCGCGGCCTGGAGCTGGTGGAAAGGTTCGAGTTCAAGGCCCTGCTGGTGACCCGCTCCGAGCACGGCATGACCCTGATCCGCCCGGGCGAGGACGAACTGCACCTGCCGGCCCAGGCCCATGAGGTGTACGACGTCACCGGCGCCGGCGACACCGTCATCGCCACCCTGGCCTCGGCCCTGGCCGCCGGCCTGCCGTTGGACGAAGCCTGCGCCCTGGCCAACGTGGCCGCCGGCATAGTGGTCGGCAAACTGGGGACCTCCACCGTCTCCGCCATCGAGCTGGCCAACGTGCTCTACGGCGGTCCCGAGTCGGGCATGGGGGTGGTCACCGAGCAGCAGCTCAAGTACGTGGTGGACGCCGCCCGCCGCCGGGGCGAAAAAGTGGTGATGACCAACGGCTGCTTCGACATCCTCCACGCCGGCCATGTGTCCTACCTCAACAACGCCCGCAAGCTGGGTGATCGGCTGATCGTGGCGGTGAACACCGACGCCTCGGTGCGCGCCCTCAAGGGCGAGGGCCGGCCGGTGAACTCGGTGGACCGGCGCATGGCGGTGCTGGCCGGCCTGGGCGCGGTGGACTGGGTGGTGCCCTTCAGTGAGGACACCCCGCGCCGGCTGATCGCCGAGGTGCTGCCCGACATCCTGGTCAAGGGCGGCGACTACCAGCCCGAGCAGATTGCCGGCTTCGAGGAAGTGACCGCCAACGGCGGCGAGGTGAAGGTGCTCAACTTCGAGGACGGCTGCTCCACCACCGCCATCATCCAGGCCATCCGCACCCGCTGACGGATAACATGTCGGTGAGGTCGGCCAAAGGGGCCACTCCACCGACAAGTTTCGTCAAGCTCGTAAACAGCTGCCAGTAAAAACGGGGCCATTCGGCCCCGTTTGATGATAAAGGTGGAAGCGGGGCGGGTTGCGGCTCCCCTCAGTCCCGGTGGCCCAACCCCGCGTCCTTATCCCGTCAGGGATTACTGCTCAAGCCACAGCTGATCGTCCTTGGCGACCAGGGGCCAGACCTTGACCTTGACGTCCTCCTGCTCCAGGCAGCGGCCGTCTTTCAACGAATAATGGTGCTTGTACAGGGGTGAGGCCACGCAGGGCTCGCCCTTGATGTCGCCCACTATGCCCCGGGCCAGTACCTGGGCCTTGCCCATGGGATCCCAGTTGTCGAGGGCGAAGAAACCGAGCCCGGGCAGGTTGAACAGGGCCAGTTGCCGGCCCTCCACCAATGCGGCCACACCGCTGTGCTCGGGAATGTCGTTGACGTGGCAAAGGCGAACAAGACTCATGATACCTCCTTGATTTCAATCAGTTCTACCGGGCGGATCTGGCCGCGCTTGCGCTCGAAGACGATGCTGTCGTCGGCCTCGTCGCTATTGACGAAGCTCTTGAAGCGCTTGAGTTTTTCCGGATCTTCCAGAGTGGCTTTCCACTCGCATTCGTAGGTGTCGATCACGTGGGCCATACGCCCTTCCAGTTCGTCGGCCAGACCTAAGGAGTCATCGATGATGACTTCGCGCAGGTAGTCCAGGCCGCCTTCCAGGTTTTCCATCCACACCGAGGTGCGTTGCAGCTTGTCGGCGGTGGCCACGTAGAACATCAGCAGCCGGTCGATGTAGCGGATCAGGGTGTCGGTATCCAGATCGGTGGCGAACAGGTCGGCGTGGCGCGGGCGCATGCCGCCGTTGCCGGCGAAGTACAGGTTCCAGCCCTTCTCGGTGGCGATCACGCCCACATCCTTGCCCTGGGCCTCGGCGCACTCACGGGTGCAGCCGGACACCGCAAACTTCAGCTTGTGGGGCGAACGCAGGCCCTTGTAGCGGTGCTCCAGGGCCACCGCCAGATCCAGGGAGTCCTGCACCCCGTAGCGACACCAGGTGGAGCCGACGCAGGACTTGACGGTGCGCAGCGACTTGCCGTAGGCGTGGCCGGTCTCGAAGCCGGCGTCGATCAGTTCCTGCCAGATCAGCGGCAACTGCTCGAGGCGGGCGCCGAACAGGTCGATGCGCTGGCCGCCGGTGACCTTGGTGTAGAGGTCGTAGCGCTTGGCCACCTGGCCCAGTACGATCAGTTGCTCCGGGGTGATCTCGCCGCCCGGCACCCGGGGCACCACCGAATAGGTGCCGTTCTTCTGCATGTTGGCGAGGAAGGTGTCGTTGGTGTCCTGCAGTGGCTGGTGCTTGGGCGCCAGTACGTGTTCGTTCCACAGGGAGGCGAAGATGGAGGCCGCCGCCGGCTTGCAACTGTCGCAGCCCAGGCCGGTGCCGTGCTTGGCCAGCAGTTCGTCGAAGCTCTTGATCTGGCCCACCTTGACCAGGTGGAACAGCTCCTGGCGGCTGTAGGCGAAGTGCTCGCACAGGCTCTTGTCGGCGGTGATGCCCTGATCTTCCAGCGCCTGGTTGACCACCTGGGTGAGCAGGCCGGCGCAGCCGCCGCAACCGGTGCCGGCCTTGGTGCAGGCCTTGATCGCCGCCACGTCGCAGGCGCCGCCCTGCACCGCCTCTATGATGGCGCCCTTGCTCACGTTGTGGCAGGAACAGACGGTGGCGGTGGCCGGCAGGGCCGCCTTGGGCGCACCGCCGGCGGCGTCTTCCGGCACCAGCAGGGCCAGGGGGTGATCCGGCAGCGGCATGTCGTTGAGGTAGGTCTGCAGCAGGGTGTCGTAGTCGCCGTTATCGCCCACCAGCACGGCGCCCAGCAGGCGATCACCGGCTTCGTTCAGCACCAGTTTCTTGTACAGATCCTTGCTGCGATCCAGCAGCAGCACTTCCTGGCTGCCGGGGGTCTGGCCGTGGGCATCGCCGATGGCGCCCACGTCCACGCCCAGCAGCTTGAGCTTGGTGCTCATGTCGGCGCCCTTGAAGGCGCCGTCCTTGCCCAGCAGCTGGGCGGCCACGGCGCGGGCCATCTGGTAACCGGGGGCCACCAGGCCGAACAGCTTGCCTTCCCACAGGGCGCATTCGCCGATGGCGTAGATGTCCGGATCCGAGGTCTGGCACAGATCGTTGATGCAGATGCCGCCGCGCTCGCCCAGGGTGAGGCCGGCTTCACGGCCGAGGGCGTCCTGGGGACGGATGCCGGCGCTGAACACCAGCACGTCGGCTTCGAGCATGCCGCCATCGGTGAATTCGAGGCGGTGGGTGGCGTTTTCGCCGTCGATGATGTGCTGGGTGGCCTTCTGGGTGTGCACCTGCAGCCCCAGACGCTCGATCTTCTCCCTGAGCAGGGTGCCGCCCTGGGGGTCCAGCTGCACCGGCATCAGCCGGGGGGCGAATTCCACCACATGGGTTTCCAGGCCGAGCAGGCGCAGGGCGTTGGCGGCTTCCAGGCCGAGCAGGCCGCCGCCGATCACCACGCCGGTCTTGGCGCCCTGGCAGGCGGCCTTGATGTCGGCCAGATCTTCCAGGGTACGGTAGACGAAACACTTGTCCCGCTCCCGGCCGGGGATGGGCGGCACGAAGGGGGTGGAGCCGGTGGCCAGCACCAGGCGGTCGTAGGTGAGCACGGCGCCGGCGGCGGTGGTCAGGGTCCTGGCGTCCCGGTCGATGGCGGTGACCGCCTCGTTCAGGCGCAGTTCGAGACCGCTTGCACTGTACCAGTCGGGGGTGGCCATCAGCAGGGCTTCCGGCTCCTTGCCGTCGAACACTTCGGAAAGGTGCACCCGGTCGTAGGCGGCATGCTTCTCGGCGCCGAACACCGTGATGTCGTATTGCTCCACGCCGTTCTGGTCTACCAGCTGTTGCAGCAGGTGATGACCTACCATGCCGTTGCCGATGACAATCAGTTTCTGTTTCATCATTGCTATCCTTAAGCCACCCAGGACTTGCTTGCGGGTTGATGGTTTGTGGTGGCCTTGGTGCGGCCCCGTTTAGTTGTGCGACTTGCGCTTAAACAGGGAATATCAAGATGCGTGCCAAATTTTACTTGTTTGATTAGTAAGGGTTTTTGTAACAGGCACGAAAAAGCCCTGCCCGTTTAGGGAGCAGTGGCTTCACCATGATGATGCAGATAAAACAGGAATAACTCGCTAGAGGTACCACTTTAGGGTTATCAAAAACAGAGTGCAAGCGTTTTTTCATCCGGCGGCAGCCGGAGCGGGGGAAGGGCGGACAGGTCGTTGGGGGCCATGGAAAGCCAGGCCCACACAGGGCCGGGGCAGGATGGGGAGGGAGCCAGGTGCAGTGGGGGATGGGCTCCCGCCTGCGGGAGGACGGGAGCGGGAGTGGCCAACAGCCTAACCCGCAGCCTTGTCAGCCGGCCGGGCCCGGAGGCCCGGCGGCGGATGATCAGGCGACGGCGAGGGAGTCCAGGGTGGCGGTGAGTTCGGCCCGCAGTGCCACCACTTCCCCGATGATCATCAGCACCGGGCCGCTCGGTTTCAGGGTGGCGGCGGTGGCGGTCAGCCGGCCCAGTTCGGTAGTGGTGATCTGCTGGGCGGTGGTGGTTCCGGATTCAATCAGTGCCACAGGAAGCCGGGCCGGACAGCCTTCGGCCAGCAGCCGGGGCTGGATCTCGGCGGCCTGCTCCAGCCCCATATAGAACACCAGGGTCTGGCCGGCCTGGGCCAGGGCGGACCAGCCCCGGAACTCGCCACCCTGCTGCAGGTGGCCGGTGACCAGGGTCACGGCGCGGGACAGGCCCCGATGGGTGAGCGGGATCAGGCCGGAGGCGGCGCAGCCCAGGGCGGCGGTGATGCCGGGCACCACGCTGAAGGGGATGCCGTGCTGGCGGAGGTAAAGCGCCTCTTCGCCGCCGCGGCCGAAGATGAAGGGATCGCCGCCTTTCAGCCTGACCACCCGCTTACCTGTTCTGGCCAGCCGCACCAGCACGGCACAGATGTCTTCCTGGCGGGCGCTGGCCTTGCCGCAGCGCTTGCCCATCTCGATGCGTTTCACGCCGGCCGGGATCAGCGCCAGTATGTCGGGGCTGACCAGGCTGTCGTACACCACCACTTCGGCCTGCTCGATGGCGCGCAGGGCCTTGAGGGTGAGCAGCTCGGGATCGCCGGGGCCGGCGCCGACCAGGGTGACATTCATGCTTTGGCTCATTGCTTCTCTCCTTTGCCGCGGAGGCTGTTATCCTGTTTCCGCCCCGACGGGGTGGTGCTGCACAGGATTAAGCAAAAGCGGTGCCACTTTGAATTGTGGGATAAATCAGCGCCTTGCGCCCGGCTGGGCGCTGGCCTTGCACCATGACAAGGCGTTGGCCTCAAGCTGGTGCAAATGCTGCACTAAGGGCGGGGAGCCACCTGGCCCAGGCCCAGCAGCAGCCGATCCAGCAGCAGCGCGGCCAGGAGGGCGCCGCCCAGGCCCAGCAGGGCCCTCGCCCGGGCATCCTGGTCGTCCTGGCCCAGCTCGGTCAGAATAAAGTGGCCCAGCCCCTGGGACTGGAGCGCCATTTCGGCCAGGAGCAGTACCAGCCAGGCCAGGGCCAGGGGCAGGCGCAAGCCCTGGAGCAGGGCCTGGGCCAGGTTGCCGGCGCTGGCCCGGCCCCGTGCGGCCCTGGCCACGCCATACAGGGCCGGCGCCAGGCAGCCCAGCAGTATGCAGCCCAGCAGCATGCTGGTGCCGCCGGGCAGGGGACTCAGCAGCAGGGCGGCCAGTACCGGGGGAAGCGGCAACAGCCAGGACAGCAACATTCCCGGCCTGGCCCCGATCCGGCGATGACCCCGTACCAGCAGCAGGCCGGCAGGCACCGCCAGCAGGGCTGTCAGGGCGAAACCGGCCAGCACCCGCTGCAGGCTGAGCAGGAGCTGATCGAAGAAGGTGGGCGTACGCTCGAAGGCGGGGAGCAGGGGCAGGGGATCGGCGTCTGCATCCTGCTCCAGCCGTTGCTGCAGCTCGGCCTGGTAGAAGGTGCGCTCCCTGTCCTGCTCGGCTTTGTGCTCCTTCAGCAGTTGCACCAGTTGCCCGCCCAGTTGCAGGGGACCGGGGAGATGGGGCGGCAGGCTGGCCAGCCCTTGCCACAGCACCAGGGCGAGCAGGGCCGCGGGCAGGCACCAACGGGGAGCGAGGCGGGCGGGGGGAGTGATTTTCATGTTCGATTCTCCTGGAGAAGGCGGGAGTCGGCCGGACCTTCCATTGGAGATTCAAAAAGCGCGCCATATATTAATTTATTGATAAAAAAAAGCTCCCATGCGAACAGGGGAGCCAGCCAAATGGCACAGTCTGGAGGAAACGGCTCGGGACGGGCCCGAGATAACGAGAACATCGGTACGGGGAGCCGGGCCTGTGCCCGGTCAGATGTTTTCTCCCTGAAGTTGGGGGTGGCACACCGCCAGGATCTGTTTCAGCTCCGGTACGCAGGAGCCGCAGCGGGTGCCGCACTTGAGCAGCTGTTGCAACTGGGGCAGCTCGGTGATGTCATTTTGCGCTATGGCGCGACGGATCTGGTCCTCGCTCACGCTCCAGCAGCTGCACACCAGCTTGCTGTTGCCGGCCAGGGCCTGGCTCAGCTGGCCGAGCAGCAGGCTGGGCTGCAGGGCGGTGCCGATCAGGGCCGCCAGCGGATCCGGGTTGATATGCCAGGGCGACAGCCCCAGCAGCAACAGGCCGGCGATCTTGCCCTGTTCCAGCGCCACCAGCAGCCTGCCCTGGGGCAGGGGCCAGTCCAGCCAGCTGCCTTCGGCGGTCAGGCTGGCCCTGAACTGCTCGGCGGAGGTGTCGGTGCCGGCCAGGCTCCAGCACTCGCCCTGGGCCAGGGGGCGGCGGCTCCACCATGCCGGCAGCAGGGCCGGCACCTCGGTCGCTATCCAGCTGGCCTGCCACTGGAGTTCGACGGGGCTGGCCTGTACCCGGTTCTGTTTGAACGCGGGCTGGCCGGAGAGCGAGCAACCACGGGCCTCGACCAGATCGTTGATACGGCCGCCGGCGCTGAATTCCTCGCTCCAGTGCATGGGCACGAATACCTGGCCGGGCGCCATGCCGTCGTCGGCCACCGGCCGGACCAGGGTGCGGCCGTATTCGTTGTGCAGTTCGATAAGCTCGGCCCGTTCCAGGCCGAGCGCGGCCAGGGTGTCCGGGTGGAGCTGGGCCTGGGGCTCGGTGGCCGCCGCCATCAGCCGGGCCACGTGGCCGGTGCGGCTCATGGTGTGCCACTGATCCCGCAGCCGGCCGGTATTGAGCAGCAGCCCGGCCGGCTCGACGGCGGCGGACGGCTCGGCCGAGCGCAGCCGCGCCTTGCCGTCGGGGGTGGCGAAACGGCCATCGGCGAACAGCCGGGCCGGGCCGCCATCCTGGCCGGCCAGGGGCCAGCTGCGCGGGGTCATGGCATCGTACTCGGCGTCGCTCAGTTCGCTCAGGGCGGAGATATCGAACAGTCGCTCGCCGCCGTTTTCGAAACCGGTGAGGGCGGCGTGCTCGCGGAAGATATCGGCGGCCGAGTCGAAGGCAAAGGCCTGCTCGAAGCCCATGCTCCTGGCCACCTGGCACAGGGCCCACCAGTCCGGCCGGGCGGCGCCGGGGGCCGGCTTGAAGGGACGCTGGCGGGAGAGGATGCGCGCCGAGTTGGTCACGGTGCCGTCCTTCTCGCCCCAGCCGGCGGCAGGCAGCAGCACCTGGGCCAGTTTGGCGGTGTCGGTATTGGGGCTGATGTCGGAGACGATCAGCAGCTCACAGCTGGCCAGGGCGCGGCGGGCCCGGTCGCTGTCCGGCAGCGATACCGCCGGGTTGGTACCCATCACCCACAGGGCCTTGATCTCGCCGCGTTCTATCGCCGCTATCATGTCCATGGCCTTGTGGCCGGGAGCCTGGGCCAGGCGGTCGGTGTTCCAGAAACGGGCGACCTTGTCCCGGTTGGCCGGGGCGAAGTCCATGTGGGCCGCCAGCTGGTTGGCCAGGCCGCCCACTTCGCGTCCGCCCATGGCGTTGGGCTGGCCGGTGAGCGAGAAGGGGGCGGCGCCCGGCTTGCCGATGCGGCCGGTGAGCAGGTGGCAGTTGATGATGGCGCCGGCGTTGAGGGTGCCCTGCAGCGACTGGTTGATGCCCATGCAGAACAGGGTCAGGGTCTGGGGGTGGTCCAGGAACAGCTGGTAAAAGCGCTCGAGCTGGGCGATGGCCAGGCCGGTGGCCTCGGCCACCCGCTCGGGGCGGTATTCGGGCGCCGACAGCTGGCGCTGCAGCTCGTCGAAACCGGCGACGTGCCGCTCCACGAAGTGGCGATCCAGGCGGTCGCTGTCCAGGATGCGGCGGGCCAGGCCGTTGAACAGCATCAGATCCGAGCCCGGGGTGATGGCCAGGTGCAAATCCGCCTGCTGAGCGGTGGCGGTGGCGCGGGGATCTATCACTACCCACTGCTGGTGCGGGTTGGCGGCCTTGGCGGCTTCCAGCCGGCGGAACAGCACCGGGTGGGTCCAGGCGGTGTTGGCGCCGACGATCACCACCAGCTCGGCCAGGTCGAGATCCTCGTAGCTGGCCGGCACCGCGTCCTCGCCGAAGGCGTGCTGGTGGGCGGCCACGGCGGAGGACATGCACAGCCGGGAGTTGGTGTCGATATTGGCCGAGCCGATAAAGCCCTTCATCAGCTTGTTGGCCACATAGTAGTCTTCGGTCAGCATCTGGCCCGAGCCGTAGAAGGCGACGGCGCCGGGGCCGTGGCGTTCGATCAGCTCGCCGAAGCGGCGGGCGATATGGTCGACGGCCCGGGGCCAGTCCACCTGCTCGCCGTTCACCCGCGGGTAAAGCAGGCGGCTGGGCAGGCTCTGGCTTTCGCCCAGCGCCATGCCTTTCACGCACAGCGCGCCGAGGTTGGCGGGATGACCGGCATCGCCGCTGGGGGTGCCCTGGCTGTCGACCTTAACGCCGCAGCCAACGCCGCAATAGGGGCAGGTGGTATGGATCGAAGCTGTCATAGTGGCCTTGTAAAGATTAAGTGACTCTGTCACGGATGAAGCAAGGCCTGTGCCATGATGTGATTTTCTTTGTTATCAATAAATTAACAGTTCGCCGGAAACGGCGGTTGCACAATCATAAGGCAGGGGCCATATGATGGTGCAATGCCGTGGGCAGGGGAGGCCAGGCAGGCGGCCGGAGCCGCCTGCGCGCGAGGGCTTCCGGACTTAGCGCTTGAGCCCGTTGTTGATGTCCACCAGATCCTGCTCGGTCAGGTTGCCGGCGGCCAGTTTGAGCTGCAACTGGCTCAGGATGTAGTTGTAGCGGGCGGCGGACAGGTTCTGCTTGGCGTTATACAGCTGGCGGGTGGCGTTGAGCACATCCACTATGGTACGGGTGCCGACCTCGTAGCCGGCCTCGGTGGCACTGAGCGCGCTCTCGGCGGACACCACGAACTGTTCGAAGGCACGGATGGAACCTATGGCCGCATTGACGTCGTTGAAGGACGAGTACACCTGGCTCTGCACCGAGCGGAAGCTGCGCTCCAGCTGTTCGCTGGCCGCCACGTAGTTGTACTGGGCCTGCTTGATTTGGGAGCCGGTGGCGCCACCGGTGAACACCGGCAGTGACAGCGACAGCCCGACGGTGCCCTCGTTGAGGGTGCCGTCGTTCTGGTTATTGTTCTTGTAGTCGCTGTAATTGCTGCTCAGACCGGCGTTCAGATCCAGGGTCGGCAGGCGTCCGGACTGGGCCAGGCCGATCTGCTCGCTGGCGATGTCCTTGTTGATGCGCTGGTTGTGCAGCTCGAGGTTCTGCTCCAGGGCGATCTCCAGCCAGGCATCGGCGGCGGCGGTGGGGCGCTGGGGGCTGAAGGTGTCGGTATTGAGCTCGTTGAGCCGCGCATAGCTGATGCCGGTGAGCTCGCGCAGCACCTCCCGGGCGTTGTTGACCGCGTTTTCCGCGCTGATTTCCTCGGCCAGGGCCTGGTCGTACTGGGCCTGGGCCTCATGCACGTCGGTCATGGCGCTCAGGCCCACCTCGAAGCGCTGCCGGGTCTGATCCAGCTGGCGGCTGACCGCTTCCTTGTTGGCCTGCACGAAGCTCAGGGTATCCTGGGCGTTGAGCACGTCGAAATAGGCCTGGGTGGCACGCACGATCAGGGCCTGCTGTACCTGCTTGTAACTGACTTCGCTCTGGGCGGCCGCCTTTTCGGTGATGTCCAGGTTGATCCAGTTGGCGCGGCGGTACAGCGCCTGGCCCAGGGTGGCCCCCACATTGGCGGCGCTGCGGGTGGTGCGGTCGTCCTTGTTGCTCTGGGTGTAGCTGGTGCCGGCCCCCAGGTTGACCTGGGGCAGCAAGGCCGCGCGGGACTCGTTGATCCTTTCGAAGGCGGCGTCACGGCGCGCCTTGGCTTCGCGCACCTGGGGATCGTTCTGGGTCGCCTGCCGGTAGATATCCAGCAAGTCTTCGGCCTGGGCCGGGCCTGTTACGCAGAAGAGCACCAGGGTCGACAACAGCGTTTTTTTCATTATGTAGCCTTTAATAACGGATGGACCAATTATCGCCGTGCTGGGGGCAGGCATCTTGTTTTCGTGGTTCAGTATAACGGTAGCGTGACCGTTTTTCGTTGCAGTAATATGGGGATAGCGGTGAACAGGGGCGCCACCCACTTATGAATGAACGTTCATTCACATTGGCGCTAGTCTAAAATCTGCCGATTAAATGT
The DNA here is from genome assembly GCF_016746085.1 of Zobellella iuensis. Classification (GTDB taxonomy): domain Bacteria; phylum Pseudomonadota; class Gammaproteobacteria; order Enterobacterales; family Aeromonadaceae; genus Oceanimonas; species Oceanimonas iuensis. The sequence continues at coordinate 115,017 of NZ_JAERTZ010000036.1, forward strand.
CAAGACGGGAGTCGAGATGACCAAGAAAAACCACCCCAGCTTCGGCCGGGAGGATATGCAACTGCTGGCCGAAGAGGTAGGCTACCGGGGTTTTTTCCGGCTGCTCAAGGTGCGCCTCAAACACCGGCTGTTCGCCGGTGGCTGGGGGCCAACGCTGACCCGTGAGCTGTTCGACCGGGGCCATGCCGCCGCCGTGCTGCCCTATGATCCGGGGCGGGATGAAGTGGTGCTGGTGGAGCAGTTCCGGGTGGGCGCCATTCACGACCAGCACAGCCCCTGGCTGCTGGAGATAGTGGCGGGCATGGTGGAGGAGGGCGAGTCGGAGGAAGAGGTGGTGCGTCGCGAGGCGCAGGAAGAGGCGGGGCTGACCCTGAAAACCCTGACCCGGGCGCTCAGCTATTTTTCCAGCCCCGGCGGCTGCAGCGAGCGCATCACCGTCTTTATCGGTGAGGTGGATGCCGCCGAGGCCGCCGACCATGCCGGCCTGGTTCACGAGGGCGAGGATATCCGGGTGCATCGCCTGCCCCGGGCCTTGGCGATGGAGTGGCTGGCGCAAGGAAAAATAGATAATGCCGCCAGCGTGATCGCACTACAATGGTTGGAACTGCACCGTGGCAACTGGCCCGCCGGTGCCTGAGTCGAAGAGAGGAGAAGCCGTTGGTTTCGGTGAACACCACCCGTAAACATGTCCCGGATCTGAAGGCGTTGCAGCGCACCTGCGACACCAACTATCTGGCGTTGATGAAGCTGTTGCCCAGGGCGGCCGTGGCGGGCGAGAGCGTGTCGGTGGGGATCAGCGAGCAGGTGCTCTTTGTATTGCGGGTGCTGGAGATCGCCCCCTACACCTGGCATGTGTCCATCGAACAATGTACCCCCGGCCTGCCCTGCTTTATGCGCATGAAGGTCAGGGTGCGGCTCTATCACGACGTGCGCATGGCCGAAGTGTGTGCCAGTCAGCAGATTTTTACCCTGCAACCGAGTTATGATTACCCCAATAAAAACATGCACCATCCCAATGAAAAAGAACAGGTTAACCTCTTTCTGGCCGAGTGGCTGAGATGTTGCCTATACCACGGATTCAGCACGGTCAAACAGCTTTGAACAGGGCAACGACACAATCAGAAGCCACCCGGCTCCACCCCCATAGCGCCGATGGCGTGATCGAGCTGCTGCAGATCACCGATACTCACCTGTTCGCCGGTGCCGAGGCCGACCTGCTGGGCATCGCCCCCTGGCACAGCTGCCGGGCGGTGGTCGACGCCATCCTGGAGGACGACAGCCCCCGGGATCTGATCCTGGCCACCGGCGACCTGTCCCAGGATCACAGCCCCGAGTCCTACCGGCAGTTTACCCGGTTGATGGCGGAGCTGGCGCCGCCGGTGTTCTGGTTGCCGGGCAACCACGACGACGCCCCGGTGATGCAGGCCGAGCTGGATGCCGCCGGCATCAGCAACGCCAAGCAGCTGCTGTGCGGCAACTGGCAGATACTGTTGCTCGACACCCAGCTGCGCGGCGCCGTACACGGCGAGCTGGCGGCGGAGCAGCTCGAACTGCTGGAGCGGGCGATCAATGACTACCCCCGCCACCACCTGCTGGTGGCGGTGCACCACCAGGCGGTGCCGGTGGGCTGCGCCTGGCTGGATCAGCACAACCTGCGCAACGCCGGCGAGCTCAAGCAACGGCTGGCGCGGCACCGGGCCGCCAAGGTGGTGCTGTTCGGCCATGTGCACCAGGGCTTCGACGAAGTTCATGACGGGGTACGCTACCTGGCCAGCCCCTCCACCTGCATCCAGTTCAAGCCCCTGTCCGACGATTTCGCCCTGGATCATACCGCGCCGGGCTGGCGCGCCCTGTCGCTTTATCCCGACGGCCGGCTCAGCACCCAGGTATGGCGGTTGCCACCCGACGCCTTCGTGCCCGACTTCAGCGCCACCGGTTATTAAATAGCTGGCGTATTTCTTGCTTCCGTTGGTTCAAGCCTTTTATGTCCAACGGAGCAAGACCATGGCAGAGACTTCCGCCGGCCGACCCGACGCCACCGATTACCTGATCGCCTCCAAAGAATGCGAGATCCAGATCCTGGAGCAGTTGTTGCGCATGGGACAACTGGTGGTCTGCATCAGCCACCTGGTGCACACCCTGCAGCGAGAGCGGGGGGCGTCCAACATGTACCTGGGCTCCCGGGGCGAACGCTTCGGTTCCGAGCTGCAGACCATCAGGCGCGACAGCGACCAGCATACGGAACAGTTCCACCAGGCCCTGGCGGCGCTCAACCTGCGGCAGAACACGGTACAGGCCGGCAGCCGGCTGCTCAACCGCATCGGCTACGCGGTGCACATACTGTCGGACATGGAGCGGCTGCGGGACGAGGTCGGCCGTCAGGCCATCCAGGCGGAGGCGGCCACCCGGGTCTATACCGAGCTGGTGCAGGGGTTGCTGGCGGTGGTGTTCGAGGCCGCCGACGCGGCGGTGGATCCGGATATCGCCCGGCTGCTGGTGGCCATGTTCCACTTTATGCAGGGCAAGGAGCTCACCGGCCAGGAACGGGCGGCGGGGGCGGCAGCCTTCGCCTCCGGCCATGGCGGGGGCGAGGTCTCGCCCCGCATCCAGCATCTGATCGAGGCCCAGGAACGCTGTTTCGAGGTGTTCGCCGGTTTCGTGGATCCGGCTTCCTGGGCGGTGTGGCGCCAGTGCCAGCAGGATACCGGCCTTATCGAGGTGGAGCGCCTGCGCCGGCTGTTGTGCACCAGCAACGAGCGCACCGCTTTCGATCCCCGGCTGGGACAGCGTTGGTTCGAGGCGATGAGTGGCCGCATCGACACCATGCAACAGGTGGAGCTGTGCCTGGCCGCCCGGCTGGAGGTGTTGTGCTCCGGCAAGCTCTCCGCCGCCCGCGACAGCCTGGCCCAGCACTGTTCGGTGATCGATCTGCTGCCCCGTTTCCAGCAGGGCCAGGACGATGCCTTCGTGGTGTTCTGCTCGACCCGGACGACGGTGGAGCACGAACTGACGGGCGCCGACTGCTACCATCACCTGAGCCCGCAGCTGGGCCGCTCGCTGATCGAGCTGCTGCAGTCCCAGTCCTGCCGCCTGCAACAGATGCAGGACGAGCTCAACAACGCCCGGGCGGCGCTGGAGGAGCGCAAGGTGGTGGAGCGGGCCAAGGGCCTGCTGATGACCCATCGCCGGCTGTCGGAGGAGGAAGCCCACAAGTTGCTGCGCCGCACCTCCATGGAGCAGGGGCGGCGGCAGTTGGATGTGGCCAGGGAGTTGATCGCCCTGGCCGAGATGTGGACCTGATTCAGGCGCCGGCGGCTTCGGCGGCCGGGGTCTGTGCTTCCTCCCGCCGGGGGCGCAGCGGCTCCAGCTTGCGCTGCTTCTCGTAGAGGAAGCGCAGCACCTCGTGGCGGTAGTGGTTGTAGCGCGGGTTGTCGGCCAGGGCTATCCTGTCCCGCGGCCGGGGCAGGTCGATGGTGAGCACCTCGCCGATGGTGGCGGCCGGGCCATTGGTCATCATCACGATACGATCCGACAGCAGCACCGCCTCGTCCACGTCGTGGGTGATCATCAGCACCGTGTTGTGCAGCTCGTGCTGGATGCGCATCACCTCGTCCTGCAGGTGGGCCCGGGTCAGGGCGTCGAGGGCGCCGAAGGGCTCGTCCAGCAGCAGCACCTTGGGCTCCATCGCCAGGGCCCGGGCTATGCCCACCCGCTGCTTCATGCCGCCGGAGATCTCGTCCGGGCGCTTGTGCAGGGCGTGGCTCATGTTCACCAGGGCCAGGTTGTGCAGTATCCAGTCCTGCCGTTCCGCCCTGGTCTTGCTGTGGCGGAAAGTCTTGTCCACCGCCAGGGCCACGTTTTCATAAACGGTCAGCCAGGGCAGCAGGGAGTGGTTCTGGAACACCAGGGCCCGCTCCGGGCCCGGGGCCGTGACCTCGGCCCCGTCCAGGATGACGCCGCCGCTGCTGGCGTCGGTCAGGCCGGCGACGATGTTGAGCACCGTGCTCTTGCCGCAGCCGGAGTGGCCGATGATGGAGATGTACTCCCCCTTGTTCACCTTGAGGTTGACGTTCTTCAGCACCTGGCTGCTGCCGCCGGCGGTGTGGTAGAACTTGTCGACGTTTTCGATGGTCAGGTAGTGATGGCTCATGATATTCCTCCTCAGGCGGCGCTGGTGCCGCGGCTAATCCATTGGCCGAAGACCGCGACGATGCGGTCGAGTATGAAGCCCACCAGGCCCACGTAGATCAGGGCCAGCACGATGTCGCTGATCAGCGAGGCATTCCAGGCGTCCCAGATGAAGAAGCCGATGCCCACGCCGCCGATCAGCATCTCGGCGGCCACGATGGCCAGCCACGACAGGCCGACCCCGATGCGCAGCCCGGAGAAGATATAGGGGGCGGCGGCGGGCAGCATGATGCGGGTGAAGTATTCCAGGCCGTTGAGCCGCAGCACCCGGGCCACGTTGCGGTAATCCTCGGGAATGTTGCGCACCCCCACCGAGGTGTTGATGATGATGGGCCAGATCGAGGTGATGAAAATCACGAAGATGGCGGAAGGGCTGCTGTCCTGGAAGCCGGCCAGGGAGATCGGCAGCCAGGCCAGGGGCGGCACGGTGCGCAGCACCTGGAAGATGGGGTCCAGGCCGCGCATGGCCCAGGTGGACTGGCCCACCAGCACCCCCAGGCCCACGCCCGCCACCACCGCCAGGCTGTAGCCGTAGGCCACCCGCTCCAGGCTGGCCAGGATCTGCCAGGCCATGCCCACGTCGTTGCCGCCGTTGTTATAGAAGGGATCGGTGATCAGCTCCCAGGTATCGCTCAGCACCTGGCTGGGGGCCGGCAGGGCGGCATTGCTGCCGGAACACAGCAGCTCCCACAGCAGCAGCAGCCCGGCCAGGAGCACCAGGGGCGGCGCCAGGTGGTGCAGGCCGTAGCGCAGCACGGGGCCGAGGGGGGCCGGCCGGGGCGCTCGCCGGGCGAGCGCAGGGGTTGGGGATGAAGTGCTTTGGGTGGTCATGATGATGCTCCTTGCGGCCTCAGGCCAGCTTCTTGATGGCCAGGCTGTCCAGGTAGGCCATGGGATTTTCGGGATCGAACTGCTTGCCGTCGAAGAAGGTTTCGACACCGCGCGAGGTGGAGGCGGGAATGTCGGCCTTATCCACCCCCAGCTCGGCGGCGGCGGCCCGCCACAGGTCCTCCCGGTTGACCCGGGCGATCAGGGATTGGGTGTCGAGGTCGGTGGGCAGGTAGCCCCAGCGCATGTTCTCGGTCAGGAACCAGAGGTCATGGCTCTGGAAGGGATAGGAGGCGTGATCCTTCCAGAAGCGCATCTGGTGGGGGCTGTTCTCTACTATGCGGCCGGTGCCGTAGTCGAAATGGCCCTGCATGCGGTTGATGATGTCCTTGACCGGGGCGTTGATCCAGCGGCGCTTGGCGCAAATCGCCGCCACTTCGGCGCGGTTTTCCGGCCGTTCGCAGAAAATTTGCGCTTCCATGATCGCCTTGAGCAGGGCCTTGGTGGCGTTGGGGTTCTGGTCCACATAGTCGGCGCGCATGGCGAAGGCCTTTTCCGGATGGCCGGCCCAGATCTCGCCCGTGGTCAGGGCGGAGTAGCCGATGCCCTGGTTGATCAGCTGCTCGTTCCAGGGTTCGCCCACGCAGAAGGTGTCCATGCTGCCCACCTTCATGTTGGCCACCATCTGCGGTGGCGGCACCACTATGGTGGCGATGTCCTGGTTGGGGTCTATGCCGCCGGCCGCCATCCAGTAGCGGAGCCAGAGATCGTGGGTGCCGCCGGGGAAGGTCATGGCGGCGCGCACCGGGTTGCCGCCGTTCTGCTTGGCCGCCAGCGCCTGCTTGAACTCGGCCAGATCCAGCCCGACCTTGAGATCCTGGTACTCCTTGCCCACCGAGATGCCCTGGCCGGCCAGGTTGAGCCGGGCCAGTATGTACATGGGGGTGGGCACGTTGTTGGCGGTCATGGCGCCGGTGCTGAGCAGATAGGGCATGGGCGTGAGGATGTGGGCGCCGTCGATGCCGTTGCTGGCCGAGCCCAGCACCAGGTTGTCGCGGGTGGTGCCCCAGGAGGACTGCTTGAGCACCTCCACCCCGGTCATGCCGTGCTTGGCGAAGAAGCCCTTCTCGTCGGCCACGAACAGCGGCGCCGCGTCGGACAGGGCGATAAAGCCCAGCTTGGCGGATCTGGTTTCCAGCGGGCCCGCGCTTTGCGCCGCCAGCCCCAGGCTCGGCAGGCTGCTCCACAGGGCGGCCCCGCCGGCCGCGGCCAGGGAGGCCTTCAGAAAGCGCCGGCGGCTGGCCGGATCCACGTTATTGTGCTTGGTCATGGTTCATTCCCTCGATGTTTCAAAAAAAAAAAGCCCACACGCCGTTGCATCGGGATGCATCCTGCGGTGGGCAACGTTGCCTGAATGAAGTGGGTCCGCCGTTGAACCCGTCTTGTCATGACATAAGCAGAAAGCGTGCCAGAGAGCGCCGGATTGCCTCCAAAGGGATATTTCTTAAGGGTTAGCTCATTGGGGGTAGCCGGCGCCGCGGCCGAAGGGTGGAAAAAAGCGCCATCCTGGTGCGTTTTGCACCGGATAAAGGCAGCGCCGGGCGTTGAGCTTGCTCGGGCGGGGGGGTAAGCTCGGGGCTGCGATTTTCACCCAGGAGCATCCTTATGGCGGCCACGCTGCTTTATCTGCACGGCTTCAACTCCTCCCCCCAGTCGATCAAGGCCCGGCTGATGGGGGAGCATCTCGCCCGGCACCGGCCCGATATCCGCCTGGTGTGTCCGCAGATTGCGGCCACCCCGGCGGCGGCCTGGGCCCAGATAGCCGCGATTTGCGACGGGCTGGACGGCCCCTTCGGGGTGGCGGGTTCCTCCCTCGGCGGCTTCTGGGCCACCCGGGTGGCGGAGCGCTATGGCGTGCGCGCCGTGGTGATCAACCCGGCGGTCAATCCTCATCTATTGCTCAGGGACTGGCTGGGGGAGCAGCTCAACCCCTATACCGGCGAGCGCTATGTCCTGACCGCCGGGCACATGGCCGAGCTGGCCGCGCTGCGGGTGGACGCGCCGAGCTGCCTGGAGCGCATCTGGCTGCTGCAACAGCAGGGCGACGAGGTGCTCGACTACCGGGAGGCGCTGGACTACTACCGCTTCGCCCGGGTCTGCATCCAGAAGGGCGGCGACCACTCCTTTATCGGCTTCGAGCGCTACTGCGCCCAGATCATCCGCTTCTTGCAGTTGTAAGCCGTAAGCCTGGAAGCTGGAGGTGTTCCAAGTCCTTCAGGCTTCCAGCTTCCAGCTGCCGGCTTCCGGTAGTAAGATGCCCGCCAATACCCCTGATTACCGAAGGTCAATATGACATCGAGTCAATATACTGCCGACGCCATTGAAGTGCTCAATGGCCTGGAGCCGGTGCGGCGTCGCCCCGGCATGTATACGGACACCGCCCGTCCCAACCACCTGGGCCAGGAGGTCATCGACAACAGCGTGGACGAAGCCCTGGCGGGCCACGCCAGCAAGGTCGAGGTGATACTGCACGACGATCAATCGCTCGAGGTGATCGACGACGGCCGGGGCATGCCGGTGGACATCCACCCGGAGGAAGGCATTTCCGGGGTGGAGCTGATCTTCAGCAAACTGCACGCCGGCGGCAAATTCTCCAACAAGAACTACCAGTTTTCCGGCGGCCTGCACGGGGTGGGCATTTCCGTGGTCAACGCCTTGAGCCGCCGGGTGGACGTCACCGTGCGCCGTGGCGGCCAGATGTTCGAGATGGCTTTCGAGCACGGCAACAAGGTGAGCGAGCTCACCGTGACCGGCACCTGCGGCCAGCGCAACACCGGCACCCGGGTGCGCTTCTGGCCCGATGCCAGCTATTTCGACTCGCCCAAATTCTCCGCCACCCGGCTGAAGCACCTGCTCAAGGCCAAGGCGGTGCTCTGCCCAGGGCTCGCCATCCGCCTCGAAGACAGGGTCAACAACGAGACCCTGGAGTGGTGCTATCAGGACGGGCTCAAGGATTACCTGATGGAGGCGGTGAAGGAGTTCCCCTGCCTGCCGGAGCAGCCGTTTACCGGCAACTTCATCGCCGAGCACTCGGCGGTGGAATGGGCCCTGACCTGGCTGCCCGAGGGTGGCGAAGGGCTGGGCGAGAGCTACGTCAACCTGATCCCCACCGCCCAGGGCGGCACCCACGTCAACGGCCTGCGCCAGGGCCTGCTGGACGCCATGCGCGAGTTCTGCGAGTTCCGCAACCTGCTGCCGCGCGGGGTCAAGCTGACCCCGGACGACATCTGGGAACGCTGTGCCTACATACTGTCGGTGAAGATGCAGGATCCCCAGTTCGCCGGCCAGACCAAGGAGCGGCTGTCGTCGCGCCAGAGCGCGGCCTTCGTCTCCGGGGTGGTGAAGGACGCCTTCAGCCTGTGGCTGAACCAGCATATCGAGCTGGCCGAACAGATCGCCGAGCTGTGCATCAGCAGCGCCCAGCGCCGGCTGCGCCAGGCCAAGAAGGTGGTGCGCAAGAAGGTGACCCAGGGCCCGGCCCTGCCCGGCAAGCTGACCGACTGCGCCTGCTCGGATCCCATGCAGGGCGAGCTGTTCCTGGTGGAAGGGGACTCGGCCGGCGGCAGCGCCAAGCAGGCGCGGGATCGGGAGTTCCAGGCCATCATGCCGCTGCGTGGGAAAATTCTTAATACCTGGGAAGTGGAGTCCGGCCAGGTGCTGGCCTCCCAGGAAGTGCACGACATTTCGGTGGCCATCGGCCTGGATCCGGACTCGGACGACTTGTCTGACCTGCGCTACGGCAAGGTGTGCATCCTGGCCGACGCCGACTCGGACGGCCTGCACATCGCCACCCTGCTGTGCGCCCTGTTCGTGCGCCACTTCCGTACCCTGGTGGAGCGGGGCCATGTGTACGTGGCCATGCCGCCCCTGTACCGTATCGACCTGGGCAAGGAAGTGTTCTACGCCCTCGACGAGGACGAGCGCGACGGGGTGCTGGAGCGGATCGCCGCCGAGAAGAAAAAGGGCAAGGTGCAGGTCACCCGCTTCAAGGGCCTGGGCGAGATGAACCCCAAGCAGCTGCGCGAAACCACCCTGGATCCCAACACCCGCCGGCTGGTGCAGCTGACGGTGGAGGATGCCGAGGCCACCGAGCAACTGATGGACATGCTGCTGGCCAAGAAGCGTTCCGGCGATCGCCGGGAATGGCTGGAAACCAAGGGTAACCTGGTCGACCCCCTGGCCTGAGGACTAAAGAATGAGCAACAACGACTTTACCATGGAAGGGGTGGAGCGCCTGCCGCTGCACACCTTCACCGAGCAGGCCTACCTCAACTACTCCATGTACGTGATCATGGACCGGGCCCTGCCCCATATCGGCGACGGCCTCAAGCCGGTGCAGCGCCGCATTATCTACGCCATGAGCGAGCTGGGCCTGTCGGCCCTGTCCAAGCACAAGAAATCCGCCCGTACCGTGGGCGACGTGCTGGGCAAGTACCACCCCCACGGCGACTCCGCCTGTTACGAGGCCATGGTGCTGATGGCCCAGCCCTTCTCCTACCGCTACCCGCTGGTGGACGGCCAGGGCAACTGGGGCGCGCCGGACGATCCCAAGTCCTTCGCCGCCATGCGTTATACCGAGGCGCGGCTGTCCCGTTTCTCCGAGCTGTTGCTCTCCGAGCTGGGCCAGGGCACGGTGGAGTGGACGCCCAACTTCGACGGCACCCTGAAGGAGCCGCGCATGCTGCCGGCCCGGCTGCCGCACATACTGCTGAATGGGGTCACCGGCATCGCCGTGGGCATGGCCACCGACATCCCGCCCCACAACGTGCGGGAAGTGGCCAACGCCTGTGTGCACCTGCTGGAGCACCCCCAGGCGACCGTGGCCGAGCTGATGGCCTTCGTGGCCGGACCCGACTACCCGACCCGGGCCGAGATCATCACCCCCAGGGCCGATATCCGGAAGATCTACGAAACCGGCAAGGGCAGCATCAAGATGCGCGCCGTCTACCAGCTGGAGCAGGGCGACATCGTCATCACCGCCCTGCCGCACCAGGCCAGCGGCGGCAAGATCCTGGAGCAGATCGCCGCTCAGATGCAGGCCAAGAAGCTGCCCATGGTGGCGGATCTGCGCGACGAGTCGGATCACGAAAACCCGACCCGGCTGGTGATCATCCCCCGTTCCAACCGGGTGGACGTGGAGCAACTGATGCAGCACCTGTTCGCCAGCACGGATCTGGAGAAGAACTACCGGGTCAACCTCAACATGCTGGGGCTGGACAACCGGCCCCAGGTGAAGAGCCTGGATCTCATTCTGGGTGAATGGCTGCGCTTTCGCCGCGAAACGGTGCGCAACCGGCTGCAATACCGGCTGGACAAGGTCGAGGCCCGGCTGCACATCCTGGCCGGCTTGCTGATCGCTTTCCTCAATATCGACGAGGTGATCCACATCATCCGCACCGAGGATGAGCCCAAGCCGGTATTGATGGCCCGCTTCGATCTTACCGAGACCCAGGCCGAGGCCATCCTCGAGCTGAAGCTGCGCCACCTGGCGAAGCTGGAAGAAATGAAGATCCGCGGCGAGCAGGACGAACTGGCCGCCGAGCGCGACAAACTGGCCCAGATCCTGGGCTCCGAGCGCCGGCTCGGCACCCTGCTGAAGAAGGAAATCCTGGCCGACGCCGAGAAATACGGCGACGAACGGCTCTCGCCGCTGGTGGAGCGGGAAGAGGCCAGGGCCCTGAGCGAGAAGGAGCTGGTGCCGAGCGAGCCGGTGACCGTGGTGCTGTCCGAGAAGGGCTGGATCCGCGCCGCCAAGGGGCATGAGGTGGATGGCGGGGCCTTAAGTTACAAGGCCGGTGACGGCTTCCTCGATGCCGCCCCGGGGCGCAGCAACCAGATGGCGGTGTTCCTGTCCAATATCGGCCGGGCCTATGGCCTGGACGCCCACAGCCTGCCCTCGGCCCGGGGCCAGGGCGAGCCGCTGACCGGCCGCTGCAGCCTGAGCCCGGGCGAGCAGGCCAGCTTCGTGCTGATGGGGGAGGACGACAGCCTGTTCCTGCTGGCCTCCGACGCCGGCTACGGCTTCGTCTGCCGCTACGGCGACATGGTCAGCCGCAACAAGAACGGCAAGGCCCTGCTCTCGGTGCCGGAGGGCGGCCGGGTGCTCAAGCCCGCGGCCATCGGCACCCTGGACAGCGACCTGTGCATGGCCATCACCAACGAGGGGCGCATGCTGCTGTTCCCGCTCAAGGATCTGCCGCTGCTGGCCAAGGGCAAGGGCAACAAGCTGATCGGCATCCCTTCCGCCAAGGTGCAGGCCCGGGAGGACTTCATCAAGCAGCTGGTGGTGGTGCCGCAAGACGCCAGCGTTACCCTCTACGCCGGCAAGCGCAAGCTGACCCTCAAGCCCGCCGATCTCGAGCACTACCGGGGCGAGCGCGGCCGCCGCGGCGCCCTGCTGCCCAGGGGCCTGCAACGGGTGGACGGGCTGGAGATCGAAGCCTGACTTAAGCTTGAGGCTGGAAGCTGGAAGCTGGAAGCGGGAGGCTTATGTTGCCCCCGCTTCACGCTTCCAGCCTGAGTTTTAGTCACAAGTCCGGCTGCCTGATTTAACGCAGAGAAGAAGGCAACCTCCCCCCCAATCCCATCATTTGCTTTTGAATAAAACATCACTTATGCTCTGCTCATAACATTAGCGGGGTAGTGATGCCGGATTATCAGAAAGGTTTGGAGATGCTTCTGGATCTGCATGGGACCGAGGTGCATCGAGATGATGGGTATGCTTGGAGGATACACGCTTGGCAGGTGCCTCAAACCAAGGAAATCCCACACGGCATTCGTTACAGTTTGACCTTGCACGATCAGTACAATACTCGAGTCTTGGGCTATGACAACGCCCATGCCGTAAAGCCCCCGAAAAGGGGGAGGGTAACGGGTAAACGGGTGGTCTACGACCACTTGCATCGAACACCTCACGATAAGGGGGTTCCTTACGAGTTCGACAGCCCGGCCCAGTTGCTAGAGGACTTCTTCACGAAAGTGGATGAAGTGATACATGAAAGAGAACAGCAGAGGTAGTCATGAAAGCTCGTATTGGTGTTATGTCTGAGGAACTCATCAGAACACGGATTCTTAGCATCGCCGCCGGCACCTACCAACCTCAAGAGAACGAGCCGAAGGTGTGGTTCACCTCGCTGAATGCCGTGTCTCAGATCCTGTGCCCTGACAACCTGGAACTGATCAAGCTAATGGAGCGCGAGCGCCCTGAAACCCTCAGCGAGCTGGCGGAGCTTTCTGGTCGAAGCCTGGGGAACCTGTCAAAGACACTGCAGACTCTGGCGAACAAGGGGTTTATCCGTTTAGAACGGAAAGGTAAATCCGTCAAGCCAGTGGCCTTGTTTACGGATTTTGAGATTATTGCGGGTCAGGAATTCGAGGCTCCCTTTCAGGCCCTGAACGCAGCGTAACCCCGCCGACCGGGCCCCACCGGAAACCGGTTGCGGGAATCCGCCAGGCTTTTAATCTCGGTCTTGCATCGGAGAGTATTCCTGTGGAGGGCGTCATTACTCTGCCACCTCAACGCCCAAGCCCCGCCTGGGCGTTTTATTTACCCCCCCCCCTTTCAGCCTACGCCGACCTTACGTATAACCACGTCGTCCCCGATGGTCCCGTATTCTCAGCCGATGTTTCCTGTTTCTGTTCTGGGTGGCCAGGCGTTCGCCCTGCTCCAGAGCCAGCACCAGGTTGCAAGTCCGTTCCAGCCTGGTCGGGGTCAGCCGTACCACCGCCGTCTTGCGCCGCGGCCGGGACCGCCGACACGGCCCCGGCCCGGGATCAGTAACGTCCGTCCTGCAGGCGGCGCAGGTGCCAGGGGTTGTCGTCCTGTAGTGCCTCGGGCAGCAGGCCGGGCGGGCAGTCCTGGTAGCAGACCGGGCGCAGGAAACGCTGTATCGCCGCCGAGCCGACCGAGGTGGTGCGGCTGTCGGAGGTGGCCGGCCAGGGGCCGCCGTGCACCATGGCGTGGCACACCTCGACTCCGGTGGGAAAGCCGTTGAACAGCACCCGGCCGGCCTTGCGCTCCAGCCGCGGCAGCAGTCGCCGGGCCAGGGCGCCGTCCTGATCGTCCATCTGTACCGTGGCGGTGAGCTGGCCTTCCAGCGCGTCGAGCACCGCCACCAGCTCGCTCTCGCCCCGGCAGCTCACCAGCAGGGCGCTGGCGCCGAACACCTCCTGTTGCAATTGCTCGTCCGCCAGGAAGTGCGTGGCCTTGGTACGGAACAGCCGCGGCCGGCAGCCGTGGGGGCCTTGGGCAGCCAGCCCGGTCGCCAGGGTTTCGACCCCCTCGGCCCGGGCCAGGGCCGCGACGCCCTCTTCGTAGGCCTTGTGGATGCCGGGGGTCAGCATGGTCTGGGGCTCGGCCCGTTCCAGCGCCTCGGCGGCCAGCCCGGCGAAGCGCTCCAGCGCCGGGCCTTCCAGGCCCAGCAGCAGGCCGGGGTTGGTGCAGAACTGGCCGGCACCGAGCTGGAGCGAGCCGGCGAAGCCCGCGGCCAGGGCTTCGGGGCGGGCGGCCAGGGCGGCGGGCAGCAGCAGCACCGGGTTGATGCTGCTCATCTCCGCATAGACGGGGATGGGCTCGGGCCTGGCCTGGGCGGTGGCGAGCAGCGCCTGGCCGCCCTGGCGGGAGCCGGTGAAGCCCACCGCCTTGATGCTCGGATCCGCCACCAGCGCCTGGCCGACGCCGGTGCCGCTGCCGTAAAGCAGGGAGAAGACCCCTGCCGGCATGCCGCTCTCCCGGGCCGCCGCCGCCACTGCCCGGCCCACCAGCTCGGAGGTGCCCGGGTGGGCCGAGTGGGCCTTGACCACCACCGGGCAGCCGGCGGCCAGGGCCGAGGCGGTGTCGCCGCCGGCCACCGAAAACGCCAGCGGGAAGTTGCTGGCGCCGAACACCGCCACCGGCCCCAGGGGAAGGTGCTGCAGCCGCAGATCGGCGCGGGGCAGGGGGGCGCGCTGCGGCTGGGCCGAGTCGAGGCGTGCTCCCAGCCAGTCGCCGGCGCGCACCACCTCGGCGAACAGCCGCAGCTGGCCCAGGGTGCGGCCCCGCTCCCCTTCGAGCCGGGCCCGGGGCAGGCCGGTTTCCAGCATGGCACGCTCGATAAGGGTATCGCCCAGCGCCAGTATCTGTGCGGCGATGGCCTCCAGAAAGGCGGCGCGGGCCGCCGGGGCGCTGTGGCGGTAGGGCTCGAAGGCGGCCTCGGCCAGGGCGCAGGCCTCGGCCACCTGGGCCGGGCTGGCGCCGGCATAGCCGGGCGCGAGTTGTTCGCCGGTGGCCGGGTTGACGCCGTAAATGGGTTCGCCCTCGCCGGCCACCGGGCGGCCGGCCAGCTGCAGTTGTGCGGTCAGGGTCATGTCTGTTCCTCAGTTCCAGTGATGGACGGTGGCGAGCGGCGCTTCCCGCTGCCAGGCCAGGGGATTGCGCAGTGGGCGGCCGAAGGCGGGCAGCTGGATCTCGAACCGATCGCCGTCCCGGGTTTGGATGCCGTCGCCGAAGCTCAGGGTCGAGGTGCCGAAGAAGTGCACGTGCACGTCGCCGGGGCGGCGGAACTGGGCGTACTTGAAATGGTGGTGCTCCAGGTTGGCGAAGCTGTGGGCCATGTTCTCCTCGCCGGTGACGAAGGGCTTCTGCCACAGCAGCTCGCCGTCGCGCAGGATCCGGCTCTCGCCCTCGAGCCGGGCGGGCAGCGGATCCAGCAGCAGCTCGGGACCGAAGCTGCAGGCGCGCAGCTTGGAGTGGGCCAGCCACAGGTAGTTGGCCTTTTCGGTGACGTGATCGGAGAATTCGTTGCCCACCGCGTAGCCCAGGCGCCAGGGCCGGCCCCGGTCGTCGATCAGGTAGAGTCCCACCAGCTCCGGCTCTTCCCCCGCGTCCCGGGCGAAGGCGGGCACCGGCAGCGGCGCCTCCGGATGCACCAGGATGCCGCCGTCGCCCTTGTAGAACCACTCGGGCTGGGCCCCTTCGGTGCCGGCGGCGGGCTTGCCGCCGTCCAGCCCCAGCTTGAACATCTTCATCGAGTCGGTAAGCGGCTCTTCCCCGGCCGCCAGCTTGGCGTGCATGGCGGCGCGGGTGTCGGCGCTGCCCAGGTGGGTCAGGCCGGTGCCGGTGACCAGGCAGTGGGCCGGATCCGGGTGGCAGAGGGGCACCCGCAGCCGGCCTTCGCGCACCAGCTGCTCGTAGTCGAGGCGGGTGTCGCCGGCGCGCAGCAGGGCTTCCTCCGCCAGGGAACGACCATGGGCCAGGGCGTCGCGGGCCAACTGGTAGGTACCGCCGGCCACCTCGATCAGGCGGATGTGTTGCTCGTCTTCCACCAGGCCGACGGCCAGCCGGCCCTGGTGCTCAAATTGGATCAAACGCATGGCCTTCACTCCACTATGTTGAACTGGTCGAGGTAACGCTGGGAGAGGCTGAGTCCCAGGCCGGGCTTGTGTTCGTCGAGGTCGATAAAGCCGTTTTCCGGCGTGGGGTCGCCCTCGAAGATGTAGTAGAACAGCTCGTTGCCCACCTCGACCTCGTGCACCGGGAAGTATTCGGACATGGGCGAGGCCAGGGTGGACATGGTCAGGTGGTAGTTGTGCATCTGGCCGGCGTGGGGGATCACCGGCACCCCGTACACTTCCGCCAGGGCGTTGATCTTGTGCGCCGCCGTGATGCCGCCGACCCGGTTGGTGTCGTACTGGATCACCGACACCGCCCGCTTGTCGAGCAACTGGCGGAAGCCGTGGCTGGTGAACTCGTGCTCGCCGCCGGAGATGGGAATGGCGGTCAGCCGGTTCAGCTCGGCGTAGCCGTCGATGTCGTCGGCGAGCACCGGCTCTTCCAGCCAGCGCGGCTCGAACCGCTCCAGCCTGGGCAGCATGCGCTTGGCGTATTCCAGGTTCCAGCCCATGTAGCACTCCAGCATCAGGTCCACATCCGGCCCTATCACCTCGCGCACCGCCGCCACGCTGTCCAGGTTCTTGCGCATGCCTTCGGGGCCGTCCTTGGGGCCGTAGCCGAAGCGCATCTTCATGGACGTGAAGCCCTGATCCAGGTAGCGCTGGGCCTCGGCCTGCATCTCGCCGAGGTCGGTGCGGTAGAGCTTGGAGGCGTAGCAGGGGATCTTCTCCTTGGTGCGGCCGCCCAGCAGCTTGAACACCGGCCGGCCGGTGGCCTTGCCCATCAGATCCCAGAGCGCGATGTCGATGGCGGAAATGGCGGCCATGGCCACGCCCTTGCGGCCCCAGGCGTGGGTGGAGCGGTACATGCGCTGCCACAGGTATTCGTAGTCGAAGGGGTCGTGGCCGAGCACCAGCGGGGTCAGGTATTGGTCGATGATCGCCTTGGCGATGCGCGGCGCCAGGGCCACGTTGCCGATGCCCACCAGGCCGTCGTCGGTCTCCACTTCCACCACCGTCCAGCCGTGGAAGCGGAAGGTGCCCATGGAGTCGCCCTTGTCCCACAGCAGGTCCATGGCGTTGGAGCAGAAGTGGGGTTGGGGCGGCACCGTGTGGCCTTTCCATTCGAATACCCGGGCGCGTACATTGGTGATTTTCATATAATTAATTCCTTATAAAACAATTACTTGAATATTTTTTGCAAATTTGTTCGGGCAAGGCTTGCCCGTACGGGTCCGTTTCCGGGCCCGCGTCGTCTCTTTGTTAGCCGTGTTGTGCCTTAGCCGGTGGCGGCCAGGGTCCGTCGCCGCCTGGCCAGCCCCATGCGGCAGGCGATGTCGAAGGCGTTGCGGGTCGGTCCCACCCTGGCCTTGCCCTGGCCGGCGATGTCGAAGGCGGTGCCGTGGGCCGGGGTGGTGATGGGGATGGGCAGGCCGCCCTGCACCGTCACCCCCTGGGAAAAGCCGAGCAGCTTGATGGCGATCTGGCCCTGGTCGTGGTACATGGTGACCACGGCGTCGAAGTCGCCGTCCCGGGCGCGGATGAACAGGGTGTCCGCCGGGTAGGGGCCGCTCACCGGGTAGCCCTCGGCCTGGCACTGGGCCACCGCCGGGGCGATGACGTCGATCTCCTCCCGGCCGCAGGTGCCGCCCTCGCCGGCGTGGGGGTTGAAGGCGGCCACCGCCACCCGGGGTGATTCGAAGCCGGCGAGGAGCAGGGCTTCATGGATCAACTTGCTGGCCGCGACGATGCGCTCTTTGGTCACGTATTGTGCCGCGTCCTTTAGCGGCACATGGGAGGAGATGCGCGAGGTCCACAGATGCCCCAGGGTGTTGAACTCGCAGAAGTAGCCCTCCACCCCCAGGTATTCCGCGAAGAAGTGCAGCTCGTCCTCGTGCTGGAGCCCGCCCAGCTTCATGGCGTGCTTGTTGAGCGGCGCGAAGCAGATGGCATCCACCTCGCCGGACTGGGCCGCGTCCAGGCACAGCCGCAGTATCTCCAGGGTGGAGGCGCCGCAGGCCCCGCTCACCTCGGCGTAACGGGCCTGTGCCGGCGCCAGGGTGTCCACCTTCAGCAACACCGGGCCCGGGTGCTGGTGGACCTCTTTGAAGCTGTCCACCACCGGCAGTTGGTGATCGGTACCGGCCAGCTGCTGGCCCTGCCGCCACTGCCATTCGTCGGCCACCAGCACGATGCGGGCCTGGTCGCCGACGTCGGGCTCGGCCAGCAGCCTGGCGATCAGTTCGGCGCCGATGCCGGCGGCATCGCCCAGGGTCAGGGCCACTACGGGTTTCAGTTCAGTCATGTTCAGGCTCCGTACATGTATTCGACCAGGCCCATGGGAATAAAGGGCACATAGGTCACCAGCATCAGGATAAGGAAGAGCACCAGGATCATCGGCAGGTTGACCCGGGTCACGTCCCACATGTCCGCCTTGGCGATGGAGCAGGAGGTGGCCAGCACCGAGGCGACCGGCGGGGTCTGCTGGCCGATGGCCAGGTTGAGGGTGACGATGATGCCGAAGTGGATGGGATCGATGCCGATCTGCTGTACCAGCGGCATGACGATGGGCACCACCAGTATGATGGCGGCGGCCCCGTGCAGGAACATGCCGAGCAGCAGCAGCAGCACGTTGAGCAGGGCCAGCACCAGCACCGGCTCGGAAGTGATGGCCAGGATCTGGCGGGCCAGTTGCTGCGGCAGCTGCATCTCGGTGAGGAAGAGGCCGAGGATGGCGGAGGTGGCCACCAGCAGCATCACTATCGAGGTCTGTACCACGCCGTCGAGCACCGCCCGGTACAGCAGCTTCAGGTTGAACTCCCGGTAGATGCAGCCGCCGATGACGATGGCTGCCAGCACGGCGATGCCCGCGCCCTCGGTGGCGGTGACGAAGCCGCCGAAGATGCCGCCGAGGATGATGATCGGCAGCAGCAGCGCCCAGAAGGCCTCTTTGAAGGCCTTGCCCAGCCGGCTCAGGGAGAAGGCCTCTTCCCGGGGCAGATCGTACTTCACCGCGTAGTAGTAGCAGAAACCGGCCAGCATCATGGCGCCGAGCAGGCCCGGGACTATGCCGGCCACGAACAGCTTGATCACCGAGGTGTTGGAGATGGCGCCGTAGAGGATCATCGGGATCGAGGGTGGAATGATGATCGCCAGCGAGGCGGAGGAGGAGGTGATGGCGGCGGCGAAGTTCTTGTTGTACTTGCGCTTCTTCATCTCGGGAATAAGGATGGAGCCGGTCGCGGCCACGTCCGCCACCGCCGAGCCGGAGATCTCGGCGAAGAACAGGGAGACCCCCACGTTGACCATGGCCAGGCCGCCGCGCACGAAACCGACGATGGCGCTGACCAGGTTGATCAGCCGTTTTGACAGGCCCGAGGTATTCATCAGGGCGCCGGCGAAGATGAACAGCGGAATGGCGATCAGCGGGAAGCTGGTGGCACCGTTGAACAGGGTGAGGGGGGCGTTGACCAGGGCGTCCCAGCCCATGGTGAACCAGACGCCGACCACCGCCACCACGCCGATGGCCACGGCGATGGGCACGTTGATCAGCACCAGGGCGAACAGCGCCAGTATCACAATCAGCAGCATCATGACTTGCTCTCCTTCAGATCTTCCTCGGCCAGGCGGATGGCTTCGTCGATGGCTTCGTGTTCGGGGTCGATGCCACTGCGCATCTTCTGCCAGGCGGCGGGCAGGCTGACCAGCTCGCACAGGACGAAGAGGGCGGCGCTTACCGGAATGACCGACTGGGTGACGTCCATGGTGATGCCGGGCAGGGAGACCATGCGATCCCAGGCCAGCACCTCCAGTACCTGGTAGCCGAACCAGCCCATGATGGCGAAAAAGCCGATGACGATGACTTCGCTCAGCACGAACAGCAGGCTGCGCAGGGCCAGGGGGGCGGCGGTGACCAGGCCGGGAAAGCCCATGTGCGCCCGCTTGAGCGCGGCCAGGCTGGCGCCGTAGAAGCTGAGCCAGGCCAGGCCGATGGAGGCCACCTCGTCATACCAGATGATGGAGCTGCCGAAGGCGCGGAAGAACACCGCCGCCACCACTATGGTGGTCAGCGCCAGCAACAGGCCGATGGTGAACACTTCCAGGCCCCGTTCCAGCCAGGTTTTCAGGACATTGAACAAGGAGGTCATGGCTACTCCTTGGGACTGATGGGGTGCCGCCGGGGCGGCACCTTGGGTCAGGGTTCGTGGCATGGTCTAGTTCCCCAGGGCGATGGCCTTGTCGACCAGTTGCTTGCCGTTGCCGACCTGCTCGGCGAAGCGGTCATATACCGGCTGGCTGGCGGCCATAAAGGCGGTTTTGTCGGCATGGTTCACCGCCATGCCGGCGGCGGCAAAGGCCTCCAGCAGATCCTTGTCCATGCGCTCGCCTTCGTCCAAGGACCACTGCTGGGCTTCCCGGGCGGTATCACGAATGGCGGCCTGCACCTCTTCCGGCAGCTTGTTCCAGCCGTTCGTACCGGCCACCAGCCAGATGGGGGAATAGACATGGTCGGTGATCGACAGGAATTTCTGCACTTCGTTGAGCTTGGCGCCCTCGATATTGGTGAGCGGGTTTTCCTGGCCGTCCACCACCCCGGTCTGCAGGCCGACGAACAGCTCGGAGAAGGCCATGGGGGTCGGGTTGGAACCCCACTGGGTGAACATCAGGGTGCGCCACTCGCTCTGGGGCGTGCGGATCTTGAGGCCTTTCAGATCGTCGGGAGTGCTGATGGGACGGCGGTTGTTGGTGATCTGGCGAAAGCCGTTCTCCCAGGTGGACAGCACCTTGAGGCCGCGGGCCTCGGCGGAGGCGGCCAGCTCGGTCATCACTATCTGTTCGTCGATTTTCATCAGGTGATCCCTGTCTTGCACCAGGAAGGGCAGATCGAACAGGGCGAAGTCGTCGGAGATGGACGACATGATGGAGGAGATGGCCGCCAGGTTCACGGTGCCCAGGCGCATCTTCTGCACCAGCTGGCGTTCGTCGCCGAGCTGGGCGCTGTCGTAGTACTCCACCTGATGGGCGTCGCCGAGCCGCTCCTGCAGCCTGTCGGCGAACAGCCTGGCGGTTTGTCCCTGCAGGCTCTGGGGGCTGCCGCCGATGGCGAAGACGATTTTCTCGGCGTGGGCCTGGGGGGCGGTCAGCGCCAGGGTCAGGGCGGAGGCGGTAAGCAGTTTCTTAAGCATGGCATGGTTCCTTGTGGTGCCTGCGGGGCTGGCCCGGCAGGGAGGCGTGTCCTACTCTCGTGCGCTTGAAAATCTTAACTGGTCTGCTGGTTGGTTTACCGTACCAGTTGGCGTTTAATTTAGTCAGCTACCCGGTGGGGTGTCAAGCTGATTTGTTAATTTTTGGTGTGGTTATGTTTTGTTTTTGTATGTGAAAATTTGTGATGTCTTGCCAAGGTGATTCGAGAGGTCTAGTATTTAGTCCAGTTTGGCTGGCGGAGGCGCCCATGACGATGGCACAGGAGACGGTGTTTGCCTTTGAGCAGACCCTGGAGAACAAGACCAAGAAAGACATTCTGGCGGAAAAGATCATCGAGATGATCGTCACCGGCCTGCTGCGCGACAACGACGTGCTGCCGAGCGAGCGGGAGCTGTCCCAGCTGTTCGGGGTGAGCCGGGAGACGGTGCGCGGGGCGCTGCGGCTGGTGGCGGCCTATGGCCTGATCTCGGTGTCCCACGGCAGCAAGACCCGGATCAATGCGGGAGAGGCCCAACTGGCACGTTTCCACGCCAGTTATGCCCATATGAGCCCGGTTGAGGTCAACCAGTACGACATCGATACGGTGTTCGAGAGCCGGCAGTTGATCGAGGCCGCCATCGCCCGCAAGGCGGCGGCGCGCATCGACCAGGCGGGGCTGGACAAGCTGCGCAAGATGCTGGAGGCCCAGGCGGAGATGTTCGACAACCCGGTGCACTTCCAGCTATCGGACAAGAATTTCCACAAGCTGATCGCCGAGTACGCGGGCAACGAGCTGCTGCTCAAGTACTCGGAGGAGTTGTATTCGTACGGGCTCAATATCCGCCGCAGCGTCATGCTGGAGCCGGGCGCCATCGCCCGCAGCTATGGCGAGCACTGCCAGATCGTCGAGGCCCTGGCCAAGGGCGACGGCGCCGCCGCCGAGCAGGCCATGCTCGGCCACCTGACCAGCGTCTACAACACCACCCGGGAGAAAATGCCGGGCTGAGAGAGCCGGCCCGGGTGTGGGGTGGGTATATTGCTTCCAGCTTCCAGCTTCCAGCCTGGCTTTTAGTCACAAGTTTTTGTTGACATTTTTCATATTTTTACACGGGCTTGGTGCACCATACTCATGGCCGCCAAGCTCTTTTCTTACCCTCCCACTCTCC
>NZ_JAERTZ010000004.1 GCF_016746085.1 Zobellella iuensis
TGTGTGTGGCTATAACAAGCGCCTAAACCAAAGGACGCAAAACAGCAGGCTGCGCTCCTTCGTCGCTAAGTTTAGCCTGCTATTTTTCGCCGGTTAGGCGAGCGTTAGCAGCTATTAAAGTTTTAAATGTACGTTTTATTCTGGTCTTGCTCGCATTTGGTTTTCTTAGCTACAAAGCCAAAGCGCAAAGTACGCCAGTTTGTTGGTTCGGAGCAATCTCGGCTGATTCAGTAGCGTTGTTCTTTAAAATTCTTTGCTCCGTTTGTAAAAGGCTTTTAGGGTTCCAGTTATTTCGCTGTATCGCACTTGGCTGGTTTGGTTTTAAATTAACGGTTACAGTAACTTCGTTAAGCATCGTGTGGCGGCAAGCCGCGAAAATTAATTGGTGCTGCTAACAAATTACTGCACCGGAAAAATTACTCGCTGCGCTCCCAATTTTCCGGTGAGTAAGGCGTTATACGGCACCCATATGAACAGAATCGGCGACAATCTTATTTGCACAGGGGCCAATAAGGAAATTGTGCAAGCATTCGCAGCAAGTAATGTCGAGTTCGTGGTTGTTGGAGGCTTAGCGGTTGCTTGGTATTGCCCTAGCAGAGAAGTAGACGACATGGATCTTCTCGTTAATCCAAGCCCCGCTAATTCAGAGCGAATTTATCGTGCCCTTTCTAGCTTCAATCTCAACGGGCTTGAGCGTAATTCATTTTCTAAAGCCGGCATCCAACTCCCGCTAAAAAGGCATCACTACGCAGACATTATTACGCCCCCAAAGGATGGACTCACTTTTGAAGAAATTATCAGGGACTCTATTGAGGGGAATCTATTCAACATACCGGTTCGAATTCCGTCAGTCGCTCACTTAATAGCACTTAAGAAATATGTCATTACCTCGGCAGAAAAACAGATAAATAAGCATTTAAAAGACATTGAACTTCTACAAGATTGTGCCGTATAACAATGCGCTCAAATCGTTCGCTTCGCTCACTGGGACGGGCTAAAGCCCGCCCCTTAGCTTAATCGTTATGCATGAAAACCTGTGAGCATTGAATGAAAAAAATATTTTTTCTTCTATTCTGTATATTTTCACAAAATGCCTTTTCTCTTAGCCTAGACTGTAAAGAGCCTGCTGTATTTGAAAATGAAATAACCGAAGAAATCGTTGAATGGCATTATTCTTTTGGTGACTTTTACATTTTTGAGGAGGGCGTGCTAATTGAGGCAATTATTAAGCCAAAAATTGAAGGTAATAAATTTAGTGGCCTTGTCATTAATATTATTGAAAATGGTTCCGTTAAATATAGCTTTGATCCTGCAACTAGAATTTCCGAAAAAAGTATTGTTGCTAGCCTGGTAAGTCAGAAAAAACTTTTATCAAATCATCAATTTATAATAACTTACTCTGATAAAGAGTATTGTCCTACGGTAATTTATAGATATACCGGGCGAATCCCTGAAAAGAAGTAGCATAACAAAGTGCTGCAACCCGCGCACTGCGTGCGCTGGACAGTTTGTAAGTCGCGGCTTTGTGGTTTTGCTGCGCAAAAGTAATCCACAAAACCACAACTTACAAACTGCCGTTGAGCACGGCGTTAAATTCTCTGGGGGAAGTTTGGATAGATTCTTTGCTGTGGACAGAGCAGGTACGCTCATGGAAGGAATGGTGCTGGAGTTAGTTCGCCATGCGGATGTGGAACCTGACTTTCTCCAGGCACATGTGGACATGCTTTACCCCTCCGGTTTGTCAGCTCATGGTGAACAGTATCTCCTGAGAAATGACAGTCGTGGCAATATAGCTAGTCCAATAATCGAGTTGCTATTTGAGAATGTTCGAAAGGCTCACTTCCCTGACCGCCCGTCGCGGTTTCAGAGCATTTTTGCTTGTTGCTCAATAGAAGAGGCTCGGCAATTTAGATCGTCCTATGGAGAGATCAACTCGCCAATACGGGAGATCTATACAGAAGGACCGGTTTTCAAGGGAAACATGCGATTGCTGGACAATAACCAGACTACCCTGATTTGTTCCTATTTGGCTCACGAGTATTGGAGTGGACACGATGGCCCTGCGGAACTCTCGGGATTGACTGAGGTTGTCCTCGAATTGCCGGTCACAATTGGCGCCAGGGTCGAATAAAAATTTAACAATTCGCGGAAGGCGGACGGCTTTCAGCCGCCGCTTCGCTCCACGTTATAGGAGTATGTCGATCTGATGGATGTTCGTGGGCTTGATAAGCGCTTTCTCGAAAAGCAAGAGCAGCAATTGACTGAGCGGATTCGGCAATTGCAGCCAGACGCTTTAGATCGCTTTGAGGATATTACGGGAAATCGATCGATTCACTCGTTTCACGCGATGCTCGGCTCCAATAATAATGTCTATGTCGACAGCGTCCGAACTGCATTTCTCGACCCTAAAGACTTTATCTCACAGTGGCTCAAGGGACTCACCGAACGCGTACAGAGCCAAGCAGAGCAGGGCCGCCTAAAACCAGAGTACTATGGGCGCGTTGGTCGTGAGTATTTTCTGATGTGTGCGCTCAAGGATGATCTTCTTACCGAGTACTTGTTCCTGTTTTTAACCAGAAATTTCTACCGCAACTTTAAGGAGCGTGTGCGTAACAAGCCCGACGAGAATCTATGGTCTGTTTGGTTTGGTTCAGGCAATTTAGTATGGGGATTACTTATTTCGCCAGAAATGAGAAGCGATGAATGGGTAAACGATAAATCCGAAATGCGCCGGGCCGACTTTAACTACTGGACAGTTCGGCATGTAATGCAGTCGGGACTGATAGACCCTGAATCAGATGAGCCAGTGAAATTCGACTCTCCAAAGCAGTTCTCACAGTTCTACCGGAGCATTTTGAAGCGGGTCTCTAATTCACAGTATGAGAAAGGGATCGCAGACCGCTATCTTACATATTTGCGTAAGTCTTCAACTCCATACGAGGAACCATTCCTTATTCCAGAGCTGCGATTCGCAGGTAAAGAAAAGAAACATAAATACCGCCTTGATTACGTTGTGCTTAATCCTTATACGATGAGTAAGACTGGGTTTGAAATAAGCCCTGCATCCACGCATATGAAGGTAGACAGAATTCGTAATGTAACTAAGTCAGAAATGAATGATGTGCTACGAGATGATTGGGCAAAGGAAATGAAAAAACGTAATGAGTATTTTTCTAAGTTTGGGATAAACACGATTACATTTACCGACGAAGATTTATCGGATCTTGATCATTGTTTTTCAGTTATTGAAAAATACCTTGCGGAGAGGCGCCGTGACTTCCCAAGAGTGGAAAAATCTTTACAAGATGCGCGAGCAGCATTTGCAGAAATCATGCTATAACAATTGGCTGTTGTCGGACGCGCCTAAGCTGCGCTTCGGCACGCCGCAAAGCCAGGCGTTCGCAGGGAGAAGATGATGCCGGATGATACAGACTGGAATTTGGTGGTTCAGGCTCAAATAGCCATCGGGTGGATATTCAATTCAGCGACCAGCGTAGATCCCAACCTAAAAGCTTCGGTCGCTAGCTATCGCAAGAAAAATGAGAACTGTGAACTGGTGAATCCAGGATTGTTGATGTCTTACGCTTACATCGTGTTCGTGTATCCCCGAGAAACGGCGATAAGCGGAATCGACGAAGCTAACCTAGATTTCTCGGCCTTCAATGTGTCGGCTGGCGACGTCACCATTCGACGGATTCGGAACGCCATTGCACACGGTCGCTTCTCTTTCTCCAGTGATGCTCAGCTGACACTCAGAGACAACAACCGGAATAAAACCGACCCTTTCGAGGCATCGATTTCGGCCGGTGACTTTGGAAATTTCATACAGTCGTTTGCAGGATTGGCGAAAAGAACTTACTTCGACGGAAACCAAGACAGTGCGAACAACACCATGCAGGTGGACGCTCGTACCTCGCGCCACTGATGGCCACGTTAGCTCTCACTGCAAAAAATTCAAGGTTGTAGTAAATATGAATATTGAAAAAGAAAAAGAACGGTTATCACAGCAAAAAATGCTTGAGTCAGTTCTTCAAGAACCAAAAACAACGGAAATGTTAACTATCTATCTCTCCGACTATGGAAATGGAGACCGCAATTACGGTATCTATTGTGCTCTAGTTCCGATAGACCAAAAGAAAGAAGTTCTTTCTAATTACACATGGGATTTGAGCATTGGGTCCGGGATGCCCAGTTCTTGTGTATATTATGATGAAGGTGAAGAAATTCCAGAATATCACAGATTCGGGAGTGACAATGGTGTTGAACCTTTAGTTATTTGTAGAGATTTTCATGGTTTCAAAGATAACTATAACGAAATATCTGAAGAGTTCAGATTATTTCATAATCTATATCATGATCACATAAATAACAGATATATAAAAATTGATGATGATGGCAATGAAACTATTGTTGTGGAGATAAGTTCAAATCATATACAAATACGCTTAAAGGAGTTAAAGCAATTTCTTGCCATAAAAGAGATGTTTTTATCAATACAGTTTGATTGTAGAGAGCATTCACGAGCTTCTGAAAAGGAATTATCTCTAGAGGAAGATGAAACATCTGAAGAAAGTGAATTTCATATATGGACACTTGCATACGGTGACTTTGGTGGTTTTGGTGAACATCAAGCATTTTCAAGATTGCTAGGTAAAAAACTTATAACCCCATTTCCTAAATCAAAGAGTGGCTTATATGGGTTCACAAAAGAAGAATCAAAGAAATATGTCGACTTCATCATAGACACAGATGAATTTGGAGATGATATATCATACAACTCAAACCCTGAATTGCTTGCCAACTTTTTCGGTGCAAATCCAGAAGCACCAAACTACCTAACAGCTGTTCACTTTAAAAAAGAGGTGTTAGATAAATACTATGGAAAACCAAGTAAATATTCAGTTTGTGACTCTATTCTAAGATGCGCAAGCTTGTGGGGACTTCAGATAGATAATCATCATGATGGCAAGGTTTGTGTCTGGTTGGGTGATTTAGGTAGGGATCTTCCATATGAAGAACAGCTACATTGGAGATCATATAATGTGCCTCCATCTGGTGGTGTAAGCGAAACCTATTATAAACGTCAAATAATGGCGCAATTTGCGGACTCAGATCGCTTGGAGCATGTGTTCAAATCTAAGTACTCAGAATTGCAAAAAGTTAGTATTGAAAATTTGGGATGGAACTTATTGCTCCCACTAAGTGATGAAGATATTCATCACTTTGAATGCCTAAGAATTCCATCAACAAACGAACAACGTGATTTTGATGATCTTGTTCTCGGTCTTACCAAAGTTCTTATAGATTCTTTAAACGAAAAGCAATTGAACCAATTCATTGAAAACGAATTGAGAGGAAATATAAAAGGTGGTATATCTCGCCTAGAAACTGCTCTTAAAAATATCTCTATAGAAGAGTATGAAAATCATATTCAGTTTTTAAGGAAGCTTCAAAACCTGCGTTCTAGTAGTTCAGCACATAGAAAAGGTAGTAATTACAAAAAAATTGCAGCTGAATTTGAAATTGGTAGCAAAGATCTAATTTCTGTTTTTGAAGGTATCTTAACCAAATCAGTAGCTTTATTGGATTATCTTATGACGGTATGTTCCTCATCAAAAATGAAACAGAGCTAACAAACGCCTCAAGAGGGACTGTCAACGCGTAGCGTTTCCAGTCCCAATGAGCCACGGTGGTTTCGGTTGTTGTGTTTGAGTTTAGTGGTAATGCGTTGCCAGCCCCTTAGGCGGGCGTTATAAGCCTTATCAGTTTAAGAGTAGCCAATGAGCGACTATCAAGATTTATGTGCAATGTACGGCAGAAGTCCGAGTGATCCAGACTTTATCGATGACTTAATTGATGATATTTCCGGAGAATCTACGCTCGAACAAGAAGATTATGAGTGGTATGAAGAAAACGAGAACAAAAAGCACTACCAGCTACTAAATAACTGATCCTAATAGTGCTACATCAACCGGGCCCCGCACGCAGACACGCCGAGAATCCATCCCTGGGGGCTCCGCCGCGCCATCCCTGGCGCGGAGGGTCTGCTTAGCGGAGCCCAGTCGCTGTCGGTAGTGATCTACCATTCGGAACAGTTATTTAATGGCAGCAGGGAGTCCACTTCTCGCCATGGAAAAGCCATTACCAGGCTCGCTCTTATCAGGCCAGGCCGTCGGTCTCCGCCCATAAAAACACCCCGTCACCTTGGTGGCTGCCCGCAATCGCGACCAGACTAGAGAAGATCGTTTAAGCAGGCGGCCCAAGCGGCCTGTGGCACCGGCGTCAAGCAGGGGCGGATACACCCCTCGCCGGCCGACACCCAATGGTAAAGGAAGCGTGCGATGATCGGCCCCAACCCCCATTCGAGGATCTCTCCATGACCACCCTCACCCTTAAAACCCGTGCCGCCTGGTCCTGGGCGCTGTACGACTGGGCCAACTCCACCTTCGCCACCACCGTGCTGGCCGGCTTTTTCCCGGTGCTGTTCAAGCAGTACTGGGCCGGGGAGATGGCGGCGGCCCAGAGCACCTTCTGGCTGGGGCTGTTCAGCTCGGCGGCCAGCCTCCTGGTGATGCTGATGTCTCCCTGGCTGGGCACCGTGGCCGACCGGCACGGCGCCAAAAAGCGCCTGTTGCTGCTGTTCACCCTGATCGGCGTGCTGCCCACCCTGGGGCTGTTCTGGGCCGGCGAGGGCCAGTGGCTGCTGGCGGCGCTGCTGTTCGCCGCCGCCAGCGTCGGCTTTTTCGGCGGCCTCACCTTCTACGACGCCCTGCTGGTGGACGTGGCCGCGCCGGAAGAGAGCGACCGGGTTTCGGCCTGGGGCTATGCCCTGGGCTACCTGGGCGGCGGCCTGCTGTTCGCGCTCAATGTGGTGATGGCCACTAAGCCCGAGTGGTTCGGCCTGGCCTCGGCCACCCAGGCGGTGAAGGTCTCCTTCCTGATGGTGGCGGCCTGGTGGACGCTGTTCGCCCTGCCGCTGTTTTTCTGGGTGAAGGAGCGGCCCGCCGCTGCCGGCACCGACTCCAGCTTCGCGGCCCTGGTCGCCCTGCTGCGCCAGGCGGCGGGCCGACCGGCGGTGTTCACCTTCCTTATCGCCTACTGGCTCTATATCGACGGGGTGCACACCGTTATCCGCATGGCGGTGGACTTCGGCATGGCCCTGGGCTTCGACAGCAACAGCCTGGTGGCGGCGCTGCTGATGGTGCAGTTTATCGCCTTTCCCGCCGCCGTGGCCTTCGGCTACCTGGGCGAGCGCATCGGCACCCGGCGGGCCATCTACCTGGGGCTGCTGGTCTATGTGGGGGTCACCGCCTGGGGCTATAGCCTGCAAACCGAGCGCCAGTTCTTCCTTATGGCCGGGGCCATCGGCCTGGTGCAGGGCGGGGTGCAGGCGCTGTCCCGCTCCTTCTATTCCCGGCTGATCCCCGCCGACCAGGCCGGTGCCTACTTCGGCCTGTTCAATATGGTGGGCAAGTTCGCGGCGGTGCTGGGGCCCCTGCTGGTGGGGGCGGTGGCGCTGGTGAGCGGCAGCAACCGGCTGTCGCTGCTCAGCCTGCTGGTGCTGTTCGCCCTCGGCGCCTGGCTGCTGACCCGGGTGAAGGAGCCCCGCTCATAAAGGCCGTCACTTGGGCCGCTCAGGCGGCGGGCTGGAAGGTCAGCGGCGCGCTCGCCTCCAACTCCTCCGACACCTCGCCGGCCAGTATCCGGCGCTGGTCTTCGCCCAGGCGCAGCACCCGGCTGCCCGCTTCCGGAGCGAAGTCGAGGCCCTTGAGATCCAGCCAGAAGGTGCTCGGGCTAAGGGCGGACTCGAAGTAGTAACGCAGATCCTTGTGGTCGACCACGCTGCGCCAGCGGGTGGAGGAAATATGCGGCACCTCGGGCGTGCTCACGCCGTAGGGCACGGACACGTTGCGGATCACGCTGAACACGGCGGCGGTGGCCAGCCGGGCGTCCTCCACCTTGGGCACCGCATTGATGTAGAAATGGGCCCGGGCGAAGCGGTCGGCCGGGCGGTTGGTGCCCGGCAGCATGGTGGTGCCGCCGATGTTCTCCCAGTATTGCAGCAGGGCCAGTTGCTGCGCGTAGGGCGGCTCGTTGGTCAGCACCTGGTAGTCACGGCCGTGGTGGATGATCAGCTCGCCGTCC
This sequence comes from Zobellella iuensis, assembly GCF_016746085.1. GTDB lineage: Bacteria > Pseudomonadota > Gammaproteobacteria > Enterobacterales > Aeromonadaceae > Oceanimonas > Oceanimonas iuensis. Next base: position 8,146 of record NZ_JAERTZ010000004.1, read on the forward strand.
AGGTATTCCATGATGGCGCTGTCGCCAGCGGCGTCGGACAACGACAGGTGCACCAGGGCATCCCTGTCCTGCCCGGGCACCTGGCCGGTCAGCACCAGGAAGGGGTGCTTGCGCACATGCTCCACCGCCTCCGCCACGGTGGCGAAATTGTCGAGCATGTACTGGGCCCAGAGCGACAAAGACAGGGTCGGCGTGGCGCCGTCCGGTTCGGGGAAGACGGAGTCGGGCAGCCACAGCAGGTTGGCGGCCAGGCCGGCCTCGTTCAGGCCGTCACTGCTGGCCACGTCGTAGGCGCTGGCGATCACGCTGCCGTATTTCACCGTCCAGCGCAGGGAGTCGGGCCCGGCGGCGCCGTGGCGCTCCACCCCGCGCGGCAGCACCCAGAGGTGGGTGCCGATGTCCGTTCTCCAGTCCATGGTGCGGCCGGTCAGGATGCGTCCCTCCTCCCCCAGGTAAACGGCCCTGGTACAGGCCTGGGCCTGCTGGGCGGTCAGTCCGGCGCCGAGCACGGCGCAGCCGGCCAGGATCAAAGCGGCAAGTTTTTTCATGTAAACTCCATGGTTGGCATGGCGGACCCACCGGGATCCGGCCCAGATGTCTTTTTATAGTGTAACCCCTCTACCATCAAGACCCGGCACGCTTCCCCACCGGGCGTGGCGCCAGCGCCTACAATAGAAATTGTCCCCCTTATCGAGGAGCCGCCATGCCCCCTCTTTCTCCCCTGCAGGATCGCGCCGCCGGCGCCATCATGGGCGCCTTTATCGGCGAGGCCCTGGGCGTGGGCCCGCACTGGTATTACGATTTCGCGCAGCTGCGCCGGGACCACGGCGACTGGATAGACGGCTACACCACCCCCAAAGCCGGCCGCTACCACCAGGGGCTGAAGGCCGGCGAACTCTCCCAGGCGGGCCTGCTGCTCAAGCTGACCCTGGCCTCCCTGGTGGACTGCGGCGACTACGACGAGGCCGACTTCTGCTGGCGGCTGGACCATGACTTCTTCCCCCTGCTGGACGGCACGCCCCACGCCGGCCCCGGCGGCTACACCAGCCAGTCGATGCGCGACGCCTGGCACAAGCGGGTGGAAGAGGGCCACCCCTGGGGCCGCTGCGGCGGCTTCGCCGACACCACCGAGGCGATAGAGCGCACCCTGGCCATTGCCGTGCGCCACGCCCGTTCGCCGCGCCGGCTGGCCGAGGCGGTGGCGGCCAACACCGTGCTTACCCAGATAGACAACAACCTGGTGGCGATGACGGTGGCCTTCGGCGCCGTCACCGGCCTGCTGGTGCAGGGGCACCGGCTGGATCCGGCCCTGTCCGGCAAGCTGATGGCGCTGGTCCGGGCCGACGAGCTGCCCTTTCATGCCGTGAGCGGCGAGCAGTTGCAGCCGCCCCACGCCCCCGAGCCGCCCCGGGCCGGCCGCTTCGCCTCGCCGGACGCCCTGCTCACCCCCTCCTGCGTGGCCAAAGCCGCCGAGGATCCCGCCATCCGCATCGAGCCGGCCTGGAAGGTCTCGCTGGTATACGGCATGCCCTGCGCCATCTACCATCTGCTGCCCGCCGTCTACTACCTGGCCGCCCGTTTCCACGACGACTTCGAGGCCGCCGTGCTGCACGCCATCAACGGCGGCGGCCAAAACCAGGCCCGCGCCATGCTCACCGGCACCCTGGTGGGCGCCCAGGTGGGGCTGTCCGGTATTCCCCAGCGCTTTATCGACGGGCTGGCCGAGGCCGATGAATTGCTGGAGCTGGCCCGGCAACTGGCGGAGCAGCTGGCAGCGGAGGCGCCCTGACGCCCCATGACGGCGCTTGGCTCAGGTACGGGGCAGGCGCCCCCGCAATACCCACCGTCACCCCCGCAATACCCACCGTCACCCCCGCGAAGGCGGGGGTCCATGGGCGCATGTCACGCCCAGTGAAACCTGTCCGGATCGGCCCCGCCCGCTCCTGGATGCCCGCCTTCGCGGGCATGACGGGAGTGGGTGTCACCCCCGCGAAGGCGGGGGTCCATGGGACATTCGCGCCCAGTGAAACCTGTCCGGATCGGCCCCGCCCGCCCTGGATGCCCGCCTTCGCGGGCATCCAGGAGTGGGTATCACCCCCGCGCAGGCGGGGGTCCATGGGCGCATGTCACGCCCAGTGAAACCTGTCCGGATCGGCCCCGCCCGCCCTGGATGCCCGCCTTCGCGGGCATGACGGGAGTGAGTGTCACCCCCGCGAAGGCGGGGGTCCATAGGGCATTCGCCCAGTGAAACCTGTCCGGATCGGCCCCGCCCGCCCTGGATGCCCGCCTTCGCGGGCATGACGGGAGTGGGTGTCACCCCCGCGAAGGCGGGGGTCCATGGGGCATTCGCGCCCAGTGAAACCTGTCCGGATCGGCCCCGCCCTGGATGCCTTCGCGGACATGACTTCGTTTGGTCCCCTCACACCGAAAAGCGGGCGTAGATGGGATTATGGTCGGAGACCATGTCGGTATTGATGGCGGTGGCCGAGTGCAGGATCAGATCCCGGTAGAAGATAAAGTCCAGCGGCTGGCGAAAGTAGTGCTTGATATGGTGCGGGTCCTCCATCACCGCCTGCTGCAGGCCGGTGGCCAGGCAGAACTCGGTCAGGTAGCGCCAGCGCCGCCGGCTCCAGACGTTAAAGTCCCCGGCCACGATCAGCGGCCCCTTGTGGAGCAACAGTTCCCGCTTGAGTTGCTCCATTTCGAGGTGGAACAGGCCGTGATGCACGAAGTTGATGGCATGGACATTCACCACCAGCAGTTGCTCGCCCCCGGCCAGGGGATGGCGGGTGAGGATCAGGCTCTTGTGGGTGGCGAAGCGCAGCTCCCGGGTGCGGCTGAGCAGGGCGGTGACTTCATCGAAGGCGCACTGGCCGGCGGTGAGCACCCCGAACAGGTGTGCCGGGGTCTGGATATTGGGCGACACCGCGTAGGACCAGCCCTCCAGCTGCAGCCGGCTGTGCAGCGCCAGCTTGGCCTCCTGCAGCAGCAGCAGACTGGTGGGAAAGCGTTGCATCAACCCCGTCAGACACAGCCGGAACTCGGGGTTCAGGGTCAGTTTCTGGGTATTCCAGCACAACACCCCCAGGCCGTCCCGATCCAACTGCTGATGCTGGTGGCCGAGCTGATGGGGCGCGATACGGGGGCGGAGCATAGGAATCTGTCCTGCGGTTGCCGGGATACAACCTCCATCTTAGCATCCCCGGTCGCCACGCCGTCATCCCCCGCCACGCCAACGGGGAAATGCCCGCCCCGGGCTCCGCACGGCGGCGAGGTGGCCGGGCTTATTCGGCCAGGTTGTGGTACAGCTCTTCTTCCTGGGCAAAATGCAGGCGCAGTATGGTGTCGAGGGCGTACAGGGCACGCTGCAGCTCGGGCAAGGCGGGCGACGCCAGCTCCGGCGCCTCGAGCGCCGCGGCCAGGCGCTCCAGCCCCTGCACCGATTTGTAAATTTCCCGGTGGGTGTGGCTCATGGTCGCCATGGGATCGTCGCCCCCGATCAGGCGGGCGACCTGCGGATACAGCTCGGCATCGTCGTGCCGTTCGTGGGGCAAAATCTCCTGGCGCAGGGCCGCGAGCAGCCGCAGCAGGCCGGCCAGCAGCTGTTCCGCTGGCAGCTCCGCCGCCCGGTCGGCCAGCCGGGTGATCTGCTCCAGCACCGGGAGCATGGCGGCGTGCTCTTCCCGCAGCTGCCGGACCCGGGCCTCCGACAGGCGCGCCTTCAAGGGCTGGCGCTCCAGCCCCAGCACGCGCAGGGCGTTGAGGATGGCCGCAACGTCTATTCCTTCCTGCAACAGGGCGCCGGCCAGGGGCGGCAGGTAGCCCAGCGCCGCGACCACCATGGCGGCCATGGACAGCCCCAGCCCCAGGGTCACGCTTTGCAGTGCGATGGCCCTGGCCCGCTGCGCAATGCGCAGGGCAAAGGCCAGCCGGTCCAGCCGGTCCACCAGCAGCACCACCTGCGCCGCCTCGGCGGCGGCCGCCGCACCGCGCGCGCCCATGGCTATCCCCACGTCGGCCGCCGCCAGGGCCGGGGCATCGTTGACCCCATCGCCCACCATCAGGGTCACGCCACGCTCAGCGGAGGCGGCAATGGCGGCCAGCTTCGCCGCCGGGGTCTGCTCGGCCAGCACCTCGTCCACCCCCAGCACGCCGCCAATGGTTTCCGCCACCTCGCGCCTGTCCCCGGTCAGCATAACGCTGCGCCGGATACCGGCCAGCCGCAGCAGCCGCAGGGCCCGCGGGGTGTCGAGCCGGATCTCGTCCGCCATCTGCAGGGCCCCAATCAGGCGGCCATCGACCGCCACATAAACATCGCCGCTCCCCTCCTGGCCGCCGCGCCGCGCCAGCCGTTCCACCCAGGGCGGGTAAGGCTCCTGGCCGGCGGCATAATCGAGGCTGCCCACCCGTACCCGGCGGCCGTCGATCATGCCGCAGATACCGCTGCCGGCCTGTTCGCTCACCGCCGAGGGCAGCAACAGCTCCAGGTTCCGCTCCCGGGCCGCCTGCACCACGGCCCGGGCCACCGCATGGTCGGACATCTGATCCAGCGACGCGGCCAGCCGGAGCACCGCCTCGCCGTCGGCCCCCGGCGCGCCGGCCACCGCCACCAGGCGGGCGCGCCCGCCGGTCAGGGTGCCGGTCTTGTCGAAGAACAGGGTCTCGGCCCGCGCCAGCTTCTCGATGGCGCCGCCGTGCTTGATCAGCACGCCGTGGCTGGCACAGCGCGACATGGCACCCACTATCGCCACCGGCACCGCCAGGATCAGCGGACAGGGGGTGGCCACCACCACCACCGCCAGCGCCCGCACCGGGTCGCCGGACCAGGCCCAGGCCGCTCCCGCCAGCGCCAGGGCCAGGGGCACGAACAGCAGCGCATAGCGATCGGCCAGGCGCATGGCCGGCGCCCTGGACTCGCGGGCGGACTGTACCAGCCGGACGATGGCGCTCAGCGCGCTGTCTTCGGCGGCATGCGTCGCCAGCATGTCGAAGGGCGCGCCGGCATTGACGCAGCCGCTTTGCAGGCGCTGGCCCGCACGGCAATCCACGGGCAAGGACTCGCCGGTCAGGGTGGCGGCGTCCAGCACCGCCTGCTCCGACAGCAGGCTGCCATCCACCGGCACCGTTTCCCCGGTGCGCACCAGCAGGCGGTCGCCCGGCTCGACGGCGGCCAGCGCCACCTGCACTATGGCCTGGCCCTGGTAGCGGTTGGCGTGGCGCGGCACCTTTTCAAGCAGCGCCGACATCTCGCGCCCCGCCCGCCGTTCGGCGTAGTCCTCGAGCGTACGGCCGCTGCCCAGCATCAGGGCGATGACCCCGGCCGTCAGGTATTCCCCCAGGGCGAGGGCGCCGCCGATGGAAAACAGGGCGAGCAGATCGACCCCCGCCTGCCCGCGCGCCATGGCCCGCACTATGTCGACGAGGGTCAACAGGAATACGCAGGCCGAGGCCCCCAGCCACAGCCAGCGCGCCGGCGCCGGCTGGCCGCCGAGCCAGAGCAGGCCGCCGCCCAGCAGGGCGCCGGCGGTGGCTCCCGTCAGCAGCAGGTTGGCGTAATAGCGGTGAACCATGGCGACACCATGAAAAAGCGGCATACCCCAAGCTTAGCCCGCCGGGGGGTGCCCCGGGGCTAGTCCCCCCGCGGCCGCACCCAGGCGCCGTCCTCCAGCCCGGGGGCGGGATAGAGCACCAGCCGCTGCCCCGCCTCCAGCCCGGCCAGTATCTGCGCCTCAACGCCGTTGTCATGCCCCACCCGCACCGGGGTCAGCCGCACCCGCCGGCCCTCCACCACCAGCACCGCCCAGCGCTCGCCGTCCCGGAACAGGGCGCTGGACGGGGCGATCAGCGCCGCTTCGTCCTCCCACACCACTATCCGTGCCTCCACCCGGTAGCCGTGGCCCAGGCTGCGGCGCCTGGCCGGCTCGCCGGCGAAGCGGATAACGGCGTTCACCCGCTGCTCTTCCACCCCCAGGGCGGAAAATTTGGTGAAGCCCCGGGGCTCGACCCGCGCCACCACCCCGCCCAGGGGCGCCGGGCCGCCCCAGTGATCGATGATCACCCCCATGCCGGGCGCCACCTGCACCGCGTCGGTCGACAGCAGCTCCACCACCACCTCCAGATCCCCCTCCGGGTCGCCCAGCTCCATGATGGGGGTGCCGGCGGCCAGCACCGTCTCGCTCTTTTGCAGCAGTTGCAGCACCCGGCCGGACACCGGCGCGACCAGCGCCAGGGGCAACGGCTCCGCCCCCTCGCCCGCGTCGGTCTCCAGTAACTGCGCCCGGGCCTGGGCCAGCTCCGCCTCGCGCAGCCGCAGCGCTGCCCCGGCGCTGTCCTGGGTCGCGCGCGCTACCCGGGCGGCGCGGCGGGCCGCGTCCAGCCCGGCGGCGGTCACGGCGCCCTGCTCATGCAAGCGGGTGCCGCGGGCCAGTTCGGCCTCGGCCAGCGCCAGTTCCGCCCGCGCCCGCTCCCGTTCGGCACGCGCCACGCCCAGGCCGGCCTCCGCCGCCGCCACCCCGGCCTGCGCCTGTTCGCGGCGCCGGCGATCCAGCAGCCCGGGCGCCGCCGGCAACAGCCGCGCCAGCAGGGTCTCGCCGGCGACGACCTCGTCGCCAGGCTCCAGCTCCACCCGCAGCAGCCGGCCGTCGACCGGGGCCGCCACCACATAGGGCTGGCGCACCCGGGTACGTCCCTCCTCGTCGATGGTCATCACCATGGGGCCGAGCCGAACCGGACCGGTGTCCACCGGCGCGGGCCCGGGCCGGAAGGCGTAGGCCAGCAGCAACGCCAGCGCCAGGGCGGTGCCAAGGGTGAGCCAGCGACGGGACTGGGGTCGAGCCATGGATTACTCCCGGGTCTTGAGGGCGGATACCAGATCCAGCCGGTTGATGTCGCGCCGCACCAGGGCGCCGGACAACACCGCCGCCGCCAGCACCGCCAGGGCCGCCACGCCGTGGCCGGCGGGCTCGAAGGCCACCGGCACCTGGTACAGATCGGTGCTAAAGCCCGCCGCCACCGCCAGGGAGAAGCCGTAGCCCAGCAGGCTGCCCAGGGGCAGCGCCAGCAGGATCAGCAGCCCCAGCTCGCCAAGCAGCACAAAGCTCACCTCGGCGCGGGTCAGCCCCAGCACCCGCAGGCTGGCCAGGTCCCGCGCCCGCTCGGCGAAGGCGATGCGCGCGCTGTTGTAAACGATGCCGAAGGTGATCACGGCGGCGATGGCCGCCATCACATAGCGGGTGGCGCCGGCGCCGCTGTCCATCACCCGGCGGAAGGCATCCCGCCGCTCCGTGCGCAGGCTCACCCCCGCCACCACCGGCATCTCCTTCCATTCCCGGTAGAGCCGCTCGCCGGCGGCGGCGTCGATGCGCAGGTGGGCGCCGGACGCCCGCGGTCCCTCTTTCAGCAACCGGTTGAGCCCGCCGAGTTCGATAAAGGCCGGCGCCCCCAGCAGGGTGTCGGCCAGCCCCACCACCGGGATCTCCAGCACCGGCCGCCGGCCCTCGCGCACCTCCACCCGGAGCCGGTCGCCCGGGCCTATGGCCAGGGTCTCGGCCAGGGCGCGGGAGAGGATGACCCCGTCGGCGCGCAGGGGCAGGGGTTGCTGCCGGCGGTCCAGGGCCCGGTACAGGCGCGGCTCGGCCACCAGGGCGGTGAGGGCGCCGCGATAGCGGTGCCGGCCATGACTGAACAGGGCCGGCACGGTGCGAAAGGGCTCCAGCTCCAGCACCCCCGGCATCCGGGCCAGGGCATAGAGGCCCTGCTCGCCCAGGGGCTCGACAAAGCTCAGGGTGACGTCGCTCCGCTCGAGCACGCTGAAGTTCAGCTCCAGGCTGCGATCGAAGGCGGTCATCACGCTCAGCATGGCCACCGACAGCGCCATGCCCGCCGCCATGCCCAGCACCGCCAGGGCGGCGCGGCCGGGCTGACGCCACAGGCCACGCAGTACCATGCGGCTGGGCTGGTCCAGCCAGCGCTTCAGGCGCGGGCCGAAGCGCAGGCTCCGGCTGAAGTCCGGCGGCACGGGCGGGCGCATGGCCTCGGCGGGCGCCAGCGCAAACACCCGCTGCAGCACCAGGGCCGCCCCGGCCACTGCGGCCAGCAGGCTCACCCCCAGGCCGAGCAGCAGGGCGGACGGCGCCACCGCGAACTGCAGGAACGGAAACTTGTAGTACTGCTGGTAGAAACCGCTCAGGCCGCGCCCGGCCAGCACCCCCAGCAGGGCGCCGGCCAGGGCGCCGGCCAGGGCGATCACCAGCACGAACTTGAGGTAGTGCAGGCCCACTTCCCCGTCGCCATGGCCGAAGGCCTTGAGCAGGCCTATCTGGTCGCGCTCGGCCTGCACCATGCGCGACAGCACCATGTACAGCAGGAAGCCGGCCACCGCCAGGAACACCGGCGGCACCGTGCGGCTGGACACCCTGAGCCCCGCTATCTCCTCGACGATAAAGCGGTTGGACAGGTGCTCGTCCAGGCCGTAGGCCCCCAGGGCGCCGTAGGGGGCCAGCAGCCGGTCGAGCCGGTCCTGCAGCGCCCGCGGCTCGGCGCCCCGGGCCAGGCCGACCAGCACCTCGTTCACCGCCCCCTCCAGATCCAGGGCCGCCGCCAGCGCCGTCTCGTTCATCCAGAGCACCGCAAAGCGGGCATCATCCGGCACCATCTCGCCCGGTGCCGTGGTGTACAGGAACTCCGGTGCCTGGGCCAGCCCCACTATGGCCAGGGTGCGACGGGCGCCGTTGAGGGTGGCCGCCAGCCGATCCCCGGGCGCCAGGCCATGGGCCCTGGCGAAGCCTTCCAGCAGCAGCACCTCGTCCCGCCGGTCGGGATCGGGCCGCCGTCCCGCCACCAGGTGCACCTCGTTCAGCCGAGGCGCTCGCCACGCCGGCAGCGACACCGCCTGGGCCCGCACCGGCACCGCCAGCCCCGGCAGGCTGAGCAGGGCGCCGCCGTTGATGCGCCCCTCCACCGCCGCCACCCCGGGCAGCCGGGCCACCCGCTCCAGCACGGCCCGGGGCGCCCGCTTCACCGGCGCGAACAGCTCCGCCAGCCGGTAGCGCTGGTAATACTCCTGCCGGGTCTGCTCCAGGGAGTTGACCAGGCCGTCCATCATCACCTGCAGCATCACCCCCATGGCGATCACCAGGCCGATGGCCAGGGCCTGGCCCCGGACCCGCCACAGATCCCGGCCCAGCTTGCGATCGAGCGCTTTCATCACGGCATCCTCACCATTCGATCTCCTCGGCGCCGCAGGGGTGGGGGTTGGTCTCCACCGCCCGGATGGCGCCGTCGGCGAAGTGGATCACCCGGTGGGCCATGGCGGCGGTGGCGGCGGCGTGGGTCACGATCAGCACCGTGGTGCCGAGCTCGCGGTTCACCTGCTGCAACACCCGCAGCACGGCGCGGCCGGTGTGGCTGTCGAGGGCGCCGGTGGGCTCGTCGCAGAACAGCACCGTCGGCCGCTTGGCGACGGCCCGGGCGATGGCCACCCGCTGCTGCTCGCCGCCGGAGAGCTGGGCGGGAAAGTGATCGGCCCGCGCCGCCAGCCCCACCATGGCCAGGGCCTCGCCCGCATCCAGCGGCTGCTCGGCGATGTCGGTGACCAGTTCAATGTTTTCCCGGGCGGTCAGGCTGGGCATCAGGTTGTAGAGCTGGAACACAAAGCCCACATGGCGCCGCCGGTAGCGGGTGAGGCGGGCCTCGTCCATGGCGGTCAGCTCCCGTTCGAAGAACCAGATCCGGCCGCCGCTGGGGGCATCGAGCCCGCCGAGCAGGTTCAGCAGGGTGGACTTGCCGCTGCCGGAGGGGCCCAGCAACACCACCAGTTCACCCGCGGGCAGCGTCAGCTCCACCCCGCGCAGGGCGTGCACCGCCGAGGGCCCCCGGCCGTAGACCTTGGTCAGGCCCTGGGTGCGATAAACCGGCGGGCGGGGATCCGTGAGTGACGGCATGTTGCGGCTCTCGCGTAAAAAGCTCCATTGAACAAGAGCCTAAGCGCTGTTGCTCCCCTTCGCCATGATCCGGCCGGGCAGCGGGCCCGGAAAACCGGCCCCCGCCGCGGCCCCCGGGCACAACCTGCGGGGCCGCGCTAGGCTTGTAGGTAGTCATCACCCCTGCCCGCCCCGGGCAGCCCAGCAGCAGGTGCTTGCCATGACCGAACCCCATGCCCTGATCGCCGTCGAAATGGGGATAGACACCCACCAGGAGCCGGTGGTGTTCCTGCGGGCCGACAGCGAGGTGTGCCGCGCCGAAGGTTTCAATGCCAACACCCGTATCCAGATCAGCCTGGGCGAGCGGGCCATCATCGCCACCCTCAACGTGGTCACCGAGGCGGTGATCCCCCCCGGGCAGGTGGGCTTTTCGCGTATCGCCTGGCAGCGCCTGGGGCTTACGGGCGGCGAGTCGGTCACCCTGAGCCATGCCCCGGTGCTGCATTCCATGAGCGCGGTGCGCAAGAAGATTTACGGCAACCAACTGTCGCCAAAGGAAATTTCAGACATCATCCAGGACATCAGTGCCCACCGTTATTCCGACATGCAAATCGCCAGCTTCGTCACCGCCTGCGTCGACCGGCTCAACAGCGACGAGGTGATCGCCCTGACCCAGGCCATGGTGGCCAGCGGCAAGCGCCTGAGCTGGCCCGCCAAGCTGCAACTGGTGGACAAACACTGCATCGGCGGCGTGCCCGGCAACCGCACCACCCCCATAGTGGTGGCCATCGCCAGCGCGGCCGGGCTGGTGATGCCCAAGACCTCGTCCCGCGCCATCACCTCCCCCTCCGGCACCGCCGACACCATGGAGGTACTCACCAATGTGCGCCTCAGCCTGGCCCAGATCCAGGCCACGGTACGCGAGGTGAATGCCTGCCTGGCCTGGGGCGGCGCCGTCAACCTGAGCCCGGCGGACGATATGCTGATCCGTATCGAGCATGTGCTGGACATCGACGGTGTGGGCCAGATGGTGGCCTCGGTGCTGTCCAAGAAGCTGGCCGCCGGCTCCACCCATGCCCTTATCGACATTCCGGTGGGCCCTACCGCCAAGGTGCGCAGCCAGCACCAGGCCCGGCAGATGGCCAGCCTGTTCGATACCGTGGGCAAGGCGCTGGGACTCAAGGTGCGCTGCCTGATCACCCGGGGGGAGGAAGCCATCGGCTACGGCATAGGCCCGGCCCAGGAGGCCCAGGACGTGCTCGCCGTGCTCAACAACGCGCCGGAAGCGCCCGCCGACCTGCGCGAGCGATCCTTGTTCCTCGCTGCTCACCTGCTGAACATGGCCGGCCAGGCGGATCTGGCCACCACCGTCGGCCAGGCCCGGGAAATCCTGGATTCCGGCCAGGCCTGGGCCCAGTTCCAACGCATCTGCACCGCCCAGGGCGGGCTCAAGGCCATTCCCCAGGCGGCCTGCCGGCTGGAGCTGGGCGCCGGCCACAGCGGCACCCTGCTGGCCATGGACAACCGCCGCCTGGCCCGGCTGGCCAAGCTGGCCGGGGCACCCATTTCACCCGCCGCCGGCCTGCGCCTGCACGCCAAGCTGGGCCAGGCCCTGGCCCGGGGCCAGCCGCTGTTCACCCTCTACGCCGACAGCCAGGGCGAGCTGGACTACGCGGCCGATTACTACGCCAACAACCATGATCTCTTTATGATTGGGGAGGCGCCATGACCCCGCTGCTGTTCTCCCTGGAGGAGCCCCATCCGCTGTCCGCGCCCCTGTGCCAGGGCCTGGGCGCCGAGCCGGGCCAACTGGAGCGGCGCCGTTTCCCGGACGGCGAAAGCTACCTGCGCCTGCTGAGCGAGGTGGCCGGCCGGCCCTGCCTGGTGCTGGCGGAGCTGTCCCACCCGGACGACAAGTTCCTGCCCCTGTGCTTTCTGTGCGACACCCTGCGGGAGCTGGGTGCTACCCGGGTCGGCCTGCTGGCCCCCTACCTGTGCTACCTGCGCCAGGACGCCCGCTTCCGCCCCGGCGAGGCGCTCAGCTCCCACAGCTTCGCCCGCCTGCTCTCCCCCCGCATCGACTGGCTGGTCACCGTGGATCCGCACCTGCACCGTATCCACCGGCTGGACGAGATCTATTCGGTGCCAAGCGTGGTGGTGCACGCGACGCCGCTGCTGGCGGACTGGCTGCGCGGCTGGCAAGAGCCGGTGCTGCTGGTGGGCCCGGATGCGGAAAGCGAGCAATGGGTGGCGGCGCTGGCCGGAGCCAGCGGCCGGCCCCATGTGGTGGGCGACAAGGTGCGCAGGGGCGACCGGGAGGTGGCCGTGAGCCTGCCGGATCTGAGCGCTTACCGGGGCCATACCGCCCTGATCCTGGACGACGTTATCGCCAGCGGCCGGACGGTGCTGAGCTGTCTGCGGGCCCTGCGCGCCCAGGGCATGGGGCCGGTGGACTGCGCCGCCGTGCACGGTCTCTTTGCCGACGACATAGAGGGGGAGCTGGACCGGGCCGGGCTGCGCCGGCTGCTCACCGGCAACGGCATCCCCCATCCCAGCAATGCCATCGACCTCTCCCCGGCGCTGCTGCCCGCCATCCGCCGCTGGCTGGCGGGCTAAAACGCCCCTCTCAGACTTGCCGCCGCAGTAGTCCTGGCGCCTGGCCGTAACGGCGGCGAAAGGCGTGGGTCAGGGCACTCTGGCTGGAAAAGCCGACCCGCTCGGCGATGTCCACCAACGGCATCGCGGTTTCCAACAGCAGTTGCCGGGCCCGTTGCAGCCGCGCCTCCTGCAGATACTGCCCCGGGGTCATTCCGGTCGCCTGGCGGAACAGCACGTAGAAATGGCCGGGGCTGACGTGGGCCAGGGCCGCCAGCCGGGAGATGGGCATGGGCTCGTGCAGATAGAGTTGAATGAAGTGTTCAATGGTCGCCAGGTCCAGCTTGCCGCGCGGCAGCTTGATGCCGTTTCCGGGAAAGATCTGCCGGTACAGGGTGGCCAGAAAGCCGGTGACCACTCCTTCGGCCGCCTCGGGAAACAGCTCCCAGGTCGTGGCCTCCCGCTGCATGTAGGCCAGCAGCAGGCGCATGCTGCCATCCGCCTCGAAATAGCGCGGCAGTTCGAACAACCGCCCCAGGTCATCGCCGACGAGCCCGAGGGGCATGTCCATCACCACATGGACGTTGTCCCCGATCCCCTCATAAAAATGCACCTCGTTGCTGGGCACCAGACAGCCGTGCAACACATCGACACGCCCGCCCCGTCCGCCGACTTCGAACTCGGCCTGACCGTTCAGGGCGATCACCAGCTGGTGATGATCGTGATCATGGTGCAAGCAGCTGTTCGGCAGAGGAAAAGTACGAATCTTTGTATCCATCACAACTTCCGTGCACTTCGGCACATGTTCAATACATTAGGCGTCCGTTAGCCGCCCGGAGACCATGTTTAAAAATGAGAATCACTTATAAGTGATCGCTCAACAACGATCAAGCTACATACCGACAACCAGCAGGTGATGAAGCTGGAACAAAAAATCCCAATTCTGGAACAAGACGTCGCCCCCCTTTTCTCATCAGAATCAGGGCAGGTCGGGACATTGCTCCGACCATGACAGTGTCATGTGCCAGGGGGCTGGCACCTGCCGCCCGGCAAGAGAAACGGACATCTCAGGAAACAAAATGCACACCCTAGGACACCAGACCACCAATGCTGCCGGTTGCACCCCGCTCTCCGGCCCAAGGACCCTAACCTGCGACGGCACTCCGCCGCCCGCTCCCCGAATCGCCTCTTCATCGGGCCGGTTCGGACCCATCGCAAGGAACCGCCTGCCATGAGTCAAAAACTCACCTTTATCGGCGCCGGCAACATGGCCAGCGCCATCTTCGGCGGCCTGCTCCGCCAGGGCTATGCCGCCACCGATATCACCGCCACCTCGCCGGAAGCAGAAGCCCTGCGCCGGATCCGGGAACGCTATGGCATCAACACCCAGAACGACAATGTCGCCGCCGTAGCCCAGGCGGACGTGGTGGTGCTGGCTATCAAGCCCCAGGTAGTCCGCGATGTCTGCCTGCCCCTGTGCGACGCCATCCGGCAACGCAGCCGCCCCCCGCTGATCATCTCCATCGTCGCCGGTATCGAGGCAGAAACCATCAGTCACTGGCTCGGCGGTGGCCTGCCCGTGGTGCGCTGCATGCCCAACACCCCGGCCCTGGTCGGCACCGGGGCCAGCGGCCTCTTTGCCAACGCGCACTGTTCCACTGAGCAGCGGGAGCTGGCCGGCCAGCTGCTCGGCGCCGTCGGCCTGGTGGAGTGGGTCGACAACGAGCCGCTGATCGATGCAGTCACCGCCGTATCCGGCAGCGGCCCCGCCTATTTCTTTATGTTCTTCAGTGCCATGGAAGATGCCGGCGTGGCCCTTGGCCTGCCCCGGGCGATAGCCCGCCGCCTGGCGCTGCAGACCGGCCTGGGCGCCGCGCGCATGGCACTGGCCGGTGACAAATCCCCCGCCCAGCTGATGCGCGACGTCATGTCGCCCCAGGGCACCACAGAGCGCGCCATCACCACCTTTGAATACCACGAACTAAACGAGATCGTCCACGCGGCCATGGAAGCATGCGCACTGCGTGCACGTGAGATGCGATCCGACTTTGTCTGAGCCGGCACCGCCGGCATCTTCGAGCAAGTAAACACTCACCTGATAGGGAAAATCACTATGAAAAAATTAAGCAAAATTGCCGCCGTCGCCGCCCTGGTGGCCGGTGTCACCGTGACCGCCCAGGCCGCGGAGAAGAACTGGCGCATGGCCACCCCCTGGAGCGGTGGCCCCTGGCTGGAGCGTGACGCCCAGTTTTTCGCCGACCACGTCGGCCAGCTGAGCGCCGGCAATATTCTCGTCAAACCCTTCCCGGGCGGCACCCTGGGCGGCGCCCTCAAGGTCACCGACACCGTCAAGTCCGGCGTGGCCCAGATCAGCCATAACTACATCAACTACGATTACGGCATGGATCCCACCACCGCCTTGCTGGCCGGCCATTCCAGCGGCCTGACTCCGGAGGAATTCATGCTGTGGATGTACCAGGGCGGCGGCATCGAGCTGTATGAGCAGTACCGCATGGAGAAATTCGACGTGGTCGCCTTCCCCTGCTCCATCCTGGGGACCGAGATCTTCCTGCATTCCAACAAGCCGGTACGCACCCTGGAGGACTTCCAGGGCCTGAGGCTGCGCACCTCCGGCGCCTGGGCCGAGATCGCCTCCCGCCTGGGCGCCTCCACCGTAGTGATGGCCGGGGCCGACATCTATACCGCTCTGGAGCGGGGCGCCATCGACGCCGCCGAATGGGGCAGCCCCGAGATGAACAAGCCCACCGGCTTCCAGAACGTGGCCAAGTACGTGATCCTGCCCGGGGTGCACCAGTCCGGCGGGGTGCTCGAGTGCCAGATCAACAAGAAGGCCTGGAACGGGCTGAACGAGCAGGAGCAGAACCTGTTGCGCCAGGCGGCCAAGCTGTCGGTGTTCGACTCCTGGCTGGCGGCGTCCTACGCGGATCTGAAGGCCTACGAGGAACTGGCCAACGGCCCCAATGAAATCGTGCAGCTTGACCCCTCCTTTATCGAAGCCATCTTCGAAGAAACCCGGAAGTGGGAAGACGAATACGCGGCCAAGAACGACTGGTTCAGGCAGGTACTCGACTCCCAGCGCGGCTTCAAGGAGCAGATGAAATCCTGGCCCCAGTACCGCATGCAGATTGGCATGGCGGGACAATAACCGCCCCACTGACCAAGGAGCGGCCGCCGTTCGGGCGCCGCTCTGCTGTCGATGGACCCTAATCCCCAGGAAAAACAATGAAACTGATAACCGGAATTGAACGAATCACCCGCCTGGCGGGCGCCTTGGGCGCCCTGCTTATCCTGCCCCTGACCTGCGCCCTGGTGTTCGAAGTGTTCAGCCGCTATGTACTGAACGCCCCCACCCTGTGGGCCTTCGAGGTCAGCTACATGATCATGGGCGCCATCTTTATGCTGGGCATGGCCAATGCCCTGCGCCTCGGCCAGCACGTCAGCGTGGACGTGGTGAGCATGAAGCTGGGCCCGCGCGCCAACGCCGCCATCCACTGCCTGTGCTACGCCCTGTTCCTGCCGATCATCGGCTGGCTGACCTGGGAGCTGGCCCATTACCTGCACGAAGCCTATGTGAAGAACGAACGCTCCGGCCGCTCCGCCTGGAACCCCATCATGTGGCCTGTCTACGCCACCTGGTTCGTCGGCTTTCTGCTGCTCGGCCTCCAGCTGCTGGCCGAAATGCTGAAATCCGCCGCCGTTCTCGTCACCAACGAGGAGGTCGCCACCGCATGAGCGCCTATCTGTCTTTGTTGATGTTTCCCCTGCTGATATTGCTGATCTTCTCCGGTTTCCAGATCGCCTTCGCCATGATACTGGTGGCGGCGGTGTTCGGCCTGATGCTGTTCGGCGACATCACCGCCTACCAGTTGCTGACCAAGATCGAGGAAACCGCCTCCAACTACATACTGGCGGCCGTGCCCCTGTTCATCTTCATGGGCTCCCTGCTGGAAAAGGCCGGTATCGCCGAGAAGCTGTTCAGGGCCATCCATATGTGGACCGCCAGGACCCCGGGCGGGCTCGGCGTAGGCGCTATACTGCTCGGCACCATTTTCGCCGCTTCCTGCGGCATAGTGGGTGCCACCGAGGCGGTGATCGGCATGCTGGCCATTCCCGTCATGCTGAAGCACATGTACGACAAGCGGCTGCTGTCCGGCGTGATCTGCGCCAGCGGCTCGCTCGGTACCGCCATCCCCCCTTCCATCACAGTGGTGGTGCTGGGCCCAGTGGCCGGGGTATCGGTAGGCTCCCTGTTCAGCGGCCTGCTGCTGCCGGGCCTGCTGATGGCCGCACTCTTCATCCTCTATGTGATAGCGGTGGCCTACCTCAGGCCCGAGCTGGCGCCACGGATCCGGCACGAGAGCGAGCAATTCAGCCTGGGCCAGAAGCTGTGGTTCACCGCCACCGCCCTGCTGCCCGCCGCCGCGCTGATTTTCGTGGTACTGGGCACAATTCTGATGGGCCTGGCCACTCCCACCGAAGCCGCCGCCTGCGGCGCCATGGGGGCCGTGCTGCTGTCCATCCTCTACCGCACCCTGAACCGGAAAACCCTGTGGGACTCCGTGGTCAGCACGGTGAACATCTCGGCCATGATCTTGCTGATCGTGCTGAGCGGCCACATGTTCGCCGGCATCTTCTTCGCCACCGGCGGCATGGACGCGGTGCAGTCGCTGCTGCTCGGCAACGGCATGGAGCCCTGGGTCATCATCGGCCTGATCCTGCTCATCGCTTTTGTCGCCGGCTTTTTGCTCGACATGATGTCGGTGGTACTGATCATCATACCGGTGGCCATGCCGGTGGTCCGTCTGCTCGGCTTCGACGAAATCTGGTTCTGCGTGGCCTTCCTAGTGGTGCTGCAGACCAGCTACCTGACGCCGCCGCTGGCGCCGTCCATCTTCTACCTGCGGGCCATCACGCCGCCGGAGATCACCCTCAAGCACATGTACCAGGGGGTACTTCCCTTTATCTTCATCCAGTTGATCGTGCTGGCGGCCGTACTGCTGTTCCCCGCGGTGGCACTCTGGCTGCCCGAGGTGATGGGCGGCCCCGCCTGGTAATCATCATGTGGAACCGGTGTCCGAGGACACCGGTTTTATCCTTTCCCGCATCCGGTCGGGAAACCTAGCAACGAGGCTATTATGCAAGTGATATCGGCTGAACAGGTCAGTCAGGGGTTGGACTGGACCGGCCTGATTACCAAAATTGAACAGACTTTCCGCGACGGCATACAGGCGCCGCCACGTCACCACCACAGCATCAACCGCCCCGATGGCGAGGCGACCATGCTGCTGATGCCGGCCTGGGAGGATAACGGCTATATAGGCATCAAGATGCTGAACGTTTTTCCGCAGAATGCGGCGCAGGGGCTGGCCTCTATCTCCGGCCTCTACCTGTTGAGCGATGGCCGGACCGGCCACCCCCTGGCCTGCATCGACGGTAACGAGCTGACCCGCCGGCGCACGGCGGCGGCCTCGGCGTTGGCGGCCCGTTACCTGGCCCGACAGGAGGCCGATACCCTGCTGATCGTGGGCACCGGCCAGGTGGCACCCATGCTGATCGAGGCCCACGCCGCGGTTCGTCCCATCCGTCATGTGCGCATCTGGGGCCGCAACGCCGATAAGACCCAGGCCATGGCGCAGCAATACCGGCATTACGCCCAGGGCATGCGGCCATTCGAGTCGGTCGAGGTTGTCACCGATCTGGCCACCGCCTGCCGCACCGCCGACATCGTCAGTTGTGCCACCCTGTCCACCGAGCCGCTGATCCGGGGGAAATGGCTGCGGCCCGGTTGCCACCTCGACCTGGTGGGCGCCTTCCGCCCCGACATGCGCGAGAGCGATGCCGACTGCGTGGCCGGGGCCGAGGTGTTCGTGGACACTTACGCCGGCGCCAGGGGCGAAGCCGGCGACCTGCACCAGGCCATCGCCGAAGGCCGCTTCAACATGGACGACATCCAGGCCGATCTGGCCCGGCTCACCCGGGGTGAGCATCCGGGCCGGGCCGACGAGCACAGCATCACCCTGTTCAAGTCGGTGGGCGCCTCGCTGGAAGATCTGGCCGCAGCCATCCACCTGTGGGAAGGGCGCTAAGGACGGCGCGGGCTAAAAGGTCAGTATCCGCTGGTATTCCCCTATCTCCACCCGGTAGGGGCTGGTTTGGTGCAGGTAGTCGCGCATCGCCTCGAGGGCGTCGGGTTCGCCATGCACCAGCTGGATGCGGGTATCGGCGGTCAGGGCCGAGGCCGCCAGCCACTGCTGCAGCTCCACATAGTCGGCGTGGCCCGACAGCCCGTGCAGCGTCTCGATGCGGGCGCGGTTGGTCACCCAGTCGCCGTGGATGCGCACGCTTGCGGCTCCCTGCTGCAGTTTGGCGCCCCGGCCGCCGCCCGCCTGGTAGCCGGTGAGCACCAGGGTGGTGCGGTGATCCGGCAGCAGCCGTTTCATATGGTGGAGGATGCGGCCGCCGGTCACCATGCCGCTGCCGGCGATGATGATATGGGGATAGACTTCGTCGGCCAGCGCCTTGGAGTCCTCCACGCTGCGCACCAGGGTAACGGCCCGGGTCATCCGCCGGCAGTCGGCCCGGCTCAGCTTGTGCTGGTCGGCAAAACGCTCGTAAATTTCACCCACTTCTATGGCCATGGGGCTGTCGAGGAACAGCTTGAGCCTGGGAATGCGCCCCTGCTCCATCAGGCTCGTCAGCAGGTACTGGATGGCCTGGGCCCGGCCCACGGCGAAGCTGGGGATCAGCATGGCGCCGCCGCCGGCCACCGTGGTGTTGACCAGCTCTTCCATCTGCTGGAAGGGATCCACCGCCTCATGGCGGCGGTCGCCGTAGGTCGACTCCAGCAACAGCAGATCCAGTGCCGGCAAGGGATTGGGTGGATACATGAAGAGATCGTTCGGCCGGCCCACGTCGCCGGAAAAGCCCACCCGCTTGCCTTCGGCCTCGAGGATCAGGCTGCCGGCCCCGAGGATATGGCCGGCGGGCTGCAGATGCAGGCGCATATCACCGAGTTCCAGCACCCGGCCGAATTCGAGCGGGCGGAACAGTTCCAGGCTCTGCTCCGCCGTGGCCCGGTCGTACAGGGGTTCGGGTTGCTCGTGTTTGCTCAGTTGGTGGCGGGAGAAAAAGCGGGCGTCTTCTTCCTGCAGGTTGCCGCTGTCCGCCAGCAGAATTTCACAGAGCGCCCGGGTGGCGGGATGGCAATACACCGGGCCCCGGTAGCCCTGGCGGTACAGCACCGGAATATACCCGGAGTGATCCAGGTGGGCATGGGTCAGCACTATGGCGTCGAGCCGGTCGATATCCAGCGGCAACGGCTGCCAGTTGCGTTCCCGCAGCCACTTGTAGCCCTGGTAGAGGCCGCAGTCCACCAGGATCCGGGTGTTTCCGCTGTGCACCAGAAACTTGGATCCGGTGACCGTTTGGGTGGCGCCGAGAAAGGTTATCTTCACCTTGGCTCTCCTGTAATCGATGGCGACGCTGCGCCCTTGTTATCAGTATCCGCCAGCCCGGCACCTTTTGCCGGATCTACGGCATACCGTGGATCCGGGGATGCTGACTATAGTTAACCCTGAGCCATCACAAGGAGCGCGGGGTTCCACCATTACCTTGTAGGCTTAAAAATCATATGGCACCCGACAGGAGCCTTGTATGTCATGCCGTTATTGCCATCGCTGGCACGCCCTCCTGCTATGTCTGGTGCTGGCCACCACCGTTCACGCCAATATCCCCCGCTGGCTGGAGCTGGCTCCCGGCGAGCCCAGCATCTATATCAGCGGTACCATTCGCTACCTCAACCTGGAAGGCGGGCTCTATGTCATTCGCGATATTCGCGGCACCCACTACCATCCCCTTAACCTGCCGCCCGCCTTCGAGCAGGACGGCCTGGCGATAGAGGCCCTGGCCCGGCTGCGGAATGATGGCCTGCCCGCCGGCCTGGTGGGCCCGCGAATCGAGTTGCTGCACATTCGCCGGGCGAGCCGCCTCGAATAAAGATTGCCCCTGGCCGTTGGCCTGCGCCCTTGGCGCCTTGTCGAGCTGCGGCCTGCCAGGTCCGGGCATCCGGCAACCGGGTCGGGAGTCAAGGCAGGGCCCCGGGCTCTGGGCTATCCTTGAGTGAGGTGACAGTTCATGTCCGGTTGGGCCTACAGCCAGGAGGCGCTCTTATGTTCAGGCATTGCGTTGCAGGTATTGATTTTTCGGCGGGCTGGGATCGGGTGCAGGCCCGGTTAAGGCATATGATGGCCCTGTTCGGTATCCGGGAGCTGACCCTGGTGTATGCGGATGAACCTCACCGCCGGGCCCACAAGGACACCACCGGCCGCACCAATCGCCAACTCCACCTGGAGCAGGTAGCGGCGGATCTGGGCCGGGAGCTGGGCATAGCCGTGCATGGCCATTTCGTGTCCGGCTTTGCAGTGCCTTCCATCCTTGATACCGCCAAAAAGAAAGAGGCCGATCTGATCGTGGTGGCCAATCGCAGCCATTCCCGCAGCCGGGAGTTCTTTATGGGCAATGTGGCGCTGAACCTGGCGCGCATGAGCAAGCTGCCGCTGCTGATAGTGCCCTCGGATCTCGGCACCGTGGAGGACGATGCCCCCCTGCTGCTGGCCACCGACAACTCGCCGGCCTCGGCCAGGGCCCGTACCTGCTTCGCCGAACTGCTGGGAGCCGACCGTAAGGGCCTGGTTATGGTGGTAAGCAATCCCGACCATCAGGTGGCCTTTGAGGAAGTACAGGCGGGTGAAGCCGTTATCGCCAGCAATGCCAACCTGGATACCCGCACCGTGGTCGGCGATCCGGTAGAGGAAATCTGCGAAGCCGCCAACGACGTCAAAACGCCCCTGATCGTCCTCGGCAAGCGGGGCACCAATCCCATCGCCGAGCTGCCCCTCGGCAGCACCGCCGAAGGCATCTGCCGGCACGCCACCAACCCGGTTCTGCTGGTGCCCTCCTGACCCCATGGCCGGGCCGCCGGACAGGCGCCCGGCCCTTCCCCTTTCTATACTCCTATCCGACCGGCCCGGAGAAATCCGGTCGCCTCATCTACAGGAGCCATCTACAGGAGAAAGTGCCCATGTCCATCAAGATAGTGACCCTCTGCGGCAGCGTACGCCCCGGCAACTACACCGCCATGGCGCTGGAACTGGTTCATGACGAATTCAGGAAGCTGCCCGGGGTGGAGCTGATCCCCCTGCGGCTGGACGGCCTGGAGCTGCCCCTGCCGGGCTTGCCGGCGAAGAACCCGGACGCCATCGCCCAATTCCAGGAAACGGTGGCCTCGGCCACCGGGGTGCTGCTGGCCTCGCCGGAATACCACGGCGGCATCAGCAGCCCCATGAAGCTGGCCATCGACAACCTGGGCTTTCCCAGCAAGCTGGCCGGCAAGCCCATCTCCCTGCTGGGGGTAGCGGCGGGCACCATAGGCGCCATCAAGTCCACCGAACAGTTGCGCGCCATCTGCGCCCACATAGGGGCGGTGCCGCTGCCCCTGGCGGTGTCGGTGGCCAATGTGCAGCAGGTGTTCGATGCCGAGGGCCACTGCCTCGATGCCGGCACGGAAAAATTCATCCGCCGGGCGGCGCGCAATCTCATCGACTACATCAACGATGCGGTCTGCCCCAAGCTCAGCCTCGAGGCCATACTGCGCGGCCGGGCGGAGGAAGACTGAGCCCGGGCGGCGGCCAATGGCGGACGCCTGGTGCGCGACAAGTTTTCCATCGGCCCCCACGGCTTTATCGCCCTGGTGGAGGATACCGAAGGCAATATGGTCGGCCTGCACTCCATGAAATAACTGCCCTTTTGCCGGCCACGGCGCCATGGCCGCGGCCGGCTTCCTCGGATTCCCTTCCCTGCCCTTCTTCCGCTAAGCTTGCCCCGAATATGTTCCATGGGAGTCTATGATGAAATCCTCGCTTTATTCCGTTCTGCTGCTGCCCCTGGCGTTGCTGCTGTCGGCCTGCTCCTCTCCCGGCCAGGGCGACTGGCAGCGGCTGGCCCCGGGCGAGCCCGATTTGAGGTTCACCGGCATGGTGCATTACCTGGAGCTGGAAGGCGGTCTTTATCTTATCCGCGACGCCGGCGGCACCAACCACAACCCGGTCAACCTGCCCGACGTCTTCCGCCGGGACGGCCTGGCGGTGGAGGTGGAGGCCCGGCGGCGGGACGACCTGCTGTCCATCGGCATGGTCGGCCCCATGGTGGAGCTTGTCCGCATCCGCCGGGCCGAGCCGGAGCCCGCCGAGCCCCTGCCGGGCAGCCGGTGGCGGCTGGAAGATCTGGGCGGCCGGGGCGTGCTGGACCGGGTGCCGGTCACCCTGGCCTTCCCCGAGCAGGGCCGGGTCGCCGGCTTCGCCTCCTGCAATGCATTCGGCGGCTTCGCCGACATCGACGGCGAGCGGATCCGGATAGGCGGCCTCATTGCCACGCAAAAAAGCTGCACCGAGGCGGTCGACCATCAGGAAGCTTTGTACCTGGCGGCGCTGGAAAGCGCCGCCCGCTTCACCACCCAGGGCCCCTTTCTCTATCTGTATGGCCGGGATCACGCCCCACCGCTGAAGTTTATCCGCATCGAGGAAGAAGAACGGCTGATGGGCGACTGGATCCTCACCGCCCATCTCCTGCCCGGTATCGGCGCCCTAAGCGAAGCGGAGGCCGCCGCCTGGCACGGCCGGCGGCTGCAACTACGCTTTCCCTGGGCGGAGTGGGACGGGGAACGCTGCGATAGCCCCCGTTACCGGCTAAGCCCGCTCGAGCCGGACGCCCTGCTGGCCGACTACCGGCTGGCACCGGGCAGCCTACCGCCGCTGGAAACAGCGACCCGGCCGCAACGGCTGGAGGTGTTCTGCGCCGAACGGCCCTGGCTCGAGCTGCTGGTCGGAGACAACCGGCTGTTGCTGCCCTGGGATGGCGCCTTTTTCGAGCTGGAGCCTGACGGCGGTATCCATAGCGCTACCGGCCAGTGATTATCGGCTCAGGGCGATACGCGCGCCCAGGCCCAGCAGCAGTACCCCGGAGCCGCCCTCCAGCACCCGGGTGTAGCGGGCGCCGGCCGGGTTGCCGAACACCAGGCCGCCCAGGCAGGCGTAAAGGCTGTTGCTCAGGGTCGCCAGCAGGCTGAACAGCAGGCCGAGCAGCACCAGCTCGGCGGCGGGATTGGCCGAATTCAGGCTCACGAACTGGGGCAGGAAGGACAAAAAGAAGATGGCCACCTTGGGGTTGAGTACGCTCACCACCACCCCCTGGCGGAACACCCCCCGCGCCGGCGCGGCGCCGGCCTGCGGCCGCAGGGGCGAGCTGCCGCGCCAGCAGTTGCGCAGCGCCATCACACCGAGGTAGAGCAGGTAGCAGGCGCCCAGGTACTTCACCAGGCCGAACAGGAAGGCGGAACTCAAAATCAGCGCCGACAGCCCCAGCACGGCGGCGGCGGTGTGCACCAGGTAGCCCAGGCCCAGCCCCAGGGCGGCCTTGAGCCCGGTGCGCAGCCGGCCGCGCATGGTGCTGGACACCACATAGACGACGTCCGGCCCCGGGATCAGGTTGAGCGACAGGGTGGCGATCACGAACATCAGCAGGGTATGGGCTTCCATCAGAACACCACCTTCAGCGCCAGCCCCAGCAGCACCAGGCCGCTGAGCTTGTCGATCATCCGCGACTTGGCCTGGAGCCACACCAGCACCGGCCCCCGCGACAACGCCAGGGCCACCAGCACATACCAGAGGGCGTCGATGCCGCCGGCGGTGAGCATCATGATGCCGCCCTGCTGCCAGCCGGTGTCGGCACGCACGAACTGGCTGAACAGGGCCAGGAAGAAAATGGCCAGCTGCGGATTGAGGAAGGCCACCATAAAGCCCTCGAAGGCGCCCCGCCGGCCGCGCACCGGATGGCTGCCCTGCCGGCCCCCTGCGTCGCCGGGCCGGGCCAGCAGCGCCTTCAGCCCCAGCCAGGCGAGGAAGGCGGCGCCGCCGTAGCGGATGAGGTCGAACAGCAGCGGAGTTTTGGTGATCAGCAGCGCCAGTCCCAGGGCGGTGATCAGGGCGTAGAGCCCCACTCCCAGGCCGTGACCCAGGGCGGTGGCCACCCCGTGCCCCTGGCCGCCCCGCACCGTGTTGCGGATCACCACCGCCAGGCTGGGCCCGGGGCTGATGGCTCCCATCACGCAAATCGCCGCCAAGGCCAGCCAACTGGTCAGTTCCATGCTCTTCCTCTCTTGTCACCGGGGTTCTGAGTCTCAGCTTAATACCGCCCTAACCATGCCCATAATGAAAGTTATGAATAGATTTCATAACCACAGGCTATAGCTTGGTGCGACTCTCCCGCACGGTGCGCTGCAGGTGATCCCGCAGGAAAGGAAAACACAGCTCCCGGAACCAGCGGTGGGCCGGATCCTGGTGGTGGCGCTGGTGCCACATCAGGTGGTATTGCTGGCTCTGGGTGGCGAACGGCAGGGCGGTATAGGTGAGGGGATGGGCCTGGGACAACTGCCAAGCGATATGGGCCGGGGTGGTCAGCAGGCAGTGGGTGCGGCACAGCACCTCCACCGCCGCCTGGAAGAAGGGCACCCGGGCAAACCAGCGCCGGGCCAGCCCCAGGGGCGCCAGCACCCGCTCCACCGGGCTGTCCTTGTCGCCGCCGCCGCTCACCTGCAGATGGGGCCAGGCCAGGTAGTCGTCCTGGCCGAGCGGCCGGCCCGCCAGCGGGTGCTGCCGGCCCATCAGCACCACCAGGCCGTCTTCCCCCTGGCGCAGGCCGCGGATCAGCTCCGGCACCTGCTCGGTGATGGTGGACACCAGATCGAGCGGCGACTCCCACAGCAGCGGCAACTGGCGCTTGTCCCACAGCTCGTATTCCAGCGCCGCCCCCGGCGCCTGGCGGGCCAGTTCGGCACAGATGTCCGGCAGTATGTACTGGGCCACATAGTCGGATGAGGCCAGGCGGAACACCCGCTCGCAGCGGGCTGGCTCGAAGCCGGGCGTCGCGTAGAGCCGCTCCAGGCCGCCGAGCGCGTCGGCCAGCTCCCGGGCCAGCTGCTCGGCCCGGGGCGTGAGCAGCCAGCGCTGGCCCTCGCGCACCAGCAGCTCGTCGTTGAAGTCCCGGCGCAGCTGGGCCAGCTGCTTGCTCACCGAGGGCTGGCTCAGGTGCAGCCGCTCGGCCGCCAGGCTGAGGTTGCGGGTATCGAGCAGCACCCTGAGGGTGGGCAGCAGGTTGTAGTTGAGTTGCACCTTGGGTCTTCCTGAGCGGGGCCGGGCCCCTATCTTAGGCCAGCCCGCACAAGGGGGGAAGGAGACCGCAAACAGTCACTCAGGTACCCAGGCTCCGGTGAGGATACGCCCTGTGCTTTCGTGGCCAGAAAGCCTACAATTCCGCCTTTATGTCGAAAGCCCCCGACAAAAGCGTGCAAGACGCTGGAGAAAACAACAAATGTACTATAAATGGATACTGTTCGACGCCGATGACACCCTGTTCCACTTCGACGCTTTTGCCGGGCTCAGGCGCATGTTCGCCGGCTTCGGGGTGGACTTCGGCGAGCAGGACTTTGCCCACTACCAGAGCCTCAACCAGCCGTTGTGGGTGGCCTACCAGGACGGCGACATCACCGCCGAGCAACTGCAGCACCAGCGCTTCGCCGGCTGGGCACAGCGGCTGGCGGTCAGCCCCCGCGAGCTGAACAGCGCCTTCCTCACCGCCATGGCGGACATCTGCGCCCCCCTGCCCGGCGCCAGGGAGTTGATCGACGCCCTGACCGGCAAGGCCCAACTCGGCATCATCACCAACGGCTTTACCGAGCTGCAGCAGGTACGGCTGGAACGCACCGCCTTCAGGGACGCCTTCTCCCCCCTGGTGATCTCCGAGCAGGTGGGCCTGGCCAAGCCGGATCCGGGCATTTTCGAGCACGCCCTGGAGCTGATGGGCCGGCCGCCCCGGGAGCAGGTGCTGATGGTGGGCGACAACCCCCATTCCGACATTCTCGGCGGCCTCAACGCCGGCCTGCACACCTGCTGGCTGAACCCCGCCGGCAAGCCCGTCCCCGAGGGCATCAGCCCCCACTACCAGGTCGGTTCGCTGCACGAACTGCACCGGCTGCTGCTGTGTTAGAACCTGTTTACGATCTGGTGTACGCGGCCAAAGTGCACTACTCCGCCGACTCGCCGTAAACCCATCCCTGGGGGCTCGACGGCGCCATCCCTGGCGCCAACGGTCGGCGGAGCAGCACTCTTTGTCCTCTCCAAAGCTCGGTGTCGCCTGTTGGTTAGACCCGCAGCCCACTGCGAAGCTTGGAAGAGGTAACAGGGATTGCCTCCACCGACCGTCACATGCCAGGGACGGCATGTGCCGAGCGTCACAGGGATGTGCTTGAAGCGTGTCGGTGGAGGTGGCCCTGTTGACTCTTTGCTCAATGGTTACAGACAAGCTTCGCAAAGATTTAAAACAGGCTCTGACGATTTTCCCCTCACGGCCATACGCAAAAAGGGCGGCCCGGAGGCCGCCCTTGTGCTGGCATGGCTGCTTAGCGCCGGTTGCCGCGGTAGGCGGGCGAGGCGTTCAGCACCATATGGCGGTTGATGTCCTTGTACAGCAGGTAGCGGAAGCGGGTCGGGCCGCTGGCGTAGCAGGCCTGCGGGCAGAAGGCGCGCAGCCACATGTAATCGCCGGCTTCCACTTCCACCCAGTCCTGGTTCAGGTGGTACACCGCCTTGCCTTCCAGCACATAGAGGCCGTGCTCCATGACGTGGGTTTCGTCGAAGGGGATGACGCCGCCGGGCTGGAAGGTCACTATGTTGACCTGCATGTCGTAGCGCATGTCGGCGGAGTCCACGAAGCGGGTGGTGGCCCAGGCGTCGTTGGTGTCCGGCATCGGCGTCGGCTCAATGTCGTTCTCGTTGGTGACGAAGGCTTCCGGCACTTCGATGCCGTCCACGTATTCGTAGGCCTTGCGGATCCAGTGGAAGCGCACCGGCGCGTCGCCGTTGTTCTTCAGGCTCCAGTTGGTGCCGGGCGGCAGGAAGGCGTAGCCGCCGGTCTGCATCTGGTGCACTTTACCTTCCAGGGTCAGGGTCATTTCCCCTTCCACCACGAACAGCACGCCTTCGGCGCCGGAGTCCAGCTCGGGCTTGTCGCTGCCGCCCTGGGGGGAGACTTCCATGATGTAGTGGGAGAAGGTCTCGGCGAAGCCGCTCATCGGCCGGGCGATGACCCACAGCCGGGTGTTGTCCCAGAACGGCAGGAAGCTGGTTACGATATCGCTCATCACGCCCTTGGGGATGATGGCGTAGGCTTCGGTAAAGACGGCGCGATCGTTGATCAGCTGCGTCTGGGGCGGCAGACCGCCGGTGGGGGCATAATAGCTGTTACGGGCCATGACATCTGTCCTTTTTTATGCAAAGTGGTTGGTCTGCGCCAACGGATCAGCAGTGGTCTTGACGAGGCTGCTGTTTAAATGCTGAACACCCCTGATTGTAGAGCATGGGCATTTGATTTATAAATTAAATAACTGAATGGCAACTAGTGGCTTTGCCACTGGATGGAAGGCATGAACCTGAACACCACCCTGGACCCCGTGCTGCTGCGCAGCTTTGTCGCCGTGGTCGACACCGGCAGCTTTACCCGCGCCGCCGACAGCACCCACCTCACCCAGTCCACCGTCAGCCAGCAGGTGCGCAAGCTCGAATCCCTGCTCGGCTGCGAGCTGCTGCAGCGCAAGGGCCGCTACGTCACCGCCACCCTGGAGGGAGAGCGGGTGCTGAGCTATGCCCGCCGCATCCTGCAGCTGATGAACGAGGCGCTGGCCCAGACCAGCCTGAGCGCCGAGCAGCAGAAAATCCGCCTGGGGGTGCCGGAAGACTTCGCCACCCACGCCATCATGCCCACCCTGTCGGCCTTCGCCAGCGAGTACCCGGGCATCCGCCTGGAGGTGAAAAGCGGCCTGTGCAGCGATATCTGGCGCGAGTTCCAGCGCAGCGACCTGGATCTGGCCCTGGTCAAGCAGCGCCAGGGCAGCGCCCCCGGCCTGGCCAGCTGGCCCGAGCCGCTGTGCTGGATCGACAGCCTGCACGGTGACAGCCTGCACAAGCATCCCATCCCCCTGGTCACCTTTCCCATCGGCGGCCTCTACCGCAGCGAGATGGCGCACACCTTCGACAGCCTGGGCCGCAGCTGGCGGCTGGCCTATGTGAGCACCAGCCTGTCCGGGGTGTGCTGCGCGGTGGAGGCCGGCCTCGGCATCTCGCTGCTGCCCCGCCGCCTGGTCACCGAGCGCCACCGCATCCTCGACCAGCACGACGGCCTGCCGCCGGTGCCGGATCTGGAGCTGACCCTGCACGCCCAGGCCCAGCTCTCGGCCCACAGCCGGCTGCTGGCGGAGCGGCTGATCGGCGCCTGCGATCGCACCTTCGAGGGCGAACCCTGATCAGCCCCCGCCGGAAAACTGCCACAACCGGTTGAGCTCCAGCTCCTCCGTCTGCCGGTAAAGCTCGTTGATGCGGCCGATGCGCTCCCGCCCCTGCGCCAGTTGCCGGTGCAGCAACAGGTTGCAGATCAGGCTGACGGTGCACATGGCGGCGCTGTAGCTGTCGAAGGCGGACACCGAATCGAGCGGCAGCTCCAGCAGCCAGTCCGGGGCTGCGGGCAGTTCGGCCTGGGTCTCCACCATCAGCGCCAGCGGCACCCCGCTCCGGCGCAGGCTGGCCAGCAACGTGGGAAACAGCGCCGGCCGGCGATGAAAGGCCACCAGGATGATCAGGTCGTCGGCGCCGTAATCGACCAGTTCCTCCGCCAGGGTCTGGCCCGGCTGGGGCAGCAACTGCACCCCGGCGCGCACCTGCACCAGTTGCTGGCGCAGGTGCAGAGCCACCGGGTAGCTGTTGCGAAAGCCGATGATGCCCACCCGTCGCGCCGCGGCCAGGCGGTCGATCAGGCCATCGAGCGCGCCGTTGCCGAGCAAAGTCAGCAACTGGGCGAGCTTGTCCTGCTCGCACTTGAGCTGGCGCTCGATAAGGCCCGCCGGGCTGTCGCCGAGCGCCGCCGGTATCGGCACCCCGGACTGGCGCAGGCGGCGGTTTTCATCGCGCATCTCCCGGAAGCTGTCGTAGCCGAGGCGGCGGAACAGCCGGCTGACGGTGGACTTGGACACCCCGCAGCAACGGCTGATCTCTACCGAGTTGTAGGTGGCCAAATCGTCCATATGGTCGAGGATAAAGCTGGCCACCCGCCGCTCCTGGGGGCCGAGTTGCGAAAACTGTGCGCGGATCTGTTCGCCAAGCTGGCTCATGCGGGTCTTTCCTGGTCGACAAGGGTCCCGCTACAGTACCGCATTGATAAAGCTCTGCAACTCGGCGGTCCGGGGCCGGGCGAACAGCTCCTCGGCCGGGCCGCTTTCCCACACCTTGCCCTGGTGCATGAACACCACCCTGTCGCCCACGTCCCGGGCGAAGTTCATCTCGTGGGTCACCAGGATCAGGGTGATGCCCTCCGCCGCCAGTTCCTCCAGCACCTTGAGCACCTCCCCCACCAGTTCGGGGTCGAGTGCCGAGGTGATCTCGTCGCACAGCAGCACCTTGGGCGACATGGCCAGGGCGCGGGCGATGGCCACCCGCTGCTGCTGGCCGCCGGACAGGCGGTCCGGGTACTGGTCGAACTTGTCGGCCAGGCCGACCTTGCCGAGTACCTCCAGCGCCAGCTCCCGCGCTTCCTCCCTGGCCTGCTTCAGCACCAGCCGGGGTGCCAGCATCACGTTCTCCCCCACCGTCAGGTGCGGAAACAGGTTGAAGCTCTGGAACACCATGCCCACGCTGCGCGCCAGCCGGCGCACCTGCACCTCGTCGCTGGTCACCTCCTTGCCGTCGACCACGATGCCGCCCTGCTGGTAGTTCTCCAGGCCGTTGATGCAACGCAGCAGGGTGCTCTTGCCGGAGCCGCTGCGGCCGATGATGGACACCACCTCGCCCGCCTTGACCCTGAGATCGATGCCCTTGAGCACGTGCAGCTCCCCGTAGTACTTGTGAACTTGTTCGATATTAACGAGTGCCATTGAATTTTTTCTCCAGGTACTGGCTGGCCAGGGACAGCGGATAGCAGAGCGCGAAGTAGAGCAGCGCCACCAGGGCGAACACCTTGAACGGCTCGAAGGTGGCGTTGTTGAGCATGGTGCCGGCCTTGGTCAGCTCCACGAAACCGATGATTGAGGCCAGGGCGGTGCCCTTGACCACCTGCACCGAAAAGCCGACGGTCGGCGCCAGCGCCACCCGCACCGCCTGGGGCAGGATCACCCGGCTCAGGGTCTGGCCGAAACCGAGTCCCAGGCAGCGGGCGGCTTCCCACTGTCCCCTGGGCAGGGTGTCGATGCAGCCGCGCCAGATCTCGGTGAGAAAGGCGCTGGTGAACAGGGTCAGCGCCAGGGCGGCGGCGGCCCAGGCGGAGATATCCAGCCCCAGCATGGCCAGGCCGAAGAAGGCCAGGAACAGCTGCATCAGCAGCGGCGTGCCCTGGAACAGCTCCACGTAGCCGCGCACCAGCCACTGCAGCGGCCGGCGCCCGGTCAGGCGCAGGGCGGTGAGCAGCAGCCCGACCAGGGCGCCGCCGACGAAGGCGACCAGCGACAGCGCCACCGTCCAGCGTGCCGCCAGCAGCAGGTTGCGGAAAATATCCCAGTTGGTGAATTCCATCATGCCTTGGCCCTCCGGTGGCGGAACAGGCGGTTGCCCAGCAGCGCGAACAGTTGCCGCATCAGTATCGCCAGCCCCAGGTAACAGGCCGCCACCACCAGGTAGGCCTCGAAGCTGCGGAAATTGCGGGACTGGATCAGGTTGGCGGCGTAGGTCAGGTCGGCCACCGAAATCTGCGACACCACCGCCGAGCCCAGCATGACGATGATGCACTGGCTGGTCAGCGCCGGATAAATCTTCTCGAACGCCGGGATCAGTACCACCCGGAAGAAACTCTGCCGGGGGCTGAGCCCCAGCACCCGGGCCGCCTCTATCTGCCCCCTGGGGGTAGCCGCCAGGCCGGCGCGGATGATCTCGGTGCTGTAGGCACCCAGGTTGATCAGCATGGCCAGCAGGCCGGCCTCCCAGGCGCCGAGCTTGATCCCGAGGCCGGGCAGGCCGAAGAAGATGAAGAACAGCTGGACGATAAAGGGCGTGTTGCGAATAAGCTCCACATAGGCCCCCACCAGCGCCCGCAGGGGCCGGCCGCCGTAATGGCGGGCGGCGGCACAGGCGGTGCCGATGGCCACGCCTCCCAGCGTGGCATAGCAAGTCAGTTGCACCGTGACCCACAATCCCTGGAGGATCAGCTCCTGGTAGGGCCACAGCTCGCTAAAGTTCAGCATGGGTCCGTTCCTCAGCTGCCGAAGCCGGCCGGCAGCGGGGCTTTCAGCCAGGTTTGGGAAATACGCTCCAGGGTGCCGTCGGCCAGGGCCTGGGCGATCAGCACGTTGACCTTGTCGCGCAGCTCGGCTTCACCCTTTTTCAGGCCGATATAGCAGGGAGAGTCCTTCAGCATGAACTTGGCGACCGGCGCCTTGTCCGCGTGGCGTTCGGCGATCTCGGCGGCCACCAGGTTGCCGGTGGCGATCAGCTGCACCTGGCCGGACAGATAGGCGGAGATGGTGGTGTTGTTATCCTCGAAGCGCTGGAGTCTGGCCGAGGCGGGCAGCACCTTCTCCAGCTCCATGTCCTCCACCGCGCCCCGGGTCACCCCGACCACCCGACCGTCCAGATCCGCGGCCGCCGCCACCGGCAGTTCGCCGTTGCCGAACACGCCGAGGAAGAAGGGAGCGTAGGCCTCGGTGAAGTCGATGGCCCGCTCCCGCTCCTCGTTCTTGCCCAGGCTGGAGATCACCAGATCGGCCTTGCCGGTCTGCAGGTAGGGGATGCGGTTGGCGCTGGTCACCGGGATCAGCTCCAGTTTGAGGCCCATTTCCTCCGCCAGGTAGGCGGCCATGTCCACGTCGTAGCCCCTGGGCTTGAGATCCGGGCCGACCGAGCCGAAGGGCGGAAAGTCCTGGGGCACCGCCACCCGCAGCACCCCGCGTTGTTCGATGTCTGCCAACTGGCTGGCCTGGGCGGTGCTGGCCGCCGCCAGCAGGCCGAGGGCCGCCAGGCCGTGAACCATCATCTGTTTCAAGCTATGCAATTTAACGAGTTCCATTACTCACCTCTGTGGGTTCCATGTATCGGGCAAGCCTGAAACTTTCGATTCAGGCAAGACCTTAATTGCAACGATAGTGCCAAAGCTGCCGCCACCGCGACCGATGGCCATGGTGGAGAAAATAAGTGGTGGAAGATCAGTCACTAACCGGGCGGACCCGGCGGCGGGAAAGAGTACGCCTGAACGGGCTGGCGGGGCGGGCGCTGCACCCAAAAGAGGCCCCGCCACCCCTTTTGGGGCAGATGATGGGGCCGGGGAGTGTCTTGCGGCTACTCAGAGGTCGGCGAAGATTTCCTTGAGGTTGACGTCTTCGTCGTGGGCCGGCTCCAGCTGCAGCTGGGCTTCGATCTCGTTGAGATGGTCTGTCATCAGCTGCACCGCCTTGTCCACCTCATGGGCGGCGATGGCGGCCAGCAGGCCGGTGTGCTCGCTGCAGGACAGGCCGGAATGGCGGGCCTTGCCCTTGAGCGGCCCCGGCCCCTGGTAGAGGGCGATGATGAGGGAAGAACGGGGGATGATCTCGTGCAGGAAGGAGGTCAGCACCGGCTTGTTGGCCAGCTTGCCGATCAGCAGGTGGAACTCGCCGGACAGCCGGATGCGCAGGCTCTGCTGCCCCTGGGCGAAGGCCTGGTGCTCCCGCTCCACGTGTTCCTGCAGCAGCTGCTTTTCCCGCGCCGTGCACTTGCTCGCCAGTTCCCGCACCAGTTCGGCCTCGATCAGCCGGCGGGCCTGGAAGATTTCCCGCGCCTCTTCCGGCGAGGGCTCGGCCACGAAGGCGCCGCTGTTGGGCACCAGGTGGACCAGCTTGTGGTGGGACAACTGCAGCAGCAACTTGCGCACGAAGCCCCGGCTGAGGCCGAACGTTTCGCTCAGATCTTCTTCTTTCAGGCGGGTGCCCGGCAGCAGCTTGTGGGCGACGATGGCTTCCCAGATACGTTGATAGACGGTGTCCAGATCGTTGGTTTTATTCTGCATGGCGCTACCTTGAATACATGGCAGGCTCCCTGGTGAGGTGCTCTGAATCCCTGCCGTCTTGAGTCGGCCACCAGGGGTGCGATCACTCTGTTGGTGGAACGGATAACGCGCACAGATTAGCACAGGGCTGGTATTGTCAACAATAAATGTAATGTTTTGTTAAAGAAAGAAGGGCCCCGGGCTGTGCTGTTGACAAACTGGACAAATCATCCAGAGTCCTTAGAATCGGCGGCTCGCTGTACAGGAGCCCAACCATGACCCACCTCGATACCACCCAATACACGCACCAGTTGGCGGAAAAAGCCGCGCGTCTGCACAGTCAGTTTGCCGGCTTTATTCCGCCGGAGCTGGAAGTCTTCGCCTCCCAGCCGGAACATTACCGGATGCGGGCCGAATTCCGGGTGTGGCATCAGGGGGACGATCTTTACTACATCATGTTCGATCAGGCCAGCAAACAGAAATACCGGGTCGACCGGTTTCCCGCCGCCTCTACCCTTATCAACCGGGCCATGCCGCTGCTGTTGGACGCCCTGCGCCCTTCGCCGGTACTGCGCCGCAAGCTGTTCCAGGTGGATTTTCTGTCGTCGCTCAGCGGTGAGCTGGTGATCAGCCTGCTCTATCACCGCCAGTTGGAGCAAGACTGGCACCAGGCCGCCCAAGTATTGCGGGCGCAGCTGCGTGAACAGGGCATAACGGCCGACGTCATCGGCCGGGCCAAGAAGCAGAAATGGGTGGTCGAGCGTGATTACGTGGTGGAGAAACTGCAGGTCGCGGGCCGCGAGCTGGTCTACCAGCAGGTGGAAAACAGCTTTACCCAGCCCAACGGCCGCATGAACGAGCAGATGCTGGCCTGGGCGTTGGACGTCACCCGGGGCGCCGCGGGCGACCTGCTCGAGCTCTACTGCGGCAACGGCAACTTCTCTCTGGCCCTGGCGGCCAACTTCCGCCGGGTGCTGGCCACCGAGATCTCCAGTTCCTCGGTCAAGTCGGCCCAGTACAACATCGCCGCCAACGGCATAGACAACGTCACCATCTTGCGGATGTCGGCGGAGGAATTCACCCAGGCCATGCGCGGCGTGCGCGAGTTTCGCCGCCTGCAGGGCATCGATCTGCAAAGCTACCACTGCAACACCATACTGGTGGATCCGCCCCGGGCCGGGCTGGACGACGATACGGTGCGCCTGGTGCAGGAATACGACCATATCCTCTATATCTCCTGCAACCCGGACACCCTGCAGCAAAACCTGGATATCCTGGCCAAGACCCACCACATCAGCCGCTTCGCCCTGTTCGACCAGTTCCCCTATACCCACCATATGGAAGCCGGGGTTTACCTGACCCGCAAGCCATAACGCAAAAAGGGGAGCCGAGGCTCCCCTTGCTGTTACCGAGCGCGCGCTCAGTCCAGCATATAGTTTTCCGGCAGCGCGATGCCGGCCACACCGGACTCGACCGCCGCTACCGCCACGGCACGGGCCACGCGGGGCAGCAGACGCGGATCCATCGGCTTGGGGATCACATAGTGCTTGCCGAATTCCAGCGCCTCGACACCGGCAGCCACCAGCACTTCCTGGGGCACCGGCTCCTTGGCCAGGCTGCGGATGGCTTCCACGGCCGCCACTTTCATCGCGTCGTTGATGCGGGACGCACGTACGTCCAGGGCACCGCGGAAGATGAAGGGGAAGCACAGCACGTTGTTGACCTGGTTGGGATAGTCGGAGCGACCGGTTCCCATCACCAGATCCTGGCGCACGGAATGAGCCAGCTCGGGCTTGATTTCCGGATCCGGGTTGGAGCAGGCGAAGATCACCGGGTTTTCCGCCATCATGGCCACGGCTTCCGCCGGCAGCACGTCCGGACCGGACACGCCCACGAAGACGTCGGCGTCGGTGATCACGTCTTCCAGGGTACGTTTGTCGGTGTTGTTGGCAAACAGTTCCTTGTACTCGTTCAGATCGTCGCGGCGAGTGTGGATCACGCCCTTGCGGTCCAGCATGTAGATGTTTTCGCGCTGGGCACCGCACTTGATCAGCAGTTCCATACAAGCCACGGCGGCGGCACCGGCGCCCATGCACACGATGCGGGAGTCGGCGATGTCCTTGCCCTGGATTTCCAGCGCATTGAGCATGCCGGCGGCGGTGACGATGGCGGTGCCGTGCTGGTCGTCGTGGAACACCGGCACGTTACAACGCTCGATCAGTGCCTTTTCGATCTCGAAGCACTCGGGTGCCTTGATGTCTTCCAGGTTGATGCCGCCAAAGGTATCGGCAATGGCCGCCACTGTCTGGATGAATTCTTCGGTAGTACGGTGCTTCACCTCGATATCGATGGAGTCGAGGTTGGCGAAACGTTTGAACAACAGCGCCTTGCCTTCCATCACCGGCTTGGAAGCCAGCGGCCCCAGGTTACCCAGACCGAGGATGGCGGTACCGTTACTGATCACCGCCACCAGGTTGCCCTTGGCAGTATATTTGTAGGCGTTTTCGGGATCGGCGGCAATTTCACGCACCGGCTCGGCCACGCCCGGGCTGTAGGCGAGGGCGAGATCCTTGGCGGTTTCTGCCGGTTTACTGATTTCGACGGAGATCTTGCCTGGCTTGGGGAAGGCATGATAGTCGAGCGCTTGTTGACGAAAGTCGGTCATTCTGCGAATATCCTGATGCGATTGTTGACACTTGTGCTTGTTAACTGTGAACAAGTTTATCACAATTTTCATACAATGTGATAGTAATCAACTTATTCAACATTGCCCAGCACAATCAATAACTTTATCCTGGTAAAACTGCCAGGAATGATTTAGCCAAAGTTGCCAGCCTTTTTCTGCGGCTCGAACCCATCCCCGCACAAACAGCCGATCGCCCGGCTTGAAAGCCATCAGCCTGGTGCGCGCTGCGGACGACAGTGGCCTGCCCGCCGTGACCCTGAGGTTCCCTTCAAGCAGGAGTTCAGCTCTGCCTGTACCCGAATATCCCCGGACCACCGACGTGGAAAACATCTGCCATCCGCTCACGGACGGCTCTGCCGCAAGCGGTACAGACCAGATGCCCACGCGAGCCCGCCGGGCTTGCTGCTCCGCCGCCAGCCAGCAGGGCCAGTATTCATCATTGGGTGGGAGCAGCATCAACTGACCCAGCCCCTGGGCCAACATCTGTGTCACCAGCAGCTCACCCTCGGACGTGAGTGGGTGGGCCAGCCAGCGGCCATAATCATCACGTCTTTTCACCCCAAAAACCAGTTTCAAATGACTCTGTTTCACAATTTTATTTACAAGCCAGCGCCGCGCCGTTTCGGCACCGGCCTCTGCCGGCTGTTCATTGTGTTTATTGAACTCTGGAGTATCTATGCCTATAAAGCGGATAACCCTGCCATCCTGCAAAATAACAGTATCACCATCCACCACGTGCCGAATGTTTGCCTTTTCCTCTGCCTGCAGTCGGGGGCATTCTGCCGCCGCGCCCCAGGACCATAACAGCAGCGCAATAACATACTTCCACCCGTTCATGGCCACGTCCTCGCCGGCATATGGCTATAACCATGGGAAGGAAAGCCGTGCGGCGCAAGAATGGCGGCAAACAAAAAGGCGCCCTGAGGCGCCTTTGTCGCGAAAGTATCGCTTATTTTTTGCTGGCCAGCGCGCCGAAACGCTTGTTGAAACGATCAACACGGCCGCCGGTGTCAACGATTTTCTGCTTGCCGGTGTAGAAGGGGTGGCAAGCGGAGCAAACGTCCAGGTTCAGATCATGGCCCAGGGTGGAACGGGTCTTGATCTCGTTACCGCAAGAACATTTGGCAGTAATTTCTTTGTATTCCGGATGGATACCTTGTTTCATGGACAACCTCTGTCTGTAGGCCGTGTCGCTATCTGATCCTGAGCCAGACACCACACGAGTGATACACGTTTTGTGAAGGGTGCGAATAATATAGGATCGCTTTTTTGCAGGCAAGGGTAAACGGGGGAAAAATCACCAATGTCGGTACCGGCACAGCACGGTTTGCTCAGGGTTGTTTTACCCGTTCCGTTACGGCGGGAATTCGATTATCTCTGTCCCCTGCCCTTGCCCGCCAAAGGGTGCCGAGTAACGGTGCCGTTCGGCAACCGCACCCTGGTGGCGCTGGTGCTGGCCCACCCCGAACACTCGGATGTTCCCCCCGCCAGGCTCAAAACCGTCACCGCGGTGCTGGACCGGCGCCCGATCCTCGCCGAAGCCGAACTGCACCTGCTGGCATGGGCCGCCCGCTATTATCTGCATGCGCCCGGGGAAGTGTACTTCCAGGCCTTGCCGACGCTGCTGCGCAAGGGAGAGGCCGCCTGCTACCGCAGCATGGACTACTGGCACCTGCTCGACCCGAACACCGAGGCCCCGGCCCAGGCCATCAAGCAACGGCAGGCCCTGCTGCTGTTGCGGCAAGGCCCCCTGACCGCCGGCGAGCTGGACGCCAGAGGCATCAGCGGCGCCGTCCTGCAGGCGATGGCCAGAAAACAGCTGATCGAGAAAAAAGAGCAGTTGCCCGACCACATCGACTGGCGTGCCCTGATGGGAATTGCCCAGGAGGACAAACCCCGGCTCGGAACCGAGCAGGCCCTGGCGGTCAGCCTGCTCCATCGGGCCGCAGGCTTCAGTCCCTTTTTACTGGAGGGGATCACCGGCTCCGGCAAAACCGAGGTCTACCTGCAGGCCATGGAGCCGGTGTTGCAAGCCGGCAACCAGGTGCTGGTACTGGTTCCGGAGATCGGCCTGACGCCGCAGACCATAGCGCGTTTTCAGCGTCGGTTCCGGGTGCCGGTCAGTACCCTGCACTCCGGCATGAGCGAACGGGAGCGGCTGGATGCCTGGCTGGCCTGCCGGGACGGCAGCACCGCCGTCGTCATCGGCACCCGCTCCGCCCTGCTGACCCCGTTTCAGCGGCTGGGGCTGATCATTATCGACGAAGAACACGACACCTCGTTCAAACAGCAGGACGGCTTTCGTTATCACGCCCGGGACATGGCGTTACTGCGGGCTCAACAGCTGAACATTCCCATTATCCTGGGTTCGGCCACCCCCAGTTTCGAAAGCCTGCACAACGCCGCCGCCGGCAAATACCGGCTGCTGACCCTGAGCCAGCGCCCCGGCACCGCCACCGTCGCCCGGCACCAGCTGCTGGACAGCAAGCATGTGCAGTTGCACGCGGGTCTGTCACCACAACTGATACAGCTGATGACCCAGGAGCTGGCCGATGGTAATCAGGTGATGCTGTTTCTGAACCGCCGGGGCTATGCGCCGGCGTTGCTCTGCCACGACTGCGGCTGGCTGGCCGACTGCGAACGCTGTGACGCCCACTACACCTGGCACAAGCACAGGGGCCGCCTGCATTGCCACCACTGCGATCACCAGCGCCCGGTCCCCCCCCGGTGTCCGCATTGCGGCAGTGACCAGCTGCTGGGGACCGGCCTCGGCACCGAGCAGGTCGAGCAGGCCCTGGCCGGCCTCTTTCCCCAGTACGCCACCATCCGCATCGATCGGGACAATACCCGCCGCAAGGGCAGCTTTCAGCAACACCTGGAGGGGATCCGGGCCGGCAAATACCAGATCCTGATCGGTACCCAGATGCTGGCCAAGGGGCATCACTTCCCCGACGTCACCCTGGTGGCCATGCTGGATGTGGACGGTGCGCTCTTTGCCAGCGATTTCCGTGCCACCGAGCGCTTTGCCCAGCTCTATATCCAGGTGGCGGGCCGGGCCGGACGAGCCAGCAAGCCGGGACGGGTGGTGCTGCAGACCCATCACCCGGACCATGCCCTGCTCCAGGATCTGGCCAATCAGGGATACCGGCATTTTGCCCGGGGCGCGCTGCAAGAGCGACAGGCGGCACTTTTGCCGCCCTTCAGCTTTCAGGCCTTGTTCCGGGTACAGGCCACCAAAGCCCACTATTGCCAGGACTTCCTGCAGCAACTGGCCGGACAGCTGTCCCCCGGCCTGCCGCCGGCAGTGCTCTGCATCGGGCCCATGAGTGCGCAGATGGAACGCAAGGCCGGCCAGTATCGCTACCAGCTGTTGTTGCAGGCATCCAGCCGGCGCGAGCTGGCCAGCACCTGCCGGCAGGCCCTGGCCCTGATCGAGTCGTTACCCGCCGCCCGCAAGGTCCGCTGGTCGCTGGATATCGATCCGGTCGAGATATGGTGAGGCTCAATGGCGGCTGCCCGCCTGGGACTCCGGTTTGAGCATCGACATCAGAAAAGCCAGGGCCCGGCGGCAACTGTCTTCCGCCATCAGCAACTGGGCCATCTGGCTTTGTATCGGCAGTACTTCCAGCCAGCGCTGGGTAACCCAGGCCGCATCCCGCCAGCGGGGGGCCGGATGCAGCTCGGCCAGCTCCGGGTATTCCTCGAACACCTCCTGCAACTTGTCGGACAATACCTGCTCGAAGGGCGACAAGCTGCAGGGCTGCCAGTTATCGAGCAGTTCGACCTCGGCCCGCAGCAGGCCATCCCGCTCCCGCTCGAGGTGGCGGATACAAAAGCGTTCCGATGCCTCGACGGTAATGCCCAGCAGGCCATCTTCCAGGGTATAGAAATCGACAATAGCGACCCGCGTACCCAGCATGAACAAGTCGCTGCTGCCGTCCTCATCGAGCTCGTCCAGCATGCCGATGCCAAACCCCGAGCCGCTGCGGCTCGCTTCGCTGACCATCCTGATATACCTGGGTTCGAAGATGCGCAAGGGCAACTTGCCACCGGGCATAAGGTGAAGGGTCAGCGGTAAAAGCGCCAGTTTCATATCCCCTCCTCCCCCCTTAATAAGTAGTCATAAAGACCCGTATTTGCCGCCCCGACTTTCAATCGGAGCCCGCGTCGGTACCCTGGCGGTAGTTTTCTGCGACCGTTATGAGTAGAATTTCTCCCCCCAGGTTTCTTCCGACCTTGTCTTAATTTTGGTGAACTGATAATGAAAGAACATATTCAAGCACTGCTTGAGCAGACGGTCTCAACCCTGAAACAACAAGGTAAGCTCCCCGCCGAGCTGGAGCCCCGCATCCAGGTAGACCGAACCAAAGACAAGGCTCACGGAGATCTCGCCACCAACCTGGCCCTGCTGCTGGCCAAACCCGCCGGGCAGAATCCCCGCGTCCTGGCGCAGCTGCTGGTGGACAACCTGCCCGCCTCCGAACTGGTGGCCAAAACCGAGCTGGCCGGCCCGGGCTTTATCAACTTCTTCCTCGACAACGGCTGGCTGGCCCGCCAGATCGACGCCATGGTGGCCGACACACGTGCCAACGTGCCGGTGGCGGAACAACGCCAGACGGTGGTGGTGGACTACTCGGCTCCCAACGTGGCCAAGGAGATGCACGTAGGCCACCTGCGTTCCACCATCATCGGTGACGCCGTGGTCCGCACCCTGGAGTTTCTCGGCCATAAGGTGATCCGTGCCAACCACATCGGCGACTGGGGCACCCAGTTCGGCATGCTGATCGCCCACCTGGAAGAACTGGAGAAGCAAAATCCGGATGTACTGTCTTCCGGCCTGTCCGATCTGGAACAGTTCTACCGGGAATCCAAGCAGCAGTATGATGCGGATGCCGACTTCGCCGAACGGGCCCGGGGCTACGTGGTCAAACTGCAGGGCGGTGACGCCTACTGCCTGCAGATGTGGCAGAAACTGGTGGACATCACCCTGCAACACAACCAGCAGGTCTACGACCGGCTCAAGGTCTCCCTGACCCCGGCAGACGTGATGGGCGAAAGCATGTACAACCCCATGCTGGCGGACATCGTCGCCGATCTGCAGCAAAAAGGCCTGGCGGTGGAAGACGACGGCGCCATCGTCGTGTACCTGGACGAGTACAAAAACAAGGACGGCGACCCCATGGGGGTCATCATCCGCAAGAAGGACGGCGGCTACCTCTATACCACCACCGATATCGCCTGCGCCAAATACCGTTACGAGCGGCTGGGCGCCGACCGGGTGCTCTATTTCATCGACTCCCGTCAGCACCAGCACCTGATGCAGGCCTGGTCCATAGTGCGCAAGGCCGGCTACCTGCCCGATGCGGTCAGCCTGGAACACCATGCCTTCGGCATGATGCTGGGCAAGGACGGCCGCCCGTTCAAGACCCGCTCCGGCGGTACCATCAAGCTGGTCGACCTGCTCAACGAAGCAGAAGAACGCGCCGCCGCCCTGCTGGAGCAGAAGCAGACCGAACTCAGCGCCGAAGACAAGGCCCTGGTGGTCAACCGGGTGGCCATGGGGGCGGTGAAGTATGCGGACCTGTCCAAGAGCCGCACCACCGACTACATCTTCGACTGGGACAATATGCTGTCTTTCGAAGGCAATACCGCCCCCTACCTGCAATACGCCTACACCCGCGTGCAGTCGATCTTCCGCAAGGCCGGCGTCACCCCCGAGCAGCTGGACGGCACCATCAGCCTCCAGGCTCCCGCCGAAGAAGCCCTGGCCCAGAAACTGGTGCAATTCAACGACACCGTTAAATCGGTGGCTGACAAAGGCATGCCACACCTGCTGTGTCTGTACCTGTATGAACTGTCCGGCGCCTTTATGAGCTTCTACGAAGCCTGCCCGATCAACAAGGAGGGCGTCACCGCCGAAGCCCGCGTCAGCCGCCTGCGCCTCTGCGCCGCCACCGCCAAGGTGCTGGAACAGGGCCTGTCTCTGCTCGGCATCGACACCATGGAACGGATGTAAACCATGGCCAGGGATTACGTCGGGCGCAGCAAGCCCAAAGGCAACAGCCGCTCTACCCGATCCGGCAGTCGCAGCCGCGCCCCCGAGCGGAGAACTCCCTGGCTGGCCATCATACTGGTACTGATGCTGGCGACCAGCCTCGGCTACCTGATCTATCTGGTCAAGGGCTCGGCCGAGGCCCGCACCACCCCGGCGTCCTCCAAGGCCGCGCATGCGACGACCCCGCCAGCGGCGCCGGTCAATCCCATCGATCAGCGTCCGGTGGAAAAATGGCGCTATATCGAGCAGTTGGAAAACAAGGAAATCGTGGTGGACGTGCCCAAGGTGGAGGAGTCCAGCCAGCGTCATCTGATGCAGTGCGGCTCCTTCCGTTCCGCCGAACAGGCCGAGCAGCTCAAGGCACATATCGCCTTCCAGGGCCTGGTGGCCCAGGTGCGCCGCTCCGAGGGCAGCAACGGCATCTGGTACCGGGTGATCCTCGGCCCCTATGAGCGCAAGCGCCAGGCCGAGCAGGACAAGCACAAGCTGATGCGGGCCAAGGTCAACCACTGCGCTATCTGGTTATGGGAGGGTTGAACTCTCCCCTTGCCGTCCCCATTTCTGTGATCATGACATTTCTGCCAGTCCGGCTGGCTACACAGTCCAGTGAGGTTCACAGTGACAACAATCGTTTCAGTTCGCCGTAACGGCAAGGTGGTCATCGGCGGTGATGGCCAGGTGTCCTTGGGCAACACCGTGATGAAAGGCAATGCCCGCAAGGTACACCGCCTGTTTAACGGCAAGGTACTGGCCGGCTTTGCCGGTGGCACCGCCGATGCCTTTACCCTGCTGGAACGCTTTGAAGCCAAGCTGCAGGCCCATCAGGGTAACCTCGAGCGGGCCGCCGTGGCCCTGGCGAAAGACTGGCGCACCGATCGCACGCTGCGCCGGCTCGAAGCCCTGCTGGCGGTGGCCGACGACAAACACTCCTTTATCATCACCGGCAACGGCGACGTGGTACAACCGGAACAGGATCTGATCGCCATCGGGTCCGGCGGAGCCTTCGCCCAGTCCGCCGCCCGCGCCCTGCTGGAGAATACCGAGCTGGAAGCCCGCGACATCGTCGAGAAGGCGCTCACCATCGCCGGCGACATCTGCGTCTATACCAATGGCAACCAGACCATCGAAGAGCTCGACTACAGTCGTTGATTCGGCCCCGGGCAGGTCCGCGACCCCGCCCGTATTACAGGATTTGATTATGTCTGAAATGACCCCAAGAGAAATCGTCCACGAGCTGGACCGTCATATCGTCGGCCAGTCCGAGGCCAAGCGCGCCGTGGCCATCGCCCTGCGCAACCGCTGGCGGCGGATGCAGCTCAACCCCGAGCTGCGCCAGGAAGTCACGCCCAAGAACATCCTGATGATAGGCCCGACCGGGGTGGGCAAGACCGAAATCGCCCGCCGCCTGGCCAAGCTGGCCAACGCGCCCTTTATCAAGGTGGAAGCAACCAAATTCACCGAAGTGGGTTATGTTGGCAAAGAAGTCGACACCATCATCCGTGATCTGACCGACATCGCCATGAAGATGACCCGCGAGCAGCAGATGGAAAAATTCCGTCACCGGGCCGAAGAAGCGGCGGAAGAGCGTATCCTCGATGCCCTGCTGCCCAACCCGCGCAATACCTGGGGCGAAGAGGAAAAGGCCGACAACAGCAACAGCCGCCAGATCTTCCGCAAGAAACTGCGGGAAGGCCGGCTCGACGACAAGGAAATTGAAATCAACGTCTCAG
The DNA here is from genome assembly GCF_016746085.1 of Zobellella iuensis. GTDB lineage: Bacteria > Pseudomonadota > Gammaproteobacteria > Enterobacterales > Aeromonadaceae > Oceanimonas > Oceanimonas iuensis. The sequence goes on from NZ_JAERTZ010000004.1 coordinate 52,255, forward strand.
CGCCGCAGATGGGGGTCGAGATCATGGCGCCTCCCGGCATGGAAGAGATGACCAACCAGCTGCAGAGCATGTTCCAGAATTTGTCCGGCAATACCAGCAAGCAGCGCAAAATGAAAATCAAGGATGCGCTAAAACTGCTGGTGGAAGAAGAAGCCGCCAAGCTGCTGAACCCGGAAGAGCTGAAGGAGCAGGCCATCGCCGCGGTGGAAAACCAGGGTATCGTCTTTATCGATGAAATCGACAAGATCTGCAAACGCGGCGAAAGCTCAGGTCCGGATGTGTCCCGGGAAGGGGTGCAGCGGGATCTGCTGCCGCTGGTGGAAGGCTGTACCGTCAACACCAAGCACGGCATGGTGCGCACCGATCATATGCTGTTCGTTGCCTCCGGCGCCTTCCAGGTGGCCAGACCCTCGGATCTGATCCCCGAGTTGCAGGGGCGCCTGCCGATCCGGGTGGAGCTGAACTCGCTGACCACCGATGATTTCGAGCGTATCCTCACCGAGCCCAGCGCCTCGCTCACCGAGCAGTACAAGGCATTGCTGGCCACCGAAAACGTCACCGTCGAGTTCACCAAGGAAGGTATTCGCCGGCTGGCGGAAGCCGCCTGGCGGGTCAACGAAACCACCGAGAACATCGGGGCCCGCCGCCTGCATACCGTGATGGAGCGGTTGCTGGACGAGCTGTCCTTTGAGGCGTCCGACAAATCCGGAGAGACCTTCGTGATCGACGAGACCTATGTGGATCGCTACCTTAAAAATCTGGTCGAAGACGAAGATCTGAGCCGTTTTATCCTCTGATCCCGCCAATAACGGGAGCGGTCACATTATTGTGATTGAAAACCGCTCCCGCCTCTTTATACTGAAGTTACCTTGTTTCCAGATGTGGCTGATTCCATGGAATACAATACTTCTGAACTGTGCGATACCTATATTGACATGGTCGACGTGGTCGAACCCATGTTCTCCAGTTTTGGCGGCCGCAGCTCCTTTGGCGGCACCGTTTCCACCATCAAGTGCTTCGAGGCCAACGGCCTGATCATGGAGGCGGTTAAAGAAAGCGGGATAGGTCGGGTGTTGCTGATCGACGGTGGCGGCTCGTTGCGCCGCGCCCTGATCGATGCCGAGATTGCCGAAGTGGCGGCAGAGAACGGCTGGGAAGGCATTGTCTGCTATGGCTGTGTGCGCGAGGTGGATGCCCTGGAAGAGCTGGACATCGGCATTCAGGCGCTGGCGTCCATTCCGGTCGGGGCCGACGACAGCGAGATCGGCGAGCAGGATATCCCCGTCAACTTCGGGGGCGTCACCTTCCTGCCGGAGGATCATCTCTATGCCGATACCACCGGCATCATCCTCTCCCCGGAGCCCCTGGATATAGAGTAAAATTCCGGATACCCCAAAGCCTGTCTCCGGACAGGCTTTTTTGTTTTACTACCTAAAAATTGATAATAAACAACCTTCGAAAGCCAAAAATGAAGTAAAAGTACACCATCTCTAGTGGAGGTGGTGCCATGCAGGACAGGATCTCACAGCGGCAGGTTTCCCGTCTGGTCATTCAGACCGGTCAGTTGCTGATGCAGCACGGCGCAGAAAGCGCACTCATCGAAACCCTGACCCGACGTATCGGCCTGGCGCTGGGGATGGACGCAGTGGAAGTCAGCCTGGCCAACGACGCGCTGATTGTCACCACCCTGCAGCAGGGACACTGCCTCACCACCACCCGGCGCTGCCCCGACAAAGGCATCAATATGCAGATGGTGTCGGAGGTTCAGCGCATCTGCATCTTGGCCGAGAAACAACTGCTCGACTGCCGGACCGCGGCGCATCGGCTCGGGCGCCTCAAGCCGCTGCGCTACCCTCGCCCCCTGGTGATCCTGATGGTCGGCCTGTCCTGTGCGTCCTTCGCCCGGCTGGCCGGCGCCGACTGGCCGGTGTTCGCCCTCACCTTGATCGCGTCATCCTGCGGCATCTGGGTACGCCAGGAGCTGGCTTTGCGCCATTTCAATCCGTTGCTGAACTTTGCCGGCACCGCCTTCATCACCACCCTGATCTCCTGTCAGGGACTGCTGCACCAGTGGGGAGCCCAGCCCTTCCTGGCCGTGCCCTCCTCGGTGCTGATGCTGGTACCCGGCTTTCCGTTGATCAATGCCGCCGCCGACATGGTCAAAGGCTATATCAATACCGGCCTGGCGCGCTGGACCATGGCCACCCTGCTGACCCTGGCCACCAGCATCGGCATTATCTCGGCGATGAACCTGCTCGGCGTACGGGGGTGGTGATGACGCTATTGACAGGATTGTTCGACGATATGCTGTTCGCCACCGTACCGGCCCTGGGCTTTGCCCTGCTGTTCAATGTCCCGCCCAAGGCCCTGAAGTATTGTGCGCTGGGGGGCGCCCTGGGTCACGGCAGCCGTTATCTGCTGCTGACGACCGGCATGCCGATGGAGTGGGCGACCTTCGCGGCCGCGACCCTGGTGGGGATGCTCGGGGCCTACTGGGCACGCCGCTTCCTGGCGCATCCCAAGGTATTTACGGTGGCGGCGGTCATCCCCATGATTCCCGGGGTTTACGCCTACAAGGCGATGATCGCCCTGGTCGAGATCAGCCAGCAGGGCTATACCCCCGAGCTGTGGGGCAGCCTGCTAGCCAACTTTATCAAAGCGATGTTTATCGTGGCCGGGCTGGCCATAGGGCTGGCGATGCCGGGGCTGCTGTTCTACCGACGCCGTCCCCTGGTATAAAACATAACGCCGGCGATGCCGGCGTTATGACTCAGGCGCTTTCTTCTACCTGATCGATTTTTCCAAGCAGTACCCGCAGCCGCTCCTGCCAGGCATCATGTTGCTGTTTCAGCTGCTGGTTTTCGTCACCCAGCTGGCTGTTCTGCTCTTTCAGCTCGTCCACTTCCATCTGCAACAGGGAAATGGTGTCTACCGCCGCCTGGATTTTGGCTTCCAGTTTTTCCAATACATCAAAAGACATGCACTAACCCCTAATCAACGTTACCCGGCCCGCAGGCCCCTCAGCGTTCGAGGATACCCCGGCCAACCCAAGACAACAAGCGACCCCGGGTATAAGGCCGCCGTTTGCAGTTAATTTATGCCATGCGCGTCAACAAAAGTCTCAGATATTCTGGCTCATATCCAGCGACGGCTTGTCCGAGCCGGGACGTCCCACCACCCTGGCCGGCACGCCGGCCACGGTGGTATGCGGCGGCACCGGCTCCAGTACCACGCTGCCGGCACCGATTTTGGCGCCTTCGCCCACTTCGATGTTGCCCAGGATCTTGGCCCCGGCGCCGATCATCACCCCTTCCCGTATCTTGGGGTGGCGATCGCCCCCTTCCTTGCCGGTGCCGCCCAGGGTCACATTCTGCAGTATGGATACATCATCCTCGATCACCGCGGTCTCGCCCACCACTATACCGGTGGCATGGTCGAACATGATGCCCTTGCCGATGCGGGCCGCCGGATGTACATCCACCCCGAACACCACCGATATCTGGTTTTGCAGGTAGGTGGCCAGGGAGCGGCGGCCGTGGCGCCACAGCCAGTTGGAGATGCGGTAGCCCTGCAGGGCATGAAAACCTTTCAGGTAAAGCAAGGGGGTGGAAAACAGCACCACTGCCGGATCCCGCTCCTGCACGGCACAGATATCCATGGCCACCATGTCCAGAATGGCCGGCTCTTCGTCCAGCGCCACCTCTATTACTTCTCGCAGGCTGATCGCCGGCATCACCGAACTTTCCAGCTTGTTGGCCAGGATAAAACTCAGGGCGCACTTCAGGGTGTCGTGGTTGAGAATGGTGGAGTAGAAAAAACTGCCGAGCATCGGCTCTTCCACAATCATCCGCTGGGCTTCTTCGCGGATACGCAGCCAGGTTCTGGATTGAATGCCGTCTTCCATGGATTAGACCTTGTTTTCTATAAATTGATGTTCACTCATATCCTGAGAATGGGCCTCATGGGGCACGACCGAAATGGGGTCCATATGAATAATGACGTCGGTACCGGGAAACAGGGTACGCAGTTCCCGTTCTGCTCTGTCGGCGATGCGATGGGCCCGGACCAGGGGCAATTGATCGTCCAGCTCCAGGTGCAACTGGATGAATCGGGTCTGTCCCGACTGCCGGGTACGCAGCTCATGCAGTCCACGTACCCCCTCCACCGCCAAACAGGTATCAATAATGCGCTTTTGCTCTTCTTCCGGCAACTGTCTGTCGAGCAGCATCTGCACCGAATCGTAACCGATTTTCAAGGCGCCTTTGAAGATATAGCCACCGATCAGCACGGCAAAGGCGCCGTCGGCCCAGTGCCAGCCGTACCAGGCCATGGCGATGGCCAGCAACACCCCGACGTTGAGCAGGATATCCGAGCGATAGTGCAATTGATCGGCGCGAATCGCTACCGAATGGGTCCGTCTGATCACATAGCCCTGGAACAGCACCAGGCCCATGGTCAGCGCCAGGGAAAACAGCATGACCCAGACCCCCATGGCGGCATGGGTGACTTCTTGGGCGTTCAGCAGCCGGGAAATACCGTTGATGACGAGAAAAATCGCCGAGCCGCAGATAAAGGCCGACTGCGCCAGCCCCGCCAGGGATTCCGCCTTGCCGTGACCGAATTTATGCTCCTGATCCGGGGGCACCAGCGCATAGCGAATGGCCATCAGGTTGATCAAAGACGCACTGATATCAAGCAGGGAGTCGGTCAGGGACGCCAGCATGCTGGCCGAACCGGTGTAAAACCAGGCCAGCAACTTGGCCAGAATCATGATGCCGGCCACCACGGCGGCGGCAATGGCCGCCGTGGTCACCAGGCGGGAATAGGATGCGGGTCGGTTCATGAGTCGGCCGGATGATGGTATTTGGCTTAGTATACCCTCACGCCCCGGTGAATGTGACCCCGACACCGGCCCTCACCGCATACAAAAGCCCCGCGCAAGCGCGGGGCTTCTGTATGCGGTACTTTGGTGGTGCTGGTTGCTGCTACAAGTCACACAACAGGCATTCCAGCTCCTCCTTGGCATCATCGATCATCTGATATAACTCAAATGCATCCTGCCGCTGCAAGCTGAGGCTGACCTGCTGCTCCGGGGCGTCTTCGCACTGCTCGCACACCAGCTGCATGCATTCGTCGCCCCGCTTAAAGTAAATGTGCTCGAAACCACTGGTAAAGTGCTGATTTTTCTCAATAATATCAACTTCCAGCAAACCGGTCGGATTGACCACTATATGGGCGTGAAGTGGTTCTGCGCCCTGTAGGGTATAGCTACATTGCCTTGCCAACATCTCCGTCTCCTTCTGGCTGAAAAATTGCCTAACTATTGTAGAACAGGTCCGGAGTGATCGATAAATAATCAATGAAGTTTCATGCTTATGCCTTAATAACCAGGTCATCTAAGTGGTTTTATCGCGCCCCCGCAAAGCCCTGCTGGCGCCAGGCCTCGTAGCTGATGACCGCGACCGCATTGGACAGGTTCAGGCTGCGGCTGTCGGGCTGCATGGGGATGCGGATGCGGAATTCGGGCGCCACCGCCGCCAGCACGGCATCCGGCAGGCCCCGGGTCTCGGGGCCGAACAGCAGCACGTCGCCGGGCTGGTAGGCCGGCTCATGGTGGTGCCGGCTGCCCTTGGTGGTACAGGCGAACAGGCGCCGCCCGGCCATGGCCGTCAGAAACGCCGCATAGTTGGGGTGCAGCTGAATCCGGCCGAAATCCGCATAATCCAGCCCGGCCCGGCGCAGCTTCTTCTCCTCCAGGTCGAAGCCGAGCGGCTCGATCAGGTGCAGCCGGCAGCCGTTGTTGCGCACCAGGCGCATGATGTTGCCGGTATTGGGCGCGATTTCCGGCTCGTAGAGCGCAATCTCAAACATCTTTGGTTTCTCTCATCAATATGGCCTCGCCGGTAAACCCCTGCCGGCGCTCGAGCCGCCACCAGGCCCAGCCCAGGGTCAGGCCCCGGGCCAGCATAAAACAGAGCATGGCCAGCCAGAGGCCGTGGTTGTCCAGCCCCCGGGCCAGCCACCACACCGGGAAAAAGACCCCCAGGGTGGAGACCAGCATCATGTCGCGCATCTCCCGGCCGCGGGTGGTGCCGATAAAGATGCCGTCGAGGATAAAGCACCAGCAGGCGGCCAGCGGCATCAGCACCAGCCAGGGCAGGTAGTACCTCGCCTGGGCCTGCACCTCCGGGATGCTGGTGATAAGGCCGATCAGCGGCTCGCCGGCCAGGGCGAACACCAGGGTAAAGAGCACCGCCACCAGGGCGCCCCAGAACAGGTTGAGGGCACAGGCCTGGCGGAACCGCTGCCGGTTGCGCTCCCCCACCGCCTTGCCCACCATAGCCTCCACCGCGTAGGCGAAGCCATCGAGGCCGTAGGAGATAAACATCAGGAAGTTCATCAGCACCGCATTGGCCGCCACCACGCCATCGCCCAGGCGGGCGCCCTGGAAGGTCATGAAGGCAAAGGTCAGTTGCAGGCAGAGGGCGCGGATAAAGATGTCCCGGTTCAGCCCCAGCAAGCGGCCGAAGGCCCCGCGGTCCAGGCAGCGCCGCCAGAAGCCGGCGGGCCCGAGCCCGCGGGCGCGCAACGTTCGCCAGACCAGCCAGGCCCCCAGCCCCATGGCCAGGTAGTCGGCCAGCACCGAGGCCGCCGCCGCCCCCTTTACCTGCCAGCCCAGCCCCAGCACGAACCAGATATCCAGCAGGATATTGACGCCGTTGCCCAGGATCAGCAGCCACATGGGAGCCCGGGCGTTCTGGTTGCCCAGCAGCCAGCCCAACAGCACCAGGTTGGTCAGGGCCGCAGGCGCGCTCCAGATGCGTATGCTCACATATTCACGGCCATAGTGCTGCACTTCGGCACTGCCACCGGCCAGCCAGAAGGCCAGCTCCATCAGGGGCCATTGCAGCAGCAGGATCAGCAGCGCCAGGCCCCAGGCCAGCAGCAGGGCCCGCACCAGCACCTGCAGCAGCCGTTCGCCGTCGCCGGCACCGAAGGCCTGGGCCGTCAGCCCGGTGGTCGACATACGCAAGAAACCCAGCAGCCAGAAGATCAGGCTGATGATGGTGGCGCCCACCGCCACCCCGCCCAGGTAGTAGGCCTGCTCCAGATGGCCAATGACGATGGTGTCCACCAGGCCGAGCAGGGGCACGGTAATATTGGACAGCACCATGGGTAGGGCCAGGACGAACACCTGCCGGTGCCTGGCCCCGTTAAAGAAGGAAGACATGAATCACTCTTGCAAAAAATAAAGGGAAAGGCGGACAGCCGCTCCGTATCATTCGGCGGCCGTCCTGGGCAGTCCTGTCCCTCTTAACCGAAAGGCATTATACCTAGCCCTCCCATTGCCTGAGGATACGGGCTAGATCACGGACCAGTCCGGCGCCATCAACCAGCGGCATCTGGGTCTGTTCGTCGAAGCTGGGACGGAAGGAAGCATGCAGCTGCCCCCTGGGGTTGACCAGGGAAATGGAAGCGGAGTGATCCACCAGGTAGTCCCGCTCTTCCCGTTCGTAGACGCCGTAGATCAGCCCCAGTTGCTGTACCGCCGGCATCAGCACTTCGTGAGCGGCGGTCACCGCCACGAAGTCGGGGTTGAAATAGGCGGTGTAGGCCTTGAGCCGTTCGGGGGTATCCCGTTCGGGATCCACCGACACGAACACCACCTGCACCGGCTCGTTCAGTTGCTGCAGTTCGGGATAGACGCGCGCCAAGTCCGCCAGGGTGGTGGGGCAGATGTCGGGGCAGAAGGTATAGCCGACGAACACCAGGCTCCAGTGGCCGGTAAACTGCTGCTCGGTAAAGGGCTCGCCGTCGGCGTCGAACAGGGCGATGTCCTTGAGCGGCCGCGGCTCGGGATAGACCACCACCGCTTCGGTCAGGCTGTTTTCCCTGTTGTTATACCAGGCGATGCCGCTCAGGGTACCCGCTATCAGTAAGGTGATTGCCACTATCCATATCAGCTTGCTCGTATTAGCCATAGTTTATCCAGTGATCCGCCAGTATCAGCACGAACAGCCACATCAGGTGGCTGATTGAAAAGCGGAAACATTGTAGTGCGGTTTGCGGCTCAGGTCTAAATTTCAGCCGCCAGGCCCACTGGATAAAACGCAGGTTGAGTGCCAGCGCCCCCAGCAGGTAGAGCGGACCCGACATGCCCACCACCCAGGGCAGCAGGCACACCAGGGTGAGCAGCAGGGTATAGAGCAGCACGCAGGTCTTGGTGAACTCGATGCCATGGGTCACCGGCAGCATGGGAATATCGGCCTTGGCATAGTCGTCCCGCCGATGGATGGCCAGCGCCCAGAAGTGGGGTGGGGTCCAGGCAAAGATGATCATCACCAGCAGCAGGGCATGGCCGTGGAAGTCCCCGGTCACCGCGGTCCAGCCCAGCAAGGGTGGCATGGCACCGGCCAGGCCGCCGATCACGATGTTCTGGGGCGTGGCCCGCTTCAGCCAGACGGTATAGACCACCGCATAGCCGAGCAGGGATGCCAGGGTCAGCCAGGCGGTCAGGGCGTTGACCCACAGCAGCAGCACCGCCAGTCCGGCCGCCGACAGGCTGAAGGCGAAGACCAGAGCCGGCAGGGTCTGCACCCGTCCCTGGGCCACCGGCCTGTGGTAGGTGCGGGCCATCTTGATGTCAATGCGCCTGTCCAGCACATGATTGATGGCCGCCGCCCCGCCCGCCATCAGCCCTATCCCCAGGGTGGCCGCCACCGCCACCAGTGGACTCGGTAAGGAGCCGGTAAGAAACATCCCCACCACGGCGGTAAGCAGGATCAGCAGCACCACCTTGGGCTTGGTAAGGGCGAAATAATCCCGCCAGCTTAGTTCCCAGCTTCTGGGCAATAATGCGCTTCGTGCCATGATTCCTCCCTGTAACGCCAGAGGCGTTCACCCGTTCCCGTTAAAATCAGCAGCAGCACCGCCGCCCCGGCATTGTGGGCCACCGCCACCGCCAGCGGCAGGTGCAGCACCACGTTGGCCACTCCCAGGGCCAGCTGGCCGGCGACCCCCAGGGCCAGACAGGCTCCCCAGCCCTTCATGCCGCGTCGTTGCCACAGCCGCCAGGCCAGCGCCAGCAGCAGCAGCGTGCTCACCAGGGCCCACAGCCGGTGGGCGGCATGGATGGTGACCCGCTCCTCCTGGCTGAGCACCCCGTATTGATAGGTTTCAGCTGGCACCCCATGGGGATGGAAGGCGCTCCACTGCCACTGGCCCAGCCAGTCTCCCTGGCACACCGGCAGTTCCAGACAGGCCAGGGCGGCGTAGTTGGCCGCGGTCCAGCCGCCCAGGGCAATCTGCAGCACCAGGGCCCCCAGCCCCGCCAGGTACCAGCCGCCCAGGCCGGCAACCCGGGGCGGCTCAGCCACCGGTCGCCGCCCCCGGCAGACCGCCAAAAACAGCAGCGCCAGTATGGTAAAGCCACCCAGCAGGTGGCCCATCACCACGAAGGGCAGCAGGTTGAGGGTCACCGTCAGCATGCCCAGGGTCGCCTGCCCCGTCACCAGCGCCAGCAGCAGCCAGGCGGGAAGCCGGTAGGCACGGTGCGCCGCCTTCAGCGACCACAACGCCATCAGCAGTATGGTGACGCCCAGCAGGCCCGCCGCGTAGCGGTGCACCATCTCGTTGCGCGCCTTGACCAGCTCCAGCGGGCTGTCGGGAAAGCGCTCCGCCGCCAGCCGCTGGGCCTGTTCGGACTTGGGCACGGTGTGGAAGCCGTAGCAACCGGGCCAGTCGGGGCAGCCCAGGCCGGCGTCGGTAAGGCGGGTATAGGCGCCCAGCACCACCACCACCAGGGTCAGGGCAAAGGCAAAGAAACAGAGTTTGCGCATGGTGCCTCCTATCCGGCCCGGGAAAACTTGAGCAAGCGGCGCAGATCGCCGAGCAGGGCCTTGCCGGTCAGCCGGTCCTGCTGCTCGTCGCCGCTCAGGGCATAGCGCATAACGAGCTGGCCGGGCGGATCCGCGATATAGACAAAGCCGGCCTCCAGCCCGGGCCCGGCCGGCAGCTGCACCACCACCACCCGTTCCTGGTCCCGTCCCAGGGCGAGGTCGACGTTGTGCAGCAAGGGGCCCGCATCGGCGCAGTGGCCGCACTCCGGCGCCAAAGGCAGCAGCAGCCGCCACTGTCGTGCCCCTTCTATCCGCCCTTCCACCCATTCCCCCTGGCCCTTGACCCCGGGCGTGAACCAGCCCTGCTGCAGGGTGATCCAGGCCAGGGCCACCGGCAGCAGGAACACCCCCATCAACACCAACACCGGTTTATGCTTCATGCCGCCTCCGATAAAACACCAACGCCGCCACCCATACCGCCAGGGCCATGGCGAACCACTGCACCGCATAGCCCAGATGGCGCTCCGGCCCCATCACCACCGGCTGCCACTCGGCTCCCTCCACCTCCAGCCGCAACACGAACGGCAGCGTCCGCTGGCCCCAGCGGGCAAGCAACAGCTCGGGATCCAGCCCATGGATGCGTTGTGCCTGGGGATCCGGGGCACCGCCCAGGGACAGGGGCGGCCGATAAGGCCGGACCAGGGCCCCGCTCAACTGCACCGCACCTTCCGGCACCGTCACCACCGGCAGCCGGCGCCGATCCGCATCCGCCGGCCACCAGCCGGTATCCACCGCCAACAGACCGTAGGGGGTCTGCAATGGCCGGATCAGGCGGTAGCCCACCCGCCCCTCCTGGATCTGGTTGTCGAGAAAGAGATCGCCGCCGGCCAGATAAACGCCCCCGACATCCAGGCGATAACCGAAGGGGGTATCTATGGTCAGGGCTTCATCCAGCTCCAGGACAATGTCGCGTCGCTGCTGCCATTCCTGCAGCAGCTGGCGCTTGTCATCGGCCCGGGACAGCTGCCAGATACCCATGGTGACCATCAGCGTGGTCATCAGCAGGGTCAGCGCCAATAGTCCCCAACTTTTTCCTATACTCAAGACCTAGTCTCTCCAGGAAACGATTGATGTTGTTCAAACTACTGATTGTTTTGCTGTTATTGATGATGATCGGCAACCTGCTGCTGGGCCTCAGGGCCATGCTCGGCAACCGGGATCCGGCGCTGATGGCCCGCTACATCGGCCGGCGGCTGCTGTTTGCCGTCATCATACTGCTGCTGTTGATCGCCGCCATGGCCAGCGGCTTGCTGGTGCCCCATCCCACTCCGGGATAAGGCATCATATGAATCCAATTACAGAATATAGACAAAGACAAACAGACAAAGCCAGACCACGTCCACGAAATGCCAGTACCAGCTGCTGGCCTGAAAGCCGAAATGCTGAGCCGGGGTGAAATGTCCCTTGTTGACCCTGAGCCACATGATGAACAGCATCAGGGTACCCAGAGTCACGTGGGCACCGTGGAAACCGGTGAGCAGGAAGAAAGTATTGCCGTAGATGCCGGAGTCCAGCCGCAGGCCCAGATCCCGGTAGGCATGCACGTACTCCCAGGCCTGCAGACCCAGGAACAGCGCCCCCAGCAGCACGGTCCCGCCCAGCCACTGCTTAAGCCGGGCCCGCTGCTCCTGCAGCAGCGCCAGATGGGCAAAGTGCACCGTCACCGAGGAGGTCAGCAGTATGATGGTGTTGACAAGCGGCAGGCCGAACCAACCCATGGCGGTGGTTTCGATGCCCCCCGGGGTCAGCACCAGGGGCCAGATCGGATTAAATTCGGGCCACAGCACCTCATGGGTCATGGCATTGTTGCCGGCGCCGCCCAACCAGGGCACCGCCAGCACCCGGGCGTAGAAGAGGGCGCCGAAGAAGGCGCCGAAGAACATCACCTCCGAGAAGATGAACCAGCTCATGCCCTGGCGGAAGGATCTGTCCATCTGCTCGCTGTACAGCCCCGAGTGGGCTTCGTCGATGACGTTGCCGAACCAGCCGAACAGCATAAAGGTCATCACCAGGGTGCCGGCGGCGAACACCACCGGCCCCCAGATACCGGCGATGCCCGCCGCCCACATGCCGGCCCCCGAGGCCAGCAGGAAGAGCCCGACCGCCCCCACTATGGGCCAGGGGCTCTGGGCCGGAACGTAATAACTCTGGGTCTTGACCGCCATGACTGCCTCCTTGCTCAGCTGCGCGTGGCAACCTGCTCGCTGATGTCGTAAAGGGTATAGGACAGGGTGAACACCTCGATATGGCCGGGCAGGGCCTCATCCACATAGAAGCGCATCGGCATCACCGCCTGCTCCCGCGCCGCCAGGGGCTGTTCCCGGAAGCAGAAGCACTCGGTTTTGCGCAGGTAGCCCGCCGCCACCCCCGGCGAGACCGAGGGAATGGCCCGCAGCACCCGGTCCTCCGCCGTGAGGCTGGTCACGGTAAAGTCCACCTGGTGCATCTCGCCCGGATGCACCTGCAGCCGGCGCACCGAGGGCTCGAAGTCGCCGCTGAGGCCCTTGGCCTTGTAGGTCACGAACTCCACGGTGATCAACCGGTTTTTATCCAGGCTCTGCGAGGCCGCCGCCGCCGTGGTGGCGGTCTTGCCATTGAGCCCGGTGATATCGCAGAACACGTCGTACAGGGGTACCAGGGCGAAGCCGAAGCCGAACATCCCCACCGCCACCAGGCCAAGCTTGAGTGCCTTTTTACCGTGATCCATTGCCTTCCACCTCCGGGGGTGTGCTGAAGGTGTGGTAGGGTGCCGGCGAGGGCACAGTCCACTCCAGGCCGTGGGCCCCTTCCCAGGGGCAGGCCGCCGCCTTTTCCCCGCCCCGGATGCACTTCACCAGCACCGCCACGAAGATCAGCTGGGACAGACCGAAGGCGAAGCCGCCGATGCTGACCAGGGCGTTGATGTCGGCGAACTGCAGGGCGTAGTCCGGAATGCGCCGGGGCATGCCGGCCAGCCCCAGGAAATGCATGGGGAAGAACAGGATATTCACCGAAATCACCGAGCACCAGAAATGCCACTTGGCCAGCCGCTCGTCGAACATGTGGCCGGTCCACTTGGGCATCCAGTAGTAGGCCGCCGCCATGATGGAGAAGATGGCGCCGGACACCAGCACGTAGTGGAAGTGGGCCACCACGAAGTAGGTGTCGTGGTACTGGAAGTCGGCCGGGGTGATGGCCAGCATCAGGCCGCTGAAGCCGCCGATGGTGAACAGCACGATAAAGGCCAGGGCGAACAGCATGGGCACCTCGAAGCTGATGGAGCCCCGCCACATGGTGGCCACCCAGTTGAACACCTTGACCCCGGTGGGCACCGAGATCAGCATGGTGCAGTACATGAAGAACAGCTCCGCCGCCACCGGCATGCCCACGGTGAACATGTGGTGAGCCCACACCAGGAAGCTCAGGCCAGCGATGGAGGCGGTGGCGTACACCATGGAGGCGTAGCCGAACAGCGGCTTGCGGCTGAAGGTGGGGATGATGGCCGAGATGATGCCGAAGCTCGGCAGGATCATGATGTACACCTCGGGGTGGCCGAAAAACCAGAAGATGTGCTGGAACAGCACGGGATCGCCGCCGCCGGCCGCGTCGAAGAAGCTGGTGCCGAAGTACTTGTCGGTGAGCACCATGGTCACCGCCCCCGCCAGCACCGGCATCACCGCGATCAGCAGGAAGGCGGTGATCAGCCAGGTCCAGCAGAACAGGGGCAGTTTCATCCAGGTCATACCCGGCGCCCGCAGGTTCCAGATGGTCACGATGACGTTGATGGCCCCCATGATGGAGCTGATGCCCATGATATGGATGGCGAACACGAACAGGGCGGTGCTGTCCGGCGCATAGGTGGTGGACAGGGGCGCGTAGAAGGTCCAGCCGAAGTTGGGGCCGCCGCCGGGCATGAACAGCGAGCTCAGCATCAGCAGGAAGGCGAAGGGCAGTATCCAGAAACTCCAGTTGTTCATGCGCGGCAGCGCCATGTCGGGCGCACCTATCATCATGGGGATCATCCAGTTGGCCAGGCCCACGAAGGCGGGCATGACGGCGCCGAACACCATGATGAGGCCGTGCATGGTGGTCATCTGGTTGAAGAAGTTCGGCTCCACCAGCTGCATGCCGGGCTGGAACAGCTCGGCGCGGATCACCATGGCCATGCTGCCGCCCAGCAGGAACATGGCCAGGCTGAACAGCAGGTAGAGGCTGCCGATGTCTTTGTGGTTGGTGGTCAACAGCCAGCGCATGATGCCCTTGGCCGGGCCATGGTGGTGATGGTCGTCCGCCACGCCCAACTGGCCGTCCGCGGTCTGAGTACGGTCTAACTGCGTCATCCCTGCCCCCTATTGTCCCTGCCTGGCTTCGTGGATGTCCTTGGGCTGCACCAGATCTCCGGTGTCGTTGCCCCAGGCGTTGCGCTCGTAGGTGATCACGGCGGCCAGCTCCTTCAGCGCCAGTTGCCGGTCGAAACTCTGCATGGCGGTACCCGCCTTGCCATAGAGCACTATGTCGATATGAGCGGCCCTGTCGTGCAGCATCATGTCGCTGCCCTTGAGTGCGGGAAAGGCGCCGGGAATGCCTTCGCCATTGGCCATATGACAGGCGGCGCAGTGGCGCTGATACACCTGCTCGCCCAAGGTCATCATTTCTCCCATGGTCATCTCCATCGCCAGCAGCTCCTGCTCGGCGGCCCGGGCTTCGGCCTGCTCCGCCTTCACCCGGGTCAGCCAGCCTTCGAATTCCTCGGGCGGGCGGGCGTCCACCACTATCGGCATAAAGGCATGATCCTTGCCGCACAGCTCGGCGCACTGGCCGCGGTAGAGGCCGGGCTGGTTGATGCGGGTCCAGGCCTCGTTGATAAAGCCGGGAATGGCGTCCTTCTTGACCGCGAAGGCCGGCACCCACCAGGAATGGATAACGTCGTCGGCGGTGATCAGGAAGCGCACCTTGCGATCGGTGGGCAGCACCAGGGGCCGGTCCACTTCCAGCAGGTAGTTCTCGCGCTTGCGCAGGCTGCCGTCGATTTCCTGGGGCAGGGTCGCCAGCAGGCTGAAGAATTCGACGTCCTCGTCGAAATAGCGGTAGTGCCATTTCCACTGGGAGGCGGTGACCTGCACCGTCAGATCCGACTGGCTGGCATCCTCCATGGCGATCAGGGTACGGGTGGCGGGAACGGCCATGCCCACCAGGATCAGGAAGGGGATGATGGTCCAGAGGATTTCCACCTTGGTGCTTTCGTGGAACTGGGCGGCCTTGGCGCCCTTGGACTTGCGGTGATGGAGCAGGGCCCAGAACATGACCCCGAACACCACCAGGCCGATCAGCGCACAGATGATGAGTATGGTCATATGCAGGCCATACACCTTCTGGCTGATATCGGTGACCCCCTGGGTCATGTTGAAACGGCTTTGCGCCCACACGGGCAGCGATGCCACTAGCGACAGCAGCAGAACGATCGGCTTCACACGCACCCCCAAAAGTCTTAGTCCTTTATTTTGGCGCACTCGCAAGAGAGTCAGTGCTTACCGAACCACCGCATCCATCGGCCCGGCACACACTAAGTAAAGCATTGATTCTGAAAAAGTAAAAAAATGAAAAAAGAAACGGGAAGCGGGAAGCGGGAAGCGGGAAGCGGGAAGCGGGAAGCGGGAAGCGGGAAGCGGGAAGCGGGAAGCGGGAAGCGGGAAGCGGGAAGCGGGAAGCGGGAAGCGGGAAGCGGGAAGCATGCTAAGCCCCCGCCAACCCCAAGGCAAGCGGACGAGTTAAAAGTCGCTGTTGCGGATCACGCCCACCGCCAGGCCCTCGATGGTCAGCTCCTGGCTGCGCAGGTCGACTTCGATGGGGGACAGTTCTTCGTTCTCCGGCAGCAGGCTGACCTTGCTGCCCTGGCGCCGGAAGCGCTTGACCGTGACCTCGTCGTCGAGCCGCGCCACCACCACCTGGCCGTTGCGGGCCTCACCGGTCTTGTGCACCGCCAGCAGGTCACCGTCCATGATACCGATGTTCTTCATGCTCATGCCCCTGACCCGCAGCAGGAAGTCGGCCGGCGGATGGAACAGGGCCGGATCCAGCCGGTAATGGCTTTCTATGTGCTGCTGCGCCAGGATGGGCTCGCCGGCGGCCACCCGCCCGATCAGCGGCAGACCCTGCTCTGTCTCCGGCTCTTCCTCCTGGGCCAGGCGGATGCCGCGGGAGGTGCCGGGCATCATCTCGATCACTCCCTTCTTGGCCAGGGCCTTCAAGTGCTCCTCGGCGGCGTTGGCGGACTTGAAACCCAGGGACTGGGCAATTTCGGCACGGGTGGGCGGCATACCGGTCTGCTGGATATGCTCCTTGATGATGTCCAGCACCTGGGACTGGCGGGGGGTCAGCGCTTTCATGGGGAACCTGTCTTTTTATACAGTTAACTGTCAGTATATCCAGTAAATCCGGCAGGGCAAGCACAATAAACCACGACCTGGCTCCTTCCCTGGCCGGCGGCCTCCCCTCCCCCGTTTTGTGACCAACCACGGCGATACGGTTACAGCAGCGCCAGCACCAGGCCGGCAAACACCGCCATGCCCGCATAGTTGTTGTTGAGGAAGGCCTGGAAGCAGGCCATCCGCTCCCGGTCCCGGATCAGCCGCTGCTGGTACACGAACAGCGCGGCAGCGGCCAGCAGCCCCCAGTAGAAGGGCGTGGCCAGGGCGAATGCCAGGCCCGCCGCCACCAGCAGCAGCAGGGTGGCCAGTTGCAGCAGGCCGACCATCAGCTTGTCGCGCCGGCCGAACAGGATGGCGGTGGACTTGACGCCTATCCGGAGATCGTCGTCCCTGTCCACCATGGCGTACATGGTGTCGTAGGCCACGGTCCAGGCCAGGTTGGCGGCAAACAGCAACCAGAGCCCCGCCGGCAGGCTGTTTGCCTGGGCGGCGAAGGCCATGGGGATGGCCCAGGAGAAGGCGATGCCCAGAAACAGCTGGGGCAGATGGGTGTAACGCTTCATAAAAGGATAGAGCGCCGCCCAGCCCAGGCCGGCGAAAGCCAGCTGGATGGTCAGGGTGTTGGTGGTCAGCACCAGCAGGAAGGAAATACCCACCAGCAACGCGAAAAAGCCCAGGGCCTGGCGTTCGCTCAGTTCGCCGGCAGGCAACGGCCGGGCCTGGGTGCGCTTGACATGACCGTCGATATGACGGTCCGCATAATCATTGATCACACAGCCGGCGGAGCGCATGGAAAAGACCCCGGCGACGAACACCAGTAACACCCACAGCGAGGGCCGGCCGTCGGCGGCGATCCATATCGCCCACAGGGTCGGCCACAGCAGCAGCAGGGTGCCGATGGGCTTGTCCATGCGGGCCAGCGCCATATAGGCGCGCCAGCGGGGGCGGGAAGGCGAAGTCAGGGTGGTCATGCTACGGGCTCCTGATAAGCGGGTACGGCGGGCAGAAACAACTCGGTCACCAGCACCCGGGCCCGGCCGGTGGCCAGGGTGGAACGCCGCCCCCACAGCGGGCCGGCTGCAGGCTCGGCGAGGGCAAACCGCACCGCGAGCCGGTCATAATCGGCCTGTTCCAGCTCGGCATACTCGAAGGCGGAGCGGTGCAGATCCGGGGCATCGAACAGCAACTCGCCCAGGGCGCGCTGCCCCAGCTCGGCCAGCTCCGGTATGGCCGCCCGGGTGGTCGGCGAATACAGCGAACTGGCATAGACCCAGGGCCGGCCGTCACACAACAGCAACACCTCCCGACAATAGGCCTGTTCGGCGTCCAGCAGGGCCCTTTGCGCCGGGGTCGGGGACAGCCGGGCTTCGCTGGCCAGCAGGGCCACCCGGAACTGCCGGCAATGCCGGCGCAAACGCTCGGTCAGGGAGCCGGGATCCCGCAGCCAGTCGCACAGAGCGGGCCGCCGCAACGGCAGTGCCGCCGTCCAGTGCCAGAGGTGATCGGCAGATGGCGTCACGGATTATTCCTGAAATAACGGATACACATAAAAAGGCACGACTCAGTTACTTTAAAAATCACGTATTTACTTGACCGGGTCGGTATTTGTTTAAACAATGCGCCCCTGATAACACGCTTGGAGACATTGTTTATGCTGCGCCTTGTTGCTCTGTGCATGCTGCTGGCCACGACGGGCCAGGTCCACGCACAAGAAGCATCACCGGCTCCCGACGGGCCCTTATACTACACCATGACGCCGGACATTATTACCAACTACCAGAATTCCGGGCAAACCCTCGGCTATATCCGCGTGTCCATCGAACTGATGCTGGAGCGGGCCGATCAGATGCCGCTGGTGGAGCAGCATATGCCGCTGCTGCGCGACGCCATCAACAACCTGCTGGCGGAAAAAAACCAGCAGGAAATCCGCTCCCTGACCGCCCGTACCGAGCTGGCCAGCGAAGGCCAGCGACGGCTGAACGATCTGCTGCTGAAGGAAACCGGCCAGGCCCCCATCCGCCGGCTGCTGTTTACCAACTTCCTGCATCAGTGACGAGCGGGTCTGAGTCTATTATCCAGCCAGGCCTGCAACAATCCGATCAGCAAGCCGCCCAGGTGCGCCATATTCGCGACCGGCGTCCCCAGCAGGTCGGCAAACCCCAGCACCAGCCACACCACCATGAACACCGCCATGCCGTCCGGCAGGCCGATACCGCGGAGCGGGTTCAGCCGGCCGCTGAGCCAGACATAGGCCAGCAGGGCGTAGACCACCCCCGACAGGCCGCCGAAGCGGGGCCCGCTGGCCCAGAACTGCATCAGGTTGGGCAGTACCGCCGCCACCAGCAGCAACACCAGCAGTTTGCCATGGCCCAGGCGCCGTTCCACCATGCCGCCCAGGTACCACCACCAGAACAGGTTGAACACCAGGTGCATCAGCGAAAAATGCATCAGCGCCGGGGTAAAGGCGCGCCAGAACTCCAGCCCCAGCAATTGTTCCCAGCGGGGCGGGAAGGACAGCAGCCCGAACATCGGCAGCCCCAGCCAGCTCAGGCCATACACCAGCAGGCAGGCCAGCAGCACCAGCATGTTCACCGGGCCGGTCTGGCGCAGCAGGTCGCCCAGCCAGCCCGGCTCCTGGCGGCCACGGGTAAAGCGGACATGGGTGTCGCCCTGGCGCCAGGAGGCATCCTGATAGCGGGGGTGCAGCGGCTCCGCCAGGAAACGTTTCACTTCCTGCTGGGCTTCCTGGTAGCGGGATTCGTTGACCAGCCAGATGCTGACGTTGTCGTCGTCATCCAGGGTCAGCTCGCATTTGAGCCCGATATCGGCCAGGTAATCCACGAAGGCCTGGGCCCGGCGCGGATCATCGAGCACCAACAGCAGTTTCATCAGGCCCCGACCACGGCCTGGGTACGGCGCCAGGCCTCGAAGCCGCCGTCCAGGCTGTAGACTTCCTCGAAGCCCTGGTGGATCAGGTACTGGGCGGCGCCCTGGCTGCTGATACCGTGATAGCACATCACGATCACCGGGGTGTCGAAGTCGACCTCATGGGTAAACCGCACCAGGCTATCGTTGGTGAGATGAAAGGCACCCTCGGCATGGGCCTGGGCAAAGGACTGGGGATCGCGGATATCCACCAGCCGGGCACGGCCCTCGGCCAGCAGGGTCTCGGCCTCGGCCACCGAAATATGGGAAAACTGCTCCATGTATCACTCCTCGCATGAATTTAGGGCAGTGTACCCAATCCGGGCGGCCTTGGCATCATCCGCCCAGGTAGGCCTGGCGAACCTGCTCGTTGACCAGCAGGGCGGCACCGGTGTCGGCCAGCACGATGCGGCCGTTTTCCAGCACATAGCCCCGGTCCGCCAGCTTCAACGCCTGGTTGGCATTCTGCTCCACCAGGAAGATGGTCATGCCCCGCTCCTCGCGCAAGCGGGCTATGGTGTCGAAGATCTGGGCGATGATGATGGGCGCCAGGCCGAGCGAGGGCTCGTCCAGCAGCAGCAGCCGCGGCTTGCTCATCAGCGCCCGGCCGATGGCCAGCATCTGCTGCTCGCCGCCGGACATGGTACCGGCCCGCTGGTGCATGCGCTCCCGCAGCCGGGGGAACATCTGGTACACCTCCGCCAGCAGGCCCTGGTGCTCGGCCTTGTCCACGAAGAAGGCGCCCATGTGCAGGTTCTCCTCCACCGTCAGCCGGGAAAAGATCCGCCGCCCTTCGGGCACGATGGCGATGTCCTTGCGCATGATGGTGGCGGTATCCAGGGTGCTCAGATCCTGCCCCTCGAACAGCACCCGTCCCCGGGTCGGCTTGGGATCGCCGCAGATGGTCATCATCAGGGTGGTCTTGCCCGCCCCGTTGGCGCCGATCAGGGTGACGATTTCCCCCTGGTCGATATGGATGGACACCTCTTCCAGCGCCTGGATCTTGCCGTAGCCGGCACTCACGTTTTCCACTCGCAGCATGGTCAGGCTTCTCCCAGGTAGGCGTTGATCACGTCGGGGTTATTGCGCACCTGCTCGGGGGTGCCGTCGGCCAGGGGCCGACCCTGGTTGACCACGTAGATATGGTCGGAGATGCCCATCACCAGTTTCATGTCGTGCTCGATCAGCAGTATGCTCACGCCTTCGTGGTCGCGCAGATCGCAGATCAGCCGATCCAGCTCCCGGGTTTCATTGGGATTGAGTCCCGCCGCCGGCTCGTCCAGCATCAGCAGCTGCGGCCGGGCCGCCATGCAGCGGGCGATCTCCAGCCGGCGCTGCTGGCCGTAGGCCAGGTTACCGGCGGTGCGGTTGGCAAACTCGGTCAGCCGTACCTTCTCCAGCCAGTAGTGGGCCCGCTCCAACCCTTCCCGCTCCGCCCGGCGAAAACCGGGGGTCTTGAACAGGCCGGCGAGAAAGTTGGTATTGAGATGGCGATGCTGGGCCACCAGCAGGTTTTCCAGCACCGTCATCTCCTTGAACAGGCGCACGTGCTGGAAGGTGCGCACCATGCCGAGGCGGGCTATCTTGTGGCCGGGCATGCCCTGGATGTCCTGCCCCTGGAAGTTGACGGTGCCGCCGCTCGGCCGGTAGAAGCCGGACAGGCAGTTGAACACCGTGGTCTTGCCGGCGCCGTTGGGGCCGATCACGGACACGATTTGCCGCTCCCGCATGGACAGCGCCACCCCGTCCACCGCCACCAGGCCGCCGAAGCGCATGGTCAGGCCGGATACCTTCAACAGCTCGGTCATGATTTCAGCTCCATGTGCGGTCGGTGCATCGGCAGCAGGCCCTGGGGCCGCCAGATCATCATCAGCACCATCAGCAGGCCGAACAACAGCATGCGGTATTCGTTAAACTCCCGGGTCAGCTCCGGCAGTATGGTCATGACGATGGCCGCCAGCACCACCCCGATTTGCGAGCCCATGCCGCCCAGCACCACTATGGCGAGGATGATGGCCGACTCGATGAACACGAAGGACTCGGGGCTGATAAAGCCCTGGCGCGCGGCGAAGAAGCTGCCGGCGAAACCGGCGAAGGCGGCGCCGATGGTAAAGGCACTCAGCTTGATAAGCGTCGGGTTGAGACCGAGCGAACGACAGGCGATTTCATCCTCGCGCAGCGCCTCCCAGGCCCGGCCCAGGGGCATGCGCAGCAGCCGGTTGATGATAAAGATGGTGAACACCACCAGCACCAGCGCCAGCAGGTAGAGGAAGATCACCTTGTGCCCCGAGTTGTAGGCGATGCCGAAGAACTCGTGGAAGAGGTTCTCGCCCCGGCGTTCGAATTCCAGCCCGAACAGGGTCGGCTTGGGAATACCGGCGATGCCGTTGGGGCCCCCGGTCACCTCGGTCATGTTGTTGAGCAGGAGGCGGATGATTTCGCCGAAGCCCAGGGTGACGATGGCCAGGTAGTCGCCGCGCAGCCGCAACACCGGAAAGCCGAGCAGAAAACCGAACAGCGCCGCCATGCCGCCGGCGAGCAACAGGCAGGTCCAGAAATCCAGCCCCAGGTAGGCGTTGAGCAGGGCATAGGTATAGGCGCCCACCGCGTAGAAGCCCACGTAGCCCAGATCCAGCAGGCCGGCCAGGCCCACCACCACGTTCAGCCCCAGCCCCAGCATCACGTAGATCAGGGTCAGGGTGGCCAGATCCACGGCGCCACGGGAGCCGACGAAGGGCCAGATAACCAGCCCGGCCAGCACCAGCACGGTGACGGTGCGGTACAGCCAGGGCTGCTCCTCCGGGGCCGGCAGGGCGAAGTGGCCCTTGCGATCGGACAGGTAGCGGAAAGGCTTACGCAACTGGGCCTGGAACAACTGCCCCAGGAACACCAGGGCCGCGCCCAGCGCCAGCCACTCCCAGGCCGTGTCCAGGCGATTGGTCACCACCAGCCGGGTGCCGGCGGTTTCCAGCCGGAAACCGAGCAGCCAGCCGGCCAGCACCAGGAAGAGGGCGACGGCGATAACGGCGGGTTTGAGCTTGTTCATACCTTTTCCACCTCCGGTTTGCCCAGGATGCCGGTGGGCATGAACAGCAGCACCGCGATCAGCAGGCCGAAGGACACCACGTCCTTGTACTCGGTGCTGAAATAGGCCCCGGTCATGGCCTCGGTCACGCCCAGCAGCAGGCCGCCGAGCACGGCGCCGGGCACGCTGCCGATGCCGCCCAGTACCGCGGCGGTAAAGGCCTTGAGCCCCGCCATAAAGCCGATATAAGGGTTGATGACGCCGTAGTAGGAGCCCAGCAGCACCCCGGCCACCGCCGCCAGGGCGGCCCCGATCACGAAGGTGAGGGCGATGATGGTGTTGCTGTTGATACCGAGCAGGTTGGCCATTTTGAGATCCTCGGCGCAGGCCCGGCAGGCACGGCCCATGCGCGAGCGGGAAATAAACAGCGACAACAGGGTCATGGCGACGAAGGTCACCAGGAAGATGATCAACTGCATGTAGGACAGGGACGCCTGGAAACTGCCCTCACCGAAGCTCCATCCGCCCGGGATCAGGCTGGGCATGGCGATGTCCCGCGAGCCCTGGCTGAGGCGCATCATGTTCTGCAGGAAGATGGACATGCCGATAGCGGAGATCAGGGCGATCAACCGTTTGCTGCTGCGCAGCGGCCGGTAGGCCACCCGCTCGATGGAATAGCCGTAGACGCTGGTCAGGGTGATGCTCACCAGGAAGGCGGCAGTCAGCAGCAGGAAGCTGCTGTCGATGCCCATCATCATCAGCGCGGTCATCACCATGAAGGCGGCATAGGCGCCGATCATGTAGACCTCGCCATGGGCGAAGTTGATCATGCCGATGATGCCGTACACCATGGTGTAGCCGATGGCGATCAGGGCATAGGTGCTGCCGATGGTCAGGCCATTGAGCAGTTGCTGGACGAAATAAAGCACGGGCTCGGACATACAACCTTTCCTTGTCGTAAGAGCGGTCGGGAAAATCGGGGGATACCAGAGCGGGGCCGGCAGGCCCCGCTTGCTTCAGGAGGAGCTCGCCCTTACAGCTGGGAAGAGGAACCGTCCTTGTGCCACTCGAACACGCCGAATTCGAAACCGAGCAGATCGCCCTTGTCATCCCAGGACAGCGGGCCCATCACGGTGTTCACCGGCTCGGCACGCAACGCCTCGGCCACGGCTTCCGGCTCGGTCCCGGCGCGCTTGATGCCTTCGGCAATGGCTTCCACCGCGGCATAGGTGGTCCATACGAAGGGGCCGGTAGGATCCTCGCCCTTGGCCTTGATCGCCTCCACCACGGCGGCGTTGGCCGGATCCAGGTCATATTTCTTGGGCAGGGTCACCAGCAGGCCTTCGGAGGCGTCGCCGGCGATGGAGGTGATGTCCTTGTGGCCCACGCCTTCCGGCCCCATAAAGCGGGCCTTGAAGCCTTTTTCGGCAGATTGCCGCAGGATCAGTCCCAGTTCCGGGTGATAGCCGCCGTAATAGACGAAGTCCACCTGGTCACGCTGCAGCTTGGCAATCAGGGCGGAAAAGTCCTTGTCACCCGAGGTGATCCCCTCGTAGGCCGCCACCTCGACACCGGCGTTTTTCAAGGCGTCGCGCACGCTGGAGGCCAGGCCTTCACCGTACTGCTTCTTGTCGTGGATCACCGCAATACGTTGGGGCTTGACCTGCTCCAGGATGTAGCGGGCCGCGGTCGGCCCCTGATCACTGTCGAGGCCGATGGTACGCATCACGAATTCCAGGTCGCGCTCGGTGATGGCGGGGTTGGTGGACGCCGGGGTGACCATCAGTATGCCTTCGTCGTCGTAGACGTCCGACGCCGGCAGGGTACTGTCGGAGCACAGGTGGCCCACCACGAACTGGATGCCGTCGTTGACGATACGGTTGGCCACCGCCACCGCCTGCTTGGGATCGCAGGCATCGTCATATTCCACCGCCTGCAGGCTGTACTCGCCCAGGGTACCGGACTGGTTGAGCAGCTCGACCGCCATGCGGCCGCCGGTGAACTGCATGTCGCCGTACTGGGCCACGGCACCGGTTACCGGACCGGCGATGGCAATTTTTACGGTTTCCGCCGAGGCGGAAAAGGCCGCGCCGTAACCCAGGGCGGCGAACACCGCCGCCGCTACCGCCTTTTTATTCCTTGTGACCATGTAAATTCCCTCTGTCCTGATATTGGCCTTGCCGGAGATGATCCGGTCTGCCTTTTTTCTAACCCCAGCGCGCGATTTCCACAAGAGAAAAATGCTCCAGATGGGGCTTGTTACAAAATAAAAACAAAGATTGTGAAGCCGGATCCCATCCGGGGCTTCCGCCATAGCGTAAAATACGCCCGACACAGAATCGGGACAACCATGGCTAATCCGGAAACCTGCCGGCAGGCATCGCCGCCGCGCCTGGCGGTGGGCATAAAACCGCCACTGACCGATTAGATTTGCTAATATACGTTCTTTCTCAGCCCGAGGTTTCAGCATGGCGACCATCAAAGATGTGGCAGCACAGGCGGGAGTATCCATCTCCACCGTCTCCCACGTGCTCAACCGGACCCGTAAGGTAAGCGCATCGGCCCGGGCAAGGGTGGAGCAGGCGGTACAGGAGCTCAACTACGCCCCCAACTCGGTAGCCCGCAGCCTCAAGGTCAACAATACCCGTACCATCGGCATGCTGGTCACCACCAGCGTCCATCCTTTTTTCGCGGAAGTGGTGCAGGCGGTGGAGGATCTCTGCTTCGAGCTGGGCTACAGCCTGATCCTGTGCAATACCGAGAACCAGCCCGAACGGCAGCTGATGCACCTGCGCATGCTGCTGGAAAAGCGGGTCGACGGCCTGTTGGTGATCTGCACCGATACTCCCCCTTCCCTCACCGAACTGCTGCAACAGCAACCCAAGCTGCCGCTGGTCATGCTGGACTGGAGCCGGGACAACCACTTCGCCGACATTATTCATGATAATGCCGACATTGGAGGCTATCTTGCGGGAAAATACCTGTTAGAGCAGGGCCACAGGGATTTTGCCTGCATCACCGGCCACCTGCACAAGGGCACCAGCCGGCTGCGGCTGGACGGCTTTACCCGGGCACTGGCCGAGGCCGGCCTCCGCTTGCCGCCCGAGCATATTATCGAGGGGGATTTCGAGAGCGAAAGCGGCTACCAGGCCATGCAGCAGTTGCTGCGGCAGCAGGCCAGGGCGAGTGCCGTGTTCGCCTTCTGCGATACCATGGCCTTCGGCGCCATCTGCGCCATCACCCAGGCCGGGCTCAGGGTACCTCAGGACATTTCGGTGATCGGCTATGACGACGTCAATATGGCACGCTTTACCAGCCCGCCGCTGACCACCATCTCCCATCCCAAGCGTACCCTGGGCCGCTGGGCCCTGGAGCTGCTGCTGAAGCGGATCAAGGAAAAGGATCACCAGCCCGAACAGCTGGAGCTCAAGCCTCGGCTGGTGGTGCGGGAATCGGTATGTCCGCCCGGGAGCAGGGATTAGGGGCCGGAAGCCGGAAGCCGGAAGCCGGAAGCCGGAAGCCGGAAGCCGGAAGCCGGAAGCCGACAGAGGATCCCATATCGCCGGATTTCCCAAAGAACAGGGCCCGCCGAGGCGGGCCCTTGTTTAACCAGGTGGGGGCGGCTTACTGCCAGTCCAGTATCACCTTGCCGGACTGGCCCGAGCGCATCACGTCGAAGCCCTGCTGGAAGTCGTCCACCTTGAAGTGGTGGGTGATGATGGGAGTCAGATCCAGGCCGGACTGGATCAGGCTGGCCATCTTGTACCAGGTTTCGAACATCTCCCGGCCGTAGATGCCCTTGAGCACCAGGCCCTTGAAGATCACCTTGTTCCAGTCGATGGCCATGTCGGAGGGCGGTATGCCCAGCATGGCTACCTTGCCGCCGTGGTTCAGCTTGTCCAGCATGTCGCGGAAGGCCGCCGGCACCCCGGACATTTCCAGGCCCACGTCGAAGCCCTCGGTCATGCCCAGCTCGGCCATGACGTCGTCCAGCTTTTCCTTGGCCACGTTGACCGCCCGGGTCACGCCCATCTTGCGGGCCAGCTCGAGGCGGTACTCGTTGACGTCGGTGATCACCACATGGCGGGCACCCACATGGCGGGCCACGGCGGCAGCCATGATGCCGATGGGGCCGGCACCGGTGATCAGCACGTCCTCGCCCACCAGGTCGAAGGACAGGGCGGTGTGCACCGCGTTGCCGAAGGGGTCGAAGATGGAGGCCAGATCATCGGAAATCTCGTCCGGCAGCTTGAAGGCATTGAAGGCCGGGATCACCAGGTACTCGGCGAAGGCGCCCTCCCGGTTCACTCCCACCCCCACGGTGTTGCGGCACAGGTGGGTGCGGCCGGCACGGCAGTTGCGGCAGTGGCCGCAGGTGATATGGCCCTCGCCAGACACCCGATCGCCTATTTCAAAGCCGCGCACTTCCTGGCCGATGGCCACCACCTCGCCCACGTATTCGTGGCCGACCACCATGGGCACGGGGATGGTCTTTTGGGACCAGTCGTCCCAGTTGTAGATGTGGATATCGGTACCGCAGATGGCGGTCTTGCGGATCTTGATCAGCAGATCGTTGTGGCCCAGTTCGGGCTCGACCACCTCCGTCATCCAGATGCCGGGTTCCGCTTTCAGTTTTGCCAGTGCTTTCATCGTCATGCTCCCCTTAAATCACACCCAGTTCCCGGCCCACTTCGGTGAAGGCGGCGATGGCCCGGTCCAGCTGTGCGCGGCTGTGGGCCGCCGACATCTGGGTCCGGATGCGGGCCTGGCCCTTGGGCACCACCGGGAAAGAGAAACCGATGACATAGATGCCCCGCTCCAGCAGCCTGTCGGCCATGTTGGCCGCCAGGGCGGCGTCGCCCAGCATCACCGGAATGATGGCGTGATCCTTGCCCGCCAGGGTAAAGCCGGCGGCGGTCATCTGCTCCCGGAAGTAGTCGCTGTTTTCCCGCACTTTCCGTCGCAGCTCGTCGCCGTCTTTCAGCATGTCCAGCACCTGGATGGAGGCGGCGACGATGGCCGGCGCCACCGAGTTGGAGAACAGGTAGGGGCGGGAGCGCTGGCGCAGCCAGTCGATCATTTCCTGCTTGCCTGCGGTATAACCGCCGGAGGCGCCGCCCAGGGCCTTGCCCAGGGTGCCGGTGATGATGTCGACCCGATCCATCACACCACAGTACTCGGGAGTGCCCCGGCCCTGCTCGCCCACAAAGCCCACGGCGTGGGAGTCGTCCACCATCACCAGGGCGTCGTACTTGTCCGCCAGGTCGCAGATGGCCTTGAGGTTGGCGATGACGCCATCCATGGAGAAGACGCCGTCGGTGGCTATCAGCTTGAAACGGGCGCCGTCGGCGGTGGCCTGCTGCAGGCAGGCTTCCAGCTCGGTCATGTCGTTGTTGGCATAGCGGTAGCGTTTGGCCTTGCACAGCCGCACCCCGTCGATGATGGAGGCATGGTTGAGGGCATCGGAGATGATGGCGTCTTCCGGCCCCAGCAGGGTTTCGAACAAGCCGGCGTTGGCATCGAAGCAGGAGGTGTAGAGGATGCTGTCTTCCATGCCGAGGAAGGCGGACAGCTCCGCCTCCAGCCGCTTGTGCAGATCCTGGGTACCGCAGATAAAACGCACCGAGGCCATGCCAAAACCGTGGCTGTCCAGCCCCTGCTGGGCCGCCTTGATCAGCTCGGGATGGTTGGCGAGCCCCAGGTAGTTGTTGGCACAGAAGTTAATCACTTCCCGCTGACCGACCTCGATGGCCGCACTCTGGGGCGAGGTGATCACCCGCTCCTGCTTGTAGAGCCCTTCGGCCTTGGTTTGCGCCAATTGCTCACTGATATGAGCATAAAATGCCAACGACATACTGAACTCCCGTTATCAATCTGGCTGACTGGGTTGATTTCAGGTCATTTTACTATCAACAATCTCCTTTGACACAATATATTCTGATCAAGCTGGCTATTTGTGAAAGGGATCACTGGGCGCACGGGCCAGGGCCTGATAATGCTCCGACAATTTGGCCAGTTCGGCTCCCTTCTCCGGGTGGAAGTAGGGCTTGAGCAGCAGCAGCACCCGGGCCACACCCTCGTACAGCACCGCCTGGCTGATGCGGGGGTTGAGCGACTGGGCCGACTGGTAGCTGACCCAGAAGGAGACGACCATCTTCAGGGTCTGGGTCAGGGGTTCTATCTCCTGGTCGGGGATGGCCAGCACCTGCTGGGCGTTCAGCTCCCGCAGCAGCGCCTGCAGGTTGATTTCCAGCTCCCGCTGCACCGCCAGGTACTTGCTATGCAGCTCCGGATCCCGGCGCAGGATGTCATTGAGGTTGGCGTAGAAGAAGCGGAATTCCCACATTACATAAAAGATGGCGTCCAGGTAGTGGAACCACACCGCCGGGCTGGCACTGGCGGGGCCGGTGACAGGAGTGAAACTTTTGCGTAAATGATCGGAGTATTGCTCGAAGATACGGTGAATAATGTCGTTCTTGTTACGAAAATGATAGTAAAGATTCCCCGGACTGATGCCCAGATGGGCGGCGATATGATTGGTGGTAACATTCGCCTCCCCCTGCTCGTTGAACAACTGCAGGGCGGCGGCGACAATACGGTCCTTGGTTTTCATGCGGTTAACCAAAACTCACTGACATAACTGAATAGTAACACAGGCAAGCGGGTTAGTTTTCTGCCGCCGAACCATGGTAAGCTTTTGCCTACTTTACCCCGTTTTGCCGGACAGACTCCGGCCAGCAAGAGGCAGACTTTGATGATCATTGTGACTGGCGGCGCCGGCTTTATCGGCAGTAATCTGGTGAGGAGCCTGAACGAGCAGGGGCGGACCGACGTGGTGGTGATCGACGACCTGACCGACGGCACCAAGTTCGTCAACCTGGTGGATCTGACCATCGCCGATTACCTGGACAAGGACGAGTTCCTGCACCGCATCGTGTCCGGCGACGAGTTCGAGGAGTGGGGCGGCATCGAGGTCATCTTCCATGAAGGCGCCTGCTCCGCCACCACCGAGTGGGACGGCAAGTTCATGATGGAGAACAACTACGAGTACTCCAAGGATCTGCTGCACTACTGCCTGGAGCGGGACATCCCCTTTATCTACGCCTCCTCCGCCGCCACCTACGGCGGCCGTAACGACAACTTTATCGAAGAACCCCGGTACGAGCAGCCGCTCAACGTCTACGGCTACTCCAAGCAGCTGTTCGACCAGTATGTGCGCCGCCTGCAGCCGGACATCCAGTCCCAGGTGGTGGGGCTCAAGTACTTCAACGTCTACGGCCCGCGCGAGCAGCACAAGGGCGGCATGTCGAGCGTGGCTTTTCACCTCAACACCCAACTGCACAAGGGCGAGAACCCCAGGCTGTTCGAGGGCTGCGACGGCTTCCCCGACGGCGGCCAGATGCGCGACTTCATCTATGTGGATGATGTCTGCAAGGTCAACCTCTGGTTCTGGCAGAACCCGCAGGTTTCCGGCATTTTCAACTGCGGCACCGGCCGCGCCGAACCCTTCAAGAGCGTGGCCGAGGCGGTGATCAAGCACCATGGCAAGGGCCAGATTGAGTACATCCCCTTCCCCGACCAGCTGAAGGGCCGCTACCAGAGCTTTACCCAGGCCGACCTGACCAAACTGCGCGCCGCCGGCTACCCCCACGGCTTCAGAACGGTGGCCGAAGGGGTGGCCGAATACATGGCCTGGTTGAACAAGTAACGTCCGGGCCGCTCATGAATATACTGATGGCGCTGTCCCAATTGGAGGTGACCGGGGCCGAGGTGTATGCCACCACCCTCGGCGACGAACTGAGCCGGCGCGGGCACCGGGTGTTTTATGTCTCCGACACCCTGACCAAGCCACACCAGGGCCAGTTCTTCCGGCTGCGCTTCAACAAGCGCAGCCTCCCCCGTCGCTTCTGGCATGTGGGTTACCTGATTTATCTCATCAAAAAGCACCGCATCCAGCTGGTGCATGCCCACAGCCGCGCCTCCAGCTGGAGCTGTTATGTGGCCTGCAAACTGACCGGTAGCCCCATGCTCACCTCGGTACACGGCCGCCAGCCGGTGCACGCCTCGCGCAAGAAATTCCACGCCCTGGGCGACCGTGCCCTGGCGGTGTGCGAGGCGGTGCGGGACCAGCTGATCAGCGCCCTTGGCGTCGATCCCGGATTGATCGCCATCGGCCGCAACGGCATCGACACCCGTCACTACCAGCCCGTGCCGGCACCGGTGAATGAACGGCCGGTGATCAGCATCGTCGGCCGGCTCACCGGCCCCAAGGGCGAGCTCTGCTACCGGCTGCTGGATCAGTGCCTGGATACCGACAG
Source organism: Zobellella iuensis (assembly GCF_016746085.1). Lineage (GTDB taxonomy): Bacteria > Pseudomonadota > Gammaproteobacteria > Enterobacterales > Aeromonadaceae > Oceanimonas > Oceanimonas iuensis. The sequence continues at coordinate 82,829 of NZ_JAERTZ010000004.1, forward strand.
GTACCGGGTGCAGGTGGCCTCCGGCTCCGAGCTTCCCGAGCGCTTCCAGCGCTTTCAGGACAAGGTCGACTTTCTCGGCTATGTGCGGGACGTGCCCGGGCTGATGACCACCTCCGATCTGGTGATCGGCGCCGGCCGGGTGGCGATGGAGTCCATCCTGATGGGCAGGCCCACCTTCGCCATCGGCGAAGCCAGCGCCCCGGGGCTGGTGACGCCCGACAATATCGATGCCGCCATGGCCGGCAACTTCGGTGATATCGGGCCCAGGGATCTGGATATCGACTTTGCCGCCTTGCCCGAGCGGATAGCGACGGCGCTGGCCAGCCAGGGCACGGCGCCCGAAGTCATGGATCGGGTCAGAAAGGGCTACGATCTCGTCACCGTGGCCGACCAGCTGGAGCAACACTACCAGAGCGTCTATGTGCACCGGCTGCGGCGGGAAGTGCCCATCGTCATGTACCACCGCTTTATCCGCGATGACAGCGAAAAAGGCGTACATGGCACCTATCTGCACGTAAACATGCTGGAAAAGCACTTCAAGCTGCTCAAGCGCCTGGGCTATGAGACCCTCACCTTCGCCGATCTGGCCGACCAGGGCCTGGCCAGCCGGCTCGAGCCCGGCAAGAAGTACATCATCATCACGGTGGACGACGGCTACCGGGACAACTATGAGCTGCTGTTCCCGCTATTGAAAAAATACGGCTTCAAGGCGGTGATCTACCTGGTCACCGGCGAGCGCTTCAACCGCTGGGACGTGGAGCAGCCCGACAACCCGGAAAAGCGGGTCGAGCTGATGAATCCTGAGCAGATCAAGGAAATGGCCGACTCCGGCCTGGTGGAATTCGGCGGACATACCCTGACCCACCCGCACCTGGACACCCTGAGCAGGGAAGAACAGCGACGGGAAATTGCCGATAACAAGGCGCAACTGGAACAGCTGCTGGGCCGGCCCCTCGCCTCCTTCGCCTACCCCTTCGGCAGCCATAACGCAGACAGCAAGGCACTGGCCCAAACGCTGGGCTACCCCTTCGCCGTGGCCACCAACAGCGGCCCCCTGGCCATGCACGAAGACCCTTACCAGATCCGCCGTATCGCCATCTTTCCCCGCACCGACGTGTTCGGGCTGTGGCGGAAGATCAAGGGGGACTATGTGTTCAGGAAAGCCATGGGGAAGTAACGACAGAGACACTGTACACATGCCCGGTGGCCGGACCGGGCATGATTCGCGACAAGCCCGCTCATCACTATCGAAGCAACTGCCGCAGCAAAGGCGTGTAATGCTCCTGGGAAAGGCGGTTCATATCGGGCGGTACATGCGGCGAGGAGAACAATACCAGGGTGTCGTTATCATTGGGTCCCCATTCGGCAAAGTTTTCATCGTCCGGGTTATAAAAAGCCAACAGCTTCTTGCCCAAACCCACCGCAATATGAACCGTCGCTGTATCGACGGAAATGACCCAATCCGCCCTGCGCATAATGGCAATAGAATCGTATATTGATTTAGTGTCCGGGTAATAAAAAACCCGTTCATGACCATGACATATATTTTCCACCTCACCTTTTTTTTCCGGCGTGGTCAAAATGACGACATGGATATCCTCTCGCTGCCTCAGCAGCACACCCAGTATTTCCCCTATCTTTTCTTGATTCAGCTGCCTCGATTGGCCACTCCCGTAAGGGTTGAAAACGAGCAATGGCTTGTCCAAGCTGGCCAGAAACACATCGACCTTTCTCTGTGCTTCAATATCGTCGGGCACTATATAGGAGGTGCTTTCAATGTCTGCGCCGGTTCTCTCAAGCAACAAGCGAAATTTTTCTGAAAAATGCTTTCCTCTGCCAGACCGACCCAACGTCAAGTTCACCAGCCCGACCTGTTCGTCCAACCCCGCTATGGCTCTGCTCTTCACTCGACTCATAAAGAAAATATCTTTCATCTTCAATGCGTTGCTAAGATGCACCAACAAATCCATTTCACCCAGTTCGGCCGCCAGTTGATTCAGCTCACCGTAACTAGGACGTTTTCTTATTTCATAGACGTGATCTGCAGAAAAATATTTCCGGAACAAGGCGGACATATTGGGTGTAGTAATCACATCCAGCCGGATATCAGGATAGCTTCTTCGCCACTCCCGGAAAATAAAGGAAGAAACGATGGAGTCACCCCACTTGGCGTCCCAACGGACCAGAACCACCCTCTTCAAGACTCCATCCGGTTTAAATGCCACACCTTGGCGGTCGAATAACCAGATCCCCAGCTTTCTACGCCAGATGTCTCTTGCCAGTTGCAGTGAGGATATCCACTTCTTGAGCATAACTGTATTAAACCGAGTCAATAGTTACCTGGCATTGTATAATGCTTGCCTGCCAAAGAGGAAACATTCTCAATGACGAACAAAATCCTGATCATAGGCCCCTCCTGGGTGGGCGACATGGTGATGTCCCAGAGCCTCTATATCGCCCTGAAGCGGCAGCATCCCGGCGCCAAGCTGCATGTGATGGCACCGGCCTGGTGCTGCGCCCTGCTGGAGCGGATGCCGGAGGTGGACAGGGCCATCGTTATGCCGCTGGGCCATGGGGATTTTAAACTGGCCGAGCGGTTCCGCCTGGGCAGGAAGCTCGCCGCCGAGGGCTATGACTGGGCCATCATCCAGCCCAACTCCCTCAAATCGGCGCTGATCCCGCTGTTTGCCGGCATCAAAAAACGCACCGGCTGGAAGGGCGAGTCCCGCTACGGCCTGCTGAACGATCTGCGCAACAACAAGGCCGATTTTCCGCTGATGGTGGAACGCTATGTGTCGCTGGCCTACCCCAAGGCACAGATGAGGGATAACCACTGTCTCCCCGAACTGCCCTGGCCCGCGTTACAAGTCGACTTATCCAACCAGCAAAAAGCCCTGGCCGAACTGGGCCTGACAACCGGCAGAGCGGTCCTGAGCCTCTGCCCGGGCGCCGAGTTCGGGCCGGCCAAACGCTGGCCGGAGCAGTACTACGCCGAGGTGGCCCAACACCAGATCGAACAGGGCCGACAGGTGTGGATCTTCGGCTCGACCAAGGATATTCCGGTAGCCGAGGCCATCAAACACCACCTGCCGCAGAGGCTGCAGGAGCATTGCCAGATACTGGCGGGCAGAACCTCGCTGCACCAGGCCATCGACCTGATGGCGCTCAGCGCTGCCGTGGTCTCCAACGACTCGGGGCTGATGCATATCGCCGCCGCCCTGCAGCGCCCCCTGGTCGGCATCTACGGCTCCACCTCGCCCCGCTATACCCCGCCGCTGGCCGAGCGGGTCGCCGTGGTGCATACCGATATTGAATGCCGTCCCTGCTTTAAGCGGGAGTGCCCGCTCGGACACCTCAAGTGCCTGAAAGAGCTGCCAGCCCAGCTTGTCATAAGCAAGCTTGAGAACATGTTATGACACAGAGTGGCGTAATGAATAAAGAAATCAAGATTGTCGTTATTAACCTGCCCTCGTCTTTCGAAAGAAGAGAATACGTATCGAGAAGACTCGCTGAACTGGGCCTGACCTACACCCTTTTCAGTGCAGTCAATGGCAGAGAAAATACAGATCCAGACCTTGCACTATACGATGACAGGAAAAGATTGTTCGAAAAGGGGCACTCCCTTACCTTAGGAGAGAGAGGTTGCTTCGCTAGTCATCGGGGAGTATGGCAGCTCAGTGTAAAAGAAAAGGCCAACATACTGGTGCTGGAAGATGATGTCGAACTTTCAGCAGATCTGCCATCGATACTCCATGAGTGCAGCGCCCTGCTCGACGATTACCACTATATCCGTCTAGGAAGAGGAACGGCAAAACACTCCCTGAAGTTCCTTCCTAAATGGAAGGTAGAGCGAGATGTAGATGAGCAACACCGCTTGGTCAAATATCTTCGTGGCCCCAGCTGTGCTCACGCCTATATCATAACTCCAGTTGCAGCGGAAAGGTTCCTGTCGCACAGTAAAAAGTGGTGGTGGCCGGTAGATGATTATATGGATATGGAGTACCTTAATGGCCAGTGCAACTATGGCATCGAGCCTCCATTAGTCAATCAGCGCGGAGTCGCATCCGATATTGGCGGCGTTAAAAAGCCCAAAAGAAAAATAGCTACCCGGATCAGAAAAGAATATTTTAGATATCTGAATATCATGAGAAGAAATCTTTTTAACCTTAGCTATTTTCTTAATAAACGTTAACCCTGCTTATGGGATATCTCTTACTCTACAACCTGCTTATCCACCTGTTCAGCCCGCTGCTGCTGGGGCTGCTGTACTGGCCCAAACGAGGCAAACCGGGGTTCGGCCGGCGCTGGCCGGAGCACCTGGGCTGGGTCAGGCCAACCTCGACAGCAAGACCGCTCTGGCTGCATGCGGTCAGCGTGGGCGAGGTGGTGGCCGCCACTCCCCTGATCAAGGCGCTAAAGGCCGCCCATCCGGCGCTTGCCATAGTGGTCACCACCACCACCCGCACCGGGGCGGATCAGGTGGCCAAGTTGGGCGCCCTGGTGGAGCACCGCTATGCGCCGCTGGATTTCCCCTGGGCGGTGGCAGGCTTTATGCGCCGCCTCCGGCCGCGGGCCCTGCTGATCATGGAAACCGAACTCTGGCCCAACCTGCTGCACGCCTGCGGCCGGCGCCGGTTGCCGGTGCTGGTGCTCAACGCCCGGTTGTCGGCCCGCTCCGCCGCCAGATACCGGCGTTTTCACGGCATATTCCGGCTATTATCCGCCAATATCACTCATCTCGCCTGCCAGCACCGGGACGATGCCGAGCGCTTCGCCGGGCTGGGTGTGCCCCGCGAGCGGCTCAGCGTCACCGGCTCGGTGAAGTTCGATATCGAGTACGGCGAGGCCGTCGTCGAACAGGGCCGGCAACTGCGCGAGCAGCTGGGCGCCCAACGCCCGCTCTGGATCGCCGCCTCCACCCACGAAGGCGAAGACGATCAGCTCCTCACCGTCCATCGCCAGTTGCTGCAACGGCACCCCGATGCCCTGCTGCTACTGGTGCCGCGCCATCCCCAGCGTTTCGACCAGGTGGCGGAGCTGGTGACGCGGCAGGGCCTGGCCCTCTGCCGCCGTACCGAGGGCAATCCCGGCCCGCAGACCCAGGTCTATCTGGGCGATACCATGGGCGAGCTGCCGCTGATGCTGGCGGCGGCCGACATCGCCTTTGTCGGTGGCAGCCTGATCGAGCGGGGCGGCCACAACCTGCTGGAGCCCGCCGCCCTGGGCAAGCCGGTGCTGACCGGCCCCTCCACCTTCAATTTCGGCGACATCAGCCGCCAGCTGCTCGATGCCGGAGGCGCCCGCATCATCGCCGACGGCGGCGAACTGGCCACCGCCCTGGAGCAATTGTTCGCCGATACGGAGCAGGCCCGGGCCATGGGCCGCCGGGCCCGGGCGGTGGTCGCCACCAACAAGGGCGCCCTGGCCAGGACCCAGGCCCTGATCCAGGATCAGCTCGCCCTGTAACCGCTCAGCAGCGCCTGCCAGTCCTGCTCATCCCAGTGAAAGCCGGGGTGCAGGCCCTGCTCTTTGCGGAAGGAACGCAGCAGCCGCTCCATGTTCTCCCGGGACCAGCTGCCGGGCTGGCGGAAATGGCATTTGTCGAAGTCGATCAGCCAGCTCTTGCCGCCGTCGTCCAGCAGCACGTTGTGGCTGTTGAGATCCGCATGATAGAGGCCGGCGTCATGGAACTGGCGGATGGTCCTGCCGATACCCTGCCATTCCTGGGAGCCCAGTGCCTGTTCCTTGAGGATGGCCACCAGATCACGGGCATGGTTGATACGGGTCAGGATGATGTCGGCCCGGTACACCAGGTTGGAGCGCACCATGCGGGCGGCGCAGGGCCGGGGCACCGGCAGGCCACGGCGGTGCAGCTTGGCCAGCACGGTGAATTCCGCCATGGCCCGGCTCTTGGACTCGGCCACGTGCAGAAAGGTATCCTCCATCACCCGGCCTATCATGCCGCCCCGGTAGTAGTGGCGCAGCACCTTGTCGCCCACCTCGTCCTCCACGAACCAGGTGGTGTTGCGCCCCACCGCCTTGCCGCGGATGGCATTTTGCTCGCGCCAGTAGTCGATTTCGAAGTAATCCCGCTTGAATGCGCCGAAGCATTCGGGATCGTACCAGATAATTTCAGAGCCGTGCTCTATCCGTTCCATTTCCACCCCCAGACCAAAACACGGATTTTACATGGCCCGCCGGGCTTTGCATAATGCCGGACTCGGATCCAAGAGAGTGCACCCATGGCCCTGTTCAGCTCGCCCCCGTCTTCCCTTTGTTTGCTGCGTTTGTCCGCCATCGGCGACTGCTGCCACGCGGTGGCCCTGGTTCAGGCCATCCAGCGCCAGTGGCCCCGGACCCGTATCACCTGGATAACCGGCAGGGTGGAAGCCGGCCTGCTGCAGCTGCTGCCCGGGGTGGAGGTGATCCCCTTCGACAAGAAGGCCGGCTGGAAGGGCTATCTCGCCCTGTGGCGACAACTGCGGGGACGCCGCTTCGACGCCCTGCTGCATATGCAGGCGGCCCTGCGCGCCAGCATCGCCAGCTTGGGCGTCAGGGCCCGATACCGGCTGGGTTTCGAGCGGGAGCGGGCCAAGGACGGGCAGTGGCTGTTCACCAACCTCAGGGTGGCCGCCACCGGCGACCATGTGGTGGACGGCTTTATGGGCTTCGGCCGGGCGCTGGGGCTGGACGATCTCGCCCCGCGCTGGTCCCTGCCCCTGCCGGAGGCGGCCCGGGACTGGGCCCGCCCGCACCGGGACCACCGTCCGCTGTTGCTGATCTGCCCCGCCGCCAGCAAGGCCTACAAGAACTGGACCGCCGAAGGCTACGCCGCCCTCGCCGATCACGCCCACGGGCGCGGTATGAAGGTGATACTGATCGGCAGCCCCGCCAGAATGGAGCAGGAGCTGGCAGCGAACATCTGCAATCTTGGCGACAACATCGACGAAAACCTGGTGGGCAAGACCAGCCTGCCGCAACTGCTGGCCCTGATCGAAGCGGCCAGCCTGGTGGTGGCGCCGGATACCGGCCCCGCCCATATGGCGACCCTGGTCGACACCCCCGTTATCGGCCTCTACGCCCACCACAACCCCCGGCGCACCGGCCCCTACCGCTGCCGGGACTACGTGGTCAGCGTCTACGAAGAGGCCCTGCTGGCGGAAACCGGCAAGACCCCCGCCCAGTTGCCCTGGCGCACCCGGGTCAGGGATCCGCACGCCATGCAACGCATCACCCTCGACCAGGTGATTGCCCAGTTCGACCGCATCACCCGGGATTTCAATCTGTTACAGGAGCCTTCATGAGTCAGCGCCCCACCCTCGCCGCCGTCCTGATCGTCAAGAACGAGGCGGACAACCTGGCCGACTGCCTGGCCACCCTGGACTGGGTGGACGAAATCGTGGTGCTGGACTCGGGCAGTACCGACCGCACCCGGGAAGTGGCCGAGGCCGCCGGGGCCCGCTTCTTCGAGAACACCGACTGGCCCGGCTTCGGCCGCCAGCGGCAACTGGCCCAGAGCAGGGTGCAGTCCGACTGGGTGCTGTGGGTGGACGCGGACGAGCGGGTCACCCCCGAACTCAGGGCCAGCATCGAGGCGGTGCTGGCCCGTCCCACCGGCGATACCGTCTACGCCATTTCCCGCCTGTCCTGGGTGTTCGGCCGCTTTATCCGCCACTGCGGCTGGTACCCGGATCGGGTGCTGCGGCTCTACCCCAGGGCCCTCACCGGCTACAACGACGCCCTGGTGCACGAGAAGGTGGAGCTGAAGCCGGGCATCAAAACCGCCCGCCTGCGGGGGGATCTGCTGCACTACACCTACCGGGATCTGGAGCACTACCTGGTGAAGTCGGCCGGCTACGCCGCCGCCTGGGCCCGGCAGCGGGCCGAGCGGGGCAAAAAGGGCTCCCTGGCCCAGGGGTTGCTGCACGGGGTGGGCTGCTTCCTCAAGATGTACCTGCTGAAGGCGGGCTTTCTGGACGGTCGGCAGGGCCTGCTGCTCAGCCTGCTGTCGGCCCACTCCACCTTCGTGAAGTACGCCGATCTCTGGATCAGGACAGAAACGTCCGGGCCCAGGGACTGACCGCCGCCGCCACGGCGCCGATCTCCACCCGGCTCATGTCCTCCACCTGCTCCCCGGCCTCGCCGGGGGGATGAAAGGCCAGGTGCCGCCCCTCGCTGTTGAGCGGCCGCCAGCGCAGCGGCGTAGCCGAGCGGCGCAGCGGGAAAAAGCCCACCGTGGGCACGTCCAGGGCGGCGGCGATATGCAAGGGGCCGGTGCTGCCGGCCACGAACAGGCTGCCGCAGGCCAGCAGCCGGCAGAAGGCCGGCAGGGGCAGATCCCGGGCCACCACGGCCCCCACCCCGGTCTCGGCCGCGACCCGCTCCGCCAGCGCCGCTTCCCCGGGGCCGGCGGTGAGCACCGGCTGGGCGTCCGGGAACTGGCCACACAACTGCCGTATCAGCTGTGCATACTGGCCGGCCGAGAGGTTATTGGCCGAGCCACCACTGCCCGCGTGCACCAACAGCCAGGGCCGCTCGGCCGCCAGCCCCAGCGCCGCCGACAGCGAAGCCCGGAAGGCCGCCAGCTCGGCGGCCTCGAAGCGCAGGTAGGGTGGCGCCGGCTCGACCGCCGCCACCCCATGATGGCGCAGGAAGGCCCGCACCAGATCCAGGTTGTATTCGTACTCGGGCTTGGCGGAGCGGGAGCGGCGCTGGGTCACCCTGTGGTTGTAGAGCACCTGGGCCAGCTTGGTGGCCGGTGCCCAGCGCTGGGGGATGCCCGCCTGCCACATCAGTTTGGCGTTGCGAAAATTGGAAAACAGACAGATAACCGCATCGAACCGCTCGGTCTTGAGCTGTGCCAGCAACTCAGCCTGGGCGGCGGGCGGGGCCTGCTTGCCCGGATCCAGCAGCACCCGGTCGATGCTCGGACAAAGTTCGGCCAGCTCGCGGGTATAGGAAGGGACCAGGGCGACGACCTCGCAGCCGAGTGAGGCCTTGAGCATGGCAAAAGCCGGCCAGGCCAGCATGAAATCACCTATCTTGTCGTTGCGTACCACCAACACCCGTTTCATATCGCGCTCCACCTTGTTCTTGTGCTGCGGTATTCTACCCCAAACTCTTTAGCTGCGTTTGCCAATAAGGACATTCCATGAGCATCAGGGTCATCTACCCCGGCACCTTCGATCCCATCACCAACGGCCACCTGGATCTGATAGAGCGGGCCTCTCGACTGTTCAACAAGGTGATAGTGGGGGTGGCTTTCAGCCCCAGCAAGCGGCCCATGTTCTCGCTGGACGAGCGGGTCGAGCTGGTGAAGGAAGTCACCGGACAACTGGGCAACGTCACGGTAGTGGGCTTTTCCGGCCTGCTGGTGGACTTCGCCCGGGCACACCGGGCCGGGGTGCTGATCCGCGGCCTGCGCGCCGTGTCCGACTTCGAGTACGAATTCCAGCTCGCCAACATGAACCGGCGGCTGATGCCGGAGCTGGAAAGCGTCTTCCTCACCCCGGCGGAGGAAAACTCCTTTATCTCCTCCACCCTGGTGAAGGAAGTGGCGATTCACGGCGGCGATATCAGCCAGTTCGTGCCCGCCGCCGTGGCCGAGGCGGTGGCCAGGAAGCTGGGCTGAAGGCTTGGCTGTAAAGCCGGGCCGTCACCGCTGGCAGAGCGGGCAGAACACGGTGCTGCGGCCGTTCATGCGCACCTCGCGCAGCAGGGCACCACAGCGGGTGCAGGGCTGGCCGGCCCGGCCGTACACCTGCAACTCCTGTACGAAGTAGCCGGGCTTGCCGTCGCTGCCGGTAAAGTCCTTCAGGGTGGTGCCGCCCTGGCCGATGGCCCGTGCCAGCACCGCCTTGATCTCCCCGGCCAGTGTCAGGTAACGCTCCCGGCCGATGTTGCCCGCCTCCCGTTTGGGGCTGATGCCGGCGCCGAACAGCGACTCGTTGGCGTAGATGTTGCCCACCCCCACCACGATCTGGTTATCCATGATGAACTGCTTGACCGCCGTCTTGCGGCCCCGGCTGCGTTGGTAGAGGTAGTCGCCGTCGAAGGCTTCGGTGAGCGGCTCGGGCCCCAGCCTGGCCAGCAGCGGGTGCTGCTCCACCGGCTCCCGGGTCCACAGCAGGCAACCGAAGCGGCGCGGATCGTTGAGCCGCAGCAGCTTGCCGTTGGCCAGCTCGATATCCACATGATCATGCTTGCCCGCCGGCGTGCCCTGGGGCAGCACCTTGAGGTTGCCGGACATGCCCAGGTGCAGTATGGCGGTGCCCCAGTCGGTTTCCAGCAGCAGGTACTTGGCCCGGCGGCGAATGCCGACGATGGTGAGCCCGACCAGCTCCTGGATTTCCGCCGGCACCGGCCAGCGCAGGCTGGGGTTGCGCACCACCACCCGCATCACCGACTCCCCCAGCAGATGAGGGGTTATGCCCAAACGGCTGACTTCGACTTCTGGTAACTCCGGCATCTCGCCCTCCCGTTGCGCTGAGGCGGCAGTATAGCCAAGGTGGCGGCCATAAAAAAACCCGGCCGGGGCCGGGTTTTTTAGAAGAGCAAAATCTTACTTGATTTTGCCTTCTTTGTAGATCACATGCTGGCGGATCACGGGATCAAATTTTTTGATCTCCATTTTCTCGGGCATGTTGCGCTTGTTCTTGGTAGTGGTGTAGAAGTGACCAGTACCAGCGCTGGAATTCAGGCGGATCTTCTCGCGAATACCTTTAGCCATGGGTTATCTCCTTAAACCTTTTCGCCACGGGCACGCAGGTCAGCCAGGACACTGTCGATACCTTTTTTGTCGATAATACGCATACCCTTGGTGGTGATGCGCAGTTTTACAAAACGCTTCTCGCTTTCAACCCAGAAACGGTGAGTCTGCAGGTTGGGCAGGAAGCGACGCTTGGTGGCGTTGTTGGCGTGAGAGCGGTTGTTACCAACAGCTGGCCGCTTACCAGTTACTTGGCATACTTTAGACATGTCAGTCTTCTCCAAAACTTACTTTTGCTCGAGCAATTAATCACCCCGTTGGCCGTCTATCGGGGCAAAATAAGGCGGCAATTTATACAGCATACCGCGCTCGAGATCAACTAAAAGCCGAGCGTCCGGCACTAAAGCCAGCCACGCTCGGCAAAGGATACGGTTTCACCATCACCAACCACCAGATGATCCAGCACCCGGACATCCAGCAGCCCCAGGGCGGCCTGAATACGTTCGGTGATCATGCGATCCGCCCGGCTGGGCTCGGCCACTCCGGATGGATGATTATGCACCAAAATGACCGCGGCGGCACCCAGTTTCAGCACCAGGGCCACGATTTCCCGCGGGTACACCGCCGCCGCATCCAGGGTGCCGTAGAACAGCTCATGGAAGCGGATCACCCGGTGCTGATTGTCGAGCAGCAGCAGGGCGAACACTTCCCGCGGCCGATCCCGCAGTTGCGCCTGCAAATACTGCCGGGTCAGCTCCGGGCTGGTGAGGGCATGCTCGCGCACCAGCTTTTCATCGAGAAAGCGGCGCATCAGCTCCAGGCTCGCCTGCAGCTGCACGAACTTGGCCAGCCCCAGGCCGGGCCCCTCGCAGAAACGGTGCCGATCCGCCAGCAGCAGCTGGCGCAGGGAGCCGAACCGGCTCAGCAGGGTACGCGCCAGGGTCACCGCGTCCATGCCCTTGGCGCCAGTGCGCAGAAAAATCGCCAGCAACTCCGCATCCGACAGGCTGGCAGGCCCCCGGCTCAGCAGTTTTTCCCGGGGGCGCTCCCCCTCCGGCCAGTCCTTGATGCTCATCATGCCCCTCCCACCCAACCGTTAAAGCCTAGTCCAGCCCCCGCCCGGGCCCCACAATTCACCCGTTTGTGGTAATCTTGCGGCCTGTCCAGTTTGGGAACGCAGCCATGTCATTAACGGGAAAACGCATAGTTATCGGCATCACCGGCGGTATCGCGGCCTACAAGAGCGCCGAGCTGGTGCGCCGCCTCAAGGAGCGGGGCGCCGAGGTCCGGGTGGTGATGACCGAATCCGCCAAGGCCTTCATCACCCCGCTTACCCTGCAGGCGGTATCGGGCGAGCCGGTGTCCGACTCCCTGCTGGACCCGGCCGCCGAAGCCGGCATGGGCCACATCGAACTGGCCCGCTGGGCCGAGCTGCTGCTGCTCGCCCCGGCCAGCGCCAATACCCTGGCCCGGCTGGCCGCCGGACTGGCCGACGATCTGCTCACCACCCTCTGCCTGGCCACCCCGGCCCAGGTGGCGGTGGCCCCGGCCATGAACCAGCAGATGTACCGCCACGCCGCCACTCAGGCCAACCTGGCGACCCTGGCCGGCCGCGGCTTGGCGATCTGGGGCCCGGCCCAAGGCGAGCAGGCCTGTGGCGACGTGGGACCGGGCCGAATGCTGGAGCCGATGGAGCTGGTGGCCGAGGTAGAGCGTCATTTCGCCCCCAAAGCCCGGCCCCTGGCGGGCGTTAAACTGATGCTTACCGCCGGTCCCACCCGCGAGGCGCTGGACCCGGTGCGCTTCATCTCCAACCACAGCTCCGGCAAGATGGGCTTCGCCCTGGCGGCGGCGGCGCTTGAGCTGGGCGCCGAGGTGACCCTGGTAAGCGGCCCCGTCGGCCTGGCCACCCCGGCCGGGGTGGCCCGCATCGAGGTGGAAAGCGCCCGCCAGATGCACCGGGCGGTGATGGAACACATCGCGGAGCAGCAGATTTTCATCGCCTGCGCCGCCGTGGCCGACTACGCCCCCAAAACCGTCGCCGAGCAGAAAATCAAGAAAACCGCCAGCGACACCCTGGTCATCGAACTGACCAAAAACCCCGATATCGTGGCCGAGGTGGCGGCCCTGCCGAACAAGCCCTTTACCATAGGGTTTGCGGCGGAAACCCGGGATGTGGAAAAATACGCCCGGGACAAGCTCAGCCGCAAGGGGCTGGACATGATCGCGGCCAACGATGTGGCCAAGGCCGGGCAAGGCTTCAACAGCGACGACAACGCCCTCACCGTGTTCTGGCCACAAGGCCGGACCGATTTACCCCTGGCCGGCAAGACCCTGCTCGCCAGGCACCTGATGACTCTGATTGCAGACCAATACCATGAACGCCATTGAACTGAAGATCCTCGACCCCCGCGTGGGCACCGACTTCCCGCTGCCGGCCTACGCCACCCCGGGCTCCGCCGGGCTGGACCTGCGCGCCTGCCTGGACGCCCCGCTGGAGCTGGCCCCGGGCGACACCACCCTGATCCCCACCGGCATCGCCATCCATATCCAGGACCCCGGCCTGTGCGCCACCATACTGCCCCGCTCCGGCCTGGGCCATAAGCACGGCATCGTACTGGGCAACCTGGTTGGCCTGATTGACTCTGACTACCAGGGTCAGTTAATGGTATCCTGCTGGAACCGCGGAAAGGATCATTTCACCATACAGCCGGGGGAGCGCATCGCCCAGTTGGTGATCCTGCCCGTGGTGCAGGCCCAATTTACGGTAGTTGACGAATTTGACCAAAGCGAGCGGGGAGAAGGCGGTTTCGGCTCTTCCGGTCGCCACTAACCAAGTTGAGTGCGCCTATGGCCAATACCCAGAACAAGAAAAACCGTCGTGAACAAATCCTGCAGGCCCTGGCCCACATGCTGGAAACCAGCCCGGGGCAGCGGATCACCACCGCCAAGCTGGCGGCGGCGGTAGGCGTGTCGGAAGCGGCGCTTTACCGCCACTTTCCGAGCAAGGCCCGGATGTTTGAGGGATTGATCGACTTCATCGAGGAAACCCTGTTTTCCCGGATCAATCTTATTCTTCAGGATGAGAAGGACAGCGCCCTGCGCCTGCGCTACATACTGCAGCTGGTGCTGGGCTTTTGCGAACGCAACCCCGGCATTACCCGCCTGCTCAACGGCGATGCCCTGCAGGGCGAGCACGAGCGGCTGCTGGCGCGCATCAACCAGCTGTTCGACCGGCTGGAAACCCAGCTCAAGCAGGTGATGCGCGAGCGCCGCCTCTACGAGGGCGAAGGCTTCGCCGAAAACGAAACCGTGCTGGCCAACCTGCTGCTGGCCTACGCGGAAGGCCGCATCAACCAGTACGTTCGCAGCCAGTTCCGCATCAAACCCACCCACAACTTCGACAGCCACTGGCAATTGCTGCACCGGCAGCTGGCCGTGGCCGCCTGACGCCTGTCGTCACTGCTCCCCCGCCCTTGCCGGCCCCACCGGCAAGGGCGCGACCAAAACCAACAATAACGAGAGAGACACGATTATGGATACAGAATTGCTCAATACCGATATGTTGAACGAGGCCCAGAGCTGGATCCTCAACAACCAGGGGCTGCTCATCGAGTATTCGGTGAATATCGCCGCCGCCCTGCTGACCCTGATCATCGGCTTCATGGCGGTCGGCATGCTGACCGGCGGCCTGAACAAGGTACTCAAGGCGCGCAAGGTCGACAGCACCATCTCCGACTTCGTCACCAGCCTGATCAAGTACGGCCTGCTCGCCTTCGTGCTCATCGCCGCCATGAGCCGGGTCGGGGTACAGACCGCCTCCTTCGTGGCCATCGTCGGTGCCGCCGGCCTGGCCGTGGGCCTGGCGCTGCAGGGCTCCCTGTCCAACTTCGCCGCCGGGGTGCTGCTGATCGGCTTCCGTTTCTTCAAGGCCGGCGACTACGTGGAGGCGGCCGGCACCGCCGGCACGGTGCACTCGGTGCAAATCTTCACCACCATACTGCTGACCCCGGACAACCGCATGATAGTGGTGCCCAACGCCAAGATCCTCAACGACAACATCATCAACTACTCCAGGGAGAAGACCCGCCGCATCGACCTGGTGATCGGCGTCGCCTACAGCGCCGACCTGAAGAAAACCAAGGAAGTGCTGACCCGCATCGTCAACGCAGATCCGCGCATCCTGAAAGAACCCGAGTGCCGCGTCGCGGTGAACAACCTGGGCGCCTCCTCCGTCGACTTTATCGTCCGCCCCTGGGTGCAGGCCGAAGACTTCTGGACGGTGCGCTTCGATCTGCTGGAAAAGATCAAAAACGAGCTGGACGCCAACGGCATCGGCATCCCCTTCCCGCAGATGGATGTGCACCTGCACCAGAAGGAGCCCCAGCGCTTAAAGCAGGAAGTTGCCTGACTCCGCCGCCATCAGCCACAAAAAAGCCGCTTTTCAGCGGCTTTTTTATTAGATCCCGTATTGCTCCCGGTAGGCCCGGACCCGTTCCAGATGCTCGGCCATCTCCGGCTTTTCGCCCAGAAATTCAATCAGATCCGCCAGGGTGATGATGGCGGTGACCTGAGCCTGGTAGTCCCGCTCCACTTCCTGGATGGCGGACAGCTCGCCCTTGCCCTTTTCCTGGCGGTCCAGGGCGATCAGCACCCCGGCCAGGGTGGCGCCGTTGGCCTGGATGATGTCCATGGACTCGCGGATGGCGGTGCCGGCGGTGATCACGTCGTCCACCAGCATGATGCGTCCGGCAAGCGGGCTGCCCACCAGGTTGCCGCCCTCGCCGTGCTCCTTGGCTTCCTTGCGGTTGAAGCAGTAGGGCACGTCCAGGTCGTGCACCTCGGCCAGTTGCACCGCGGTGGCGCTGGCGATGGGAATACCCTTGTAGGCCGGGCCGAACAGCACGTCGAACGCCACGCCCGCGTCCACCAGGGCGGCGGCGTAGAAGCGGCCCAGCCGGGCCAGATCCCGACCGCTGTTGAACAGGCCGGCATTGAAGAAGTAGGGGCTCTTGCGCCCGGATTTAAGGGTGAATTCGCCGAACTTGAGCACGGACTTGCTCATGGCGAACTCGATAAACTCACGCTGGTAGGCTTTCATGCTTTCCTTATCTCCGCTCGTGTTACAGGCCGGCAATGGCCCGGCGCTGGTGCTCCACCAGCTCGTTGATGCTCTGTCGGGCCAGGGCCAGCATGGCCAGCAGCTCTTCGTGGCTGAAGGGTTCTCCTTCCGCCGTGCCCTGCACCTCGATCATCTTGCCCTCGGCGGTCATCACCACGTTCATGTCGGTTTCCGCCGCCGAGTCTTCGGTGTATTCCAAATCCGTCACCGCCAGGCCATCGACAATGCCCACCGACACGGCGGCCACCAGGGTCTTGAGGGGACTGGCGGCAATCATGCCCTTTTCCTGCATCCATTGCAGGGCATTGGCCAGGGCCACACAGGCCCCGGTAATGGAGGCGGTACGGGTGCCGCCGTCGGCCTGGATCACGTCGCAGTCCACGGTGATGGTGTACTCGCCCAGGGCCTTGAGATCCACCGCCGCCCGCAAAGAGCGGGCAATCAGCCGCTGGATTTCCATGGTGCGGCCACCCTGCTTGCCCCTGGCCGCCTCACGATGCATCCGGCTGTGGGTGGAACGGGGCAGCATGCCGTATTCCGCCGTTACCCAACCCTGTCCCTTGCCCTTGAGGAAACGGGGCACCCCGGTTTCCACGGTGGCGGTGCAGAGCACCTTGGTATGGCCGAATTCCACCAGCACAGAGCCTTCCGCGTGACGGGTATAATGGGTGGTAATGGTGACCGGCCGGATTTGATCGGCCGCGCGACCGCTGGCTCGTGTTGACATGAGATTCTCCAATGGGGATAAAAAACCGGCATCGCCCGGCGGGCGAAACGCCGCCATTATAGAGAAAGCGGCCGGCCATTGCATGCCGTCCGCCATTGGCGCCGGCCCCACCCTGTGTCACACTCTGGGTATGACGCCCAATTACCAGATGAGAACCCCATGATCCACAGCATGACCGCCTATGCCCGTCAGGAATTCAAGCAAGACTGGGGCACCGCCGTGTGGGAAATCCGCTCGGTCAACCAGCGCTACCTGGAGACCTACACCCGGCTGCCCGAACAGTTCCGCGGCCTGGAGCCCCTGGTACGGGAAAAACTGCGCGCCCGGCTGCAACGGGGCAAGGTGGAATGCGGCCTGCGCTTCGAGTCCAACCTGGCCAACCAGGGCCAGTTGCAGATGAACAAGGCCCTGGCCGAACAGCTGATCGAAGGTGCCACCTGGGTGATGGAAAAGGCCGGCCACGGCAGCATGAACCCGATGGACATACTGCGCTGGCCCGGGGTGATGGAAGCCCAGGCCCAGGATATGGATGCCCTCAGCAGTGCCCTAATCGGCTGCCTGGACAAGGTCATCGACGACTTCCTCGCCGCCCGCGCCAGCGAAGGCGGCAAGCTGAAAGAACTGATTGAACAGCGGCTTACCGGCATAGAGCAGGAAGTGGCCAAGGTGAAAACCCATATGCCCGACGTGCTCGCCTGGCAACGCCAGCGCCTGCAGGAGCGCTTCGAGGAGGCCAAACTGGAGCTGGACCCGCAGCGGCTGGAGCAGGAAATGGTGCTGCTGGCCCAGAAGGTGGACGTGGCCGAAGAGCTGGACCGCCTCGCCACCCATATCGGCGAAACCCGCAAGATCCTCAAGAAAGGCGGCGCCTGTGGCCGGCGGCTGGACTTTATGATGCAGGAGTTCAACCGCGAGTCCAACACCCTGGGCTCCAAGTCGATCAACGCCAACATCACCGCCTCGGCGGTGGAGCTGAAGGTGCTAATCGAGCAGATGCGGGAGCAGATCCAGAATATAGAGTGATCTCTTCAGCTTTTCAGATATGCAACAAAAGCACATAAATATCAGCAATATAGATGACATTGAAGGTCGTAAAGTCCGAAAGTGCTCTATTTTGTTTGGGTAGTTATGGGGAGTAGATTGGGGAGTACTTTCTCGCTATAGCTTTTAGTCGAGATTGTACTCCCCAACTTTTTTGAGGCAGATCATGGGTAAGCTGCATGGCAAAACCGTCGGTCCGGCATGCCGATGGCGATGGGCTGTACCTGATGACGCCTAAGCGTGGCGATGGCTACTGGATGTTGCGCTACACCACACCAACGACCAAGCTCCGGCGCGAGTACAGCATCGGTAAAGTGGACGACTGGTCACTGGCCGACGCCCGGGATGAAGCGGTAAGGCTGAGGTTCGCGATAAAACGATAGGGAGCCGATCAGGTCCAATAACGTAAGAAGGCTAATCAGAACCCCTTCAAAACGCTGAACGATTTGTCTGCCGACTACCATCAGCTTCGCCAGCGGGAAATTGCTACCCACGAAAAAGACAAGAGTCTTTACGAACGTGAGGTTGCCTGGCACATAGGCAAGGTCGAGTTGGAGAAGATAAGACCGCTCGATGTCACCCAGTTCAACCCTGCCAGTCCTTTCCGGCCCAGGGATGCCGGTGGGGAGGAACAAGCCGCCAACGACCCAATGACCGAAGCCGAAGTCCTTGAGTTCTTTACCAAGCTCAGAAGGATCCCGGCACAATTCAGTCGAGAGAACTATTTGGCCTGTGCTTTGTTGATCACGACCTGTACGAGAAAAATGGAGTTGCTTGCCGCGCCATGGCACGAGTTCGATTTGCAAAACCGAGTGTGGCATCTCCCCAAAAACCGCACCAAGAAACGCCGGGCGATCGACATTCCACTCAGTGACGCGGCGCTGTTGGGGTTGGAAGAACTGAAAATCCGCAGTTGTGGCAGTGATGCAAATGGCAACATCAGCTTTGACGGGGTTTGAAAACCATAATTTTCACGGCATTAATTGGCGTGAAATTGAAAATTAACAAACTACAGAAGCGAATTGGTTTGATAAATATCTAAATCACGTCAATAATCAACGTATATTTTATTGTTTACAAACCACGTTGAGGCCAGCCATGCTGAATACTGAAGCCAGACAGCAGCTACAGAAGGTGCTGCCCTTGGATATGGTGGCCACCAAATCATGGCTGGAGGCACAAGGGTTCAACCTGCATTTTCTGGACAATGCGGTGCGCAACCAGACCCTGATCCCTCTCGTAGCCGGTGTTTACGCCAGGCAGGAAGCAAGGCTGTCCTGGAAAGGAATCGTTGCATCCTTGCAGCGCATGTCCGATGCGCCTGTCCATGTCGGAGGCTTGATCGCGTTAGAGTTGGAAGGCCTTGGCCATTACCTGTCCAAGGGAAGCAAGCCAAGGGTTCAGCTCTATTCCGATGCCGCGCTTCCCCGATGGCTAGGCAGAATCGACGTTCCAGCACGGTTTGAGTGGCACGGAACGCGCCGCCTGTGGCCCGAGACGCTGATGCAAGACGATAAGTACCTCCGGCAAGACAACTGGCAGGCATCACTCCCCCCACTGCACTATTCCTGTCCGGAAAAAGCCATTCTCGAGCTCTTGGCAGCGGTGCCCAACACCATCAGCTTTGAACATGCCGACCAGCTTATGCAAGGGTTGCACAACCTCTCGCCACGCAAGCTGGACGCCTTGCTGAAAGCCTGTTGCAGTATCAAAGCGAAACGGCTCTTCCTCTGGCTGGCAGGAAGACACCAACACGCCTGGCTCAAGCACCTGACACCGGAAAATTATGCGCTTGGAACCGGTAAGCGACTGCTCGCCAAAGGCGGCAAGCTGGAGCCAACCTGGCAGATCACCGTGCCGAAGGAGATGTAAATAACATGGACAGACAAAGCCACTATTACCGACAAGTCCAGCTGTTGCTGCGGCTGATTCCCTTTGTTGCCCGGCACGACAGTTTCGCCCTCAAAGGTGGCACGGCTATCAATTTGTTCGTTCGTGACTTTCCCCGACTTTCGGTCGATATCGATCTGGTTTTCCTGCCCATGATGGAACGGCATGAAGCCCTGCAGACCATCAAGAACAACCTGGATACCCTGGCTTCCACCATCACGGCCAGCATCGACAATACTCGGGTTATCCGCTCCTTCCAGGATAAAGCGGATGCCCTGCGTCTATTGGTGGAGCGGGATGGCGTTCAAATCAAAATAGAACTCTCCCCCGTACTGCGTGGCACGGTTTACGAGCCCAGGATCATACCGGTCAGTGAAGCCGTTGAAGAAGAGTTTGGCTTTGCCGAGATGGCCGTGGTGAGCTTCGCGGATTTGTATGCTGGCAAAATATGCGCGGCGCTGGATCGCCAGCACCCGCGAGATCTTTTCGACATCAAGCAGCTACTCGATAACGAAGGGCTCACCGATGACCTGCGCAAAGCCCTGCTGGTGTACATCATCAGTCATCCGCGGCCTATTGCCGAGCTGCTCAGGCCAAACTTTAAAGATATTTCCGGTGTCTACGAGGGGGAATTTCGCAATATGGCCGATCAAGACATTCCCCAGGCTGACTTGGAAGCAACACGGGCGCAACTGGTGAGGCTCATCAACACTTCTTTGACGTCCCAGGAGCGGGCATTTTTACTGTCATTCAAAAATCGCACACCCTATTGGCCACTCCTTGGGCTCTCCGGCATTGACCGGTTACCAGCCGTCCGCTGGAAACTGCAGAACCTGGTTAGGATGACGCCGGCAAAACATGCAGAAGCTTACCTCCGGCTTGAAGAAATCCTGAAGATATAAAATCTTTTTATTTCTGCCCTCTTGGTTTCTCATTGAATTTCCCCAAGTCACCATCCGACCATCATGCCCTTTATCTTCAAACACCTGAGAGTGGAGAGGGTGGCCGATCTGAACGGACGTATCAAACAAATCGAGCAAAGGACGGTGGGCGAATAGCCTACCACCCGTTTTTATGCGGCCCGGCTGCGTCAGGTGGCCGCCATGCCAAAGCCGGCCCGGTGCAGGGCCTGGCGGAAAGCCGCTTCCCGCTCGGGTTCAACCAGCAGGCGATGGTCGCCCGCCGCCTGGCACAGACCGGCGGTCTGCGGATGAGCGGCGATGGCGGCGGCGGTGGCCGCATCCCGGCAGTGCAGCAGCAACACCCTGCCCGCCGGCGTCACCGCCCGCGCATTGGCCTCGCACTCATCCAGCAAGCGCTCAACGTCGTCGGGCAGGAACGGCTGTGGATCGCGTTCGGCCATAAACGCCCGCAATGGCGCCAGGCTGCCGCCGTTTTCCAGCAGGGTGAGCATTTTTTCCCGGCATAAACGCCAACCATCGGCGCCATGCTGCGCTGCATGGGCCTCGATCAGCAACAGTTCGGCCTCGGCCGGCGGCAGGCTGAACACCAGCCGGCCCCCCTTGTGAAGGGCGAGCGGGGTTGGCCGGCGGGCCGCCACATCCTGGTAATCCCCGGTCAGCCCCAGGCAAAAGGCGCCCAGGGCGGTCAGCCGCAGATACAGCAGGCCGTCGTAACGGCTCAGGCAGCATACGTCATCGGCACCCCACATATAGTCGTAGTCGGGCTCCGGCTGCTGAGGCGGTGCCAGTACCAGATCGACCAGCCCCAGGGTGGCGGCGTATTCCAGCAGCAGGCAGCGCAGGTAGCGTCCCTGCAGCACCTCCCACTGGAGGTAACGCAGGGTACCGTAATACCGCTCACAAAGATAAAGCGTGCTGACATCCCCGGTGATCTCGAACTCGTGGCCGGCGGTCAGCCTGTTCGCTTTGAGTCGGCACGGCAAGATCCTTGGAACGATGAGAACATGGCCGACATTCAGGGTCGGCTCCCGGGCCCGACATGCTAGAATAACCCGGTTTTTAACGCCACCAATCATCACAGGAGCCCCCGTGAAGGCCCATGTCCTGCTGATAGGCCGCAGACAGCGATAAGCCAACGGGCGATGCAGGAAACAGAGTAAGTCCAATCAGGGCAAGGGGTTACATGGCATTGAAGAGTTCAGCCGACGTTGCAATAAAAAGCCCGCCATAACGGCGGGCTCGCGGGCAGTAGTGGCAAGCCATTACTTCTCGGCGTTGGGCCGTGCCGCCACGCCCATTTTCAGGGCCAGCCAGATCACCAGCACCAGGGAAATCATTACCGACAGGTAGTTGGAACCCATTTCCGGGAACTGGGTGCGCAGAAAAGCGGAGTAGCCGAACACCCCGATCAGGAAACCCAGCAAGGTGCACAGCGGGGTATCCCCTTCCATCGGCACGCTCAGGTATTCCTGGTACAGCAGGTGGGCTGCCAGCACCAGCGAGACTATGGGGAAAATGGAAAACGCCAGCTGGCTGACACTCAGGGTGGCCAGCGTGGCGTTGCCACAGATGCCGACCAGCAGAGCCAACAAGATGGGTTTACGGCGAATTTGCTTACTTCCTGACATGGTTATCCTTCCTAATGTAGGGCCTAGAGCCTCTTTGCCTTGTTATATGCATCCGCGCCTTTGGCAATAATGCGCAGTTGCAGGATCATGCGTTCGGCCAGCGCCTCCCGCTCGTCGTCGTTCATGTCCAGCGCCTCGGCCCCGGCACTGAAGACGATGGTCACCATCGCCTGGGCCTGGGCCTCGGCATAGCTGCGGCTGGTGCGCTGCCGCTCCTCAAGGTAGTCGGTCAGCTCGGCGGTAAAATGCTGGATCTCCCGCGCGACCGCCTGGCGGAAGGCCGCCGAAGTACCGGAGCGCTCCCGCAACAGTAACCGGAACACATCCGGGCTGCTATCGATAAATTCCATAAAGGTCTTTACCGATATCTGGATCACGCTGCCGCCGTCCGCGATTCGCTGGCGGGCCTGGCGCATCAGTTGCCGCAGGGTCAGGCCGCCTTCATCCACCAGCGTCAGCCCCAGCTCCTCCATATCCTTGAAGTGACGGTAGAAGGAGGTCGGTGCCAACCCCGCTTCCCGCGCCACCTCGCGCAGGCTCAGGCTGGAAAAACTGCGCTCGGCGCTTAACTGGCGGAACGCCGCCTCGATCAAAGAACGCCGGGTTTTTTCTTTTTGTTCAGCGCGAATGCCCACGGCACACCAGGGTCCAACTATTTAATGACCGGATCATACCTTTTTGTGTGAACCCGGTCAGCCCTGATTGGTCAATTTATGATTGACGCTATCCCGCTTTAAATATGAAAATAGTGTACAGATGTTCGCTCAATGGATACCAAGATGCGTAAACCTCCCCTGATATGGACCAACGCCATCCTCTTTGCCAGCAGCGGTCTGGCAGCCATGGTGCTGGTGCCCTGGTATGGCCTGACCCAGGGCTATGACGGCTGGCAGTGGCTGGCCATGCTGGCGCTGTTCAGTTACAGCTGCCTGTCGATCACCGCCGGCTACCACCGGCTGTGGGCCCATAAGGCCTACGAGGCCCATCCCCTGCTGCAGTGGCTGTTCGCCCTGGGGGGCGCGCTCTCCCTGCAAAACTCCGCCTTCCGCTGGTGCGCCGACCATCGTCGCCATCACCGCCATGTGGACGACCTGGACAAGGATCCCTACTCCGCCCAGCGCGGACTGTGGTTTTCCCATATGGGCTGGATGTTGAGGGAGTATCACCCGGAGGACGACAGCAATGTTCCCGACCTCAAGCGCAATGCCATACTACAGTTCCAGCACCAGCATTATCTGTCGCTCACCCTGGCCATGAACATCGGCCTGCCGGTATTACTCGGCCTCTGGCACGGGGATCTCTGGGGCATGCTGCTGATGGCCGGCGTGCTGCGCCTCTTCCTCGGCCACCACGTCACCTTCTTTATCAACTCCCTCGCCCATTACTGGGGCCGCCAGCCCTACACCAGCAAGAACACGGCGCGGGACAACGACATTCTGGCGGTGCTGACCTTCGGCGAGGGCTATCACAACTTCCACCACCTGTTCGAATACGACTACCGTAACGGCATCAACTGGTGGCATTACGATCCCACCAAGTGGCTGATCCGGACCCTGGGCTGGCTGGGGCTGGCCACCCGGTTGCGTACCTGCCCCCAGGAAAAAATAGAGCAGGCGAAGCTGGAACGCCGGCTGGAAATCACCCGCCAGAAGATACTGCGCCGGCAACAGGATGCCGATACCGAGCAGTGGCTGGCCCTGCTGCACAGCGAATACGAACGTTTGCTGCACCAGCTCAAGGATTACTATCAGGCCCGTAAGACCTTACTGGAACTGAAGAAAAAGGCCGCTCGCTGCAAGTACGAAGAACTGCGGCTCAAACTCAGCTGCGACGAACTGAAGGCCGCCTTCACCACCCAACGGCGCAACTGGCTGAAGCTGACCACCCAGTTTGCCTAAAGCATAAGGCGGGATCTCCCCGCCTTATTTCTTGCTGAAAAAAATGGTCATTCCACGTTCATTCCCTGCCCCAGCCAAATCTCTTTTGACAAAAACTCTGCAAAACACCATAGTCTCCGCCATTTTTAACCAACGACGACTGTATGGTTAGCTTTACAGTCGACAGGAGCAGCAAGACGTGGAAGCAAGGGCACAGTTCAGCAGCAAGCTGGGATTCGTAATGGCCGCCGCCGGCTCGGCCATCGGCGTGGGCAATATCTGGGGCTTCCCCACCCAGGCAGCCAGCAACGGCGGCGGGGCCTTCCTGCTGGTCTACCTGCTGTTTATCTTCCTGCTCGGCTATCCCATGCTGGTGGCGGAAATCACCATAGGCCGCCATGGCCAGGCCAGCCCCTTCCGCGCCCTGCAGCAGCTCACCGGCACCCCGGCGGGTAAATTCATCGCCGGCCTGGTGGGGCTGGCGGCGGTGGTGACCGTCAGCCTGATCTTCACCTTCTATGCCATCGTTTCCGGCTGGTTCGTCGCCTATGCCCTGGAGCCCCTGGCCAGGCTGACGGGCGCCAAGGCGTCGGCGGACTGGCTGACCGGTTTTTCCACCTCCCGCAACCTGGTGTTCACCCTGCTGTTCGCGCTGCTCAGCCTCTGCGTGGTCAGCCGCGGCCTGGAAAAGGGCATCGAGAAGTGGTCGCGCCGGCTGATGCCGCTGCTGCTGGTGATGCTGGTACTGCTGACCGGCTATATGCTGCTGCAACCGGGCGCCGGCGCCGGACTCCAGGCCTACCTGGTGCCGGACTTTTCCCGGGTATGGCATGGTGAGGTGCTGATCGGCGCCCTGGGCCAGAGCTTTTTCTCGCTCTCGCTGGGCGCGGCGGTGATGATGCTGTACGGCTCCTACCTGAGCCGCCAGGCCAGCATTCCGGCCCTGGCGGCCCAGGTCACCCTGCTGGACACCAGCGTCGCCTTCCTGGCCGGCTTGCTGATCCTGCCCGCCATGTATGTGGCCCAACACAACGGCGTGGCCATCTTCGCCGAAGACGGCAGCCTGCTCAGCTCCGACACCCTGGTGTTCTCGGTGCTGCCGGCGCTGTTCGAAACCATGGGCCAGGCCCAGTACCCGGTGGCTTTTGCCTTCTTCGTGCTGATGATAGTGGCGGCGCTGACCTCCGCCATCTCCATGCTGGAGGCGCCGGTCTCCCTGGCCATGGAGTCCACCGGCCTGTCCCGGATCAAGGCCACCTGGCTGATGACCGGCCTCTGTACCTTGATTAGTGCGGTGATAGTGTTTAACTTTGGCAGCCTGTTTGGACTGGTAATTACCCTCACCACCCAGTATGCCCAGCCCCTGGTCAGCCTGTGTATTACCCTTTATGCAGGTTGGGTATGGCAACGCAACCAGGTGCTGGCCGAGCTGAAGTCGGGTAACCCCGACCTGGAACAAGGGCTGTTCTGGAAGATCTGGCCCTGGTACGTGCGCCTGGTGTGCCCGGTTCTGGTGCTGGTGGTCATCATCCAGTCGGTGGGCGGCTGACGCCGCCGGTGGACAACCCTATCCGGAGTGGATGGTCAGATGAAATCTGCCGAGCTGTTGTACCGCGTGCAATTCGTCAATGCGGGTAAACACTACGAAATCTATGTGCGGGAAGCCACCCCCATCTACACACCCAAACCGGGCAACTGACAGCACAAGGGCCGCATCGCGGCCCTTGTTTTTACTGGGTCACTTCGCCTGCGCCGCTCAGGCCGGCCGCCAGGCTGGGCCCCGTTCCCTCCCCGGCCAGCGCCAGCAGGAAGGCATATTCCCGGGCCAGCTCGCGGTAGGACTCAAACCGCCCGGACTTGCCGCCGTGGCCGGTGTCCATATCGCAGTGCAGCAGCAGCAGGTTGTCGTCTACCTTCATCTCCCTGAGTTTGGCCACCCACTTGGCCGGCTCCCAGTACTGCACCTGGGAATCGTGCAGGCCGGTGGTCACCAGCATATGGGGATAGGCCTGGGGCTTGACCTGATCATAGGGGCTGTAGGACTTCATGTAGTGGTAATAGTCGGGCTCCGTCGGGTTGCCCCACTCGCCGTATTCACCTGTGGTCAGCGGTATGGATTCGTCCAGCATGGTGGTCACCACGTCCACGAAGGGCACGGCGGCCACCACCCCCTTGAACAGATCCGGCTCCATGTTGACCACGGCGCCCACCAGCAGGCCGCCGGCGCTGCCGCCGGAGGCGAACACCCGGCCCTTGTCGCCATAGCCCTGCATCACCAGATCACGGGTCACATCGATAAAATCATTGAAGGTGTTTTCCTTGCTGAGCAATCGGCCCTGCTCATACCAGTCGCGGCCCAGCTCTTCGCCGCCGCGCACATGGGCGATGGCGTAGACGAAGCCCCGGTCGAGCAGGCTCAGGCGGGAGCTGCTGAAATCCGGATCCATGCTGGCACCGTAGGAGCCATAGGCATACACCAGCAGCGGATTGCTGCCATCACGCTTGAACTGGTCGGCCCGGTACACCAGAGATACCGGCACCTTTACTCCATCTCGTGCGGTCACCCACAGCCGCTCGCTGCGGTAATCGTCGGCATTGAACTGCTCGCCCACGTACTGCTGCTTCAGTTCGCGCCGCTCCAGGGTATCCATGTTCACTTCATAGGTGGTCACCGGCCGGGTCATGGAGGAATAGCCGTAGCGCAGCCAGGGGGTCTCGGCCTCGGCGTTGGCGCCCAGCCAGGTCACATAGGCGGGATCGTCGAAGCGAATTTCATGCTCGCGCCCGTCCTGGCGGTGGATCTGGCGCAGGTGCACCAGCCCCTCGCGGCGCTCTTCCAGCACCAGCCAGTCGCGGAACAGGGCAAAGCCCTCGAGCAGCACCTCGGCCCGGGCCGGGATCAGTGGCTGCCACTGGTCGCCGGCCGACGCCTCCTGGGCCAGGTAGAGACCGAAGTTGGCGCCGTCCTTGTTGGAGCGGATGTAGAACTGGCCCTGGTAATGCTCGAGGTCGTATTCATGGCCGTGTTCCCGGGGCAGGAACACCCGGGCCGGGGCCTCCGGCGCGTCCGCCGGCACCAGGCTGATTTCGCTGGAATCGGTGTTCCAGGCGCCGATCACGATGTAATCCTCGGAACGGCTCTTGTAGATGCTGGTATAGAAGCTGTTGTCGCGCTCTTCGTACACCAGCACGTCTTCGCTCTGGTCGGTGCCCAGGGTATGGCGATACACCTGGTAGGGCAGCAGGGTGCTTTCATCCTGCTTCACATAAAACAGGGTCTTGCCGTCGTTGGCCCACACCAGGTTGCCGGAGGTGTGCTCCAGCACTTCCTCGTAGAATTCGCCGGTTTGCAGTGACTTGAAGCGGATCTGATACTGGCGGCGGGACACGAAGTCTTCGGCAAAGGCCAGGGTCTGCTGATCCGGGCTGACCGCCAGCTGTCCCATGCCATAGTAGCTGTGCTCCCCGGCCCGCTCATTGCCGTCCAGCAGCACCTCCACCCGCTCGGGCTGGCCGTCGGGGTAGCGCTCGACAATGGCGTACTCCTGGCCCTGCTGGTAACGGGTCTGATACCAGTAACCTTTCTTCAGGTAGGGCACGCTGTTGTCGTCCTGGCGGATGCGGGCCACCATTTCCTGGAACAGGCTTTCCTGCAGTTCGTTCAGCGGGGTCAGCACCTGTTCACTGTAGCGGTTTTCCTGCTCCAGGTAGGACAAGACTTCGGGGTCTTCCCGCTCGTCGTCCCGCAACCAGTGGTAGTTGTCCACCCGGACGTCGTCGTGGTTGAGCAGGATATGAGGGATTTTTTTGGCAACCGGCGGTTTTATTTCCAAATCAGTACCTTTGGCATAGGGTTTGGCACAAGCCACCCATGCTAACATCAAGCAAAGTCTAACCCTATTGCGCACACGCTGCTCCTTCATCTTCTTCCTGCACAAAAAGTGCACAAATATTAACCAGGAAAGATGAAGCTGACCAAGAGATTTGATGAAAACTGCGAGGAAACGCAGCACAAAAGCCCGAATGGAGCCGGATTACCCGGCCCTTGGGAGGAAAGTAACTACTTACGTCGCCAACTGCCGTCGGCCAATTGTACATACTGACCGTTCGGGGTCCGTTCTATGTTCAACTGCCCGGCCCGGCTCTGCACCACGGTCAGGCTGGTGCCGGTGCGCCGGGCGATGTCCTGGTAATTTTCCAGCCGCTTGCGATTAATATCGTTCACTATGGCATTGACCTGGGCATTGCTCTGCACCGCCCCCACCAAGCCGTTCTGTTGCTCGCCGATCAACCCCTGTTGCTTGGCCTGCTGCAGGTCCAGGGCCCATACCGACCAGCTCAGGGTTGCCGCCAACATAAAAGCCAACCACCGCATATCAACCCCCTTAGAACAGGTCTTTCTCTTGTTCAAACAATTCTTCCAGCTCCCGGTCTATCCGGATCCGGATTTCGTGGTCCACCTTCACGTTAAGGTTGACGGTAATGGGCTTGTCCGGCACCACCACCTCCACCCGGGGTGTGCAGGCGGTCAGCAATAGCAGGCTGATCACTGCTGCAGGTTTTATCATTTACTGGTTCTCCCCCTGTAAGCGTACCGGCAACCGTTCACTGAGATCACGGGCAAAACGCAAGCTTGCCAGCAACTGTAACAGGTTTTCCTCATGGTGATAATTGAAGTTCACCGGGTGCATCCGCCCCATCACCGGCGCCTGTCCCTGCAGCCGGCTTTCGATCACCGCCTCGCCGTCGGGCGCCATGGAAATCTCCGCTTCCAGCCTGTCGTAACGCAAATCGCTGAGCAGGCCGAGGGTCAGCCCCAGGGTCAGGTTGCTCGCCCCCGAGGCCAGCAGATCCTCGCCGGCCTGGTAGGAAATCCAACCGTTCTCGCTATGGGCCCGGCCGCCGGTCACACTGAAGCCTCGCTCGAAGGAAAAAGGCAGCCGGCCGTGGAGCCGGCCATTGCCGGTAAGGCCGCTGACGGCGGTGTAGCCGAGGATTTGCTCCAACGAGATATCACTGAAATGCATCTCCCCGCTGGGTGCGGCCGTCAGTGCCATGGGCGACAGCGCCAGCTGGCCACCGAGCGCCCGGGCCGTCAGTCCGGACAGCCAGGGCACGCCTCGCCGCAGTTGCACGGCGCCACTGAGGTCGGTGATGGGCACGCCAATATCCAGCAGCGCCACCGTCAGGCCATTGCTGCCGACCGTTTGCAAGGCCCCCCGGCGCCATTGCAGGCCGAGCCGGGCCGCCACCTGCTCGGCCTGCATGTCCCGATAACTCAGTTGCCCTTCCCGCAGTGCCAGCCCGAGGGTAACCGGCCGGGTTTCATCCAGCAGATCCGGCGCTGCTAACGATAAGACCAGGTTGCCGGCTGCGGGTTCCACTCCCACCGGCAACGCCAACCAGCCGGACAGCCATTGCCAGAGCCCGGCGAAGGGCAAGGACTGCTCCGGCACCCTCAGCGCCAGCCCCTGGTCGTAGTGCCAGTTCCCCCGCAGCCGCAGCGCCGGGCCCAGCTCCAGCGTCAGGCTGCCCCGGCGCTCGTCCTCGTCCGAGGTCTCCACAATGAGGCCGGCCTCGGGCAATGCCTGTTCCCCCCAGCGCCCCTGCTGCCAGCTCAAGCGGGCCTGCCAGGGGCCGTCCAGATGCTGGATCCCGACCGGAGCCAGCTCCAGGGTGCCGAGCTCCAGCGCCTGCCAGCCCAGCCGCGGGATCTGCAACCGGGAGCCGGGTTGCAGTTGCCAGCCCGCGTCGCCTTCGATGGCGGCCAGCCGCAGTTGCCAATGGCCCGACAAGGGTGCCGGCAATGCGCCTCCGGCGGACAGCGTCAGTTCCTGTCCGGGTTGCCAGCCGCCGCTCAAGGTCAGGCTGTGACCGAATTCCGGGGCCAGCACGCCGCCGGGAAGCTCCCCCTGCCAGCGCCACCCCTGCTGCTCCGGCAACAGGGCCAGCCTGACGTCACCGGACGCGGTCTGCCACAGGATATCCAGGTGCTGCTGCCGGTGCCGCAATTCGGCCGCACCGGTCGCCACCCCCCTGGGCAGGTAGAGGGTGAGTTCCTCGACCCGGAAATCGATGGGTGGCAGGGTGAGCAGCAGGGAGAGGGCATCGCTCTCGCCTTCGGCGCCGCTGGCACCGCTGCGGGAGCAGGTCAGATCCAGGCTGAGCCGCGCCAACCGGCCCTGCAATTGCCCCTGGTCCAGCACCAGCGACAGCCCCTCGGCCTGCTCGCGCGGGCAGGCCGGCACCTGGGCCCGGGCCAGGGTGGCCTGGGCGCTCAACCACTCGGGCAGCCATTGCGCCGACAGGGCGCCGGACATCAACAGCAAACAGCAGCCTACCAGTTGTCGCATCCCCATCGCCTTTACCGGATTCAATCGTTACTCTAATCAAATCAGCTTGCGTCGCCCTGCACAACCATTAAGCTGAAGCCAACAGGGGGTAAATGTCATGGATAAAATCGTTCTCTGGGGCATTATCGCCATCGCCGCCCTGGTGATAGGCCGGCAGCTCTATACCCACTTTTATAATAGCGGCCAGCCCCAGCACAGCCTGAAGGTGGCGGTGGCCCACAAGCACACCCGGGAGTTCATGGGGCGCACCAGCAAGGAAAAGACCGAGTTGCCGCCGCCCCGGGTGGATTACTATGTGCGCTTCCGTCCCCTGGCGGGCGGGGACGAGCGGGAATTCCAGGTCAGCGAACACCTCTACGAACAACTGACCCAGGAAGCCACCGGCACCCTAGTGTTCCAGGGCAGCCGCTTTATCGCCTTCGAGCCCGACGAGACTATCCTGGATAACGACTGAACACCGAGGTATTGCCCTGTTTATCGAAGCTCAGCACCTCGTAGGGGGTGCCGGGAATGTCCATGCCCGGCGCGCTCTGGGGCATGCCGGGTATGGTCAGGCCGCGCACCGCCGGCTTTTGCTCCAGCAGTTGCCTCACGTCCGCCGCTGGCACATGGCCCTCGATCACATAGCCGTCGATAAAACTGGTATGGCAGGACGCCAGCCTAGACTTGATCCCCGCCTTGGCCTTGATCG
Organism: Zobellella iuensis; assembly: GCF_016746085.1. GTDB lineage: Bacteria > Pseudomonadota > Gammaproteobacteria > Enterobacterales > Aeromonadaceae > Oceanimonas > Oceanimonas iuensis. The sequence continues at coordinate 113,789 of NZ_JAERTZ010000004.1, forward strand.
GCGCCATCTTGTCGGTGTTGACCACCGCTATCTCGAAACCGGCGTCTTCCATGTGCTCGATCCAGTGCTGGCAGCAGCCGCAGGACTCGGACTTGTACACCGTCATCGGCGCCGCCAGTACGGGGCCGGCCAACAGGGCCCCCGCCAAGCCATAAAACCATTTTTTCATCGCAGTTACCTCGGTAATTGAATGTGATCAGACCGGATTCTGGCCTCAAGGTTAACAGCCGGGGCGGCGGCGACCTTGATCTTCCTCAGTATTCAGGACGGCGGCAAAGCGGTATGCTGTTACCATTTCGCCATCTTATTGTCTTTTTTGGAGTTATTATGTCTTATCTGGCCGTCAAACACGCCCATATGATGTTTGCCCTGATCAGTATAACCCTGTTCATGCTGCGCGCCTGGCTGGCGGTACCCTCCCCCGCCCGCATCAACAACAAGCTGCTGAAGGTACTGCCCCATGTCAACGACACCCTGCTGCTGCTGCTGGGCATCTGGCTGGCGGTGCAGATCAGGCAGGTGCCCTTCGACAACAGCCCCTGGCTCACCGCCAAGGTGATCGGCCTGGTGCTCTATATTATCGTCGGCACCATCGCCATCAAACGCGGCAAGACCCAAGGCCAACGGCTGGGCGCCGCCCTGGCGGCCATCGCCATCTTCGCCTATATCTACGGCGCCGCCGTCAGCAAGTCCCCGCTGTCCTGGCTGGCTCTGTAGCACTGAGGCCGCTACTCAGACTACCGATACACCTTCGGATTACGCTGTTGTCACTCCCGCGAAGGCGGGAGTCCGGTGCAATATGTCATGGATCTCCGCCTTCGCGGAGATGACCATCACCGGCTCAGGGCAACCGCACCGGAAACACCGGAAACTCGCCCGGTTGCAGCCAGCTCCACTCGCCTTCCTGGTAAAGGGCGTTAGCGGAGCGCGGATCCAGCATCAGCGCGGCCAGGGGCGCCAGCGGCTGGCTCATGGGCACCAGCAAATCCCCCGGTTGCAGGGTGACCTTCACCTCTTCGATCCTGACCCTGGCCTGCACTTTTTCCCGCACTCCGGGTCTGGCCTTGGGCTGGGGCAGCAACTGCTCGATCACCAGCCGTTCCGCCATCAGCTCCCGCGGGGCGCCGACCGTCTCGAAAGTGATATGGTGCCGGCCCAGCCAGTCCGCCATGCGCTCCCGCTCCCGGGTTACCACATAGGCGTCGGCCAGCCGGACCGGCTCCCGGGTGACGATGGCATCGTGATTGCGGAAGCGGTGCTGCTGCTTGTGGCCGTCGGCGAAGCGCACCAGCGGCAGGCTCACCTCGGGCTCGTCCCGGTTCACGTCGAAGCTCACCCCCATCCACAGGGTGCGGCCGTCCTCGGTGCCGGACTGCCACTGCTGCCGGGCCCGGCGCGACAGGCTCACCAGCTGTTCGCTCTCGTCCGCCACCAGCTCCAGCATGGTGACTATGCCCAGGTGCTGCTTGCGCACCCGCTCGGCGATATTGCGCGGCGTGGGGTAAGTGCCGTCCTTATTATCCAGCCGGTTTTCCACCAGAATGGAGATCCGTCCCTGCATGGCGGCATAGTTGCGCAGGTTGGTGATGCCCAGGCCGCCGCGGGCCACCGCCTGGTTGATGTCGGTGATCTCGCCCCGGTAACGCACCGCCGCCAGGCCCGCGTCCGACACCCGCTCGATCAGGGCCGGCAGCAGCCGGTGCTCGGTGTAGTCGCGCAGCGGTCCGTCGATATTGGGGTTGTTGCCCATGTCGAACTGGGCCTCCACATCGGTCATCCAGCCCTGCTCCCGGGTCAGCACCCGCTTCCAGATGCCGGACTCGTGGGCGTCGTACACCACGTCCGGATCGAAGGTATGCAGCGCCTCCACCAGCAAGCGGGTCTCCCCGGCCTTCAGCGCCACATAATCGATATTGGTGTTGTCGTCATTGGCGTTGTGCCGGGTGGAAAGATCCCGTCCGTCCGGGTTGGCCATGGCCACCAGCACCAGGTTGAGCCGGCTCAACAGTGCCGGGTGCTCACCGGCGATCAGCTCCCGTGCCAACTGCTGGACCGCCTCGGCGCTGGAAGGCTCGTTGCCGTGCTGGGAGCCGAAGATCATCACCGTCGGCTTGTCCGCCTCGGCGGCGAACTCCCGCAGGAAGGCGGGCGACTCGGACATCAGCAGCGCCTCTATCGGCCGGCCGCCGGCCGAGGTGCCGAGCGACACCAAACGGGCCTTGGGCGAGCGTTCATCCAGCTCCGCCAGGTAATGGCTGATGTCGCGACTGCTGGGCAGGGTCAGAAATTTTCCGTTTTCAAAGGGGGTCGGCGGCACGGGCTGGGCCCACGCCAGGCTGCTGCACAGCAGCAGCAGACTCAATAAAATCTTCATGGTTCTCCGGCTAAGGTGGTTTTATTTCAAACACTTATACTCATATGGACGAAAAAAAGGCAACTGTAATTTAGCGTCAGGATCAGACCGAAGATCCCGGGTTGTAGAAAAATGGCGACAGTCGGCCGCCAAAAAGTAGCGACAGAACTTGTCACAGCTTGCGCCTAGGATAGAATCATCCCAAGCAAGAGGGCATAACCATGAGTAAGAAACTGCTGAGACAATTGACCCTGGCGCGCTGTGTTCCTTATCGTCCATACAAGCTGACCGCTCGCCAGCTGCAAGAAAAACTGGAAGAAGAAGGAATTCAAGTCAGCCTGCGTACGGTACAGCGGGATCTGGAAGAGATGTCCGGCATGGGCCTGTTTGATCTCACTTCCGATGATCGCAGCAAGCCCCATGGCTGGTGCTTCGAACGCAATGGTTTGAACGATTTCGCCAACTTTATGCCACTCAGCCTGGCCATGGCGCTGAAAACCTGGAACGACCAGGCCGCCGATCTGCTGCCGGCCAGCGTACTGAGCGAGCTGAACCCCATTATCGACAAGGCCACCCAGGTCATAAAAGACAGCCAGAGCGAGCTGGCCAGCCGCTGGATGGAAAACGTGGTGCAACTGCCCAAGCCGTTCCCGGGCAGTCCGGAGATGCGGCGCGCCACCACCATTCGCGACGCCCTGTGGCGCGGCCGCAAGTTCAGCGCCGAGATCAAGCGGGTGATCAAGGGCCGCACCGTCTGGCTGCGCTACGAGCAGGTCAATCCGCTCGGCATCGTCAGCCGCAAGGAAGGTCCCATGCTGCTGTGCACCGTATCGGACATGGATCCCAAAATTTACGGCATTCCCTTCGAGCACATTAAAGAAGTGGAGCTGACCAGTCGTCCTGTTACCCAGCCGAGGGAATTCAGCGTCAACAAGCTGATCCGTGAAAAAGGCTACCAGGAAGAGGCGGAGACCATCCATTTCGTGGGCCGGATCACCAACCCGAACCGGGCCATACTGGAAGACAGCATTCCGGGCAACAACCCCAGGTTGACCCGCTACGACAAGCAGAGCATGATGGTGGAAACCGACGTGAAAGATTCACCCGAATTTCGCCGCTGGCTGACCGATATGGCGGGCAAAGTCGAAGTGCTGGCGCCGGAATCGCTGAAAAGCCGCTGATTCAGCACGAATCTTGACCCCGGGGGCTGACTGGTTCAGCCCTTTTGTTTTTCCACGGAGTACCGGATGAGCGATCTCCTTTTTGAACCGGCCGAACCGGATTGCGATGCCATTCATATCCGCGTGATCGGCGTGGGCGGCTGCGGCGGTAATACCGTCAACCTGCTGGCCGAAGCGGCCCTGCCCCAGCATGTCAACATCGTCGCCATGAATACCGATGCCAAGGCCCTGCAACAAAGCCGGGTCGAGACCCTGCAGCTGGGCAAGCTCCTGACCCGCGGCCTGGGCGCCGGAGCCGAGGCCGAAGTGGGCCGCCGCGCCGCCGAAGAGAGCCTGGCGGATATCCGCAACCAGCTGAAAGGGGCCGATCTCTGCTTTATTACCGCCGGCATGGGCGGCGGCACCGGTACCGGCGCCGCCCCGGTGGTCGCCCAGGTGGCCCGCGAGCTGGGCATCATGACGGTGGCCATCGTCACCCGCCCCTTCGGTTTTGAAGGCAAGAAACGCGCCCGGGCGGCGGATCAAGGGCTAGAGGCGCTGGCCGAACAGACCGACGCCCTGCTGGTGCTGCCCAACGACTACCTGCTCAAGGTGCTGGGTGCCCGCACCCCGCTGCTGGCCGCCTTCAGCGAAAGCAGCAAGGTGATCCAGAATGCGGTCAAGGGGCTGGCGGACATCATCGGTCAGACCGGCCTTATCAATATCGACTTTGCCGACGTGCGCACCATCATGCGCCAGCAGGGCAAGGCCGTCATGGGCATCGGCCTGGGCAGAGGCGAAAACAAGGTGGAAGAGGCCACCCTGCAGGCCCTGAACAACCCGCTGCTGGAAAAAGTGGAGCTGGAGCGGGCCCGGGGCGTGCTGCTCAATGTAGTGGCCTCGATGGACATCGGCCTGGACGACTTCCAGAAGATCGGCGACCGGGTGGCGGAATGCGTCGGCACAGACGCCACCGTAGTGTCCGGCATCAGCCTGGATCCCAACCTCACCGACAGCATCCAGGTCACCATGATCGCCACCGGTATCCAGCCGCCCAAGGAGACCATAGCCCCATCCCCAACCCAGGAGCGGCCGGCACAGCCTTCGCTCGAATCCAGCCCCCAGGGCCTGGACATCCCCGCCTTCCTGCGCCAGCGGCAGCAGTAAAAAAGAGCAATACGCACAAAACAAAACCCCGTTGCAGGCAACGGGGTTTGGTCATGCTGGCAGGGCATACGGCTCAGTTGCCCAGGGTGGCAAACAGGCTCTGCTCCAGGCTGCCGCGGGAGACACAGACCGGCTTGATGGAAGGCGCCGGAATACGCTCACCCGAGGATTCGACAAAAAACAACTCGGTGTAGCCCTTGACGTTGGCGGTGGCCACGCTGTGGTTTCCGCTCTGGGTGATGATCAGGTTGATCTGCAGGTTGGGGTTGCCCAGCACCACTCTGGAGCCCATGGTGCCGCAATCCAGCCACGCCAGACCATCGGCCGAACTCTCGACGCTGGCGGTCATCAGACCGGCACCGCGCTGGCTGTTATCAATGTTCAGACCCTGATCGCGAAACCACTTCTCGGCACGGGCCCATACCAGATCCCCCGGGATCGCCATCTCCTGGGTTTTATTGGTGGCCTTGGCCACCGGGGGATAATAACGGTACTGCTCTCCCCCCTTGTCGTCACTGGCACACCCCACCACCAACAGCGCCATGGCGCCCGCCACTATCTTTTTCATCTTGTTTTCTCTCATCCATTCACCTGGCCATCGGCCAACCGGCGCACATTATCGCCGTTACGACGAACCCTGTCAGCAAAGATGACTCACGCCCCTCTCCTGTCCGGCCGCAACCTTTTGCGCAATCGGGCCTGGGTCCGGGCAACCGGACTGACGGGCCGGCAGTCGGGAGAATGTCAGGCAAGAAAAAGGGCAAGCCGATAAGGCTTGCCCGCAATGAAGAATACCAGTTGATTATCCGGGTCACCAACCCGGATAACTGAACTTCGAAAGCAATCTAGGGTCTCGGGCAACATTAAATCGCCAAAAGTGCCAAAAACCCAGCATTGATTATTCAATGTTTGATATCGCTCGCGTTATTGCTACCCCCGGCCATGAAAGCGTGAGCCCTCTCACACTGCCAGATCCACCCATACCAGGCGATGATCCGAACTGGCGCCACGCTCCGGCCAGCCCCCCGTATTCCAGAACAGGTTCGCCTGCGGATGCGTCGGCGCCAGCCAGTAAACCCCGCTGGCCAGGGCCCGCAACCTGCGGCCCGGCAGCACATAGTCGAGCCTCAGCCCCTGGCTGTGGGTCCAGTAGCGGGGCGAGCCCCGGCGCTCTCCCATGCCTTTCAGGGCAAAGCCGCCCCGGGAGCCGGGCCGCAGCCGCCCCAGGGCCACGCGGCGGTTCAGCGCAGGATCGGCCAGCAGCGCCTGAATGCCGCCACGAAAGCCGTCGCCGTCCTGGGGATCGGCGTTCAGATCCCCCAGGATCACGAAATCGGCCCCGCCGGGCAGGCCACCGCGCCGGCCGGCATCGTCGACCAGATAGTCCCCGTACCCCGGGCGGATGTAGTCGTGCCACAGCCGCAGCTCGTCGTGGTTTCGGCAGCTGTTGCGTCGCTCGGGGCCTTCGTCGATGGGCGGTGCCGGATGGCAGGCCAGCAGGTGCAGCACCCGGCCATGGGGCAGCCGTACCGGCAGGTCGAGATGATTCTTGGACGACAACGGCAACACCTCGAGCACCTCCGGGGAATAGTAGGGCCCGGCCTCGGTCCGGGGCAGCCGGGCATGGGGCATGTCTCGCCACAGGAAACGGCGAAAGCTGCGCGCCTGCTCCACCAGCAGCGGATAACGGGACAGCAGCGCGAACCCGTACTGGCCGTGAAAGGTGCCAAAGCCCAGGCCGTCCTCGGGCAGGCGGGGCTCGCCGTCCCCGCTCAGGGACACCGGTGCCAGCAGGCCGGTGTTGGTGGGCACCAGGTAAGAGTAGGGGTAATCAATGCCATGTTCACCCGCGGCCAGGTAGCGCTCGCAGAACAACCGCAGGTGGCCGTCGTCCCGGCCTTCACCCTCATGGTCGAATTCGTTCAGCAACACCACATCCGGCCTGAGCCGTTGCAGGATAAGGGCGATATTACGCAGCTGGGTACTGCCCTCCCCGGCGATTTCGGCCGCCAGCTGCCCGGGCTGGCGGCGATCCAGGGCCACATTGAAGCTGGCAATGCGTATTTTTGCGGAAGGAGTCATAGGGGCTACTTGCCTTTATCGCTCAAACTGTCATCATCTTGGCTTTAACAGCTGTTTTTCAGGGAGGAAAACAATGTTTAGCATTTTGGTCATCACCTCGGTGGCGCTGTTCGGCCTGCTGTACCTGCTGCGCCGCCGGCAGGAAAGCTTTTGCATCACCATCGAAGGCATCCATCTTAATGTAAAACGCGGCCGCCCGCCTCAGGCACTGCTGCGCCATTGCCAGCAACTGGTGCAGGACGCCCGCACCCTCAAGGGAACCATCCGGGGCGTGAAAAAAGGCAGTGCTGTGGTACTCAGCTGTTCCCGCAGCATCCCCGCCTCCTACCGCCAGGATATCCGCCTGTTTTGGCAGCATCAGCTGTAGCACAGGTCAAAACATGACCCTAAACGGATGCCAACGCCCTCTTCCGGGCGTCGCCCCGGCGGAAATTCCCCATGCCCCCTTGACCTGAACGCCATTTCCCGCTTTGCTGGGACATATCGTTCATCATGAGGCAACCCCATGAAATTGTACCCCCTGCTGCTCTGTGGCCTGCTGGCCGCCTGTGCCGGCCAGCAAAGCACCGAACAAGCCCAAACGCCGCAATCCACCAGCAACAACCCGTCGCAGGAAGTCGTGCCCAAGGGCGAATTTACCCAGATCAATGTCAGCCGCTCCCAGCAGGCGATGGACGCCATTACCGGCGGCAATGCCGACACCATCAACGAAATACTGCAAAGCCCCAACGACTACGCCCCACCGGTGCTGTATCTGATCTCCGCCATCATGTTCGACAACGATTATCATGATCAGGGCACCTTCTGGTTTTATGCCGCCCAGCTGCGGGCACGCAGCGATGCCAACAAGTCCGGCGACAATAGCACCCATAGCGCCGTCACCCAGCTTAACCAGCGCTTCGGCACCAACATCATCCCCCATGCGTTGAATAATCCGGATCGGCTGGAAGCCATAGTGGCGCAGGTACTGGAATGGGACAGCCAGCAAAGCCGCAACTACGATCCCCGCTGGATAGCCCTGCAGGGTCAGGACGTAATGACCGAAACCAAGGTGAATTTTGCCCCCCGAGACAAGTGGGGGGAGATAGACGCCCTGACGCGCACCCAATACCGCCAGGGGTTGAGCCAGGCCATGGTCGAGCTGCGCCAGCGGCAACGCCAAGCGCAATAACGGGCGCCCGCTCCGCCCTTCGCATCCCGGTCTTTACCGGGATGTTTTATTTTGGGACCCTTGCAGTTCCGGTTAGCTTCGCCGCCGATGAACAAGCCGGCACATTACCTTAAACAACAACAACTTGCTGTAAGATGATCATGTTCGCAGCCGCCAAGCATCACAGGAGAGCCTGCCCAATGAGCACACCACGTCACCCCCAGGTCAAGGTCTGGGACTGGTCCATCCGTTTTTTTCACTGGAGTCTGCCGGTTCTGCTGTATCTGCTGTGGCACTCCGCCGGCGAGGATCTGGACCGGCACATGCTGTTTGCCCAACTGATGCTGGGGCTGTTGCTGTATCGCATTATCTGGGGCTTTATCGGCACCCCCTATGCCCGCTTCAGCCATTTCCTCTATCACCCGGGGCAGGTGTTCGCCTACCTGCGCGCGTCGTTCAGCCCGCAGAAACCGGTGTACCTCGGCCATAACCCCCTGGGCGGCATCATGGTGCTGGTGCTGCTGGGCACCTTGCTGTTCCAGGCCACCACCGGCCTGTTCACCACCGATGACATCTTCTACAACGGCCCCCTGTACGACAGCGTATCCCGCGCCACCTCGGGCTGGATGACCCAGTGGCACAAGTCCTGGTTCTACGAGGGGCTGCTGATCCTGGTGGGGCTGCATGTGCTGGCCATAGGGCTGTACAAACTGCGGGGAGAGGGCCTGGTCAAGGCCATGATCACCGGCCACAAGGCGCCGGACGCGAGCCAGGTGGCCGACCTGCAGAAGCCCCATCCCCAGGTCTTCCCCTGGCTCCGGTTCGTGCCGGCGGTGGCCCTGGCCTATGGCCTGGTATGGCTGATCTTCAACGGCCTCTAATCAAAAAAAGGAGCCTTTAGGCTCCTTTTTGGTGCTTACTTGCGATACTCGTCGTGGCAACTTTTGCAGCTCTGCATCACCTTGGCCACCACGGGCCGGGCCTTGGCAGAGTCGAAGCCGGGCTGGCCGGATACTTCGATCAGCTCCTGCAGGGCGGTGCCGAAGTTCTGGCCCTTGGCCCTGAAGCCATCCATATCGTTCCAGGCCTTGGGCAACAGGTTACTGCCACGCGCCCCCCGGGTTTCGGGGAAATAGGTCTCGCCCAGCAGGCCGGACACATTGCCCAAGTTCAGGGCACGCTGGTGCAGCGCCTCGGCATCGAAGTCGATCTCTCCCTTCACCATAGCGCCCATCACTTTCGTCTGGGCGCCCATGACTCTATAGATAGACTGCCGGTACTTAACGCCGTCCTCGGGTTTGAACAGATTGGTCTGGGCCGCAACCGTGGTGGCGAACAGACCGGCGGCGGCGGCGATAATCAACGTTTTCTTCAACATTGCGATGCTCCTGAGAGTGGTTATTGTCACGGGCATATCGCACCCATCTTTTTATTAGCGTTTTACGATATTACAGGGATACATTCAAATCCACCTCTTGGGAGGTATCCATGACCCGGATCCCGCCCACACCATAGCACCGGAATGGCTCCCATTTATGTCATCTTGTGTCATCGAACGGAATATTCAGGCGCCATCCTGCGCCCTGCCACGGGAGGCCGGCGGAAGAACGGTGCGCAGGCCCGGGCTCAGCGCATGTCGAACAGTTCCTGGTGAAAACGGGCGCCGGCGAAGCCCCGCCCCTGCAGCTCCTGGCGCAGCGGGTCGCCGAACTCGCGCGGGCCGCAAAACCAGAGCTCGCGCTCGGCCCAGTCCGGAACCAGGGTGGCCAGCCGTGCCATGGTCAGCGGCTCCTCCACCTCGGTGATCACCAGATGAAGCCGCACCCCGGCCCGCTCGGCCAGGCTGCGGACATGGCCGATAAAGCTGTCGGCGGGCGTGGCGGTGGCATAGATAAAGTCGGTGTCCTCTTCCTGCCCCACCCGGGCCAGCTCCTCCAGCCGGGCGATAAAGGGGGTCACGCCGATGCCGGCGGCCACCCACAACTGGCGCCGCCGGCCGGCAAAGGTGAAACGGCCATAGGGCCCCTCCAGGTTCACTTCCTGGCCGGTCGCCAGGGTGCGGGGCAAACGGCGGCTGTAGTCCCCCAGGCCCTTGATACTGAAATGCAGCAGGCCGTCATCCTGCCAGCCCGAGGTAAGGACAAAGGGATGGGGCCCCGGCCCGTCTGCAAAGGCCACAAAGGCGAACTGACCGGCCCGGTGGCCGGGCCAGGCGGTGCTGAGCTCGACACTGAGATCCAGTACCTGACCGTCATGGTGGTATTCGAGGGCGAGGATCCGGCCTACCGCCTTGCGGCCATGGCCGATGCGATGGAACAGCGACAAGGCCGCCGCCAGGCTGCCGCCCAGCAACAGGGGCGCCAGCAGCCAACCCACCGGCTTGGCCCAGAAGGAAGGCGACAACAGCAGCACCGAATGGAACACCAGCAGCAGATAGACCGCCGCCATCAGCCGGTGGACCCTGAAAAAATAGCGATAGGGAAAACGCCGCCACAGCGCCAGCCCGACCAGCAGCAGCAGCAGGGTAAAGGCCCAGGGGCCCGCCTCGGCGGCCAACCGGTGCCAGTCCGGCGGGGTCCCTTCCAGCGGACGGCTCCTGCCCCCCTGGTGCGGCCCTATCAGCAGTTGCAGCTCCACCAGTGCCGGCGGCACCACCCGCAGCAGCCAGTGCAGCGCCCCGGCCGCCACACCGGCCAGCCCCAGCCAGCGGTGCAGGCGGTAGTACTTGTCCAGCCCGCCCAGCCAGGCTTCCAGCTGCAGCGGCCGGGCGGCCAGCATGACGGTGACCGACAACAGGCCGATGGCCAGGATGCCGGTAAACTCGAGCAGCAGTCGCCGCAATGGCCAGAACAGGGCCGCCAGCGCCCCGGCCGGCAGGCTGAGCAGCCAGGCCAGGCCGAGCAACAGCACCAGGCCGCCCAGTATCAGCTTCAGTCGGTTCAGTCCCATGCTCCCCCAGCCTCGGCGCTTGCTCCCATTCCTCCTAACTATAGGCGCCGCCACGGCGACAGATGAAGCCGGATCCGGCCGCTCCTGCCCGCGACGCCGGCACCGGACAATCAAGACCCAAACAGAACCCGCGCCGCCATTTGGGCTTCAGGTATCTTGCGTATCCGGCGGCCCCACCCACATAAAGGGGTTGTGCGCCACCTCCCACAAGTAACCGTCCGGATCGGCGAAATAGCCGGAATAGCCGCCCCAGAACACCGCCTGCCCGGGCTTGACCAGGGTGGCGCCGGCGGCCACCGCCTCGGCCAGCAGCGCATCCACCGCCGCCGGCGAAGCGACATTGTGGGCCAGGCTGAAACCGGCGAAGCCATGGCCCTCGGCGGGCACGCCCGCGTCCTCGGCCAGGGCCTCGCGGCCGAACAACCCCAGCCAGCTGCCGTTCAGATTGAAAAAGGCCACGCTGGGCGGCGAGTCCAGCTGCGGCAGGCCGAGCGCCCGGTAAAAAGCCACGGCGCGGGCCAGGTCACGCACGCCCAGGGTGATCATACTGATCCTTGGTTGCATCATTCCTCCTCAATAAAGTCCGGACAGGCGATCCAGCCAGCCCCATCCGGGGTCGAACAACAGCCAGGCCAGCACGCCGACATTGGCGACCACCGACAACCAGAACACCAGTTGAAAGGAGGCTTTCCGCGACTTGTGCCTGAGCCTCCGCTGGGCCACCAGGGCACCGGGCCAGCCGCCAGCCAGCGCCAGCAGATGCAGGGTGCTTTCCCGGGTGCGCCACAGGTTCTGCCGGGCCGCCTGTTTGTCCAGCCCGTACATCCAGTAGGTGAACAGGCTCACGCCCGGATACAGCGCCACTACCCACCAGTCCAGCGCCCCCAGCCAGGCCAGGGCCGCCAGCAGGGTGATGAAAAACAGGAGAAACAGCGGATACAAGGGGCCCGCGGGTGCAGACTGCCCCTGCAACAACACCTGCTGAGCCTGCCGTCGCCCCCGCGCATCCCGGCCCAGTTCGTAACTGACCGCCTGCCGGTCGGCGGGCCGGCACTTGCCCGCCGCGAAGGCTTTGATATGCACGAACAGCGGCTCACCACCGCCTTCGGGGGTGATAAAGCCAAAACCCTGTTCATGTTTCCACTGGGTGATGTGTCCCCGGTAACGCTTGCCCATCAAGGATATCCCCGCGTGTAACCCATTGCCGCACCATGCTGGCCGGCTGACTGCCACCAAGTCATAACCCCTCTCATCCCAAACGAAAAAGGTTAAGGCTTAACGCATTGGGCCAACAGCTGTACAAAAAAGTCCCTGCCCCGGCGACGGGCAAACTCGATATTGCGCTCAGGAATGGACTCGGGCTGGTCGTACTGGTCCAGGGCCTGCTCCATGCTGGCTTCGCGAATAATGTGCAGGGTGGGATAGGGCGAACGGTTGGTGTAGTTGGCCACATCATCCTGGGGTTCGCCTTCAAAGCAATAATCGGGATGAAAACTGGCCAGTTGATAACATCCCTCGTAGCCCTGTTCGCACAGCAGGGCGTCCGCCAGGTCCACCAGATCCAGGTAGGGGTAAAAGCCCTCAAAACCCCGCGGAATAATCAGCAGCGTGGTTTCCACCTCCGGCTGTTCGTCCAGCACATGGAATTCGGCCATCAGCGTCTCCAGTACCGCCGCCGGCTGCGGATCGTCAGTCATCACATAACGGATGCTGCCGCGCTCGACTTCCTGGCGGGCAAAGGGGCAGAGGTTGTATTTCATGATCACCTGCCTGACCCAGTTTTCGGTATGGGCGATGGGTTGCTGCTGTTCTGTCATTGACACTCTCTCTTGCTCTGTTGATAAAAGCCGGGCAACGGTACACCGCTGCCGCCAAAATCCGGCCCCGCGCCACCATCAACGGCGGTGCAGGTACGCCTTGCCGTCGCTGAAGGAACCGGGCTCCCTGTGCGGACGGGTTGCTAGAGTATAGGCAGCCCGGCCCGCCGGGCCAAAGCCCCCTACTCCGACAACCTCATGACCGGCTGTTGCCAGTGCTCGGCCACGAAGTCGATAAAGGTGCGCACCAGGGGCTGCTGGTAGCTGCGCGACAGATATACCGCCCATACCCAGGCGGAAGGCGCCTGATAGTCCGCCAGCAGCGGCACCAGCTCGCCACGCTGCAGGTAGGGGTTGGCCAGGTCGCAGGGCAGCAGGGCGATGCCCAGGCCGCGGGCCGCGGCCCGGGCCAGCACGCCCATGTCGTCGGCGCCGAAGTTGCCGCTCACGGCCACCGCCAGCGGCTCGTCGCCCCGGTAAAAATCCCAGCGGGTGCCATCCAGATGCACCAGGCAGTTGTGTCCGGCCAGATCGTGCGGGTGTGCCGGCCGCCCGGCCCGGGCCAGGTAGCCGGGCGCGGCGCACAGGCAGGAGTCCACCCGCATCAGCCGGCGGGCGATCAGCTGGGGATCCGGCTGGCGGCTGAAGCGCAGGGCCACGTCCACCCGTTCGTCCACCAGGCGGGCGTTGCGATCCGACAGCAGCAGCTGGATCTGCACCCCGGGATGCAGCGCCAGAAAATCCTCCACCAGCTGGTAGAGCAGCTGCTGGCCCAGGCCGATGGGGCTGGCCACCCGGATGCGGCCGGCGAGCGCCTGGCCCCGGGGCCGGGTGCGGTTTTCCAGCTCACCGGCTTGGCTCAGCAGTTGTTCGCACAGGGGCAGGGCCGCCAGCCCGGCCTCGGTCAGGCTCACCCTGCGGGTGGTGCGGTGCAGCAGCCGCGCCTGCAACCAGGCTTCCACCTCGGTGATATGGCGCGACACCCGCACCCGGGTCAGGCCCAGCCGCTCCGCCGCCTGGGTAAAGCTGCCGCTGCCGGCCACCTCCACGAAACTGCGCACCGCTTCCAACCGATCCATGGCATCCCTCGGTAATTGGATCTTTTTATGAAACAAAGTCTCTTATTAGCGCCATCATCTGCCGTTGTACAGCACTCATTGCCTGGCCCGAGCGGTGCAGTGCCTATGGCGCAATAGCAAAGGGGTCTTTAGAATGGCCGCCTGCTACCGAGGAGAGCCCACGGATTGGACGCCGCCCGCCATCATCAGCCCGATCACCGCCAGCGCCTTGCCGCCTGGCTGGGCCTGCTGGCGACCCTGCTGCTCTACCTGGCACCCCTGGCCTCCCAGGCCCTGGCCCGGCACCACAACCTCCATGGCGGCCACCAGGGGCATCATCATGCTCCGGCCCAGCCCACGGCAGCGCACCATGGCGCCCACCAGGGGCACCCTGCCCAGCCCGCACCCCAGCACCATGGCGGCCATGGCATGGCCCACGAGCTGTGCGGCTACTGCACCCTGCTGGGCCAGCTGTCCTGGCTGGGGCCGGCGCAGCGCCTCGCCCTGGCGCTGGCCCACCCGGGCCGGGCACAGCCCCCGCTGCCGCCGCCGGCCATCTTCCCTGCCCTTCCCCGTCCTCCCTTCCAGGCGCGGGCACCACCCGGCTGAACCGCTAAAACCGCCATTGCCGGCCCCAGGGGCCGGCCCGACAGCCAATACCGGGAGCCGGCCGCCGATGCGTGCCTGGCTCGCGCCCGCGTGCGCCCGAGAGCAGGCGCGCGCAAACAGAACAGGAAGACATAATGTCGACAGCAACACGTCAAACCACCAAAGGCGCCCTGCTCGCCTTTCTCACCCGCCTGCACTTCTACATAGGGCTGCTGGTGGGGCCCTTTATCCTGGTGGCCGCCCTCACCGGGACCCTCTATGTGCTCAGCCCCCAGCTGGAGGCGCGGCTTTACGCCAAGCAACTGACCGCCGACGCGACCGGCACCCCGCACTCCCTGGCCGAACAGATCACCGCCGCCCAGGCCGTGGCCGGGGAGGACGACCGGCTGTTCGCCGTGCGCCCCGCGCCGCACGCCGGCAGCACCACCCGGGTGATGTTCAGCCGGCCCGGCCTCGGCGAGTCCGAAAGCCACGCCGTGTTTGTCGACCCCGTCACCCTCGCCATCCAGGGCGAACTGACGGTGTACGGCACCAGCGGCATACTGCCGTTTCGCATCACCCTCGACTACCTGCACCGCAACCTGATGCTGGGGGACTTTGGCCGCCACTACAGCGAGCTGGCGGCGTCCTGGTTGTGGGTGGCCGCCCTCGGCGGCATGGCGCTCTGGCTGCTGGGTGGCCGCCCGAGCAAGGCGGCCGCAAGCCGCGGCGGCACCATGCGGCTGCGCCGGCTGCACGGCCTGACCGGGCTGTGGATCCTCCTCGGCCTGCTGTTCTTCTCCGCCACCGGCCTGACCTGGTCGAAGTGGGCCGGAGACCGCATCGGCGCCCTGCGCACCACCATGGGCTGGGTGACGCCGTCGGTGTCGCTGCAGCTGGACACCGCCACCCTGGCCGCCGGCGCTCACACCGGGCACGACCACGGCCATGGCCCGGCACCCGCCGCCGGGGCGACCGGGCTGGCCGAGCCGGCCCTGTTCGACACCGTCTTGGCGACGGCCAGGGCGGCGGGCATCGACGCCGACATCATCGAGATCCGCCCCGCCAGAAGCGCGGACAGCGCCTGGATGGTGCGCGAAGTGGACCGCTCCTGGCCCACCCAGGTCGACACCCTCGCCATCGATCCCGCCAGCCTGCAGGTGACCAGCCGCGCCGACTTCGCCGAGTTTCCGCTGGTGGCCAAGCTGATCCGCTGGGGCATAGATGCCCATATGGGCATACTGTTCGGCCTGGCCAACCAGCTGTTGCTGGCCGCCTTCGGGCTGGCGCTGTCGTGCATGATAGTGCTGGGCTACCTGGCCTGGTGGCGGCGACGCCCGGCGGCCGGCAGCCTGCAACCCCTGCTGCAGGCCTGGCAACGGCTGGGCCCCGCCACCCGCGCCGCCAGCCTGGCGCTGGCCGCCGCCCTGGGCTGGTGCCTGCCGGTGCTGGGCGCCAGCCTGCTGCTATTCCTGCTGGTCGACCTGCTGCGCTGGCGGCGCGCCCGCCAGGCCGCGCCCCTGCCGGCCGGCACCACCGACTGATCGCCTTGTTGGCGGTGTAATAACGGCGGGCCCGGGCCCGCCGTGGCTTGATTGCCAAAGCCCCGTCCGTTTCTCAGCCAGCTATTGCTCAGCAGATACCTCGGTTTAATTACTGTCATCTCCGCGAAGGCGGAGATCCATGGCCTATGGCTCTGGACTCCCGCCTTCGCGGGAGTGACCACAGCGAAATACGAAGGTTGGCCAGCGGTCTGCGGTCGACCCGGGCCCGCCGTTTTTTGTCCTTATTGGTTCGAATTAAGAAACAATCTGCTTCATATCAGACGATTTATCTGCCCATATCGATTCAATACACTGCCACCATCAACCATGAGAGGAGAGTTCGAGATGAAGATTGCGGTATTGGGCGCCACCGGCTGGATTGGCGGAACAGTGGCGGCGGAAGTACAACAACGGGGCCACGAACTGATCGCCCTGGTGCGCGACCCGGCCAAATTCACCCTGGATGCGGAAGCCCGCCGGGCCGACAGCCTGGATCCGGCCTCGCTGGCGCAGGCGCTGGAGGGCGTGGAGCTGCTGATCGCCAGCATCGGCGGCCGCGCCAGCGGCCGGCACGACATGGTGGCCGAGAGCGCCCGCGCGCTGTTGGAAGCGCTGCCCCGCACCGGGGTCAAGCGCCTGCTGTGGGTGGGCGGCGCCGGCAGCCTGGAAGTGGCCCCGGGCACCACCCTGCTGAGCCTGCCGGACTTTCCCGCCGAGTACAAAGACGAAGCCCTGGCCCAGGGCCAGGCGCTGGACGTATTCTGCCACGCCGACACCCCGGTGGACTGGACCTTCGTCAGCCCCGCCGCCGAGATCTTCCCCGGCGAGCGCAGCGGACACTACCGGCTGGGCGGCGACCAGCTGCTGACCGACGCCGAGGGCCACTCCCGCATCAGCGTGCAGGACTATGCCAAAGCGCTGGTGGACGAGGCGGAAGCCGGCCAGCACCCCCGCCGGCGCATCGGCGTGGCCTACTGAACGGCGAGCCGTATCCCATCCTTTACCCAGGGGTCATGCCCGCGAAAGCGGGCAGACCCTCGCCTACGAGGCCAGTGCCTCCCGCTGCCGCTGTTGCTGCTGGAGCTGCCACATCTGGGCGTAGCTGCCGCCCTGGGCCAGCAGCGCGGCATGGGTGCCCTGCTCTATGATGCGGCCGTCCTGCATCACCAGGATATGATCGGCGTCCACTATGGTGGACAGCCGGTGGGCGATGACCAGGCTGCTCTGGCCGCGGGACAGCTCGCGGATGGCCTGCAGAATGCTTTGCTCGGCGCGGCTGTCCAGCGACGAGGTGGCCTCGTCGAACACCAGTATCGGCGGCCGCTTGAGGATGGTGCGAGCGATGGCCACCCGCTGCTTTTCGCCGCCGCTGAGCTTGAGCCCGCGCTCGCCCACCAGGGTGTTGCCCCCTTCCGGCAGTTTGGCGATAAAGCCGTCCAGGTGCGCCAGGCGGATGGCCTCGTTCACCTCTTCGTCGGTGGCGTCTATGCGGCCGTAGCGGACATTGTCGTAAATGGAGGCGTTGAACAGCACCGTGTCCTGCGGCACTATGCCGATGGCCCGGCGCAGCGAGGCCTGGCTGACGGTGCGGATGTCCTGGCCGTCGATCAGCACGGCGCCCTGGTCCACGTCGTAGAAGCGGAACAGCAGCTTGACCAGGGTGGATTTGCCCGAGCCGCTGGCCCCCACCACCGCCAGCTTCTGCCGGGGCCGCAGGGTGAAGCTCACCCCGTCCAGTATCTGCCGGTCCGTACCATAACCGAAACTCACCCCGCGAAACTCGATCTCGCCCCGCGACACCCGCAGTTCCGGCGCCGCCGGCGCATCCTTGATGTTGGGCTCCCGGCGCAGCAGCGCGAACATGCGCTCGATATTGGCCAGCGACCCCTTCATCTCCCGGTAGATAAAGCCGAGGAAGTTGAGCGGCATAAACAGCTGCATCATAAAGGCGTTGATCAGCACGAAGTCGCCCAGAGTCATGCTGCCCTGCACCACGTGCTGGCCGGCCAGCACCATCATGGCGGTCATCGCCAGGGCGATGATCAGCGCCTGGCCGCCGTTGAGCGCGAACAGGGTCAGCCGGTTCTTGCGCCGGGCCTGCTCCCACTCGGCCAGATCCTTGTCGTAACGCTCGGCCTCGAAGCCCTCGTTGTTGAAGTATTTGACCGTTTCGAAGTTGAGCAGGCTGTCCACCGCCCGGGAGTGGGTTTGCGAGTCCGCCTTGTTAGCGGCGCGCACATAGCCGGTGCGCCAGTCGGTGGCCAGCACCGACCAGGCCACGTACAGCACCACCGCCACCAGGGTAATAAGCGCGAACCAGGCCGAATAGTTGAACAACAACAGCCCCACCACCAGGCCGATTTCCAGCAGGGTGGGCACTATGTTGAACACCATAAAGCGCAGCAGAAAGCCCACCCCGGTCACGCCCCGCTCTATGTCCCGCGACAGGCCGCCGGTGCTGCGGTTGAGGTGAAAGTCCAGCTCCAGCCGGTGCAGGTGGTTGAACACCCCGAGGCCGATGCGGCGCATGGCCCGCTCGGTAACCCGGCCGAACAGGGCGTCGCGGATTTCGCCGAACAGCACGTTGGCGAGGCGCGCGGCGCCGTAGGCCAGCAGCAACCCGAGCGGCAGCACCAGCACCGGGTTGGCGGCGGCGTCCATGGCGTCCACCGCGTATTTGAGCAGAAAGGGCAGGCCCACGCTGGCCAGCTTGGCCGCCACCAGGCAGAGCAGGGCCAGGGCGATGCGGCCCTTGTAGTCCAGCAGGTAGGGAATAAGGGTGTTGAGGGTGCGGACATTGAACGGGGTTTCGTCCATATCCGGATGCCAGGAGCCGTGTCGCATGGGTCAACCTGTAAAGGCAGAAAGGGAATGGGTGCATCATAACGCCTGCCAGGCCCCGAGGATAACCTCAACCGCCCGCTACTCCGCCGGCGGCGGCTCGCCCCGGCCGAAGCGCTCCCGGTAGACCGAGGGCGGCAGGCCGACCCGGGCGCGAAAGGCCACCCGGAAGCTCTCCGCCGAGCGGTAGCCGCACAGCTCGGCGATGCGCTCGCTGCCGAGCCCGCTGCTCTCCAGCAGTTCCCGCGCCCGGGCCAGGCGCTCGTGCTGCAGCCAGGCCTTGGGCGCCATGCCGGTGGCCTCGGTAAAGCGGCGCAGAAAGGTGCGCTCGCTCATGGCCGCCCGCTCGGCCAGCTGGCGCACCGCCAGCGGCTGCTCCAGCCGCTCCCGCGCCCACTGCATGACCCGCGACAGGTCGTTGCGCGGGGTGCGGCTCACCGGGGCCGGAATAAACTGGACCTGGCCGCCGCTGCGCTGGGGCGGCGTAACCAGCCGCCGGGCCACGCTGTTGGCCACCTGGGAGCCGAAGTCCCGCGCCACCAGGTGCAGGCAGGCATCTATGCCCGCCGCGCTGCCGGCCGAGGTGATCACCTGGCCGGCATCCACGTAGAGCACCTCCGGGTCCACCTCGATCAGCGGAAAGCGCGCCGCCAGCTCCTGGGCGTAGCGCCAGTGGGTGGTGGCCCGCCGCCCGTCGAGCAGGCCGGCGGCGGCCAGCACGAACACCCCGGAGCAGATGGAGAGCAGGCGCGCGCCCCGCCCGTGGGCGAGCCGCAGCGCCTGCAACAGTCCGGCCGGGGGCGGCTCGCTGCGGCTGCGCCAACCCGGCACTATGATGGTGCCGGCCTCGGCCAGCCGCTCCAGGCCCGCCTCCGCCAGCACCCGGATGCCGCCCATGGCCCGCAACGGGCCCGGCTCCACCGCCACTATGCGGTGCTCGTACCAGGGAAAATCGAACTCCGGGCGCGGCAGCCCGAAAATTTCGACGGCGATGCCGAACTCGAAGGTGCAGAGGCCGTCGTAGGCCAGAATGGCCACCAGGCCGGGGGTTGCATGCATTGGCGGAAAACTACCGGTAGTTGTCTTGCTCGCCACTGTAGCACCCCGGCCGCGCGGGTTACAGTGGCCCGGTATTCACCCCCACAAGGAGCACATTATGCCAAGCCTGGTCAGTACCATTGCCGCCGCCCCCGCCGCCGAGGCCCTGCGCCACTTTAGCCAACGCCTGAGCTTCGAGACCGACTGTTCGGACGTACACGCCAGCCTGCAGGCGGGCGAGGCCGATTTCATCCTGGTGGACGTGCGCGGCCCCGCCGCCTTCGCCCTGGGCCATGTGCCGGGCGCCGTCAATATTCCCCACCGGCAGTTGAGCGCCGACACCCTGGCGGCCTACCCCCACGACAGCCTGTTCGTGGTGTATTGCGCCGGGCCCCACTGCAACGGCGCCAACCGGGCCGCCGTGCGGCTGGCGAGCCTGGGTTACCCGGTGAAGGAGATGATTGGCGGCCTGCTCGGCTGGCGGGACGAAGGCTTCGCCCTGGCCGAACCCGGCCAGGGCGACACCGACCCGGGCTGCGGCTGTTAAATGCCGGCCGCGGATAACAGCCGCCGGCCCGGTTAGCGGGCCGGCGGCGTTGCGTCCGGCACGGCGCAGCACCGGTAAGTGGCCGCCGCCGCCCCGGCCTGGCGCATCAGGCCGCCGGCGGTAAGGGCCAGGGCCGGGCGCATGGGCACGCCGGCATCGGCCAGGCGCCGGGCCACCCAGGTATTGCAGGTATAAAAGAGGTGGTAGCGTTCGCCGGAGTAAAAAAAGCCGCCGCTGCCGTAGAGCCCCGCCCCCGCATACCGTGGGCGGCCCTCGCCGTTGCGCACAAAGGAGGCCGCCACCCGATCCAGCAGCAGCTCCAGCCCGGCCGGCGACACCCGCAGTTCGACCCGCTCCAGTTCGGGAAAGTAAAGTTGCACCGGCCCGGACAGGGGCACCAGATGCACCACGCTGGCCGTGGGCCAGAGCAGGGCGCGCAGCGCCAGGCCGGAGCCCGCCTCCTCGGTTTGGTAGAAGACCCGGTCGCCCCAGCCCACCTCGTAAAACAAGGCCCCGGGGAAATGACCCTCCAGCCCCGGCAGCCGCCGCTCCAGCCCCGCCGCCGGCACCACCAGCCCCGTATGCAGGCCATGGTTGACCAGGTAAAGGGGCACGCCCTGCCCCACGGAGGCCGGCAGATACCGCCCCCCGCCGGACGCACCGCAACCGGCGCAGAGCAGGCAAAGCAATAAGGCAAACCAGGGGTGCATATCGACCTCCCGAGAGCTGGGCTGACCTTGAGTATTGCAGATAGGGGAAGCAAAACGGGCCCCGAAGGGCCCGTTTGGAGGGGTGGTTAATGCCGCGCCTTGCGGCGTGCCGGAGCGGAGCGTAGGCACGTCCGCCAACAGCCGCTTGCTAACTGTTGATGTTCAAGGTCAGTGGTACATGGTCACTGACCGAAATCCAATCATCATGTTCTCCCACCTGTAGAGCACATTCTTCAGTCAAATCGGAGGAAGTGAAAACGTAGTCAATATGGTAAGGCTTTTGACTATTTCTCTGCAGGAAAAAGGTTGGTTTCGTCTCTTTCCCCTGACACTCCTCGTAAACTCGGTGATACTAACTTTGGAGACCCATCGCTTCAAGCTCAGCAATCACATCCGAATGGTTCCACCAGCGATCAGGTTTATCCCAAATCACGTTACTATTGAAGTCGCCGAGAATGATCGTTTTGGGACCGCCAAGGTCATTCCGGTGGATCTGAAGGTACTTCCATAATTGCCCGATGTAACCAAACACTTCGTCATTACGCCCTTTCGTCCAGACTGCCAACGCAGTAATCTCCCCGTCGATGATGAAAGGAATAAATAACCTAAGATCATTTGTATGCCAATTCAGCGTATTACTTTTGCTATAAAGGCCGGGTAGGGAAAAGCGACCACCCCAGTCCAACTTTTCTACTTGATGACCGTTTCGGGGAAAGACACCAATACCACGATCCTTTGACTCTCCAATCCACAGATATTCACCGGCCCATTCCTGATATGCCTGGACCGATAGTGCCGGATTTTCACACTCTTGAACCACCAAGATATCGGCCTGCAAGCCGTCGGCCTCAGCAAGCTTACGCCTCAGTGCGCCATTACAGTTCCAAGTTACTACTTTCATAGATTTAGACAGTTAAGGGCTAAGAGATTCAGTGCTAAGGTGTCCACTAAAATGGGGGAGCCACACCCCAACGCGAATGCCTTCCTGACGTAGTTCCCGGTGTACTTTCGGACTGCCGTAACGTTAGCTACAACTCACTGGTGACAGAATAATAATGACGCATTGCCAAAACCCATAGCCCTATGTTGATTTGTAGCTTCCATGTTTTTTTGATTTATCTCCACCCAAAACACATAAACCACTCCAATATTTAAGGTCAGTACCTTTATCCATTAAAGGCACAAGCTCAACATTTTTTGCATGAATTATTTTATTACAGCATTCTCTTAATGAGAGAGGGAAGTTTCCCTCCAAAATAATTGCTAAACCCGGGTATTTACGACAACTCTCTTCGTCTGGGCAATATTCAGGATCGTCTGTTGAGAATTCTGA
The DNA here is from genome assembly GCF_016746085.1 of Zobellella iuensis. GTDB lineage: Bacteria > Pseudomonadota > Gammaproteobacteria > Enterobacterales > Aeromonadaceae > Oceanimonas > Oceanimonas iuensis. The sequence continues at coordinate 136,126 of NZ_JAERTZ010000004.1, forward strand.
AAAGTCTTGCATTATTCTAGTTCGGGTGGCACATTGGATTAAATAGTCACTCACAAATTTCTGCAAATTATCCCAATATCCTTCTTCAATACCTTTAAAACCGTAAACAGCGCTTTCCGCTTCAGATTGCAAATAATCAAACTTTTTTGAATTATCTAATGTCTCACCTAAAAATTTTACTGTAGAAAGACTGCCGTGAGCCATTTGCTCTAAAAGAAACAAATTCTCCAATATTAGACGGTCATAAATGATATGAGACATGAGGCTCCTAGCTAACGATTAAGCTAAGGGCGGGCTTTAGCCCGTCCCAGCGAACGTCCGCGTGCTTTGATTTGTTAGGCGCAAATTCATTCAATACCTAGCTTATGGAAGAATATACGGTTTCTCATTGATGCATCTTTCAAAACTTTATCCCAGCCAATTACTTCGATGTACAAGTTTAAATTTTCATGCCATTTAAAGTATCCCAATCTATCGGGCATTGGTTTGAAATCCTTTTCTTCCTCAAGCCAAGACCTTACTTTTTTTGCCAAATCACATACAACGAACCCATAGAACGGCGTATTTTCAGAAATTAATATTTCTCTACCTTGCGGTGTTTTAAAATCACCTGAACGTAGGCGCCTTACATATCGAATCACCTGCTGAACGGGATCTTCACTCGAAGATGGATTTACAAAATCATCCCGTTGAGGCTTCTTAAACTCAAATATAGTTACTGGATTGGTAGCCTCGTTCTCACCACGGAATACAACTCTTTTATCATACGCAAGAAGATCCGGCCGATCCTGACGACCTTTCAAGGGTAAATCAGAAGAGAGGTATTCCGTAAAATTAAGCCTTTCATCTATCAACCAAAGATTATGATCATCAAAAGGGGTCACATCAGAGTCGCCCTTTCTCGGGAAAATAATGTCGTGTACAACTCCTTCTGAAGAATAGCTTCCATCAGCTTCTAATTGGAGACTCTTTTCAAAAAGATCAATAACACTTCGCCTGAGTGCAATATAATGTGCAAGATCGTTCTTGGTCGCGCCTGAAATCCTCCGCACTATATCGGTGGCTTTATCTTTAAGATCGTTGATTTCACCTTTCTCTAATATTTTCTTTACTTCAGCTCTAACCTGAACCTCTCGCTCATACTTGATTTTCTGAAGCCTAGTCTCTATTTGTTCGTCAGTTGCGTTATAAGGCATATCTGTCAGATCTACGTCTGCTAACATACCCGTGTGCCACGGAGCCTTTTCACTCACATACTCGTTTACTTTTCTAGTTTTCTTCTCGTACCTTGCTTGAACCTCTGAATCCACAGCAACTCTAGCAAGCTCTGCTGCATTTCTTTCAATATCGACTTGAGAGATTCCATATAATGCATCATTCTCTTTCTGGAATTCGAATCCACCTCGCTCAAGAGATACGTTATCATCTAGATAATTTCCAAAAACATAGACTTTGATGGTGAAATTTTTATCATGAATTTCTTCACCATTGATTTCTCTATCGAAAAATTCTTCGATAAATTCAGGTATGTATTTATGCAGTGATATGCTTGTAACTTCTCTTCTGTGTGCGACGAGACTGACTTTACTTGTTTGGCTTCTTGGAGAATAAAATTTGAAAACTCTACCTACAAACCGCTTTTGTTCATCTACACCGTCCAGAAAGTACTCACTACTAGCAGATTTGATTTCCTGTATTTGACCTTGGGTTTTTACGTACTCGTTAAGAACAACTACTTCAGACTCATCTTCTTCTCGAAGAACTATAGTTGGGGGGATTCTGTCTTCGCTTACAAAGTATGGAAGGAGTCTTTCAACTAAGATCCTTGCCATAGTTTTCAGTTTTTTATCGGGAAACTTAGTTCTTTTAAGTTTTATGAGCTTGATTTTACTGCCGGTGCTATCTTTTTGTGAATCAGCTATACTTTCGTTAATTATTATTTCGTTTTCTTTTCCCATCTCAAAGCACCTGTCAAAAAGCTTTCCGCCTTTCTCAAACGTGCTATCTACTTCAAGGTTCTCGAAATACTTTAAGCAGGTAAATCGTCCAAAACCTTTACCCCCTTCACTTATTTTGTGGGCTGAGTATAAAGTATCAAAAGAGTCGCGATTAAGGTCAGTAAATCCTATGCCATTATCAACAACTTCAAAACCATCCACTTCTGGAACCGTCCCGTCCAGATCCATTTGTTGGTCACGCTTTACTATTATTTCAACCAATCCATTTGTAATGCCTTTAGCACTTTCAATTGCTTGAATTGCATTGACAACAGTCTCTACAATCGGAGTATAAACGCTAGTTCCTGAGCGTATGTTTTCAATAGCTCTTTTGATGTTTACATTGCTCATAGTTATCCCTGAATGCTATCTCACGAACGCCTAACGTCGCCAACACGCGCAGCTTTGTAGTGAAGGCGGAGCCGTAACGAAAAAGTTGTCGCAGTGATTGGCATTGTTATACAAACTATTTGAATATAGAAAGGTGTGCTTTTAAAGCATTATGGACGAAAATATTCATATCAAACAATATCTCGTCGTCTCCGCGAAATGAAAATCTTATTCTGTCACGATTATCATTGATATTTCCAATGACCCCTATTCTGAATAGGTCTTTGACAACACTTTTAAGATCGTTGGCTTTCATAAGTTCTGCGGTTTCTTTGTGGTCATTCGAAACCTCAACGGCTCTATCCATAAGTTCACTTAAAGAGATTATTTGTTTAAACCCATAAAAAATATATTTTATGCCGTCTATATCTGAAGGTCGGTACTTGGCTTTCAGTTCTTCAGTAATTTCAACCCAAGACGCAGTAGAGTATGCCTTTCTAATAGCCTCAATACCTTGCAGCGCAAATGTTTCTTCATTCGGATACTGGTCTTGAACTGAAATCAAAAGACGAACTACATCTCTAGGTCGATACCATGAATTGTGAAGTATATAGATTTGAGGCCTTTTGCCATGAATCGAGGAGGGGAAATAATCTTTCCAAAGACTGGCTTCAGAAAGTCGTTCCAAGCCATTCTCTTCTCGGGCATTATTTATTCTCTTCTCAATAATATGCAATATTGGCTGCTGCACTGCATCTAGGCCCGGTCTATTCCATAAAACAGTAGATCCAAAATCTGCTATTGGTTTGTTAATTTCTTTTCCAAGCGACTCAACAGAATTTAAAACCTCCGAACGAATAGCGGCATATAGACAAAAATTAAATCCATTACGCTTGGATACCGCGTTGACCTTTTCAACAGAGACTATCAAATCTCTAATCAGTCTCGAGTCTCGCTGATATTGTTTGCTGGATTGGTAGCTAAGTTCTAGTTCATCAAAAAATATATTCAGTGTCCCAGCGCCCGGGTCCAATTTTTCAAAAGCGTCATCTGCCTTACGAACAAGATCGTTGAAATTAACCTTTGCTCTTCCATCCTCATCCCAGTCAAATTCCAATCCAAGCTTTGGCGACTTGCTTATTTCGATATTTCCTTTTCGAATCTTAGGTATTAAACGTGAAAAACCCTTGTCTTGTTGCTGGCCAATGTTTTCGGAGTTCACTAACTCAACAAACTTGAAATAATTACTGTTTTTTTGAAATGGGTTCTCTTCCATATTTTCAATTGAAGATGCAATTTTTCTGTATATAAACCATCTCCAGACCGTTTCAAAATCGTTACCTTGGAACTCATTTGAGTTATCTTCTGCCAATTGAATGCGTGCGGCTTTTGTGAAGTCTTTTCGTAAATCCTCATCAACTTCCGATTTAAATAGTACGAAGGAATAATGTGAACTTGATTTTTCGTCTAGCTTAATTGATATATATCTGAGAAGAGCGGTTTTCCCAGTGCCTTTCAGACCTACAACATAGTACTTATTTCTATTATAGTAGCTTTCGATATTCAATGCCGGAGGCGTAACAAACGACGACTCAAATCTACGAATTTCTTCAGGGGAGCTACTTAGGAGTTCGTTTTTTGCATCTGTGGATCCCAAGTGAATATCTTTCAGTTTAAGCAATGTAATTCTCCAGTTTATTCATTGAACACCTCGTATAACGCCTCAAACACCGGCTTGGTGAAGTTGGCGGCTTTTTTGGAACAAAAAAGGTGACAGCTTTGCCAAGTCCACGTGCTTTGACTTGTTATACGCTTTCACCAAATGCCTCTTTAATAAGTACAAATGCTTGATCCAAATACTCTCCAGCTTTTGAGTCATAGTAGGTATTAGATTCAAGCATCATACGAAGAATTGAGTAAAGCTCATTTTTGTGTGATGGGATAATGCTGCCCATACCTTTAATACGATTAATTAGTTTCTCTGTATTTTTGACCGAGCCATCTAAACCTTCTGATTCCAAGATAGGAACAGCTTTACTAAGCAGCTCAACTATCTCTTCAAATTGTGGTTGTCTTGTTGCCATGCTCGATTCTTCTTTTGCGTATAACGTTTGAGTTAAGCCGAGCCGTGAAGCGGCGTCGGCTTGAACGAATTGTTAGGTATTGCTAGCCCACTATTTTTTTGACAATAGCCATAATCCGCCTGAAATGGCTACGCCTGCCAGAGCGGTCATTCCAATAATCGCAAGAGTGGAAAATCCTCGCTGAGATTGGTGTGATCGCTTATTTACTTCGCGGATATCTTCGCGCGCCTCTCGAAGTGCGTCCCTAGCATCTTTTAGCCTCTGAGTCCTTTCATCTTCTGTCTTCGCGTTGGCCAGAGCCTCCTTTGAGGCAGAAATGTACTCAGATGTAAGTGACCCAATATTGTTGATTGCGTCCGAGTCAACCTTTGCCGTGTTCTCTGACGTTTTGTGAAGTGTCTGAAACCCTTCTTTCTGCCCCTCATCTGAAAGACGACTTACAGAACTTTTGGATTCGATGTTTTTTTTCATAAAATTCTCTCAGATGCTGATTGCGATGCCTAACAATTGTATATTGACCTGGCTCATTTACACACACCTGACCAGATCAATAAAAACTTATAATCAACTGATAATAGAAATATTTTACACAATCGCCCCCAACCAGTGCCGGAGTAAACAAGCCGGCGCGATAACGCCATAAGGCGGCTCGATTGTCCCTTCGCCTGCCGGTTATCCGGCTGAAGCCGGGAGGATTTTTATCGGCTTGCCGGGGTTATCGAGAAGTCCGATGTGGGTTATCGCGCCTGTACAGTGGTTTTTGGCCGTTGATACTGTATAAACCCATCGCCATCCGGGCCCTGCCGGGCACGCTACCGCCCGTCACTGTTTTCGGGTTCAAGCGCACCCCCGGCCGACTCATTTGTGCCTAGTTTTGTCGCTTCATGGGTAAAAGGCAATTGCGGAATGTCTTTTTTGCGAGGCAGGAGGAAAGCCCCGGCCGGGGCTGTCCGCCTGGTGTAAGCGGGTGCGCTACAGCCGAGCGACGATATCGTCGAGCATTTGATTCACTTGCGGCTCGCGGAGATAGTCTTGCGCCGTGGTGGTAAGCGCGTTGATGTTTGTTGCGCTCACGTCGTCCATGTCGTCCATGCCCTTGGCCAGCTGGGTCTGCAAACGGAAGTAGCCGGCGCCTATGCTCTGGCGGGCGATGTAGTCGACCGACTTGCTTGCTCCGTCGAACAATACGTCGATGATCGGCAGCGCCCATTCGAGCGCGCCCCACTCCTGGGTTGCTTCCGCCGGAATGGGCCGCGTGACCTGGCCGGTGCCTATCGACACCACCATTAACGGCTGCTCTGGTGTACCGGCCTCGCGGTTCAGGCGCAGCGCCTCGGCAACGGCGCAGGCGGTCGGATTGTTGGCGACAACGCCACCATCGATCAGTGCACAACGTTTGCCTTCCACGTCCATGATATGGCCGGGGAAATAGGTCGGTGCCGACGACGAGGCAACGCACACTTGCCACACCGGCAACTCCCAGTGCTCTTCCTTATGGCTTTTGAAGATCACCGCCGAGCGCGCGATGGTGTCGTAAGACACAACCAGGGTGCGCGGCGACAGATGCTTGAGGGTGTTGCCGCCAAGCACCGACGAAAGCACCGCACGCAGGCCCTTGCCATCGTATTTGGGCGCCGAGGGGCCCTGCGTAAACAAGCGGCCCATGCGCGACCACAGCCGCATCGCCCCTCCCGGAAAAATCTCCTGGTGGCGCTGCACGTACAGGTCGGCAATCTGCTGCGGGCTAAGGCCGCTCGCAATACCGCAGGCAAGAATGCTGCCGGTCGAGGTGCCGGCGATCAGATCGAAGTGATCGCGCACGCTGCCCTTGCCGGAGCGGCGTAAACGGCGCTCAACTTCAACCAGCCACAGCGCGGGGATAAGCCCGCGGATGCCGCCTCCGTCAAGGGATAACAAGGTTTTGATGGCCATAAGGATTCCTCCGGTGAGTACCGAGCAGCGCTCAGGAGCGGATAAGATTGCAGGCTGCCGTTGCGCAAACGGGGGGCCGAGGAGCCACTGGCTCCTATTGCCGATTGCGCGGGGCGAACCGCGCCGCTAGAACATGCCGAGCGCCGCACGGGTCATGGCGCCAACAATGCCGTCGGCACGCAGCCCGTTGAGCCCCTGGAACCGCCTCACCGCGGCGGCGGTCGCATGCCCGTATACACCATCCACCTGCAGCGACTCGCCGCGCGCGTTAAGCGCCTGCTGTAACGCCTTAACGTCGTCGCCGCGGTGCATCGGGCTGGTGACCATCAATAGCCGCTCGCCGTCGTCGCTGGCAGCACGCGCGTGACTGGAGCCATCGAGCACCGCCTCGTCGATAAACTGGCCGCGCACCGTAATGGGCAGGGCCAGCGCCCAGTTGTCTGCGCTGGTCAGCTTCTGCAAGGCATCGATGCGATAGACGGTACGCGGCAGCAGCGGATTAGTGTGGTTGGCAAGCCAGTCGCGCCGCGTGGTGAGGTACAGTGCAATCCACGCCTGCTCCGATGTTTTGCTCTTGCCCTTGGCCTGTTGATCGGTGCGGTCGCGCATGCGCCGCCAGGAGCCGTGTATAAAGCTGTCGAACACGACCGTGGTGCCCAGCGCGCTGTTGATGTTGCGCGACCGCGCGGCGGTCACCGTGGGGTGCCAGTAGAGATCGTCGAAAAACGCGTCCTGCACCGCCTTCATCACCGGGTCGCTCCCTGCCTCGCGCAGCAGCCGCCGCAGCGCAGCGTCTTGATCCAGGCTGGTGTCGCGGTCGCGCAGCCGCCCGAGATAGGGCCGCAGCGGCTCGGCAAAGGCGGCGGCCGGTGCTGCGCAGTAGCGGTTGATGAGCAAAAACAGGTTGCCACTGCCGAGCGTGGTCTGCAGTTTTCCGTAGGTCAGGTGCCCCGTGTCACCCGGCAACAGTGTAACCGTGTCGTAACCGCCGGTCGGCCGGCCGGTCTCGAAAACGTGTACTACCGCCTGGGCGGTCTTGTGCTGAAGATCGGTAAGCATGATGAAATTCCTGCGTGGTGGAACTCGCCATCCCCGGGCCTGAGCCCGGGGGCCAAGGGAAGATGCGGGCGGCTCAAGGGGGGCTTGGCTCTTTTGAGCGCAGCAACTGGTTTCTATTCAACCTCTGTGTTGGTGCGTGTCCACTGAGCAACGGGGCGGCCGTCGCGTGAGTCGAGGGCCGCTGGCGTGCCTATCCGGGATCCGCGTGCCGAGTCCGTCCCATCCGCCAGATCTCGCCAGCGACATCCGCACGGACGCGTGTGAGGGCATCGTCACTGTCGTCGACCGCGAGCAGTTCGGCAAAGCTCGTGGCACGTTCTCCATATCGGGTGTTCGATCCTTCCAGAACGGCGGCCTCCAGCACACCGACCCGCACCTGCTCGACCGCCCGCGGCGACGTCACGCCGGGGGCGTGTTCATAGTTGAACGCAATGACGTCGAGGAACACCGCGCGACGCAGCCGGTTGCCATTCAGCCGTGTCAGCAACGCTTCCGCTAGTGCCGGATACGGCGTGAACTCGGGGTTCGCCAGCCAGGCCGTGATGTCGGCCTCCGGCACGCTGAAGTCGATCCCGACGGCGGCCAGGGCGCCGAGCACGGTTTGCGTCGGCTGCACCTGCACGTCGACCAGTTGGCGGAACGCGGTTCGTCCGGCGGCGTCGAGTCCCGACGCGTCGTTGATCAAGCGGGTCGTCTGTGCGTACCAGAGCCGCTGGACTTCCTCGCGGACCCGCAACGACCATCCGGGCTCCGGCGTCGGCTTCCGGAACAACGGCGGCACTTCATGGTAGCGGTCGAAAACGCGCCGAAGGCACCTATCGAGGGTCGCCGCATCGTCCGGATGGACGCCGTCGAACCAACCCTCGGCGGCGAAGGTGCCGCTGGCCGCCGCCGTCGTCCCGTCACCGGTGACGGTGACGACGACCGGAACCTCGAAGCGTTCGCCGCCACGGGAGGTCAGCGCCAGTTCGAAGACGACGGGGTCGATGGTGTACTCCACCGCGAACGTCACGCCGTCGTAGGGCACGTCCACCGTGCCGCTGTTGCCGCCCGCAGGCACGCCGCCGACCGTCCACGCCACGGTGGCGTCGGGAACCCCGGGTGCGCCACCACCGCCGAAGCCGGTCGTGCGGATGCGAAACTGGCTGAACGTCGACGTCGCGAACGTCCCTTTGCGGATCGCATCGCCGCACGGCGTCGTCGTTTGCTCCAGCGCCCCCACCACACCCACGACGTCGTCTGAATGGTTGCCGCGGACGAGCTCGACACGCCGCGCCGCGCCCTCCGTTACCGAGACTTCGACCCAGTTGCGTTCCGGATCGATGTCTTCAACACTGACGACGAGCGACGTGGTGGCAACGGCGACGTCGGCGTCCGGCGACACCGTCGGGACCGACCCGCGGTACCACACCCGCGGGCCAACGTTCGGCTGGTCGACGAGCGAGTGCACCACCACGCCCTCGCGCGACAGGCTCGGCCCCAGGATGTCCATGCCAGCATCCCACCCGCGGGCCGTGCGGTACTCGACGTAGACGCGGCCGACGCCGTTCGCGGGCTCGTTCGGCGGATGCAGGATCAGGAGGCACCGTCCGGTCGCAGCCGACGCCGGCACCAGGCGCACACGCACGGCACCACCCGGGGGCGGGAAGGGCCGCTCGACAACGCGGCCGGCGAGAGCATCGGGCATGAACCGGTGCAGGTTGGCGCGGGCCAGGTGAGGTCCCATGGCGAGGGCACCGTTGGCGTTCGGCCAACCGCTGACGGGCGGGCCGATGAAGGTCGGCGAGGCCGCGTAAAACGGGCCGGTCCCGAGCCATAGGGTGCCGAACGACGCCGATGACATCAGATCATACGGCGACCCGTATTCGGGCCCCACGATGATGTTGGCGTCGGAGGGATCCCAGTCGGTGCCGTTGTTGTCGAGGCCGAAGGTGTGGCCGAAGCCGAGCACGTGGCCGATCTCGTGGCACATGAACGTGTGGTCGCTCGCCATTATCGGCAGCACGGCGACAGTGAATCCGCCGACGCCCGTCGTGCCGCCGTCGAAGCCGGTCGTGACTGTTGCGGGCTGTCCGGGCTGCCCGGCGAGCGGGTTCGCCATGGTCCGCGTTCCGGGGTGCGTCAGCACCACGAGTCCGTCGAGTCCGGCGAGCGGGTCGTGCCCGGGAACGCGGGCGCGGAGCGCATTGATCGCGGCCGTCGCCTGTGCGCTGCGGCTCGTGTCGGTGCCGATGGTGATGTCGACCCACGGAAACATCGGCGAGTCGAGGAAATCCAGGTAACCGCGGGTGGTGTTGATCCAGTAGCGCAACAGCGAGCGGTCGCCGATCATCACCATCGCGATGCACGCCTGATCGGGGATGACAGGGACGGTTGTATCGTGCCTGGCGCGTATGATGCCGAGGCGAACATTCTTGGGCATGGGTTGCACCTCGTTTGTTAGTCAACTCCCTCCGAATGCAAAGTGGCCCTATGACGCCGCAAGAACCAAAGCCGAGAGAAGCCAGAAGCCAGAAGCCAGAAGCCAGAGCGATAACGCCATAATCCAGCTCGATGGCCTCCTTGCCTGCCGGCTATCTTACTGAAATAGAAAGGATCTTTATCGGGATGTTGGGGTTATCGGGAGGTCCGACCTGGGTTATCGCGCCGTATAGCGGTTTCAGGATATGCATACCGCATAAAAACAATGCCACTTGAGTCTTTAAAGGTACGCTACCGCCCGCCGCTGTTTTCAGGTCCAAGCGTCTACCTGCCCTACCCACTTGAGACAAGTATTGTTGCCACAAAACAAAACATCAATTGTAATAATTCTTATTTTGTGTTTGTGATTTTTCTCGGCAAGGCTCTGACGAGGCCGGCCCCGCCTTGGTGTAAGCTGGTGGCTCTGATCTTGGGGAGGAATGCGATGGAGCGGGTGCCGGTTAACAGTATTTATCGCCTGGTGCTGGACGGCGCCGGGGGCATGCGGCCGCTGGCGGGGGCCGGGCTGCCGGCGGACGGGCCCGCCTGGGTGCATCTGGACTACGGGGATCCCGAGTCCGCCCGCTGGCTAAGGCAGAGCCCGCTGCTGAACGAGGCCGCCCGCGAGGCGCTGCTGGGCCAGAGCAGCCGGCCCAAGCTGGTGCGCCAGGGCGACAACCTGCTGCTGATCCTGCGCGGCATCAACCACAACCAGGGGAACAGGCCCGAAGAAATGGTGGCCCTGCGCATCTTTATCACCCCCGATCTGATTATCAGCAGCCGGCGCCGGCCGCTGCTGTCGGAGCAGGATCTGTTCGCCCGGCTCGAGCGCCGCGGCGGCCCGGCCAACCCGGGCGACTGGCTGGTGGAAATGTGCGACGCCCTTACCGACCGGGCCGGCGAATTCGTGGAGGAGCTGCACGACCAGATCCTGGCGCTGGAAGAGGCGGTGCTGGAGCGCAAGCTGCCGGGCAACGGCCGGCTGGGCCGCATCCGCAAGCAATTGATCCTGATCCGCCGCTACCTGTCGCCGCAGCGGGATCTGGTGGCCCGGCTGGCCAACGAAAAAATCGGCTGGCTGGACGAGGACGACCGCCGCCGGCTACAGGACATCGCCGACCGGCTGCGCCGCTGGCTGGACGATCTGGACGCGGGCGTGGCCCGCACCGCCGTGCTGGCCGACGAGATCAACAACCTGATGACCGAGGCCACCAACCGCCGCGCCTACCAAATCTCGGTAATGGCGCTGCTGTTCCTGCCCGCCACCTTTCTCACCGGCCTGTTCGGCATCAACCTGGGCGGCATGCCGGGGGCCGAAAGCCCCCTCGCCTTCTGGGTTTTCTGCCTGATCATACTGGCGCTGGGAGTGGCGCTGGGTGCCTGGCTCAAGCTGCGCCGCTGGTGGTAGCCGGGCAAGGCGGCAGCAAACTACTTTTGCAGCCAGCTGCCGCTGCGTTTCATCCTGCCCCAGTGTTTCTTGCGGCGGGTCAGCCACTGCAGCATGCCCCGCAGCCGCCACAGGGTGTTGAGCTGGCGGTAGCCAAAGTTTTCCAGCAACGCCACCAGGAACAGCCACAGCATGTCGCGCCGCCGGGGATACACCCGGAATGACATGGCCTCCAGGAGCAGGCCGTTCACCGACAGCAGCATGCCAAGGCCAATCGCCACCACGGCAAAGGCCAGCAGCGCCTCCGCCGACACCAGGCCGAACAGAAAGCCGACCATCAGCAGCAGGTATCCCATCAGCTCTATCAGGGGCCCCAGCCACTCAAACAGGAACATAAAAGGCCAGGCCAGCCAGCCCGGTGCCCCACCGGTGCGGCTGAAGGGCAGCCGCCAGTGGCTGAACAGGCTTTCGGACAACCCCCGCTGCCAGCGGCTCCGCTGCCGCCCCAGGGTGCCGATGTCTTCCGGCGCCTCGGTCCAGCACAGGGGGTCGGGCACATAGACGATGCGGTAGGGCATGCGGTGCTGGCGGTGGTAATGATGCAGGCGCACCACCAGCTCCATGTCTTCGCCCACCGTGTCCACCCGAAAGCCCCCCACGTCAATCACCCGTTGCCGGTTGAACAGGCCGAAGGCGCCGGAGATGATCAGCAGGGCGTTCATGGGCGACCAGCCCAGCCGGCCAAACAAGAAGGCGCGCAGATACTCCACCACCTGGAAACGGGCCAGCCAGCTGCGGGGCAAGCCGGCCTTCACCATAAAGCCGCCGCGGATCTCCGAGCCGTTGGCGATGCGCACCGTGCCGCCGGCGGCGATCACCCGTTCGTCCTCGATAAAGGGCTGCACTATGCGCAACAGGCTGTCCCGCTGCAGTATGGAGTCGCCGTCCATCACGCAGAACAGGCCGTGCCGGGCCGCATTGATGGCGGCATTGATGGCGTCGGCCTTGCCGCCGTTGGCCTTGTCGAGCACCACCAGGTTGGGAAAACGCCGGGAGCGGTAGATGCCGGTAATGGGCTTGCAGGGCAACTGCAACCGTACCGGCTGGGGCTGGGGCTCCAGTTGAAAGTCCTGCTGCAGGCAGGCCAGGGTCCGGTCGGTGGAGCCGTCGTTCACCACCATGACCTCGAATTCCCCGTACTGCAGCTGCAGCACCGACATCACCGAGGTGGTGATGATGCGCTCCTCGTTGAAGGCCGGCAGTATCAGGGTGATGGGGGGCTCCACCCCCAGCCAGGTGGGCGTTTCCCCCAGCTCGGAGCGGTACTGCATGTACTGGCGCAGGTTAACGAGCGACACCAGGTTCAGGATCAGGTAGCCGAGATTCAGCAGGATGAAATAGCCGATAAACAGCAGGGGCAGCCAGAACTCCCAGAACCCGTTCATAGGCCGCGCACCCTCAGGGCATAGGCCAGGGCCTCGCGCCCGTAGGGGTCCCTTACCTCGGCCAGCAAGCGCTCCAACTGCGATCGGCCCAGCCCCGGCATCTGCGCCATGGTTCTGGCCGCCTGCTGGCGTATCCACCAGTCGGTATCGGCGAGCATCGGCAGCAACAGCCGCAGGTCGGCGGCTTCCCCCACGGGCGCCAGTGCCCGCACCGCCATGGCCCTGGCCTCGGCGTCCGGATGGCTCAGCATGGCCAGAATGGCGGGCCTGTCACGCGGGTCGGCGTTGTCGGCCAGGCAGCCCAGGGCGGCGCACGCCACCCGGGGATCCGCATCGGCCAGCAGGCGGCGGGCAAAGGGGGCCAGCTCCGCCGGCCGGCCCAACGGCAGCAGCGCCATCAGGCGGGCTACCGCCAGGGGCGCCCCCGCCACCGGCTCGCCCCCTTGATAGCGCCGCACCGCATCCAGCAAGGGAGGGGTAACGGCCTCCTGGCCGGCGGCCCGGCACAGGGTGGCAACCTGCGCCCGGGACCAGTCGCGCCGTGTCAACATCGGCAGCATCAGCTGGTCCATGGCCCGCGCCGGATCCAGGCTGACCAGGGTGCGGGCGGCGGCCAGGGCGATGATGGGCCTGAGATCCGCCAGGCGGGCCGCCACCTCGGGCCAGTGCGCCAGGTTGCCCAGATAGCCGAGGGTGGTGAGCCCAATCAGCTGTTGCTGCGCCCTGCCGCCGGCGATGATGCCGAGGGCAAAGCGGTCCAGCCCCAGGTGATACAGCAGGGTGTTGAGGCGCCGCCGGGTTTCGCCCCGCAGGCTGCGCTGGGTGCGGCACCACAGCACCAGAAACCAGGCGCTGTACGCCGGCGGCAGCAGCGGCAGCCGGTCTATCCGGTCCCCGGCGGCCACTTTCGCCAGCCAAGGGCGCCAGCCCGCCTCCAGCCTCGTCCTTTCCCGGGTCCGGCGGCGATTCAGGGTGGTGATCAGCAGCACCTGCAACAACAGCAGCACCGTCAGCACCCCCACCGCCAGGGCGGAATAGAGGGCCAACGGCACCAAAGACTCAGAACGCATGGCGCACGCCCAGCCGCGCACCGTAGCGGTGGTAAAGCTCCCCCTGCCGGCCCGCCTCCAGATCCCAGGTCAGCGCCCAGCGCGGCGCCAGCCAGTATCGGCCGAACACCCCGATGGCGGCCGTGTCGGTGGTGACGATACGGGCAGACGACACCAGCTCCCGCTCTTCACCCAGGCCGACGCGCACGCCCCAATAGCTGCGGTCATCGGGGTAGTAGCTCAGGGAAGCATGGTGCCCCAATACCGGATCCCGGCCTTCCAGCCAGGTCAGGTTCAGGGTGTAGGCACCGCGCCAGGCGCCCCAATAGCGATCCCCGGTCAGCCCCAGCCGGTCCACCCTGTTGCTGCTATAAGAGGTGCGGCGGTAGCCGGCCCGCAGGCCGAAACCGTATGCCAGCCGGCGCTCGGCCCCCGCCTCCGCAAACCACTCGGGCAGAAAGCGTGCCGAAAAGCCCAGCCCGCCCTCGGTGAACAGACTCCAGCGCCCGTCCAGGGGAAAATGGCCGCCCAGCTCCATGCCCTGCCCGGCCTCGCCAAAGCGTGACTGGCTGATCACGCCACCATGGTAGCTGTTGTAACCACGCCGCGCCGAGAGCCAGTCCAACCGGTAGCTCTGCTCGTCGTCAAAGCCCCGATCCAGCACGTCGTAACGGACACTGAGCTCCGCTTCCGTCACCCGGGGTGCCGGCGGTTCGTCCTGGGCTTGCACCGTGGCCAGCATCAGCCACCATATCCAACCGCCATGCCTCATCGTTTCAGTTTCCTGAGCATGCGCCGGATACGCGCCAGCAGTTCATCCGGCTGAAAGGGTTTTACCACGTAGTCGTCCGCCCCCAGCTCCAGGGCCCGCACTATGTCCGCCTCCCGATTCTTGGCGGTCAGCATCAGCACCGGCGTATGCCGCCAGGCCGGCAAGGCCCTTATATCCTGCAGCAATTCGAGGCCGTCCCGGTATGGCAACATCACATCCAGCAGCACCAGCGCCGGCGGTGCTGCCGTATCGATCCACTCCTTGGCCTCGCGGCCGTTGGCGGCGTGCGTCACCCGGTAGCCGTTGCGCTCAAGCAGAAAACGCATGAGAAAAGCGATGTCCTCGTCGTCTTCCACCATCAGTACATGGTCGCGCTGCTCCGTCATCTTGTCGCCTCCTGCCGGGTAGCGGTGGTGAGTGCCCGGCCTTTCTTACTCGCTAGGGTTCCACCAGGGGAAGATACAAGTAAAAGGTAGTCCCCACCCCTTCTTCCGATACAAAGCCGATGCTTCCCTCCATCTGCTCCATCAGGCCTTTGCTGATGTATAGCCCCAGCCCGGCGCCCCCCTTCTGGCGGGAGTCCGAGCTGTCGGCCTGGGAGAAACGCTCGAACATGCGATCATGGAATGACTTGGGGATGCCGGGCCCGTGGTCGGCAACCCAGATCAGGACTCGCGTCGGCTGCCGCTCTATTCCGATACGGACCGCTTCGCCCGGTGGCGAGAACTTGATGGCGTTGGAGATCAGGTTGGCCATCACCTGGAGGAAGCGGTCGGCATCCACATTCACTTCGGCATCCTCGGTTTGCGGGGCCAGCAGCAGGTGCACGCCAAAGCGTTCCGCAAACGGCAGGTTGTCTTCCAGGCTCCGGCTCACCAAATGCCGTATGGGCTGGCGTTTCAACCTGGCCAGCAGGCGGCCATTGTCCAGCCGTTCCACGTCGAGAATATCCCGGATCAACACCACCAGCCGTTCGCTGTTCTTGAGCGCCAGCCTCAGCATGGGCCGCAAATCCGGGTTCACGCCGGCCCCCTCGTTCACGGCCAGCAACGCCAGCGCGCCGTTGAGCGAGGTGAGCGGGGTGCGCAGCTCGTGGCTGACGGTCGCGATGAATTCGTGCTTCATCTGGGCGACCCGGCGCTGCTCCGTCACCTCGCGGACCATCGCCAGGGACTCCTGCTCCTGGCCTTCCACCTCGGCCACCCGGATCTCATAGCAACGGCCGGTCTCTTCATCGATCCAGTCACGGCTGTGGGCTTGCCCGTCGTGCTCGCCATGTTCCAGCGCGGCCACCAGCACAGTGGCCGGCATCATGCGGTGCGCATCCACGGCGCCGCCCAGATATTCAGGAACCTGCCCGGGCCGCAGCCGAAACAGGCTTTCGGGCACCGCATCCAGCAGGGCCTGCAACCGGGCGGCGCTGGCCCGGGCCTGCCGCGCGACCTGCCCCCGGGCGCGGAAGTCGCGGTTAAGCACCAGGGCGACCAGCAGCAACAGCAACACGGCGATGCTGCCACCCCCCAGGGTAAACCAGCGGCTGCGTGCGGCCTGGCTATGGGCTTCGCGGGTTGAGGACAGCAGCAACATCCTGCCGTGGGCTTCCATCTCCGTCATCAGTCCACGGATAGCGTCCATCACCTGCTTTCCCTCGCCGCTCAGCAGCCGCTCGCGGGCCTCGGCCAACCCTTGCTGCCGACGTATTTCCACATTGCGGGTGGCAATGCCCAGCTTGCGTGCAATCAGCTCTTCTAACCGAGCCAACCTGTCCTGTTGCGCGGGCTCGGCCGCCATCCGCTCTTCCGTGCGACGGTACCGCTCATCGATCAGGGCGAGCGCCTGATGGTAGGGGGCGAGGTATTCCTCGTTGCCGGTCAGCAAATAGCCGCGCTCGCCGGTCTCTACGTCCAGCAACAAGGCCTGTAACTCCTGCAGTGAGGAGATCCCCTCGTGGATATCGACGACCGCGTCATTGAGCCGGAGCAGCTCACGATTGGTCCTGTCGCCTTCCAGCATGATCAGCAGCAAGATGACCAAGGAAAAAAAGAAAGCGAGCACCTGGGGGGCGGTTTCCCGATTCAGCAGCAATGGCATGGCTCCCTATGGCAGTTGCAAGGGCAAAGCCCCCTCGGCGGCCCGCCTTCAGCCCGCCCAGGGGAAGTGCAGGCCGAACACCAGCAGCAGGCCGAACAGGGCCAGCAGCCAGGCGCTGATGGCCAGTTCGTCGCAGGCGTGGTTGAAGAAGCGGCGCTTGAGGGCGATGGCCTGGCCCAGCTCCCGGCCCAGTTGCCGGTATTCGGCCTGCAACCGTTCCAGGCTGGCCGGGTCGTCGCCGTGCAGCAGGGCGTCCAGCTCCGCCGCCAGCGGCATGGCGGGCGCCTGCTCCGGTGGACGGAAGCTCAGCAGGGCGTGGCCCCAGCCGCAGGCCAGGGTAAAAAAGGCCAGCAGGCACAACACCAGGGTGATCCAGCCCAGGGGCTCGGTCGGGTGGAACAGCAGGGCGGCGTTGAAGGCGGTGAGCACGCCCAGGGCCACCAGCAACAGGCTGAACAGGGTCAGCAAGCGGCCGCCGGCCCCTTCCAGCCGGCGCAGCTCCCGCCCCTGTTCGGCCAGGTGGGCACCGAGATGGCCGATGGTCGCCTGGCTCGTGTTCATGGCTCCTCCCCTGGCGTTGTCATGATCCACCTGCCCTGAGGATAGTGAAGAATAAGCCCATCCGGATGCCAGGACGAAAAAGGGCCGGAGGGAGTGCCTCCGGCCCCTGGCCGTGGAGTGTTCAGTAGGTGGAGCGCTGAATCGCCTCGCCGCCCGCTTCTATGTCTTGCCCAACGCCGCGCATGGTGTTGCAACCGGACAACAGCGACAGGCCGAGCAGCGACAGCAGGATCAGGGCCGGGGTACGCTTTTTCATGGGGTTTCTCCTTGCCGGGAAAAGGGACTCCCTTGAAGTCTAGCAGTCCCTCCCCGTTTGAGTGTCAACCCAGCGCCAGCACCCGATCCGCCACCTTGTTCACCAGCGCCGCCTCGTGGCTCACCAGCAGCAGGGCGCAGCCCCGCTCCCGGGCCAGATCGGTGAGCAGCCTTATGGTCTGCTGCTGGGTCACCAGATCCAGGCGCGAGGTGGGCTCGTCGGCGAACAGCAGCACCGGCTCCAGCAGCAGGATGCGCAAAATCGCCAGCCGCTGCAGCTCGCCGCCCGACACCTCCCGGGGCGAGCGCGCCAGCAGGTCGGGCGAGAGCCCCAGCCGGGGCAGTAGCCGTTCCACCTCGGCCCAGTCTTTGCGGTGCAGCTTTACCACGTCCTTCAGGCTCTGGCCCAGGCTGCACCAGGGCGCAAAGGCGGCGGGCGGATCCTGGTAGAGCTTCTGGTAGCGGGTGCGGGCCAGGGCGGGGTCGCGCCACACCGCGCCGGCGTCCGGCTCCAGCACGCCCAGGCAGATGCTGCCCAGGGTGCTCTTGCCGCAGCCGCTGGGGCCCACCACCCCCATCACCTCGCCGGCGCGCAGTTCGAAGGAGATATCCCGGAACAGGGGCCGCCCGCCCCGCTCCTTGGCCAGCCCGTCCACCTTCAGCACGGTGGCGCCGGCGTTCAGCGGCGCCAGTGCCGGCCAGGCGGCGGGCTCGGCGGCCAGCAGGGCCCGGCCGTAGTCGCTGGCGGGCGCCTGCAGCACCTGCTCCGCCGGGCCGGATTCCAGCACCTCGCCGCCCCGCACTATCATCACCTCGCCGCCCAGCTGGCGGGCCACGGCGATGTCGTGGGTAATGGTCAGCAGGCCGCCGCCCTCCTCCGCCACCTGCCGCAGCAGGCCGGTCACCTGGTCGCGGCTGCCCGCGTCCAGGCCCTTGGTGGGCTCGTCGGCAATGACGATGTCGGCGCCGCCGGTGCTGGCGGCGGCAAAGGCCAGCCGCTGCATCATGCCGCCCGAGAGCTGGCCCGGCAGCCGGTGCAGGGCGTGGCCCAGGCCGAGCCGGGTCAGATCCTGCTCGGCCTGGCTGCGGGCCTGGGCCCAGTCCACCCCGGCCACGTAGCGGTAGCCTTCGGCCACCTGCTCCACCGCCTTCATGGTCGGGTCCAGCGCCAGCCAGGGCTCCTGGGGCAGCATGGCGAGTTGGCGGCCCCACAGCTTGCGCCGGGCGGCGGCGGGCAGGTGGGTAAGCTCTTCCCCCCGCAGCCAGATCCGGCCCCGGGCCTGCAGCCCCGCCGGCAGGTTGCCCATAATGGCCTGGGCGATCAGGCTCTTGCCGGAGCCGGTTTCCCCCAGCAGGGTCAACGGCCGGCCGGCCCCGAGGGTAAACGACAGCGGCCGCACTATGGCATCCGCCGCCGCCACCGCCAGTTGTTCCACTTTCAGCAGTTCGGTCATGGCTTGCGGCCTCCCGCCAGCAGGTTGAGCGCCAGCACCAGCAGGAACACCGCCGCTATGGGTTGCAGCAACACCCAGGGCGCCTCGTGGTAGTAGGGCAGCAGCTCGGTCATCATCAGCCCCAGCTCGGCGGTGGGCGGGCGCAGCCCCACGCTGACAAAGCCCAGGGCGGCAATGGCCAGGATGGCGGTGGCGGCGCCGAAGGCGCCCAGGGTCAGCACCACCGGCGCCAGGGCCGGCCACAGGTGGCGGCGCACTATGTAGCCGGGGCCGAAGCCGAGCAGGCGCGAGGCCTCGATTTGCGGCGAGGCCATCAGGCTGCGGGTGGTCAGGCGCACCACCCGGAAGTATTCGATCCACAACACCAGGGCGATGCCCACGTACAGGGTCCAGAAGTTGCCCGGCGCTATGGCCACCAGCAGCAGCACCAGCAGCAGGCCGGGCAGGGCCAGCAGGGTGTCGGCCAGCACGCCCAGGGTCCGGTCCACCCAGCCGCCGCGCCAGCCGGCCAGCACGCCCAGCAGCACGCCGGGCACGGCGGCGGTCAGCACCCCGAGCAGGGAAAGGCCGAGGGAAAGCTGCACCGCCGAGCTCATGCGGGCCAGCATGCTGCGGCCCAGGTGATCGGTGCCCAGGGGTTCGGCCAGGCTGGGCGCGGCCAGGATCTGGCTGTAGTTCTGCCGGGCCGGATCCAGCTCGGCCACCAGCGGCAGGCCGAGGCCGAACAGGGCCAGCGCCAGCAGCAAAGCGGCGCCCAGGCGCTGGCGGGGGCTCAAAAAACGGCGGCCGGCGGGGGCCGCCGGGGCGGCCAGGGTAGCGGTTTGGCTCATGCCTCCCTCCTTCTCGGGTCGATACGGTGGCACAGCAGGTCCACCAGGGCGTTGAGCAGCACGAACATCAGCCCCAGCACCAGGGCGGTGCCCTGGATCATGGGTACGTCCCGCGCCACGATGGCGTGCACCAGGGCATGGCCGATGCCGGGCCAGGCGAACAGGGTTTCCACCACCACCACGCCTTCGATCAGGTACACCAGCTGCATGGCCTGGTGGGCCAGCACCGGCACCGCCACGTTGCGCAGGCCGTGGCGGCTGAACACCCGGCCCTCGCCCAGGCCCTTGGTGCGGCCGAAGGCGTAATAGGCGGAGCCGGCCACGCCCTGCATGGCGTTGCGGCTCACCCGGCAGGCCACGGCGGCCAGCCCCAGGGCCAGGGTTAGCGCCGGCAGCAGGGTGTGGGCCGCGGTGCCGTGGCCGGCGGCGGGCAGCCAGCCCAGCTGCACCGCCAGCAGCATCACCAGCAAAATGCCGATCACGAACTGGGGCAAGGCCCGCAGCACGGTGGCCAGCAGCAGGGTCAGCCGGTCGAGCCGGCCGCCGGGCCGGAGCCCGGCCAAAATGCCGAGCGGCGGGCCCAGCAGCAGCGACAGCCCCACGGCGGCGGCGGCCAGCTTGAAGGAGTGGCCCAGCTGGTGGCGCAGCTCGTCCACCACCGCCTCGCCAGTTACCAGCGACCGGCCCAGATCCAGCCGCAGCAGATCCCACAGCCAGTGGCCCAGGGCCTGCCAGGCGGGCAGGTCCAGGCCCAGCTCGGCGCGCACCGCGGCGGCGGCGGCCGCGTTCACATAGTCGTAGCCGTAACGGCCGGCGGCGATGCGAAAGGCCATGTCCCCGGGCAGGGCATGGGTGAGGATAAAGGTCAGCACCCCCACCATCAGCGCCACCAGGGCGGCCTGCATCAGCCGGTAGCTCAACACCGGTATCACTGGGCCCACCTCATTTCGCTCACCCGATAGTTACGCTCGAAGGGATCTATGCTGAAGCCCTCGACCTTGTTGGACACGGCGGCGGTTTGCTGGTACCAGGCCACCGGGATCACCGGCAGCTGCTGGTGCAGTATGCCGGCGGCTTCAATGCGCAGCCCGGATACGGTCTCGCCGTCGGTGTGTGCCAGCAGTTGCTGCAAAATCTCGCCCAGGCGTGGGGAATGCCAGTTCATGGCGCCCCAGTCGCCGCCTTCGGGGCCGAAGTCCTGCAGCAGGGTGCCGAGGGGATCCGGCACCAGGGCGAAGTTGCGCGCCATCAGGCCCAGTTGCAGGCTGCCGTCCCGGTGGCCGGCGGGGATTTCGCTGGAGTTGGTGACGTTGACCGTCAGCTCCACGCCCAATTCCCGCAGCTGATCCTGCATGGCGGTGGCCAGCAGCGGCAGCTCGGGCCGGTCGGCGAAGGTGGTCAGCGTCAGCTTGAAGGGTTCGCCGTTGCGGCTGAGCATGCCCTTGCCGTCCGCCTGCCAGCCCAGGCCGGCCAGCAGGGCCCTGGCCTGGTCCAGATCCCGCTCGGCACCGGCCACCTCGCCCAGGTGCCAGTCGGTCAAAGACGGCGGAAACAGCTGGCTGGCCGCCGCCTCGGGGGTGCGCAGCAGGGCCACGGCCATGCCGGTGCGATCCAGCGCCAGGCTCAGGGCCCGCCGGGCCTCGGGCTCGGCCAGGAAGGGATGGCCGGCGTTCACTTTAAGGGTCACGGTGCGGGGAATGGGCTCGGAGTGCACGCTGAGCCGGTTGTTGCGCTGCAGCCGGGCCTGGCTGGCCGGATCCAGGGTGAAGACGATGTCGGCGTCGCCGCTCTCGGCCATCAGCGCCCGGGTCTCGCCCCGGCCGGCGGCCAGGTAACTGATCTGTTCGATGGCGGGCGCCTCGCCCCAGTAGTCGTTGAAGGCGGCGGCGGTCAGCTTTTGCGGCATCTGCAACTGCTCGATACGGTAGGGGCCGGTGCCGATCACCTGGGTGGCCTCGCCGGCCTCGTTGTAGGAAGCAGGCGCCAGTATCTGGGCGGAGCTGTGGGCCAGCAGCGCCGGCAGCGGCGCGAAGGGACTGTTCAGGCGGATCAGCAGCTCATCGCCCTCGGCGGTAATGGCCGCTATCGGCGCCTCGGTCAGCATGCCGGGCTTGGCCAGGGCCAGTTGCAGCGCCTTGGCCGCCACCTCGGCGGTAAGCGGGCTGCCGTCGTGGAAGCGCACGCCCGGCCGCAGGGCGAAACGCCAGCTGAGCTGGTCGTCGGAAACCGTCCAGCTCTCGGCCAGGCTGGGCTGGGGATGGCCCTGGTTGTCCACCTCCACCAGGGTTTCACCTATCTGCAGCCGGGTATAGACATAGCCGGCCTTGGAAGGATCGGTACTGCCGATTTCCCAGGGCGCGACTATGTCGAGCACCCCTTCGGTGGCATGGGTGGAAGCGGCAACGGCCAGCAGGCCGGCGCCGAGCAGGGAAGATCGCAGTGGCATCATGGGGGCTACCTGAACAGTGGATACGAATGAGAACAACCAATTTAGTTATAATATAACATCACAATTCATCCCCATCGTCACCCCCGCTGCAAGCATTTTTTATCCGCCAGGGTCTTTGTGGCTGTAACCTTAAACCATGCCCATGGACCATCAGGGAGTGATCGAGATGAAAAAACTGTTCAGCGGCCTATGCGGCCTGCTGCTGTGCCAGACGGCCAGCGCGGCCCAGCCGGACACCGGCGCCCTGTTCGAGCACCGGCTGCCCCGGCTGCACTCGAATGAAACGGTGGACATGCGCCAGTTCGCCGGCCAGCCGCTGCTGGTGGTGAACACCGCCAGCTTCTGCGGCTTTACCGGCCAGTTCGAAGGGCTGGAGGCACTGCACCAGCGCTACAAGGATCAGGGGCTGAAGGTGGTGGGCTTTCCGTCCCACGACTTCCGCCAGGAAGCCGACGACCAGGCCAAGACGGCGGAGGTCTGCTATGTGAACTTCGGCGTCACCTTCGACATGGTGGCACCCATCAAGGTACGGGGCGGCGGCGCCCACCCCATCTTCAAGGAGATCGCCCGCCAGAGCGGCAAGGCGCCGCGCTGGAACTTCTACAAATACGTGATCGATCGGGAAGGCCGGGTCACGGCGGTGTTTTCCAGCCTGACCAAACCGGAGGACGAAAAACTGAAAACCGCCATAGAGGCGGTGTTGTAGTCCCCGCGCAGGCACCTTACCCCGTCTCCCCCGCGAAGGCGGGGGTCCAGGGGCTCGGCGTTGTCGCCTGCGCGGGAAGCTACCCGGGTTCTGGATGCCCGCCTTCGCGGGCATGACGGAATCGGCGTCCCGGGTTCAGGCGCTAAGCGGGGTGATGCGCACCTGGGCGATGCGGAAGTCTTCCACTTCCGTCACCTCGAAGCGCAAATCCTCGCGTTCGAACACGGCGCCCGCCTCCGGCAACTGGCCGCTCCAGGCCAGCAGCATGCCCGCCAGGGTGGCGTAGTCGTTGTCCGGATCCACCAGCCCCTTGCGCGCCAGCACCTGCTCCAGGTAGTGCAGATCGGTGCTGCCCTTCACCAGCCAGCCGTCTTCCTGGGCCAGCACTTCCGGGATCTCGTCCTCGTCCAGGAACTCGCCGACGATGGCCTCCAGCAGATCGTGGGGCGTCACCAGCCCCTGCACCGTGCCGAACTCGTCGTTCACCAGCACCAGGTTGCCGCGCGCCTCGCGCAGTATGTTGAGCAGGCGGATCACGCTGATGCTGTCCGGCACTATCATGGGCTCGTTGCCCGTGGCCAGTTCGACCAGGCTCTTGCCCTCCTTAAGGCCGGCCACCAGATCCTTGGCGCGCACCACGCCCAGCAGGTTGTCCAGCTCCCCCTCGCAGATGGGGAACTGGCCGTGGGACGAGGCCATCAGCTCTTCCAGCACCACGTCGGGGCCATCGGTCACGTCCAGCCAGACGATGTCGGCCCGGGGCGTCATCACGGTGCGGATGGAACGCTCCGCCAAAGACAGCACGCCGCTGATCATATGGCGTTCTTCCTCGGCAAAGCCCTGCTCCCGGCTCTGCTGCGGTGCGGCCTGGGGCTCCATGGTTTCCTTCCTGCCGCCGCCCATCAGGTTGAAGATGGCCTGAGTGGTGCGTTCACGCAGGGGCAGGCGCGCCTCGGCCTTTTGCGAGTTGCGCCTGGCCATCTGGTTGAAGAACTCGATCAGGATGGAGAAGCCGATGGCGGCGTACAGATAGCCTTTGGGAATATGCAGCCCGAAGCCCTCGGCCACCAGGCTGAAACCGATCATCAGCAGGAAGCTCAGGCACAGCACCACCACCGTGGGGTGGGCGTTGACGAACTCGGTGAGCGGTTTGGACGCCACCAGCATCACCACCATGGCCAGCACCACGGCAATCATCATCACCGCCAGGTTGTCCACCATGCCCACGGCGGTAATGATGGAATCGAGCGAGAACACCGCATCCAGCACCAGGATCTGGGCGATAACCACCCCGAAGCCCGCATAAACCACATTGGTGCTGGCCTCGTGCATCTTGCCTTCCAGCCGCTCGTGCAGCTCCATGGTGCCCTTGAACAGCAGGAAGAAACCGCCGGCCATCAGGATCAGGTCCCGCCCGGAAAAACTCAGCTCACCCAGGGTGAGCAGCGGCCTGGTCAGGGTGACCAGCCAGGACACCAGGCTCAACAGGCCAAGGCGCATGAACAGCGCCAGCGACAGGCCGATGATGCGGGCCCGGTCGCGCTGGTGGGGCGGCAGTTTCTTGACCAGGATGGCGATAAACACCAGGTTGTCGATGCCCAGCACGATTTCCAGGATCAGCAGCGTCAGCAGCCCCGCCCAGATAGACGGATCCATCAGGAATTCCATAATTTACCTCTTTGTTCTATGACGATAGCGGCAGGTTCAGCGCATTGCGCCGGCCGATAGGGCAAGCGGAGTGTGATCTGGGCAGCGGAGGGCGACAGACGCCGGGAACGACAAGAAGAAGGGAAAAACAGGGCAGTTAAGGGTGCGTTGCAAGCAACTTCGCGAGCAATCCATATAGTTACCGGCTTTTGACCGGGCCTCTTGGTTAACATGAGGCTCCATCATAATCAGTTCCCGGCGTTTGATAAATAGGCAATTTCCTAAATGCGGCATCCCCACCGCCGGGCGAGGATGCCGGATGCACTCGCCTTACAACGAAGCCGCCGCCCGGGCCGCCTGATCGTAGAGGCCGGACATGGCGCGCAGGGCGCCGGCTATCTGGTGCATGTCTTCCTTGGCGATGCCGAGGGAAGAGAGCGACTCCACCAGGCAGGCTTCGCGGATATCCGCATAGCGGGCACAGGTGTCGCGCCCCTGCTCCGTGGTCTTGAAGAAGGTTTCCTTGCCGTGCTTTTCGCCGGAGATCAGCGCCAGCTTGGTCAGCTTCTTCAGGGCATAACTCACGGTGTGGCTGTCTTCCACGTTCAGCACCAGGCAGATGTCCGACAGCCGCTTGGCCCGCTCCCGGTGGTTGATGCTGTGCAGCACCAGGATGTCGAGCGAGCTCAGCTCGGGCAGGCCGGCAGCGGTCATGCAGCGCACCATCCAGCGGTTGAAGGCATGGCCCGCGATAATCAGGCCAAACTCGAACTCCGACAGCTCCCGCGCCTTGCGCGACAGGTGCTCGGACGACACTATGGGCCCGCGCGGATCCACCATTACCTGTTCCTCATTACTCTTGTTCATTACCTGTTACTCATCGCTTCGGGCAGATAGGTCACAATCTGCGGAAAGATGCTGATCAGTACCACACCCAGCAGCATAAGGAAAAAGAAAGGCAGGGCCGCACCGGCGATCTTCAGTATGTTCTTGCGGGTCATGCCCTGCAGCACGAACAGGTTGAAGCCCACCGGCGGCGTGATCTGGGACATTTCCACCACTATCACCAGGTAGATGCCGAACCAGATCAGATCGATGCCCGCCGCTTCCACCATCGGCAGCATGATGGAGGTGGTCAGTACCACCACCGAAATGCCGTCGAGGAAACAGCCGAGCACGATGAAAAAGAGGGTCAGCACCGCCAGCAGCATAAAGGGCGACAGCTCCATGGTGGCAATCCAGGCCGCCAGTTCGCTGGGCAGCTTGGTGAAGCCCATGGCGGCGGTGAGGAAGGAGGCGCCGGCCAGGATAAAGGCGATCATGCAGGAGGTTTTCACCGCCCCCAGCGCCGCTTCCATAAAGGTGGCCCGGTTGAGGGCGCCGTTGGCCCGCGCCAGCACCAGCGACAGTACCACGCCCACGGCGGCGGCTTCGGTGGGCGAGGCCAGGCCGGCGTAGATGGAGCCGATCACCCCGACGATGAGCCCGACCATGGGGATCAGCTTGCGCGAGCGCTTCAGCTTTTCCCCGAAGGACAGGTCGGGCTCGTCGGACTGGGGCACCTTGTCCGGGTAGCGCCAGGCCCAGAACACCAGGTAGCCGGCGAACAGGGCGATCAGCATCAGCCCCGGAAAGACCCCGGCCATGAACAGCCGGGCGATGGACTGGTCGGTGGCCACCGCGAACACGATCAGTATGATGGAGGGCGGGATCAGCAGGCCCAGGGTGGCGGAGCCGGCCAGGGTGCCCAGCACCAGCCGCTCATCGTAGCCCCGGCGGGTCAGCTCGGGAATGGTCATCTTGCCCATGGTGGCGCAGGTGGCGGCCGAGGAGCCGGACACCGCCGCGAACAGGCCGCAGCCCACCACATTGGTGTGCAGCAGGCGGCCGGGCACCTTCTGCATCCAGGGCGCCAGGCCGGTGAACATGTCTTCCGCCAGGCGGGAGCGGAACAGGATCTCGCCCATCCAGATAAACATGGGCAGGGCGGTCAGCTCCCAGCTGTAGCTGGCGCTCCACACATCCGAGGCCATCATGTCGCCCACCGGAATGGAGGTGAACTGGCTGATGCCCAGCCAGCCCAGTCCCAGCAGGGTGAAGGACACCCAGACGCCGCTGCCCAGCATCACGAACAGCGCCACCAGCAATACCAACATCATCAACAACATGGTTCTACTCCGCGGTTATTCGTGGCCGGTATCGGTGACACGGAAGGAAGAAGGCCGGGTCAGGGCCGTGATCAGGGTGTGCAGCCAGGCTTCGAGCAGGGCCGTGCAGAACAGCAGGATGCCGGCCAGCATGGCGCTCTGGGGTATCCACAGCGGCACCCGTAAAATGCCGTAGGACACTTCATTGAAGGCCAGGCTGTCTTCCACCAGCCAGAACGTGTACCAAGCCAGGTAGCCGCACAGGGCCAGGGCCAGGCTCTGGCACCAGAGTTCGAAGAACACGCGGACCTTGGGTGACAGATGGCCGATCATCAGGGTGACCCGGATATGGCCCCCCTGCACGAAGGTGTAGGCCAGGCCGAGAAAACTGGCGCCCACCAGCAGAAAGCCGGAGGCTTCGGACAGGCCGGGGATTTCCAGCCCCAGGCTGTTCATGCCCACCGCCACCAGCAGCTTGTCGGTCAGCCGGCCCAGGATCTGGGCGGTGATCAGGCCGCATATCAGGCACAGACAGAGCACGGAGCCATAGGCGCCCAACCGGTAGAGTGGAAGGAGTCGAAATTGCATCGCGATTCACCATTACCTGCGATAGAAAAACCCCGGCAATCCCGCCGGGGAGGAAAACTCAGGGTTTGAGCTGCTGGTATTGCTCCAGGATCCGCTGGCCCTGGGGGCCGGCGAGCTTGGCCCATTCCTCGGTCATGGTCTGGCCGATTTGCTGCAGGCCCTGCTTGAGTTCGTCGCTCGGCTCGCTCACTACGATGCCGTTCTCACGCAGTGTGGCCAGGGCCTGCTCGGTTTCCTGCTTGCTCATCTCCCAGCCACGCGCTTCGGCCGCCGCCGCCGCCTCCAGCAGCGCCTGTTGGCTGGCTTCATCCAGCGCCGCGAAGGAGCGCTCGTTGACAATCACCATGTTCTTCGGCAGCCACAGCTGGGTATGGTTGAAATGCTTGAGGTAGTCCCAGGCCTTGGTATCGGCGCCGGTGGCCGGCGAGGTGATCATGGCCTCCACCCGGCCGGTGCTGAAGGCGGTGGGGATGTCCGGCACCTCCACCTGGGTCGGCACGGCGTTGCTCAGGCGGGCCAGCCGTTCGCTGGCGGTGTTGTAGGCCCGCATCTTGAGGTTGCGCAGATCGCCCACGGCGGTGATTTCCTTCTGGGTGTAGAGCCCCTGGGGCGGCCAGGGCACGGCAAACAGCAGGCGCAGGCGTTGCTTGGCCAGTTCCTCGGCAATCACCTCCCTGGAAGCCTGCCACAGGGCCCAGGCCTCGTCGTAACTGGCGGCCAGATAGGGCACCGAGTCCACGTCGTAGACGGGGTTTTCGTTGGCCAGGCGGGACATGATCAGCTCGCCCATGGGCACTATGCCGCGGCGTACCGAGTTCTTGATTTCCGCATGGCCGATCAGGGAGCCGTTGGAATGCACGGTAATCTTCAGCTCGCCCTTGGTGCGTTCGGCCACGTCCTCGGCGAAATCACGGATATTGACGGTATGGAAGGTACGGTCGCCGTAGGGGGTGGGCATGTCCCACTCGGTGGCGGCATGGGCGCCGGTGGCCAGCAGAGTGGCGGCGGTGGCCAGGGTCAGGGCGGATTTTGCGTAGGTCATAACGGTCCTCGTTCTCGTGCTGTGTGTCTCGGCGCTGGCAGGCGAGCCCTGCCACAACAACGGCACGCGCTTCCTGCGTCAGACCATCCGATTCTCCATAACAGGCATCCATCCCGCTCGATCATTGGTCCGGCTGTGACAGCCGCCCGGATCTCATAGTGGCGGTTCGGGGAACCCAGGGTCCAAGATTAGGCAACAACCGAAGGATAAGTCAACACTTTGACAAAAAATTATAAATGTTTTATTTGCATTTTATCGATAAATTATTAGATTGAAACCATGACAACCGCCGACAGAAGGAGCTGACACCATGCCCAAACTATTGTTGAACGCCGATATGGGGGAAAGCTTCGGCCCCTGGGTGATGGGCTGCGACCGGGAGGTGATGCCCTTCGTGGACCTAGCCAACGTGGCCTGCGGCTTTCACGCCTCCGATCCGGACACCATGCGCCGCACCGTGCGCCTGGCGCTGGACCACGGGGTGAAAGTGGGCGCCCACCCGGCCTACCCGGATCTGGTGGGCTTCGGCCGCCGCTCCCTGGCCTGCTCCCCCGCCGAAATCGAAAACCTGGTGCTCTACCAGCTGGGGGCGCTGGACGCCCTGTGCCGGGCCGAAGGCGGCCGGGTCACTTACGTCAAGCCCCACGGCGCCCTCTACAACGACATGATGCAGGACCCGGCCCGGCTGGAGGCGGTGATCAAGGCGGTGGCCGCCTATGACGCCACCCTGCCGCTGATGGTGATGGCCACCCGGGATCCGCAGCCGGCCCGCACCCTGGCCGCCCGGCACGGCGTTACCCTCTGGTTCGAGGCCTTCGCCGATCGCGCCTACGACGCCCAGGGCTACCTGGTCTCGCGCCGGCTGCCCGGCGCCGTGCACCAGGACTCCGCCGTGATCGTCGAGCAGGCCAGCCGCATCGCCCTGGGCCAGGCACTCACCGCCAGCGACGGCAGCCCGCTGATGCTGGCGGCCGACACCCTGTGCGTGCATGGCGACAACCCCGAGTCCATCGCCGCGGTCAAGGCCATCCGCCAGGCCCTGGATCAACTGGCATGAGCACCCTGCCCCGGCTGGAAAACGCCGGCATGGACGCCTGGCTGGTGCGGCTGTTCGACAGCATCGACGAGCGCAACATGGGCTGGATCACCGCCCTGGTGCGCGGCTGCGAACAGGCCTTCGGCGACGAGCTGGTGGATTTGGTGCCCTCCTACACCACGGTACTGGTGCAGTACGATCCCCTGCGCCTCGGGGACGACCAGGCCCGGCAAAAACTGCAGGCCCTGCTGGCCGGGCTGACCCCGGACCGGGACCATGCCGACACCCCGATCAAGGAACTGCCGGTGTGGTATCACCCCAGCGTGGGCCCGGACATGGCCCGGCTGGAGCGGCATACCGGCCTCGACGCCGAGCGGCTGATCCGGCTGCACAGCGAGCATGAGTACCGGGTATTCGCCTTAGGGTTTGCCCCCGGCTTCGCCTTTATGGGCACCCTGCCCGCCGAACTGGCGCTGCCCCGGCTCGATACCCCTCGGCCGCGGGTGCCGGCGGGCAGCGTGGCCATCGCCGGCCGCCAGACCTCCGCCTACCCACGCCCCTCCCCCGGTGGCTGGAACCTGCTCGGGCGCACCAGCGCCACCCTGTTCGACCCGCGCAGCGCAGGCCTGAGCCTGCTGCAGGTGGGGGATCGGGTGCGTTTCGTGCCGGTCGACAAGGCGACCTTCGAGCGCCTCGGCGGCGACACTTCTCCCATGGCAACAAGGTAGTTCACGATGGCACAAGGATATCTCACCATCAGCCGCCCCGGCCCGCTCAGCACCCTGCAGGACGGCGGCCGCTACGGCGTGCGCCGCCTGGGCGTGACCCAGGGCGGCCCCGCCGACCTGCACGCCTGGGCCTGGGCCAACTGGCTGCTGGGCAACCCCTGGGGCAGCACCGCGCTGGAAGTCACCCTGGGGGGGCTGGAACTCAAGGCCGGGCAGGACTGCCGGCTGGCCCTGGCCGGCCCGGACATGCAGGCCACCCTGGACGGCCGGCCCCTGCCACCCTGGCGGGCCTTCACCCTCAAGGCCGGCCAGGTGCTGAACCTCGGCATGTGCCGCCAGGGGGTGCGCGCCTACCTGGCGGTGGCCGGCGGTTTTGTTGCCGATCCCGTGCTCGGCAGCCGCGCCTGCGTGGTGCGCGACGGCCTGGGCGGCCACAAGGGCGACGGCAGCAAGCTGGCGGCCAACGACCGGCTGGCGTTCGGCGACCAGGGCGCTGCCGCCCCGGCCCGTATCCTGCCGACCGAGGCCATGCCCGACTATGCCGCCCCCGTGGTGCTGGGGCTGATCCCCGGCGCCCAGATCGCCGCCTTCACCGGCCAGAGCCTGTTCCAGGCCTTCAACCAGCCCTGGCGGGTGGACAGCCGGGCGGATCGCATGGGAGTGCGGCTGCTGGGCCCCACCCTGCACTGCCGGCTGGGCGCCATGGTGTCGGAGGGCATCAACCTGGGCGCGGTGCAGGTGCCGCCGGACGGCCAGCCCATAGTGCTGCTCAACGACCGCCAGACCATAGGCGGCTACCCCCGCCTCGGCACCCTGACGCCCCTGGCCTGCGCCCGCCTGGCCCAGTGCCCGCAGGGCACCGAGGTCAGGCTGCGGGCGGTAAGCCAGGAGCGCGCCCTGCGGGACTACTGCCGCTTCAGGGCCGGGTTTGCCTGAATTTAGGGCGCCACCTCCGGTGGCGCTTTCCCCCTTGACCTCATGATCACAGCCGGATCCGCACCCATGACGGACACCGCCGGCTTCCTACCGGTTCACAAAGGGCCAGAATTGCCACAATATCGGGCATTCAAGTACTCAACGAGCCAGATAGAAAACATCCATGAGTGAATACCAATACTACGAGTTTGCCGCCCTCGACCGGCCCCTGAGCAGCCGGCAGCAGGCCGAGCTGCGCGCCCGCTCCAGCAGGGCCACCATCACCAGCGGCAGTTTTATCAACGAGTATCACTGGGGCGACCTCAAGGGCAATCCCGTGGAATGGATGCACCGTTACTTCGACGCCCACCTCTACTCGGCCAACTGGGGACATTGCCTGCTGATGCTGAAGCTGCCGACGGACGCCCTGGACCAGGCCATGCTGGAGGCCTGCCTGCAGCCCTCGGCCGAGCACGGCCAGAGCGATGCCTTAGAGAGCAGCGTCACCGGCCGGCACTGCGTACTGACCTGGAGCTTCAACGACGAAGCCGGCGAGAACGAGCGGTTCTGGAGCCAGGATGACGGCCCCGACTGGCTGAGCCGGTTGCTGCCCCTGCGGCAGGAATTGCTGAGGGGCGATACCCGGCCCCTGTACCTCGGCTGGCTGGCCCGTCTCAGCGCCGGCGAACTGGGCGATGACGATCTCGAGCCGCCCTTGCCGCCCGGCCTGGCAACCCTGACGCCCGCCCAGCAGGCCCTGGTGGACTTCCTGGAGATCGATCCGGACTGGCTGCAGGCCGTGGCGGCGGCCAGCCCGGCCGAACCCGGGCAGGAAGAGCCGGAATACGAGCTCTGGCTGGAACAGCAGCCGCTGCCGGAACTCAGGCAGGTGGCGCGCCTGCTGCTCGAAGGCCGGGGGATGGAGGCGGAACGCGGCCTGCGCCGGCGCTTCCTCGACTGGCAACGGGGCCGCCGACCCCGGACGTCGGGCGCTCCCCGCCGCACCCTGGCCCAGATCGCCACCGGCTACGCCACCGTGCGCGAGCGGCGCCTCGAGCGCGAACGGCTCGCCCGGGCCGAGCTAGAGGCCAGATGCCTGGCCGAGCACAGGGCCCGTCTCGCCGCCCTGGCGGCGGATCCGGAGCGGGTCTGGCAGGAGATGGATACGCAGCTCAAGCGGGGCACCGGGGCCGGCTATGATCAGGCCCTGGATCTGGCCCGGGCGCTGGCGGAAGCCCTGCGCCATGCCGGCAGGGAGGAGGATTTCAAACAGGGCCTGGCCGAGCTGCAACGCCACCACGGCAAGCGCCCGGCCTGGATCACGCGGCTCAGGCAGGCCGGACTGCTGGGCTAAGCCGTCGTCCGCCAGTCCAGCTCTGCCCCGTCCTCCAGGATGAGCGACAGAAAGGAAGGAGCAATGCGGTGGGCATCGAGGATGTCCACCCGATAAGGCAGAGCCGACTGCTCGAAGGCTTCCTCCAATTGGAACAGCAGTGCCCGGGGAATTTTGTCCGGGCCGGTCAGCAGCAAATCCAGATCCGAATAGGGGCGGCTCCACTCAATCATTGCGCGCGGCCAGGGCATTCCACAGCAGGCGGGCCTGCCGGTAGGAGTGGTTCGAATAACCGAGCCTCGCCCGCGCGGCCTGCTACAGCCACCGTGCCGGATAGCTCCGCCGCCCCGTGCCGCGGTGATACACCAGCCCCATCAGCACGATCAGCAACGCCCCCAGCGCCACCGGCGACCACAGAAAGCCCCAGCCCTGGCCGCTGAGCATCACGATCAGGGGGTTGGCTCCGGCCGGCGGATGGGTGGTGCCGGTCAGCAGCATCAGGCTCACCGCCAGGCCCACCGCCAGCCCCAGCGACCAGGGGTGCACCCCGAACAAGCTCATGATCGCCAGCCCGACCAGGGTGGTCAGGAGATGGCCGAGCACGATGTTCCGGGGCTGGGCCAGCGGGCTGTCCGGCAGGCCGAAGAGGATCACCATGGTGGCGCCGAACGGAGCCATTAGCCACAGGGCCCCGTCATTGAACTGCTCCAGGCCGGCCAGCACCGAAATGCACAGCATGGCCCCCGCACCCGCCACCAGGGCAGGGCCCGCACCCGACAGGCGGGACATCACCGTATTACTCATAGACCTTCTCCAGTAAAAAAGTAGACCGAATTGTCTACCCTCAATTTAGGGTAGACATATCGGTATACCTCTGTCAACATCGACAAAAAAGGAGAGAGCCATGGACAAGCGCCAGCAGCTTATCGTCACCGCCTTCGAGCTGTTCTACCGGCACGGCATTCATGCGGTGGGCATCAACCAGATACTGCAATGCTCGGGGGTGGCGAAAAAAACCCTGTACCACCACTTTCCCGGCAAGGAGGCGCTGGTGGAAGCGGTGGTGGCCTATCGTGACCGGAACTACCTGGAATGGCTGGACGCCCGCCTCGCCCGGGCGGAAGGCGGTGTGCCTGCGGTGATCGAGGCGCTGTTCGACGCCCTGGACGACTGGTTCAACGACAGGGTCGAGCTGCTTACCGCGTTTCACGGCTGTTTTTTTATCAACACCTGCGGGGAATACGGCGATCCGGAACACCAGGTGCACCGCCGGTGCGCCCGCCACAAGGCCGCCGTTATCGCCCGCATCGCCGGCCACCTGGCTCGTTGCGGCCTGGAGCAGGAACAGGCCCTCGCCCTGGCCGACACCTTGGGGCTGCTAAAGGAAGGCGCCATAGTGCAGGCCCATGTAACGGGCGACACACAGGCGGCACTCAAGGGCAAGGCCCTGGCCGTCACCTTGGCAAGGTTGTGAACGGGGAGGTATTACGGATCTGAACTGGCACTCTTGCCAGCAGGCAGACACCGCCGTTTACTGGTGGAACGCGGGCGGGCCGCCCGCGCTCCAACATAGCGGCCGCCCGCGCCCCAGGCGTCAGCCGAACCGGCGCGACTCCCGGTTGACCTCGTCCACCTGGCCGTTCAGGGTCCAGTAGTCGTAGAGGTAGCCGAGCAGGAAGAGGCCGCCGGTGAAGAACCAGATAATGGCGGTGAGCCACTTGCCCATATAGAGCCGGTGGGCGCCGAAGATGCCGAGGAAGGTCAGCAGTATCCAGCTGACGTTGTAGTCCTTGGGGCCGACCACATAGCGGCGCTCGGCGGCGCGGTCCATGGAGGGAATCAGGAACAAGTCCACTATCCAGCCGATAAAGAACAGGCCCAGGGTAAAGAAGTAGAGGGTGCCGCTGATGGGGCGGCCGTAGTAGAAGCGGTGCGCGCCCATAAAGCCGAATATCCACAGGATATAGCCGATCACCTTGCTGTGCGTGTTGTTGACAATCACCCCTTTCCCCTCGCCCGGTATTGAAAGGGGGGATTCTACTCCCGGAGCGCCCGGGCGGCCATTCCGTTAACACAGAAGGGCGACGGCAGGCGTCGCCCCGAGCCACCCTCAGAGCCTGTTTAAGGTCTTTGCGAAACCGTCGTCATCTCCGCGAAGGCGGAGATCCATGACATATTGCACTGGACTCCCGCCTTCGCGGGAGTGACAACAGAGAACGACGAAGCGTTGGCCAAGTACAACCGGCTGCGAACACGCTTTTAGCGGCTGGCGGAGTAGCTGTTGTCCCAGTCCTTCCATACCGGCTGCAGGCCGGCGGCGGCCACCGCCCTGGCCACCTCGGCCGGGGCGCGGTCGTCGTCGATCTCGAACTGCTCCAGCTCGACGCTGGCGTCGGCGTAGCCGCCGGGCTGGGTCTTGGAGCCGGCGCTGATGCTGGTGATGCCGAGCGGGATCACCTTGTCACGGAACTGCTCCGACTCCCGGGTGGACAGGCTGAGCTCCAGCTCCTGGTCGAACAGCCGGTAGGCGCAGATCAGCTGCACCAGTTGGCGGTCGCTCATCACCGACTTGGGCTCCAGGCCGCCGGCGCAGGGCCGCAGGCGCGGGAAGGACACCGAATAGCGGGTCTGCCAGTAGTGCTTCTGCAGGTAGCGCAGGTGCGCCGCCACGTAGAAGCTGTCGGCGCGCCAGTCCTCCAGCCCGAACAGGGCGCCCAGACCGATCTTGTCGATGCCCGCCTTGCCCAGGCGGTCCGGGGTTTCCAGCCGCCAGCGGAAGTCCTTCTTCTTGCCGCGGATATGGTGCTGGTCGTAGGTCAGGTGCTGGTAGGTCTCCTGGTACACCATAACGCTGTCCAGCCCGTATTCCCGCAGTTCGGCGTATTCCTCCCGGGACAGGGGCTGCACCTCCATCATCACATAGCTGAAGTGGCGCTTGATGATCGGCAGCATCCGCTTGAAGTAGTCCAGCCCCACCTTGCCCTCGTGCTCGCCGGTCACCAGCAGCACGGTGTCGAAGCCCATGGCCTTGATCGCCAGGCATTCCCGCTCTATCTCTTCCTCCGTCAGGGTGCGCCGCTTGAGCCGGTTGCTCATGGAAAAACCGCAGTAGGTGCAGTCGTTGGCGCACAGGTTGGACAGGTAGAGCGGGATATAAAAGCCCACGGTGTTGCCGAAGCGCTGGCGGGTCAGGCGGTAGGCCTGCTGCGCCATCTGCTCCAGGTAGGGCTCGGCGGCCGGCGAGATCAGCGCCATAAAGTCGTGCAGATCCCGTTTCGGCCGGGCCAGGGCCCGCTCCACGTCCCGCGCCTGCTTGCCGTAGATGCTCAGCTTGATGTCGTCCCAGTCCAGGGACGACCAGACCTCGAAGAAGCTCATAACGCCCCCAGGAAGGCGGTGAGCGGGCTGGAGGCCTGGGCCTGGTGGCTCTGGCCGGCCAGCCCCGCTTCAAAGGCCATCCGTCCGGCTTCCACCGCCAGCCGGAAGGCCCGGCCCATGGCCACCGGATCGCCGGCCACGGCGATGGCGGTGTTCACCAGCACCGCATCGGCACCCAGCTCCATGGCGTAGGCGGCGTGGCTGGGCGCGCCTATGCCCGCATCCACCACCACCGGCACGGTGGATTGCTCGATGATGATCTCGAGGAAGTCCCGGGTCACCAGCCCCTTGTTGGAGCCGATGGGGGCGCCCAGTGGCATCACCGCCGCGCAGCCGGCTTCTTCCAGCCGCTTGCACAGCACGGGATCGGCGCCACAGTAGGGCAGCACCACAAAGCCCTCCTGCACCAGCCGCTCGGCGGCGCGCAGGGTTTCGATGGGATCGGGCAGCAGGTATTTGGGGTCCGGGTGGATCTCCAGCTTGAGCCAGTTCGTGCCCAGGGCCTCCCGCGCCAGCCGGGCGGCGAACACCGCCTCGTCGGCGTTTTTGGCGCCCGAGGTGTTGGGCAGCAGGTTGACGCCCAGCGCCAGCAGCGGCGGCAGTATGTCGTCGCTGTGGGCCTTGAGATCCACCCGCTTCAGGGCCATGGTCACCAGCTCGGAGCCACTGGATTCGAACGCCGCCTTCATGACGGCGCCATTGGCAAACTTGCCGGTGCCGGTGAACAGGCGGGAATTAAAGGTCTTGTCGGCGATGGTCAGGCTCATCTCAGCCTCCGGCGATGGCGTGGAACAGGGTGATGGTGTCGTCGGGCGCCAGGGCCTGCTCGGGCCAGCGGCCGCGGGCCACCACCTGCTGGTTGAGGGCGACCGCCACCCCGGGTTTGTCTTGCTCAAGCTCCGCCAGCAGCCGGCCCAGGGTGGTACCCTCCGCCAGCTCCAGCGCTTCGTCGTTCAGGGTTACGCGCATGATGATTCTCCACTCTCTGGGCCGCACACGGGGCAGGCCGGATCCCTGGGCACCTTGAGGCTGTGCCAGCGATGGGCCTTGGCCTCGAACAGCTTGAGTTCGCCCCAGGGCACGCTGCCGGTACCGGTTAAAAACTTGATGGCTTCCAGCGCCTGCAACAGGCCGATGGTGCCCACCACGGGGCCGATCACGCCGGCGTTGCCGCAGTTGAGCCGCTCGCTCTGCTCGGGCTGGTACAGGCAGCGGTAGCAGCCGTGATCCCGTTCCGGATTGAGCGCCAGCAGCTGGCCCTCGAAACGGATGGCGGCCCCCACCAGCAGCGGCTTGCCCCAGGCGTAACAGGCGGCGTTGATGGCCTGGCGCACCGCCATGTTGTCGGTGCAGTCCAGCACCAGATCCACCTCGGCCACGAAGTCACCCAGGGCGCGTTCGTCCAGCTTCTGGTTGACCGCGATCAGCTCCACCTCGGGGTTGAGCCTGTGCAGCCTGTCCCGGGCCACCTCGGCCTTGCTCAGCTTGAGGCTGTCGCTGTCGTACAGGGTCTGGCGCTGCAGGTTGCTCACCTCTATCTGGTCGAAGTCGGCCAGCCACAGGGTGCCCACCCCGGCCGCCGCCAGGTACTGGGCGGCGGGCGAGCCCAGGCCGCCCAGGCCGACGATCAGCACGGAGGCGTTTTTCAGCCTGAGCTGGCCGGCCTCGCCTACCTCCTCGAGCAGCAGGTGGCGGCTGTAGCGCAGGAATTCGCCGTCACTCAGCATGATCCCCCTCCACCAAGGCCAGCAGCTCGCGGGTGGCCGCATCCGGGTCCGCCGCCTCGGTGATGGCGGTGACCAGGGCGATGCTGCCCACCCCGGTTTGCGCCACCAACGGCACCCGCTCCTTGCCGATGCCGCCGATGGCCACCAGCGGGTAGTCGTCCATCAGCGCCACGTAACGGCCCAGCCGCGCCAGGCCCTGGGGCCGGGACGGCATGTCCTTGGTCTTGGTGGGGAAGATATGCCCCAGCGCCAGGTAGGAAGGCTTGAGCTCCCGGGCCCGCAGCATCTCGTAGTAGCCGTGGGTGGACAGCCCCAGTTTCAGGCCGGCGGCGCGGATGGCCTCCAGATCCGCCACTTCGATGTCTTCCTGGCCCAGGTGTACGCCGTAGGCGCCGTGGCGGATGGCCAGCCGCCAGTAATCGTTGATAAATAGCCGGGCCTGGTA
This sequence comes from Zobellella iuensis, assembly GCF_016746085.1. GTDB lineage: Bacteria > Pseudomonadota > Gammaproteobacteria > Enterobacterales > Aeromonadaceae > Oceanimonas > Oceanimonas iuensis. The sequence goes on from NZ_JAERTZ010000004.1 coordinate 173,973, forward strand.
GCGCCGGCCAAGCTCAACAGCGGCCTGGATATCGGCCTCCACCTCGGCATCCATCTTGTCCTTGATGCGCAGCTGCAGGGTGCGCACGCCCTGGCCGAGCAACCGCTCCAGCCAGGCCACCGAGTCCACCACCGGGTAGAGCCCCAGCCTCAGGGTATCCATGGCCGCGAAGCCGCCCCGGGGCAGGCTGCCCTCGAGCCCCAGTTGCTTGCCCAGGGCCGAGCCCGGCATCACCACGGTGGGGAAGTCCTCGCGCCGGTCGGGCCAGCCCAGGTGGGCTACCGGGCCGGCGCCCTTGCCCAGCCCTTCGGCGGCCTTGAGCCCCTGGTTGACGTAGGCCTTGGCCAGCACCAGGGCATCCTCGATCGGGTAGTCCTGGGCCACGGCGGTGGCGATGGCCGAGGCCAGGGTGCAGCCGGTGCCATGGCCGTGAACGGTGTCCAGCCGGGGGCTGGCCAGCCAGATCTCGCGTTGGCCGTCGGTGAAGTAGTCGAGCGCCTGATCCCCGCTCCAGTCCAGGTGGCCGCCCTTGACCAGCACGGCGCGCGCGCCCAGCTCCAGCAGGGCCGCGGCGCCGGCGCGCACCGCCCGGGGCGAGTCGGGCGCTATGCCCGACAGGGCCGCCAGCTCGGCGGCGTTGGGGGTGATCAGATCCACCTCGGGCAGCAGGTGCTGCTTGATGGCCGGCAGCAGGTTGGGCTCGGCCATGGCCTGGCCGGTGCTGGCGATGGCCACCGGATCCAGCACCACCCAGGGTTGCCACTGGCGCCGGTATTCCTTCAGGTAGCGGGCCAGCACCTCGGCGCGCAGGCCGCCGGGCAGCAGGCCTATCTTGATGGCCCGGGCCGGCAGATCGGTGGCCAGGGCCACCAACTGGCTGGTGAAGGCCTGCATCAGCACCGGCTCCACCATGGCCACCGTGACCGAGTTCTGGGCGGTGATGGCGGAGATCACCGAGCAGCCGTGGCCGCCCAGCGCCTGTATGGTATGCAGATCGGCCTGAATGCCGGCGCCGCCGCCCGAGTCCGAGCCGGCGACGGTCCAGACGATGGGTCGGGTCATGCTTCCTCCCGCTCCAGCTTGTCGGCCTGGTGGTAGAGCTCGCCGCCGCGCTTCTTGAACTCCTGCGACATCTGGGCCATGCCGGCGACCACGGTCTCGCTGTTGCCGTCCATGTCCACCAGTTGCACCGCGATGTTGTTCTCCAGGCTGGCGGCGTAGTCGCGCACGTCCTGGGTGATCTTCATGGAGCAGAACTTGGGTCCGCACATGGAGCAGAAGTGGGCCACCTTGCCGGATTCCTGGGGCAGGGTCTCGTCGTGGTAGGCACGGGCGGTTTCCGGATCCAGCGCCAGGTTGAACTGGTCTTCCCAGCGGAACTCGAAGCGGGCCTTGGACATGGCGTTGTCGCGGATCTGCGCGCCCGGGTGGCCCTTGGCCAGGTCGGCGGCGTGGGCGGCGATCTTGTAGGTGATCAGGCCCTGCTTGACGTCTTCCTTGTTGGGCAGGCCCAGGTGCTCCTTGGGCGTCACGTAGCACAGCATGGCGCAGCCGAACCAGCCGATCATGGCGGCGCCGATGCCGGAGGTGAAGTGGTCGTAGCCGGGGGCGATGTCGGTGGTGAGCGGGCCCAGGGTGTAGAAGGGCGCCTCGTGGCAGTGCTCCAGCTGCTCTTCCATGTTGCGCTTGATCATGTGCATGGGCACGTGGCCGGGGCCTTCGATCATCACCTGCACGTCGTATTCCCAGGCGATTTTGGTCAGCTCGCCCAGGGTGTACAGCTCGGAGAACTGGGCCTCGTCGTTGGCGTCGGCGATGGAGCCGGGGCGCATGCCGTCACCCAGCGACAGGGAGACGTCGTAGGCGGCGCAGATCTCGCAGATTTCGCGGAAGTGCTCGTAGAGGAAGTTTTCCTTGTGGTGGGACAGGCACCACTTGGCCATGATGGAGCCGCCACGGGAGACGATGCCGGTGACCCGCTTGGCGGTCATGGGCACGTAGCGCAGCAGCACGCCGGCGTGGATGGTGAAGTAGTCCACGCCCTGCTCCGCCTGCTCGATCAGGGTGTCGCGGAACACTTCCCAGGTCAGGTCCTCGGCCACGCCGTTCACCTTCTCCAGCGCCTGGTAGATGGGCACGGTGCCGATGGGCACCGGGCTGTTGCGCATGATCCATTCACGGGTTTCGTGGATGTAGCGGCCGGTGGACAGATCCATCACGGTGTCGGCGCCCCAGCGGGTGGACCACACCAGCTTCTCCACCTCTTCCTCGATGGAGGAGGTCACCGCCGAGTTGCCGATATTGGCGTTGATCTTCACCAGGAAGTTGCGGCCGATGATCATCGGCTCGGATTCCGGGTGGTTGATGTTGGCGGGAATGATGGCGCGGCCTTCGGCCACTTCCTTGCGCACGAACTCGGGGGTGATGAACTCGGGCAGGTTGGCGCCGAAGTTCTGGCCCGGGTGCTGCTTGAGCAGCAGCTCGTCCCGCACCCGCTCGCGGCCCATGTTCTCGCGGATGGCGATGTATTCCATCTCGGGGGTGATGATGCCCTTACGGGCGTAGTGCAGCTGGGTCACGCACTGGCCGAGCTTGGCCTTGCGCGGCTTGGGCAGGTGCTCAAAGCGCAGGTGATCCAGGCCGTCGTCGGCCATGCGCTGCTGGGTGAACTGGGAGGTGACGCTGTCCAGCTCCTCGGTGTCGTCGCGCTCCAGTATCCACTGGCGACGCAGTTGGGGCAGGCCCTGGCGGACGTCCAGCTCGGAGTCCGGATCGCCGTAGGGGCCGGAGGTGTCGTACACCGGCACCGGCGCGTTGGCCTCGAAAATGGGGTTTTCCTTGGTACCGCCCTTGAAGCTGTCGGCCAGGCGGATTTCGCGCATGGCCACCTTCAGATCCGGGCGCGAGCCTTCGATGTAGATACGGCCGGAGTTGGGAAAGGGTTCGCCCTTGAGGTTCTGGATGTATTCCTGGGCCTGGCTGCGTACTTCGCGACGATTCGTTTTTGACATAGCAATCTCACCTTGCGTCCATTGGTTCGTGAAAATGCTTGTCAGGAGTGTTGAGGAAGAACCGGCCGGGTGGGAAAGGGTCTTGGGGCCTGGTTCTCACTTGTTTCCCTTCGCAGGTATTAGCCTGATCAGGTTCAACGGATCCCGCTGTTCGCGGTCTCAGCCCTTGGGGGCACTCCGACAAGATGGACGTCAGTATAGCCAGAGCCGCCGGTCAAAAGCAAAGCGGTTGGATACAATTTTTGCAATCCTGTGTTAACTCTTTATCAACAAAGACATTAAAGCGGGGCACTACCCCCAGGCCAGCCCCAGGGCCAGCAGGCCGGTAAAGATCAGGGTGCCGCGGGCGGTCAGCCCCAGGGCCCGGTTCAGCGCCGGCCCCTGCTCGGTCAGCACCAGCCGGGTGGCGCCGGCCAGGGGCCAGAGCCCGAGCAGGGCCAGAAAACCCCAGCCCGCCATCAGCTGCGTTCCCGCCAGCAGGGCCGTGGCCAGCAGCAATAGCTGGTAGACCCTGGCCCGGGCCAGCCCCAGGCGCAGGGCCAGGGTGTGCTTGCCCGCCCGGCGATCCGATTCCAGATCGCGGATATTGTTGATATTGAGCACCGCCACCGACAGCAGGCCCGCCACCAGGGCGGCCCAGCCGGCGCCGGCTCCCGGCTGGTGCAGCATCAGCCAGCTGGTGCCCAGCACCGCCACCGGGCCGAAGAACACGAACACCGCCAGATCCCCCAGCCCCCGGTAGCCGTAGGGGCGCCGGCCCAGGGTGTAGCCCAGGGCCGCCAGCAGGGCCAAGGCGCCCAGCAGCAGAAAACCAAGCCAGGCGCCCCGGTCGGCGCCCAGGGCCCGGCCCAGCAGCAAGAGGCCGGACAACGCCGCCAGGCCGGCGGTCAGCCGGATGGCGGACCGCAGCTGCGCCGGGGTCGCCAGGCCCGAGGCCAGCACCCGGGCGGGGCCGGCGCGCCCCTCGGCGTCGGTGCCGCGCACCCCGTCGCCGTAGTCGTTGGCCAGGTTGGAGAGGATCTGCAGCAGCAGGGCGGTGAGCAGGGCCAGCAGCAGCACGCCGCCGTCGAAGGCACCCTCCCCGGCCGCCACCCCGGCGCCGAGCAGGATGGACGCCAGCGCCAGGGGCAGGGTCTTGGGTCGGATGGCGTTCAGCCAGGTGCTCAGGGGCATCGGCGCTCTCTTGGTCGTCAAGGAAAAAACCTATCATACCCAAGCCCCGGGCGATAAAAACAGCACTACCGTCCCCGGCGGACAGATGTTACTTTTAGTTAAAGATATTTCCGACGGCGATTAACGGGGTCACCACAAATGCATATTGCGGTTTACGGCTATGAACTTCCCCTGACCATGGCGCTCACCATCAGGGGTACCCCCCTCGGTCGCCGCCGGGGCCTTTACGTCTGCATCGACGGCCGCTGGGGCGAGGTCGCCCCCCTGCCCGGCGAGTCCCGCGAGAGCCTGGAGGACGCCCGGGACGAGCTGCTGGCCGCCTGCGCGCGGCTGGCCCAAGGCCAGCCCCACGGTGCCCGCCTGCCCTCGGTGCAATTCGGGCTGGACTGCACCCTCACCGCCATCGACGGCGAACCGGCCCCCTCACTGCCGCTGCTGGAAGGCGAGCGGGAACCCATTATCCGCGCCTGGCGCTGCCGCCGGGTTCACCCCCAGCGGGCCTGGCTGACCCTCACCGGCGAGGTGCAGCACGACGCCGGCCTGGTGCGCGAGCTGACCCTGCTGGTACCCAGCCTGCAGCTGGTGCTGGACGCGGGCGGCCGGCTGAGCGAGGAGCAGCTGGAAGGGCTGTGGCGGCGCATCGATCCCGCCCGCATCGACTGGCTGCTGGAGCCCGCCGCCGACCTGGCCGCCAGCCGGCGACTGGCGGAGCGCCACGGCTGGCCGGTGGCCTTCGATCTCGGCCGCCATGCCGCCCCCGACTATCCGCTGTTCGACCAGCTCAGGGCCCTGGTGCTCAGGCCCAGCCAGCTGGGCAGCCTGGCCCTGTGCCGGGAACTGGCCGAGGCAGCCCGGGCCCGGGGGCTGGAAGTGGTGGTGGCCGACAGCCTGGAAAGCGGCCTGGGCAACGCCCAGTTGGCCCGCCTGAGCGCCCAATGGGCGCCGGGCCAGGCGGCCATGCTGGACCGGTTGCGCTACCTGCTGGACAGGGGCGTGGACGGCAACGGCCGGCCGGACCTCGGCAGACTCACCCTGCTCCGGGAATACGGCTGACAGGCTCCGGTTGGGCACCGAAACCCGGCGCCGGGCCAAGGTTTCCTTGGCAGACGGGGGGTAAATCCGTATAGTCAGGCCGATATTTCGACAGGTTCCCTATCTATGCTTCAAGACAACCCCCTGCTGGCCCAGCTCAAGCAACAGCTGCGCGAATCCATGCCGACCAAGGAAGGTACCGTCAAGGCCACCGCCAAAGGTTTCGGCTTCCTCGAGGTGAGCGAGAAGGAAAGCATTTTCATCCCGCCGCCCTACATGAAGAAGGTGCTGCACGGCGACCGCATCACCGCCCTGGTGCGCACCGAAAACGAGAAGGAAGTGGCCGAGCCGGAAACCCTGGTCGAGCAGGGGCTGACCCGCTTCGTGGCCCGGGTGAAGTGGTTCCGCGACCGGCTCAACATAGTGCCCGATCACCCGCTGATCAAGGACGCCATCAAGGCCCGCACCATCAAGGGGTTGGATGAAAAGGGCCTGAAGGAAGGCGACTGGGTGCTGGGCGAACTCAAGCGCCACGCCCTCAAGGACAACGGCTTTTTCGCCGAGGTGGTGGAGCTGATCGCCGGGGTCGACGACCCCATCGCCCCCTGGTGGGTGGTGCTGGCCCGCAACAAGCTGGCCAACCAGGCGCCCCGGGACCAGGACGAGTGGCAGACCCTGGAAGAATCCCTGCCGCGCCGGGATCTCACCGAGGTGCCCTTCTTCACCATCGACAGCGAGTCCACCCAGGACATGGACGACGCCCTCAGCGTGAAGAAGCTGGACAACGGCTGGGAGCTGACCGTGGCCATCGCCGATCCCACCGCCTATGTGCCCCACGACAGCGATCTGGACAAGGTCGCCGCCGAACGCGCCTTTACCGTCTACCTGCCCGGCCGCAACATTCCCATGCTGCCGCGCACCCTGGCCGACGAACTGTGCTCGCTCAAGGCCGGCGAAGAGCGCCCCGCCCTGTGCGCCCGCCTGCTGATCGACTTTGACGGCAAGGTCACCGACCAGGTGGAATTCTTCGCCGCCCGCATCCGCTCCCAGGCCAAGCTGGCCTACGACAAGGTCTCCGACTGGGTCGAGCAGAAAGGCGACTGGCAGCCGGAAAGCGAGGTGATCGCCGAGCAGCTGCGCGAGCTGACCGAACTCACCCGCGCCCGCAGCGCCTGGCGCAGCGAGCACGCCATCCTGTTCAAGGACAGGCCCGACTACCGCTTCGAGCTGGACGACGCCAGCAACGTGGTGGCCATTCACGTGGATCACCGCCGCATCGCCAACCAGATGGTGGAAGAGGCGATGATCGCCGCCAACCTGGCCTGCGGCAACTGGCTGGCCGAACACGCCGGCACCGGGGTATTCAACGTGCACGCCGGCTTCGACGCCGAGAAGCTGGCCCAGGTGGCCGAGCTGCTGCAGGCCCACGAAGCCCCCTTCGAGCCGGAAAGCCTGGCCAGCCTGGAAGGTTTCTGCGCCCTGCGCCGCTGGCTGGACTCTCGCGACACCAGCTACCTGGACAACCGGGTACGCCGCTACCAGTCCTTCGCCGCCATGAGCGTGACCCCGGCCGAGCACTACGGCCTGGGCCTGGCCGCCTACGCCACCTGGACCTCGCCCATCCGTAAATACGGCGACATCATCAACCACCGGCTGATCAAGGCGATACTGGCCGAGCAGGAGCACGAGGCCCATGTGCCCAGCGCCGAGCTGGCTCAGCACCTGTCCGAGCAGCGCCGCATGCACCGCCGCGCCGAGCGCGACATCGCCGACTGGCTCTATGTGCGCTACCTGCAGCCGGCGGTGGCCGAGGGCAAGGTATTCGACGCCGAAATCATCGACATCGGCCGGGGCGGCGTAAAGCTGCGCCTGCAGGAAAACGGCGCCGTGGTATTTATGCCCTCCTCCCTGATCCTGGCCAACCGGGACCGGCTGGAATGCAGCTGGGACGACGGCCGCGTCTACCTGGACAAGGAAGCGGTCTACGAACTGGGCCAGCATATCCAGGTGATCCTCACCGAAGCGGTGGAAGACACCCGCTCGCTTATCGCCAAGCCGGCGGTCCCCCTGGTGCCGGAAAAACCCGCCTCCTGATACCCAAAGGGCCTGCGATTGCAGGCCCTTTTCAGTTTGTGACAACAGCATATCGCCCCGGTGTTAGTGAGGGTGACGGACCGCAGGCGATCACCATGCAGTCTGAGGCCAGATCGAGGCCTTGTGCCGGCTCCCAGCCGCCCTCGGCATACCAGGCCAGCCACTGTTGGTCTCCGGTCATTCGTCAGCCCTTATCCCCGGCCGGCTCCTTGAGCAGGATAAAATGCTCTATTAACCGGATCATCAGGGCTTTCTGATCCGGCAGGCTTTCCGCCACCAGCAGTGCCAGGGCCACCAGGGTGTTATCGTTAATCAGTTGCTCCACTGGCCGGGCCAGCAATGCCGCATTACGGCGCAGGTACCACAAAAACAGGAAGGAGCCGCAGCGCTTGTTGCCATCGGCCAGGGGATGATTCTTGATCACAAAGTACAGCAAATGGGCGCCCCGGCTGGCCACGTTGGGATAGAACAGCTCATCGCCAAAGCCCTGCTCTATGGTGGCCAGCGCCGAGGCCAGGCCATCACCCCGCACCCTGCCAAACAGCTCGGTCGCCTCGCCCTTGGCGAACAGGGTTTGCTTGAGTTCGCCGATGGCGGCCAAGGCTTCGTCCAGCTCCAGCGGGCGCATATCCGGCTGTTTGATACCGATTTCCGCCAGTTGCTGCTCGTCGTAGCCCTGCAGCAGGCTCCAGGAGCGGGCATAGTCGCTGATCACGCCCGCCACCGCCGCCCCTTGTGGTGATACCAGCCCCTGATTGCTCAGGGTGCGGCTGAGCAAATTCATCGCCTGCTCGAACTCGATGCCCCGCTCCGCCAGGCGGCGCCGGTTAAGGGTGTAGCCCTGAACCAGGTGGTCTTTTAGCGCCTGGGTGGCCCACCGGCGGAACTGGACGCCGCGCTGGGACTTTACCCGGTAGCCCACAGATATGATGACATCCAGTGAGTAACGAGAGACCGGCTTGTCTGAGCCAGCAATATGCATTTTTTGCATATTGCTTTCCTCGGGCAGTTCGCCCTCCTTGAACACATTGCGAATGTGGCGGGAAATCACTGACTGATCGCGGCCAAACAGCTCACACATCTGCGCCTGGCTGAGCCACACTGTCTCCTGCTCCAGCGCCACTTCCAGTTGCGCTTGCCCGTCGGCGCTGGTGAAAATCTGGATCTGTTGGTTGTTCATCGTCTTGTTCGTTCCGTGGCCGGCATCCGGTTGGTTTAGCCCCAGTAACAATGCTTTGCCAACGGGTGTCAACCGATAAACAACATCTACTGCACGCCGGCCATGTCCACCAGCACCTCCGCCACCAGCGACTGCTGGTGACCTACCCGTTGGGTGACCTGTTGCACAATTTCCATGCGGGTCTGTGCGCCCGCCTGGATGTCATCAATCGCGGCCAGCGCCTGGCTGGCCTCCTGCAAACAGGTGCCACGGGACTGGTCGATGTTCTCCAGTCCGGTGCGGGCCCTGGTGGCGGAATGCCCCAGGTTCTCGGCAATTTCCCGAATTTGTTCGCTGGACTGGTTCACCCGGCGGGACAGATTGCGGACCTCGTCCGCCACCACCGAAAACCCCCGGCCGTGCTCCCCCGCCCGGGCCGCTTCGATGGAGGCATTGAGGGCCAGCAGGTTGGTCTGTTTGGCAATGTCCTGAATATTGCCCACGATGGCGCCGATCTCGGCGGATTGATCCTGCAACTGATTGAATACCCTATCGATATTCTCCATGTCACCGGCGAGTGAGCGGATCGCGGCCTCCGAGGCGCGGATGCTGCGGGCGGTCTCGGCCACCTTGTTACCGGATTGCCGGGCCAGAACGCCGGCCTGTGCCATTTCTTCCAGGATCAGCCCGGCGTTGGCGCCCAGTTGGTCGAGCTGTGCCAGCAGGCGTTGATGGTGGACCGGGTCGGGCGCCGGATCGGCGGTTGGCACGGGTTCTACCACCGGAGGCAGCACAGGCGCCGTTTCAACCACGGCGGGCGCCGCTGCCGCTTGGTCGACCATGCGCGCCGGTAACCTCAGGGCCAGGCAAGCCGCCGCCAGGGCCAGCAGCGCGCCCGACAGAGACAGCGTCAGCGCCACGCCATCCTGACCACCCAGTCGGATGGAGAGGGCGACCAGCAGCAGGGTCGCGGTACCGATGGCGGCGATCAACACCACTTTGGTATGGGATTCCGGGTAGGTTGCGCGAACATCGCTGATTTCGTAGGAGTCCATGATGAGTTATCTCTTGCCGGTTCTGGGCTGGGTATTTGCTGAAGACAGGAGCGTTGGCGTGGATTGACGGTGGGCGCTCCCTGCAGGCAGGGGCGCCCTCGTTGCAGGTTAGCTCACCCGTTTGACCAGCAGTTCGGCGAACACCGCCGGGCATTCCACCGAGGGCACATGGCCCACCTGCTCCAGGATCACCGGTTCGCCGGCGCCGCTGCATTGGGCCAGGGTGCGCAGCGATTCGGGCGGGGTGGCGATATCGTCACTGCCGCCCACCAGCAGCAGGGGTACGCCGTGGCCCTGCAGTTGCTCGCGGAAGTCGGTGCGGCCCAGCATGTCGCACAGCAGGGCGTAGCTGTTGGCGTCACCCCGGCCCATGATGGTGTTCCAGCCCTTGAGCAGGGCCGGCTCGCGTTCGCAGGCGGCGGGGCCGAACCAGCGCGGCACTATGTCCACCGCCATGGCGGCCAGGCCCAGTTCCCGCACCGCCTTGGCGCGGGCCTGCCAGGCCTCGGCGGTGCCGATCACCGCCCCGGTGTTGGTGAGGGTGGCGGACAGCAGGCGCTCGCCATGCCGGCTGAGCAGTTGCTGGCCGATCACCCCACCGATGGAAGTACCGACAAAGTGGAACCGCTCCGCGCCGGCCTGGTCGACCAGCGCCAGCAGCTCCGCCGCCAGATTCTCGGGGGTGATTTCCTCCCCGAGCCAGGCCGCGCTGCTGCCGTGGCCGGGCAGATCCCAGCTCAGCACCCGGTAACGGGGCAGCAGGACGGGCAGCAGGTCGTCCCACACCGCCTGGCTCATGCCCAGGGGATGGGCCAGCACCACCAGCGGCAGCGCCGGGTCGCCCAGCAGGCGGTAGCCGACGGCGCGGCCGTCAATTTCCAGAAAAGACATTCAGCCTCCGAATAGTAAAAGGTGACCCTGCCGGGATTAGGCGAGTTTGCAAACAGCACCGTTTATGGGTGCAGAGCCGGTCGGCCAAAGGGCCCACCTCGCCGACACGCCATAAACCCATCCCTGGGGGCTCGGACATGCCATCCCTGGCATGTCACGGTCGGCGACGCGGCTCCCTTTGCCCTCCTCCCAAGCATAGGTGCTGCCCGATCCCGGCCCCCGAAGATATGCAACGCCCAGGTAGAATTAAACCCGCTCGATCAGGGTGGCAATACCCTGGCCGACGCCCACGCACATGGTGCACAGGGCCAGGCGCTTGTTCTGCCGGTGCAGCTCGTGGGCGGCGGTTTGCAGCAGGCGGGCGCCGGACATGCCGAGCGGGTGGCCCAGGGCGATGGCGCCGCCGTTGGGGTTGACCCGGGCGTCGTCGTCCTTCAGCCCCAGCTCCCGCATGCAGGCCAGGGCCTGGGCGGCGAAGGCCTCGTTGAACTCGAACAGGTCGATGTCGTCCATGGTCAGGTTGTGCCGCTCCAGCAGCTTGCGCACCGCCGGCACCGGGCCAATACCCATGATGCGCGGCTCAACGCCACCGGTGGCCATGCCCAGCACGCGGGCCATGGGCCTGAGGCCGTGGCGCTGCACCGCGGCTTCGCTGGCGATCAGCATGGCGGCGGCACCGTCGTTCACCCCGGAGGCGTTGCCGGCGGTGATGCTGCCACCGGCGCGGAAGGGGGTCGGCAGCCTGGCCAGCTTCTCTGCCGTGGTGTCCGGGCGCAGGTGCTCGTCGTCGGCGAAAATCAGCGGCTCCTGCTTGCGGCGCGGAATCTCCACCGGCACGATTTCCTCGGCAAAGCGGCCATTTTTCTGGGATTCGGCCGCTTTCTGCTGGGAACGGGCGGCAAAGGCATCCTGATCTTCCCGTGAAATACCGAACTGTTCGGCCACGTTCTCCGCCGTTTCCGGCATGGAATCCACCCCGTACTGGGCCTTCATCAGCGGGTTGATAAAGCGCCAGCCGATGGTGGTGTCTTCAATGGCCTGGGTACGGCTGAAGGCCGAATCGGCCTTGCCCATCACGAAGGGGGCGCGCGACATGGACTCCACCCCGCCGGCCAGCACCAGCTCCAGCTCGCCGGCCTTGACGGCGCGCACAGCGGTGCCCACCGCATCCATGCCCGAGCCGCACAGCCGGTTGAGGGTGGTGCCGGGCACGCTCACCGGCAGGCCCGCCAGCAGGGACGACATCCGCGCCACGTTGCGGTTGTCTTCGCCGGCCTGGTTGGCGCAGCCCATGATGACTTCGTCGATGGCCGCCGGATCCAGCTCCGGCGCCTGGGCCAGCACGGCCCTGAACACCTGGGCGGCCAGATCGTCGGGGCGTACCGCCGCCAGGGTGCCGCCGAAGCGGCCGATGGCGGTGCGTCTGGGGTGGCAGAGGTAAACGGGCTTCATTGGGCGGCCTCCTGGGATACCGGCTTGGCGTGATGGGCGGCGGTTCTGGCCTTGAGCGAGCGCAGTATCTCCAGCTCCTCGGCAGAAGGTTCGGGAGTTTGCGCCAGCGGCTCGGCAAAGCGCACCGGCCAGCCGGTGGCCTCGCTCACCTGCTCGCGGGTCACGCCCGGATGCAGCGAGGTCACCACCAGCTCCTTGGTGTCCGCGTCGGGGGCCATCACGCACAGATCGGTGATCACCTTGGTCGGGCCCCGGCCGATGTTGGGCACGCCGTCGCGGCCCTTGCCGTCCCGGCCGTAGCCCAGGGTGGTGATAAAGTCGACGGCGTCCACGAAGGCCCGCGGCGAGTGCTTGAGGGTGATAAACACTTCCCTGGCGTTGGAGGCGATTTCGGGCGCGCCGCCGCCGCCGGGCAAGCGCACCTTGGGTGCCTGGTAGTCGCCGATCAGGGTGGTGTTGAGGTTGGCGTAGCGGTCGATCTGGGCGGTGCCCAGAAAGCCCACATCGATATGGCCGCCCTGCAGCCAGTAGCGGAACATCTCGGGCACCGCCACTGTGGTGAGCGCCTGCTCGCACAGCTCGCCGTCGCCGATGGACAGGGGCAGGATGTCGGGCCTGGTTTGCAGGGTGCCGGATTCATAGATCAGCACCACCTCGGGGGCGTGGGTCAGGCGGGCCAGGTTGGCCGCCTCGCTGGGCAGGCCGATGCCGACAAAGCAGGTCATGCCGTTGCTCAGGGCGCGGGCGGCGGTGACCGTCATCATTTCGGAAGAACTGTATGCGAGTGTCATTGGGCCTGCCCTCCTGCGTTGTATACGTTTTGCTGCAGCCAGCCGTTGAAGGTGTCACGATCGCGGGAGATCGCGTCCCATTCCTTGTAGAAGCTGTTGTTTCTCGGATAGTAGCCGTGGGCGTAGGACGGCGCCGCGCCCCCTTTCACCTCGGCGATGGCGTCGATGGCCCAGCCCGGGATCACGCAGGCATTGGGGTCGGCCCGCAGATCGTCGACGATTTCCTCCACGGTAACGATGCTGTGTCTGGCCGCCAGCACCGCCTCCTTCTGCACCCCGACGATGCCGGACACCAGCACATTGCCCTGCCGGTCGGCACGCTGGGCATGGATGATGCTCACATCGGGCCGCACCGCCGGCACCGCCGCCAGCCGTTCGCCGGTGAAGGGGCACTCGATAAAGCGGATCTGCGGGTTCACCTTGGGCAGGTCGCTGCCGATGTAGCCGCGCAGCACCGCCAGCGGCAGGCCGGCGGCCCCCGCCTCGTAGGCGCAGGCCATGGCGGCGTGGCTGTGTTCGAAAATCTCGAGGGGCTGGGGCCAGCCCTTCTCCACCGCGTCGCGCAACCGATGCAGGGAGCCAACGCCGGGGTTGCCGCCCCAGGAGAAGATCAGCCGCTCGGCACAACCGGCGCCGATCAGCTGGTCGTAGAGGATGTCCGGGGTCATGCGGATCAGCGTCAGCCGGCGCTTTTCCTGGCGGATGATCTCATGACCCGCCGCAAAGGGGATCAGGTGGGTAAAACCCTCCATGGCGACGGTGTCGCCGTTTTGGAGGTAGCGGGCAATCGCGTCGTGCAGGCTCATGAATTGGGCCATGGGTATCGCCTCCCTGGGTGACTTTGAAGTTCGCATTACGAACTTGGGTTTGCATTACGAACATATTTACACCCATTCGACGGCCGTGGCAAACCCCGATCCCGGCTATTTTTTTGAAAAAGAGATTAACCGGTTGAAAAAGAAAAGATTATTTTTTGCTCATCAACAGGCAAAAAGGGAGGAATGAAAACGGGGGTTCGTTATACGAACTTTTGCTACCATGGATGGCCAGGGTCACCGCCGACACCGCCACAGGAGGAACACCATGACCGCAGATGACAGGCTCAGCCCCGAAGACAGGGACTTCGTCGCCGCCCTGGCCAGCGGGCTGGAGGTGCTGCAGGCCTTCGATCAGCAGCATCCGCGCATGACCCTGAGCGAGGTGGCGGCCAGAACCGGCATGGACAGGGCCAAGGCCCGCCGCTTTCTGCTGACCCTGCACGCCCTGGGCTACCTGGACAAACAACAACGCCACTTCGCGCTGACCCCCAGGGTGCTGCAGCTGGGCAACGCCTTCCTCTCGGCCAACCCCTACCGGGTGGTGATCCAGCACTACCTGGAGGAGATCACCCGGGAGATCGGCGAGTCCACCTCGCTGGGCGTGCTCGACGGCGACGACGTGGTCTATATCGCCCGCTCCGCCGCCGAGCACCGGCTGATGGCCATTCGCCTGTCGGTCGGCACCCGGCTGCCCGCCGCCTACACCTCCATGGGCCGGGTGCTGCTGGCCCAGCTGCCGGAAGCCGAGCTGGCCGCCTACCTGGAGCGGGCACCACTGCAGGCCCACACCGAACACAGCATCACCGATAGCAACGAACTGCGCCGGGCCATCGACCAGGTGCGCCAACAAGGCTACGCCATCGTCGATCAGGAGCTGGACTCGGGCCTGCGCTCGCTGGCGGTGCCGGCCTTCGACCAGCGGGGGCAACTGCTCGGCGCCATCAACATCAGCACCAACGCCGCCCGGGTGGACATGGACACCCTGACCGGCCGCTTCCTGCCGCTGCTGCAGGACAAGGCCCGGCTGATCCGGGAAACACTGCAGGGCTGAGGGCGGCCTCTCAGGGATAACGCCCGGTCAGCCGGTTTTCCACCAGCTCCGCCAATATGGTGTTGACCAGCCGCATCGCCGCGTTGGGGTTCTCGCCCCGGCGGCGGGAGGCGATCACCGGAATGGTGAGCTTTTCATCCCCCACCGACACAAACGCCACCCCATCCCGCTTCAGCTTGTGCACCTGCTCCGGCACCAGGGCGAAGCCCATTTCCGAGGCCACCAGCGACAGCGCCGTCTGCAGATCGTTGACCTGCTGGATCACCTGCAGCTTCAGGCCCCGGCGCTGGAACAGCCCCAGGGCCACGTCGACGAAATTGGGGCCGGGGCCGGCGGGAAAGGCCACCATGGGCACCTCCGCCAGCTCCGCCATGGTCGGCGACCGCCCGGCCAGGGGATGGGACGCGGGCAGGGCGATAAGCAAGGGCTCGTTGAACAGCACCTCCTGCTCCACGTCCGGATCCTCGATATGCACCCGGCCGAAACCGATGTCGATCTTGCCGCTCTTGAGCGCCTCTATCTGCTCCCGGGTCTTGAGCTCATGCAGCACGATCTCCAGGTTCTTGTTGCGCCGCAGCCGCCGCACCATCAGCGGCAGTTGGCCGTAGAACACCGAGGGCACGAAGCCGATGGCGAACACCGTCTTGCGCAGCTGGGCAACCTGCCGCGTGCCCTCGATGCTGGCGTCCACCCGGTCCATGATGGTGCGGGCCTGCTGCAGGAAGTACAGGCCGCCCTGGGTCAGCTCCAGCCCCCTGGCCTTGCGGATAAACAGCTTCACCCCCAGCTCTTCCTCCAGCTGCTTGATCTGCCGGGTCAGGGGCGGCTGGGCGATAAACAGCCGTTCCGCCGCCCGGGTCAGGTTCAGCTCTTCCGCCACCGCGATGAAATAGCGCAGGTGTCTCAGCTCCATCCATACCTCCAGGGTATTGGTTGCGACTTAATCAATATTGGTGAGTATGACTCCGAAAATGTAACTTCACTGCAACAGGCAGTTATCACTAGACGTTCGGAGCTTACATGTCAGCAACCATCCAGTCCATCGAAGCCATCCTGGTCGATATCCCGACCATACGCCCGCACAAGCTGTCCATGGCCACCATGGGCGTGCAGACCATGGTCATAGTGCGGATCAAGGACAGCGACGGCCTCGAGGGTCTGGGCGAAGCCACCACCATCGGCGGCCTGGCCTATGGCCCGGAAAGCCCCGAAAGCGTCAAGCTGACCATCGACAGCTACTTCAGCCCCCTGCTGCTCGGCCAGCCGGCGGATGCCATCAATACCCTCAGGGTAGGGCTCAACCGGGCGACCCGCGGCAACAACCTGGCCAAGTCCGCCATTGAAACCGCCCTGCTCGACCTGCAGGGCAAGCGCCTGGACCAGCCGCTGCACCAGCTGCTCGGCGGCGCCGTGCACCGGCACATTCCGGTGCTCTGGACCCTGGCCAGCGGCGACACCGCCCGGGACATCGACGAGGCCAAAAGCCTGATCGCCGCCCAGCGCCACTGCGACTTCAAGCTCAAGATCGGCTCCCGTCCGCTGATGGACGACGTGCGCCACGTGGCGGCGATCAAGGAAGCCCTGGGCGAGGGCGCCAGCGTGCGGGTCGACGTCAACCAGGCCTGGGATGAAAGCACCGCCGCCCGGGGCATGGCCGAACTGCAGGCCGCCGGCATCGACCTGGTGGAGCAGCCCACGCCGATGAAGGATCACGACGCCCTGGTGCGGCTGTCCGCGAAGTTCCACCTGCCGATACTGGCGGACGAGGCGGTGGCCGACGCCGGCGACATGTTCCGCCTGGCCTCGGCCGGCTTCGCCGGCGCCGTGGCGCTCAAGATCGCCAAGGCCGGTGGCCCGCTACGGGCGCTGGAAGTGGCGGCGGTGGCCGGCGCCGCCGGGGTCGGCCTCTACGGCGGCACCCTGCTGGAAGGCACCATAGGCACCGCCGCCTCCCTGCACGCCTGGGCCACCCTGGACCGGTTGCACTGGGGCACCGAGATGTTCGGCCCGCGGCTGTTAAAGGACGACATCGTGGTCACGCCGCTGAATTTCCATCACAACGGCGTCGAACTGCCCGCCGGGCCCGGCCTGGGCCTGGCGATAGACGAAGACAAGCTGACCCGGTACCGCCGGAAATAAACAGCGGCCGCGAGGCCCGCCTACAGGAGGACAAGACATGCTGTTCAAAGTCGAGATGAAGGTGAACCTGCCCCACGACATGCCGGCCGAGGTGGCCGCCGAAATAAAGGCCCGGGAGAAGGCCTACGCCCAGGAGCTGCAACGCCAGGGCAAGTGGCGCCACCTGTGGCGGGTGGCCGGCAGCTACGCCAACGTCAGCATCTTCGACGTGGCCGACAACGCCGAACTGCAGGAGCTGGTAAGCGCGCTGCCGCTGTTCCCCTACATGGACATCAGTGTCGCGCCCCTGTGCCGGCACCCGTCCTCCATCCACCAGGATGACCGTTAAGCAAGTACTCAGTACCCCTACGACCCGATAACAAGCAAGGAGCCAGAGCAATGTCAGTCAAGACCATGCACACTCAGGAAGTCACAACACTGCTGGAAAAAGTAGCCGGGCTCAACCAGGCCGGCGGCAACGAGCGGGTAAAAACCATAGTCCACCGCCTGATGCACGATGTCTTCCAGCTCATCGAGGATCTGGACATCACCCCGGAAGAATTCTGGAGTGCCGTCTACTACCTCAACGATCTGGGCAAGAACGGCGAGGCCGCCCTGCTGGCCCCGGGCCTGGGGATGGACCGCTACCTGGATATCCGCCAGGATGCCGAGGACGAGCAGGCCGGTCTGGCCGGCGGCACCCCGCGCACCATCGAAGGCCCCCTGTACGTGGCCGGCGCCCCCCTCTCCGACGGCTTCGCCCGCATGGACGACGGCAGCCAGGCCGGTGAAACCATGATCCTCACCGGTCAGGTCACCGACCAGCACGGCCAGCCCCTGGCCGATGCCATCGTCGACCTCTGGCACGCCGACCTCAAGGGCGCCTACTCCTACTTCGACCCGTCCCAGAGCGAGTACAACCTGCGCCGCCGGATCAAGACCGACGCCCAGGGCCGCTACAGCGCCCAGAGCATCATCCCCTCCGGTTACGGCTGCCCGCCGGAAGGCGCCACCCAGGCCCTGCTGAACCAGCTCGGCCGTCACGGCCGCCGCCCGGCCCATATCCACTTCTTCGTGTCCAAGCCGGGCTACAAGCACCTGACCACCCAGATCAACCTGGCCGGCGACCAATACACCTACGACGACTTCGCCTTCGCCACCCGCGAGGAGCTGGTGGTGGACGCGGTACGCGTCGAGGATCCGGCCGCCGCCGAACAGCTCGGCCTGAGCCAGCCCTTCACCCGGGTGGAGTTCAACATCCGGCTGCTGGCCACCGACCAACCCGAACTGCAGGTCCGCCACGAGCGCAAGCGCGCCCTGGAAGGCGAAACCGCTTAATTCAGCCCAGACCACAGACGTTTTCCGGCCGCCCCCACGGGAGCGGCCCGGGAAGACTCACGCCCGACAACGGCATCACATGGAGTGACGACAGATGACTCGCCAACTCGATCGACTCGAAAACAAGATCCGCGGCGCGGTGGAAGCCGACGCCCAGAGCGGCCACTACCGCTGCGACCGCAGCATCTTCACCGACCAGGAACTGTTCGACCTGGAGATGAAGCACATCTTCGAAGGCAACTGGGTCTACCTGGCCCACGAAAGCCAGGTGGAAAATCCCGGTGACTACTTCACCACCACCGTCGGCCGCCAGCCGGTGATGATCACCCGCACCAAGGAAGGCGAGCTGCAGGCGCTGCTCAACACCTGCTCCCACCGGGGCGCCACCCTGTGCCGCAAGAAGCGCGGCAACAAGGCCTCCTTTACCTGCCCCTTCCACGGCTGGACCTTCAAGAACGACGGTCAGCTGCTGAAGGCCCGCGACCAGAAGAAAGGCGGCTACCCGGACAGCTTCAGCACCGACGGCTCCCACGACCTGAAGCGGCTGCCGAAGTTCGAATCCTACCGCGGCTTCCTGTTCGGCAGCCTCAACGCCGACGTGCAGCCCTTGCGGGAATACCTGGGCGAAACCACCAAGATCATCGACAACATCGTCGATCAGGCGGAAGACGGCCTGGAAGTGCTGCGCGGCAGCTCCACCTACACCTATGAAGGCAACTGGAAGCTGACCGCCGAAAACGGCGCCGACGGCTACCACGTGGGCACGGTGCACTGGAACTACCTGTCCACCATGAGCCAGCGCAACTACGAGAAGGGCGGCACCGAGGCGGTGGACGCCAAGAGCTGGTCCAGCGAGGGCGGCTTCTACTCCTTCGACAACGGCCACATGATGCTGTGGACCCGGCTCACCAATCCCCAGGTGCGGCCGGTGTACCAACACCAGCAACGGCTGGCGCAGCAGCTGGGCGCGGCCCGGGCCGACGCCATCGTCAACACCACCAAGAACCTGTGCCTGTACCCCAACGTCTACCTGATGGACCAGTTCTCCACCCAGATCCGGGTGCTGCGCCCCATCTCCGTCGACAAGACCGAGATCACCATCTACTGCTGGGCGCCGAAGAACGAGCCGGCGGCCGACCGCGCCAAGCGTATCCGCCAGTACGAAGACTTCTTCAACGTCAGCGGCATGGGCACCCCGGACGATCTGGAAGAGTTCCGCGCCTGCCAACAGGGCTATGAAGCCAGCGGCCTGAAGTGGAACGACATGAGCCGGGGCGCCGCCCACTGGATCCAGGGGCCGGACGCCGGCGCCGATGCCATCGGCCTCAAGCCCATGCTGAGCGGCGCCAGGCCGGAAGACGAAGGGCTTTACGTCACCCACCACCAGCACTGGGTCAAGGAGATGCTGCAAGCCGTAGCAACCGAGCGGGCCCGCCTGATTTCCATAACCGAACAGGAGACTTGCGCATGAGCATGAGCTTCGAACAAATCCAGGCCTTTATCCACCGGGAGGCCCGCCTGCTGGACGACCGGCAGTGGGATCAGTGGCTGCAGTGCTACCACGAAGAGGTGGTGTACTGGATGCCGGCCTGGGACGACGAGGACCGGCTGACCGAGGATCCGCAACGTGAAATCTCGCTGATCTACTACCCGAACCGCCAGGGCCTGGAAGACCGCGTCTACCGCATCAAGACCGAGCGCTCCGGCGCCAGCTCCTTGCCGGAGCCGCGCACCACCCACCTGACCAGCAACCTGGAGATCCTGGAGCAGGCGGGCAACAAGGTGAAGCTGCGCTTCAACTGGCAGACCAACAGCCACCGCTACAACCAGACCCAGTTCTTCTTCGGCACCTCCTTCTACACCCTGGACAGCAGCGGTGAGCAGCCGGTGATCACCGAGAAGAAGATCATCCTGAACAACGACTACATCAATCAGGTGATTGATATCTATCACCTGTAACCGGTGGGGAGAGCATCATGAGCTACAACATAGCCCTCAACTTCGAAGACGGCGTCACCCGCTTCATCAACTGCAACCCGGGGGAAACCGTGCTGGACGCGGCCTACCGCAACCAGATCAAGCTGCCCATGGACTGCTCCGACGGCGTCTGTGGCACCTGCAAGGGCAGCTGCCGCCAGGGCAGTTTCGACCTGGGCGACGACTACCTCGACGAGGCCCTGACCGAGGAGGAAGTGGCCGAGGGCAAGGTGCTCACCTGCCAGATGGTGCCCTCCGGCGACTGCGTGGTGGAGATCCCCGCCCCCTCCACCCTGTGCAAGACCGGCCAGGTGGAGTTCGGCGGCACCCTGGCCGAGGTCAACCTGATCTCCCCCACCGCCATCGAACTCAAGGTGAACGCGGACCAGGACATCCCCTTCCTGCCGGGCCAGTACGTCAACATCAGGGTGCCGGGCAGCGAGGAAAGCCGCGCCTACTCCTTCAGCTCGTGCCCGGGCAGCCGGGAGCTGAGCTTCCTGATCCGCAACGTGCCGGGCGGCCTGATGAGCTCCTGGCTGGTGGGCCAGGCCCGGGCCGGCGACCGGCTGAGCCTGACCGGCCCCATGGGCGTGTTCTACCTGCGCCCGGTGGCGCGTCCGGTGCTGATGCTGGCCGGCGGTACCGGCCTGGCGCCCTTCCTGGCGATGCTGGAAGAACTGAAGGTGAAAGGCTGCGACCAGCCGGTGCACCTGATCTACGGCGTGACCAACGACGACGACCTGGTCGGGGTCGAGGCGCTGGAACGCTTCGCCGCCGAGATCGGCAACTTCAGCTTCAAGACGGTGGTGGCCGGCGCCGACAGCGCCCACCCGCGCAAGGGCTATGTCACCAACCATATGGAAGACGCTCCCCTCCGGCACGGCGAGGTGGACGTCTACCTGTGCGGTCCGCCGCCCATGGTGGATGCGGTGCTGGGCTACTTCCGCGGCCAGGGCATCCAGCCCGCCTCCTTCCACTACGAGAAGTTCAGCCCCAGCGTCACCGCCGTCGCGGAGCAGGTGGCATGAGCGCCCGCTTCCAGGACAAGGTGATGGTGATCACCGGCGCCGCCCAGGGCATAGGCCGGCGGCTGGCCGAGCGGGCGGCGGCGGAAGGCGCCCGCCTGGTGCTGGCGGATCTGGCGGATTACGTGCACGAGCTGGCGGCCGAACTGGCACAACAGGGCGCCGAGGCCCTGGCGGTGCAGGCCGATCTGGAAAGCTGGGACGGGGCACACACCCTGATGACCCGGGCCCATGAACGCTTCGGCCGCATCGACGTGCTGGTGAACAACGTGGGCGGCACCATCTGGGCTCAGCCTTACGAGCACTACAGCCCGGAGCAGATCCAGAAAGAGATCCAGCGCTCCCTGTTCCCCACCCTGTGGTGCTGCCGGGCGGTGCTGCCCTACATGGTGGCGCAGCGTCACGGCGCCATCGTCAACGTGTCGTCGGTGGCCACCCGCGGCCTGATGCGGGTGCCCTACGGCGCCGCCAAGGGCGGGGTCAACGCCATGACCGTCAACCTGGCGTTCGAATACGCCGAACACGGCATCCGGGTCAACGCCACCGCCCCCGGCGGCACCGAGGCGCCGCCCCGGCTGACCCCGCGCAACAGCGAGGCCCAGGGCGAACGGGAGCAGCAGTGGTACCAGGCCCTGGTCGAGCAGACCAAGGCCACCAGCCTGATGCACCGCTACGGCACCCTGGACGAACAGGCGGCGGCCATCCTGTTCCTCGCCTCCGACGACGCCAGCTATATCACCGGCACCATTCTCCCCGTGGCGGGCGGAGATCTGGGCTGATACACGAAAAGGCGGCCGGAGGAATCGACCGCCTTTACATCGGAACTGCGGGGGCCCAGGCCCCCGGACTCCAGACTTAAGGACAACACGCGGAGTAACACCTGATGAAACATATCGATGTCAACGACACCATAGACAACGCCAGCTTCACCCCCTTCCACTGGAAGGTGCTGTTCTGGTGCACCCTGATCATCATTTTCGACGGCTACGACCTGGTGATTTACGGGGTGGTGCTGCCGATCCTGATGGATCAGTGGTCGCTCAACCCCTACGTGGCCGGCCTGCTGGGCAGCAGCGCCCTGTTCGGCATGATGTTCGGGGCCATGGGCTTCGGCATGCTGTCGGACAAGCTCGGCCGCAAAAAAACCATACTGATGTGCGTGGTGCTGTTCAGCCTCACCACCGTGCTCAACGGCCTGGCCGCCAATCCCTGGCAGTTCGGCATCCTGCGCTTTATCGCCGGCCTCGGCATCGGCGGCGTCATGCCCAATGTGGTGTCGCTGATGAGCGAATACTCGCCCAAGAAGAACCGCAGCACCCTGGTGGCGCTGATGTTCAGCGGCTACGCGGTGGGTGGCATGATGTCCGCCGGCCTCGGCATCTGGATAGTGCCCAACTACGGCTGGGAGATCATGTTCTACCTGGCCGCCGCCCCCCTGCTGCTGCTGCCGCTGATGATCAAGTACCTGCCCGAGTCGGTGGCCTTTCTGATGGCGCAGAACCGCCAGGAAGAAGCCCGGGTGCTGCTGCAAAAGGTGGCGCCGGAACGGCAGATTAGCGGTGATGACAAGCTGGTGGTGCCGCCGGTCAAGGAGCAGAAGGCGCCGGTACTGGAGCTGCTGCGCGGCGGCCGCGCCCTCAGCACCCTGATGTTCTGGACCGCCTTCTTCTGCTGCCTGCTGATGGTTTACGCCCTCGGCTCCTGGCTGCCCAAGCTGATGTCCATGGCCGGCTATGCCCTGGGCTCCAGCCTGATGTCGCTGATGGTGCTGAACATCGGCGCCATCGTCGGCGCCGTGGGCGGCGGCTGGCTGGCCGACCGCTTCTCGCTGCGCTCGGTGCTGGTGACCTTCTTTATGCTGGCCTCCGCCTCCCTGGTGCTGCTCGGCTACCCCCACCCCATGTGGCTGCTGTACAGCCTGATGGCCGTGGCCGGCGCCACCACCATCGGCTCGCAGATCCTGCTGTATGCCTATGTGGCCCAGTTCTACCCGGCCAGCATCCGCTCCACCGCCCTCGGCTGGGCCTCGGGCATCGGCCGCAACGGCGCCATCGTCGGCCCCATGCTGGGCGGCACCCTGCTGGCCCTGGCGTTGCCGCACCAGATGAACTTCCTGGTGCTGGCGATACCGGGCGCCATCGCCACCCTGGCCATCGCCCTGGTGGGCCGGCGCACCGGCGCCAGCCAGCCCGCCGCCGAAGCCGGCGCGGCGACCCAAGGCTGATCCCTGGCGGCGATAACCATGACCCCGGCCTTGTGCCGGGGCTATCAGTTTGTCGACAAAGCCGTCATCATGGCCCGAAGAAGTCGGCCAAAGGGAACGGCTGTTTACACATGGGTGCTACTGGATTGAGTGACTCCGAAAGTTTGTCGCGGCCTGATAGATCCTGGTAGAACCTGCTATTTATCCCTCATATTGCTTTATTTTCAGAAGGAGCCGGATATGACCTCTTTTCTGCGCGATCTGTCGCTGCCGGCGGTGGCCGCGGGCTTTCTGGCGGTGCTGGTGTCCTACGCCGGGCCGCTCGCCATCTTCTTCCAGGCCGGCGCCAGCGCCGGCGTGTCCCAGGAGATGATGACCTCCTGGGTATGGGCCATTTCCCTCGGCGCCGCCGTTTCCGGCATGGTGCTGTCGCTCTGGCTCAGGGTGCCGGTGGTCACCGCCTGGTCGGCCCCGGGCACCGCCCTGCTGGTGACCCTGTTTCCCGGGCTGTCGCTCAACGAGGCGGTGGGCGCCTACCTCACCGCCGCCGCCATCACCCTGGTAATCGGCCTGTCCGGCAGCTTCGACGCCCTGGTGCGCGCCATTCCCAAAGGCGTGGCCGCCGGCATGATGGCCGGTATCCTGTTCCAGTTCGGGGTGGGTGCCTTCACCGCCATCGACGGCTCCCCCGCCCTGGCCCTCGGCATGCTGGCCGCCTATCTGCTGTGTCGCCGGCTCTGGCCCAAGTACAGCCTGATCCTGCTGCTGCTGACCGGCATACTGCTGGCGATGGTGCTGGAGGGGGCGTCGCTGGCCGGCCTGCGCTGGGAGCTGGCCACCCCGCAACTGATCCGGCCGGAATGGTCGCTGGCCGCCACCCTGGGTTTGGCGCTGCCGCTGGTACTGGTCAGCCTGTCCGGCCAGTTCCTGCCGGGCATGGCGATACTGCATGGCGCCGGCTACCCGGTCGGGGCCAGGCCCGTGCTCGGCGTGACCAGCCTGGTGTCCCTGCCCATGGCGCTGTTCGGTGGCATCAGCATAGTGGTGGCCGCCATCACCGCCGCCATCTGCGCCGGCAAGGACGCCCATGAAGACCCCAAGCGACGCTACGTGGCCGGGGTGTTCAACGGCGTCTTCTACCTGGTGGGCGGCCTGTTCGCCGGCACCATAGTGAGCCTGTTCACCTCGCTGCCGGCTGCCTTCGTGGCGGTGCTGGCCGGCCTGGCCCTGCTCGGCGCCATCGGCGGCAATCTGGTGACCGCGCTGGAGGAGCCGAAGGGACGGGAAGCCGCGCTGATCGCCTTTATCGTCACCGCCTCGGGGCTGTCACTGTACGGGCTGTCGTCGGCCCTGTGGGGCGTGGTGTTCGGCCTGGCCGCCCACCTGGTGCTGAATGGCAGCCTGGCCGGCCGCCGGGCTCCCTGGCGGGAATGGCGGCGCGCCCGGGGGCAGAAGGCATCCTGAATCATAAAGCCGGAAGCCGGACTTGTGACCAAGAGTCAGGCTTCCAGCTATCGGCTTCAAGCCCGAGTGCCGTTGAATACCCCGGACGACAGGTAGCGATCGCCCCGGTCGCAGATAATGGCCACGATCAGGGCATCGTCAACCTGCTCCGCCAGCCTGAGGGCGCCGGCCACGGCGCCGCCGGAACTGATCCCGCAGAAGATGCCTTCCTCCCGCGCCAGCCGGAGCATGGTGTCCACCGCCTCCGCCTCGCCGACATCCAGCACCTGATCCACCCGGCTCTTGTCGAAAATGCCCGGCAGGTAGGCCTCGGGCCAGCGGCGGATACCGGGGATCTGGCTGCCCTCGCCGGGCTGCAGGCCGATGATTTGTATGGCGGGGTTCTGCTGCTTCAGGTATTGCGACACCCCCATGATGGTGCCGGTGGTGCCCATGCTGGACACGAAGTGGGTGAGCAGTCCCCCGGTCTGGCGCCATATTTCCGGCCCGGTGGTCAGCAGATGGGCCTCCGGGTTGTCCGGATTGTTGAACTGATCCAGGATAACGCCCTTGCCCTCGGCGGCCATGCTATCGGCCAGGTCCCGGGCCCCTTCCATGCCGGCTTCCTTGCTGACCAGGATCAGCTCGGCGCCATAGGCCCTCATCGAAGCCTTGCGCTCTTCGGTGGCGTTGTCGGGCATGATCAGCACCATGCGGTAGCCCTTGATGGCGGCGGCCATGGCCAGGGCGATGCCGGTGTTGCCGCTGGTGGCCTCGATCAGGGTGTCGCCGGGCCGGATCCGGCCTCGGGCCTCGGCCTGGCGGATCATGTTCAGCGCCGGCCTGTCCTTGACCGAGCCCGCCGGGTTGTTGCCCTCCAGCTTGACCAGCACCTGGCTGTTGGTATGCCCGGCCAGCCGCTGCAAGCGCACCAGGGGGGTGTTGCCGACAAAATCTTCGATGGTGGGAAACTGCATGGGAAACCTTGATGACATGGCGTTTACACCAGTTTACCCGCCAGCGGGTCCGGGAACCACAGGAACGCTTCGTGATGAAAAAAACCACAGTGCCGGGGCACCGCCATCTTGTGCAAGTTTGCGCCAGGCCCGATAATCCGCGCGCCTTATCCGGAGACCATGCCATGAACCCTTTGCTTATCACCATCGGCCTGCTGACGCTCAGCAATATCTTTATGACCTTCGCCTGGTACGGCCACCTGAAGAACATGCAGAACAGCCCCTGGATCTGGGCCGCCCTGATCAGCTGGGGCATCGCCCTGTTCGAATACCTGCTGCAGGTGCCGGCCAACCGCATCGGCGCCCAGGTGGTGAACGTGGGCCAGCTGAAGATACTGCAGGAGGTGATCACCCTGTCGGTGTTCGTGCCCTTCTCCATCCTCTACCTGAAGGAGCCCTTCCGCATGGACTTCGTCTGGGCCGGGCTCTGCCTGCTGGGCGCCGTTTTCTTTATGTTCCGGGAGCGGCTGTTCGGCTGAGCCTCCCGGCGGCAGCTATTCGGTCTGCTCCAGCCGTTGCAGGGAGTCCGCCAGGCCTTCGATACGCACCTTGGTGTCGCCCAGCAGCCGGCTGATCTCGTCCGCCGAGGCCCGGGAGCGGGCCGCCAGGGTGCGCACCTCATCGGCCACCACAGCGAAACCGCGCCCCTGCTCCCCGGCCCGCGCCGCCTCTATGGCGGCATTCAGGGCCAGCAAGTTGGTCTGTTCGGCGATATCGTTGATGGTACGCGCGATATGCTGGATTTGATCGCTCGAGCCCAGCACCTCACCCATGGCGTTGTTGGTCTCTTCGATGGTGCGCTTGCGCAGGCTGATATCGGAGCCGTACATCACCACCTTGGCCAGGTGCTGGTTCACATCCAGGATGGGGGTGAAGGTCACGTCGAGCCAGACCACCTGGCCAGCTCCGTCTGGCACTTCCAGATCCCGCTGCAGACTCCGGCCCTGTTGCAGTTGCTGCCAGCCGTCCTCGCCCAGCAACTGGCGCAACCGCCCCAGGGGGCCCGAGGCCATGGCGGCGTGATCCCGGTGCATCAACTTGTCGAGCAGGGCATTGGTATAGCTGAGTTCGCCGCTACCGTTCCATTCGGCCACCGCAAAGGAAGAGCCGATGGCCTCCAGCCGGGCATTGAACTCCAGCGCCTTGGACTTGGTCTCGGTAATGTTGACCTGGATGGAAATAAAGCGCTCCAGCTTGCCCTGCTCGCTGAACACCGGGTTGATGGCCAGCGACACCCAGTAGGGCCGGCCCTGCTTGTCGTAGTTGAGGATTTCGTCGTAGAAGGCCTGCTGGCGGGAGAGGTAGTCGCGGATCCGCGCCCGGGTGGCCGGATCCGTCAGTTCACCCTGCAGGAAGTCGCCGGGCTTGCGGCCCCTGACCTCGTCCAGGCTGTAACCGGTCAGGCTGCAGAAGCCCGGGTTGACGTATTCGATGCGCCCCTCGGCATCGGTGATGATCACCGAGTTGTTGGTGCGGTTGGCCACCAGCGACAGCAGCCGGAATTCCTCCCGCCGCTCTACCTCGGCGGTCACGTCCTTGAGGAAGGCGGTATAGATGATGCGCCCGTCGAGCTGCACCTTGGACAGGGCCAGGGCGGCCCACAGCCGGCTGCCGTCCTTGCGGAATACCGGCACCTCGCGGCTGGTACCGACGATCTTGTCCTGGCCGGTGCGGCGGTTGGCATTCACATAGTTGTCATGGTTGGGGCGGATATCGTGGGGCACCAGCATCTTGACGTTCTGCCCCAGCACCTCGGCCCTGTCGTAGCCCCAGAGCCGCTCCGCCGCCTGATTGAAGAAGGTGACGGTGTTGTGTTCATCTATGGTCACCACGGCATCGATGGCCTGCTCCAGGGTCTGGTTGATCATCTCCCGCATATTGTGCTCGGCGGTGATGTCGCGCACGAAGGCGGTGTAGCCGATATCACGGCCCAGTTTATAACGGGAAAGGGACAGGCTCACCCACACCATCTGGCCGTCCTTGCGCTGCAGCTGTACCTCGCGGCTGGTGCCGACGATACGGTTCTCCCCGGTGTCCCGGTTGCGGTTGACGTAGCCGTCGTGGGCAGCGCGGATGACGCCGGGCACCAGCATATTGACGTTGTTGCCCAGCACTTCGTCCTTGCGGTAACCCCACAGCCGTTCCGCCGCCGGATTGAAGTAGACGACCCTGTTGTGCTGATCGATGCTCACCACGGCGTCGATGGCGTGCTCCAGTGCCTCGCGCAGCCGGCCATTGCCGCCGCGCCCCAGTCGGAAAAATCCCAGATGCTTGCTCCAGCCCATAATGATTATCCTTAATCGTGCCCGCCTGAATAAAGCTAGATGCATATGAGAACAACGACCAAGGGCGGCGAAGAAATTAACATGCCTTGGCGCTCCGGCCCCTGGCCTCCGGCTTTATCATACTCAAGCAGAACTTGCGGCAAGACAAGCCTTGAACTCGCCCTGGATGCTAGATTCGTATCGCCACACCCTGGAACCTGTTCACGCCACTAAAAATGAAATCCGGATCAGTATCTTATAATGTGCTAGAACCACTCGGGCCCTGGCTCTCCACCGACCTAAGGAATCGCTATGCCGCTGCAAGGACTTGATGCCCTCTTCCGGCCCGCCAGCATCGCCGTGATCGGCGCCTCCCACCGGGACAACGGCGCCGGCAAGCTGGTGATGAAAAATCTGCTGGCCGGCAACTTCAGCGGCCCGGTAATGCCGGTCAATCCCAAGTACGACGCCGTGGCCGGGGTCATGGCCTATCCGGATATCCAGAGCCTGCCCCGGGTACCGGATCTGGCCATCATCTGCACCCCGGCCGCCAAAAATCCCGGCATCATCGACCAGCTCGGGCGGAAAGGCTGCAAGGCCGCCATCGTCCTGGCCGCCGGCACCAGCGACGAACAGCTGGTGCAGATGAAAGACAGCGCCCGCCAGCACGGCATGCGCCTGCTCGGCCCCAACAGCATGGGAGTGATACTGCCGCACCTGGGGCTGAATGTCAGTTTCGCCCCCTTCCCCGCCAAACCGGGGCGCATCGCCTTTGTATCCCAGTCGGCGGCGGTGTGCGCCACCATCCTCGACTGGGCCCGCCATAACGACATCGGCTTCTCCCACTTCATCTCCCTGGGCGATGCCAGCGACATCGACTTCGCCCAACTGCTCGATTACCTGGCCCGGGACCGGCACACCAGCGCCATACTGCTGTATATGGATGCCATCCAGGACGCCCGCACCTTTATGTCGGCGGCCCGGACCGCATCGCGCAACAAGGCGGTGCTGGTGGTCAAAAGCGGCAAGACCCGGATCGGCGCCCAGCTCGGCCACCTGCACACCGGTGGCGATGTGGGGCTGGATGCGGCCTACGATGCCGCCATCCGCCGGGCCGGCATGCTCAGGGTGCGGGATACTCATGACTTGTTCGCGGCGGTGGAAACCCTCAACCATGCCCAGAGCCTGCGCGGCGAACGGCTGGTGATCCTCACCAACGGCGGCGGCCCGGCCATCATGGCCATCGATACACTGCTGGCCAGGGGCGGCAAGCTGGCTTCCTTAAGCGAGGCCACCCTGGCGGCCCTGGACAGGGTACTGCCGCCGGCCTGGTCCCATACCAATCCCATCGACATCGTCGGTGACGCCCCGGTGGAGCGCTATATCGCCAGCCTCAAGGTGCTGCTCGACAGCGACGACTTCGACGCCATCCTGATCATGCATGCCCCTTCCGCCGCGGTGAACAGCACCCTGGTGGCCAGGGAGCTTATCCAGGTGCTCAAGGAGCACCCCCGGGCCCGGCGCTTCAACATCCTCACCAACTGGTCGGGGGAAACCAGCGTGTTCGAAGCCCGCCGCTGCTTTACCGAAGCCGGCATTCCCACCTACCGCACCCCGGAAAGCGCCGCCAGCGCTTTTATGCACCTGGTGGAATACCGGCGCAACCAGAAGCAACTGATGGAAACCCCGGAGTCCATCTCCGACATGCCCAACGACAGCGACACCGTCAAGGCACTGATCCAGGAGGCTTTCCAGCAGGGACTCCAGCAGTTGGACACCCATGAGGTCAGCCGGCTGATGGCCGCCTACGGCATCCAGACCCTGCCCACCTGGATCGCCTCGGATGCCACCGAGGCGGCCCATATCGCCGAGCAAATCGGCTATCCGGTGGTGATCAAGCTGCGCTCCCCGGACATTGCCCACAAGTCCGATGTTTCCGGCGTGGTGCTCAACCTGCGCTCGGCGGCGGAGGTGGCCCAGGCCGCCGATGCTATTCTCGATCGAGTCCGTCAAACTTACCCCAGCGCCCGCATCCACGGCCTGCTGGTCCAGCGCATGGCCCGGCGGGCCGGTTCCCAGGAACTGCACATAGCGGTGCGCTCGGATCCGGTGTTCGGCCCGGTGATACTGCTGGGTGACGGCGGCGTCGACTGGGAAGGGGAAGAACAGGCGGCGGTGGCCCTGCCGCCGCTCAACATGACCCTGGCCCGCTACCTGGTGATCCATGCCCTGAAAAGCGGCAAGGTCAGGGCCAATCGCTCCCAGAAGGCGCTCGATATGGAAGCCGTCTGCCGGGTGCTGACCCAGGTTTCCCACCTGATCATCAACCACCCCGAGATCACCCGGCTCGACATCCATCCCCTGCTGGCCACCGACAAGGAAATGATCGCCCTCGATGTCAGCCTTCGGCTCAAGCCCTTCGAGGGCGACGGCCAGGCCAGGCTGGCCATCCGGCCCTATCCCAAGGAATGGGAGGAGCAGGCCAGCCTGAAGGATGGCCGCCCCATACTGCTGCGCCCCATACTGCCGGAAGATGAACCGGCCCATAAGGAGTTTGTCAGCCATGTGTCCGATGAAGATCGCTATAAACGTTTCTTTGCCGATGTGGTGATCGGCCATGAAGAACTGGCCCATATGACCCAGATCGATTACGACCGGGAGATGGCCTTCGTGGCAGTGGCCGGCAACGGCGATATCCTCGGCGTGGTCAGGGCAATCTCGGATCCGGACAACAGTGACGCCGAGTTCGCGGTGCTGGTGCGTTCCGACCTCAAAGGGGTCGGCCTCGGCCGGCTGCTGATGGAAAAGATTGTCCGCTATGCAAGAATACGCGGGATCAGCACCCTGAGCGGGGTGACCATGCCGTCCAACCGCGGTATGGTGGTGCTGGCCCGAAAACTGGGATTCAAGGTGACCGTACATCTGGAAGACGGCATCGTCGAGCTCAAGTTGAGTCTTAACCAGGCCGATGCCCAGTGACTATAGTTGGGAAGATACAACAATCATATAAATAACAGGGAGTTCCTCCATGTCCGTTACACGCGTTTTAGTCAGTCCCGAAGGTCCACAGTTTTCCCGCCTGATCATGGGCTACTGGCGGCTGCTGGAATGGCAGATGTCCCCCCAGGAGCTACTCGGCTTTATCGAACAACATCTCGAACTGGGCATTACCACCATCGATCATGCGGATATCTATGGTAGTTATGGCTGCGAGGCCGCCTTCGGCCAGGCCCTCAGGCTGAAACCCGCCTTGAGGGAGCAACTGCAGATCGTCACCAAGTGTGGCATCGCCCTGCCTTCCGCCGCCCATCCCGGCCACCAGTTGCCCCACTACAACAGCGAGAAGGCCCATATCATCGCCTCGGCGGAGCAGTCGCTGCGCCACTTCAATACCGATCGTCTCGACCTGCTGCTGATCCACAGGCCCGACTACCTGATGGATGCGGACGAAATGGCCAAGGCCTTCAACAGCCTGAAAAAAAGCGGCAAGGTCCGCCATTTCGGGGTATCCAACTTTACTCCCAGCCAGTTCGAACTGCTGCAGTCACGACTGGACTACCCGCTGGTCACCAACCAGGTCGAAATATCGCCCCTCTATCAGGACACCCTCACCGACGGCACCCTGGATCAATGCCAGCGCCGGCATCTCAAGCCCATGGCCTGGTCCTGCCTGGGCGGAGGCCGGCTGTTCAGCGAGCAGGCATTCCAGCCGTTGCGTGATGAGCTGGCGCAGATCGCGCTGGAAGTGGATGCCGCCAGCATAGAGCAGGTAGTCTACGCCTGGGTGATGATGCTGCCCAGCCAGCCGCTGCCGATCCTCGGCTCCGGCAAGATAGCGCGGGTGAAACAGGCCGTGCAGGCAGAAAACATTCAGCTCAGCCGTCAGCAGTGGTATCGGATCCGCCGCGCGGCCCTCGGCCGGGATGTGGATTGAAAGCAGAGACAAGAAAGCCCTTCACGGAGATGAAGGGCTCGTTCTGCCGGTTCGAATGTGTTCGAGCCGGAAAAAGCAAAAACCCCGATACACAGGTATCGGGGTTTTTAATTGGGTGCCTGGCAGTGACCTACTTTCACATGGCAGCTGCCACACTATCATCGGCGCGGGTGCGTTTCACTTCTGAGTTCGGCATGGGGTCAGGTGGGACCACAAC
>NZ_JAERTZ010000005.1 GCF_016746085.1 Zobellella iuensis
TCTCAACGCCTGTTGAGTGTTCACACAGTTTGCTTGATATCGATAGAGCGCTTTTGATAGAGGCGTGGCCACAAGTTTGCCTATAGCTTGTGGCACACCGAGTTCAGCCAACCAAGCCCAGTTCAACTCCGGTTGTGCTTGCCGCTCGGGTTCGCGGAGCTCACCACTCGCCTTTACCAAAAAACGATGAGGCAGCGCTTCATCAACATGTTTTTTGGTCCCCTTCGTCTAGAGGCCTAGGACACCGCCCTTTCACGGCGGTAACAGGGGTTCGAATCCCCTAGGGGACGCCATTTAAGCGATAAGCCTTAAGCTAGCAGCTGGAAGAGAAATTCTTCAAGCTACCAGCTTAGAGCTTTATGCTCTTGCTCTTTAACAATCTGGAAAAGCTGATGAAATTAATAAGTTCTTGATACTGCAAGTGTCTTGGAACTTCTTGGCGAAAAATTGTTGTAAGCATCAGTCACTGATGCAGCGACTCCGCCGAAGTCAGTGCTGTCGGTCCTTCGGGTTCGATACACACTTCTTGGGGTTGTATGGTTAAGTGACTAAGCGTGCACGGTGGATGCCTTGGCAGTCAGAGGC
>NZ_JAERTZ010000006.1 GCF_016746085.1 Zobellella iuensis
AAAAAAAAGCTCTGAAACCCTTGCTATGACTGGCTTTCAGAGCAAAATCGCTATTTGGTACAGAAACTTCAAAGGCGGGTCATTTCGAGCCGCAAATCGTAGCTGGTGGCGTCCTGAATATCTGCTTCCAGGGCGGCCAGATCGGGCTTGCTGGAAACAGTCAGACCGTCATGCTGCAGCACGCGGATCTGGCCTTCCAGGCGCGGCATCATCGCCTGCAAAGCGCAGGACTCCGCACCCTGAAGGATATGGGCAAGTAGCTCTCGGGGTGGTCTGTTCAGCGCGATCTCCCTGCCGGCATCGTTGACCAGTACCGCCTTTTTCGCCGTGCGGCAGGCGTAGTCATCAATAATTGCCCGGCCTGCCCCGCCAACTTCCTTGATCAACGCCACCAGCGGCCCGTGCGCCTTCAGGCGGTCAACGGCATCGTTCCCTATCCGCTCAGCCACAGCGCGTTTGTGTGCTTCTGTGGTGCGTGCCAGTGTTGCGCCATAGATGGCGGCCAGCATCACGAACTTGGCGTCCTCACGGCTAATACCGGCAGCCAATGCCACTTCGGCGCGAAACGCACGCTTGTTGTCCAGGTAATGCCGGATCATGGGAGTGGCCACATCGAGACGGCCGGCCATTTGCGAGACCAGCGACCAGTGAGCATTTGAAATATCCACGTCATAGCAGTCAGCCAGGGCCACGCGCCTGACCTCGCCCACGCAGTTCTGCAGGTTCAGCGCCCCCTCGGCATACAGTCGGCCGGCATCACTCTCGACATAGGTTGTCGGCAACATAAAGCCCGGGGCACCGGAGCTCACAGCAGCCAGGTACAGCTGCCCGGCTTGGGTTCTTGCGCAATGTGCCCGCCAGTTCGAGGCTTCCGGGCCAGACTTGGGGCCAACGCCATCGCGTATCGCCTGCCATCTCTGGATAACCCAGTCATAGCCTGCAGGGCAGGGAGTGCCGTAGAGCCAGTGGTCAGCCACTCGCTGGAACTCGTGGAGCCGGTCGCCGTCCACCTCCACCAGGGCTGGCAGATGGTCACGCCGGAATCGGGTCTTTTTGCCGGTGCTAGTCACTGATCTAATCGCGTCCTTGGGGGTGCGGTAGGGTTTGCCGTTTTCATCATCCAGGCCAGTGCCGGGCTCGTGCTTTCCTGACAAGTACGCCTCCAGCAATTCGCGGCCACGTTCTGCCACGGCCCAGCCGGCCATACTCTTGCCCTTCCGGGCCTTTAATCGCAGCTCGAACCAGCCCAGCGCCTCGTTGATCTGGTCAAATCGTGCGGCGCTGCCGAACCAGGCGGCTTTCTGTCGCCACGGGATCGGGTTTAACTCGGCATCACCGGAGTTATGCCGGTATCGGTTGCTGCTCATTGACCACAGTATCATGGCCAGCTTCTGCTGCTCGCCAGGTGTCAGCTCGCGGAACTCTCCGCAATGCTGCAGCAGCCACCGCTTGAAGGCGCGGGGCAAATACCCACCTACCTGTGATTTCAATATCTTGCGCGCTATCGCCATATCGCAATTCCTTCGCGAAACCGGCGCAGCTCGTATATACTGGTGCCAGTTTCGTCATGCAGATCGAAACACTCTGAAGCCCGCATAGCCGCCACAGCAAATGCGGGCTTTTTCTTTTTATCCGTGTCGTTGGGGCGTCATGGAACCGTCCAGAAACAAAAGCTGGGCGACGTATTCACGCAGAGGGCGATAACGTAAGAGGGGTGCCGGCCGATCGGCCAGACGAGGGCGTTCTTCGATGATGTGCATAGTACCAACTCCCGGCGTTGTGCTGTTGCTGGCAGCGCCTGGGGCGGCTATCATGCACATGCAACACAACTCCAATGTGTAAAAAAGCGCCGCCCTCCGTGCAAGGTCGGCAATTTCGAGCTGGTCCTCTTGGTCTGGCTCCAGAAAGCCAGCCCTGGCGGGGGCTGGTTTTTTTGTGCCTGCTTCGTTGGTCCTCTCCACAGGCAATGGAGCTGTGGCCATGATACCGTCACCGGCATAAAGATCCAGCGACACGCGTTAATTCACCCGCCCCAAAATCACCTTTTAATTCGGCGTGTAATTCGGCGTGAATTCTTTTTCAACACCCCTCAAAGCCTCGCCAACACTGGCTTTTAAACCTGCTCTCAATTCGGCGTGAAAACCGCAAGAGTCAAAATCAGCAGTGAGAAAAAACGGCGTGTGAGCCCTCGTAGGCGCGATATGATGATTTGGCATCAGGTTCATGGCTTAGGGTTGATGCGTCACGGAGCGTGTTAGGCCCCTCAATTGAGGGGCTTTTTTTATGCTCTCACGGCAATAGGTTGTCGATAATCGCCTCAAAATTATTCATCTCCACTTCCTGATCACACAGATACCGGAATACCGCACGCGCCTCGCCCTTTGAGCGGGGGCGAATTTCTGCCAGCAATGATTCGGTGAAGACCTGGCGAGCGAATAACTCTGGCGGCCCATCACTGCCAGTAGCGGCATTCCTCAGCCGGTATATATCGTGGTGAAAAGCCAGCTCGTACAAGCAGTCTTCCAAGGTGCGCGGCATCAGCTCCGTGTGTTCACGGAACCGGTCGGCGGCATCATCGTTATCAACTCCCCCATACTGACCCTCTTTTGCCCCCTTCAACACACGCACACAAAAGCGATCGGCCTCTGTCACCATGTCGGGATCGCCACCAAAACGGGCGGAGGCCTCGGCCCTGTTGATAGCCCTCTCCCTCGCCCGCTTGGCGAGGAACTCCAGATCTGCGAAGTTGAATGAACCAAAGGCGGCGGCCATGTTGTTACCGGTGCTGGCTGACAGGAACTGGGCATAACGGCGCTCAAGCTCCTTGGCCGGGGTCTTGATACGAGAGGCGGCCTTCAGCGCCTTATCAATGAAATCAGGGTGTTCCGTCTGGATCAGCTCCCGCAGCCATAAAATGGCGTCTAGCTCCCGATCGCCAGTGACGACTCGTTGTGCAGGTAGCTCGACAGCGGCCACGTTGGTGGCGGCTGAGCCTGTCATGGGCGGAAGGGTGAACAGTGCCCGGTGCCTGGGGTTGTCGGTGAATGCGCCGGAACGGCGGATGATGGTTTTCACGGTGCCCACGGGCAGGCCGGTCTTGCTGGCCACCTCGGCAACTGTGTGCCGGCGGCGCAGTTCGATAACCTGAGCGCGGAGCTGATCGCTAATAGTGCGGGGTCTGGCCACTGTTTGAATCCCTTGGCTTCAAATGTAGCTGCAGCATAGCACAGTTTGAAACCATTGGATTCAATAGATGCGCGTCAGGTTGGCCAGAAACGAGAAAGGGGTTACGAAAATCGCAACCCCAATCAAAAGACGCTGGGTAGAAATGCGGAGGCGCTCGACTCAGCCGGTGCTGCTGCTCTTAACCTTCCCGCCCTACTCCCTCGTGAGCCGTCACTCGGGCAGCGCCTGACCACAGCATAGCGAACTCAGCTCATGCCGGAATAAGCGCCGGTGACGATGTGGGCAATGTGCCGATCAGGTAAATCGCGGGACACCTCGCGGGGTGCCTCACCGCCCTTCTTGCTACTGCCAGCATCAGCCCGCAAGGGCATGGGAATGCTGGGTGCGGCCGCCACGGCGGGTGCTGCTGGCGGAACCGTCATGGCGGCGGCCACAGCGGGCACCCTGCCTGCATCCACGCTGGCCGCAA
This sequence comes from Zobellella iuensis, assembly GCF_016746085.1. Lineage (GTDB taxonomy): Bacteria > Pseudomonadota > Gammaproteobacteria > Enterobacterales > Aeromonadaceae > Oceanimonas > Oceanimonas iuensis. Next base: position 3,656 of record NZ_JAERTZ010000006.1, read on the forward strand.
CCGGAGCCATCATTTGGCTGAACCGGCTCTCGGGGATACCGGTCACGCTGGCCGGCTTGCTGCTGACAGCTGACCCTGGCGTGCCGGAAGAGTTACCCGCAACCTCAAAGTCACCCAGCCCGCCCGGCGTCATTTCGCCGGGGAAGGTCATGCTGCCGCTGGGTTGATTGGCAAGCCTGGCCGGATCAATATGAACCGGCTCGCCGCCGTGACCCATGGGCTCATCTACCCAGGCTAAATCCTGCTCCAGCTCAGCCAGTAGCGCCGCTTTTTCTGCTGGGTCGGTGATCTGTCGGTATCTACCTTGTTGCACCTCCTCTTTCGGCGAGGCCTGCGCCACCGTCACCGGCTCTGTTGTCGGGTCAGGAGCAGGGGTTGGCACGGGTACGCCGGGTTTAACCGGTTTGTCGCTGTATTCGGCAAGGTATCGCGTGTGTTTGGCCTGCCGATCGGCCAGTCCGTTGGTTCCGCCGTTGATCTTGCGGGTAACCGCCTTCACATCGCCACGCTTGGCGGCCTCGCTTAACCCAGGCCTTTGCTGCCAATACCACGTGGCAACCTTGGCTGCAACCTCGGGGTCGGCTGCCATGTCCGGGTTGTTGACCAGATCAATGCCCAGATCACGGCTGGCTGCTTCGTAGTTGCTGCGACCAGTCAGTTGAGTAAAGCCGCGCCCCCGGAACCGGTGCCCATCCCCCGGCTCAGTGTTGCCCAGGTTCTTGCGGCCCCATTCACCGCCGTACATGGCTTCCGCCGTTGCCTCTGGCCCCTGCTTCAGAATGGCCCTGGCCTCGTCCACGGTACTGATCCCGGCGCGCTTGCCGTATGCCGACAGAAACTTGTCGGGCTGATACTTCAGGTTTTCTTCCAGGCTGGTCAGGCCGCCAGACTCATGATCCATCTGCGCCATGAACATGGCCTGTTCGGTAGGGCTGGTAATGCCGGAAGCCGCCATCTGCTTTTCAAGGGCCGCCTTGTTAGTGGTGTAGTCTGCGCTGCGCTTCACTGCACGGTAAGCGCCGGACACGCCGGTCGCTTCACCCACAGAGGAAACGGCTCCATGAAAGGTATCCGTGGCCCATTTCCAGGCATCACCAACGGAAGATTTAACCGTGTCTGCGGCCTCGCCCAGGGTCTCCTTAACGTCAATGCCGGTTTTCTCTTTGAACCAATCATTGAATTTGTTACCCACCTCAGAAATGGAATCCCACATTTCGGACAGCTTGCCAGTCACGCCGTCCCAAGCTGATTTCATTTCATCAACAGCCGTGCCCCAGGTGGCAGACAGCGTTTCAGCGGTCTTGTTCCAGCCTTCCGACACCTGATCCCACGCCGTCGAAACATGACTTGAAGCTGTGTCCCATGCTTCGCCCACCCTGGCTGATACGCCGCTCCACTTTTCACTGACGCTATCAGTGACCTGGCCCCACAAATGGCCGGTAAAGGTAGTCATGTTGCTCCAAGCATCCGACATCCCTTGCACAAAGTTGGAGTCGCGCAACTCAGACACCCATTCACCGAACTGGGCACCAATCAGATCACCGGCAGACTCGCCCAGCCAGGCACCGACGGCAGCGCCGACAATACCACCGACAATATTGCCCACCACCGGCACCACAGAGCCCAGCGCAGCACCGGCAGCGCCGCCGGCCATGGCACCACCAAGAGAGCCAGCGCCGCGACCAATTGCCGCGCCGGTAGCCACATCCTTTTCAGCCCGGGTGCCCTCGCTGTTTTCGGAGTCATAAACGTCCTTGGCCATAAAGCCCATGCCCAGCAGGCTACCCAGCACCGGGATCCGCCGGGCAAAGCGGCCCGCACCCTTGATAGCACCTCCTACTTTGCCCAAACTCTTGCCTGCACCACGGGCTGACGCGGATCCGGCAGTGCCAGCAGCCCCCGCCGCCGCTCGGCCTGCCCGAACACCGGCCCCTGCCTTACCGCCCAAGCCAGTGAGCCATCCCGGCAGCCGATTGAGAATGGCCATGGGCAGCAGCGCCTTGAGCAGCCCCCTTAGAAGCTTCATAAACGGTGCCAAGACGGTAGAAAGCAGGCCGCCTTTTTTCTTGCCACCGCCCTGTTGCTCTTCAATGTCTTCCAGCAGCTCTATGGTGCGCTTGTCGGCCTTGGCATTAGCCTCACCGGACGTGCGCAACTGCCGCCACAACCGACGGAGCCAACGTTCCTGGCTTTTGTCTTCCTTGCCGCCCATGATCTTGCCAAAGCCCCGACTCAGCGGCTGGGCCACCTCGTTAAAGGCCTTGACGGCGGGATCCGCTTCTTCGTTTGCTGCTACGGTGGCTACAGCTCCGGCCACTCGCTCGCCCATGTCGCTGATAGCACTTCTCAAGCCCGCCCGCTCAACAGCTCCGCCAGAACTATCACTGGTAACTGGCCGGTTGTGCCCTGACGCCTCTTCACCACGAGCCGGTGCCGTAGCTACAAACCGGCCTTTGGCGTCGCGCCTGCGGCCACCCTCTCCCTGCCTCTCGACATGGACGGCACTTGCCGCTCCGCCCTGCTCACTCTCGCTGCGGTTGTTAACTGTGACGATGGTATCGCCGGCAGTCGGGCTTGTAGTACCCGCGACCCCGCCGCCCTCTCGGGCTGCCGGCATCACCGCCGGTGCCCGCTGCACCTCCGGAGTCGATACCGGGGCCACTGCATCAGTCGGGAAATCAAGACCCGATAGCGTGGCCGACTCGGAGCGCTCGATAGTAGCGCCATGCTCTCGGCTGACTGCACTATCGCGGTCCGATGAGCTGACACCCGCGATCTGCGTAGTAGTCTCAGCGCTGTTATGCTCGCTTTCTCGCTCAGTGCGCTGGCTGGCACTTTCTGGTGTTACAGCCGCGGCTGGCGTTGCAGGTGTGGTGCCGCCAGCATCCTGACGCTGCAGTATCGCGCTGCTGCTGCGGTCGCTTCGGTCACCCTGATGCAGGTGACTGTCTCCGCCCTGCTCACTCTCGCTGCGGTTGTTAACTGTGACGATGGTATCGCCGGCAGTCGGGCTTGTGGCACCCGCGACCCCGCCGCCCTCTCGGGCTGCCGGCATCACCGCCGGTGCCCGCTGCACCTCCGGAGCCGATACCGGGGCCGCCGCGTCAGAAGGGGAGTCAATATCAGACAATGTGGCCTTTATGGCTTTCAGCTCACCCAGAATCTGCCCTAGGGTATCGGTGATCTGCTCCGAACCCAGCCGCTCACCAACCAGAAAACCTTGCTCGTCAGCTTTCAGCATGTCGCCCCCTCATTCAACACAGCGTCACAACGGGACAGTCCGAAGTCGCTCAGCCGGTTGTCATGGATGAACTCGTCACGCACTCGCTCCACCAGGGATTCATCGACGGTGCCGTCCTGATCCAACTCCAGTAACCGGCCCAAGAACGCCGCTTCAATCACAACGGCCAGGCGGCCACCAGATACCTTGCTAGTGGTACCCCGATCTTTCAGTCTCCGGTAGTAGTCTTCGCCCAGCGCCCAGAACATGGCGTAGGCCTTCGGGCTCCACGGCCCTTTCTTTGATTCAGTCATTGCTCTCTCCAAACTCGTTGTTGTCGTGGGCGATCACCACCTCGTCACCCCGTGTGGCTCCACCACGTTCGCTGTCCAGCAGCAGACCCATACGCTCCGCCCGGCTTTGCAGTGCAGCGCGCTTCTGCTCGGCTTCCTGCAACACCTGCTCATACACCTTGTCCATGGCCTCTCTGTCCACCAGGGCAATGGTCGGCTTCTCCACCAGTTCCACCTTGTCTTTCCACTGCTCTGGAGTCCGGTTCTTCAGCCACAAACGGGCCGCGCCCACATCTGGCGGATAGTGCTTTTCGAGCGGGGTGATCACCGGCTGCCCCTCGTGCAGGGCAATGTGAACGTCCGGCACCACAGCGCCTCTTGCCCGGTTAAACAGGGCCTCGGCTACCTCGGCATCAGCATGGATCCCACCCCTCGCTATGGCCTGCAAAAACTCCGGGTACTCCTGCTGCCAGTGGTAGATAGTCCGCTCGCATACATCAAACGCCGTGGCCAGCTGCTCTCGCGTCAAACCCAGCAGCGCCAAGCGATACGCCATGCCGGCGAACTCAGGCCGGTAGTCAGTCGGGCGTCCAGGTTGCGGGGTTTCGCTGGTTACGCTGGGAGTAACTTGGCGTAACCTCGGGGTTTCGCTCGGAGTAACCTCGGCTGACCCCTTCTTCTCCCACCCCTCCCTTGCCGCTCGCCTGGAAACGGCCACTCTGCTGACCGACAAATCCAGCTCCCGTACCAGCCAGGCATAACCCTCTCGCGGGTCGGATTCCCAGGCTTCACGAGCCATCTGCCACTGCTGGCCGTTCATCTTGGTAGCCATGGCGTCACCCTTTCGGCCTGATCACTGCCCCCGTCTTCGGGCAACGGGGCAGCTTGTCACCTCTCGCCACGGCCTGATAGGCCGAAATTGCTTGTCGAGAACGAGATACCTGCGCCTGCAGCCGTTCCAATTCCTGTTCAGCCAACTCATTCCGCTCTCTTTGCTCTTCAGTCCAAAGTCGGCTCATGTCTTCTGGGGTGCGATGTGTCATTGCGTCACTCCCTGCTGCTCATGCTCCTGCCGGCGGCGTTCGTAGTGCTCGGCAACTCTGTCCAACAAGGACGTGGTGAACATGGCTGCGCCGGTTGCCGTGATACCGCCACAGCCACACTCGAACAGCGGTAACACGCGCTCGAACTCCCCCAGGTCATCCGGCTCTTTGTTGTTACTGGCCATCAGCTCGACCACGGCACCAGTGGCAATCTGGGTGCATTGCTCCACCGTCAGATCCCGCGTGGTGAAACCGCTCTCGTCGGTAATGCGGGGAGCGCCGGCAGTGCGGATCAGGTGTGCGTGAAAGGCAGCGCCCAGCCGGTCGAATGTGGCGCTCTGTGCGGAAGTGAAGGTCATGGGGAAATCTCCTTGAGAAGCAGGGCGGCAGCACCGCCCCATGGTTTCAGCGGCCCAGCAGGCGCGACATGACGGACTGGCGGGGCTGGCGTTCAGCCTCATGAATGGCAGCCGGTACCTCAGTGGCAGCCTCCACCTTTTCGGCAAGATCCGGCGATTCAGCCTCTTCGGTTACCGGCTCTTCATCACCGGCCAGCTCGCGCTCCAGGTCCGGCAGGTCCGGCCATTTACGGATAGCGGCGGTGCGGTAGTTGTTGGCGTCTTCCAGGGCTGCGGCCAGTTGATCACGCAGGCTGGCCAGCTCCGCCTGCATCTGCTCCACATCCGCTTTACTCGGCTTGGCTTTGGCTTCGGCATCCAGCTGATCGAGGCCCAGCGCGACCAGCTTTTTCACGTTTTCACGCCGCTGGTTATCTGAGGCCGCAATGCTCCGCTCAAGGCCTTCCATCTGCATCCTGATTTTTTGTGGCTGCTCGCGCAGCTGGTTCATCTGGTCGTACAGCACCGTATTCAGCACCGCCAACCGGCTCCGGCTTACCTCTCGTCCAGACTCGGCGGCGGCCAGCCGCTCTTGCAGCAAGCTCAACAACATATGGTCTTGGGCTACAGCAGCTCCCTCATCAAAGCCGGTCTGCTCCAGAGCGGTGATTGCAAACTCGGAATGGCCGGCCAGATTCGCCAGGCGGCGGGCAGTGGTGGCGATCTCGCTCCACACTCGGGGCAAGTCCAGCGCGTGGTGATCTCGGGCATTGGCGGTCACCATGTCCTCTCGGTCGGCCAGCTCCAGAGCCACAAGGCGCTGCTCTTCAGTGAAATGGTGGTCGTCACGCAGCTTACGCGCATCAAACCCACCCAGACGGAAGTGCTGGGGAAAGGCGTTAACCAGCTCTGCGGTGCTGGCGGTTTTCAGGTCAGTCAGATTGATAACGGACACGGAGTTTCTCCTTCTATGGCATTGGGAATAGCGTTACGGGTGCGAGCCACGGCGAGGCGGCATTCTTCGGCGGCGGCGACTAAAGGGGCACCGGCACGCAGATCTTGGAAATCGTTAGGGTTTAGCTTTTGGACGCGCTCAAGGGCGGCGGTCAGGTCTTCGGCGGTACCGATCAGGTCAACGAGCAGCGTCTCTATGGCATCTGAACGGGCTTCAATGGCGGCGTACTTCTCGGCCAGCTCGGCACGGTCGGAGGCCTGCCTGGCGGCGGCACTGATCAGCCACTCCCGAAAGCCAGGCTCGGTGTTATCCAGACTGGGATCTGAGCTGACGCCCAACAGGAAGTCTGTGCTAACGGAGAGGAGCGAGCTGGCCCGGACGATGGTCTGAGCGAAAGCAGACTCGCGGCCCTTCTCGATAGCCATGTAACGGGCCAATGGCATTCCCAGCGCATCAGCCACTTGCTGACCAGACAGGCCGCCAGCGGTCATCCTGGCGATACGGAGACGCCGGCCTACCTGCACGTTAAAGGCGGCGGATTTGCGGCGGGTGTTGCGATACGAACGGCGGTTACCGGTCATCATCACCCCCCTCGTCATGCCGCTCGGCAAAGGGCAGCAGCCGCTCCAGCCGGCTTTGCATCCAGAAAGTGGCGGCGGCGGGATCTGGCGGCACAGTAACAGTGACAGGCACGGCCACCAGCTTGCCGTCGATCACCTCGGCCTGCTCAGTGGTGTAGCTGAAGCCGGTCGCGCAGCGCAGCAGTTGGGCGGCGACCTCGGCGTCTGCAATCAGGCCGCCGCTATCAATGGCAGCGGCCAGCTCGGGGTGCTCCCGCTCCCACTGCGTCAGACCGTCCAGGTCGGTTCTGAGCTCGGCGGCGATCTGCTGCCGGCTCAAGCCCAGCTTGGCGAAATTGGCGGCCAGCTTGACGAAGCCGGGGCGGTAGTCGCTGCCAGGCACACGGGGGCCATGCAGGTAATCACCCACCGGATCCGGCTGTACAGCCTCACGCTTGACCCAGCCATCACGGCCAGCCCGGGCACGGATAGTGTGCCGGCTGACCGGCAGGTTGAGGGCGTCAATCAGCCAGGCATAGCCGGTGCGCGGATCACGCTCCCACGCACGCCTCACCTCGGCCCAGTCTTCGTGACTCAGTTTCATGCGAATGCCCTCCGCACACGGTTGATGTCGCGGGCATACACGCGCTGGACGGGGCGGGAAATGGCCTTTTCGCGCTGGTGGTGAGCCATCAGTACATCGCTGACGGCATTGGACAAGGCAGTGAAGCCGGGCAGGCGTGAATACTGCTGTGTGAACCGGTCGAAGGCGCGGCCCAGCTCCCGAACTGCGATAGTTGTGTCGGTGTGGTCAGTCTCGACCAGATGGAGCAGCCCATTTATCTGCCGGGCGTCCCGTTCGTACAGATCCAGGGCAATGCGCTGTACGCGATCGGCACAACCCCGCCCATCAAGATGTTCGGCCAGCATCAGGCGGCCCAAGCTGACGCCGTAAACCTCGGCGGCGCGCTTCAGCACCCACATGGGGATCTGAGCGCTGTGCCGGCCGCTCTCGATTTTGCTCAGTTTGGTGCTGTTGGCGTAGCCGATGCGCTGGGCTGCCTGCAACTGACTCATGCCAGCAGCAAGGCGGGCAGCTCTCAGTCGCTCCCCTACTGCTTTAGCGTAGGCGGCCTGCTGTTCGCGTCCGGGTACTGTCGGGTTCTCTGCCATCTGGTCCTCCTGTCTGTGGATAGACACAGAATGCCCGTGGCAAAAAACCCGATTGCTCCGATTTTCCTGTTTTGAACAATGGCGGTGAATTTTTCGTGTTCTCGGTGATTTCTCTCTGGCTTTTGGTGTGCTTTGGGTGAGAGACACAAAATGTTCTGTTTTAAATGGTGATCAGAAGTTATGAGGCCGGTTTTTTGGCCATTTTTTGAGGTTTCGTCGAAGCACACCCAACTGACGAGCAAGAATGGTCATGATGACCATGCCTTCTGTATAGCAAGGGAGGATTAGCGAAAGCAGCTAATCATTAGCAGAAACAGCTAAACAATCATTAGCAGAAACAGCTAATGCCGGTGTTGTCATTTTGACAATGGCCACTGCTGATTTTTCAGCGGAGAGGGCGGCCCGGGGTATCCGCAGATTGCGGCACCCCCACCTGCAGGCACCGACCAACCCAACGACCAGCCAACCGTCCAACCCTGCGACCACCCCCAAAAATCGCCGGAGCCCTTGCCCTCATTGGGTTTGAGTGAGCCTGAAAATGAAGGCATCGACCACCCCAGCGACCAGTCTACCGACCAACCCTGCGCCCTCGGACAAGAAAACTTAAAAACACATTTGCGATTTTACGATTTTCTGTAAATACTGAGAAACGACCAATCATAAAGGCGCACATCATGATCATCGGACTGCTGAATCAAAAGGGCGGAGTTGGCAAAACCACCTTGGCCGTCAACCTCGCCGCCGAACTGGCTGGCACCGGAGCCAGAGTGTTGCTGCTCGATGCAGATCCGCAGGGCTCGAGCCTGGACTGGGCTGCCGCTCGTGAAGGTGAGCCACTGTTTTCTGTGGTAGGCCTGCCCAGGGCAACCATTCACAAGGAGATCGGGGCCCTTGGTCGCGACTATGACCATATCATCATTGATGGCCCGCCCCGGGTCACCGATCTGGCTCGCTCCGCCATTATGGCCTCCGACATGGTGCTGATCCCTGTGCAACCCTCCCCCTATGACGTCTGGGCCGCCGCCGAAGTGGTTAAGCTCATCGAGGAAGCCGGGGTGTACAAGGACAACCTGAAAGCTGCATTTGTGGTTAATCGTAAAATCGCAAATACGGCGATTGGACGAGATGTGGGAGAAGCCCTTGCCGGCTACCCGCTGCCAACCCTAGAGGCCAGCATCACCCAGCGCGTTATCTTTGCCGAGGCCGCCGCCCGTGGCCAGGCCGTGCGCGAACTCGACCCGAGAGGGCCGGCCGCCAAAGAAGTCGCGGCTGTGGCCACCGAATTACTGGAGCAGAATCCATGACCAAAAAAGTATCCTTTGGTGCCAAACCCTCCGCGCAGCCGGCCAACCCGGATCAGTGGGTGAAGGACCGCGCAGTCCAGGAGAAAGAGCCGACCAAACGGCTGACCATCGACATTCCCGAGAGCCTGCACCGGGCCATCAAGTCCCAGTGTGCTGCCCGTGGAGCCAAGATAGCCGACGAAGTGCGGGAGCTACTTTTACAGAAATACGGAAATCAGTAAAAACGCATTTGAGGAAATGGGATAGTTCAAGGAGCGACATGAGACATTTCACACGGTATCTAACTCTGGCCGCCGCCATTGCTGCAGCACTCCCCGCACACGCGGAAGTCAAACAGTCGAAGTCGGGGATTTGTCACCCGCCCGAAAGCCGGCATTACAAACGGACCAAGAGTTACCGTCCGTTCGATACGCTACAGGCATGTCTGAACGCAGGTGGCAGGCTGCCAAAGGGGATCACCATCAACCAAGAGCCGCAAAAACCTCAAGACACCGGCTACAGCCGGGCTCAGTTTGGCCACGGCTGGGCTGATACCGACGGCGACTGCCAGAACAGCCGCCATGAAGCACTAATCGCCCAGTCCACCGCACCAGTGCGCTACAAGGACGGCAGGCAATGCCAGGTCACCGCCGGTCGCTGGATCTCACCGTTTACCGGTGCCGTGATACACGACCCGCGCAAAATGGACATCGACCACGTTGTCCCGCTGAAATGGGCTTGGTCGCACGGTGCAAACCGCTGGACCAGTGAAAAGCGGGAACGATTCGCCAATGACCCGGCCAACTTGCTGAGCGTCGAGGCGAGTTTGAACAGACAGAAGGGAGCCAAAGGCTTGGATGAGTGGCTACCACCAGCGAACCAGTGTCAGTACGCCCTGCGCTTCCTGCGTGTAGCCAAAACCTATCAGCTGGCCACGCCGGCTCACTATCAACAAATCAGACAAAAGCTGTGCAGTTAAAATCACCAAGGGGCGCAAAGGATGAAGAAGACATACATAGTCCGGCTGAATGATGGCACCGTTGGCACCATCTGCAGCGACGAGCTGCACGGCCTCGACCCTGATTTGTTCATTGGTGAGCCAGTCACCGTTCACCTGCACGACAAAAACGGCAACCCGATACTGGTAGAGGGTACATTGGCTGATGTGATAGAGGAGCAGAACGAATGAATGAAGACATTTACAGATCACCTGATGCTGGCTGCCCTGCGTGTGGTCGCGCCGATAAGCTAGATCCGATTTATCCGCTGATAAGTGAGGCTGCGGACGATGACGAGCGCCGGGAGTATTACAGGGAGATCGAATCTGGCGAAATAGAGCCCGAGGGGTTCGAGTGTATGTTTTGCGGGTACAGCACCCTTTGGGAGTGAATAAAGAACGCCGCTTTGTGGTTCAGGAGAATGTGGGCGGTAGGTGGATTACCCTGGCAAAAATCGACTGCCCGGATAAGACTGCCGCCCATCTGGCAGACCTGAAGGCCGTAGCGCCAGAGCTGGAGCCCGGCCAGCGTTACAGGGTTATCAGGGAAGGCGGCGGCGTCTAATCAATTAAAATGTCGATTTTAAAAAGTATGCCTCCCCATCCGGGTGGGCTGTGTGGGGAGGGTGCCGACAGGCCAGCCCCGGCGAAAACTACTTATTAAAATGTACGTTAAAAAAAGCATGGTTTATGGTTTTCGCCGCGCGTGTGGGGGGATAGCCAGCCGGCGAAAACCACAAAAGTTACACGACAAAATGTGTCTTTAAACAAGTAGTCAATCGGATGAAAAACAGACAGATATTATATGAAAGATAGGAATCATTCTTATCCTTCTATAACTTCCATTTTAGAAGGATAAAAGGATTCAGACAGCCAGATAACGGCCCGCAAAGGCCGTCAGTCGGGACTTGTGGGCATTCGGCAAGGCATTGGGTGCGCTGGCAAAGGCCGCTCTCAAAAGCGCGTATAGGTGGCCTGAATGGCCGTGAGAGCTGCCGCTACTTTTATCGGAATACTCACCAGTTAGCCGGCGGCTTCTGGTAGGTGCTGAATACTCGCAGGATCTGGATCTCATTACCCTGGACGCGGTACGGGATCAGAAAGTGGTAACGGGGGATAATCAGCTCTCGCGTGCCAGGAACGCGACCGGGCCGGCCCGAGCTGGGGAACTGCTGCAACTGCTCCATTACCTGTTGAATTTCAGCAGCAAAGCCAATGGCCGCCGCCGGATTCTCACTGGCTAGGTAGTCATACGCCTGATCCATGTTGTCCAGCGCCGTACGCAGCCACTTAATCCGCACGCGCACCCCACTTTCTCATTTTGGCCGCCACTTCTTCATCACTGGCAAAATCACCGGCATCAGCCTCTTCAATGGCCTGCTGAATTTCGGCAACCTGCCACAACTCCCGATCAAGGTAGTCGCTCACCGCCTGGCCAGCGTGCCAAGACTTGGTTCGGCCAGTAGCTTCAGCCAGCGCCGCCAGCTTTTGTTCAATGTCATCCGGCAACCGGACAGAAACCACGCTCATGTGATCACCCATTCAGATGTTTACCATGTATACATTGTATACCCAGTGCCGGCAGCAAGGAACTTCAGGCTTTCAAATCCAATTGTTGTCTGGACATGAAAAGCCCTGCTCCCCTGTCTCTTCGCTGCGCTTCGAGACAGGCTCGCCCTCCCGTCATCTTTATCAGATTTCAGGTGGATCCGCCTTGCTTCCCGCTATCGGCACCGCTTGCGGCGGCTGCCCCTCTCACGCGCCGGGAAGACACATCATCGACCTGCTGCCCTGCTTTCGTCCCCGCCATGTGGGCCGGACTGCCGCGCCGTTTTTAACGAGGTGGCCGTGGGTGGAACCCGTTTCCCTCAGTGCAGTGCCCCAGGAACGCGACTTCCTGGAAGGCTTGATGCGCGTCGCACGCTTGGGCCGTATTGTGAGAAATCCCCGTCATCGGCCCGACTACCGCGCCCAGCTCCCCGCGACAAACTCGTGATTTCCAACGGGGCGGGCACGCAAAAGCGCCCTTGGCGGTAGCCATGGGGACGACTGAGGTGCAACCAGATGAGGGTTTTACTTGAATTGCGCCACGGTGGGCGGCTAAACTTGAGGAACAGTTTAGGGGTTCGTCTGGTTGCGTCAGTCGTTCCCTCGGTTCAAAGGACGGCAATCCTGAGAACCTTCGAAGAACCCTCCCGGCAAGGAGGGTTTTTCGTTTCTGCGGCACAGCATAATTGATCTATCCCTTTGACGGCAATAGCGAAAAGCGGCCACAAATTGACCGCACTTCATCACGTTACGCCACTCTGACCAACCCCTCCCGCCTTTCTGACAGGGTTTCAACCCGCGCCAATGCTGAATCTGCGGCCCGTTGTGCTGTTCTGGCCAGTCCTTTCAGGATCTCGGCATTAACCTCATCGGGCATGAGCTGTGCGGCCATGCAAGTGGTGCGAATGGCGTCCAGCTCGGCGCTGATTTCGTCCAGGGTGTTGATCATATTGTTGTGCTCCGTGTTGTTTTTTATATGTGTTGTGCGTGCTGTGCTTTGCTGCGAATCACCGGCGCGAACTGGCCGCGCCATAGTGAGAGTTGTGCCCTTCATCACCGTTCCTTTTAGGTATGGCTGGAGTGAACCGAGAAAAAAGCGGCCTGAGCTGATCTTTTTGCGGTCAAAAAGAGCCCTGCTCAGACCGTAATTCAGAGACTATTCAAACTACGCAGTCTGAGCCTGCTGCCTCATGTCCCGGGACACCCTGGCCACGGTGGCGCGACTGCAACCGGCGATCTGGCAGATACGGGCATACGTTTTGCCGTCCTCCAGCAGTTCGGCCACGGTCGCGTGAAGCTCCTTGTTGACGGGCCGGCCACGATAGCGCCCCGCCGCCTTGGCCTTGGCAATGCCCTGAGCCTGACGCCGCCGCCGATCCTCATAGTCCTTGCGGGCAATGGCGGCCAGCATGTCCATCATCATGCCGGTGATCGCCTCCATCATCCGCGCCGTGAACTCGTCACCGCAGGTCATGAGCTGGTGACTGGTGGGCAAGTCCAGAGCGACCACGCGAAGCCCCTTCTGCTGGAGGATGCCGCGCAGCTGCTGCCAGTCGCTGCTGTTCAGCCGGCTCAGGCGGTCCACCTGCTCCAACAACATCACGTCACCAGGCTGGGCCACGTCCAGCAGGCGGAACAGCTCTGGCCGCTGCAGGCTCGCCCCGCTCTCGTTCTCAACGAACCAGCTGGCCACGGTCAGGCCGTTGTCCTGAGCAAACTGCTGCAGCTGCTCTTTGGCCCGGGTTGCGTCCTGCTCCTTGGTGGAAGCTCTCATGTATCCATATACTCGCATTGCTCAACCCTCCGACTTGAGCCCGGCCAGCACCAGGCGCAAGTCGGCGCCGGTCATTTTGGGCAGGTGGCAGCGTGTGCCAGTGGCAAAGGCCGCCTTCAGTTGTGTTACTATCACAGCGTGATTAACCATGGTGTTCTCTCCGTTGGTTGGTCATGGTGCCGGGGTCGGTCGCCAAACTTGCCCCCGGCGCTTCTTACAGCTCAGTCGAGCCGCAATTCCTCAAATTCCTTCAAAACTCCGTGTTTTCTCCCCCAATCCTCCAGCTCGAAATTGCCGGCCGTCACGGCGTTGGTCTTCAGGTCTATCGCGCACCACCGCCCGAACTCTTTGAATGCCGCTGTATCTGAGCGGTTGCGCCTGATGATGATCCCGTCAGCTTTCAATTTTCGGTTCAGGCGGGTCAGCAGGGCTCTTTCGGATATTGGCGTCTTCACGGTGTATTCCTCGTCGATTGATGGACACATCATAATCAAAGGCGTGAATCTGTGCAAGTGTGAATCTGTGCATTTGATTCATAAAGCCCACCAGTACCAGATAACGCCCTGTAAGAGCCTCTGAGCGTTTCAGGCCACCAAACCACCCAACCATGCAAGCACCATCACCAAAAGCGCAGGAAGGCCGGTTTCTGGCGGCGTTATTGCAGAAGCAGAAGCAATCATCGCACTCGGGAATGATGGGCTCACTGCAAGGGTGGGGCAGAATCTGACCGGGTCAAATCCTGACCGGGTACAGCGAAGATCTCCGACCAGGAATGGCACGGCAGTGTGCAGATCTTTACTTTGAGCATCATCAAGGGGTCGGATTTTTTTCCGACCCAACACCTTGAGCTGGCAGGCCACCTGTGGGTGTCTAAAAGTTTTCGCCCCTTGCCCTGCAGGCCTGTCCATTGTGCTGGACGCCCTTGTTTCAGAGAAGGCCGGCCATCACCCCCTGTCACGGAACTGGTGACACCTTTGTCACGGAACTGGTGACATATTCACTCGGTGCCCTGAGGAACCGGCGCTCAGGGTCTACTGTGCAGATCCGCACAGTTACCGGCTGCCAGAGCTAAGGCGGGATCCTGCCTCTGGTCATGAATCTGGGCTAACGGACCGATTGGAGGAGGGAGGTCATGTAGGTGAGCTAATGGGTAGGAAGTATTAGCCACAGAGAAAGACCAAAAAAAAGCTCTGAAACCCTTGCTATGACTGGCTTTCAGAGCAAAATCGCTATTTGGTACAGAAACTTCAAAGGCGGGTCATTTCGAGCCGCAAATCGTAGCTGGTGGCGTCCTGAATATCTGCTTCCAGGGCGGCCAGATCGGGCTTG
>NZ_JAERTZ010000007.1 GCF_016746085.1 Zobellella iuensis
ACCGAGGAGCCCACCAGGTTGTTGATCACCTGCTGCTTGTTGGCGTCGGGCAGCACCACCATATGGTTCTTGGCGCCGGCGAAGGCCTGCACCCGTTTCAGGTGGGCGGTGCCGGTCTGGTAGATATGCTGGCCGGCGGCCACCGAGCCGACGAAGGAGATGGCGCACACCTCGGGGTGCACCAGTAACTGGTCCACCACCTCCTTGCCGCCGTGCACCACCTGCAGCAGGCCGTCGGTGGCGCCGGCCTGCCTGAACAGCTCGGCCAGCCGCATCGACGCCAGGGGATCCTGCTCCGACGGCTTGAGCACGAAGGTATTGCCGCAGGCGATGGCGAGCGGAAACATCCACAGCGGGATCATGGCCGGAAAGTTGAACGGGGTGATGCCGACGCAGACCCCCAGCGGCTGGGTGAAGCTGTAGCAATCCACGCCCCGGGCCACGCTTTCCTGGGTCTCGCCCATGCTGAGGGAGGCGATGTTGGCGGCCTGCTCCACTACCTCTATGCCCCGCCACAGGTCGCCCCTGGCGTCCTCGAAGGTCTTGCCGGTGTCCTTGCAGAGCAGGCGGGCGATATCGTCGTGGTATTCCTTCAGCAGCGCCTGGTAGCGCAGCATCAAGCGGGCCCGCTCCGGCACCGGCACTTCCCGCCACTCGACGAAGGCCCGGCTTGCCGCCGCCACCGCCGCCTCGACCTCCTCGGCCGTGGCACAGGGCAGGCGGGCGATGATCTCCTGGGTGGCCGGGTTGTTCACCTCCAGCCACTCCTGAGTGCGGCTTTGCACCATATTGCCGCCGATGAAGAGCGGTACCTGGTATGTCATTTTCCTGTCCTCCTAGAGCAATTCCACCGCCACCGCCGTGGCCTCGCCGCCGCCGATGCACAGGGCCGCCACCCCCCGCCTGAGCCCGCGCCGGCGCAGGGCATGCAGCAGGGTGACGAGGATACGGGCGCCGCTGGCACCGATGGGGTGGCCCAGGGCGCAGGCGCCGCCGTTGACGTTGACCCGCGCCGGATCCAGGCCCAGCTCGCGGATGGCCAGCAGGGCCACCACCGCGAAGGCCTCGTTGATCTCGAACAGATCCACCTCGCTGGCCTGCCAGCCGAGCCGATCCAGCAGCTTGTCGATGGCGCCGATGGGCGCCAGGGTAAACTCGGCGGGCAACTGGGCATGGGTGGCGTGGCCCAGCACCCGGGCCAGGGGCCTGAGACCAAGCGCCGCCGCCTGCTCGGCGGTGGTCACCACCAGGGCGGCCGCGCCGTCGGAGATGGAGCTGGAATTGGCGGCGGTGATGGTGCCGTCCTGGGCGAAGGCGGGCTTGAGGGAACGAATTTTGTCGGGCCGGGCCTTACCCGGCTGTTCATCGGTGTCCACCCGCCGGCTGCCCTGGCGTTCCTCCACCTCGACCGACACGATTTCCTCGGCAAAGTCCCCTTCGGCGATGGCCAGTTGGGCCCGGGTCAGGGACCTGATCGCGAAGTCGTCCATCGCCTCCCGACCGATGCCGAATTTGTCCGCCGTCCGCTGGGCAAAACTGCCCATCAGGCCACCCTCGTAGGCGTCCTCCAGGCCGTCGAAAAACATGTGATCCAGCACCTGGCCATGGCCCATGCGCAGCCCCGCCCGCGCCCTGGGCAACAGGTAGGGCGCCAGGCTCATGCTCTCCATGCCGCCCGCCACCATCAGCCGGGCAGAGCCCGCCAGCAGTTGATCATGGGCCAGCATCAGCGCCTTCATGCCCGAGCCGCACATCTTGTTGACCGTGGTGCAGCCGACGGACACCGGCAACCCGGCCCCCAGCGCCGCCTGCCGGGCCGGCGCCTGGCCCTGGCCGGCGGGCAGCACGCACCCCATCACCACCTCATCCACCCGCTCAGCCGCCACCCCGGCCCGACCCAGGGCGGCCTTGATGGCCACGGCCCCCAGCCCGGGTGCCGGCACGGCGCCGAAATCGCCCAGCAGGGCCCCCATGGGGGTCCGGGCCGCACCCACTATCACTATCTCGCTCTTTACCATGGTGGCTCCATCTGCTCCGAAAACGGAGTAAAACGCGTCTGTCTGACCTGGTTCAATCGGACAAAGGGCCGACTCCGCCGACACGCTTCAAAAGTTGACACTCGCCGTTTCAGCCTGCTGCGAACATTCACCGGATGTTCGGTCAGGCTGAAACGACTCGTCACGGCGAGACACGCTCGCCCCATGTACGCTCGCACATGCCATCCCTGGCATGTGACGGTCGGCGGAGCCGTTCCCTTTGTCCTCCTCCCCAATAACGGCATGGCCTGTTTTCTGCTTTCAAACCTCGACGCCGTCTAATGACGGTGCCACTAGACGGCACTGGCACTATAGGGAGGACAAAGGGTGCAGCAGATCGTAAAGAACGCTAAAAACCAACCTGAAAATCCTTTATCTATTCAAGCTTAGCCAACCCTAACAGCCCCATAACAACTATAGTTAATTCAGCAACATTGGTAGCAAACGAGCCCAACCCCATCATCAGCAAGGAGGTTCCCATGGCCCCCTATCCGCAACTGGACTTCGGCCTGGGCGAGACCCTGGGCCTGCTGCGCGACCAGGTCGCCGCCTTCGCCGACCGGGAAATCGCCCCCCTGGCCGAGGCCATCGACCGGGACAACCGCTTCCCCGCCGAACTCTGGCCCAAACTCGGTGCCATGGGGCTGTTCGGCATCACCGTGGCCGAACGCCACGGCGGCGTGGACATGGGCTACCTGGCCCAGGTGCTGGCGATGGAGGAAATCAGCCGGGCCTCGGCGGCGGTGGGCCTGTCCTACGGCGCCCACGCCAACCTCTGCGTCAACCAGATCCACCGCCACGGCAGCGAGGCGCAGAAAGCCCGCTACCTGCCCAAACTGCTCAGCGGCGAGCACATCGGCGCCCTGGCCATGTCCGAGCCCAATGCCGGCTCCGACGTGGTGTCCATGCGCCTGTCCGCCCGGGCCGACGGCGACCATTTCGTGCTGAACGGCACCAAGATGTGGATCACCAACGGCCCCGACGCCCAGGTGTTCGTGGTGTACGCCAAGACGGAGCCCGACGCCGGCGCCCGGGGCATCACCGCCTTTATCGTCGAACGCGACACCCCCGGCTTCGGCCAGGCCCAGAAGCTCGACAAGCTCGGCATGCGCGGCTCCAACACCTGCGAGCTGGTTTTCCAGGACTGCCGGGTGCCGGCGGACAATGTGCTCGGCGCCCTGAACGGCGGGGTCGAGGTGCTGATGAGCGGGCTCGACTACGAGCGGCTGGTGCTGGCCGGCGGGCCACTCGGCATCATGCAGGCAGCCATGGATCTGGTGGTGCCCTATGTGCGGGAGCGCAAACAGTTCGGCCAGGCCATCGGCGACTTCCAGCTGGTGCAGGGCAAGCTCGCCGACATGTACACCCGCATGAACGCCGCCCGCAGCTACACCTATCTGGTGGCCATGGCCGCGGACCGGGGGGCGCTCGGCCGCAAGGACGCCGCCGGGGTGATACTGCTGGCGGCGGAAACCGCCACCCGGCTGGCGCTGGATGCCATCCAGCTGTTGGGCGGCAACGGCTATATCAACGAGTTCCCCGCCGGCCGCCTGCTGCGGGACGCCAAACTGTACGAAATCGGCGCCGGCACCTCGGAGATCCGCCGCATGCTGATCGGCCGGGAACTGGTGCAGAACCGGTGAGGTGACAAAGTGCAGACCAGACAGACAGGTATCACCGCATTGAACAGGAAGGGTGCAGGTCGGCAAAAGAGCCAACTCCGCCGACACGCCGTAAAGGCAGAACACTCGCCGTTTCGACCTACTGCGAACATTCACTGGATGTTCGGTCAGGCCGACACTGCTCGTCACGGCGAGCAAGCCCGCCCCCTGGGGGCTCCGCCGCGCCGATGTCGCGGAAACAGCTCTTGTCGCCGTGCTGCGACTTGCCACTGGCAACTCGGTCGCGGCGCCAAGAAGCTGCGCCAGGCGCTTCGCGCCGCCTGTTGGCGAGCCCCTCAGACAACAGCGAAGCTTGAAAGAAGCAACAGGGATTGCCTCCACCGACCGTCATCTGCCAGGGGGCGCGAAGCGCCTTGCACCGGAGGTATCGCCGCGACCGAGTTGCCAGTGACAAGTCGCAGCGCGGCGATACCGACGGTTTCCGCGATATTCGGCATATGCGAGCGTACAGGGATGTATTCACAGCGTGTCGGTGGAGGTAGCCCTGTTGCTTCTTTGCTGGGCCGTAACAGGCAGCCTCGCCAAGATCGTGAACCGATTCTGAAGACATGGCACTCGCAGCTTCAGCTTTCGTATCGTCTGCTCAGGAGCCAGCCATGACCATACTGACCAGCCAGATCAGGCCCGAGTCGGAGGAGTTCAGGGCCAATCATAATGCCATGGCCGCCGAGGTGGCGGCGCTGCGCGAGCTGGTGGCCGGCATCGAAGCGGGCGGCGACCAGGCCAGCCGCCAGCGCCACCAACAGCGGGGCAAGCTGCTGGCGCGGGAACGCATCCGTCGCTTGCTGGACCCGGGCGCCCCCTTCCTCGAGCTGTCCCAGCTCGCCGCCCACCGGGTCTACGACGAGGCGGTGCCGGCGGCGGGGCTGGTGGCCGGCATCGGCCGGGTGTGCGGGGTGGAGTGCATGCTGGTGGCCAACGACGCCACCGTCAAGGGCGGCACCTACTACCCGCTCACGGTCAAGAAGCACCTGCGCGCCCAGGCCATCGCCGAACGCTGCCGGCTGCCCTGCCTCTACCTGGTGGACTCCGGCGGCGCCCACCTGCCCAGCCAGGACGAGGTGTTCCCGGACCGGGACCACTTCGGCCGCATCTTCTTCAACCAGGCGCGGATGTCCGCCGCCGGCATCCCCCAGCTGGCGGTGGTAATGGGGCTGTGCACCGCCGGCGGCGCCTATGTGCCGGCCATGGCGGACGAGTCCATCATAGTGCGCGGCCAGGGCACCATCTTCCTCGGCGGCCCGCCCCTGGTGCGGGCCGCCACCGGCGAGGTGGTCAGCGCCGAGGAGCTGGGCGGCGCCGAGGTGCATACCCGCGTCTCGGGGGTGGCGGATCATGTCGCCGAGGACGACGCCCACGCCCTGCACCTGGCCCGCCGGCTGGTGGCCAACCTCAACCGGCCGCCGCTGCCGGCCCCGCCCCATCCACCGCTGCCGCCCCGCTACCCGGCCGAGGAGCTGTACGGCATCGTCGGCACCGATCTGCGCAAGGCCTTCGAGGTGCGCGAGGTGATCGCCCGGCTGGTGGACGACTCGGCTTTCGACGAGTTCAAGCGCGACTTCGGCCCCACCCTGGTCACCGGCTTCGCCCGGCTGCACGGCTACCCGGTGGGCATACTGGCCAACAACGGCGTGCTGTTCAGCGAATCGGCCCAAAAGGGCGCGCACTTTATCGAGCTGTGCTGCCAGCGCCGCCTGCCCCTGCTGTTTTTGCAGAACATCACCGGCTTTATGGTAGGCCGGAAATACGAGGCCGAGGGCATCGCCAAGCACGGCGCCAAGCTGGTGATGGCGGTGGCCTGCGCCAATGTGCCCAAGGTAACCCTGATCATCGGCGGCAGTTTCGGCGCCGGCAACTACGGCATGTGCGGCCGGGCCTATGATCCGGACTTTCTGTGGATCTGGCCCAACGCCCGCATCTCGGTGATGGGGGGCGAGCAGGCCGCCGGCGTGCTCGCCACGGTGCGGCGGGAGGCCAGGGAAAAGGCCGGCGAACCCTGGAGCGCCGAGGACGAGGCCGCCTTCCGGGCGCCCATCGTCGAGCGCTACGAGCGCCAGGGCCATCCCTGGTACGCCAGCGCCCGGCTGTGGGACGACGGCGTAATCGATCCCAAGGACAGCCGCGCCGTGCTGGCCATGAGCCTGGCCCTTTCCCTGAACCGGCCCATGGACGAGCCCCGCTTCGGGGTGTTCCGCATGTAAGGAGAAGCCATGAACGAGCCCCTGTTGCTGCAACCTTCGCTTCCCGGTGTCTGGGAGCTGGTGCTGAACCGGCCCGGCCGCCACAACGCCTTCGACGACGCGCTGATTGCCGCCATGCTCCAGCAGCTCGATAACGCCGCCCATATTCTTGACCTGCGGCTGCTGGTGCTGCGCAGCACGGGCCGGCACTTCAGTGCCGGCGCGGATCTGGCCTGGATGCAACGCGCGGCCGGCTACAGCCGGCAACAGAACCTGGCCGACGCCGAGCAGCTGGCCCTGCTGCTGCGGCGGCTGGATCAATTCCCCAATCCCACCCTGGCGCTGGTGCAGGGAGCGGCCTACGGTGGCGCCCTGGGCCTGGCGGCCTGCTGCGACCTGGTGGTCGCCGCCGCCGATGCCCGTTTCTGCCTGAGCGAGGTACGACTGGGGCTGATTCCCGCCACCATCAGTCCTTATGTACTGCGCGCCCTGGGGCCGCGCCAGGCCCGGCGCTATATGCTGACCGCCGAGCTCATTCCCGCCCGGGAGGCCGAGCGGCTGGGCCTGGTACACCTGCTGGCCGAGCCCGGCCAGAGCCTGGACGAGGCGGCGGCGCCCCTGATCCGGGCGCTGCTGCGCAATGGCCCGGTGGCGCTGGCCGCCGCCAAGCAATTGATCCGGGAGTTCGCCTACCGCCCCATCAACGGGCCGCTGATCGAAGACAGCGCCCGCCGCATCGCCGAGTTGCGGGCCGGCGCCGAGGCGCAAGAGGGCATCGGCGCCTTCCTGCAAAAACGGCCGCCGGCCTGGGAGGACGAGGATGTTCACTAAGCTCTTGGTCGCCAACCGGGGCGAAATCGCCTGCCGCATCATCCGTACCGCCCACCGGCTCGGCATCGCCTGCGTGGCGGTCTACTCCGACGCCGACCGGAACGCCCGCCATCTGTCCCTGGCCGACGAAGCCTGGCACCTGGGCCCGGCGCCGGCCACCCAGAGCTACCTGAACCAGCACCGGCTGCTGGCCATCGCCCGGGCTTCTGGCGCCCAGGCGGTGCACCCGGGCTACGGCTTCCTGTCGGAAAACGCCGACTTTGCCCGCGCCTGCGCCGCCGCCGGCCTGATCTTCGTCGGCCCGCCCGCCGAGGCCATCGCCGCCATGGGCTCCAAGTCCGCCGCCAAGGCGCTGATGGAAACGGCCGGGGTGCCGGTGGTACCCGGCTACCACGGCCCCGAACAATCCCCCGAGCGGCTGCGGCAAGAGGCCGGGCGCTGCGGCTTTCCGCTGCTGCTGAAGGCGGTGGCCGGCGGCGGCGGCAAGGGCATGCGGATAGTCAACCATCTCGCTGAATTCGACGAGGCCCTGGCGGCGGCCCGGCGCGAGGCCAGGGCCGCCTTCGGCGACGACGCCATGCTGCTGGAACGCTACCTGCCAAGGATCCGCCACGTGGAGGTGCAGGTGTTCTGCGACCGGTTCGGCCAGGGCCTCTATCTGGCCGAGCGGGACTGCTCGGTGCAGCGCCGCCACCAGAAGGTGCTGGAGGAGGCCCCCGCCCCCGGCCTTGCCCCCGCCACCCGGGTGGCCATGGGCGAAGCGGCGGTGCGCGCCGCCCAGGCCATCGACTACCAGGGCGCCGGCACCGTCGAATTCCTCTACCAGGAGGACGGCCGCTTCTACTTTATGGAGATGAACACCCGGCTGCAGGTGGAGCACCCGGTGACCGAGCTGATCACCGGCCTGGATCTGGTGGAATGGCAGCTGCGGGTGGCGGCGGGCGAGCCGCTGCCGCTGGCCCAGGAGCAGGTGCTCGTCCGCGGCCACGCCGTCGAGGCGCGGGTCTACGCCGAAGACGCCGATCAGGGCTTCCTGCCCGCCGCCGGTCCCCTGCACTACCTGCGCGAGCCGGCCACCGGCCCCCAGGTGCGGCTGGATACCGGGGTGCGCGAGGGCGACGAGGTAGGCATTCACTACGATCCCCTGGTCGCCAAGCTGATCGTCTGGGATCACAGCCGCGAGCTGGCCCTGCATCGGCTGGCCCGGGCCCTGGCCCAGTACCGCATCGGCGGGGTCAGGACCAACCTGCGCTTTCTGCACGCCCTGGCGGGCTCGGCGCCGCTGCTCGCCGCCGAGCTGCACACCGGCTTTATCGAGCAGCACCGGGCGCTGCTCTTTGCCCCGCCCGCCCTGTCCCCCTCCCGGGTGCTGGCCCTGGCCGCCGCCGGCTGGCTGGCGCTGGAGCCGAACGACGAGAGCGCCCCCTTCGCCGGCCACTCGGGCTGGTGGCTGAACCTGCCAACCAGGCGCCAGATGGAGCTGGAATACGGCGGGGAACGGCACCGGGTGGTGCTGGAGGCCGACGCCGATGGCTGGCGGGTGGAGATCGGTGCCCATTGTCACCGCCTCCGTACCCGCCTCGACGGCGACCGGCTGCAGGCGGAGCTGGACGGCGAGCCCCTGCCCTGCCATTGCGCCCGCCACGCCGACCAGTTGTGGCTGTTCCACCGGGGCGAGCGCCACGACCTGCGCCTGGCCCCGCTCGAGGTCGCCCGGCACCAGGCCGGGCATCAGGCCGGCCTCAGGGCGCCCATGCCCGGGATCATCGGCCAGTTGCGGGTGGCGGTGGGCGACACCGTCGTCGCCGGCCAGACCCTGCTGGTGCTGGAGGCGATGAAGATGGAGCACCCCCTGCGCGCCCCCGCTGCCGGCCGGGTGGCGGAGATCCGCTGCCGGGAAGGCGACCAGGTAAGCGAAGGGGATGAACTGCTGCGGCTGGAGGAAGCGGATGGATAGGGTCAAGCTGGTGGAGGTGGGCCCGCGGGACGGGCTGCAGAACGAGGCCGCCCAGGTCCCCACGGCGGTCAAGATTGAACTGGTCGAGCGGCTGGCCGACTGCGGCCTGCAGTACATAGAGGCGGCCAGCTTCGTCTCGCCCAAGTGGGTGCCGCAAATGGCCGACGGCGCCGCCGTGCTGGCCGGCATCCGCCGCAAGGCCGGGGTGGTCTACTCGGCGCTCACCCCCAACCTCAAGGGGCTGGCGGCGGCCCTGGCCGCCGGCGCCGACGAGGTGGCGGTGTTCACCGCCGCCTCCGAGTCGTTCTGCCAGCAGAACATCCACTGCTCCATAGAGCAGAGCCTGGCGCGTTTCACTCCCGTGCTGGCCGAGGCCCGGGCCCGGCGGGTTCGGGTGCGGGGCTATGTGTCCACCGTGCTCGGCTGCCCCTACGAGGGCGACATCAGCCCCGATGCCGTGGCCCGGGTGGCGGGGGCCCTGTATCGGATGGGTTGCTATGAGGTTTCCCTCGGCGACACCATAGGCACCGGCACCCCGGGCAAGGCCAGGGCCATGCTGGCGGCGGTGCGCCGGGAGGTGCCGATAGCGCGCCTCGCCGCCCACTTCCACGATACCTACGGCCAGGCCCTGGCCAATCTCTATGCCGTACTGGAAGAGGGGGTGCGCATCGTCGACGGCTCGGTGGCGGGCCTGGGCGGCTGCCCCTATGCCAGGGGCGCCTCCGGCAACCTGGCCAGCGAGGACCTGCTCTACCTGCTGCACGGGCTGGGCTTCAAAACGGGGGTGGATCTGGCCAGGCTGGTGGAGACGGGGCACTGGATAAGCCAGCAACTGGGGCGGGAAAACGGCTCCAAGGTGGGCCGGGCGCTGTCTGACCCTAGACAAAGATTCAATTGACAACAAAAAACAAGTTAATGATAATAAATATCACTAGCATTTAAATTTTAGATGGCCATGCTGAAACGAGCCCTGAGCAGCGTCGACAACTTTACCCTCTATGACTTATTGCAGAATCGCCGTTTCGGCGTGGAGTACCAGCCCATCGTCGAGCTGCAAAGCGGCGACATCATGGGCTGGGAAGGATTGGCCCGTTTCTACACCCCAGAAGGGGAGTCCCTGCGGCCGGATCTGGTATTCGATGCCCTGCATGTGGACGAACTCAGCTTGTTCAACATCGAGTACCAGATGAAATGGCTGCAGCTGGCCTATGCTCCCAAAGGCCAGGATCTCTTCCTTAATATCGATCCCCATGCCTTCGCCCTGTTCGGGCAGGACGAGCGCAATCCCCTGCTGGAACTGCTCAAAGGCAAGCCGCACCTGGTGGTGGAAATCATCGAAAACAGCGATGCCAACGACGCCCTCTACAGCAGCAGCATGAGCAGCGCCTACAAGGAGTCGGGCCTGCGTATTGCCCTGGACGACATCGGCGCCCCCAACAGCATGCTGTCCTTCGAGATTTTACTCAATATGGATTATCTCAAGCTGGATCGCTCCTGGATCAAAAACCAGAGCAAGGACAACTACGATCATCTGCTCCAGGCCCTGTGCCACTTTGCCCGGCAGAGTGGCAAGAAGCTGATCCTGGAAGGGGTGGAAAACGAAGAAGACCTGCACTTCGCCCGCCAGCTCGGCGTGGACTATGTGCAGGGCTTTCTGTACCGCCCCCTGTTCCGCGCCGAGCGGGCCTGAATAGGACAAAAGGCGCCCGCGGGCGCCTTTAAGGTACTGGAACCAAGCGGGATCAGCCGCGGATCTTCTGCAGTTCGGCCTGCAGTTCATCCCACAGTGCCTGGCCCACTTCCTGGGCGATGCCCTGGTTGACTTCGGTCAGGCGCTCGCGCATGCGATCCACCTGGGCCGGGTCCAGTTCGTTCACTTCCATGCCCTTTTCCTTCAGCTCAGCCAGGGCCCAGGCGGCCTCCTCCCGGGTATCGCGACGCTCGAAGTCGCGGGAGGCCGCGGCGGCCTGCCTGAGCACGCCGCGTTCGTCGTCGGACAGGCGATCCCAGAAGCGCTTGCTCACCAGCACTATCCAGGGGCTGTAGACGTGGTTGGTCACGGTCAGGTATTTCTGCACCTCGTAGAACTTGCTGGAGAGGATGGTGTTGTAGGGGTTTTCCTGGCCATCCACGGTACGGGTTTCGAGCGCGGTGAACAGCTCGGAAAACGCCATGGGCACGGCGTTGGCGCCCAGCGCCCGGAAGCTGTCGAGGAAGACATTGTTCTGCATCACCCGCAGGCGGATGCCGTCCATGTCTTCCAGGCTGGTCACCGGCCGGCGGCTGTTGGTCAGGTTGCGAAAGCCGTTCTCCCAGTACACCAGGCCAATGAGGCCCTTCTCTTCCAGCCTGGCCATCACCTGCTTGCCCACGGGACCGTCGAGCACAGCGTCGGCTTCCTCGACGTTGTTGAACAGGAAAGGGGTATCCCAGATGGCCATTTCCGGCACTATGCCCACCAGGGTGGCGGTGGAGCCCACCATCATCTCCTGGGCGCCGCCCAGCAGCGCCTGCTGCATCTGCAGATCCGAGCCCAGGGTGGCGGCGCCGAAGGCGCGCACCTTCATCTTGTCGCCGGACAGCTTGCCCACCTCGGCGGCGAATTTCTGGGTGGCCCGGCCCTGGTTGGAGTCTTCGTTCAGACCGTAGCCGAAACGGATCATCCGTGACTGGATGTCGGCCGCCATGGCGTTGGCGGACATCAGGCCGATCATGCCGGACAGTACAAGTGCTTTCAGTTTCATAACACAGATCCCTCTTGGTAGGTGGGTCAGGACAGCCAGCTCAGTGGCCAGAGTACCAGCTGCGGGAACAGGATAAGCAGTGCCAGCAGCGTGAAATAGGCGACGATAAAGGGCATGACGCCCCGCACCACCGCTTCCATTTTCATGTTGCCCACGCCGGAGACCACGTTGAGCACTGTGCCCACCGGCGGGGTGATGAGTCCGATACAGCCGGACATGATGAAGATAAGGCCGAAGTACACCGGGTGCACCCCGGCGGCGGCGGCCATGGGCGCCAGCACCGGCGCCAGGATCAGGATGGCGGGGGTGAGATCCATCACCATGCCGATCACCAGCAGGAACAGCACCACCAGCGCCATAAACAGCATGGGGCTGCCCAGCACCGGCTCGAACAGGTCGATCAACTGGCGCGGCAGATCCGCCAGGGTGATCATGTAGGAGGACGCCATGGCGGCACCGGCCAGGAACATCACCACTGAGGTGGTCTTGGAGGCGTCGATCAGCACCTTGTATACCCCTTTCAGATCCAGCTCCCGGTACACCAGGGTGGTGATGATCAGGGCGTAGACCGCCGCCACCACCGCCGCCTCGGTGGGGGTAAAGATGCCGCCGCGCAGGCCGCCGACGATGATCACCGGCAACAGCAGGGCCCAGATGCTGCGGCGCATCACCCGGCCGCGCTCCTTCCAGCTGGCCTTTTCCTCCACCGGCAGCTCCTTGCCGCGCACTATCCAGCCCCAGGCGAGGGCGATGGCCACCGCCATCATGATGCCGGGCGCTATGCCCGCCAGGAACAGCTGGCTGATGGAGGTGTTGGTGGTCACCCCGTAGATGATGAAGGGCATGGACGGCGGAATGATGGGCCCTATGATGCCGCCGGAGGCGATCAGGCCGCCGCTGCTGCCGAGCGGATAGCCCTGGCGGCGCATCATCGGCAGCAGCAGGGTGGCCAGGGCGGCGGTGTCGGCGATGGCCGAGCCGCTCATGGAGGCCAGCAGCACCGAGGCGCCGATGGCCACGTAGCCCAGGCCGCCGCGCACATGGCCGAAATAGACCCGGGCCAAATCCACGATGCGGCGCGACAGGCCGCCGGCGGTCATCAGCTCGCCGGCCAGCACGAAGAAGGGCACCGCCAGCAGGGGGAAGTTGTCGAAGCCCGCTTGCACGTTCTGCGCCAGCAACTGGGCGTCGAAGAAGTCGAGCTGGATCATCAGCGCCAGGGCGGTCAGCATCAGGGCGAAGGCGATGGGCACCCCTATGCTCATGGAGCTGAACAGGACCGCCAGGAAGATTGCGATGGACATGGGATTCTCCTTACTTGGCGGACTGGGTGGAGGCATCGCCGCAGCCAGCGGCGCGACGACAGAACAGCTCCCGCGCCATCTCGCGCAGCAGCAGCACCGCCATGCAGGCGGCCATGGTGAAGATGGCGGCGGCGGCCAGCCCCAGGGGATAGCCCAGCACCGGGCTGCGGCTGTCGATGCCCACCAGGATCTGGGCCCAGGCCCCTACCAGCAGGTGATACAATGCCCAGCCGATCAGAGCCCGGCTCAGCCAGCGGCACAGCCGCTGCGCCGGCGCCGGCAGCCGGTCCACCACCAGGTCGAAGCGCAGGTGCTGGTTGTCGACCGTGGCCAGCACGGCACCGACGCATACCAGCCAGACGAACAGCAGGCGGGACAACTCCTCGTAGCCGGCCAGGCCGGTGTTGAACAGATAACGCAGCACCACGTTCAGGAACACGGCACATACCATGCCGAACATGCTGACGGCCAGCATGGCCTCCGCTGCACGGCGCAGCAGGGACACGGGTTTAGGGGACATCTCCGCCATGGCTTTTACTCCATTCCATTGCCTTGTGGGAAGTTACCAGTAACATGTTACGCGTAACCATAGAGAAGCACCAACCCCCAGGTGACGATAAAGTTAAAAAATGGGACTGAGCTCAAAAAATCGGAAATCATAAACTCTTTATCTACAGCCGAAAATAAAACATAAAATACTGATTTAAAATAACTTAAATTACAAAACCCCTTGTTTTACCGCCATCACCGACCGGTTCTCCTGTTGTTGTCATTGTGTATCAGCTCACATTTCTGAAAGTTACTGGTAACATGTTACCCGTAACCTGATAAAGTGTATCTCATACGCCTCAGGGCAAGATATCAAGTAGGGACAGAGGTCAGCATGACTGGAGAAAGCATCATAGTGATGGGCGTGACCGCCTGCGGCAAGTCGAGCGTGGGGGCCGCCCTGGCCCGGGCGCTGGGCGCCAAGTTTATCGACGGTGACGACCTGCACCCCAGGGCCAATATCCTCAAGATGGCCGAGGGCATACCGCTCGGCGACGAGGACAGGGCGCCCTGGCTGGAGCGGATCCGCGACGCCGTGTTCAGCATTCGCCAGAAAGGCGAAACCGGGGTCATCGT
This sequence comes from Zobellella iuensis, assembly GCF_016746085.1. Classification (GTDB taxonomy): domain Bacteria; phylum Pseudomonadota; class Gammaproteobacteria; order Enterobacterales; family Aeromonadaceae; genus Oceanimonas; species Oceanimonas iuensis. The sequence continues at coordinate 13,860 of NZ_JAERTZ010000007.1, forward strand.
CTGCTCGGCACTCAAGCGTCATTACCGCGACAGCATCCGCGCCGGCAACGATCGGGTACGCTTTCTCTTTCTCGACGGCGACTGCGCACTGATCCTGGCCCGGCTGCGCCGGCGCAACGGTCACTTTATGCCCGAGTCCCTGCTGCAGAACCAGTTCGAGGTGCTGGAACGCCCCGGCGCCGACGAACCCGACGTCACCTTCATCAGCATCGACGGCGACTTCGAGGACGTGGTCAACCGCGCCCTCGCCGCCATCAAGGGAGAAGCCCATGTCAACTGAACTCCACCCGGTGATCGGCCGGGTTACCCGCCGTATCCTCGAGCGCAGCCGGGCGGCACGCGAAGACTACCTGGCCCGGATGCAGGCCCAGGCTGAGCAGGGCAAACACAGAGCCAGCCTCAGTTGCGGCAACCTGGCCCATGCGGTGGCCGCCTGCGGCCCGGAGCAGAAACAGCGCATCCTCGACCTGACCAGCGCCAACGTCGCCATCGTCAGCGCCTACAACGACATGCTGTCGGCGCACCAGCCCTATGCCGGCTACCCGGAGCAGCTCAAGCGGGTGCTGGCGGAGCAGGGCCACAGCGCCCAGGTGGCCGGCGGCGTGCCGGCCATGTGCGACGGCGTCACCCAGGGCCAGCCGGGCATGGACATGTCGCTGTTTTCCCGCGACGTTATCGCCCAGGCCACCGCCCTGTCGCTCAGCCACAACACCTTCGACGCCACCCTGCTGCTCGGCATCTGCGACAAGATAGCCCCGGGCCAGCTGATCGGCGCCCTCAGCTTCGGCCACCTGCCCACCACCTTCGTGCCCGCCGGCCCCATGGCCACCGGCATCGGCAACGACGACAAGGTCAAAGTACGCCAGCAATACGCCGCCGGTGAAGTGGGCAAGGAAGCGCTGCTGGAGATGGAGTGCAACGCCTACCACTCCCCCGGCACCTGCACCTTCTACGGCACCGCCAACACCAACCAGCTGGTGTTCGAGGCCATGGGCCTGATGCTGCCCGGCTCCGCCTTCGTGCACCCGCACTCGGCCCTGCGCCGGGCGCTGACCGAGCACGCCGCCCTACGCCTCGCCGGCCAGATCCAGGGCAGCGGCCACTATCGCCAGCTGGCCGAGGTGGTGGACGAAAAGGGTCTGGTCAACGGCCTGATCGCCCTGCTCGCCTCCGGCGGCAGCACCAACCACACCCTGCACATGGTGGCGGTGGCCCGGGCCGCGGGCCTGGTGCTGAGCTGGGACGATTTCAGCGATCTCTCCGAGGTGGTGCCCCTGCTGGCCCGGGTTTACCCCAACGGCCCGGCGGACATCAACGCCTTCCAGCAGGCGGGCGGCGTGCCCCTGCTGTTGCACAAGCTGGCCGAACGCGGCCTGCTGCACAGGGACGCCACCCCCATGTTCGGCCGGCTCGAGGACTATTTCCGTCAGCCGGTGCTGGCAGGGGAGCAACTGGCCTGGCAACCGGTGCCGGAAACCCGGGATCCGGCGGTGATCCCGCCCCAGGACAGGGTGTTCAGCGTCAGCGGCGGCCTGCGGGTGCTGGACGGCAACCTGGGCCGGGGGGTGATCAAGGTCAGCGCCGTGGCGCCCGAGCACCAGCTTATCACCGCCCCCACCGCCCTGTTCAGCAGCCAGCATGCGGTTGAGCGCGCCTACCAGAACGGCGAGCTCAACCGGGATGTCATCGTGGTGGTGCACCACAATGGCCCGGGCGCCAACGGCATGCCCGAGCTGCACATGCTGATGCCCATCCTCGGCAATATTCAGAAGGCCGGCTTCAAGGTGGCCCTGGTCACCGACGGCCGCCTGTCCGGTGCCTCGGGCAAGATACCGGCGGCCATCCATATCACCCCGGAAGCCGCCAAGGGCGGCCCCCTGGGCCGGCTGCGCGACGGTGATATCATCACCCTGGACGCCGCCAGCGGCCGGCTGTTCACCGAGGCCGCGCTCGACCGGCGCAGCCCGCTGCAACCGGACTTGACCGGCGAGCAGAGCGGCCTGGGCCGCGAGCTGTTCGCCCTGTTCCGCCGCCAGGTTTCCAGTGCGGAAACCGGCGCCTCTATCTTTTATCAGGAGTAACCCATGAGCTGGACCCTATCCCCCGCCGACGTCTTTTCCGCCTCCCCCGTGGTCCCGGTGATGGTGGTGGAAGACGCCGCCGATGCCGTGCCCCTGGCCAAGGCCCTGGCCGCCGGCGGCATCACGGTGTTTGAAGTGACCCTGCGTTCGGCCGCGGCGCTGGACGCCATCCGCGCCATCGCCCGCGCGCTGCCCGAGGCCCTGGTGGGTGCCGGCACCGTGCTCAACGTGGCGCAGTACGACGCCGCCGTGGCCGCCGGCGCCAAATTCGTGATCACCCCCGGCTTCACCCCGGCCCTGCTCAAGCACGCCAAGGCCGGCCCGGTGCCGCTGATGCCCGGCATCGCCACCCCCTCCGAGGCCATGCAGGCGCTGGAGCTGGGCTTCACCCACCTCAAGTTCTTCCCGGCGGAAATCAACGGCGGCGCCAAGGCGCTCAAGGCCCTGGCCGGCCCCCTGCCCCAGCTGCGCTTCTGCCCCACCGGCGGCGTCAGCGCCGCCAACGCCAGGGACTACCTGGCGGTGAAGTCGGTGATGACGGTGGGCGGCTCCTGGATGCTGCCGGCGGAGCTGGTCGCCGCCAAGGACTGGGAGGGCATCACCCGCCTGGCCGCGGACGCGGTGGCGGCGGTAAAAGGCTGAGAGCTGGAAGCTGGAAGCTGGAAGCTGGAAGCTGGAAGCTGGAAGCTGGAAGCCTGACTCTTAGTCACAAGTCGAGTCCTTTGAGCAACTCATAGGACTCGACGTAATGCATCAGTGTGAGCCAACCGTCCCACA
>NZ_JAERTZ010000008.1 GCF_016746085.1 Zobellella iuensis
GGTAAGAAAAGAGCTTGGCGGCCATGAGTATGGTGCACCAAGCCCGTGTAAAAATATGAAAAATGTCAACAAAAACTTGTGACTAAAAGCCAGGCTGGAAGCTGGAAGAGTATGCTCCGGCTCTCATGTCATGCGTGAGAGCCGGATCCTGACAATGCGCCGGAGCAATAGGTGGTCACTCCCGCGAAGGCGGGAGTCCGGTGCACCATGCCATGGACCACCGCCTTCGCGGAGGTGACGAATACGAAACAACGGTGCAGGCGAAGAACCAAATATATGGCTTCTTCACGCCCTATCAGGCGACCGCCAGGGCCACGGTGTCGGCGTGGGTCTGCACCAGCTCGTCGTGCAGGGAGACCACCGCCTGCTCGTAGTATTCGTCGTCCACGATAAACTGCATTTCCACCGCCCGCAGCGACTGGTGCACCGCCCGTACCGGCACGTCCGCCCGGTTCAGGGCCCCCACCGAGCGGGCCAGCAGGCCGGGCATGCTCATGTCGCTGCCCACCGCCGATACCAGCGACACCTTGTGGGTGTTGACCTCGGCATTTTCGAACCGGCGCTGCAGCGAAGCGACCAGGCGACGCACCTGCTTGCGGTTGCCGGCCACATAATAGGTCAGGGTGTTGGCGTTCATGTCCTTGGCCACCAGGTTGAGCTGCATCTTGTCCAGCTCATCGGTAAAGCCCTCGGCATAGTGCGACACCCGCCCCACCATGTCCTGATCGAACAGCTCCACCGCAAACAGGTTGCGACGGCCGGCCACCATCTCCACGCAGGGCGAAGGGCTGCGGTAATCGGTGGTGATCAGGGTGCCTTCGTGCTCCGGTTCAAAGGTGTTGCGCACCCGCAGCGGAATATCCTGCTGGCGCAGTCCCTTGGCGGCCTGGGGGTGAATGGCCTCCATGCCGAGGTTGGACAGCTGGTCGGTCACGTCGTAGTTGGTGCGGCCGATGGGAATGACCTGATCCTCCCCCGCCAGGCGCGGATCGGCGCTGCTCAGGTGGTATTCCTTGTGGATGACGGCCTCGCGCGCGCCGCTGAGCACCGCCAGCCGGCTGAAGGTCATCTCGCTGTAGCCCCGGTCGAAACTGCTCATCAGCCCTTCCTTGCAGTGGGCATAACCGGTGACCACCGGCAGCTGGCTGGCCAGCTCCACCCGGGCCAGGGCCTGGCGGAGCACCTCGTCCAGCGGCAGCGCCTCGTCGGTGCGCCAGCCGGTCAGATCCATCAATACCGCGTTGACCCCACTCTGGCGCAGGTAGAGCACCAGGTTGTGGGCGCTGTGGGCCTCGCCCATGGCCGCCAGCAGTTCGCGGATGGTCTGCAACTGTTCGGCCAGCTGGAACTGGCCGAAGGCGCACACCCGGCGCAGGTGATGCAGACAGTCGCGAATGCCGGCGATACGCTCGTTGAGGAAGGCGTCCGCCAGCATCCGCTCCGGGGTGGCGCCGAACATCTCTTCATTGATCTGGGCCATGCGCTGGCTGACGTTGTCGAGCGCCTGCTCCCAGGCGCCGTCGTCCTCCGCATCCGCATAGGTGGCGTACACCCCCGGCGCGCCGGTGCGCTTGCACTCGAGCAGGCCGTCGGTAATGCCGCCGAAGGCCGACACCACCAGCATGCGCCGGTAGTAGTCGCCGTTGTCGCGGTTGTGCAGCACTATGTTGTCCCGCACCGCCCGGTACTGGCTCATGGAGGTGCCGCCGATCTTTTCTACCGTGTGTACCACAATGACTCCCGTTTGTTCTTTTATATGACGTTGGTAGCTGCGGGTCGCACATTTTCAGTGGGCCTGGGGATGCCCCTGCCCAGTGAAAATGTCCGTAGCGGGGGCCGGAGCCCCCGTTCAGCCTCAGTTGCCGGCGGTTTCTGTTTCCAGCGGGTAGACACCATCGGCGTCGTGCACTTCCTTGCCGGTGAGCGGCGGGTTGAACACGCAGGCCAGTTTCATGTCTTCACTGCCGCCACGCAGCAGGTGCTCGTCGTGCTGATCCAGGATATACAGGGTGCCGGGCGCGATGGGATAGACCTTGCCGTCGGCCAGGGTTTCGATCTCGCCGTTACCGCTCATGCAGTACACCGACTCCAGGTGGTTCTGGTAATGGATGTGGGTTTCGGTATCGGCATAGATGGTCGTGATATGGAACGAAAAGCCCATATTGTCGCTTTTCAGCAGCATCCGGGTGCTTTCCCAGGTGCCGGTCTCGGATGTTACCCGACGCTCGCTTTGTTCACATTCGGCAAGAGTACGTACGATCATGCGGTTTCCTTTCTGTTCTGAATTAAACATCTGATGGCGGGCCGTAAACTCAGGACGCCTTGCTCAGCCGCTCGCCGGCGGTCTCGTCGACGGCCTGCTCCAGCCAGTCCAGCCCCTGGGTCAGCTCGGCTTCGGTAATGACGAGCGGACACAGGCACTTGACCACTTCATCATCGGGACCGGCGGTTTCGATAACCAGGCCGCGCTCGAACGCCTTGGCGGTGATGACCCCGGCGATGTCGCCGCTCGCACAGGCGATGCCCTGCATCATGCCCCGGCCCTTCACCTTGTCGAACAGCCGCGGGTGTTTGTCCACCATGGCCTGCAGGCGGCGGCTCAGCAGCTCGCCCTTGGCCTTCACCTCGAGGGCGAAGGCGTCGTCCCGCCAGAAGGTTTCCAGTGCCTTGCGGGCGGTAACAAAGGCATGGTTGTTGCCGCGGAAGGTACCGTTATGCTCGCCCGGCTCCCACTGGTCCAGTTCGGGGCGCATCAGCACCAGCGCAAAGGGCAGGCCCATGCCGCTCAGCGATTTGGACAGGGTAATGATGTCCGGCTTGATGCCGGCGGGCTCGAAGCTGAAGAAGGTGCCGGTGCGGCCGCAGCCGGCCTGGATATCGTCGGCGATCATCAGGATGTCGTGCCGGCGGCAGAGGCGTTCCAGGCGCTGCAGCCATTCGACAGAGGCAACGTTCAAACCGCCCTCGCCCTGCACCACCTCGAACAGCACCGCGGCCGGCTTGTCCAGGCCGCTGGAATTGTCGTTCAGCATGGTTTCGAACAGCAGCAGGCTGTCTTCGCCGGCGCCGGGGTAGCCGTCGTAGGGCAGGCGGCTCACGTTGGCCAGCACGGTGCCGGCACCGCCGCGGTGATGCTGGTTGCCGGTGGCGGCCAGGGCGCCCAGGCTGACGCCGTGGAAACCGTTGGTGAAGGCCACGATGTTCTCCCGGCCGGTCACCTTGCGCGCCAGCTTCATCGCCGCCTCCACCGCGTTGGTGCCGGTGGGGCCGGTAAACTGGGCTACGTGCTCCATGTCGCGCGGCTTGAGGATGATGTCCTGCAATGCACTCAGGAAGGCCGCCTTGGCGGAGGTGTGCATATCCAGGCCGTGGGCGATGCCGTCGGCCTGGATATACTCAATCAATGCCGCTTTCAGGACGGGATGGTTATGGCCGTAGTTCAGGGTGCCGGCGCCGGCCAGGAAGTCCAGGTAGCGCTTGCCGCCTTGGTCGTGCAACCACACCCCCCGGGCCTGGTTGAACACCACCGGAAAAGAGCGGGCGTAGCTTTGTACACTGGATTCCATTACATCAAAAATACTCATCTCGACTCCTTAAAGTCCCGAGTTCAAATCTAAACATCGAAAATAACGCGAACGGATGGCTGACCGGGTCAGCCGAGGGCGATGCGGTAGAGGATTTCGCTGCTGCTGTTGCCGTTGAAGTGGCGTTGTTGATCGAAGAGCACATGACGCCCGCCCTGGCCCTTGCCCCGGTTGCGGGCCAGGCTCTCGAACAGCGCCCAGGAAGGGGCGTTGTCGGCGGTGATGGTGGTCTCGACATGGGTGACGCCCTCGCAGGCGGCAGAGCCCAGTATGGTCTCGAGCAGGGTGCGGGCCAGGCCTTCGCCGCGGGCGCGCTTATCTATGGCTACCTGCCACACAAAAAGGGTGTTTGGCTCTGAGGGCTTGCGGTAGGCAGAGATAAACCCCAGCAAACTGCCGTCTTCTTCGTCTTCGGCCAGCATGCAGGTGTCGGCAAAATGCAGACATTGCAGCAGGTTGCAATAGGTTGAGTTGGTGTCCAGCGGTTTGCAGCGGGCGATCAGGCGATTCACCTGGTAACCGTCGGTAGACTTGGGGTGGCGCAACAGCAGTTGCAGCTCAACAGTAGTATCCGTGTCCATGCTCATCATTTATGGGCCTAATCAGTTTTAGTTAGTAGGCGAAGTAAAAATCCTTTATTAACCTAACAAACCATTGATAAATTGCAAGCCGATCGCCGTTAAATTAATTTGAACAGCATTCATTTTAGCATTTCATTCTGATTTAAAAAGCGAGCAATAACCCCCTTGAAGCCCCTGCTGATACGCCCCTCCCCGCCCGGCCACCCGCCGCATGGCAGAAAATTAATGGCCGCTCCGGGCCCGCGCCGGTGGCAGCTGCTACTATGAATGCAGCGGCGATGCTGTTGTCGCCGCGCTGTCAGACCAACACGGAAATACACTATGAGCACCAAAGAAACAGGGACCGTAAAATGGTTCAACGAGGAAAAAGGCTTTGGATTCATCTCCCGCGCTTCGGGAGCGGATCTGTTCGTGCACTTCTCCTCCATACAGGGTGATGGTTTTAAAACCCTCAAAGAGGGCCAGCCGGTCAGCTTTGTGGTCACCCAGGGCAAAAAAGGACCACAGGCTGAAGAAGTGGAACTGATTTGATCCCAAGCAGGCGGCACAGCGGTGCCGCCCAGCCCATGGGTTGACAATCCGAACCGGGCCGAGGGATACCTGCGAAGACGCATGACCGACGCCGTGATTGCCGCCTAAAATCGATGAATAACAGGCTTCTAGCACTAAAACTCACGATACCCCGCCATCTTCCGAGCAGGCCCACCACCACGGCAGGAGCCGACCTGCAGGCCAGGCAGCCGCTTGGTGACCGCCTTTCCCCGCGTGAAATTCGAGCAGGAGCATGCCAAAAAACATCCATGCAAAGATTTTTAATGACTTGTGAAAAAAATTGATTTTGCGTCCCGGCATGCGGTGCCATACTTTCCGCGATCTATAGAGCCACTTAGAGTGAGAGTGAATATGAGCTTTGAGTCACCCAAGCCTTTTCAGGACTTCGCCCACTTCCCTCGCGGGTTGCGTCGTTGTGGCGAGTTTACGGTGGCGGAAGCCCAATTGCTTGAGCAATGCGGCCATGCCATGCTGGGGTTGTATACCGGACAGCAGGCACCGGCCACCGATGAAGAGCAACGTTTTATCGAGCAGGTTCAACAAGGGGTAGCCCCGGAAAGCCGCCATGCCAAAGTCTGGCTGAAGTACCTGAAGGTCATAGGTCCCAAGCGCGTACACCGCCTGTGTACCCCCATGGCATCAGGCAGCGGCGACGAAGACTACGAGCCGGTAGAAGACACCGCCGATTAACTCCCTGACCAAGGCCGGATCACTTCCGGCCTTTTTGTTGGAGCCCGGCGCAGGGCAATCAGGATAAAACGCCGGCAGTCGTGGTGTTCTCCCCGGTTTCCGTTTCATCTTGGCTTGGGTTCACCGCCCCGCTCACGCATAATGGCCCATCCGTAAAGGCAGATGCATCAGAACCATTATGAGCGAACAGGCGCAGCCCACTTTCTACTTTCACGACTACGAAACGGCCGGGATCAGTCCGTCCCTGGACAGGCCGGTGCAGTTTGCCGGCATTCGTACCGATGCCGAGCTGAACGAAATCGGCGAGCCGGTGATGTTCTACTGCCGGCTGCCCAGTGACTACCTGCCCTCCCCCGAAGCGACGCTGATCACCGGCATCACCCCGCAGAAGGCCCAGCAGGAAGGGCGGTGCGAAGCCGACTTTATCGCCCGCATCCACGACGAGTTCAGCAAAGCCAACACCTGCATCCTCGGCTACAACAATATCCGCTTCGACGATGAAGTCACCCGCCACACCCTGTACCGCAACTTTTACGACCCTTACGCCTACAGCTGGCAGCAAGGCAATTCCCGCTGGGATCTGCTGGACGTGGTGCGCGCCTTCTACGCCCTGCGCCCGGAGGGCATCCACTGGCCGGAAGACGAGGACGGCAAACCCAGCTTCAAGCTGGAACGGCTGACCGCGGCCAACGGCATCGACCACGGCAACGCCCACGACGCCTTGGCCGACGTGCGTGCCACCATTGCCCTGGCCCGGCTGTTGCGCCAGGCCCAGCCCAAGCTGTTCGACTATCTGTTCGAGCTGCGCAACAAGCACAAGGTGAAGGCGCTGATCGACGTGATCGGCAACAAGCCCCTGGTGCATGTGTCCGGCATGTTCTCGGCCTGGCAGGGCTGCGCCAGCTGGATTGCGCCCCTGGCCTGGCACCCGGACAACGCCAACGCGGTGATTTGCGTCAACCTGGCGATGGATCTGAGCCCCCTGCTGGAGCTGGACGTGGAACAGCTGCGCGAGCGGCTCTATACCCGGCGGGAAGATCTGGGCGAGCTGGCCCCGGTGCCGGTGAAGCTGGTGCACATCAACAAGTGCCCGGTGCTGGCCAAGGCGGCGGCCCTCACCGAGCAACGGGCCGACCAGCTCGGTATCGATCGCGTCCGCTGCCGCCAGAGCCTGGATCTGCTGCGCCGCCACCCGGAAATCCGCGCCAAGCTGGTGGAGCTGTACCAGCAGGAGCGGGAGTTCGCCCCGGTGACCGATGTGGACGCGGCCCTGTATCAGGGCGGCTTTTTCAACGACGCCGACAAGGCCGCCATGGCCATGGTGCGCGCCAGCCGCCCCGAGGTGCTGGCCACCCTGCCGCTGCAGTTCAACGATGCCCGCCTGCCCGAGTTGCTGTTCCGTTACCGGGCGCGCAACTATCCCCATACCCTGAATGAACAGGAATGGCAGCGCTGGCGGTTGCACTGCCAGGACCGGCTGCAGGCCCAGGCCGAACCCTATATGCACCGACTGGAACAATTGGTGATCGAGCATCAGGATGATGAACGCAAGCTGGCCCTGCTGCAGGCGGTGGCCCGTTACGTGCAATCCCTGTAAGGGTCACGCCATGAAACTGATACGCGACTTTGCGCTGATCCTGGCCTGCCTGCTGGTGGGCAAGGGCCTCGCCGCCCTGCTGCCCTTTGCCTTTCCGGGCAGCATACTCGGCCTGTTCCTGCTGTTTTTGCTGCTGAGTACCCAGCTGATCCCGCTGGCCTGGATCCATGACGGCGGCCAGCTGATCCTGCGCCACATGGCGCTGCTGTTCATTCCGGTGGCGGCCGGCCTGCTCGGCTATGTGGACGTGCTGAGCCAGGGCCTGGGGCTTATCATCGGCTCGGCCCTGAGCGGCCTGGTGCTGATCCTGCTGGTGGTGGGCCGGCTCTACCAGAGGATGCAGCCATGATGCTCTGGCTCGCCATACCGCTGACCGCCCTGCTCTACCTGCTGGTCAAGAAACTGGCCCGCCGGCTGAAAAGCCCGCTTATCAACCCCATACTGCTGCCGGCACTCGCCATCATCGGCCTGCTGCTGCTCACCGGCCAGGATCCCGCCGATTACCAGGCCGGCACCCGGCCGCTCAGCCTGCTGCTGGAACTGGCGGTGGTGGCCTTTGCCCTGCCGCTCTACCAGCAGGCGGCCAAAATTCGCCGCCAGTGGTGGCCCATACTGCTGTGCTGCAGCCTGTCGGTGCTGATCTCGGTGGGCACCACCCTGCTGATCGGCGCCCTGGTGCACGCCAACCCGGCGCTGTTGGCCTCCATCGCCACCAAGTCCATCACCACTCCCCTGGCCATGAGCGTAAGCCAGGCCATGGGCGGCATTCCGGCCATCGCCGCCGGCCTGGTGATCATCGTCGGCATGATGGGCGCCATCCTCGGTTTTCCGCTGATGCGGCTGGCGGGTATCCACCATCCGGAAGCCCAGGGCCTGGCCATGGGCGCCGGCGCCCATGCCATAGGTACCGGCGCCGCCGCCGAGGTGGGCGCGGTGCAGGGCGCTTTTTCCTCCCTGGCCATGGTGGTGTGCGGCATCGCCACCGCCGTGCTGGCCCCGCCGCTGTTTCATCTGTACCTTTGGTTCATGTCCTGAGTCCCACTAAGGAGGCTGTGATGGCCCAACCCCTCGACAAGGCACTGCAACAACTGCAACTCGATACCCTCTGCCGCTTCAGCCCGGCGCAGATAGACGCCCTGCAACAGGCCACCGGCCTCGGGCAGGAGGAGCTGGCCCTGGCCCTGCTGCCCCTGGCCCAGCGAAAAGCACAGCCAACGGTGTCCGGCTTCCGGGTCGGCGCCCTGGCGGTGGCCGGCTCCGGGTACTGGTACCTGGGTGCCAACCTGGAAGTGGACGGCCTGCCGCTCAACCATTCCCTGCACGCCGAGCAATCCGCCATCGGCCACGCCGCCCTCTGGGGGGAAAGCCGCATCGACCAGGTGGTGGTCACCGCCAGCCCCTGCGGCCATTGCCGCCAGTTTATGAACGAGCTGAACCAGGACAGCCTGGCCATCGTCCTTCCCGAGAGGCGCCAGAGCCTGGCCGAGCTGCTGCCCCACGCCTTCGGCCCGGCGGATCTGGGCATCGACGGCGGCATGCTCACCGCGCCCGCCGGCAGCCTCGCCTTCGATACCGAAGACCCGCTGATCCTGGCTGCGCTGGCCGAGGCCAACGCCAGCTACGCCCCCTACAGCCAGAACCGGGCCGGGGTGGCGCTGCTGCTGGACGACGGCCGCGTCTGCCGCGGCCGCTACCTGGAAAATGCCGCCTTCAACCCAAGCCTGAGCCCCATGCAGCTGGCCCTGAGCCAGGTGCTGCTGCAGGGCGCAACGCCGGCACGGATCCGCCAGGCGGTGATGGTGGAAGCCGCGGCCGGCATCCGTCAGCACGACACCGCCGCCCAGACCCTGGCCCGGCTCAGCCCCGTCGCCCTCTACAGCCTGGTGATTTAGCGCCTGCGACCTTTGGCTAATGGCCGGGCGGGCGCCCGGCCGGCTACACTGAGTGCAACATATTGCTAACACAAGGGCGCCGAGCGGTGCCGGAAAGGAGCGCCATGCACTGGCTGAAAATCATCGAAGTGTTGCTGTTGCTGGCCGGGGTGGTGCTGGTACTGGTGGGCACCCTGCGCTACGGCGGCCGCAAGAAGGACTGGCTGGCCCTGCCGAAAATCGTCTTCAACCGGGCCAAGGATCTGACCTTGAGCGAATACCAGTGGCTGCGCTACGGCGGCATACTGTTATTCGCGGGCGTGCTGGTGCGCATCGCCAACCTGACCTTTTATCCCTGAGCCGAGCCCCCTGCCCGCAGGGTCCCCGTAGGGTCGAATTTATTCGACCGAACCCAGCGCCGGTGGTGAAACGGTCCATTGAAGTAGGCCCTACCACGAACCCGGTGAATCCGGCACTCCACCCATAGGGTCGACCTCAGTCGACCGAACCCAGCGCCGGTGGTGAAACGGTCCATTGAAATGGGCCCGGTGGGTCCTATTTCAATCGGCGAAGGCCTTGCGCCCCATCAGCGAATGGCTGAGGGTATTACCGTCCACCAGTTCGAGCTCGCCGCCGATGGGCACACCGTGGGCGATGCGGCTGACCCTAACCCCATGGCCACGCGCGATATCGGCAATAAAGTAGGCGGTCGCCTCCCCTTCCACTGTGGGATTGGTGGCCAGGATCAGCTCTTCGAACTGCTCGGCGGCCAGCCAGTCGGCCAGCTTGTCCAGCCCCAGCTCTTCCGGCCCCACCCCGTCAAGGGGCGACAGATGCCCCATCAGCACGAAGTAACGGCCCTGGTACTGGCCGGTCTGTTCGATGGCGACCACGTCGGCCGGGCTTTCCACTATGCACAGCTGTCCGCTGATGACCCGTTTGGGGTTGGCACAGAGGGGGCAGATTTCTTCCTCGGTAAAGGTCCGGCACTGACGGCAATGGCCGATATGCTCCAGCGCCTGATCCAGCACATGGGCAAGCCGGCGGCCACCGGCACGCTGACGTTCCAGCAACGCAAACGCCATCCGCTGGGCCGACTTGGGGCCGACGCCGGGCAACACTTGCAGGCTTTTGATCAGTTCATCCAACAGGGGGCTAAAACGCATGGAAACACTCTTTGGAAGCTGGAAGCTGGAAGCTGGAAGCTAGAAGCTAGAAGCTAGAAGCTAGAAGCTAGAAGCTAGAAGCTAGAAGCTAGAAGCTAGAAGCTAGAAGCTAGAAGCTAGAAGCTAGAAGCTAGAAGCTAGAAGCTGAAACATAAACGGCTGTTGGCAGACGTCAATCTTAATTCTTCCAGCTTCCAGCTCACGGCTTCGGGCTTTAGAACGGCATCTTGAAGCCCGGGGGCAGTTGCATGCCGCCGGTCAGTTCGGCCATGCGGCTCTTGTTCTGCTCTTCGATGCGGCGTACGGCGTCGTTGACGGCGGCGGCCATCAGGTCTTCCAGCAGTTCCTTGTCGTCTTCCAGCAGGCTGTCGTCCAGCTCGACCCGGCGTACCGAGTGGCTGCCGGTCATGGTGACCTTGACCAGGCCGGCACCGGCCTCACCCACCACTTCCATCTGGGCCAGCTCTTCCTGCAGCTTCTGCATTTTTTCCTGCATCTGCTGGGCCTGCTTCATGATATTTCCAAGTCCACCTTTACCAAACATAGGTCGTTACTCTTAATTGATGGGTTAACAAACGCAGCGCCTTACTGCGCCATGGGTTCAATGCTGTCGTTGTCGAGCACGGCGGCAAAGCGCGAGATAAAAAATTGTACCGCATCATCGGCCTCGATTTCATCTTTAGCACGCACCTTGGCCGCCTGGTACAACAGCTGTTCAATTTCAAAAGGAGTCTGCCCCTCTCCCTCGCCGATGTCCACCGCCAGGCTGATCGGCGCTTGCTGCCGCTCCTTGAGCACCGTTTCCAGCTCCTGCCGGGTCTTGTCGGTCAGCAGGTGGCGGTGGGCGGGACGCAGCCACAGCCGCCATTCGGCGCCGTGACGCACCAGGGTACTGTGCATGGCCAGTTGCCGCAGCAGGCCTCCCAGGGGCAGGGATGCCACCAGCCGGGTCCACTCGTCCTCGGCCTGGGGTAGCAGGCTGGCGGCCTTGAGCGGCGCCGGCCCTTCTGCTCCGGCGGGCGCGGCGGAGCTCGTTGCCGAGGCTGAGGGCACGGGGGCGGCCTTGGGAGCCGGCACCGGACGCGGCGCTGTACTGGCCGGAGCGGGAGCAGGCCCGGCACGGGCGGGCACCCGCTCGGTGGCCATGCTTACGGGCGCCATCGACTCGTCCTGCCAGGGGGGCAGGTCGTCGTTGTCCCAGGGCATGTCTTCATAGGCATCGAGCGGCGGCAGCTCGTCCGCCGCCGGCCTGGGCTCGGCGGCGGGCCGTGCCGGTACCGGCCGTGATTGGGTCGTGGCCGTGGCCGGCACTGTCGCCTGGGCCGGTTTGGCCTCGGCCTTGGCCGCCGGCGCCGCCGACTTTTCCGGCTCCTGGCTGCGCAGCCGGTTACGGGTTTGCAGCAGGCGGCGGATGCGGGCCACTTCGGCGGCGGCTTCGTCCGTTACCGCTTCGGGCACCGGCGAAGCATCGCCCGGCGCTGCCGGCTGCGCCGCTTCCCGGACAGGCTCCTGCGGTTGCGGTTGCGGTTGCGGTTGCGGTTGCGGTTGCGGTTGCGGTTGCGGTTGCGGTTGCGGTTGCGGTTGCGGTTGCGGTTGCGGTTGCGGTTGCGGTTGCGGTTGCGGTTGCGGTTGCGGTTGCGGTTGCGGTTGCGCAGCAGTCTGTGCCGGCGCCTCGCCGTTGGCAAGGGTGGCCGGATGGCCCATGCGGCCGGCCTCGGTCAGGATTTCGGCCTGCTCCTGCAACAGGGTGGCCGCCATGGCCTCATCGTCGTCCGTCCCTTGCGGGGCGGCGTCGGGCAACGGCGGCTCAGGCTTTTTTGCGGGGGCGGCTCCGGCGGCCGGGGCCGTCGCGGTCGGCGCCTCGGCGCGAAACGCCAGGGTACGCAACAGCGTCATTTCCAGCGCCGAGCGGCCGTCGGGGGCAAAGGGCAGGTCTTTACGGCCCTGCAGGCAAATCTGGTAATAGAGCTGGATCTGCTCGGCCGGCACCAGTGGTGCCAGGCGGTTGAGCTCGGCGGCATGGGGCAGGTTGTGGGCCGGCACCACCTGGGCCAGCGCCAGCTGGTGCCAGAAACCGATCAGCTCCTTGTGGATTTGATCATAATCCGGCCCCATGCCGGCCAGCTCGGCCACCCGCGCCAGCAGCGCCTCGCCGTCACCGGCCAGCACCGCCTCCACCAGCGCCAGCAACTGCTGACGATTGAGGTTGCCGAGCATGGCCTCCACCTGGGCCAGCTGCACCCGGCCGTTGCCGAAGGCCAGCGCCTGGTCGGTCAGGCTCAGGGCGTCGCGCAGGCTGCCGTCGGCCGCCCGCGCCAGGGCGGCGGTGGCTTCGGGCTCGAACGGCAACTGCTCCTGTTGCAGGATATGGCGCAGCTGGCCGTCGATAAGGCTCGGCTCCAGGCTCTTCAGGTGAAACTGCAGGCAGCGGGAGAGAATGGTGATCGGCAGCTTCTGCGGATCCGTGGTGGCCAGCAGGAACTTCACATGGGGCGGCGGCTCTTCCAGGGTCTTGAGCAGGGCATTGAAGCTGTGCCGGGAGAGCATGTGCACCTCGTCGATCAGGTACACCTTGAAGCGGCCCCGGGCCGGCTGGTATTGCACATTGTCGAGCAGCTCGCGGGTGTCTTCCACCTTGGTGCGGCTGGCGGCGTCTATTTCCAGCAGGTCGACGAAGCGCCCCTGCTCGATTTCCTGGCAACTGGCACACTGGCCGCAGGGCTCCGGGGTTACACCGGTTTCGCAGTTCAGGGCCTTGGCCAGCAGCCGGGCGATGGAGGTTTTGCCGACACCGCGGGTGCCGCTGAACAGGTAGGCATGATGCAGCCGCCCCTGGGCCAGGGCGTTGACCAGGGCGGTGAGCACATGTTGCTGGCCCACCACCTCGGCAAAACGCCGGGGTCGCCATTTTCTGGCGAGAACCTGGTAACTCATCGGGAATTAATGACCGTCGAATTCAACCAGGCTGGTCACCTTGACGCCCAGTTTGGTCAGCTTCTGTACCCCGCCCAGCGCCGGCAGCGCGATGACGAAGGCCGCGTCCTGTACTTCACCGCCGCAGCGCCGTACCAGCTTGACCGCCGCTTCCACGGTGCCGCCGGTGGCCAGCAGATCGTCGACGATCAGCACCTTCTCGCCGGGCGCGATGGCGTCCACATGGATTTGCAGCCGGTCCTGGCCGTACTCCAGATCGTAGGCCACCTCTATCACCTCGCGCGGCAGTTTGGCCGGCTTGCGCGCCGGAATAAAGCCCACGCCAAGGGCCGCCGCCACCGGGGCGCCGAAGATAAAGCCCCGGGCCTCGGTACCCAGCACCTTGTTGATGCCGGAATGGCGATACTGCTCCACCAGGGTGTCTATGGTCAGGCGAAAGGCCTCGGCATTTTCCACCAGGCTGGTGATATCGCGGAACATAATGCCCGGCTTGGGGTAATCGGGAATGGTGACGATACTGTCGGCAATCAGCTTCAGGGTTTCTTGTTTCATAACGGACAGGCAGCCTTGTTAGGCCCGGATACGGCACGGGCATGGCATATAAGGTTGAATTGCGGCTAGCTTAGGGCCTAGTCTGTTTCATTGCAACCGCAGGCTGGTCGGGGACCAGGGGTAAGCGCAAAAACCACACCAGCAGCGCCAAAAATGTGAGCACCAGGCCCACCTTGACCCACCACAGCGGCACTATATAGATGGAAAAAGAGAAGCTGAGCGCCATCATCAGCAGGGCTCTTCTGCGCACATGGGCGCGCAGGCCGCGATGGGCTTGCCAGTCGCGGATCATGCCGCCGAACCAGGGATGATTCACCAGCCAGCTGTGCACCCGGGGGGAAGACTTGCCAAACAAAAAGGCCGACAACAACACGAACGGCGTGGTGGGCAACACCGGCAAAAACGCCCCCAGTACCCCCAAGCCCAATGAAATACTGCCAAGCAGGGCAAACAATATCCGCATCCGGCCCTCCTTTGTTCACAGCCTGAGCATAGCAGGAAGCGGGCGCTGCGGGAAACCCCATCCCGCCCAGAAGCCCCTGCCGTTGGCCGGCAGGGGCTGGCACTACTCAGGGCCCGCAATAGGCAGGCGGCCTTTTGCCTTGCTGTTTCATCAGGGTGCAATGACGGTTGTCCACGCCATCACCCCTGGCCGACAGGGTCTGGATGGTCGGCTGTTCGGGCGCCAGGTGCGCCGCTTGCGCGGGCACGGCTCCCAAGGCGAACACGGCGGCCACCATGAGTGAAGTGATGACTTTCATGATGCTTCTCCCTTCTCTTCTATTGGCAGCCCTGCGGTAACGATCGCGCCCTGCAGAGCCGGCACAATCCGGACGACAACCCCACCGCCAGCGCAGGCGCGCCGGACGCTTGGGCACTACGTATTGGCGTTGTCCCCGGCCCTCATAAAACATGACCGGGATGCCGATGATTTTTCTGCAAGAAAAGGCCACTTTATGGGCCGTTACCACAGTGGCGGCCGCCAGGAGCCTGGCAGGCCGGATGACGATGCAAACGGAAAGCGGGCAGCGCGGCGGCTCAGCCGGCTTTCACTTACTCTTTGTAAGGGTAGCTTTTGACCAGCCAACTCCATTAGAATGTTCGGCCTCATTCGGACAGGATTGACGCTCGCGCGCAGCAGGAATACGCCTCCCCCATGAAGCCTCCTTTTTTTCTACGCCTGGACTTGCGCCGTCTTATCCTGGCATTGGCCATGATCAGCGCACTGCTCACCCTGGGAAACAGCTTTTACGCCTCCTACGAGGTGCAGCGCGACCTGCTGATTGCCAATACCCTGGAGTCACACCGGGTGTACGCCGCCAAGCTGGCGGAAACGACCAATAATTTTCTGGAATCCGCCGAGCATCAACTGGCCCACAGTGCCACACTGCTCGGCACCACGGCGGGGGACGAGCAGGCCCTGCAACAGGAAGCCCGGCGGCTGCACCAACAAGCCAGAAATTTCAACTCCGTGGTGGTGGTCGATGCCGGGGCCATGGTCATGGCCGCCGAGCCAGAAGCGCTGCAGTTGCAGGGCCTCAGACTCGGCTCCGATGTCGTGCGCCAGTCGCTCGAGGCGAAAAGGCCGCTGATCAGCGCCCCCTTTGTCTCCGTCACCGGCCATCATCTGATCAGCATGTCCCATCCCATTTTCACCGCTGAGGGTACTTACCTGGGCTTTGTCAGTGGCTCCATTTATCTGCAGGATCACAGCCTGCTCAGCCAGATGCTGGGCAGCCACTACTACAGCGATGATTCCTACCTTTATGTGATCGACCACCAAGGCACCGCCCTCTACCACCCGGACGAGGCCTGTATCGGTGAGAAAATCATGGATAACTCCGTCGTTGACGCCGTGCTCGAAGGCCACAGCGGCAGCCTGCAGTTAACCGACGCCGACGGCACCGAGATGCTCGCCGGCTATGCTCCCGTCACCAAGGCGGGCTGGGGCATCATCGCCCAGCGCCCCAGGTCTTCCGCCCTAGCCGGGCTCGACGGCCAGATCCTCGATGTTTTTCTCAAGAGCCTGCCCCTGGCCCTGCTTACCCTTGTTTTTATCTGGTTTTCCGCTCTTTTGATTTCCACTCCCTTGCGGCAACTGGCCCACAACGCCAGGGCCATGGATCAGAAACAGGCTCAGGACAACATCGCCCAGGTGCGTTCCTGGTATTTCGAAGCCGCCCTGCTAAAGCGCGCCATCCTCAAAGGGGTGGGCCTGCTCAACGACAAGATCAGCCGGCTGCATGCCGACAGTCACTGCGATCCTCTCACCGGCCTGCTCAACCGCAGGGGCATGCAGAAGGTGCTCGATCATTTTCAGGAAACGGAGCAATCCTTTGCCATCGTTGCCCTGGATATCGATCACTTCAAGCAAGTTAACGACACCCATGGCCACGACGTGGGAGACCAGATGATTAAATCGCTGGCGAAATTGATGCAAAACCATGCCCGCAAGGACGACGCCCTGTGCCGGAGCGGAGGAGAAGAGTTCCTGCTGTTCCTGCCCGGCGCCGATACGCGCACGGCCAGGGAAGTGGCCGAACGGCTCCGAGGGCAGACCCAGAAGACCCGGTACCCGGAGGTGGGCCATATCACCATTTCCCTGGGCATTGCCCACTGGCCGGGCAGCCCCGCCACCATCGACAGCACCCTGAAAATGGCGGACAAGGCGCTCTACCTGGCCAAGCAGCAGGGACGCAACCGCACCATGGTCGCCTGACACCGGCGCCAACACTCCGCCCGGCAGCGGGCCGTGGGACAATAGCAGGGCGGCCAGGCGATTCGCATGCTTGTCGAGCCGGGGGCAGCCACGCATAGCCCCCCATTCCCCCCGCCGGCACCCCGGATCTTGCGCCGGGCGTCTATCAATCGGGCCGGCTCCCGGGATCGGCCGCCAGCGCCGTCAGGATCCGGTGGGCGGCCCGGATGCGTTCCGGATTGGGGTAGTTCCGGTTGGCCAGCATGACGATGCCGACCCTCTGGCTGGGCACAAAGGCGACATAGGCGCCAAAGCCGTTGGTCGAGCCGGTCTTGTTGAACCAGGCCGCGTTGCGCGGCGGCAACGGCGGGCTGAGCCGGACCGCCTCGTTGGCCTCCAGGATCATCGGCGCCGAGTTTCCGGCCAGCAGCCGCTCAAGGGTGACCGGGTAGTCGTAGCTTTCCCATCCCAGGCCCTGGGTCATGTCGCCCACGCGGAAGTAGCCCGCCCGGGTGTCCGCCATGGCCTGGTGCAGGGCCGGCTCCGGCGCGGCGTCGTCCATGTTGGCCTCGACGAAGGTCAGCAAGTCGGCCGCGCTCGTTTTTACCCCGTAGGCCTCGGCATCCAGCATGCCCGGATTCACCCGCACCGGCTCGTTCTCCTTCGAATAGCCCCAGGCATAGTGTGCCTGCTGCGCCGGCGGTACCCGCAGGTAGCTGTGGCTCAGGCCGAGCCGGGGAAACAGCTGTTGCTCCATCAGCTCCTCGAACGGCTCGCCCAGGCTCCGGGCGGCCAGGTAGCCGAACAGGCCGATGCTCGGATTGGAGTACAGCCGGTGGCTGCCGGCGACCTGGTCCGGCTGCCAGCGACGGTAATAGTCGAGCATGTCCTCCTCGCTTTGCACCTTGTCGGGAAATTGCAGCGGCAGGCCGCCCGCCGTGTAGGTGCCCAGTTCGAGCAGGCTTATCTCATCGAACCGGCTGCCCGCCAGCGCCGGCAGATGCCGGCTGGCGGCATCGGAGAATGAAAGGGCGCCGACCGCCTGGGCGTAGGATGCCAGGGTGGCGGTGAAGGTCTTGCTGACGGAGCCGATTTCGAACAGGGTGTCTTCCGTCACCGCCACGCCCGCTTCCCGATCGGCGAGGCCGTAATTAAAATAATACCTCTGGCCATCGAGGCTGAGGGCCACCGCCATCCCCGGGATCCGGTGCTCGGCGAGCAGGGGCTCGATGGTCTCGCTCACCAGCGCGTCAATCCGCGCCCGCTCTGCGCCCTCGACGGCCCAGGCAGAAGCCACAAAAAGCAGCGAACTCGCCGCGATAAGGCCTGATTTTACCACTAAAAACTTGCTCATATTGGAATTTTGCTCCCATCTTCAGGATGTTCTGGCATCATTGCCGGCTTGGCCGCAAGGCGGCCGGATGGTATCGGCATGGCATGCCCGGGTCTTGGCCTGCCGTTGCAGGCGCCTAACATACGGGGCTCCGTCCGACTCGACAAACGGCGATATTTTGCATGAGCCATTAGAAAAATTTGAGGGTTTATATGGTACGTCCCCACCTGCCGTTAAAGGCGCTGCGGGCCTTCGAGGCCTCGGCCCGGCACCTGAGCTTTACCCGCGCGGCCATCGAACTGTGCGTCACCCAGGCCGCGGTCAGCCACCAGGTCAAGAGCCTCGAGCAGCAGTTGCAGGTGACCCTGTTCAAACGGTTGCCCCGCGGGCTGATGCTCACCCGCGAAGGCGAACTGCTGCTGCCGGTGCTGCGCGATTCGTTCGACCAGATCAGCCACACCCTGGGGCGGCTCGGGGACGGCAACTATCGGGAAGTGCTGAACGTGGGGGCCGTGGGCACCTTCGCCGTGGGCTGGCTGCTGCCCCGCCTGGCGGATTTTCAGGCAAAATATCCCTTCATCGACCTGCGCCTCTCCACCAACAACAACAGGGTGGACATCGCCGCCGAAGGGCTCGACTACGCCATCCGCTTCGGCACCGGCGCCTGGCACGGCATAGCGGCGCACCCCCTGCTGCCGGCCTCGCTGTCGGTGCTGTGCATTCCCGCCATCGCCGCCCGGCTCGGCAGCCCCGTCGATGTGCTGAACGAAACCTGGCTGCGCTCCTACCGGGCCGACGAATGGACGGAATGGCTGCTGGCCGCCGGGGTGGCGGCCAGCCTGCCGGTGCCGGGGAGCATGGTGTTCGACTCGTCCATCGCCATGATGGAAGCGGCGCTGCAGGGGGCCGGCCTGGCCCTCGCCCCTCCCCTGATGTTTTCCCGCCACCTGGCCGCCGGGGATCTGGTGCAACCCTTCGACACCGCCGTCAGCCTGGGCAGCTACTGGCTTACGCGCCTGCAGTCGCGGGCCGAAACCCCCGCCATGGCCGCTTTTAGGGAATGGGTGATCGGGGTCGCGAAACCCTGACCGGCTTTTTCAACCTGTACAGGCGATACCACTCCGTGGATACCTGCATCACCACCGGCAAGCGCCCCCTGGCATGCCATGCCGTAATGGCGGACCTCTTGCGCAGGGAAAAAGACATCTATAATCTTGTAGCAATCTCTACAAAAGTGTTTTTATCTCTACCACTATGAACTGGCTACTGTTGATCCTGACGCTGCCCACCGAGAATGCCACCGCGCGCATGCGGGCCTGGCGGGCGCTCAAGGCCGCCGGCGCCGCCGTGCTGCGCGACGGCGTCTACCTGCTGCCGGCACGGGACGAACTGCGGCTGACCCTTCGCCAGATCGCCCGGGATGTCGGCGAACAGGGCGGCACCGCGTTTTTGCTCGATACCCGCAACGAAGAAGGGCCGGATTTTGTCCCCTGGTTTGATCGCGGCCAGGAGTTCAAGGAATTCCTGGGCGAGCTCGCCGAACTGCAGGCACTGTTGGCCGCCACGCCAGCCCAGGACAACCTCAAACAGGTACGCAAGTTGCGCAAGCGTTTCGGCCAGTTGGCCGCCATCGACTTTTTCCCCGACCAGCCCCAACGCCAGGCGGAAACGGCCCTGGTGCAGCTGGAGCGTGACATAGCCCGCCGGATGAGCCCCGACGAACCCAGCCCGACCGGCACGCCGCTGCCGGCGCTGAATATCGCCGACTACCGCAACAGCTTGTGGGCCACCCGCGCCCGCCCCTGGGTCGACCGGCTGGCCAGCGCCTGGCTTATTCGCCGCTTTATCGATCCCGGCGCCCGCTTGCTGTGGCTGACGTCGGTGCGGGATTGTCCCCCCGAGGCGCTGGGCTTCGACTTCGACGGCGCCGCCTTCAGCCATGCCGGCGACCTGGTCACCTTCGAGGTGCTGCTGGCCAGTTTCGGCCTCGGCACGGCGGCCTTGCAGCGCCTGGCCGGCATCGTCCATTACCTGGACGTGGGCGGCATCCCGCCCCCCGAGGCCAGCGGCATCGAAAGCCTGCTGGCCGGCCTGCGCGACACCCTCGCCGATGACGATGCCTTGCTGGCCGCCGCCGGCACCGTCTTCGACGGTTTACTCACCACCTTTGAAAAGGAAATTTCCCGATGAAGCACCCCCTCGCCGATACCAAGGCGCCGCCAGCCGAGGTCAGTTTCTGGCAGGCCCTGCTGTTCTGGCTCAAGCTGGGCTTTATCAGTTTCGGCGGCCCGGCCGGGCAAATCGCCATCATGCACAGCGAGCTGGTGGATCGCCGCCGCTGGATCAGCGAAAAGCGTTTCCTGCACGCCCTCAACTACTGCATGGTGCTGCCCGGGCCCGAAGCCCAGCAACTGGCTGTTTATATCGGCTGGCTGCTGCACCGCACCAGGGGCGGGTTGGTGGCCGGCATCCTGTTCGTACTGCCCTCCCTGTTCATCCTTATCGGCCTGTCCTGGATCTACCTGGCCTTCGGCGATGTGCCCCTGGTGGAGGGGATTTTCTACGGCATCAAGCCGGCGGTCACCGCCATCGTGGCCCAGGCCGCCTGGCGCATCGGCTCCCGGGTGCTGAAGAACCGGGTGCTCTGGGCCATCGCCGCCGCCTCGTTCATCGCCATTTTCGCCTTCAACCTGCCCTTCCCGGCCATACTGCTGGGCGCCGCCCTGATCGGCTACATCGGCGGCCGTATCAGCCCGTCCCGCTTCCAGGCCGGCGGCGGTCATGCCGCCTCCTCCACCGCGGCCGGTCCGGCGATCATCGACGATGACACCCCCACCCCGGAGCACGCCGTGTTCCGCTGGTCGCGGCTGGGCTGGGTGCTGCTGGTCGGTGCCCTGCTCTGGCTGTTGCCCATGGCGGCCATGACCACCACCCTGGGCTGGTCCCATGATCTGACCCAGATGGGTTGGTTTTTTACCAAGGCGGCCCTGCTGACCTTCGGCGGGGCCTATGCGGTGCTGCCCTATGTCTACCAGGGCGCGGTAGGGCACCATGGCTGGGCCAGCCCCACCCAGATGATCGACGGCCTGGCACTGGGCGAAACCACACCGGGTCCGCTGATCATGGTGGTTGCCTTCGTCGGCTTTGTCGGCGGCTATGTCAAGGCGCTGTTCGGCCCGGACAGCCTGTTCCTGGCCGGCGCCGCCGCGGCCGCCCTGGTGACCTGGTTTACCTTTTTGCCCTCTTTCCTGTTTATTCTCGCCGGCGGTCCCCTGGTGGAGTCCACCCACGGCAACCTCCACCTGACCGCGCCCCTGACGGCCATCACCGCCGCCGTGGTGGGGGTGATCCTGAACCTGGCGCTGTTTTTCGGCTATCACGTGCTCTGGCCCCAGGGCTTTGGCGGCCTGTTCGACTGGCCATCGGCCCTGATCGCCCTCGCCGCCGCCATCGCCCTGTTCCGCTACAAGCGCAATGTGATCCTGGTGCTCAGCCTGAGCGCCCTGGCCGGCCTGGTCGTCCATCTCTTGCTTTGATCTTTGCACATAGCCCAGAGCTCCTGACCGAGCTTTGGGCTATACGCGCACCTCTGTTCCGCTGGCATGCCGTCATAAGCCATTGCAGCCTGGTCAAATATCCGTTGAGCATTCGCCGCAGCCCGAAACTGCGAAACCTTATTACATATTCATTTTAAAGCTAAATATTTTATTTTTTATTCGTTATTGCTATTTAAAGTGCTTGTTAATCTCCTCGTCATCACCCCAGTATCCCGATGACGAGGACGCCTCTATGAGTACTTCCGGCAAGAACACCACCCTGCTTTCCACCCTGGCCCTGGGATTGGGCCTGGCCTTTTCGACCCAGGCCCAGATCACCATCGCCTACCAGACCGGCATCGATCCCACCAAGGTGCCCCAGGCCGATGGCGCCTACGAGGCCGCCATCGGCCAGCCCCTGGCATGGCGCCCCTTCAACAGCGGCGCCGAGGTCATCAGCGCCCTGGCCTCGGGCGATGTGCAAATCGGTAACCTGGGCTCCAGCCCACTGGCCGCCGCCACCAGCCAGGGGCTGCCGTTGGTCACCTTCCTGGTCGCCGCCCAGATCAACAGCGCCGAAGCCCTGGTGGTGCGAGAGGGCAGCGGCATCGAACGCCCACAGGATTTGGTGGGCAAGACCATCGCCACCCCCTTCGTTTCCACCTCCCACTACAGCCTGCTCGGTGCGCTCAATCACTGGCAGATCCCGCCCGGCCAGTTGCGCCTCATCAACCTGCAACCGCCGGCCATCGCCGCCGCCTGGGCCCGGGGCGACATCGACGGCGCCTTCGTCTGGTCGCCTGCCCTGGGCGAGATCAAGCGCAGCGGCACCGTGCTGACCGACGCCGCCGAGGTGGGCAGCTGGGGAGCCCCCACCTTCGAGGTGTGGGTGGCGCGCAAGGACTTTGCCGATAAGCACCCCGAGGTGCTGAGCCAATTCGCCCGGGTCAGCCTGGATGCCTTCGCTGACTATCATGCCAACCAGGCCGACTGGACGGCCGACTCCGCGCCGGTGGCCAAGATAGCGCGCCTGACCGGCGCCACCCCCGAGGACGTGCCCGAGCTGCTCGCCGGCTCCCATTTCCCCGGTGCCGAAGATCAGCTGTCCGAGTCCCTGCTGGGGGGCGGCACCGCCCGGGCTATTGCCGACACGGCCGGCTTCCTGAAGGAGCAGGGCCGTATAGAACGGGTGCTGGATGACTACTCCGCCTTCGTCAGCGCCGATTACGTGAACTCGGCCTACTGAAGCGGGAGGCACTGCACCATGGCGACACTGTCCCTGACCAATGTGGGCGCCCATTACGGCCAACCGGAGCAGCCGGTGCTGGAGCAGATCAACCTGACCCTGGCCGCCGGACAGCTGCTGGTGGCACTGGGGCCCTCCGGCAGCGGCAAGACGACGCTGCTGAACCTTATCGCCGGCTTCCTGCCTCCGGATACCGGACGTATCAGCCTCGATGGCCGGCCCGTCACCGGACCGGGTGCGGATCGGAGCCTGGTGTTTCAGGACCACGCCCTGCTGCCCTGGCAGGACGTATTGACCAATGTGGCCTTCGGCCTGCAACTGGCCGGCGTGGCCAGGGCGGAACGGGAAGACAGGGCCCGGGAGCTGCTGCAACGGGTTGGCCTGGGCGGAATGGAAAAGCGTGGAGTCTGGCAGCTGTCCGGCGGCCAGCGCCAGCGGGTGGGCCTGGCCCGGGCCCTGGCCGCCCGCCCCCGGGTGTTGCTGCTGGATGAACCCTTCGGCGCCCTGGATGCCTTTACCCGAGAGCAGATGCAGGAGCTGCTGTTGCAGGTATGGGAGCAAGAGAACACCCCCATGCTGCTGATCACCCACGACATCGAGGAAGCGGTGTTTCTGGCCACCGACCTGCTGCTGTTGGCTCCCAATCCCGGGCGAGTGCTGGAACAGCGCCCGCTGGACTTTGGCCGCCGATGGCTGGGAGGCACGCCGACCCGGGCCATCAAGTCGGATCCGGACTTCATCGCCGCCCGGGAGCAGGTATTGCAACGTGTCTTCGACACCCGGCGCCAACACATCGACAGGAGGAATGACCCATGAACAACGCCGAACTCCGCTTGCCGGCCAAGGTCGTTTCCCCCGGCCACCGCTGGTCGCCGGCCCGGCTGTCGCTGCTGACCCTGGCCGGTTTGTTGCTGCTCTGGTGGGGACTGACCGGCTTCGGCCTTATCGGCCCCCTGTTTCTGCCCTCGCCCCAGCGGGTACTGACGCGCTTCTGGCAGGTGGTCACCGACGGCTACATGGACGCCACCCTCTGGCAGCACCTCGCAGCCAGCCTGTCGCGCATCGGCCTGGCGCTGCTGGCGGCCCTGCTGTTCGCCCTGCCACTGGGAGTGCTGATCGGGTATTCCAGAACCGTCAGGGCGGTGTTCGATCCCCTGATCGAGTTTTACCGCCCTGTACCGCCCCTGGCCTATCTGCCCCTCATCGTGATCTGGTTCGGTATCGGCGAGCTGTCCAAGGTGCTGCTGATTTACCTGGCCATCTTCGCCCCCCTTGCCATCGCCACCGCCGAAGGCGTCCGCCGCATTGAGCCCAACCGGCTGCGGGCCGCCCAGAGCCTGGGCGCCAGCCGCTGGCAGCTGGTCCGTCATGTCATCGTGCCCGGAGCCCTGCCCGACATCCTGACCGGCCTGCGCATCGGCCTGGGCGTGGGCTGGTCCACCCTGGTGGCCGCCGAGCTGGTCGCCGCCACCGAGGGACTCGGCTTCATGGTGCAGTCGGCCGCTCAGTTCCTGGCCACCGACGTGGTGATGCTCGGCATCCTGGTCATCGCCCTGATCGCCAGCCTGCTCGAGTTTCTGCTCCGCCACCTGCAGCGCCGTCTGACGCCCTGGCATGGCCAGCATTATTGATTCCCTACCGCCGGCCCCGAGCCGGCCTTGACTACCCATTGAGAGATAACTCATCATGAGCCTGACCCTTCATCCCCTGAGCCCGGCCCTCGGCGCCCGTGTCGACGGCATCGATCTGAGCCGCCCCCTCGACCACGACGAGTTCAACGCCCTCGAACAGGCCCTGCTCGAACACCAGGTGCTGTTTTTCCGCAACCAGCCCCTGTCTCCCTCCCAGCAGGCCAGCCTGGCCGCCCGCTTCGGCGATCTCCACATTCACCCCATCTATCCCCGGGTCGAGGAGCAGCCCGAAATCCTGGTACTGGACACGGCAGTGACCGATGTGCGTGACAACGCCATCTGGCACACGGACGTGACCTTTTTGCCCACCCCCGCCATGGGTGCCCTGCTGGCCGCCAAGCAGGTGCCGTCCCATGGCGGCGATACCCTGTGGGCCAGCGGCTACGCGGCCTTCGAGGCATTGTCGGCTCCCCTGCAGCACCTGCTCGACGGCCTGACCGCCACCCACGATTTCACCAAGTCCTTCCCGCAGAGCCGCTACGGGCAGGGCCCGGAGGCAGAGGAGCGCTGGCAACGGGCCCGGCGCGATCATCCCCCCCTGTCCCACCCGGTGATCCGCACCCACCCCCGGACCGGGCGCAAGGCGCTGTTCGTCAACGAGGGCTTCACCACCCGCATCAACGAGCTGGAGGAAGCAGAAAGCCAGTCCTTGCTGGCCTTTCTGTTCGCCCACGCCACCAAGCCGGAATACACCGTGCGCTGGCACTGGCAACCGGACGATCTGGTGTTCTGGGACAACCGCGTCACCCAGCACTACGCGGTGGACGACTACCGTCCCCAGCGTCGTATCATGCACAGGGCCACCATACTGGGCGACCGGCCGGTGTAAGCTCAGGCAAGCTCGTCGCCCAGTAATTCGGCATCGGCAAAGGCTCGCAACAGCGCCTGGTGTCGTTCGAAATCCCGACGGTACAAACTCCGTGTTATTCCTTGGGCCAACTGCCTGGCGCCACTGCCGATACCCGGGATATCACTGCTGATCTTGCCCATGCTGAAGGTGGCGGCGGTATTGAAACAATGAACCCGCTCCAGGGCAGGACATGCACCGGGCGAGCGCTCCCTGAATGAAAAGTCGTCGTTCAGATCCGGATAGCCCTGCGGTGAATGTTGCTCCACCCCGGTTAACCAACGAACATAAGGCAGCAGCGCCGACAACTCGGGCCTGTCCTGCAGATCCAGGCGAAAGCCGGTCGCGAAGATCAGGAAGTCCAGGGAAAAGGTGCCACCTGGCGTCGTGAGCCGGATGCCGTCGTCGTCGGGCCTCAGGCCGGTCACCGGGCTGCCGAAATGGAAATGTCCACCCGGCTGGCGGCGTATTCTCAACAAGCTGTGCCGGGGCGGCGGTACGCGTCGTTGCCGGATAAATTCCAGCAGTTGCCCCTTCTGCTCCGGCCCGAGTGCCTGGAAGCCGTAATAGCTGCCCTCGTGAGCCATCGCCTTCCAGTAGTTGATGCGTGCGAACTCGCTTTCCCTGATAAAGATGTCGACCCGCGCCGCCCCCGCTTCCAGCGCCATGGCCGCGTTGTCCATGGCCGAATCTCCGCCGCCCACCACGCCCACCCGCCGGCCTTTCAGTGCGGAAAAGTCGATGGCCTCGGTACTGTGCTGCCAGTGGGTGCGTGGCAATTCCCAGGCAATATCGGGTATTTGCACGGCCCCCGCGCCCAGCATGCCCGTGGCCAACACCAGATGCCGGGCAAAGTAGCGTCGCCGCTCGCCATTCTGTTGCACCACCAGCGTCAACAGCTCCCCGGCTTCGGGCTGCACCGTCAGTAACCGGGATTCATGCTGTACCGGCAAGGCCAGGACTCGGCGAAACCACTCAAGATAGTCGCCCCATACCAGGCGAGGGATCTTGTCCAGTTGCCGCCAGGCTGCCTCACCGAAGCGCGCCTGGTACCAGGCACGGAAGGTGAGGGACGGCAAGCCGAGCGCGGGGCCGACCAGATGTTTGGGCGAACGCAGGGTTTCCATGCGGGCGAAGGTCGTCCAGGGCCCCGCCTGGCCAGGCGGAGCCTGTTCGAACACCCTGACATTGCCTATGCCCAGTTGCCGCAAGGCGGCGCTGGCCGCCAGGCCGGCCATGCCGCCCCCGATGATGGCCACATCGAGCACCGCCTGGCCTTGATGTTCCCGGGGCGGTACCCAGTTGGTCGTCGGCCAGTCCAGCCATTCCAGATCCTGTCGTAGGCGTTGTTCCAAATCGTCCAGTGTCATCGTGATGAGCCTTGTTTGAAATGAGTAGGGATATCAACCACTCTTGGCGCGGGGAATCGCCGCCAATAGCTTGCGGGTATAGGGATGGCGAGGCTGGGTCCAAATCTGTTCATGGTCGCCCTGCTCAACAATACGGCCACGCGCCATGACCAGCACGCGGTCGGCGATATAGCGCACCACGGCCAGATCATGGGAGATAAACAGATAAGAAAGGTTGTACTCGGCCTTGAGCTCTACCAACAGATTGAGGATTTGAGCCTGCACCGACACGTCCAGGGCCGAGACGGCTTCGTCGCAGACCAGCAGATCCGGCTGTCCGAGCAGGGCCCGGGCGATCACGATACGCTGGCGCTGACCACCGGAAAATTCGTGGGGATAGCGGCCCAGGCTACGGGCCGACAGGCCAACATCGGACAGTATCTTGCGTGCCCTTTGCTGGCGTTGCCGGAAGTTTTCCCCGCTCAGCAGGCGTTGCACCGCGTCGAACGCATCCCCTATGCGGTGCCGGGGGTTCAAGGCACCGTACGGATCTTGAAACACCATCTGGGCACGCCGCCGGAAAGGCCGCAACTGATGCTCGGTACATCGCGTGATGTCTTCGCCGTCGAAGTGAATACGGCCCTGATCCACCGCCATCAGCCGCAGCAGGCACTTGCCCAGAGTGGATTTGCCACAGCCCGACTCCCCCACCAGCCCCAGCGTCTCGCCCGGCTGGATCTGCAGGCTGATGTCATCCAGCACCCGCAACTGGCCTGTGCCCTGAGGGTAATGCTTGACCAGCGACTCGACGGCGACGAGGGGAGCCTGTCGGATCACCGGCTCCCGGTTGAATTCGACGGGCCGGGTCGGACTCAGTTCAAAGCGATGGTCAGTTTCGCCCTCATGCTGCGTGACCCGGATCTCGGCCAGTCGCTGCCGGCGGTAATGGCTGGGGTTATGCCATCCCAGGGAAGCGGCGATCAGCCCCTGGCTGTAGGGATGGCGTGGCCGTTCAAACAGGCACCGTCGACTCCGCTGCTCCAGCACTCGGCCAGCATGCATTACCATGACCCTGTCGGCCCGCTCGCTGACCACCCCCAGATCATGGGTGATCAGCAGCACCCCCATGCCCAGTTGCCGGCGCAACTCGTCCAGCAAATCGAGGATCCCGGCCTGAGTAGTGACATCCAGCGCCGTGGTCGGCTCATCGGCAATCAGTACCCGGGGCCGACAGGCCACGGCCATGGCGATCATGACCCGCTGCCGCTGCCCCCCCGACAGCTGATGGGGATAGTGGCGCAACAGCTCGCCCTCCCCGGGCAGATGAACCATCTCCAGCAGTTTCAGCACTTCCTGCCGGCCTTCTCGCCGGCGCAATCGGCGGTGCCGGTACAATACTTCCATCAATTGCTCGCCAATCGTCAACACGGGATTGAGGCTGGACAGCGGCTCCTGAAAAATCATGGCCAGCCGATTGCCCTGCAGTTGCCGCCATTCCCGCGTCTTCAGCGGCAGCAGCGATTGCCCCTCGAGCAACACCTCCCCCTCGACCCGGGTACCGGCGGGCAATAACCCCATCAGCGCCAACGCCGTGGTGGATTTGCCGCACCCCGATTCGCCGACCAGCGCCAGGGTCTCGCCCTGATGCAGGGCCAGATCGAGCTCCCGAACCACCTTACTTCCCCCATAATCCACGCTCAGTTGGCGAGTTTCTAGTATTGCGGTGCTCATGCCGCGCTCCTCGTTCTTGGATTCAACAGGTCGTTAATACCGTCGCCGAGCAGGTTGAATGCCAGCACCAGCAGGATGATGGCCGACCCCGGCAGTACCGTCAGAAACCAGGCCGACCCAAGCTGCTCCCTGCTGGCGCCTATCATGCTTCCCCAGCTCACCACATTGGGATCGCTCAGTCCCAGAAAGGACAGCCCGGATTCGGTCAGGATGGCGCCGGCGACCAGTACCGAGCCGGTGACGATCAAGGGGGGCAAGGCATTCGGCAATATCTCCCTGGTCATGATGTGCCAGTGGGAAAAACCCATTCCCCTGGCGGCCAGCACGAAGTCGGCCCCTTGCAGCCGGCGAAACTCGCTGCGAGCCAGGCGCGCCACCTCGGGCCAGGAGGCCAGTCCTATGGCCAGATGGATCATGCCCAGCGTCGCCTCGCCGATGGCCAGCATCACCACGACCAGCAAAAAAGCGGGCATGGTCTGGAACAGCTCGGTCAGCCTGAGCAGCACCATATCCAGCCACCCACCGAAATAGCCTCCCAGGGCGCCAATCAGGATACCGATCACCAGGCTCAGGCCCGCCGCCCCCAGGCCGATGACCAAAGAAGTTCGGGCGCCGTGCGCCATGGCCGCGGCCAGGTCCCGGCCGAGAGAGTCGGTGCCCAGGGGAAACAGGGGATCTTCCCCGGGCCACAGCAGCGGCATGCCGACCATGGCCAGGGGATCGACGGGGTAGAGAAAGGGGGCGGCCCAGGCCAATGCCGACACCATCAGCAACAGCGACAGCCCCAGCAGCAGCATCGGATCCCCTTTCCACCTCCCCCGCAGGACAGTCCAAGGCCGGTCACTGTACCCACCGGCATGGTCCGTGATGGAAGACAGCAGGCTCTTTTCGTTCATCGGCGTCTCCTTCTTTGGTTGTATGGGTCAGTGATCACGCATGCGCGGATCGAGCCAGAGCTGCAGGGCGTCGACCAGGGCATTGATCACCACCACCAGCAGTGACGACAGCAGCAGGATCCCCAGCAGCAGGTTGAAGTCCCGCGCCAGCACCGCTTCCAGCGTCAGCCGCCCTATTCCCGGCCAGCCGAAGACACTTTCCGTCACCGCGGCGCCGCCGAACAGGGCGGCGAAGTGCATGCCCGCCATGGTGGTCACCGGCAACAGGGCATTGCGCAAATGGTGGCGCAGCAAGATGCGGGCGGGCGACAACCCCTTGGCCCGGGCGGTACGGATGAAGTCCTGCCCCGCCAGATCAAGCATGGCGGCCCGGATGAGGCGGGCGTACACCGCGATAAAAAAGGTGGCAAGGGTGACGATGGGCAGCACCGCATGACGCAGGCGATCCCAAAGCCAGTCGCCCCCGCTGAGTGATTGTCCGATGGTGGCGTGGCCATTGGCGGGCAGCCAGCCGAGCGTGACCGAGAACACCAGTATGACCATAAGGCCGAACCAGAATCCGGGCATCGAATACAACAGCAGATTGAGCAGGGAAAGCACCCGTTCCGGCCAGCGTCCCGCCCACACCGCCATTGCCACCCCCATGGCCAGGCCTAGCGCCAGCGCCAGCAGCAAGCCACCGCCTACCAGCAACAGGGTGTTGGGCAGGCGGCTCAGGATCAGCTCAAGCACCGGCATGTTAAAACGCAGGGACATGCCCAGGTCGAACCGGGCCAGGTCGGCCAGGTAGCCGCCAAATTGCTGCCACCAGCTCGCCGTCAGCCCGAGCTGTTCCCGCAACAGCGCCATGCTCTCGGCACTGGCCCCGCCGGATTCGGCGGCAAGCACGTCCACCACATCCCCCGGCACGCTCTGCAACAGCAGGAAATTCAGCACCAGGATGCCGAACACCGTCGGTGCCATATGCAGCAGCCGGCGTCGCAGCGATGGGAAGACACCCTGGCTCATGCCCCGCTCTCCCGCTGCCGCCCTGACGGCGCTAGATCCACATTGGCCAGGGTATGCCTGACACCGCTGGCGCTGTCGTTGAAGCCATGGACCCGGGTGTGATAAACCGTCGTCTGGTGCAGCACGACCAGGGCGATGGAAGGAATGTCCCGAACGACGATGTCCTGGAACGCCTTGAACTGCCCTGCCCTGCGTTCATCGTCGGTTTCCACCGCCGCCGCTTCGAGCAGTTCATCCACCCGTGGATTCCGGTAATGGTTGGCGTTCGAGAAGGGGACACCAGGCTGAAAACTTTTCGACCAGTAAATACGCTGCAGGCCCACGGTAGGATCGAACATGGTGCTCACCCCGCTGACGGTGAAGTCGAAATCCCGTTCGGCATACACCCGGCGGATATAGCTGGCGGGATCCTGGGCCCGCAGTTCCACCCCTATCCCCAGCCGGGAGAGGGCGCTGCGCAGATACACCGCGGTCCGCTGGAAACTGTCGTCAAAAGGGTTGAAATCCAGGGTCAGGGAGAAGCGCTTGCCGCCCTTGGCGACATGACCGGCTTCATCCAGCAACTGGTTGGCCCGTTCAGGATCATGGGGATAGGGATCCTTTCCCTCATGGCGGTAGCGGGGAAAGCTCGTCGCCGCGATGGGCCCCACGGATACATCGGCATAACCGTAATGCACCACTCGCTTGATGACCTCCCTGTCGATGGCATGGGCGATGGCCTGGCGCACCTTGAGGTTGGCGAGGATCGGATGATCGAGGTTGAACTCCAGCATGCTCACCACAGGGTTGTCCTGATACCCTTCGGTCGTGACCGCCAGGTGAGGATACCTATGCAGGTGCTGAATTTCGCTCAATGGTATGGGGTTGCCCGGCCCCAGATCGAGTTCGCCACTCTGGAAGGCATTCATCCGTGCCGCCACATCCGGGACAATCCGGAAAACCAGCCGGTCGATATGGGGCAGCTCCTCTCCCCAGTAATGGGGGTTGCGCTCGTAGAGGATATGGCTGCCCCGTTCCCAATGCTTGAATATAAAGGGTCCCGTGCCCACGGGCGCATGGTTGAGGGAGTGAGTGAGCAAATCGCCGTCCCGGTACAGGTGGGAAGGCAGCATGGGGGTTTCGCCACCGGCAAAGGCCAGAATCAGATAGGGAGCAGGCTTGGCCAGACGGATAACGACGCCATGGCGGCCTTCGGCCTCGACCCCGATGACATGGGCAAAGGTGGCGCTGCCACGGGGATGGTAACGCTTGACGGTGTTGATGGAAAACACCACGTCATCGGCGGTGAACGGTGCGCCATCGTGCCAACGCACGCCTTCACGCAGTTGGAAGCGGTAACTCAGGCCATCCTCCGAGATCGTCCAGGATGTAGCCAGCTGGGGCCTGGGCTGCAGCGCGGCATCATAGTGCAGCAGCCCCTCCAGCACCTTGCTGCTGGTCACCACGCTGGTGCCGCTGGTATTGGCGAAAGAAACCAGGGTCGGTGGCTCCGGGTTGATCACCAGGTTGAGGATCTTGTCCCCAAGAGAGTGACTATCGCCATCGTCCGTTTCCGCCAGACTGGCCACGACATCGGACACCGCCCAGGCGGGTACCCCCAGCATCAATGTCATTGCCGATATATTTTTCAATAACGCACGACGTGAAAGCGTCATTTCCCCTCCCGGCCAAAATATTGGTTAATGTAATTAGAGTGAATAACCGGACATGGAGAACCACGCCCAATGACCGATCACTCCAGACCTAGACTAATACCGTA
The DNA here is from genome assembly GCF_016746085.1 of Zobellella iuensis. Classification (GTDB taxonomy): domain Bacteria; phylum Pseudomonadota; class Gammaproteobacteria; order Enterobacterales; family Aeromonadaceae; genus Oceanimonas; species Oceanimonas iuensis. The sequence goes on from NZ_JAERTZ010000008.1 coordinate 31,622, forward strand.
AGCAGCCAAATAAAAAGCAAGAATTATTCATTTACTTTAAACCAGAAAGCTGAATTACATATAAGAAAGAACAATAATAATTCCCAAGAAAACATCCAAAGAACAAAAAACTTCTCATGGATAAGTTATCAACAAATTGATATTTTCAATTTCTGAGGTTATCGCAAGAGTCTGACTTCATCGCCAGCGCCTCCTCAAGCCAGCCGAGCCGCATCTGCGGTACCGACGCCAATAGCTTGCGGGTATAGTCATCAAAAGGAGGGGTCAACACCTCTTCATGGCGCCCGTGGCGTACCACCCGGCCTTGATGCATGACCGAAATAACGTCGGCGATGGCCCTTACCGTCATCAGGTCATGAGTAATGAATAGATAGGCGACCTGCTTCCGCTTTTGCAACCGGAGCAGCAATTGCAGGATACCGTCGGCAACCAGGGGATCCAGGGCGCTGGTGATTTCATCGCAAATAATCACGCTAGGCTCCGCCGCCAAGGCACGGGCAATACATACTCTCTGTTTCTGACCACCGGAGAGTTCGTCAGGGTAACGGTCAATATAGTCAGGCTCAAGCTCGATGGCATCCAGCAATTCCAATGTCCGCTCCCGCCTTGCCTTGCCCTGCAGTCCGAAATAGAAACTCAGCGGTCGACCGATAATGGTGCCCACCGTATGGCGCGGATTCATCGCGGTGTCGGCCATCTGATAAATCATCTGCAGCTGACGCAGGCTTTGCTTGCTTCGTCCTTTCACCGTCGGGGCCAAAAGATGGCCGTCAAAATAGACCCTTCCTTCCTGGGGTGGAAGCAAACCCGTAATCACCCTTGCCAGGGTCGACTTGCCGGATCCGGACTCCCCCACCACGGCCAGGGTCTGCCCCGGGGCCAGCGACAGCGAGACCTTGTCCAGGGTCGGCGCCGTGCCCTTGGCATAGGCCGCCACCACAGAGTCCACCGTCAGGATCGACGATGAACAAACAGGCTTGTCAAGGCGAGCCATGGCCCGCTTCCCGACCAAGGCCCGCGTGTATTCCTCACGGGGAGCCTCGATGATCTGGCGGGTCTCGCCATATTCCACCATTTTTCCCTGACGCAACACCATGATGTGATCGGCCACCTGGGCGACCACCGCCAGATCATGGGTGATATAGAGCGCACTCACTCCCGTTTCACGAATGGCCTTCTTGATGGATGCCAGCACATCGAGCTGGGTAGTGACATCCAGGGCGGTAGTGGGCTCATCGAAGATAATCAGCGCGGGCCTGGGACACAGTGCCATGGCCGTCATGGCTCGCTGCAGTTGCCCCCCTGATACCTGATGAGGATAGCACTCGCCAAAATGCTCCGGATCAGGCAACCCAAGCTGGCGGAATAACTCTATGGCCCTGGCAATGGCTTCGGGCCGGCTGGCCAGGCCATGCTGCAGAGTGGACTCGATCACTTGATCCATCAGCCGCCGGGCGGGATTGAAGGCGGACGCCGCCGACTGCGCGACGTAACAGACCTCCCTGCCCCGCAGCCGGCGCAACGCCTGCCCCCCGTGCCGGAGAATATCGCGTTGCCTGATGAACACCTCGCCGGCCGTGATCCGCACCCCTTTTCGGGCATAACCCGCCGACGACAAGCCGATGCTTGACTTGCCGGCGCCTGACTCGCCAATCAGCCCCAACACCTTGCCTGGCGCCAGCGTCAGATTGACGTTATCGGCCACGGTAATTTCGCGGGGAGCCTCTCCCGCCGGATGGAAAGTGGCCGCCATCCTGAGGTGGCGGATTTCAAGCAAAGGTTCAGCCATGGCGGCCTCCTTTAAGATCGGTGGTGCGTCGCAACAGCCAGTCCGCGACCAGATTGATGGAAATGGCCAGCAAAGCAATGGCTGCCGCCGGCATCAGGGCCGCCGGTACACCGAACACGATACCCTGGCGGTTCTCGCGTACTATGCTGCCCCAATCCGCCGCCGGTGGCTGGACCCCCAGCCCGAGAAACGACAGGGACGACAGGAAGAGCACGGCAAAGATAAAACGCAGCCCCAGTTCGGCGATGAGTGGTGACAAGGCATTCGGCAAAATCTCGTGGAAAATGATCCAGACTTTGCCTTCACCTCGCAGCCGTGCCGCCTCGACGAAATCCAGCACATTAATATCCACCGCCAGGGCGCGTGCGATGCGAAAGACCCGGGTCGCGTCGAGCAGCCCCATGATCAGGATCAAGGTGAGCATGGAGCCAGGCATCACGGAAAGGATGACCAATGCCAGAATCAAGGTCGGTACTGACATCACCAAATCAACCAGTCGAGATGTCAGTTGCTCAATCCAGCCCCCCACTACTGCGGCCCAGATCCCCAATGTCACCCCCAAGGCAAAGGCCAATCCGGTAGACAGCGCCGCAATCGTCATGGTGGTTCTCGCCCCATAGACAAGCCGCGACCACAAGTCACGCCCCAGGTGGTCGGTCCCCAACAGGAACTCCGTCGAACGCGGCGCCCACATCTCGCCGACGATCTCCGCTATGCCATAGGGGGCAATCCAGGGCGCGAACAGGGCGATGATGATAAAAAACAAGGTCATTAACAGACCGGCCATTGCCGAAACCGGCATCTGCTTGAACATCAGTCCTTCCCCTTCACTTCGGGTAGCGCAGTCGCGGATTGGCCAGAATGGCAACGATGTCAGCCACCATGTTCAAGCCGATATAGACGGCGGCGAATATCAACCCCACCGCCTGTACTACCGGCAGGTCGCGCTTGGCAACATGGTCGATGAGATACTGTCCCATTCCCGGATAAACAAAGATCACTTCGACCACCACCACTCCGACAACCAGAAACGCCATATTCAGGGTAATCACATTGATCACGGGGGCGATGGCATTGGGCAAGGCATGGTGGTAAATGATGCGGGATCGGCGCAATCCCTTGAGTTCGGCGGTTTCAATATAGGCGGATTGCATCACATTAAGAATGGCGGCCCGTGTCATACGCATCATGTGAGCCAGGGTAATCAAGGTCAGCGTGATGACCGGCAAGGCAATGGCCTTCATTCGCTCGCCCAAGCTCATGTTGCCATGGATATTGGACACACTGGGAAGCCAATCCAGATGGACGGCAAAAAAGTAAATCAAGACGTACCCAACAAAGAATTCCGGCAGCGAAATTGCCGTAAGCGCCGAGCCCGAAATCAGTCTGTCTGGCCAACGGTTCAGATAGCGAACCGCGACCAGCCCGAGCATGACGGACAGCGGCACGGCCAGCACCGAGGCCCAGAAAGCCAGAAACAGGGTGTTGCCCGCTCGATCCCGCAACGAACCGGCGATATCGCGGTTGTTGGACAAGGCGGTGCCGAGATCTCCCTGCAGAATGGCACCCAGCCATTGCAGATAGCGTTGCCAGGCTGGTGTATCGAGGCCCAGTTCACGGCGCATGTTGGCCAGAGCCTCCGGCGTCGCACCCTGCCCAAGGATGGCCTGGGCCACATCGCCGGGCAGCAGCTGAGTACCAGCGAAAATAAGACCGGATACGGCCAACAACAAAAGAAGGCTCAGCGCCAGGCGCTGGCCGACAAGTTTTATCACAAACACGTTTTTGGACTCTTACCTGTTCATGGAGGGCATGCTGGCCCGAATCGCTGGGGATTGTCGGGCCAGGCGGCGACGTCAAGACCGGACTACGCTTCCAGCCATAGTCTCTCCACCACTCGGGTGGCCACCTCTCCGGGCACATTGAAGTGGCCCTGGACATTGGCGGCCGAGCCCGACACCGAGTCGATATAGAGCGGCACCACCGTGCTGCCTTCTTGGTTGTAGAGCAGCTGAATATCGTGATAAATCTGCCGGCGGCGCTCTTCATCCAGCTCCGAGCGTGCCGCTATGATCAGTTGATCAAGTGCGGAACTTTGCCATCTGGATTCGTTCCAGGGAGCGTCGGACAGATTGACCATCGACAAATAGGCATCGGCGGTGGGTCTGTTCGACCATCCGGATGCGCAGAATGCATGGTTGCGCCAGACTTCCGACCAATACCCGTCTGCCGGGACACGATTGACACGGAATGGAATGCCCGCCTTGATGGCCGACTGCCGGTATATTTCGGCTGCGGAGACAGCCCCGTCAAAGCTGGCCCCCTCGGCCGCGCTCAGCACGATCTCCTTACTGTGGCCGGACTTTTTCCAGTGAAACAGTGCCTTGTCCGGATCATAAGCATGCTGTGGCAAGTCGCGGGTAAAGTAGCGGTTGGTCGGGAAAATAGGACTGTCGTTTGCAACCTCCCCATAGCCATTGACCAGGGATTTGAGCAGTTGCTCCCGATCCAGCGCATACTTGAGCGCAAGGCGCACATCCGGGTTGGAGAAGGGCTCGCGGTCCGCAAGACCGGGGAAGGTCACCTGGAAACTGCCTGGATTACGATGTACCTGAACGCTTCTTGCGGTTTCCAGGCGGGAAACCACTCCATGAGGTACCCGATTGATAAAGTGCACGGCACCGCTCAGCAGGGCGGCAACCCGGGCCGCGCTGTCGTTGAATGCCAGGGTTTCGACACTGTCCACGAAGGCGCGGTCCGACTTCCAGTAGTCCTTGTTACGAGACGTCAGGGTTCTCACGCCGGGCTCAAAACGTTCGAGCACGTAAGGCCCGGTGCCGATCCCTTTGTCGAAATCCTCGCCCGCGGCGGTAATGGCGAAGTTAACCTCGGCCAGCAGGAAAGGAAAATCCACGTTGGGAGAATGCAGCGTAATGACTACCTGCTTGTTGTCGACGGCCTCGATGCCGGTTACCTGGCTCATGTAACCGCGCACGGCGGACTGTGAGTCTTCCTTGCGATGATGATTGAGTGAATAAACCACATCGGCCGCCGCCAACGTCTTTCCGTTGTGAAAGGTGACCCCATCGCGCAGAGTAAACAGCCACTGCGCGCCCTGTTGCCGAGGAGTCCATTCCACCGCCAGCCCCGGCTTGAGTGAGCCATCATCATCCAGCTCGGTCAGGGTGTTAAACAGCTGACGGCCGATGTGGTACATATATTGTTCGAAATAAAATGCGGGATCGATACGGTCGCTGCTGGACGCGTTATCGATGCCCAGTATCAGATGGCCACCGCGTTGTGGCGTTTTTGGGGCCAGGCTGGCCAGGACGCTGCCCGGCAGTATCATTCCGGCAAGGACACCGGCGGTTACCGCCGAGGTTTGCTGAAGGAAGAGACGACGGCTATGGCCATCGACGGACAAGTCGCTGGGGATATCGGAAAGTTTGGTCATGGGATCTTCTCTCAAGGTAACAAGGTATCAATACTCGGAACTTCGGCTTGGCCGGTCGCCGCCAAGAGCACGAGCAAGCGCCTGGATATGTTCAGGGCCAATGCCGCAGCAACCGCCGATAATGTCGGCCCCGGCCTTTTTCCAGGATTCGCCAAACGCCAGATAAGCCGCTGTATCCAGGTCATCGCGCAGGGTGCTGAGCCCTTCATTCGCCACCTGCTCTTTCTCCTGGGGGACGAAGCTGTTTGCATATACGCCCAGCCGCAGAGACAGCCTTCCGGCGTCGAGCACTGCCCGAGCCCGACCGATGGCCGCTTCCATCACCTCGGCCTGGCTGCAGTTGAACAGCAAGGCACTGGCCCCTGCCTCCATGGCTGCCTCCACCGCCTGCTCGATAGACTCGCCCGAACGGAGCCTCACCCTTCTCTCGCCCCCGGCCCCGCTGCCGTCCTCCTCGAGCGTGAAGGAAAACCAGCGCGGTCGGGCATCGCCTTGCAGGGCATCCGCGACCACCCTCACCTCGGCAACCGAACTCAAGGTCTCCGCCAGCCACAGATCCACATAGGGTGACAACCCCTCCACCAAGGGCCCAATAATGGCCGGAGCCTGGATCTCATCGAAGAGTTCGGGCTGATAGGAACCGAAGAGTGGTGGCAATGAGCCGGCGACTCTCGCCGGGCCCGGTGACTTGTCAGCGCTCGCACGCGCCAACCGGCCGGCCAGCCTGGCCAGCTCAAGGCCACGGCTGGCGAAGGTCTCGCTACCGATATGAAAGGGGACCAGCGCGTAGGAATTGGTCGTGATGACCTCGGCCCCCGCATCGATGAAGGCATCGTGTACTTGGCCCACCACGGCGGGCGCTTCCATCAACGCCAAGGCGGACCATTCCGGCTGTCGGAACGGGGCGCCTCGTCTCAATAACTCGCGCCCCATTCCCCCATCAAGTATCGTGATTAATCCGGACATCCGTTTATCCTTTTTAAATGACCGCGCACCCAAAGCTGACGCTCAAAATATCGCCTCAACCACATAGCGGCTGGATTTGAGCGGCTAAAATCCCATGACCAAATAAAATTTCAAAACATAAATTATCGATATGAATATCTAAATAATTGTACCGTCGACAGCGTTCACCCTGACCCTATGACAAACTGGCCCCAAAAAAACAGATAAACATATAAGAAAACCAGATATTGCCACCACCGACGAGCACAGCCGCGGCATTATCTTAAAAAATGGATATCTATTAGCTTTTAATTCGTTAGCCGAGCAGATTAATGAAAATAAAATACAGCCACTTTTCACTTAAACGAGGAATGAGTTATGAAAGAATTGCAACTACCTGTACTTGATCTGAGTGATTTCCACGCTGGCGGAGAACGGCGGCAATCCTTTCTGGATGACCTTGGCGAAGCGGCACGCAATGTCGGCTTTTTCTATCTGGTCGGCCATGGGTTAACGAACGAACAGCAGCGGCAGGTCATGCAGCTGGCGGCGGATTTTTTCGCCCTGCCGTTGGCACAGAAACTGGAGGTTGAAATGCGTCATTCACCGCACTTTCGTGGCTACACCCGCCTGCAGGGGGAAGTCACCCTGGGACGGCCGGATTCGCGCGAACAGTTCGATATCATGCGGGAAGAGCCCGTACGGCCCCAGGCTCGGGACCAGCCGACCTGGTGGCGCCTGCACGGCCCCAACCAGTGGCCGGCACAACTCCCGCAGATGCGCCCCGTTTTGCTGCAATGGCAGCAGGAACTGAGCGATATCACCGTCACCCTGTTACGGGCCTTCGCCCTGGTGCTGCAACAACCGGAACACATCTTTGACGAGACGATTCAGGATGCACCTTACCAACACATGAAGCTGATCCGCTATCCGGGCCGCAGCTTGCCCGACGAAGAGCAAGGCGTCGGCGCCCACAAGGATCCCGGTTATCTCACCCTGGTATTGCAAGGCGAGCAGTCCGGCCTGGAAGTATTGACCGAGGACGGTTGGCTGGCAGCCCGCCCTTTACCCGGCTCTTTTGTGGTCAATATCGGCGAACTGCTGGAACTGGCGTCCAACGGTTATTTGCGGGCCACCTACCACAGGGTGGTCAGCCCGCCGGCGGGAATAGAACGCCTCTCCTGCGCCTTTTTCATGGCCGCCCGGCTCGATGCGACCGTTCCCTTGTTGCCGCTCCCGTCACATCTGGCGGAACTGGCCAAAGGGCCGGCCAGCGACCCGCTCAATCCCCTCTTCTACCAGGTGGGTCAAAACGTGCTGAAAGGGCGCCTGCGCTCCCACCCCGATGTGGCCCAGGCTCATTACCGGGATCTGGCCGTGCCGGCTTGACCCAGGGTACCGAGCGCACTGTCTCGACGGTCAGCCCAGGTCCAGATTGAAACAACCTATTATCATCACCGAATCGGCGACAACCAAAAATATGCATTTCAAGACACAACTCATACACAGCGGCGCGGGACCGGACCGGGAAACCGGCGCCCTGAATACCCCGATATACCTGAGCAGCACCTTCGGCTATGGCAGCGCCGAAACCGGCCGGGCCCGCTTCGGCGGCGAGCAGGAGGGATACATTTACAGCCGGATGGCGAACCCGACGGTATCGGCCCTGGAACGGCAACTGGCCAGCCTGGAAGGCGCCGACGAGGCACTGGTGCTGGCCAGTGGCATGGCCGGCGTCAGCAGCGTTTTCTACGCCCTGGCCAGTGCCGGAGACGAAGTCGCCGTCATCGATCCCGTCTATGGCGGCACGGCGGCGTTTCTGCAGCAAACCCTGAGCCGTGCCGGCATAAAAGTCCGCCGCTACCGCGATGACGGGCACCTGCTGGCCGACCTCGATCCGGCCACCCGCCTGGTGCTGTTCGAACCACTGACCAATCCCGACCTGAAGGTGAACGACCATCGCAAGATCAAGGCCGCCGCCGACAGGGTCGGCGCCATCACCGTCTGCGACAACACCTTCCTCAGCCCCTACCTGTTCAAACCGCTGACGGCCGGTATCGATATCGTGCTGCACAGCGGCACCAAGTACCTGAGCGGCCACGGCGACATTATCGCCGGCGTGGTGGCCGGCCGGCGCGAGCTGATGCAACCCATCCGCACCCTGGGCCTGAAGCACCTCGGTGCGGCCATCGGCCCTCAGGAAGCCTATCTGTTACAGAGGGGCTTGCGCACCCTGGCCCTGCGCATGGACGCCCATCTGGCTGGCGCCGCCAGGGTGGCCGAATTTTTAACCGCACACCCTCGGGTGCACCGAGTGCTTTATCCCGGCCTGCACGGCCATCCTGGCCATTCGGTGCTGGCCGAAAGCATCGGTGCCTTCGGCGCCATGATCAGCATCGAGCTGAACGGTGGTTTCGATACCGCCAGCCGCTTCCTGGACAAACTGGCACTCTTTACCCAGGCCGTCAGCCTGGGTGATCTGGAAAGCCTGGCCTGCCATCCGGCCAGTACCACTCATGCCGCCATGGATGCGGACAGCCGGGCCAATGCCGGCGTCACCGACGACTTGGTCCGGCTCAGCATCGGCGTTGAAGATCCGGCCGATCTGATTGCCGATCTGCAACAGGCGCTGGATTCGCTTTAATACCCCGGCGTCAGGTTTCAGCAACAAGAAAGAAGGCCCGCTCAAGGATCCTTGAGCGGGCCTTGCCGACAGGGTCGCGTTATCAGCGCCGGTGGGCCAGCGCACGCACCAGTCGATCCCCCACCATCTGGATGCCCTGTACTATCAGGATCAGCACCACTACCGTGGCCATCATCACGTCATTGTTGAACCGCTGATAGCCATAGCGGATGGCCAGATCGCCCAGGCCACCGCCACCGAGCACGCCGGCCATGGATGAAAAGCCGACCAGCATCACCACCGTCAACGTCAGACCGGCCAGCAAGGCGGGCAAGGCTTCGGGCAGCAGCACCTTGAACACCACGTGACGTACCGAGCCCCCCATCGCCAATATGGCTTCAATCCGTCCCTTCTCCACCTCGTCCAGGGCGGCTTCCACCACCCGCGCAAAGAAGGGAAAGGCGCCTATGGTAATGGGAACTATGGCCGCCGTGCTGCCCAGGGTAGTACCCACTATCCAGCGGGTAAGGGGGATCAAGGCGATCAACAGCACGATAAAGGGCAATGAACGCCCGACATTGACGACAGTGCCCAGTACCGAGCAAGCTCCCGGCAAGGGCAGTGTGCCCCCCTGCCGGGTGATGAACAGCAAGACCCCCAGCGGCAAGCCGATCAGCAAGGTCAGCAGGGCGGCCACCGCCACCATGTACAGTGTTTCCAGGGTGGCGCCAAACACCAGCGCCGCCAGTTCATACCAATCCATGCCAGTGTTCATACCCACTCCGCGGCGATTCCACGTTCATTCAGTGACCGCAGCAAGTCACTCAGCGCTTGCCCGTCCGCCGGGCTGTGCAGACCAAGCCGCAGCCGTCCAATGCGCTTGCCAGCGACGGCTTCGACACCGCCGCTCAGAAGCGTCACGCCGATGCCGGACTGCCGCAGCAACTCACTCAGTACCGGCGAAGCCACTGTGGTGTCCCAGAAGGTCAGTTCGGCCACCGATGCTTCTCCGTTGTGCCCCGGATCGCAGTAAGGCAACAAGGCCCGCCCAAGCCGGGAATCCGCTCTCGTCAGCAGCTCCGCCAGCGGCCCGGTTTCGACCACCCTCCCCTGATCCAGCAAGGCGGCCCCGTCGCAGATCGCCTTTACCACCTCGAGTTCGTGGGTGATCAGCACTATGGTCAGTCCCAGTTGTCGGTTGATATCCTGCAACAACGCCAGTATGGAAGCGGTCGTCTCCGTGTCCAGGGCGCTGGTCGCCTCGTCGCAGAGCAAGTAGCGCGGATTGGCGGCCAGGGCACGGGCAATGCCCACCCGCTGTTTCTGCCCGCCAGACAGTTGCGACGGAAAGGCATCCGCCTTGTTGCCCAGCCCCACCAGTTCCAGCAACTCGGCCACCCGCGCCCGCCGCTGCGCCTTGGGCACCCCGATGATCTCCAGCGGAACGGCCACGTTGTCGGCCACGTTGCGGGCATGCAGCAGATTGAAATGCTGGAAAATCATGCCGATGCGCTGGCGTTGCAGTCGCAGCTCCCGTTTGTCGAGCAGGGTCAGATCCCGCCCGTCCAGCAGGATGCGGCCCGCCGAGGGCCGCTCCAGCAGGTTCAGACAGCGGATAAGGGTACTTTTACCGGCTCCGCTGCGCCCCAGAATGCCGAACACCGAACCGGTGGGAATGGTCAGCGACACATCCTTCAACGCCATCGTATGACTACCGGCATGCCGATAAACCTTGTTCAGATGTTCGATAACGATCATGAATTGGTGTCCCCATCTCGTACCGGAATCACCGAGCCGGCGTACTTCTCCTTGATGAAGGCCGCCACCTCCGGCGACTGCAACTCATCGGCCAGCTTGCGAATGCGGGGATCCTCCGCCAGTTCGGGGGTGGTCACCAGTATGTTGGCATAAGGATTGTTCTGTTCGCTTTCCAGGGCCAGGGCATCCTTGGCGGGAACCAGGCCCGCCTCGAGCGCGTAGTTGCCGTTGATCACCCCCAGATCCACATCGGCCAGCGCCCGGGGGATCAAGGGCGATTCCACTTCCAGGATCTCCAGGCTTTTGGGGTTATCGGCGATGTCCTTGGGTGTCGCCTGGTCCCGCGCCGGATCATTGAACCCCTTTTTAAGGGTGATCAGGCCCTGATCTTGCAGCAGATACAGGGCTCGGCTAAGGTTGGTCACGTTGTTGGGAACGGCGACCCTGGCCTTGTCCGGCAGCTCGCTCAATTGCCGGTATTTGCTGGAGTAGATCCCCAGAGGCTCGATATGTACAGTGGCGGCAATGGCGAACTCACGCCCCAGTGCCTGCTCCTGGGCCCTGAGATAGGGCACGTGCTGAAAGTAGTTGGCATCGACATCCCCATGGGCCAGCAGCTCGTTGGAATTTACGCCACTGGAAATTTCGATGATCCGCAATTTCAAGTTCGGTTCGTTTTTCTGGATATACTGCAATATTTCCGCATGGGGTACGGCATCCGCCGCCACCCGCAATACCTCCGCGGCCTGGCTTACGCCCGCCACGGAAAGGGAAGAAGAAAACAACGCAACACTGATGGCACGACTCATTAGGCTGTTAAACATGGTCAATCTCCAGATATAAAATAAAAAATATTAAAAACTATTATCAAAGATGATGTTCCAGCTCCGGATAATGGCGCAGCGCCACATCGGGATGGGAACGTAGTCGCCCCTTGAGATAATTGAACCCCACCTCCCTGAACAGGGGATTGGCGGGATCGGTCGCCACTCCCCGGGCCTGTGCCGCCAATGGCGCGGGCAGCGCATAACGGGGAACCACGGCATCGAGCCGGGCGCCCAGAAAGAAGGCGACAGATAGCCGGTCCTCGCCGGAGGGTGGCGCCAATACCCGGTGCGTGGTGGCCCTCAGGTAACCATCGGTGGCCAGCTCCAGCAGTTCGCCGATATTGACCACCAGGGTGCCCTCAAGCGGCACGGCATCGATCCACCGGCCAGGCTCCACCTCGACCTGCAGACCCCGCTGGCGGTCTTGCAACAAAAACGTCAGGAAGCCCGCGTCCTTGTGCGCCCCCACGCCCTGGGCCTGGCCCGCCTGCCCCGGATAGCGGCACAGCTTGATATGCTGGTTGGGTTTGTCCTCGTACAGGCTGTCGAATGCGGACTCCGGCAACCCCAGGGCCTCGGAGAAGGCGCGGGCCAGGCGCCGCGCCATCAGGGTCATCTCCGCCTGCCAGCGCAACAGCGTCGGCCGAAGTTCCGGCAAGGACCGGGGCCACTGATTGGGGCCCTGCAGACGCGTCCAGAGGGGAGTATCAGGTGCGGCTGGCAAGGCCTCCCGTTCGGCGCCAATGTCGAATTGCTCGCGCCAGTCCGGCGCGCCACCGGTCAGTTCGGCCCCGGCCCGGTTGTAACCGCGAAAATGAGGGGAATTCACCATGGCCACCGCCAGCTTCTCCTGTTCCGGCAGGGCAAAAAAACGGTGGGAAAGATGTTGTACCTGTAACAAGAGTTCGGCCGAAATGCCGTGACCTGTCAGATAGAAAAAACCGACGTCCCGGGCGGCACCGCGCAAATCGGCAAGAAATTGCGTCTTTTGAATCGTCCCCGCATCATATCGGGACAAATCCAGTATGGGCAGACTATCCGAAGAATACCCCCGCTTCATATTTCACTCCATATTGACGATAACATTCCAATCGCGCTTTGATTACCAAGATTCCCAGTTGTGAGCAACAACAACGACAAAGAGCCATCACCACCTCTTTCAATATCACATTTCAATACAGGAACATTTATATCCCTGAGGACACAGCCAGTTATAAACCAGGGCACCGCTCTTGTTTACCAATTAAAAAAGGATTGCTATTGAATAAAAACGCTTAGATGAAATCAGAACGGGCCAAAAGCGCGGTAATAAAAAAGGGGCAACCTCTGCCCCTCAATGCACATAGAAGCAATGCTAAATAATGCCCCCGAACGTGATTCCCCGTCGCTCGAATTCAATGACCCCGGTTTCAATCATATAATCATGCCAGTCGGCCGGCAGCTCCGTGAGTTTTTCCGGCTGGCTGTCCGCCAGATCGCGTACCTTCCCCGGATCCCGCTCCAGATCGTACAGTTGCCAGGTTGCCAGACCGCTCGGCGCCGGTATATACACCAGTTTCCATTTGCCCTTGCGCCCGAACCGCTCCCGGCCGATCACGCTGTCGGCGTCATGGACATAGTCGGCCTCGTCCTGCAGATAAGACAGCCAGGAGCGGCCGCGCGGCGCCTCGATCGGTCTCCCTCGGTACTCTCGCCCCGGATGGACGACACCCGCCAGTTCCAGCAGGGTCGGCACCACATCCATCACGGAACCGAAGGCATGGCTTATCTGCCGCTGGCGCCGGAATCCCCCATAGTGCAGCAACGCCGACCCCCGTATACCGCCCTGGCTGGTGAAAGCCTTGTGCAGCCGCGACGGTGCCGTGGCGGCCTGGGCCCAGCGCGGTCCGTACCAGACATAGGAGTTGGCGTTGCCGATATTGTCCAGGCTGTTGTCGTAGTATTCGGCAATCACCTGCTCCAGGTTGGGAGCTAACTGCGGATAGGCCTCGAGCAAGGCCCCTTCGGCCCCGTTGTCGGACAGGAACAGCACCACCGTATTATCCAGTTTCCCGCTGTCGCGCAGGTAAGCCAGTACCCGGCCGATATTCCAGTCCATCCGCTCGACCATGGCGGCGTAGACCTCCATGGCGCGCGCCGAGGCCTGCCGTTGCGCGTCCGACAGCGCCTCCCATTCGGCGGTGTTGGCCTACCTGCCGGTGAACTATGTTCTGGTCGTTCACGGCCATATCTTTACCGGCATGGGCTGGCGCCGCTCGTCCATCGCGCTCGGCATGCCTCTGGCCTATGTGTTCGCGGCCATGCCGATATCGGGACTGGCGATGGCGCTGTTCACCATCGAGGTCGTTTATGATGATCTGCGCTGCCTGCTCACGGGACGCACGGTCCCTCATCCGCAGGAGGATATCTGAGCATGCCGCCAATCCTGACCTTGATTGCAAGTTTCCTGCTGCCCGACGCCTTTAACTATCGCTGAACACGCCCCCACTTACCTTGTTACCGACGCCAGAAAGCGGCCTCAGGCCGTTTTCTGGCGCTCCAAGCCACCCCGTTGACGAGCTGCAGTACCCGGACACCCCATTTGTCCATATCTTGCTCTAAAACATGCGCCATTATTGGCGTTTATATCTACAAATTCAGCCCTGCGTACACTGATGCTCCGTCCCTTTGCCAACCCCCCCTCTTTATTCATTTTTCAGATAAGAATTTATTTTTTATTTCGTTTTTAAAGGTTAACCCCTGCCCTAACATCCTCTCCAGACACCGATACCATCATCGACTCAGGAGACAAAAGGATGTCCAAACTCAATCGTACCCTCAAACAACTGGCCGGCATCAGCCTGCTTTCCCTGGCCGGTTTTGCCTCCCAGGCACAAACCGCCAATCTGCTCAACGTGTCCTACGATCCCACCCGGGAGCTGTATCGGGAATACAACCAGTGGTTCAGCGAGCAGTGGCAGGCCGAACAGGGCCAGTCGCTCAATGTGCGCCAGTCCCACGGTGGCTCCGGCTCCCAGGCCCGCGCGGTGATCGACGGCCTGGACGCCGACGTGGTCACCCTGGCCCTGGCCTACGACGTGGACGCCCTGCGCCAGCACGGCGAGCTGCTCCCGGAAAACTGGCAGTCCCGCCTGCCCAACAACAGCTCGCCCTATACCTCCACCATAGTGCTGCTGGTGCGCGACGGTAACCCCAAGAACATCAAGGACTGGGACGACCTGATCCGCGACGACGTGGCCGTGATCACCCCCAACCCCAAAACCTCCGGCGGCGCCCGCTGGAACTACCTGGCCGCCTGGGGTTACGCCCTCAAGCAAGATGGCGGCGACGAGCAGAAAGCCTATGAATTCGTGGAAAAACTGTTCAAAAACGTGCCGGTGCTGGATCCCGCCGCGCGCGGCGCCACCAACACCTTTGTGCAGCGTGGCCTGGGGGATGTGTTCATCGCCTGGGAAAACGAGGCCTTCCTGGCGGTGGAACAACTGGGCAAGGGGCAGTTCGAGATAGTGGTGCCCTCGCTCAGCGTCCTGGCCGAACCACCGGTCACGGTGGTGGATAAAAATGTGGATCGCAAGGGCACCCGCGCCCAGGCCCAGGCCTACCTGGAAGGGCTCTACAGCGATGACGCCCAGCGCCTGGCCGGCAGGCACTACTACCGCCCGTCCAACCCCGCAATCGCCGCCGAGTTTGCCGATCGTTTCCCGGCGCTTGAGCTGTTCACCGTGGATGAGCTGTTCGGCGGCTGGCAGCAGGCCCAGGACACCCACTTCAACGACGGTGGCAAGTTCGACCAGATCCTCGAAAGCATCGCCAAGCGTTAACCGTTAACAGAACTCAGGGGCCCTCGGGCCCCGTTAAAGGAGTGCAATATGATGTTTTCCTCCACCAGGCGTCGGAGCGTGATCCCGGGGTTCGGTTTGACCCTGGGATTTTCGCTGTTGTACCTGACCTTTATTTTCCTGATCCCGGTCGGCAGCCTGCTGCTCTACACCAGCCTGATGAGCTGGGAGGAGTTCTGGCGCGCCATCAGCCATCCCCAGGTGGTGGCCTCCTACAAACTGTCGTTCTCGGCCGCCTTTATCGGCGCCGCCATCAACCTGGTGTTCGGCGCCCTGGTGGCCTGGGTGCTGGTACGCTATTCCTTTCCCGGCAAGCGGCTGGTGGACGGGCTTATCGACCTGCCCTTCGCCCTGCCCACCGCCGTGGCCGGCATCGCCCTGGTCACCCTGTACGCCAGCACCGGCTGGGTGGGCCAGTATTTCCATGCCTTCGGCATCCGCATCGCCTATACCCAGGTCGGGGTGGTGCTGGCGCTGACCTACATCGGCCTGCCCTTCGTGGTGCGCACCGTGCAGCCGGTGCTGGAGGATCTGGAAGCCGAGCTGGAGGAAGCCTCCGCCAGCCTGGGCGCCAGCCGGCTGACCACGGTACGCCGGGTAATACTGCCCGCCCTGCTGCCGGCCCTGCTCACCGGCTTCGCCCTGGCCTTCGCCCGGGCCATCGGCGAATACGGCTCGGTGGTGTTTATCTCGGGCAACCTGCCTTACAAGACCGAGATCACCCCGCTGCTGATCGTGGCCAAGGCCGAGCAGTACGACTATAACGGCGCCGCCGCCATCGGCACCGTGATGCTGCTGGCCGCCTTCGTGATGTTGCTGGTGATCAATTTCCTGCAGTGGTGGTCCAGCCGCCGCTTTGCCCACTGATTTGTCGGAGACCATACCATGACCACACTGACCCATTCCGCCCCGGTCGCCACCGGCAGCGACTGGCAGCGGGCCACCGAAGAGCCCGCCTGGGTAAGGCGCACCCTCACCGGCATCGCCCTCACCTTTCTGGCGCTGTTCCTGGTGCTGCCGCTGCTGGTGGTGCTGTACGGCGCCTTCGAGCAGGGGCTGTCGGTCTGGCTCGCCGCCGTGACCGAACCCGACGCCGCCGCCGCCATCCGCCTCACCCTGCTGGTGGTGCTGTTGGTGGTGCCCGCCAACGTCATCTTCGGGGTGGCCATCGCCTGGGCCATCGCCAAGTTCGAGTTTCGCGGCAAGCCTATATTGCTGTCGATTATCGACATGCCCTTCGCCATCTCGCCGGTGGTGGTGGGGCTGATTTTCGTGATCCTGTTCGGCTCCCAGGGCTGGCTGGGTGACTGGCTCAGCGCCCATGAGCTGCGCATCATCTTTGCCGTACCCGGCATAGTGCTGGTGATCACCTTCGGCACCCTGCCCTTCGTGGCGCGCGAGCTGATCCCGCTGATGCAACAACAAGGCAAGCAGGAGGAAGAAGCCTCCCTCACCCTGGGCGCCAGCGGCCTCAAGACCTTCTGGTACGTGACCCTGCCCAACATCAAGTGGGGCCTCATCTACGGCATCATCCTCTGTAACGCCCGCGCCATGGGCGAATTCGGGGCCGTAGCCATCGTTTCCGGGCGGATCCGGGGCGAAACCAACACCATGCCCCTGCATATCGAGGTGCTCTACAACGAGTACATGTTCACCGCCGCCTTCGCGGTGTCCTCCATCCTCACCGGCCTGGCCCTGGTCACCATCGCCCTCAAATCCGGGGTGGAGTGGCTCGAACAGCGTAACCACTGACATTTTGCGAGTTGACCCATGAGCATCAAGATTGAAAATTTAAACAAGCGCTTCGGCGACTTTGTCGCGGTAGACAACATCAACCTGACCCTGCCGGACGGGCAGCTCACCGCCCTGCTCGGCCCCTCCGGCTCGGGCAAGACCACCCTGCTACGCATGATTGCCGGCCTGGAGCAGCCGGATTCCGGCCGCATCTCCTTCTACGGGGAAGACGCCACCGATCTGCACGTCAGCCACCGGGGGGTGGGCTTCGTGTTCCAGCACTACGCCCTGTTCAAGCACATGACGGTATTCGAAAACGTGGCCTACGGCCTGACCGTGCGCCCGCGCCGGCTGCGCCCGGACAAGGCCGCCATCCGCAAGAAGGTGATGAGCCTGCTGGAGCTGGTGCAGCTGGACTGGACCGCCGACCGTTACCCGTCCCAGTTGTCCGGCGGCCAGCGCCAGCGTATCGCCCTGGCCCGCGCCCTGGCGGTGGAGCCCAAGGTGCTGCTGCTGGACGAACCCTTCGGCGCCCTCGACGCCAAGGTCAGGGCCGAGTTGCGCCGCTGGCTGCGCCGGCTGCACGACGAAATTCACGTCACCAGCGTGTTCGTGACCCACGATCAGGAAGAAGCGCTGGAGGTGTCCGACCGGGTGGTGGTGATGAACCAGGGCCGGGTCGAGCAGGAAGGCTCGCCGGAAGAGGTGTACGATCACCCGGCCAATCCCTTCGTGTACCAGTTCCTCGGCAACGTCAACCTGTTCCACGCCCGGGTGGGCCAGGGCGCCGCCACCATCGGCGGGCTGCGCCTGCCGGTACCGGAGCTGAAGGAAGTGGAAAACGAAACCGGCCTGGCCTACGTTCGCCCCCACGAGATAGAGGTACTGGCCGGCCCGGCGCCGGACGCCCTGCACGCGGTGCTCGAGAGCCTGACCGTGGTCGGCCCCACCGTCCGGCTGGAGCTCAGGGCGGACGACGCCAAGGGGCTGATCCAGGCCGAGCTGCCCAAGACCCACTTCCGCACCCTGGGACTGCTGCAGGGCGACGATGCCTGGTTGCGCCCGCTGCGCAGCAAGGTGTTCCTCGACCAGCACAGCGCCTGAATCCTCAAAAAAGCTCAAGCAAGGGGGAGGCCGCGGCCTCCCCCTTGTTTATCTCCCGTGGCTCTTCTTGTCCCGGCCTTATGCATTCACCCCGGCCGCCAGCGGCAACCGCGCCAGCCAACGCATTCCCTCCGGCCACTGGCGGTGCCCGGACTCGGTATTGATATGACCCACGTCCCCGAGGATATGGGTCTCGGCCCCCCACCAGTCGCCGAACTGCCATACCCGCCGGCTGCTGGCGGTGGGATCGGTTTCCGAACCCAGGATCAGCGCCGGAAAGGGCAAGGGCGTGCGCGGCAGGGGCGCGAAGGGACGCAGTTCGTCCGGTGCCCCCGGGCGCTCCACATCCGCCGGCGCCACCAACAGGGCGCCCGCCACCCGCAACGCGGCTTCGCGCCCATGGCATTCCACCCAGTGGGCAATGGTCACGCAGCCCAGGCTGTGGGCGATCAGCACCACCGGGCGGCGGGCGCGGCGGATCATCCCATCCAGGCTGCGGATCCAGTCGTCCGGATCGGGCTTGTCCCAGCTCTGCACCGACAGCCGTTTCGCCCCCGGCAATAACTGCTGCCAGTGGCTTTGCCAGTGTTCGGGGCCCGAACCCTTCCAGCCCGGCACCATGATAAAGTCGACTTCATTCGGGCCGTCATGCATCCACATGATGCTTCCTCCGATAATCAGCCCTGCCGTCATCCATCCCGGTACGGACGCACAGGGTCATGGCGTCCCCGCTGATATTGAGACCGGGCCTGAGTGCCAATTCGTCAATCAGGCGGCTGGCGACGAATACGGACAACATACCTTGTGCCGTGCGCACATCCAGCTCCGATATCGCCGGCCCACGGTACAGTTCCATGATTTTACCCTGATAACAATAGGCATCCTGATACAAGACACTCATGCCGACTCCTGATGAATCCTAAGGTGTCATTAAGGTTAGTGCTATTACGCCGCAATAAAACCAAGAATTTATGCTTTATATTTCGGTTTCCATGGTAATGGCAATAGCCGCCGTCATACAAGCGATGACAATTACAACAACCAGGAGGGCGGATTGTCTTCCGCACTGGCCGGAACCATATTCCCGACCCGAGTCATGGGAACCGGCGTAATAGCATCCTGGAGCGGCGCTGATGGCGTACGTGTCAATAGAAACCCCATTTGCCGGAAACCCTCCTGCGCCAGCTGCGTCGTCGAGGCCGGTGCCAGGCTGAGCAGACCGGTCCGGTGCGCCTGTTGCAGCCACAGCCGCAGCCGGCGGCGACGGGCACCCGGGTGTTTGATGTCCAGGTCCGGCGACACCCAGTGCACTCCGATGCTGGCCAGTCGCGACAAGGCCTCGGGCTCCTGGGGCACCGCCTCGGCCAGGATCCGGTAACCGTGCCTGATAAAGCTGCGGGCGGCCTTTTGCACATGTCCCTCGGCCAGCAAGGGCGCGGCGGCCAGGCGCAGGATCACCGCGCTGGGTGTCAGTCCCACTCGCTGCAGCAGCCGGCCGAATACCTTGCCGTGATCCCCCGGCAGGGAGCCGATATGGCGCGGATGCACATCGACGATAAGCCCACCCTGGCGCCGGTGGAGCTGGTGATGGAGCACATGAACCATGCGCAGGAAGCGATCCAGGAACAGGATGTCCGCCTCGTTCCAGGCCTGCAGGTAGAGGATATCCGGGTTGATATGGTTGCCCGACTCGCCGGTCACCCGCAGCGAGGTTTCATTGAACAAGGGGCGGTGCCGGTAGGCGCCGAAGATGCCGCCGTGGTGGGGGGTGATATTGAGACCGCCGAGGCCGGCGACCAGCTCTTCGCCTTGCCGGCGCAGCACGGCCAGCTCCCGCAGTACCGAGCGGGGGTGGAGAAGATAAAGCTGTTCGAGCACATCGTCATAGGGGTCGGGCAATAGCATCGCTGCCTCCTGAAATATGGTAGAAGCCGGTTAAGAACAACATTTTCTTTCTACAGCAATCATTAAAGATGACGGGCATTCTTGTTTCCTCCGGGTAAAAGTCCATCTTGAGCATACCGTGCCAAAAACTATTTCCTAAAGCAAAATAACCGATATATAAATACCGAAAAATATTTATCCCTTATCCATTTTTATCGATATCCAATCCATGAATGGTTGTTTTACTCCCTTGCCGCTCTCGTTAATTATCGATGCTACTTTCCCTATTTCAGTCAATACCAAGGAGTCGAATATGAAATGGAAAAAACGCGTTCAGCGCATGGTGGTGGCCGTTACTGGCCTGCTCGCCTTTCAGGTCCATGCCGGAAACGAGGTACTGGTCAGTACCGACTGGCTGGAGCAGAACCTGAATAACGACAAAATCCGTATCGTCGAAGTCAGCGTCACGCCCGGCGTTTACGAGCGCGGCCATATTCCCGGCGCCGTCAACTTCCGCTGGCACAGCGATCTGGTCGACCCGGTGAAGCGGGACATCGCCAGCCAGGAAAATTTCCAGCAACTGCTGCGTGACGCGGGCATCTCCGACGGCACCACTGTGGTGCTCTACGGGGACAACAACAACTGGTTCGCCGCCTGGGGCGCCTGGATTTTCGATGTCTACCAGGTAGAGGGCGTCAAGCTGCTCGACGGCGGACGCAACAAATGGGAGGCGGAAGGCCGCCCACTGGATACCCGCGCCGCCCGTTACAACGGCGGCAACATCACCCTGACCGGCTACAACCCTCGGCTCAGGGCACGCCTGCAGGACGTGGTGGCGGTGGCGGAAGGGCGTGAAGACCAGGCCCTGATCGATATCCGCTCGCCCGATGAATACCAGGGCAAGGTGATAGCACCGGCCGGGGTGCAGGAGCTGGCGGTACGGGCCGGCCATGTGCCCGGTGCGGTGAACGTGCCCTGGAGCAGCGCGGTGGCGGCGGATGGCAGCTTCAAGCCGGCCGACGAGCTGCGCGCCCTCTACCAGTCCGTGGGTGTCGATGGCAGCAAGCCGGTGATCGTGTATTGCCGCATCGGCGAGCGCTCCAGCCACACCTGGTTCGCGCTCAGCAAGATCCTCGGCTACGAGGTGCGCAACTACGACGGCTCCTGGACCGAATACGGCAACAGCGTGGGGGTTCCTGTGACCAACCCGGCCGGTACCGTCTGGGGCGGGCTCTGAATTCCGTTATTGCTTGATGCTTCCTTGTTCCGTTGCAGGCCGCCATGGCTGCTCCATCTTGCCAGGACCTGAGCAGGCCGGCACGGGTATCAGCCTTTGATACCCGTTTTTTTATTGGGACTCTTCGTTATGCCTGGTTTTCTTGTCGTTTCATCCTCCACCCCGGCGATGCCCCATCGGTGGTGGCTGGCCGCGGCCATCGGCGGTGCGCTGCTCTGGGGCGGCTTCGCGCTCGCGTCACGTGCCGACGGCGATGCCCTGTCCTTTTCCCTGTTGAGTGGCGCCCTGTTCGGCCTGGTGCTGCAGCGCTCGCGGTTCTGCTTTTTCTGCATCAGCCGGGATTTTATCGAGCAACGCAACGCCTCCGGGCTGCTGGGGCTGCTCGCCGCCCTGGCGGTCGGTACCCTCGGCTACGCGGCGGTGTTCGGCGCCTTCGTGCCCGACCCGGGCAGCGGGCGCCTGCCGCCCGGCGCCCATATCGGGCCGGTCAGTTGGGTGCTGGCGGCCGGCGCCTTCAGCTTCGGCCTGGGCATGAGCCTGTCCGGATCCTGTATCAGTGCCCACCTCTATCGCCTGGGTGAAGGCGCCCTGGCCTCGCCCTTCGCCCTGCTCGGCGCCCTGGCTGGATTCATACTGGGCTTTATCAGCTGGAACCCGCTTTATCTCGGCAGCCTGCAACAGGCGCCGGTGGTCTGGCTGCCCGGGCACCTGGGCTACGGTGCCACCGTGCTGCTGCAACTGGCGGTGCTGGCCGTGCTCGCCCTGGTGTTGCTGAGGTTTCACCGGGCCCCTCCCCGAAGCCCGGCTGGCGGCGACGCGTCGCTCTATCGACTGCTGTTCGGAGCTCGCTGGCCCACCTTTGTCGGCGGCATTCTGATCGGCATGCTGGGAGTGGTGGCCTACTTCCGCGTCGCCCCGCTCGGGGTCACCGCCGAGTTGGGCAGCCTGGCGCGCACCGGCGCGGATCAACTGGGACTGCTGCCGACGCGACTGGAAGGGCTGGACGGCTTTTCCGGCTGCATGACGGTGATCAAGCAAAGCCTGCTGTCCAACAACGGCGTTTTCGTGGCCGGCCTAGTGCTGGCCTCCTGGGCGTCGGCCCTGCTGGCCGGAGACTGGCGTCCGCGGCGGCCCACCCTGACGGAGATAGGCCGCAACCTGGCGGGAGGGGTGTTGATGGGCTGGGGCGCCATGGTGGCCCTGGGCTGCACCGTCGGCACCCTGCTGTCGGGCATCATGGCGGCCGCGCTGTCGGGTTGGGTGTTCCTGCTGTGCTGCCTGCTGGGGCTGCTCGCGGGCCTGGGATTGCGCCGGCGCCTGCCGGGATAATGCTTGGGGAGGCTTTCCTCCCCTCAGCTCTCCTCGGCGCCGAAAATGGCCTCGTCGGCCGCTTCCCGGGTCAGCCCGGGGCTGCACAGGCCGAGGAAGTCGTAGACATAGCCGCGCAGAAAGGAGCCCCGCCGCACCCCCAGGTAGGTGGTGTTGGTGGGAAACAGGTGGTGGCAGTCGAGCAGCCGCAGCCCCTGATCCCGCCGCTCGTTGAAGGCCATGGATGCCATGATGCCGATACCCAGATCCAGCTCCACATAGGTCTTGATTACGTCGGCGTCCAGGGCCGACATGGCGATGTCGAGCTGGATGCCCGCCGTCCGGAACGCCTCGTCAATGTTGTTCCGCCCGGTGTAGCCCTCGTGGTAGGTGATCACCGGAAAGGCGGCGATATCGGCCAGCGAAACCTGCGGCAGGCGGGCCAGGGGGTGCGCCTCGGGCACCACCACGCCGTGATGCCAGCGGTAGTAGGGAAAGCAGGCGAAGTGCCGCTGGTTGGCCAGCAGGCCCTCGGTGGCAATGCCCACGTCCACCTCGCCGGCCTTGAGCAGCTCCGCGATTTCGTCGGGGCCGCACTGGTGCAGCGCCAGCCGCACCTTGGGGAATTTTTGCTGGAACTGCTTGAGCACCGCCGGCAGCGCGTAGCGGGCCTGGGTATGGGTGGTGGCGATGCGCAGGCTGCCGCTGTCGCTGTGCACGAACTGCTGGGCCGCCTGGCGCATGTTGTCGAGCTCGGCCAGGATCCGCTCCACCGAGCCCAGCACCAGCTCGCCCGGCTCGGTCAACCCCAGCAGCCGCTTGCCCCGCCGTTCGAACAGGGTCACGCCCAGTTCCTCCTCCAGATCCCGCAGGTGCTTGCTGACCCCGGACTGGGAAGTGAACAGGGCCGTCGACACCGCCGTCAGGTTGAACTGCCGCCGCGCCGTTTCCCGTACTATCCGTAACTGCTGTAGGTTCATGATCCTGCCTGGCCTCTGATTTCTTATTCCTTTATGAAATATAAAATCCCATTCATATATTCATAAATAATCTTTTTCGATATCTATAGCAGTATTGGTAGTAACAGGCTCGGCTGCTCGGGGCCAGGATGGGGCAACTCAGGCTATGCCCAGCAAACCTAACAGGAAAAGCCCGGCCATGACGCTGGCCGCCGACAACAGGGTGGAGATGGCGATGATGCTGGCCGCCAGCCGGCCGTCGCTGCCCGCCGCCTTGGCCATGACGTAACTCACCGCCGCCGTGGGGCTGGCCAGAAATAGGAACAGGATGCCGAGCTCCCGCCCGCCGAAGCCCAGCGCCCAGGCCAGGGGGGTGAACAGCAGCGGCGACCACAGCACCTTGATCAGGCTGGCTCCCAGCGCCAGGCTGCCGGACCGGCAGAAGGCCGAAAGCGACAGGCTGCCGCCCACGCAGATCAGGGCGATCGGCAGGGTGATGCCGGCGAAGTAGTCGCCGGACACCAGCAGCCAGTGTGGCAGGGAAAGCCCAGCCACCGAGCCCAGCAGCCCTGCCGCCACCGCGATGATCAGCGGATTGCGAGCCAGATCCCGCAGCACCGTCCAGGCCGTGGTCCGGTAGCCGCCGCCGTAAACCGACAGCACCAGGGTCGAGAGCACGTTGAACACCACTATGATGAGCCCGGCCATGACCCCGCCCACCGAGAGGCCGTAGTCGCCGTACAGCCCCGCCGCCAGCGCCAGGCTGATGATGCCGCAGTTGCCGCGAAAGGCCCCCTGCACGTATATGCCCCGCTCCGCCGCCGGCACCCGCCTCGCCGCCCAGGCCCAAGCACCGGCGAAGGTCAGGCAGGTGGCGATGCAGAAATAGCCCACCAGCCAGGGCTGCAGCGCCGTGCTCAGATCCGCCCGCAATATGCTCAAAAACAGCAGGGTCGGCATGGTGGCCTTGAAGGTGAGCATCGAGGCCGTGCCGATAAAGGCATCGTCGATCAGGCGGATTTTCTTGAGCAGGGCGCCCAGCAGCACCATGGTGAACACCGGCGCGGTCACCGCGAACACCTGGGCGAAGATCTCGTTATTCATCAATGGGCTCCCGTACAATGGCAAACGCCCCTGGACGGGGCATCAAGGTTTGTCGGCAAAGTCTAGCTCCCGTTTTTTCGCCAAACATTTCCCTTTGTCATGGCCGTTTAACCCTGGTCATCTCCGCGAAGGCGGAGATCCATGAAATATTGCACTGGACTCCCGCCTTCGCGGGAGTGACCACAGAGTAATACGCAGGCTTGTCCGCACACTAAAACGCCCCTGGCCGGGGCGTTAACAATCAAAGGCTCAGTAGCTGCCGTCCAGCAGGCGCCGCAGCCCGAGCGGGTTGTCGTCCCGCAGCTCCGCCGGCAGCAGCGCCGCCGGCAGATCCTGGTAACACACCGGGCGCAGGAAGCGGGAGATGGCGGCGCTGCCCACCGAGGTGGTGCGGCTGTCGGAGGTGGCCGGGAAGGGGCCGCCGTGCACCATGGCATGGCACACCTCCACCCCGGTGGGGTAGCCGTTGCACAGGATACGGCCGGCCTTGCGCTCCAGCACCGGCAGCAGGGCGCGGGCCGAATCCACGTCGCCCTCGTCCAGTTGCAGGGTGGCGGTCAGCTGCCCTTCGAGCGCCTCGGCCACCCGGCCGAAGTCCGCCAGCGAGCGGCAACGGATCACCAGTGAGGCCGAACCGAACACTTCTTCATGCAATGCCGTCTCGGCCAGGAAGGCGTCGGCATCGGTCACATAGAGCCCGGCCCGGCACTGGTTGGGGGCGTCGCCCTCCTGGCCCCGGGCCTGCACGCTTACCTGGGGATGCGCCTCGAGCCGGCCCACGCCTTCGCTGTAGGCCCGATGGATGCCCGGGGTCAGCATGGTCTGGCTGGCCACCCCGGCCAGTTCCGCTTCCGCCGTGGCCAGGAAGCGAGCCAGCGCCGGCCCTTCCAGTGCGATAACCAGGCCCGGGTTGGTGCAGAACTGGCCGGCGCCCATGGTCAGGGAGCCGACAAAGCCCTTGGCGATGGCGTCGCCCCGGGCTTCCAGCGCCTGGGGCAGCAGGAACACCGGGTTGATGCTGCTCATCTCCGCATAGACAGGGATCGGCTCGGGCCGGCTCGCCGCCAGCCGCATCAGCGCGGTGCCGCCGCCGCGGGAGCCGGTAAAACCCACCGCCTTGATGGCGGGATGGCTCACCAGCGCCGAGCCGACCAGGTTACCGGAGCCGAACAGCAGCGAGAACACCCCTTCCGGCAGGCCGCACTCGGCCACCGCCCGCTGCACCGCCCGCCCCACCAGCTCGGAGGTGCCGGGATGGGCGGAGTGGGCCTTAACCACCACAGGGCAGCCGGCGGCCAGGGCCGAGGCGGTATCGCCGCCGGCCACGGAAAACGCCAGCGGGAAGTTGCTGGCGCCGAACACCGCCACCGGCCCCAGGGGAATGTGGCGCAGGCGCAGATCGGCGCGCGGCAGCGGCTGGCGCTCGGGCTGGGCCGGATCGATGCGGGCATCGATGAAGTCGCCGGCCCGCACCACGGCGGCGAACAGGCGCAGCTGGCCGACGGTGCGGCCCCGCTCCCCTTCCAGCCGAGCCCGCGGCAGGCCGGTTTCGGCCATGGCCCGCTCGATCAGGGCATCACCCAGGGCCAGTATCTGGTTGGCGATGGCTTCCAGCAGCCGGGCGCGCTCTTCCAGCGGCCGGGCGCGATAGTCGTCGAAGGCCTGGCCAGCCAGCTCGCAGGCCTGGCGCACCAGGACGCCGTCGTCACCGGCAAAACCGGGCTGCAACTGCGCTCCGCTGGCCGGGTTGATGGCAAACACCGGCGCGGCCGAGCCCTTTGCCGATTGGGCACCAATCAGCATCTCACCTCGAATTTCCATGGGTAACCTCTGTCAATAATGCGGAGTAATGGTTCCGTCGTTCAGGAAGCCTCGTCCGGCGGGCCCGTCAGCCCGCCTTGTATTGTTTGTACATCTGGTAGGAGCGGAACAGGTGCTGGTGCATGGCCGCCCTGGCGGCGACGGCATCCCCGGCCTTGATGGCCTCGAAGATGTCGACGTGCTCCTGCTCCACCCGCAGCAGGTACTTTTCAGCCGCCTCCTGATCGATGTTTTCCTTAAGGATCTTTGAGCGAGGGATAATATTGTTGTTGTATTGCTCGTAAATGTTATGGATCAACGGGTTCTTGCTGGCCGCGGCAATACTCAGGTGAAAGGCGAAATCCTCTTCCCGGGCCTGGCCGTGCTGCCGGCGCGCCTGCTGGAAGGCCAGCAAGTGCTGCTCGATCTGGCGCAGATCCTCCTCGTCGCGCCGCAGCGCCGCCCACTCGGCGGCGGCGGGCTCCAGCGCCAGCCGCAGTTCCAGCACGTGCAGAATGTCTTCCACCGCGGTGGGGTTGATGGCGCGGGCGTAGAAGCTGTCGGCCGGCGTGCTGCGCAGCACAGTGGTGCCGACGCCGCGCTTGGTTTCCACCAGGTTCAAGGATTTCAACTGGGTGATGGCCTCGCGGATCACGGTGCGGCTCACGCCGAACATGTCGCACAGGCTGTTTTCGGTCGGCAGTTTCTGACCAACCTCAATCTGGCCCTGCATGATCATCTTTTCCAGTTGCCCGGCCACGTTTTTGGCCAGACTGCCGGATTGTTGCACCCGTTCAACCTGAAAGGGTGTCTGTGCATTAAGATCGTGATTGCTCATAAACCGATGTCCGATAACATTTATTTCACCCGATTATCCCCGTCATTCCCTCAGCGGACAAGCGAGGGTTTTTTCGGGTCGAAACGCCAGCCCGGGATCAGGAACTGCATCGCCATGGCGTCGTCGCGCTGGCCCACGTCCAGAGTCTTGTACAGGGCGTTGGCCCGCTCCAGTTGCTGCCAGTCGAGCTCGATGCCGAGGCCCGGCTTGCGGGGCACCTTGATCTTGCCGTCGCGGATCAACAGGGGCTCCTTGGTGATACGCTGGCCGTCCTGCCAGATCCAGTGGGTGTCGATGGCGGTGATCTCGCCCGGGCAGGCGGCGGCCACGTGGGTCATCATCGCCAGCGAAATGTCGAAGTGGTTGTTGCTGTGCGAACCCCAGGTCAGGCCCCACTCGTGGCACAGCTCGCCCACGGCCACCGCCCCCTGCATTGTCCAGAAATGGCAGTCCGCCAGCGGTATGTCGACCGAGTCCAGGCGCACCGCGTTGCGCAGCTGCTGCCAGTCGGTGGCGACCATGTTGGTGGCGGTCTTGAGGCCGGTGCGGCGCTTGAACTCCGACATGGTCTCGCGGCCGGACCAGGCGCCTTCCTGGCCGCAGGGGTCTTCCGCATAGCTCAGCATGTGCTTGATCGGGGTCAGGTAGTCGATGGCCTGCTGCAGGGTCCAGGCACCGTTCGGGTCCAGTGTCAGCCGCGCCTCGGGGAAGGCCTCGTACAGGGCCGCAATGCACTCCGCCTCCTGGCGGCCGTCCAGCACCCCGCCCTTGAGCTTGAAATCCTTGAAGCCGTAGCGGGCGTAGGCCGCCTTGGCCAGCCTGGCCACCGCTTCCGGGGTCAGCGCCTCCTGGGTGCGCACCAGATCCCAGTCGTCCCGGGGTTTGTCGCAGCTCGGATAAGGCAGGTCGGTCTTCTTGGGGTCACCCAGCAGGAACAGGTAGCCCAGGGCTTCCACTTCGTCCCGCTGCTGGCCGAACTGGCCCAGCAGATCCGCCACCGGCAGTTCCATATTCTGGCCGGCCAGATCCAGCAGCGCCGATTCGATGGCGGTGATCACATGCACCGCGATGCGCAGGTCGAAGGTCTGGTTGCCGCGCACGTCGTCGGCCTGGCCGGAGGTGGCCTGGCGCACCCGGCTGATGATGGCCTTGTAGTGGCCCACGCTCTGGCCTTCCACCAGTTCGCGGCACCGCTCCAGGGTATCCAGGATGCCCTGGGTGGCCGGTACCTCGCCGAGGCCGATGCGGCCGGCGTTGTCTTCCAGGACCACCACGCTGCGGATGAACCAGGGCGCATGGCCGCCGCTCAGGTTGAGCAAAAAGCCGTCGTAACCAGCCACCGGCACGACCGTCATTTTCTTAATGGTGCTGAACATCTGTTGCTCCTTGATATAGGGTTCCTTCCGCCTTCCCCGCGCCCCACCGACACGGGGAAGGCCGGCCCATTAACGGTTGGCGTTGATAATGGCTTCCAGCGCCTTCTTGTCCTGGGCCGAGGGCATGGTCAGCGGCGCCCGCACGTCGCCGGCCGGGCGGCCGATAAGGTCCGCGCCCGCCTTGATCAGGCTGACCGCGTAGCCCTTCTTGGTGTCGCGCAGGCGGCAGAAGGGCACGAAGAAGTCCTTGATGATGCCGTTCACCGTGGCCTGGTCGCCGCCGCGCAGGGCCTTGTAGAAGCGGTTGGCCATTTCCGGCATGAAGTTGAACACGGCGGAGGAATAGGTGTTCACCCCTATCGCCAGGTAGGCCTCGGCGAAGATCTCGGCGGTGGGCACGCCACCGATGTACACCAGGCGGTCGCCGACGGTCTTGATGGTGTCGTTCAGGGCGGCGATGTTGCCCACGCCGTCCTTCAGGCCCACCAGGTTGGGGCAGGAAGCCGCCAGCCGCTTGACGCTTTCGGCGTCCAGGATGCCGTTACCGCGGTTGTAGTAGATCACCTGCAGGGAAGTGCTGTCGATCACCGCCTTGGCGTAGTCGGCCACCCCTTCCGCCGGGCATTCGGTCAGGTAGGGCGGCATCAGCAGGATGCCGTCGACCCCGGCCGCTTCCGCCGCCTTGCAGAAGGCCTTGGCGTCGGGGATGCTGCGGCCGGCGCTGGCGATCACCGGCACCCGGCCGGCCACGGTCTCCACCGCGATGCGGCAGATGTCCTGGTATTCCTCGAAGGAGAGGGAGAAGAACTCGCCGGTGCCGCCGGCGATGAACACCGCGGACACGTCGTTGCCGACAAACCACTCGATGCGCTGGCGATAGCTCTCGGCATCGAAACGGCCATCGTCGTCGAAGTCGGTGATGGGGAAGGACAGTAAGCCGTTACCCAGTGCTTGTCTGATTTGCTCTACAGAAAATGCCATTTTGCTGGTTCCTTGTTCGGTTGCCGGGCAGTCCCCTCCCGGAGTCCTATCCCGTTTACTGGTTCAACTTTCGGTAACAGTATGATTGCCTGTTGCTTGTAATACATCATACAACATACAAACTAACTTTCAAGCGTAACTTAACCCTTTATTAACGCCGCTGTGATCCCGCTCTCAGGTCACCGGCGCCGGGTTGAACAGCACCAGATCGTTGTGCAGACCGAGGGCGTCCGCCGCCACCTGCCGGCGCCCGCTGGCCACCTCCAGGATCAGCTGGAACAGCTCCCAGCCCACCTGCTCTATGCTGGCCTCGCCGGTGGCGATGCGCCCCGCGTCCAGATCGATAAGATCGTGCCAGCGCTGGGCCAGGGCCCGGTTGGTGGCCACCTTGATCACCGGCGCCATGGCCAGGCCGTAGGGGGTGCCCCGGCCGGTGGTGAACACCTGCAGGTTCATGCCCGAGGCCAGCTGCAGGGTACCGCAGACGAAGTCGCTGGCCGGGGTGGCGGCGAAGGTCAGCCCCTTGCGGCGGATGCGCTCCCCCGGGCCCAGCACGTCGACGATGGGGCTGGATCCGGACTTGACGATGGAGCCGAGCGCCTTCTCCACCACGTTGCTGAGCCCCCCCTTCTTGTTGCCCGGCGAGGGGTTGGCGCTGCGATCCGCCTGGCCCTGGTTGAGGTAGTCGTCGTACCACTGCATTTCCCGCAGCAGGGCGCGGCCAACGGCTTGGTCGGCGGCGCGCGGGGTCAGCAGGTGGATGGCGTCGCGCACCTCGGTCACTTCCGAGAACATCACGCTGCCGCCGGCGCGCACGATAAGATCGGCGGCAAAGCCCACCGCCGGGTTGGCGGTCACCCCGGAGAAGGCGTCGCTGCCGCCGCACTGCACCCCCACCACCAGCTCCGATACCGGGCAGGTCTCGCGCCGCCGGCGGTTGAGCTTTTCCAGGTGCCGGCGGGCCATCGCCAGCATGCCCTCGACCATGTCGGCAAAACCGTGCAGGGATTCGTCCTGCAGGCTGAGGATCGGCTCCCGCCCCTCTCCCACCTGGATGACCTGCCCTTCCGGCAGTTCGGGCAGCAGCCGGCTCGGTTGCAGCTTTTCGCAGCCCAGGCCGATCACCATCACCTCGCCGCCGAAGTTGGGGTTACGTGCCAGGTTCTGCAGGGTACGGATGGGCACTATGGCCGCCGGGGCATTGATCGCCACCCCGCAGCCGTAGCTGTGGGTTAGGGCCACCACGTCGTCCACGTTGGGATAACGGGGCAGCAGCTCCTGCTTGATACGCCGCACCACATAATCGGTGATGCCGGCCACGCACTGCACACTGGTGCTGATCGCCAGCACGTTCTTGGTGCCGACGCTGCCGTCCGGGTTGCGGTAGCCCTCGAAGGTGTAGCCCTCCAGCGGCGCCTGCAGCGGTGCGGCGCGGGTGGCCAGGGGCAGCTCGTCGAGCGCCGGCGCCCGGGGCAGCCGCACCATGGTTTCGTTGATCCAGGCGCCTCGGGCGATGGGCTGCAGCGCCTGGCCGATGATTTCACCGTAGCGGACGATGTCGCCCCCTTCGGGGATGTCTTCCAGCGCCACCTTGTGGCCCTGGGGCACCGGCTCCCGCAGGCGGGTGCCGTCGTCGAGCTCGGTGCCGGCCCTGAGGCCGGCGGCCTCGACCACGATGGCGACGTTGTCGATGTCGTTGACCTTGATGGTAAGTTGCATGGGGGACCTCATGATTCGGTTTGATGGGGGCAGTGGCCGGCGGCGACGGCGGCCCGGGAGCGCCTGGACTTCAAGGCCACGAACACCGAGAAGGCGATGGAAGCCAGGATCAGCAGCCACAGCACCAGGGCAATGGGACTCTTGGTGAAGAAGATGCTTAAAGATCCGAAGGATTCCAGGCTCTTGACGAAGTAGATCTCCGCCGATGCGCCGAGGATAAAGCCGATGACCAGAGGCGCCAGCTCGATGCCGATTTTTTGCGCCACGTAGCCGAAGATGCCGAAGATCAGCAGGGTCCAGACATCGAACATGATGCCGTAGTTAATGGCATAGGCCCCCACCACGCACATCATCACGATGATGGGGTAGAGGATGTACTTGGGCACCAGCACCACCCGGGCCACGTACTTGATGGCGAAGAACATGATGGCGAACATCATCAGGTTAGCGATCAGCAGGCCGGCCATCATCACGTACCAGGTGTCCAGGTTCTCGCCGATGAACAGTGGCCCCACCTGGATACCCTGCAGGGTGAAGGCACCGATCAGCACCGCCGTGGTGCTGTCGCCGGGGATGCCCAGGGACAGCAGCGGGATCAGGGCACCGCCGGTCAGACCGTTGTTGGCCGACTCGGAAGCCACCAGCCCCTCGGGCGCGCCCTTGCCCAGCTTTTCCGGCTCCTTGGAGAAGTTCTTCTCCTGGGTATAGGCCAGCACGGAAGCGGCGCTGCCGCCGACGCCGGGCAGCATGCCGACGAAGGTACCGATGGAGGAAGAGCGTATCAGGTTGCCGAACTGGCCGCGGAACACCCCGAGGGAAAAGCGCTTGCCCTTGCTCAGGTTGATCTTGCCGTCCGCGCCCTCGCCACGGACGCCTCTTTCCGCGTCTTCCAGGATGGTGGCCAGGCCGAACAGGCCGATCAGCACCGGCAGCAGGGAGAAGCCGTTGTCGAGGTAGGGCTCCATAAACTCGAACATCAGCCGCGGCTCGCCGTTGCCGCCGGAGGAGATGTCATAGGTGCCGATCAGACTGAGCAGCACCCCCAGCACGCCGCTGAAGATGCCCACCAGCATGTTCTTGGACAGGGAGGCGATCACGGTGAGGGCGAAGAAGATGATCAGGAACTTCTCGATATAGGAAAACTTGATGGCGAAATCCGCCAGCACAGGCGCGAACAGGAACAGCACCAGGGCGCTGAACAGGCCACCGAACAGGGAAGCGACGATGCTGATCTTGAGCGCCCGCTCCCCCTCCCCCCGCTTGGCCATGGGGTAGCCGTCGAAGGTGGTGGTAATGGAGGACGGCGTGCCCGGTATGTTGAGCAGTATGGCGGGCACCAGGCCGCCGGAAATGCCGCCCACATAGAGCCCGAGCAGCAGCGCCAGGGCTTCCTCCAGCCCCAGCGAATAGGTCAGCGGCAGGCACACGGCCACCGCCATGGTGGCGGTCATACCGGGGATGGCGCCGAAGATAATGCCGATCAGGGCACCGCAGGCCACCAGCACGAAAAACATGGGCGACAGGAGCGATAAAAAGTCCATCTTGTAAATCCTCGCTCAGTTAGGGCAGAGAAATGTTGAACAGGTTGGCCAATACGTACCAGGCCACCAGGGGGGCGATCAGCGCGTTGGCGGCAATGGCCGTCAGCTTCTTCTTACAGATGTCGTGGGCATAGAGCAGCGACATCAGGAACATGAAGGGCATGGACACGAACAGGAAGCCGAACCCCATGTTGGGAAACAGGTTGCCGACCCAGTCCATCAGCAGGAAATACGCCACGGTCAGGGCCAGGGTGGCGAACAGCCGGAACTTGTCCGAGTGTTCGTTGAAAAAGGCGAGGGATCTTTTGCCGGCACGGACATCGCGGTAGAAGCCGCGGCCGTACACCAGCACAATCATGGTCAACAGTACCAGCAAGGTGCCTATGACTATCTTGGGGAAGAAAAGATGTGACTGTCCGAAATCGATCGACACCTCGAGCATGGAAGAAAGACGACTTTCCATATCGACACCTATATGAACGTTCAATTCAACGACGGGAACTGCGGGGCTGCTCCTCGCAAGGAGCAACCCCGCCCCCGGTTACTGGATGGCCTGGATGATCTTCTTGTACTGCCCGGCCTTCTCTTTCAGGTATTGCTCCGACTCGGCGGCGGGCATGAAGTTGGGAATGAAGAAGTTCTGCTTGAAGCTTTGCTGCACCTGGCCTTCGGCATAGATCTCGGCCAGGGCCTGGTCGATATAGCCGACGATTTCCGGCTTGATGTTCTTGTTGTAGATAAAGAAGAATTCCTTGTCGAAGGTGAAGCTATCGCGGCCGTTGAGGGTCACGCTGATATTGGGCTCGGCAAAGCCCAGCAGCGCCTCGCGGTTGGTTTCACCGAAGCCTTCCTCGTTGGCCTGGGCCAGGGTGCCCTGGCGGGCCATCAGCCAGGCGAAGCTCATCGCCTTCTGATCGTTCGCCGGCAAGCGGGTGTACTGCTCGTTGGCCTGCACCGAGCCGTGGATCAGATCCGCCTGGCCGTCGAACAGCAGCTGGTTCTTGTCGGCCTGGGAGCCGGTGTTCACCGCCACCAGGTTGCCTTCCTTGTCCGGGTGGGTGAGGATGACCGCGTTCTTCAGCGCCGAATAGCCGATTTCGGACACGCCGCCGGGCTGGATGGCCACCCGCACCTGCTTGTCCTGGCCGACGGCGTCGATGATGTCTTCCACCGTCTGGTAGGGCGAGTTCTTGGGCGTCAGGAAGGCGTCGCCCGGGTTGATGGACACCATGGGGCCCACCTTGTATTCGGTGAAGATGTCGTCATAGCCGCGAATACCGTAGAGATTGCCGAGATAGGACTGATCGTGGAAGAACATCAGGGTATTGCCGTTGGCGCCCCGGGCCAGGGCCCTGAAGGCGGCGGAGGTGCCCACGGCGTCGACCTTGACGTTGACGCCGAGCTTCTTGGCCAGCTCTTCGGCGATGATGCTGGCGTTCTGATAGGTATCCCCACCGGTGGAGGTGGAGCCGATAACGACTCTGACGTTGCCCTTGATCAGTTTCTCCTGGGCCAGGGCCTGGGTTGCGGTCACTGCCGCCAGTCCGCATACTGCCAGGTGCACGCCAAACATTAATCCTTTCATGTGTCCTTCCCTATCGCTTGTGTATGGTACATGGGCCCCCTGTTGCCGGAGTGAGCCAGGCTCGCTCCGGCGGGGTTGTTATTCATCGTACATCATACAAACTCAGGTGCAACACTTGTTACGTGAACCCGATCACAGTTGTAAAAACCGTTAACAAATCATCGGCCGGCCCCTCCCCTCAGCCGACCGGGGTCAGCAGCGGCCGGCCGGCGAAATGGGCCGCCAGGTTGTCGACCACCAGCTGCGCCATGGCGCCGCGGGTTTCCTCGGTGCCGCTGGCACAGTGCGGCTGCAGCACCACGTTGTCCAGGTCCAGCAGGGCCGTGGGCACCCTGGGCTCGTCGGCGAACACGTCCAGCCCGGCGCCGGCAAGCCCACCCTGTTGCAGCAGCGCGACCAGGGCCGGCTCGTCCACCACAGAGCCGCGGGCGATATTGACGAAATAGCCCTCGGGCCCCAGGGCGCCCAGCACCTCGGCGCTGATGATGCCCCGGGTTTCTTCCCCGCCGGGCAGCACCGGCATCAGGATGTCCACTTCCCGGGCCAGTTGCACCAGATTCCCATACCAGGGATAGGCCACCCCTTCCTGCCGGCGGCGGCCGTAGTAGCAGATCTCCATGCCGAAGGCTTCCGCCCTCTGGGCGATGGCCTTGCCGATGCGGCCCAGCCCCACTATGCCGAGCTTCTTGCCGGTGACCGAACGGTTGAGCGGCATCATGCCCCGCTGCTGCCAGTGCCCCTGCCGCACCCAACGCTCGGCGGGCAGCAGCCGGCGCACCGTGGCCAGCAGCAGCAGCAGCCCCATGTCGGCCACGTCCTCGGTCAGCACGTCCGGGGTATGGGTCACCGGTATGCCCCGGGCCCGGCAGTCCGCCACGCAGAGGGTGTCCACCCCCACCCCGGACGAGGCCACGATTTCCAGGTTGGGCAGCCGGTCCAGCAGGTGTTTCGGGAAACCGCCGCCGTGGGAGGTAACCACCGCCCGGACGCGACCGCCCACCTCCGCCAGCAGGGCCTCCGGATCGGCCGCCAGGTCCAGCCGGTGCAGTTGGTAGCGCTGTTCCAGCATTTGCATCTGGGCGGGCCGGTTCGGCCACACCACCAGTACTTCTGTCTTGTCCATGTATTACTCCTGATTGGGCAGGCCGGATCCGGCCTGATGGGTGAGAAGGCGGCGCCGGCGCAGCTGGCCCCATTCCCGGTAGAGGGTGTAGCCCACCACCGCCAGGGTCAGCGCCAACAGGGCGCCGGAAATGGTTTCGGTCACGAAGGGGGTGAAGTCGCCCCGGCTCATCATCAGCCCACGCCGCAGGTTCACCTCTATGATGGGCCCGAGGATAAAACCGAGCAGCAGCGGCGTGGTCGGCAGGGATGCCTTCTTCATCAGGAAGCCGAGCACCCCGAACGCCAGCATGGTCCAGACGTCGAACAGGCGGTTGTTGAGCCCGTAGGCACCGATCACGCACACCGCCATGATCACCGGCAGCAGTATATGCTTGGGCACGGCGAGGATGCGCACAAAGCCGCGCATGCCGCCGAACATCATCACCAGCATGAACGCATAGGCGATGAGCAGGGCGGTGAAGATGCCGTACACCAGCACCGCGTCGGTGTCGAACAGCAACGGCCCCGGGGTGATGCCGTGGATCATGAAGCCGGCCAGCAGTATCGCCGTGGTGTTGTCGCCGGGGATGCCCAGGGTCAGCAGCGGCACCAGGGCGCCGCCGGTCGAGGCGTTGTTGGACGACTCGCTGGCCACGATGCCGCCCATGGCGCCTTGGCCGAACCGCTCCCGGTCGGGTGCCCGCTTCCTCGCGGCGCCGTAGGCCAGGATATTGCACACGGCCCCGCCCAGGCCCGGCAGTATGCCGATGCCGGTACCGATGGCGGAGGAGCGCAACAGGTTGCCGCCCTGACCGAGAAACTCCCGGAGGCTGAAGCCAAAGCCGCGAATGCGGTAGCCGGCCACCTGCAGCGTCTCCTGGGCCTTGCGGCTCTCGGCCTGCTCCAGCACCTGGGCCACGGCGAACAGGCCGATCAGCGCCGGCAGCATGCCGATGCCGCCGTCCAGCTCGCTCAGGCCGAAGGTAAAGCGCGGGTAGGCGGTGATCGGCGCCATGCCGACGAAGGCGATGGTCAGCCCCATAAGGGCGGCGATCATCCCCCGCACCAGGGAGCCGCCCGACAGGCCGGCCACCAGGGTGAGGGAAAACAGGGCGATGGCGAAGTACTCGTAGGGCCCGAACTGCAGCGCGACATCGGCCAGCCAGGGCGACACGAAAAACAGCACCAGCAGGCTCAGCACCCCGCCCAGGAAGGAGTAGACGATACCGATGCCCAGCGCCCGGCCCGCCTCACCCCGGGCCGCCATGGGGTGGCCGTCGAAGGTGGTGGCGATGGACGCCGGGGTACCCGGGATCTTCAGCAGTATGGCCGAAATCAGCCCGCCCGAGGTGCCGCCGATATAGAGCCCGAGCAGCAGTGAAATGCCCTCGACCGGGGCCATGCCGAAGGTCACCGGCAGAAACAGCGCCACCCCCATGGTCACGGTCAGGCCGGGGATGGCCCCCATCATGATGCCGACCAGGGTGCCGCCGAAAATCAGCAGCAGCGCCTCCGGCGTAAATACGGAAAGAATGCCTGTCATTAACATTTGCGTCATCCTTGTTCCACTAGCCGAGCAGGCCGGCCGGGATCATCACCTCGAACACGCGCACGAACAGCCAGTACGCGCCCACCGGCACCAGCACCGAGACCAGGCCGAAGCACAGGTAACGGCGCCTGGCGTTCTTGCACAGGATCAGCGTCTGCAAAAACACATAGAGCGCGGAGGCGATGATAAAGCCGAGCCCGTCCAGGCTGGCGACATAGGCCCCCATCAACCCGGCCGAAGCCAGCACCGCACCCCAGCCGCCCCACACCGGCGCCGCCTCCGGGGCCGGGATCGCCGCCCCCGCCGTGGCCGGCCGGCGCCAGCCGTTGGCCAGCAGCACGCCGCCGAGCATGACCAGCAGCACCGCCGCCACCCGCGGCAGAAAACCGGCGCCGATACCGGTGCGGGCGAAGTCCCTGACCTCGCCGCCGAGCAGGAAGAGCCCCACCCCCAGGCCGATCACACAGCCGCCGGTCACCATATCCCTGATATCCGCCATCCGTTTCTTCTCCTCGTTGCCGGGCGGCATGGTCCCCGCCGGAACCATGCCCTGCCTCGTCAGGCTCAGTGGCTGCCCGCCAGGAACAGCTCCTGGAACTGCGCGAAATAGCGGTACTGGGCGTCCGCGTATTCGCCCGCCTGCACCGGATCCAGGTAGGTGGGCGTCACGAACAGGCGGGCCGCCTCCTGCTGGTAGGCCGGATTCTCGACCACCTTTTTCATGGCGGCGGAGAAGGTGCCGACGATCTCGGCCGGCGTGCCCGGCGGCATGGCGTAAAAGAAGAACTTGTTGAAGGCGGCGGGCAGGCCCTGCTCGGCGGTGGTGGCCACCTCGCCGAACAGCGGGTTGCGCTGCTCCGCCATCAGCCCCAGGTTGACGAAGTCGCCGTTGTCGAAGTAATCCTTGGTCAGGCCGTACTGGGTGTTGATCAGGTCGATTTTCTGCCCCTTCAGCGCCACCGTCTTGGCCGCGTTGCCGCCCACGTCCACCATGTTCAACTTGATGCCGGCGAGCTGCTCCAGGGCCACACCGATCAGGTGCGGATAGCCGCCGGTGAGGATGCCGAAGTCCACCTCATAAGGGTGTGCCCGCGCATAGTCGACAAGCTCGGCCAGGGTCTGATAGGGCGCCCCCTTGTGGGTGGCCAGCACCGTGGTGTCGTCCACGATGCCGATGCCCACCATGGCAAGGGCGTCGATGCCATCGCTGGTCAGGCCGGCCAGTTTGGGGATCATCGCCTCGCCATGGAAAAACAGCGCGGTATAGCCGTCCGGCGCCGCCTCCTTCACCCGCTTCATGCCGATGGTGCCGCCGCCGCCACTGACGTTGACCACCACCAGCGACTGGCCCAGCTCCGCCTCCAGGTATTTGCCGAACAGCCGGGCGTTGAGGTCGGTGTCACCGCCGGCCCCCACCGGCACTATCACCTGCACCGTTTTTTCGGGGTAGGCCCCGGCGGCATACAGCGGCAAGGCCAGGGCCATCATCGACAGCCAGGCGGCCCCTTTCAGGGCGGTGTTCATCCGTTTACGTGCTTGTTTCATTCCATACCTCACAGTCTGTTGTCGTCCATCGCGACCGCCACCGGCGGTAAATGCGCCACCCGGCCGGCAAGTTGTCAGACATTTAATCTGAAAACTGCCTTTAAACACCGTCACAGGCAACATTTGTACAACATATTATTGTCAT
Source organism: Zobellella iuensis (assembly GCF_016746085.1). Lineage (GTDB taxonomy): Bacteria > Pseudomonadota > Gammaproteobacteria > Enterobacterales > Aeromonadaceae > Oceanimonas > Oceanimonas iuensis. Next base: position 70,370 of record NZ_JAERTZ010000008.1, read on the forward strand.
ATGTATGATGTTTCAAGTGGTTCGGAGTAAAAGATCAGACAAATTTTGCCGTTTTTTCCGCCTGCGCCCCCCGCCACCACTTGGGAAAGGCCGGTAAGGTAACGAAAAGCGTTAAAAATCAGGGGATAAAATGCAAGGCCCACCTCGGAGGCAGGAAGCCCGGCCGCTGGCCAACAATGAATACTCAGACATATGACATTTGGCTATACTGGGCCCCTGTCCCACCCCGATAGAGCGCCATGAACAAAAGCAATACCCCCCAGTCGGACCCCCTGCGCACCAAACCCGCCAGCCTGAGCCAGGCCATCGTCGAGCGGCTGAGCGGGCAGATGGCCTCGGGCCGGTTCCGGCCGGGGGACCAGTTGCCCACCGAGTCGGAGCTGGCCCGGGAGCACGGGGTCAGCCGCACCGTGGTGCGGGAAGCCATGTCCCAGTTGCGCGAGCGCGGCCTGATCGAGCGCCGCCAGGGCGCCGGCACCTTCGTGCTCACCCCGCCGCCCCGGCACAAGCCGCTGATCGATCCCGAGCTCGAGCTGACGGTGCAGGATCTGCTGCAGCTGCTGCAGCTGCGTGCCAGCCTGGAGTCCGAGTCGGCGGCGCTGGCGGCGCTGCACCGCACCCCGGAACAGCTGCAGCAGATCAGCGAAACCCACCGGCTGTTCCTGCAGGCGCTGCAGGAAGGCCGGGACAACACCGCCCACGATGCCCGCTTCCACCTGCTGCTGGCGGAGGCCACCGGCAACCGCTACTTCCTCGACTTCATCAATCATCTCGGCAACGCCCTGATCCCGCGCAACCACCTGCGCAGCGCCAGGCTCAGCACCCAGGATCGGGCCTCGCTGCTCAACCGCATCGGCCAGGAGCACGAGGACATCTACCACGCCATCGTCCGCCAAGACGCGGACGCGGCCCGCACCGCCATGCGCATGCACCTGATCAACAGCCGGCTGCGCATCCTGAAACTGCTGGAGCCCAAGACATAAAAAAGCCGCCTCCCCCGGCGGGAAAGGCGGCCAAGATGCCCCGTTTTTTACAAGTTTCCGTTGTGCGTTGTGCTATGGCCTGGCTGTACCAGGCTCATTAATCATACATCATACAAATGCTAATGCAACGGCCAAACAGGGAGCGGGATCACATCCATGATCCTGCCAGGCCCTGTTCATGGAGCACGGTGGGAACTGCAAGAGCACGCCCTGCGCCTGTCGTACCTCCCATGAGTTCGTACCGATGGAGTGGTACACCGGCTTACTTTTGGCTCTGCGTCAGGGTCAGTCCATTTTCCGTCCAGAAGCGGGCCGCGCCTTCATGGACCTTGTTCACCACGCCATTCAGCCCGGACGCCATGGTCATGGCCCTGGCGGCGTCATGCACCTGGTGCAGGTATGCTAGGCCTTCCGGCGAGTAGATGCTGCCCGTCAGTTGGTAAACCCTGTCCTTGTCCATATGAGGGCCGGCCACCCACAGGGCGGAATCCTGGATGGTGACCACGTCGTAATCCACGCCCGGATAGGTACCGGCGGGGATGATCACTGTGGCGTAGTAGGGATGATCATGGAACAGGGTGCCTTTCTCGGCGGCCTCGTTCAGCTGCAGCAGGCGGATCCTGTTGCTGTTGGCGGCCTGATTGACAGACTCGTTGGGAAAGCCGGCGAACACCCAGAGGGCATCGATCCGGCTTTCTCCCAAGGCGGCGGCGCCCTGGTTGTTGCCGATATATTGGGGCTCAATCTTGTCCCACAGTCCCACCCCCTCGAAGAAGCGCCGGGCAGAGGCGGCAGCTCCGGAGCCAACCGCCCCCACGGCCACTTTCTTGCCGGCCAGTTGGGCTACGTCGGTGATGCCGGAACCATCCCGCACGATCAGGTGGGCCGGGGCACCGTACAGGTAGGCGACGGCCCGGACGTTGCGGTAGCGGCGGGGGTCGTTGTCCAGCTTGCCCTGCATCCCCAGGTAAATGTCGCCGGCATAGACGATGCCGAAGTCGGCGTCCCGGGCGTCGACCCGGCGCAGGTTTTCCACCGAGCCGGCGGAGGACAGGCTGGACACGTCCACCCCCTCCATGGAGCTCGACAACCGGCTGGCGATGCCCTCGGAGAACGACTGGAAAGTACTGCCGTCGGGGCCGCCGGAGAAAGTCAGGGGCTCGGCCGCGACCGGGGCGTTGATGCCGACAGCCGCCAGGGCGGACAGGATCAGGGAGGCCAGCGCCCTGAAGGGGTTGAACCGTTGCGTCAACGTCATGGTGATTTCCTTATTTATGCCGGGGCGGGGTCCCGTATCCGTCAGGCGCCAATTCCGCGCCGGAGCGCGGCGGCCGGAGCCGGCGGCGACCGGACTTCCACCACCGACATACCGAGCCCCCGCCACAGCATGCCTGCCCGGTCCGTCCGGTCGCCACCCTTGCCTCCCGCCGCCGCGCTCCGGCCCCTTGGCCTGCCCGGATACCGGGCCCCATGGCGTGTTGCGGCTTACTTGATGAAGCGGACCTGCTCGTAGATTTTTTCCAGCACCGGTTTTTTCTTCTCGTTGAAGCGGGCCTTGTTCTGCTCGAAGAGGTTATTGCCCTTGGTGTCGATGGAGATGATCAGCGGGCCGAATTCCTTGACACGATTGACCCACAGCGTTTCCGGCATGCCCAGATCCTGCCATTCGGCACGCTCTATGGCCTCGACCTTGGTGGCCGCCACCACGGCGCAGCCGCCGGGGAACACCGCATGCACCGCCTTGTGCTCGAGGCAGCCCTGGGCCGTCTCCTCGCCCATGCCGCCCTTGCCGACAATCAGCTTGACGCCGGTCTGCTCGATAAAGGCCTTCTCGAACTTCTCCATGCGCATGCTGGTGGTGGGACCGATGGACACCATCTCGAAGCCGCCGTCTTCTTTTTCCCGGACGATGGGGCCGGCATGGAAAATGGCGCCGCCCTTCAGATCGACCGGCAGCTCGCGCTTGAGCTCGATCAGCCGCCGGTGCGCCACATCACGGCAGGTTACCAACTGCCCGGTCAGGTACACCACGTCGCCCACGTTGAGGGACTCGAGATCTTCGTCTCTGATGGGGGTAGTCAGTACTTTTTTCATAACACAACTCCTTGATGTGACAAGACTTCATACGACAGGTCGGCATTGAAGCGGATGGTGCCGCGGCGGTGCGCCCAGCAGCCGGTGGACACCGCCACCCCGATGGTGGAAGGATGGCGAGCGGAGGACTCGATGTTGACCCCCATTACGCTGGTGTTGCCGGTCAGGCCCTGGGGGCCGATGCCTATTTCGTTGAGGCCGTCGGTCAGCAGCTCTTCCATCAGGGCGGCGTTGTCGTTGGCATTCTTGCTGCCCACCGGGCGCAGTATGGCCTTCTTGGACAGGCGCGCCGCCGTTTCCACCGAGGTGGACACCCCGACGCCGACCAGCAAGGGCGGGCAGGCATTGATGCCGCGGGAGGTGATCACATCGAACACGAACTCGGCCACGCCTTCATATCCCTGGCCGGGCATCAATACCTTGGCGGAGCCGGGAAGGGTGCAGCCGCCGCCGGCCATATAGACTTCGATGGTGGCGCTGTCGTCGCCGGGGACGATATCCCAGTCCAGCCACGGGATCTTGGAGCCGGCGTTGGTGCCGGTATTCTTTTCGTCGAAGGTTTCCACCGCGTTGTGCCGCAGGGGGCCGATACGGGTGGCTTCAATGGTGGCATTGCGCAGTATTTCTTCCAGCTCGCCCAAATAGGGAAACTTGGCGCCGACGGTAAGGAAATATTGAATCACACCGGTATCCTGACAGCTGGGTCTATTCAGCTTGTCGGCGGCATCCTGGTTCTCCGCCATGGTATCGAAAATAGCGATGGCCAGCGGGTTGGTTTCTTTTTTTCTCAGCTCGGCCTGTTTTTCCTTTACATCCGTCGGCAGTCGCTTACCGATATAACTGGTAAACTTGGCGATGACATCAGTCAATTTACCTACGGCTTCGTCATGATTTAAGCTCATTACGGCTATCCTCTTCTTGTTCAGAAATCGGCATTTCCTGTCGGCTTGTCCAAAATAAAGACAAGAGGCACGTCATTTGAATTGGTTCCCGGTTAAAACCCGATGCGTTATTGCCGCATCCATTCAATATCCATGTGGTTAATCCCTTTTTATGGAAGGGATGTTCATATGGTACAATTGCATTGTAAGCTGTTAATCAAATGTTGAGGTTGATTAGGGCTCACTTCATTCTTTCCTTGAGGTCAACAATGAACCAAGTTTCCGAGCTGGGCTTCTTCGTCCTGCTGGCCAAGGCCGGCAGCCTGGCCGCCGCCGCCCGGGAGATGAACGTCACCCCCTCCGCCGTGACCAAGCGGCTGTCGAGCCTGGAAGACCGGCTGGGGGTGCGGCTGCTGAACCGGACCACCCGCAGGATCAGCCTGACCAACGAAGGCGAGATCTACCTGCACCACGCCCAGCGGATACTGACGGACATCGCGGACATGGAAGGGCTGGTTGCCCACAGCCGCACCACCCCCAAGGGCTTGCTGCGCATCAATGCCCCGCTCGGCTTCGGCCGCTCCTATATCGCCCCGGTGGCGTCCGAATTCATGCAGCTTTATCCCGAGGTGGAAATACAGCTGACACTGACCGACAGGCCCATCAGCCTGCCCGACGAGGCCATCGACATCGCCATCCGCTTCGGCGAAATCCCCGACTCCCGGCTGTTCGCCAGGAAAATCGCCGCCAATCGCCGCTTGCTGTGCGCCGCCCCCGGCTACCTCAAGCGGCACGGCCGGCCGGCCACGGCCGCCGAGCTGTCCGGGCACCAGTGCATCGTGCTCCGGCAGAACGACGCCGCCTACGGCCTGTGGCGCCTGTCCAAGGACGGCAAGACCGAAAACATCCGGGTCAGCGGCAAGGCCAGCACCAACGACGGCGAGGTGGCGCTCAAGTGGGCCCTGGACGGCCACGGGATCCTGATGCGGGCGGAATGGGATCTGGCCCGCTACCTGCGCAGCGGCAGGCTGGAGCTGATACTGGAGGACTACGTCACCCCGCCGGCGGACATTTACGCGGTTTACCTGGAAAAACTGAACATCTCGGCCAAGGTCGTGGCCTTTCTCGATTACTTGCAGGAATCCTTCTTGCCGGAAAGGCAGGAGCGGGATGACAACCCTTCCATTTGGTAGGCAACGAAAAAAGGGCGGCATCCCTTGCCGCCCTTCGTCATTTTATATTACCGCCCCGAGGCTCAGAGCATGCCGCCGAAGATAAGCGGCACCAGGTACGAGATGATGATCACCGAGAACACCACGCCGAGCAGGTTCAGCCATATCCCGGCCCTCACCATGGTACCTATCTTCAGGTAACCGGTCGCGAACACGATGGCGTTGGGCGGCGCGGCAACCGGCGACATAAAGGCGAAGGTCGCCCCCATGCAGGCCGCCACCATCAGGATGATGGGATCCATGCCCAGGGCGGCGGCCCCGGCGGCCACGATGGGATACACCATGGTGGCGGTGGCGGTGTTGGAGGTGAACTCGGTGAGCAGGGTGATCACGCCCACGATCAGCGCTATGGTCAGCCACAGCGGCACCTCGGTGAAGTTGACCAGTTGCCCGCCTATCCACTGATCCAGGCCGGAGCTGGTGATACCGCCGGCAATGGCCAGGCCGCCGCCGAACAGCCACAGTATTCCCCAGGGCAGTTTCTTCACCGTGTCCCAGTCCAGGATAGTGCCGACGGCGTTCCTGGCCGGCAGGATAAACAGCACCAAGGCGCCGCACAGGGCGATGATGGTGTCGTCGATGCCGGGGATCAGGGCCTTGAGCACGAAGCTGCGGGTTATCCATGCCAGGGCGACCAGCGAGAACACCGCCAGCACCACCGCTTCCTCGAAGCTCATTTTGCCCAGTTCCCTCTTCTCCTTTCTAATCACCTCCACGCCACCGGGGAGATGCTTGACCTTCATCGGAAAGGCAATCTTAACCAGGTACAGCCAGATCAGCGGCACCAGTATGGCCACCAGCGGAATGCCGAACAGCAGCCACTGGGCAAAGGAGATCTCCACGTCGTACAGCTTCTTGACGGTGGCCGCCAGTATGGTGTTGGCGGGGGCGCCGATCAGGGAGCCGAAGCCACCCAGGGTGGCGGCATAGGCGGTGCCCAGCATCATCGCCGTGCCGAAGGGAAAGTTGCCGGGCGTGGTGTCCACCCCGGGGCTGTTCTTCTGGATGGCGTCGGCAAGGTGCTTGGTGACCGCCAGGCTCATGGGCACCATCATCATGGTGGTGGCGGTGTTGGAAATCCACATCGACAGAAAGGCGGTGGCCGTCATGAATCCGAGGATAATCATGTTCGGGTTAGTGCCGATGAAGGAAATGATGCCGAGCGCGATCCGGCGGTGCAGGTTCCATTTTTCCATGGCCAGCGCCATCATGAAGCTGCCCACGAACAGGAAGATCAGCGGATCGCCATAGGAGGCGGACACCGCGCCCGTGTTCATTACGCCCATCAGCGGGAACAGGATCAGCGGCAACAGGGAAGTCAGCGGAATGGGAATGGCTTCCGTGATCCACCAGGTCGCCACCCAGGTCACGATGGCCAATACCGCCACCGCCCCGGCCGACATGCCTGCCGGCGCGAAAAAGGCATTGATAATAAAGAACAGGGCCGGCCCCATCAGCAGCCCCATCCATTGCGCGTTACTGTAACTCCTCGATCTTTTATTGTCCGCGGCCGAATCCTGGTTTCCCGGACTCAATCCCAGTGTGAGAATAAACCTCAGCGTTCTTTTGGCCTGATCGTTCCAAGCCCACATTTGATTCCAGAATGTCCTGACGGATGACATGGCCGATAACTCCCTTTTCTGTTTGGGCCGGTAAAAACCCTTTCAGCTATTTCCATTGGCATATAAATAGGGACGAGTCTGTTTATTGCATCCGGGGCGGATGCAATCATAATCCTTATATACCTTGCCTGGCGTTAACGTCAGGCCTCAATCGCCACAAACCGTTAACGTGTTGTTAATATAACTCCCTGCAAGATGTAATGGATTAACGTGGATTCACTTCATTATTGAAATGAGCTCAATAATTCATGCCCGGTGCCGGGCTGCGCGGCAGCAGGCCCTTCCTTGAGGCCGAAGGGTTTGAGGATGGCGTTGAACACCGCCAGGATTGAGCTGCCACTGCCCCGCTCTTTGCACAAAGTTTTGCTCAAAAATCATTGAATCTGGCTTTTTTGAGCGACATTTTGCTCAAGATGACTCGAAAGCATCGTCTCTCTACATCCGCGGTGGCCCGTCTGGCGACGAGAGCCACAGTGGGGCAAAGCCGGCCACTCGCGATCCGGCGTCACCGCCCTCAGTCGCCCAGGTTTTCCGGGGTGTACAGGGTAAAGTCGATGCGGCCGCCGGCGGCGGGCGGCGGGGTCCGTTCCAGGTGGCAGATCAGCAGCTCCAGGGCGCGGAAGGCGTGCAGCTCCGGGTTTTGATCCAGGGTCAGGTGCATCTTGCCCTGGCGCAGCAGGGCCTGGGTAGTGGGGTGCAGCTCGTGGCCGATAAAGACACAGCGCCCGGCCAGTTGCCGCCGCTCCAGCAGGCCGGCGATGATGCCGTTGCCGGGCCCGGTGTTGTACAGCCCGGCCACCTCCCCCGCCGCCAGCCGCTCCCGCACCAGGGAGTCGATCAATTCGTTCTGCTCGCGCCCTGCCAGCACCCGGGGCTGCAGTTGGGGGCTGGACTGGGCCAGCCGCTCCAGGCAGCCGCGCACCCGCTCCCGGTGGGCGGTCAGCTCCAGCCGGCCGCACACCACCAGCACCTCCCCCGGCTCCCGGCACAGTTGTCCGAGCAGCCAGCCGGCGGTGCGCCCGGCGGCGTACTGATCGATGCCCACATGGCAGAGCGGATGGGTGTTGGGCAGCACGGTGGCCAGGGTGACCACCGGCACGCCGGCCTGGCCGGCGCGGTTGACCGCCGCCGCCACCGCCGGATGGGCGGGGCCGAACAGGACGATGCCGTCGCGCCGCGACGCCGCCTGCTCCAGCAGCCGGGCCAGCCGTTCCGGCTCCGGCTCGCGCACCAGGGTGCGGTGCAGCACCAACTGGCGCTTGCCGAGCACCTCGGCGGCGCGCACAAAACCCTGCTCCAGCCGGCGGAAGAAGCTGGCGCCGTTGTCGCAGAGCACCACCTCCAGGTGGCGCAGCGGCTGCCAGGCGTCCGGCAGGGTGCGTTTCAGCCCCAGCTCCCGGGCCGCCTGCAATACCCGCTCGGCGGTGACCGGGGTGACGTTGCCCCTCTCGTTCAGCACCCGGTCCACCGTGGCCCGGCCCACGCCCGCCCGTTCGGCGATCTCGACGATGGTGGTTTTTTTCACGCTGCTCCGCCTTGCATCAGGTTGTTGCCGGTAAGGACGCCATTTCAGCACAAGGCGGGAGCCCGGCACAGAGCCGGCGCCGCATCCGGTCGAATAAATTCGACCCTACAAGCCCCGGTTGCACCGGGTCCGCCCAGAGGCCACCGTAGGGTCGATTTCAATCGACCACCTCACCAGCAGCGCCGCATCCGGTCGAATAAATTCGACCCTACAAGTCCCGGTTGCACCGGGTCCGCCCAGGGGCCACCGTAGGGTCGATTTCAATCGACCACCTCACCAGCAGCGCCATATTCGGTCGAATAAATTCGACCTACAAGCCCCGCCGTACTTCCGCCCAGATGGTTTCGGCCAGTTGCTTGAGTTGCAGGGATTCGGCCCAGCGGTCGGTGATGTCCTGCCCGTCCGCGCCGGTGATGGCATAGGGACGGGTGCCCAGCTCGCAGGTAAAGGCCAGGCTGTCGCCGGGGGCGGCCCGCTCGCACCAGTTGGCAAAGCCCCAGCGCCACAGCCGGCGGTACTGCGCCAGCCAGGGCTGGTGCTGGGCAAAGCTTATCGGAAGTTGCACCTGCTCGCAGTTGGACACCCGGCCGTGGTAGGCGTGGCAGTGGCGCATGATCTCCCTGAGCTGTGCCTCGGCCAGGGGATCGCCCTCCACCAGCGGCAGCTCGTGCCCGGCCACGTAATGGGACAAGTCCCCCACCAGCCGGAGGCTGGGCAGCTCCTCCAGCAGCTCCAGGGTGAAGAACAGATCGTTGGTCAGCCGGTAGCGATGGGTTTCCACCAGCACCGGAAAGTCCACCTGCTCCGCCAGCCGCTGCCAGCCCCGCAGCAGGGCCATCGCCGCCTGCTTGTCGCGGGTGCGTACATCGGGCTGGATGGTGACGTGGTGGCAGCCGAACTCGGCCGCCAGCTCCAGGGTCGGTTGCAGCTCGTCCACGCTTTGAGGGAAGCACTGGGCCTCGGCGGTCAGCCCCAGCGGCCGCAGCTCCTGGGTGAGCCGCTGCACGTGGCGGCGATCGGTAAAGTGGTCGGTCACCCCGGCAAAGCCGTGCTCGGCAATGCGCCGGACCGCCTCGGGCAGCGGCAGGGTGTCGCCGCCCGGCAGAATGTTTTCCATGGCCCACATGGATTGCAGGATCAAGAGTTTCATGCGACCTCCCCGGTGGCGGTGGACAACAGTTGCTTGAGCCTGACGCCGGGATCGGCGAGCAGCACGGGATCGGGGCGGGCCCGCAGGTTGATCAGCCGCTCGGCCAGCTTGATGTCCTTGGCCACGGCGTTGCCGGGGCCGATGCCGCTCGCGGCCAGCAGCCGGCCGTCCCGGTCCAGGTGGAACAGCAGCCGGGCCCGTTCGCCCAGCTCCCGGCACAGGGTGCGCTCGGCAACATGGGACAGGCCCACTATCTGCAGGCCCAGATCGAATTGATCCGACCAGAACCAGGGCGCCGGGGCGTAAGCGTGCCGGCCGCCCAGCATGTTGAGGGCGGCGGTTTCGCCCTGCTCCCGGGCGCAGCGCCAGGATTCCAGCCGCAGCCGCTGCTGGTACAGGGCATGGGGAAAGGAGCAGCAGTCGCCGGCGGCGAAGATGGCCGGATCGCTGGTGCGAAGCTCGGCATCCACGGCGATGCCGTTGTCGAGCGCCAGCCCCGCGCCGGCGGCCAGCTGGGTGTTGGGCTCGGACCCGATGCCGGCCACCAGCAGCTCAGCCTCGAGCTCGCGGCCATCATCGAGCGTCAGCCGGGCGCCCTCGCCCCGGGGCTCGGCCCGCGCTATGCCCGCGCCCAGGTAAAGCGCCACGCCCCGCGCCCGATGCTCCTCCTCGACGATGCGGGCCAGTTCCGCCGGCACCGCCCGCTGCAGCAGCCGGGGCTGGCTTTCGAGCAGGCTGACCCGCGCGCCCTTGCCGATCAGGGCGGCGGCCAGCTCCAGGCCGACGAAGCCGCCACCGACGATAACCACCCTTTTGCCCGGGGCCACCCGGGCGAAGATGCGGCGGGCGTCGTCCAGGGTGCGCAGGGTCAGGGCCGCGTCCGCCGCCAGGCCGGGCAGCACCAGCCGCCGGGCACGGGCGCCGGTGGCCAGCAGCAGTTGCCGGTAGGGCAGGCGCTCGCCGTGCTGGGTAACCAGCTGGCGATGGGCCCGGTCGATATGTTCCACCCGCTCGCCCAGGCGCAGCTCGACCCGCTCCATGGCCACCAGGTCGCCGATGGCTACCGGCTCGCCGCCCCCGGCCTTGGACAGGGGCGGCCGTTCGTAGGGGGCGTGGGGCTCGTCGCCGAACAGGGTGATCGGCGTCCGGCAGCCCTGTTGGCGCAGGGTGAGGGCGGCGCGGATGCCTGCCTCGCCGGCGCCGATGATGATGATGCGCTCGTCCATGCTCACCTCAATCCAGGCAGACGTAGACCCGGCCGCCTTCCACTTTGGCAGCATAGGTCTTGAGGTGGACGCAGGCGGGAGCGTTCTTGGCCTCGCCGGTCTTGTAGTTGAAACGGCCGTTATGCTTGGGGCACTCGATGATGTCGCCCATCACCAGGCCGTCGGCCAGGTGCACCGCCTCGTGGGTGCAGAGCCCGGCGGTGGCGAACACCTCGTCGTCCGGGCTGCGGTATATGGCCAGGGTCCGCTCGCCGCGGTCGACCCGAATGACATCCTCTTCGTCGATATCGTCGAAGGCGCACACGTCTATCCAGTTGCTCATCTTGCTCTCCTCCCCCAGGGGGACTTACAGGGAATGGGCCGGCCGCAGGTCAGCGTCGGCGGGTGGTTCGGCCGCCGCCGGCAGCGGCCGGTCGACGAAATAATCCGGGTCCTGGCGCTGGCGCCACAGGGCCGGCACCAGTTCGCACAGGGCCGCCCAGGTGCTGGGATACACCGGCGGCAGATCGTGCTTTATCTGCTCGTGCAGGGCCGGCAACGCGTGATAGGGCACCATGGGGTACATGTGGTGCTCGGTGTGGTAGTTCATGTTCCAGTAGATAAAGCGGAACACCGGGTTCATGCGGATGGTGCGGCTGTTCTTGCGGTGATCCAGTACGTTGTCGGCCAGGCCGGCGTGCTGGGTCAGCCCGAACAGGTAGGCCAGCCAGGCGCCGTACATGGTGGGCAGCACCCCCACCAGCATCACCGGCAGCCAGGACTGCAGCCCCACCGCCAGCAGCAGCACGGCCATCTGCAGGGCCAGGTACATGCGCGCCTGCTGGAACACCTTGGGCCACTCCATCTCGGGAATGAAGGCCCGCTCGTCCTCGGTGAGCCGGCCGCCGCTGTGGCGCAGCAGGCTTTGCAGGGTGCCCAGCACGGCGGGAATGGCCAGCATCCCGAGCAGGTGGCGCAGCACCGGAGTGGGACGGGGCGCGTTAATCTCCGGATCCAGGCCGACGATGATGGTGTCGGTGTGGTGGCGGGCGTGGCTCCAGCGCCAGACGGAGGGCTCGCGCAGGATCATGAAGCTGGCCTGGCGATAGACCAGATCGTTCATCCAGGGGGTGCGGAAGGCGGTGCCGTGGCTGCACTCGTGCCAACGGGCGTCCGACGCCGAGCTGTACAGCACGCCATAAACCAGAAAACAGGGCACCGCCAGCCAGCTGCCCCAGGCCAGCACGCTCAAGGTAGCGAACAGCAGCAGCAGCGCCCACCACAGCAGGGTGTCGCGGATGGCGCTGCGGTCCTGGCGCTGCATCAGCGCCTTGAGGGTTTTGCGCGGTACCGGGGTCTGGTACCACCGGGCCGAGGCCAGGCCCCGGGCCACCGCCTCCCGGGCGCTCGGGCCGGTGAGGCGGTAGTCGCGTGTGCTTGCGGATGCGGTCATGGTGTTGTTCCTGTCTGTGGTGCGGCCCAGGCGGGCCCCTCGACAGGAAAAGTAAACAAAACGTTAACCGTTAGACAGCACGGCGTTGATGCAAAAGCATCAGGGCCCGTTCATGCCCTCAGGGCTGAGCCGTCCGGCCGTGCAGCTCGGCCACCGTCATCGAAAACACCAGCCCAAGCTCGCCCTCGTTCGCATAGTGATGGGGCACATCCGTTCTGGCCACCGCCGAGCAGCCGGCGGCGACGAGCAGCTCGGTCTCCCCCACCCTGAGCGTCAGCTGCCCCTGCTCGACATGGAACAACTCGACGGTACCCGGTGGATGTCCGGCGGATTCGAAGCGCTCGCCGGGCTGCATTTCCCAGCGCCACAGCTCGATCATGTCGGGTCCGCTGGTACCGGCGAGCAGGCGCGCGGAGCCGCCACCAGGGCCGGTCCAAAGGGTGGCGATGTCCTTGTTTTCAATCAGGTGCACCGAAGGTGCGCTGGCCACGTTGACAATGTCCGCCACCGACACCCCGAGTGCCGCCGACACCTTGCAGAGGATGGCGATACTGGGATTGGCGCTGCCCTTCTCGATCTCGACCAGCATGCCCTTGCTGACCCCGGCGCGCCGGGAGAGTTCGTCCAGGGAGAGCTTCTGCCTTTTTCTGTGCGCCTTGAGCCGGGTGGCGACGGCCTGGCTGACGGTCTGAACATCGGCGCCCGGATCGGTCGATATATTGACTTTATTGGTCATCGGTCGTTAGCATGGAATAAATTGGTCATTAGAGGATTCTGCAATGCACACCGTACTGCCGTCAATAGATCCCGCTATCGCCGCTCTGGCGCCCGGCTTTCGCGCTCTCAGCATCAGCGTCGATGCAGCCGAGATCATCAACCCGCACATCGGCGCCGACGCCCTGAATCGCGCCTGCCAGTCGCTGAGCACGGGAGGCGCGCCCTGGGCCGAGGCGCACCTGCAGGCCTGGGCCGAGGTGTTCAGGCGGTTCGGCGCCAAGCCCCAGCGCACCCCCTGCTCCGCCGAGGCCCTGCTCAAGCGGGTACGGCGCGACCAGCAGTTGCCGAGCATCGATCCGGTGGTCGATCTGTACAACGCCATCAGCATCCAGTACGCCGTTCCCGTCGGCGGCGAGAACCTGGCGGCCTATGCCGGCACGCCCCGGCTGGTCGTCGCGGACGGCACCGAGCTGTTCGACACCATGAAGGACGGAGCGCCGGCTCACGAATCCCCCGAACTAGGGGAAGTGGTATGGCGTGACGACATCGGGGTGACCTGCCGGCGCTGGAACTGGCGGCAGGGAGTGAGGACCCGGCTGGGTGCCGACGCCAGGCAGATGTGGTTTATTCTGGAAAGCCTGCCGGCCATGCCGCTGGCTGCACTGCACCAGGCAGGCGAGCAATTGATCCAGGGATTACACCTTATGATGCCGGGTGCCACCATAGAGTCCCGGCTGGTCGGCGTCGAGGGCTAGCAACAGCGTGTTGCTGGTAACGGGCACGGGTTACCGTTATGAATAAAAACCTGAGTCGAAAGCCCATTGTTTTATTAAAAGGAAGGCTGACAGGAGGGTGTTTGCTACTCTCCTCTCTCTCAGCCTGTCTTGGAGCAAATATGTATTTACCCGTCCATTTCAATGAATCCCGAACCCAGATACTGCACGAATGCATTGAAAAGCATCCGTTCGGAACCCTGATCACCCATGGCAAGCATGGCCTGGATGCCAACCACCTTCCCTTCGAGCTGGTGGCGAGTGAAGGCGAACAGGGCGTATTAAAGGCCCATATCGCACGGGCCAACCCGATATGGCAAGACGTCGAGAATGGCGACCAAGTGCTGGTGGCTTTTCGGGCGGGCGATGCCTATATCTCGCCCAACTGGTATCCGACCAAACACGAGTCGCACCGACAGGTACCCACCTGGAACTATAGGGTTGTCCACGCCCATGGCCGTATCCACTTCCTCGATGACGAAAAGTATGTGCGGGGCGTGGTGGCCAGGCTGACCCGCACTCACGAAGCATCGCAACCCTCACCCTGGAAGATGGCGGACGCTCCCCGAGACTACATCGACGCTTTGCTCGAGCAGATCATCGGCCTGCGGATCGACATCATCCGCCTCGTCGGCAAGCACAAGCTTGGGCAGGACGAAGTAGAACAAGACAGACTGGGTGCCGGCCAGGCGCTCAGTGCCTGTGGAAACCATGTGATCGGCGAGGCGATGCTCGCCCAGGTGCCGGGCACAAAGAATGAGTAAATAACGGCTGCCGATACCGCAACATCGGCAGCATGCCCTGGATGATGGGCGTCGGTGTTCAACCACGGGGCAGCCAACCCTTGTCAGCAACTTTGTTACCAGGAGAATCGACCATGTTTGCAGGCCTCAGTGCATTTCCCCTCACCCCCATGAACGAGAGCGGCATCGACGAAGCCGCCTTTATCCGCCTGGTCGAACGCCTGGCCGGCGCCGGGGTCGACTCCATCGGCGTGCTCGGCTCGACGGGGAACTATGCCTACCTCACACGGGCCGAACGGGCCCGTGTCGTGCAGCTGGCGGTGCGGCACGCGGGGACGGTGCCGGTGATCGCCGGCATCGGCGCCCTGCGCACCCGCGCCGTGCAGGAGCTGGCCGAAGACGCCCAGCAGGCGGGGGCCGCCGGCGTGCTGCTGGCGCCGGTGTCGTACCAGAAACTGTCGGACGACGAGGTGTTCGGCCTGTACCGGGACGTGACCCGCACCCTGTCCGTGCCGCTCTGTGTCTACGACAACCCCGGCACGACCCACTTCACCTTCAGCGACGAGCTGCACGGCCGGATAGCGGGGCTGCCGCGGGTGGCTTCCATCAAGATCCCCGGCGTGCCGGACGACGCCGAGGCCGCCCGGGCCCGCGTCGAGCGCCTGCGCGCCCAGCTTCCCCCGCACCTGACCATAGGCATCAGCGGCGATGCCCTGGCCGCCAGGGGGCTGAACGCCGGCTGCGAGGCCTGGTATTCGGTAATAGGCGGCCTCTTCCCCCAGACGGCTCTGGCCATCACCCGGGCCGCCCGGGCCGGCGACGCCCACGGGGCCCTGCAGTTGTCCGACCGGCTGCAGCCAAAGTGGGAGCTGTTCCGCCAGTACGGCAGCCTGCGGGTCACCGCGACCGCCGCCGAGCTGCTGGGTCTGGTCGAGGCGCCCAGCCTGCCGCTGCCGCTCAACACCCTGGCCGGGCACGACCGGCAACGGCTCGCCGAATGGCTGGCGGAGCCGGCGTTGGCGTAAGGTCTCCGCAGGGAAGGCGGCCCGCGTAGGGATTATGTCCGAGGCTGGCGCGTTGCTTTCCTGGCCAGGGGTTCGCGCTGCGCGCGAAAGCAGGCGGGCCGCCTGCGCCCCAGGAGCAGGTTTGTGCCACGTAAACGGGCACCTACCGGTGAGATGTCGCGCTGCCGGTGTGATGGCCGGGCATTCCTTCTAAAGCACCTGTGACCGAATGGGGCGCGGGCTGAACCGGCAACGCCAGCAATCCGTCCAGGGTGACACCGGCGGCATTAAGCCGCACCTCGCGCCGGACCACTGCCCCATCCATAATCCACCTCCTCGCGCTGGCAGGCGATGTCGCCGTTTGCCCAACCGCCCGGCCCGGGCCCGCGGCGCCCCTCCTCTTTCAACTATGGCATCGGGAGGGCGGTGACGGTGCTCGCCGGGCGAAAGGGGCTGAAATTTATCATTAGAGATGGGCAAGCCAGGAAGCGCCGCCGGGCGGCGAAACAGCGCCCGACGGTGTGACTTCAGGACGGAAAGGCGAACTGCACCCCTTCGCGCACACCCGCCGAGGGCCAGCGCTGGGTGATGGTCTTGCGCCGGGTGTAGAAGTGCATCCCACCCGCCTGGCATCAGCTCTTGAGCGCTTCGCCGGCGCCGAGCCGCCCGGCCGCCGCGCCGTTGCTACCGCCCAGATCGGCGATCAGCTCACCTTTTTCCGCCCACTCCCGGCGCTCGGCCTCGCTGGCGCGCGGCGAAAACCAGCCGCAATACGCATAGGCGATGCCCAGTATCGGCGACAGCCAGCAGGCGAAGGCCAGGGGGATGTACAGCAGGTTCTCGATATTGCCTTCGGCGATGCCGAGCCCGAGCACGGCGATGACGAAGGCGCCGCCGGCATTCCAGGGGATCAGGGGGGAAACCAGGGTACCGCCTTCCTCGATGGCGCGGGACAGGTTCAGGGGCGAGTAGCCCATGCCCCGGTACACCGGCGCATACATCCGGCCCGGCAGGGCGATGGACAGGTAGGGGTCGCCGGCCACCAGGTTAGTGGCAACGGAAGTCCCTATCGCCGCCGTCTGCACCCCGGCAAAACCGCGTACCTTGCCGATGATCACCTTGATGATGGCTTCCAGGCAGCGGGTCTTTTCCAGGGCGCCGCCGAAGCCCAGCGCGATCAGCACCAGGGAGATGGTCCACATCATCGACTGGATGCCGCCCCGACTGAGCAGGCTGTCTATCTCGCCGACGCCGGTGCTGATCGAATAGCCGCTGTTGCCGTAGGTGAAAATGTCATGCAGGCCCACGCCCTGCACCAGCATGGCGGCAGCCGAGCCGGCCAGCACGCCGGCAAACAGCGACGGGATCGGCGGCATGCGCTTGACCGCCAGCACGATAACCAGCAGCGCCGGCAGCAGCAGCCAGGGCGAGATCACGAAATTTTGCTGCAGGGAAGCGGTGATCGCGTTGATCTTGTCGAAGGAGGCGCTCTCCGGACCGATCAGGGAAAAACCGGCGAAGAGATAGATGACAAAGGCAACCAGCATGGCCGGGATGGTGGTCGGCAGCATGTTCTTGATATGGGAGAACAGATCGGTGCCGGTTACCGCCGGGGCCAGGTTGGTGGTATCCGACAGCGGCGAGATCTTGTCGCCGAAGAAGGCCCCGGACACCACGGCGCCGGCGGTCCAGTACATCGGGATGTCGAAGCCCGCCCCGATGCCCATCAGCGCCAGCCCCACGGTGCCGACGGTGCCCCAGGAGGTGCCCAGCGCCAGTGACACGACCGAGCAGAGGATCATGGCCGCCGCCAGGAACAGCTGCGGCGAGAGCACGGTCAGGCCGTAATAGATGAGGGTGGGGACGGTACCGCTGGCAATCCAGACCCCTATGGTCATGCCGACACAGATCAGCACCGACACGGACGGCAAGGAAACGTGGATAACGTGGAAGATGCCCTCCTCTATCTGGCGCCACCTCAGGCCGAGCGTGATGCCGAGCAAGGCGGTGATGGCCAGGCCGATGGCCAGGGGGATATGGGGCGTGAAGTCGCCGAAATAGAACAGCTGGACGCCCAGCACCAGCAGGGTGAGGACGATGGGGGTGAGTGCCAATGGCAGGCTCGGCAGTTTGCAATCTGTTGATGTTATTGATTTATTCATATTATTTCTCCCTGTGGAGTATCCACTCGATAGTCGGTTACGATCCCTGGGTTCACTGCCATCCAAGTGCAGCGGTATTGGGAACGGCGATTTAACTTGTGCTGTCGTTGCTTACCTCTTCGGTGTTGGTCTGAACAGGGGGAAAGAGACGGCATGGCCGCCCCCTTCCCCGTCATAGTGGTTATTGGGCCAATGCCTGCAGCGTCGCCCGGTAGGAGGACGACTCGCGCTCGGCGTAGAGCGCCAGTTCATCGATTACCGTCGCGCCCAGCGCCTGCTCGAAGGCGCCCCGGTTGGCATTACCCTCGTAGGCCTCGCTCTGGCCGCCGCCGAGATTGGACTGGAAAATGCCCGCCGCGCTCACCGGCAGAAAGTCCTCGTAAGTCATCGGTTTGGCCGTGGCCAGGCCGCGTTCGATCAAGGCTTCCATGTCCCGGCTGTCCACGCCGGCGGCGGCTTTGCCGGCGGCCGTCGGCCGGTAGTCGAAGAAGGCCAGCCCCTGGCGGCGCAGCTGCGCCTCGTCATCGGGGAAGTCGGCGAACACCTCCGCCAGCACCTGCTGATGGCTGGCGTTGTCGAGCCCCGTCGTCCGCCCGCGCGACTCGGCAAGCAGCCGATCATAAAGCGCCCGCCCCTTGGCGGTCAGCGCAATGCCGCGCTGCTCTATCTCGCCGAAACGCGCGGTGTGGGAGCCCTGTTGTTCACCGGCGAAGCGAATGGCTTCATCCAGCGCCTTGAAACTGGTCTGGCGCAGCAGGATGGGGCAATTGCGGCGGGGCGGCCCCTCGATGACGTCCTTGGGGTCCATGCCCGCCGCCGGCATGCGCTGTTGTACCGCGTCGATATCGAGCGTGCGGGGGGTCAGGTGGTTGATGTGCGGGCCGCGAAAGCAGACCACGTCGGCGATCAGGCGATGCTCGGTGTGCAGGGCATGATAGGTGTCGAGGTCGACGGTAGCGTCCCGGTGCCAGCGAAAGGTCTCGATGGCCTCCGTCACAAAGCGCTCCGCCTGCGACTCGGTCAGCCCGCCCTGACGTTCGTGCGCATCGATCAATTCCCGCGCGCCCGGCGTGAAGATGTCCCGCGCGGCGAGGATGGCGGCGGCCCGCTCGCGCAGGTTGGGATCCTCGATAAGTTCCAGCCGCAACAGCGAGGTGAAGATGCGGAAGGGATTGCGGGCCAGGGCCGTGTCCTCTACCGGGCGGAAGGCGGTGGAATGCACCGGCACGCCGGCCTCGGAAAGATCGTAATAACCGACCGGATACATGCCCATCACCGCAAACAGGCGGCGCAACATGGCCAGCTCACCGGCGGTACCGACGCGAATGGCGCCATGGCGTTCGACGCCGAGCCGCTCC
Organism: Zobellella iuensis; assembly: GCF_016746085.1. Lineage (GTDB taxonomy): Bacteria > Pseudomonadota > Gammaproteobacteria > Enterobacterales > Aeromonadaceae > Oceanimonas > Oceanimonas iuensis. Next base: position 89,272 of record NZ_JAERTZ010000008.1, read on the forward strand.
AGCTCGCCGCCCTCCGCCAGGCGTTGCGCCAGGGCGGGATGGTTGGCGAGGGTTTCCCGGTTCACCTGCTCCACCAGCTCGAGCAGGGTGGCGTATTGCGGCACCTCGGCCTGGTACATGGCCGACATGGCGCCGGCAAAGCGGTCGCGGATCTCGTCACAGGATAAATAGGTGGTCATGCTTCATTCGTCTCCGTTGTTCCTATCGGGATGACATTGCTGTCTTGGGTAAATCGGGGTTGTCCATCGTGCGCCCAGCCGGGCTATCATGGGCGCAGCGTCTCCAGCGCCCGCTCCAGGCAGGCCAGCCCTTCAGCCAGCACCTCTGGCTCGGTGGTCAATGGCGGCAACAAGCGCAGGACGTTGCGGCGACGACCGCTCGGCATCAGCAGCACTCCCAGTTCCCGGCCCGCATCCAGCAGGGCCGCCAGATGCTCGCTGCCCGTGGCGTTGGCGGTGTCTTCGAAAACGATGCCGCGCATGGCGCCGATCCCGGTCAGCCGGCCCAGCATGGGGTAGCGCCCCGAGGCCCGCCAGGCCTGGTATGCCGCCAGAGTGGCCCGCTCCTGGCGCGCACCCCACAAGCGCAGTTGCTGCTCGCTCATCAGATCCATCACTACCCGGGCCGCGGCACAGGCCAGGGCGTTGCCCGAATAGGTGCCGCCCAGCCCGCCCTTGGGCAGGGCATCCATCAGTTCCGCCCGGCCGGCCACCGCCGCCAGCGGCAGCCCGGACGCCATGCTTTTGCCCATCAGCAACAGATCCGGCTCCACCCCGAGGTGGGAAAAGGCGAAGCGGCTGCCGGTGCGGCCGAAGCCCGACTGGATTTCGTCGAAGACCAGCAGGATGTCGTGGGCATCGCAGAGCGCGCGCAGGCGGGCGGCGAAATCGGCACACAGCAGGCGGAAGCCGCCCTCGCCCTGCACCGGCTCGACGATGATGCAGGCCACCTCTTCCGGCGGCAGTTCGACCTCGAACAGGCGCGCCAGCGCCGCCATGGCCTGATCGGCGCCAACATCGCTATCGCGGCTCGGGAAGGGCAGGTGGTACACCGGACCGGGCAAGGCGCCGAGACGATGCTTGTATGGCTTGACCTTGCCGTTCAGGTTCAGCGCCGCCAGGGTACGGCCATGGAAACCGTCGTCGAAGGCGATCACCCCCTGCCGGCCGGTGGCGGCACGGGCCACCTTGAGGGCGTTTTCGGTCGCTTCGGCGCCGCTGTTGGTCAGCATGCACGACAGCGGGTAGGACACCGGCACGAACTCGGCCAGTTGCCGGGCCACCGCCAGGTAACCGCGGTGCGGCACCGCGTTGAAGGCGGAATGGAGCAGCTTGTCGCTCTGGGCCCGAATCGCCTCGACTACCGCCGGATGGCCATGTCCCAGGTTGAGCACACCGATGCCGCCGACGAAATCGATGTAGCGCTTGCCCTGCTCATCCCAAACCTCGGCATTGCGGCCGCGTTCCATGCAGATGGGGTGGATCACGCCGAGCGACTGGCTGATGCATGCTAAATCCATATAGGGTCCCCGTTAACTCCTGAAGAAAGAGGTAACGATAAAAACAGACCCCGCCATGGGCCGCAAACGAAAAAAAAGGACCAATTCATTCCAAAAAATAATGAATTGGTTGATAGGTTGTTTTTTGTCCATCCGTTCAGGCACTTGGTGTGAAAGCGGACAACTCCTAGAACATGAATTGGAGGAATGTGATGACGGTGGCCGACGCCTGTCTCCTTCTGCCTTTATCGATGTTCCAGTATCCATTCGATAAAGTTTTTTACCTTGCCGACGTCGGCCTTGTGCTCCGGATAGGCCAGGTAATAGGCGTTGCGGCTGCGTAGCGAGAATGGCCAGGGGATGACCAGTTGCCCGGCCTGCAGCTCCTCCTCGGCCAGGAAGCGTGGCACCAGCGCAACGCCGCACCCCGAACGGGCCGCCTGCAGAGACATATAGAAGGTGTCGAAGCGTGGTCCGTGGTAGCTGTGGCTGGTGTAGCGCTCCTGGCCTTCAAACCAGTCGTGCCAGGCCTCGGGGCGCGTCGCCTGCTGCAGCAGCACCAGCCGGGTCAGCTCCAAGGGGTCCTGAATGCCTTCCGCGGGAATAACGGACGGCGAACAGACCGCCACCATTTCTTCATCCAGCAGCTTGAGGCATTCGGCTTTCGGCCAGGAGCCCTGGCCGAAAAAGAAGGCGACGTCGATGCGCTCCTCCTCGAAGTCGAACGGCTCCGTCCTGTTGTTGATGTTCAGGTAGACGTCGGGATGCCGGAAACGGAAGCCGTTGAGCCGGGGGATCAGCCAGCGCGCACCGAAGGTCGGCAGGGTGGTGACGTTGAGCACCTCGCTCTGGCCGCCGTAGGACTGCATGTAGCGCGTCGACATCTCGACCTGGGTCAGGATCTTGCGCACCTCGGTCAGGTAGAGCGAGCCCTCCGGAGTAAGCTGGAGCCGCTTGCGTACCCGGCGGAAAAGCGGGTGCTCGAGGAGCGACTCGAGCTGGGCCACCTGCTTGCTCACGGCGCTCTGGGTCAGGCTGAGTTCCACCGCCGCGCGCGTGAAGCTCAAATGACGTGCCGAGGCTTCGAAGCACTGCATGGCGGAGAGGGAAGGCAGATGGCGACGATTCATGCTTGGGACCCAAATCAAGAAAAAATGGAATGATATCGTTATAAAGCGTCGTTTGATCTAGATCAAGCCCGAAGGCAATACTGCCGGTGTTGTCTATCAATCTGGAAACATCATTAGGAGGATGAATGATTGACACCATTATGCAGCGCCTGGGCGTAGCCGAGTCTTTGTATCGCCAGGGGGATTACCCCGTTACCTCTCCCACCGACGGCGCCGAAATCGGCCGGCTCAGTTTTGAATCCGCCGAGGTGGTGGACGCCCGCATCGAACGTGCCCAGGTTGCCTTTGCAGCCTGGCGCCAGGTGCCCGCGCCGCGCCGGGGCGAGCTGGTCCGCCTGTTTGGTGAACAGCTGCGCCGCCACAAGGATGACTTGGGCGCCCTGGTCACCCTGGAGTGCGGCAAAATCCTGCAGGAGGGCCTGGGTGAGGTTCAGGAGATGATCGATATCTGCGACCTCGCCGTCGGCCAGTCCCGCCAGTTGTACGGCCTGACCATCGCCTCCGAGCGCCCCGGCCACCATATGCGCGAAAGCTGGCATCCGCTGGGCCCCATCGGCCTGGTCACCGCCTTCAACTTCCCGATGGCGCCCTGGGCCTGGAATGCCGCCCTGGCACTGGTGTGCGGCAACAGCCTGCTGTGGAAGCCGTCCGAGAAGACCCCGCTCAGCGCCCTCGCCTGCCAGGCCCTGCTGGAGCGGGCCATGGCCGAGTTCGGTGCAGATGCGCCTGACGATCTCAGCCAGGTCATCATCGGTGGCCGCGAGGCCGGCGAAAGGCTGACCGACTCTCACCAGGTGCCCCTGATCAGCGCCACCGGCAGCACCCGCATGGGCCGCGAAATCGCGCCCCGCGTCGCCGCCCGTTTCGGCCGCAGCATCCTCGAACTCGGCGGCAACAACGCCATGATCCTGGCCCCCAGCGCCGATCTCGACATGGCGGTGCGCGCCATCCTCTTCTCCGCCGTGGGCACGGCCGGACAGCGCTGCACCACCCTGCGCCGCCTGATCGTCCACCAATCACTGCGCGACGAAGTAATAGCACGGCTGAAGAAGGCCTATGCAGGCATCAGCATCGGCAACCCGATGGAAGGCAACCTGGTAGGTCCGCTGATCGATGCCCAGGCGTTCGACCAGATGCAATCTGTCCTGACCCAGGCGCGCCAGCGCGGCGCCACCGTGTTCGGCGGCGGGCGGCAACTGGCCGACGTCTACCCCAATGGCTACTACGTGGCGCCCGCCATCGTCGAGGTCGAGCGCCAGGACGATCTGGTCAGGAGCGAGACCTTCGCCCCCATCCTCTACGTGCTGAGCTATCGCGAGTTCGACGAGGCCCTGGCCATGAACAACGACGTGCCCCAGGGCCTGTCTTCCTGTATTTTCACCACCGATGTGCGCGAGGCGGAAGCCTTCGTCTCCGATATGGGCAGCGACTGCGGCATCGCCAACGTTAACATAGGCCCGAGCGGTGCCGAGATCGGCGGCGCCTTCGGCGGCGAGAAGGAAACCGGCGGCGGCCGCGAGTCGGGCTCGGACGTGTGGAAGATCTATATGCGGCGCCAGACCAACACCGTCAACTACTCCCGCGAACTGCCCCTGGCCCAGGGCATCAAGTTCGACTGACGCCCTGGCAATTGCGTTACGGAATAACTAGGGACATGATCCCGGGAACAGTGGCGCGACCCGCGTCGAACACCGGGCTCATGGCCGGGAAGCCTGGCTGTCGCTTGCGACTCGCCGGGTTTTCGCACTCTCTATCCTGCACAAGGGGAGATCGACATAAGGAGGTATGCATGAAAGAGAGATGCCTGTGGCATGACACTTCACCCGAGCCGGCGCCGGCGCTGGCTCCCCTGCAGGACCATCACACCACAGAGGTGGTGGTCATAGGCGGCGGTATCACCGGGCTCAGCACCGCCCTCCACCTGGCCGAGGCCGGGGTGGCGGTAATCCTGATCGAGGCGAGCGAGATCCCCACCGGCGGCTCGGGCCGCAACGTGGGCCTGGTCAATGCCGGGCTGTGGATACCGCCGGACGACATCATCAAGACCCTGGGCGAGGAAGACGGCGAACGCGCCAACACCCTGCTCGGCGGTGCCCCGGCGGAGGTCTTTGCGCTGATCGAACGCCACGGCATCGCATGCAACGCCACCCGTACCGGCAACCTGCACCTGGCCCACAACGCCAAGGGCGAACAGGAGCTGGCGCGCCGGCTTGCCCAGTTCCAGCGCCGCGGCGCCCCCGTGGAACTGCTTGAAGACGAAGCCTGCCACCAACAGGTGGGCACCCGGCGCATCCGGCGGGCCCTGCTCGACCACCGCGCCGGCACCCTCAACCCCGCTGCCTATACCCGGGGCCTGGCCCGGGCGGCGATGGCGGCCGGTGTGCGCCTGCATACCCAGAGCCCCGCCACCGGTATCAGCCGCCAAGGGGACGACTGGCAGGTGATGACACCCCAAGGCAGCATCCGGGCGCCCCGGGTGGTCATCGCCACCAACGCCTATACCGAAGATCACTGGAACCAGGTGCGCGACCATTTCTTTGCCGGCTACTACTTCCAGGTGGCGTCCCGCCCCCTGCCGGAAGCACTCGCCGGCGATATCCTGCCCGGCCGGCAGGGCGCCTGGGATACCCGCATGGTGCTGAGCAGCATCCGGCGTGACGCCGAGGGCCGCCTGCTGCTGGGCAGCCTGGGCCGCGGGGACGGCAAACCCTTGCCTTACCTGCGCTGCTGGGCCGATCGGGTGCAGCAGCACTACTTTCCGCAACTGGGCCGGCTCGAATGGGAATGCACCTGGACCGGACGGATCGCCTTTACGCCGGAACACACCCTGCGCCTGTTCGAGCCGGCGCCGGGCATAGTGGCGGTGACCGGCTACAATGGCCGCGGCGTCACCACCGGCACCATTGTCGGCAAGGGGTTCGCCCGCTACCTGACCACCGGCGATGACGCCCTGTTGCCGTTGCCGATCCGCAGCCACCAAGCGATACGCGCAAAGTCGCTGTTGAGCGCCGGTTACGAAAGCGGCTTCACCCTCTACCATACCGGGCAGTGCCTGCGCCTGGTGAGCTGAGGCTTAATGATGGCCGGGCATTCCGTTCGGGGCTCCAGCCGGAATGCCCGCTTCACCCTCAGGGCCTGGTTGAGGTGGCGGCGCATCAGGGCGGCGGATGCTTCGGCGGTTCAGGAGGTATGACGTCGATTAATTCTGTTTGTTTTCAAGGCAATGGCGCAGGGAGCAAACGGACTCATTGGTTGTTTTTTCCAACACCGGCCTGGGAAACAGCACGGCGTAGGCCGCCGGTTCGGTATGCCTGTCGGCCAGGCGGGGGTGAAGGCGCTGCTTGAGCTGCTGGCTGTTTTCGTGAGCGCCTATTCTTTCGCCCAACACTTCCAGCAGGGCGCCCTCCAGGCATTGGGGGCGCCAGAGGATAATGCCATAACCGGCCTGCTCCGCCTTGCGGCGTTCGGCCTGAGCCGGCGGAAGATCCGAGTCCAGCACCAGAATACGGCGGTCAAAATCACTGTTCCTGTGGGTTCGGATCACGTTGGTAATAATGTTGCCTGCCGAGCCGCCATCACCGGCTTCCACCTTGACGCTATGGCCGCTGCCTCTGGGGCAGAACAAGGTTTTCATGTGGGTAATAAAGGCCTTGTCGTCCGCGCCCTCACCCACGACCAGCAGCGTGGTGTGCGCCACCAGGTGCTTTTTTACGCTTCTGCCTTTGCGCTTGCTCATGGCTTATACATCCGGGACGGCGCCCAGGGCGCCGGCCATGTATTTGGCGTAAAGGTTGTCGTCGGCGCGCAGGCCCGCCATCTCATCCAGCCGCCAGGCAGTGGAGCACTGATCCTGCTTTTCGCACAGGTAAACCTGGTGCTTTTGCAAACGGTTGAGTACCTCGGGCGTGTGGCAGGTAAAGACGATCTGAGCCTGGTGCGGATTACTGTGCTCAAACCGGAACCAGTCGAGCATGATGGGCACCAGGTGCGGGTGCAAATCGTTGTCTATTTCATCGATCACCGCCAGGCCACCCTGATGCAACACCCTGAGCACCCGCTCCAGCAGCACAAAGGCCGACTGGGTACCGCTGGATTCCTCGAAAAAGGGCAGTTCAAACGCGTCCCCCGACGTAGTGCGATGCTCGCCAAAAGGCATGTAGAAACTTTCGGTTTTGCCGTCTTGGGTGGTGCCTTCAAGTTTTCTGATGGCCACGCCATCAAGCCCCAGGTCGAATTCACGCATCACCTCGGCCATGCGCGCCTTCAGCTCGGGCGCCTTTTCGTACAATTCGGCCGCATGTACCACGGCCCCATGCTGAAAGTGGCGCCGGCCACTACTGGCCACGTTGGTGACGATGCGGCGAAAATATTCAATAAAGGGCCTGGCTTCCTTGATGTCGTAGCTGTGCGCTGCCGCCAGCAGGGAAGCATTGGCGCGCAGGCTCTCGGCCTGCGCCCTGGGAAAGGGAAACCCTTTTTGCCGAAAGTGATACCCGTCCCCGCTTTGCTCGCGCTTGAACACATAGCTGAACTGGCTGCTGGTGCGAACAAAGAGTGCCTCACTCACCACCCTGTGCTCCTTCATCACCAGCTGATAGCGGTGTTCGGTGCCGTCGAGGATAAAATCAAGCTCCATCCGGGTTTCTTCTTCGGAGCAAAGCGCATGCGGCGCATAGACGATGTCCTGATCCGGATCGCTGTTAAGAAAGGAATCACAGATAAACCAGCTTAAAAACGCCAGCGGCTTGATGAACTGGGTTTTGCCCGAGCCGTTGGCCCCCACCACGGCGATAACCTTGTTCAGGCGAGCATCGGCCAGCTCGATATCATAGCCGGAAGGCGTAGGCTTCTTGCCCAGCGTGAAGTCGACGAGGGTGTCGTCGGCAAAGCTGTAGAAGTTGCTGAACCGAAGTGAAGCAATCATATTCTCTCAATTTCCACAAAGTTTTGTTGATTCTTTCACTTTAACAGCCAGCCTGGCAAGCCCTTACCGACAATTTTGGGTCGAGCACAAGGAACAAGAAGCGGAAGAAAGCGCAGGGTGGTACCTCGGCAATGCCGGCTCAATCCCGGCACAGATGGCGCACGAACCAGTCGATGGCCAACTGGATCACCCTGTCCAGCGTGCCCGGCTCTTCGAACAGGTGGCTGGCGCCCGCCACGGTTTCCAGCCGGGGGCGGCTCCGCATCTGTTGCGCCGCCTCGCGGTTAAGGCCGAGCACCTGATGATCCTCGCCACCAACGAGCAGCAGGGTCGGTGCCTGCACCCTGGGCAAGGCCGCGCCCGCCAGATCGGGCCGCCCTCCCCTGGACACCACCGCCGCCACCCGCCGGGGACGTTCGGCGGCCGCCAGCAAGGCCGCCGCGGCGCCCGTGCTGGATCCGAACAGCCCGAGGCGCAAGGCCCGGGTATCGGCCTCGCCGTCCGCCCAGTCGATGGCGCCGATCAGCCGCCGGGACAGCAGCGGAATATTAAAGCGGAACTCACGCGTCACCTCGTCGATGCGGTGCTCATCCGCCGTCAGCAGATCGAACAGCAGGGTACCGATACCGGCGGCATTGAGCCGCTCCGCCACCAGCCGGTTGCGCGGGCTGAACCGGCTGCTGCCGCTGCCATGGGCAAACAGCACCAGGGCCTGCCCTCCCACCGGCAACGCCAGAAACCCGTCCAGGGTGACACCGGCGGCATTAAGCCGCACCTCGCGCCGAACCACTGCCCCGTCCATAATCCACCTCCTCGCGCCGACAGGCGACGCCGCCGTTCGCCCCAACCGCCCGGCCCGGGCCGGCGGCGCCCCTCCTCTTTCAACTATGGCATCGGAAGGGCGGTGACGGTGCTCGCCGGGCGAAAGGGTCTGAAATTTATCATTAGAGATGGGCAGAAAAAGGAGAACCGCCGGGCGGCGAAACAGCGCCCGACGGTGTGACTTCAGGACGGAAAGGCGAACTGCACCCCTTCGCGCACCCCCGCCGAGGGCCAGCGCTGGGTGATGGTCTTGCGCCGGGTGTAGAAGCGCACGGCGTCGGGGCCGTAGGCATAGAGATCGCCGAACAGCGAGCGCTTCCAGCCGCCGAAGGAATGGTAGGCCACCGGTACCGGCAGCGGCACGTTGATGCCGACCATGCCCACCTGGATATTGTCGCTGAAGTAACGGGCCGCCTCGCCGTCGCGGGTGAAGATGCAGGTGCCGTTGCCGTATTCGTGGGCATCGATCAGCTCCATCGCCTGCTGCATGGTCGCCACCCGCACCACCAGCAGCACCGGGCCGAAGATCTCCTCCCGGTAACAGAGCATGTCCGGGGTGACCCGGTCGATCAGGGTGCCGCCCACGAAAAAGCCGTTGTCAAAACCGGGCACGCTCGGGTGGCGGCCGTCCACCACTATCTCGGCGCCCTGCTCCTCGGCGCTGTTGATATAGCCGACTACTTTTTCCATGTGCGCGCGGGTGATCACCGGGCCGAAGTCGTTGCGCTTGTCATTGAAGGCGCCAACCTTGAGGCTTTGCATCTGCGCCTTCATCTTCTCTATAAAGGCCTCGGCGGCCGCGTCGCCCACCGCCACCGCGACCGACAGCGCCATGCAGCGCTCGCCGGAAGAGCCGAAGGCCGCGCCGGTCAGGGCACTGACGGCGTTGTCCATGTCGGCATCGGGCAGCAGGATGGCGTGGTTCTTGGCTCCGCCCAGCGCCTGGCAGCGCTTGCCGTTGGCACTGGCCCTGGCGTAGATGTATTCGGCAACGGGAGTGGAGCCGACGAAGCTCACCGCCTGCACCCGCGGGTCGTCCAGCAGGGTGTCGACCGCTTCCTTGTCGCCGTTGACCACGTTGATCACCCCGGCCGGCAGGCCCGCTTCCATCAGCAACTGGGCGATGTACAGGGTCGAGCCCGGATCCCGCTCGGAGGGTTTGAGCACAAAGCAGTTGCCGCAGGCGATGGCCATGGGGTACATCCACAGCGGCACCATGGCGGGAAAGTTGAACGGGGTGATGCCGGCCACCACGCCCAGCGGCTGGAACTCGCTCCAGGAGTCGATGGCCGGGCCCACGTTCTTGCTGTGCTCGCCCTTGAGCAGCTCGGGCACGCCGCAGGCATATTCGACGTTCTCGATACCGCGTGTGAGTTCGCCCATGGCGTCGTGCGCTATCTTGCCGTGCTCCTCGCCGATCAGCCGGCAGATTTCCTCGGCATGCTCTTCCAGCAGTTGCTTGAAACGATACATGACCCGCGCCCGCTTCAGCGGCGGGGTGTTGCGCCAGGCCGGAAAGGCGGCCTGGGCGGCAGCGATGGCGTCCTCCACCCTGGCCTTGCCGGCCAGGGCCACCTGCTTGGCGACCTCGCCGGTGGAGGGGTTGAACACATCCTGGGTGCGGGTGCCGTCGGTCACGATGGCGCCATTGATCAGGTGGCCGATAATCTTCATCCATGTACCTCGCTTGATATGAATTTTTGTCTTTCGCGGCGGTGGCCGGGGCTCAACCCAGTTCGCCGATGGCCTCGCCCAGGGCGTTGACCAGCCGGTCTATCTCTTCCCGCTCCACGATAAAGGGCAGCCCCAGCTGGATGGTGTCGCCGCCGTAGCGCACGTAAAAACCCTTCTCCCAGCACTTCATCGCAATCTCGAAGGGGCGGCGCGCCGGCTCGCCGGGGTAGCTTTCGATCTGCAGGGCACCGGCCAGGCCGTAGTTGCGGATATCGCTGATATAAGGGGTGCCTTTCAGGCCGTGCAGCGCATTCTCGAAATACGGCGCCATCTCCTTCACGCGGGGAACGAGTTGGTCCTGCTGGAGGATATCGAGCGAGGCCAGCGCCGCGGCACAGGCCACCGGATGGCCGGAATAGGTGTAGCCGTGGGGCAGCTCGAGCAGGTAGTCGGGCCCGCCCTGCTCCATAAAGGTGTGGTAGATCTCGCCCTGGCAGATCACCGCCCCCATCGGCACGGCGCCGTTGGTCAGCTGCTTGGCCAGGTTCATGATGTCCGGCACCACCCCGAATTCCTCGGCGCCGGTCATGGAACCCATGCGGCCGAAGCCGGTGATCACCTCGTCGAAGATCAGCAGGATGTCGTGCTGATCGCAGATCTCGCGCAGCCGCTTCAAATAGCCCACCGGCGGCGGTATCACCCCGGCGGAGCCGGCCAGCGGCTCGACGATCACCGCGGCGATATTGGAAGCGTCGTGCAGCGCAATCAGCTCCAGCAGATCCTCGGCCTTGTCGGCGCCCCGCTCCGGCATGCCGCGGGTAAAGGCGTTTTGCTTCAGCAGGGTATGGGGCAGATGGTCGGCGTCTATCCCCTGGCCGAACAGGGCCCGGTTGGGGCCGATGCCGCCCAGGCTGATGCCGCCGAAGTTGACGCCGTGGTAGCCCTTGGCGCGACCGATCAGTTTGGTCTTGCCGGCCTTGCCCTTCTTGCGCCAGTAGGCCCGGGCGATTTTCAGGGCGGTGTCCGCGCTCTCGGAGCCGGAGCCGGTGAAAAAGACGTAGTCTAGGCCGGCGGGAGTCAGCTCGCGGAGGCGATGGGCCAGCTCAAACGCCTTGGGATGGCCGAACTGAAAGGCCGGGGCATAGTCCAGCTCGCGCAGCTGCCTGGCCACCGCCTCGGCGATCTCGGGCCTGTTGTGGCCGGCGCCGCAGGTCCAGAGCCCGGACAGGCCGTCGAAAATGCGGCGACCGTACACATCCCGGTAGTAGCCCCCCTCGGCGCCGACGATGATGCGCGGATCCTGTTTGAACTGGCGGTTGCCGGTGTAGGGCATCCAGTAGGCGTCGAGCTGCGCGGGGCTCAGGCCGGCGCGCTGCAAAATATCCTGTTTAGCCATGATCCAATCCCTGCTGCCGTTGATGGAAAGCGATAACAGGACCATTCTGGCGCCCGGTTTGGTTAAGTTAAATTCAAATGTATTTAACCATAGGTAAGCCAATGCTTAACTTTCCAGCCCGGGCACCAGGGCGGCAGGGGCGCCATTCAGCGGGGGGCTTGCAGGGAGTCGAGAAAGCTCTCCAGCAGCAGATTGGGGCGGCGTCCCTTGCGGGTCACAACGGCCAGCTTGGAGTCAAAAAACAACCGCTCCGGACACAGGGGCTTCATCTGCCCCTTGGCGACCCAGTTGGCGGCATAGTGATCCGGCAGATAGCCGATGTAGCTGCCGGTGAGGATCAAGAAAGCGATGCCCTCCCGGTCGGAGGCGGTGGCGGTGCAGTTCAGTTGCCGGTGCAGGCCCAGGACTTCCGTCGTCATGGGGTAGCCGGGCACCACGGCGTCGACCGAGCCCAGGGTGTCGTCGTCCGGCTCCACCTCGGCGTGAAACAACGGATGCTCGCGGCTGCAATACAGGCTGGAGCGCTCCTCATAGAGCAGGCGGTAGTCCAGGCCCGAAAGCGGCGTGGTCAGGGGAATGGCGCCCACGTGCAGGCGGCCGTCGAACAGCCCCCGCTCTATCTCGCCGGGGGTGCTCATGCTGATGTTGACCCGGATCTCGTCGCTGCGCTCGCGCAGCGCCTTCAGGGCGCGGGTGATCTCCATATGGGGTTGAGTCACCAGGTTGTTGACGATGCCGATATTGAGTTCGCCCCGCAATTGCCGGTTGATCTGGTTGATCTCGGCGCGAAAGTTCTCCACCGCGCTCAGCAGCACCTCCCCCGCCCGCAGCACTTCCCTGCCCTCGTCGGTCAGGGCAAAGCCCGCCCGGCCACGCTGGCACAAGCGCATGCCCAGGCGCTTTTCCAGATCGCTCATCTGCAGGCTCACCGCCGAACGGGTCACCCCCAGGGCGCTTTCGGCGGCGGAAAAGCTCCCGCACTCCGCCACCACCTTGAACAGGCGCAACAGGCGCAGATCGAAGTCGGTCACCTGGGACAAGAGTGTTTTTGATCTCATGGTTTTGCATTTACTCAACAAAAGCGAGGTTACTACAGAGTTAACTCAACCATGGCGCCGGTGCAAGCCTCGCCGGCTCCCTCGGTTACCGATGGCAAAGACCCGGCCTCCCGCACCACACACAAAAAAAGCCCCGCCATCACCGGCGGGGCCTTGCTGAACATCAGCAACAAACGAGATCTTCTTGTTATTCCACCACTTCGTGCGCGGCCTTCATCTTGCGGCGCAGCAGGGGGCCGACTACCACCGGCGCCAGCAGGCCGATGATGGCGATGCTCCAGATGGAGACGGAAATGGCGCTGTTCCACAGTATGCCGACATCGCCGCCGGACAGGCTCATGGCATTGCGCAGGTTGACCTCCATGGTGGGGCCCAGCAGGGTGCCCAGCACGATCGGCACCAGCGGAATGTCGAGCTTGCGCAGCACATAACCCAGCACACCGAAGCCGATCATCATGTACAGCTCGGTGGTCGAATTGCTGATGGAGTAGATCCCCACCACCGCCACCATGGTCACCATCGGCATCAGGTACTTGGACGGCACCGACAGTATCTTCACGAACACGCCGATCATCGGGATGTTCATGAACAGCAGCAGTATGTTGCCGAACAGCAGGGCGGCGATCACCCCCCAGACCACGTCGGCGTTCTGCTGGAACATCAACGGACCCGGCTGGATGTTGAGGGTAACCAGCATCGCCAGCAGCACGGCGGTGGTGCCGCTGCCGGGCACGCCCAGGGTCAGCATGGGTACCAGGGCGCCGTTGGCGGCGGCGTTGTTGCCGGCCTCGGGCGCGGCTATGCCGCGGGGATCCCCTTCACCGAAGTGACCCTTCTTGCCCAGTACCTTCTTCTCCAGGGTGTAGCTGATAAAGCTGCCCAGCGACGCGCCGGCCCCCGGCAACACCCCGGAAATAAAGCCGAGCAGGCTGCTCCGCAACGAGGTCGGCAGTACGCCGAGGATGTCCCTGGCGGTGAGCTTGAGTTTCTCCACCTTGATCATGTCCCGGTCCTGCTTGGCATGGGACTCGATAAAGATGAACAGCTCCGACACCGCAAACAGGCCGACGATGATGACGATAAAGTCGATTCCCTCGTACAGGTGGAGGTTGCCGTAGGTAAAGCGCTCCACCCCGGTGGTCATGTCGACGCCGATGGTCGACAGCATCAGCCCGAGGGCGGTGGCCAGCACCGTTTTCATCGGGTTCTTGCCGGTAATGCCGCCCAGGGTGGCGAAGGCCAGGATAAAGAGTGCGAAATACTCCGCCGGGCCAAAGTGCAGGGCGAACTTCGCCAGCAGCGGCGCCATGATGATAAGGCCAATCACCGCCAGGAAACTGCCGATGAAGGAAGCGATGGCCGACAGCGCCAGCGCCTCGGCCGCCCTGCCCTTGCGGGCCATGGGATAGCCGTCCAGGCAGGTCATCATGGCCGGCTCGTCGCCGGGAATGTTGAGCAGGATGGAGGAAATCCGGCCGCCGTACATGGTGCCGGCATAGACGGAAGTGAGCATGATCAGTGCGCTGTCGGCGCCCAGCCCCAGCGAGAAGCACAGCGGCATCAGGATGGCGATGCCGTTGGCGGGCCCCAGGCCCGGCAGGCAGCCGATCAGGGTACCCAGAAAGGCGCCGATCAGGGCATACATCATGTTTTCCGGTGTCAGGGCCACCGCAAAGCCCTGCATCAGCAACTGCAAGATATCCATCAGTTCATTCCCCACAAGGTGCCCACCGGGAGGGCAAGATCCAGCCCGTAGGTAAACAGCGCAAACATGAACACACTGCTGCAAAACCCGACCAGGGCGGCCGGCTTGAGGCTGGCGTTCATCCGCCAGGCCAGCAGGGTGACCGCCAGCCCCGCGGACAGGATGAAGCCCAGCGGTTCAAGGATGACGACAAAACCCAGCAGCACCGCCAGGATCAGCGCCAGCTCGACCAGGGTTTTCAGGGGCGGCCAGGCTTCGTCGGGATCGGGTTTTACCATCAGGTAGATACAGGAGATGGCCAGCAATACGGCCAACAGCGTTGGAAAGGCGGAGGGGCCAATGGCCCCGCCGCCGCCGAACGCCGGTTGAAACTCCTGGGCATGAAGGCCGTAAACCACGGCCAGGATCAAGCCCAGCAGCCCCAGGACGCGATCGTTAATCATTACTTGATAATCCCCAGTTCTTGTGAAAGTTGGCGCACTTCACCGATCTGTGCGTTGACGTAATCGGTAAACTCCGCCCCCGTCTTGTGGAAGGGGATCAGGCCGTTCTGTTGCATGACCTTCTTCCACTCGGGCGTTTCATACAGGTTGCTGAAGGTCTGCTGCCACCAGTTGTACTGTTCGTCGCTGATGCCCGGCGCCACATAGACGCCGCGGAAGTTCAGCCAGGTCACGTCAACGCCCTGCTCCTTGGCGGTGGGCACGGCGGTCAGCTTGCCGTCCAGCCGTTCGTCCGCCAGCACCGCCAGGATGCGCAGATCGCCGGAGTCGAAAAAGCCCATGGCTTCGGACAGATCGCCGGAGAACACGTCCACATGGCCGCCCACTACCTGCACCAGGGCATCGCCGCCGTTGTTGAACGACAGGTAGCGCAGATCCTTGAGCTCATCGACGCCGGCCCGCTTGGCGGTCAGCAGCACCCGCAGGTTGTCGTCGCCGCCGAGCGGGCTGGCACCGGCGAAAGTCACGCTGCCCGGGTTCTGGCCGATGGCATCGAGCACCTCGCTCAGCGACTGGTAGGGAGAATCCTTGCGCACCGCTATCACCCCCGGCTCGGCGCCCATGGCCGCGACCCAGTTGACCATGGAGGAATCCAGGCCCGGGTAGGCATTCTGGGCCAGGCGGGTAGTGGTGCCGGTACTGGTGGCCACGAACACGCCGGCATCGCCCTTGCGCTTGGACACGGTATGGGCATAGCCGACGCCGTGGCCGCCGCCGGGCATGTTGGTCACCTGGATATTGCCGCTGACGATGTCCAGATCATTGAGCGCCTTGCCGATGCTGCGGCAGATAAAATCCAGGCCGCCGCCGGGGCCGGCCGGGGCGATGCACTCGACCCGCTTGGGGGCTTCGAGCGCCATCACCTGGCTGGTGGAAAGCAGGCAGGCTGCCGCGGCTACCATTTTCAGACTGTTAACATGCATAGGTTCGTCCTTCCTTGTTACACACGATTTATCTCTCGGAGATAAGGGTTAAGCGCAGTACCAGGCCGAGGCCCCTCAACTAACTGTACATTTACGCCTTAAAATGCAATCTACTCCTGATTTAACGAGTCGTCAACATTGCAATTGCACTTTTGAAACTAAAAATACAATTCATGATTTAGAGCACAATACCGCCGACAAGGCGCGCATCCCGCCATTATATTGCCCGAATCCAAGCGGAACCGGGCTCTCGCCCGGCCAGCGCCAGGGTGAACTTAAGCGTGCCTTTATCCAGTTTTCCCAAATCGTCGCCAGCGGAGCCGCCCGGCCAGACCCAAGGGGTCAGGCCCCGGCCGCCAGCGCCTCGCCGGCCAGGGCCGCGGGCATCACCACCACCCCATCCTCGTCCGCCACCAGGTAGTCGCCGGGCTGGCAGCGCACGCCCTGGATGTCGATGGCCAGTTCCGTCAGCCCCAGGCCGCGCCGGGTCGAGCCCATGGGCACCACGCCCAGGGCGCGCATGCCCAGATCCATCTGGGCGATGGGCTCGGCGTCGCGGATATAGCCGTAGATGACGACCCCCTCCCAGCCGTTGCGGATGGCGGTGGCGGCGCTCATGTCGCCGAACACCGCGCAGCGCTCGCTGCCGCCGGCGTCCACCACCATCACCTTGCCCTGCCCCGGTGTTTCAATCAGCTCCTTGATGCGGGAGCTGTCCTCGAAGCATTTCACCGTGACCACCTCGCCGGCGAAACGCGGCCGGCCGCCCAGATCCCGCAGCCGGGGAGTGAGGAAGCCGATCCTCTCGCCCAGCCGATCGCATAATTCCGTTGTGTTCATGCCTGTGTCCTCTTCTTGTTGTCCATATGAATCAGTTACGGGTGTCGGCGGTAACCTTGCGCACCACGTAGGGCAGGATGCCCCCCTGGCTCAGGTAGCGCAGTTCCTGGCGGGAGTCGATCCGCAGCCGCAACCCGACTCGTTCGAAACGGCCGTCGACCCGGTCAATCTCCAGCTCCACCGCATTGCAGCCCACCGCCAGCGCGTCCAGGCCGCCGAACGACAACCGCTCGTCGCCCTTCAGCGCCAGCCGCGCGGCATCGATGCCGGGCTCGAACTCGATGGGGAACACCCCCATGCCGATCAGGTTGCTGCGGTGGATACGTTCGAAACTTTGCGCCACCACCGCCCGCACCCCCAGGGTGGCCTGCGCCTTGGCGGCCCAGTCGCGGCTGGAGCCGGCGCCGTAGTTGAAGCCGGCGAACACCACCAGGGGCACCGCCTCGGCCGCGTAGCTCAGCGCCGCCTCGTACACCGGCAGCAGCCGGCCGTCCGCCGCCCTGGCCCAGCCGCCCTCGCCGGGCTGCTCCGGCAGCAACCGGTTCTGCACCGCCCGGTTGACGAAGGCGCCGCGCATCATCACCTCGTGGTTGCTGCGGCGGGTGGAATACTGGTTGAGATCCCGCGGCGACTCGCCCCGCGCCAGCAGCCAGCGGCCGGCCTGGCTGTCGGCCGGAATGGCGCTGGCCGGCGAGATATGGTCGGTGGTGACGTTGTCGCCCAGCACCAGCAGGGCGCGGGCGTTGTCGATGGCCAGGCTGGCCCCGGGCGCGGGCGCGATGGCCTGGGTATAGATGGGGCGGCGCAGGTAGGTGGAGCCGGGATCCCAAGGGAAGCGCACGCTGCCCTCGGCCGACAGCTCCCGCCAGTGATGGGTGCCGTCCCACAGGCTGGCGTTGCGCCGGGCGAACTGCTCCGGGTGCAGGCTGGCGGCCACCAGTTGCTGGATTTCCTCCTCGCCCGGCATCAGCTCGTGCAGGTAGACCTCCCGCCCCTCCTCGTCCACCCCCAGGGGGGCGCGGGTCAGGTCGGTGTCGACGGTACCGATGAGGGCGTAGGCCACCACCAGCGCCGGCGAGGCCAGGTAGCCCGCCTGGACTCTGGGGTTGACCCGGCCTTCGAAGTTGCGGTTGCCCGACAGCACCACCGCCGTCCTGAGCCCCTGCTCCACCAGATGGTCCAGCCGCGGCTCCAGGGCGCCGGAGTTGCCGATGCAGGTCATGCAGCCGAAGCCGGCCAGGGAGAAGCCGAGGGCGGCAAAGTCCGCCAGCAGCCCGGCCTGCTCCAGGTAGTCCGCCACCACCCGGGAACCCGGCGACAGCGAGGTCTTGACCCAGGGCTTGGGGCGCAGGCCGCGGCGGCGGGCGTTGCGGGCCAACAGCCCGGCCTGGATCATCTGCGCCGGGTTGGCGGTATTGGTGCAGCTGGTGATGGCGGCGATGGACACGGCGCCGTGCCCCAGCGCCTCGCCGAAGGCCGGCTCGACAAAGCGGGCGTCCGGGTCCAGGGTGCCGGCGATCACCCCCTCGCCCAGGCCCAGCACCTCGCGGCGGAAGGAGGCGCCGGCCTCGGCCAGCGGCTGCCACTGGTGGGGCTGGTGCGGGCCGGCCACCGCCGGGGCGATGTCCGCCAGATCCAGCTCGATCAGCTCGGCGAACTCGGGCTGCGGCAGCGCGTCCCGCCGCCACAGCCCCTGGGCCTCGAGGTAGCCGCGGATCTGCGCGCGCAGCCCGGGGCTTCGGCCGGTCAGCTCCATGTACTCCATGGTGACGTCGTCGAAGGGGAAGAACACCACGGTGGCGCCGTATTCCGGCGCCATGTTGGACAGGGTGCCGCGCGCCGCCCAGCCCAGCTCCGCCAGGCCCGGGCCGCAGAATTCGACGAACTTGCCCACCACCCCCTTGCGGCGCAGCAGTTCGGTGACCTTGAGCGCCAGATCGGTGGCGGTGACCCCGGGGCGCAGCCGGTTGCGCAGGCGGATGCCGATCACCTCGGGAAAGCGGATCGGCACCGGCTCGCCCAGCATGGCGGCCTGCCCTTCCAGCCCGCCCACGCCCCAGCCGAGGATGCCGATGGCGTTGATCATCGGGGTATGGCTGTCGGTGGCCACCATGTCGTCGGGGTGCAGCAGCGGCGTGCCGTCTTCGGTGCGGCTCTCCCACACCACGGTGCCGAGGGATTCCATGTTCACCTGGTGGATGATGCCCGTGCCCGGCGGCACCACCCTGAAGTTGTCCAGGCTCTGCTGGGCCCACTTGATGAAGCGGTAACGCTCGCCGTTGCGCCGGTAGTCGATGTCCAGGTTGCGCTCCACCGCCGCCTCCTCGGCATAGTGCTCGACGATAACCGAGTGATCTATGGTCAGCACCGCCGGTATCATGGGGTTCATGGCGCCGGGATCGCCGCCCAGCTCCGCCACCCGGTCGCGCATGCCGGCAAAGTCGGCCAGCGCCGGCAGGCAGGTGGTGTCGTGGAACATCAGGCGGTTGGGGTAGAAGGGCACCTCGCAGGCGGCCCCTTGGCCCCGGGCGCAGGCGAGCACCTCGTCCAGCATCTCGGGGGAGCAGCGCGCCACGTTCTCGAGCAGGATACGCAGGGAATAAGGCAGGCGGCACAGCGCCGCCGGCTCGAGCAGCTTGTACAGATCCACGTAGGCGTAGCGCCGGCCGTCGATCTGCAGCTCGCTGAGGTGGTCGGGACTGGGGTTTGTCAACATCATGGGTATCACCATTACCAAATTTGCCAGGGATCCTCGCCGGAGGACCGGGTTGGGCTTGATTCTAGAAAGGCCCCGGGGCCGTGAAAATTGAGCATTGGCCAAGCCCGCGTTCGCCAACGGCGAACGCTATCCGCAAAGGTGCTCGACAAAGCTGTGCGCCACGGCCGGCAACTGGCCGAAGTCCCGGGCGACCAGCAGCAGTTGCCGGCGCGCCCAGCCGTCTTCCAGGCCCACCAGGCGCAGGTCGAGGGCCTGCCGGTGCGATGCCGCCACATCCCGAGGCAAGAGGCAGATGCCCAGGTTGGTCGCCGCCATGCGGCACATGCACTCGAAACTGCCGACCCGCACCCGCTGGCGCAGCGCCTGGCCCAGCAGGGCGGCCTGGACCGACAGCAGCTGCTGCAGGGAGCTGTCCGGATGGGAGCCGATAAATTCGTACGCCAGGGCCTCGGCCAGTCTCACCCGGGTACGCTCCGCCAGGGGATGGCGGGCCGCCATCACCAGCACCAGTTCGTCGCTGCGGTAGGGTCGGCTGGCCAGCCCCAGGGTGGGCGTCTGCTCGGCGATGATGCCGAGGTCGGCGCGGCCGTCGGCCACCGCCGTCACCACGCCGGTGCCGACCCCCTCCTCGATGTCGAAGCGGATCATCGGATGGGCCTGCATAAAGCCGGCGATGTCGAGGGTCAGCTGCTGGGCCAGGGCCGAGGTGATGGCGTGCAGGCGCAGGTGGCCCGTGACGCCGGCGCCGTATTCGCTCAGCTCCCTGTCCATCTGCTGCAGGGTCGCGCGCAGCTGCCGCACATGATGGTGCAGCGACTGGCCGGCCGGGGTCAGCTCCATGCCCCGGGGGGCGCGGACGAACAGCGGCGCCCCCACCCTGGCCTCCAGCTCGCTGATGCGCTTGCTCACCGCCGAGGTGGCCAGGTGGCAACGCTCGGCGGCCCGGGTCAGGTTGCGTTGCTCGGCCACGGCCATGAAGATCTCCAGGCTGAGCAGGTCGTAGCGCATCATGGCGGCCTCCTAGCGCTTGGCGAAACGGCGTTGCAGATCGGCCACCTGCTCCGGCGTCAGGGTTTTGAACTTGTGCTGGAACAGCAGCAGGAACAGCTGGGCCGTGGCTTCCAGCTCCTCGGTCGCATCCACCGCGGCATGCAAATCCGAGCCGGCCACGACGGGGCCGTGGTGGGCCAGCAGCATGGCATGGTGCCGGCCGGAAAAACGCCGCACCGCCTCGGCCAGGGCGGGGTCCCCGGGCGCGTAATAGGGCACCAGGGGCAGCTTGCCGACCCGCATGGCGTAGTAGGCGGTGATGGCCGGCAGCACGTCCTCCGGATCCAGCTGGTCCAGCACCGACACCGCCACCGAATGGGTCGAGTGCAGGTGCACCACGGCGCCGCTGACCGGCCGCTCCTGGTACATGGCCAGGTGCAGCATGGCCTCCTTGGACGGCAGGTCGCCGCCGATATGGCGCCCCTGCCAGTCCAGCTTCGACAGCCGGGCCGGATCCAGCCGGCCCAGGGACGAGCCCGTCGGCGTCAGCAGCCAGCCATCGTCCAGCCGGACGCTGATGTTGCCCGTGCCGCCGTGGGTCAGGCCGCGGTCGTACATGGACTTGCCGAGCAGCACTATCTCTTCCCGTTGCTTGTGTTCGTTCATTCCACCCTCCCCAGGGCTTTCTCGAAAAAGTCGACGGAGCCGAAATTGCCCGACTTCAGCGCCAGCAGCAGGGGCCGGTCGCCCAGGGTCCGGGTCCAGGGCACCCCGGGATCGATGAGGGTGCCGATGCGCAGGGCGCGCACCTCCAGCGCCTTGACCACGGCACCCGAGGTTTCGCCGCCGGCCACCACCAGCTTGCTCACGCCCAGCTCCCGCAGCCCCACCGCGATGCGCGACAGCGCCTGCTCGACCAGCTCCCCGGCCCGGGCCGCGCCCAGTTGCTCCTGGGCGGCCCTGACCTGCTCCGGCCGGGCACTGCCGTAGATCAGCACCGGCTCGCGGGCGACGAGGGGCGCGGCCCAGGCCAGCGCCTCCGCCACCAGATCCCGCCCTTCGGCCAGGCGCAGCGGATCCAGCTGAAAGCTGGGCCGATGGCGCTGCCAGTGCTCCACCTGGGCATTGGTCGCCAGCGAACAACTGCCGGACAGCACCGCCGACGGCCCTTCCAACCCGGGCAGCGCACCGGCCTGCCGGTTATCGCCCAGCAGGCCCGCGCGGCGGAAGTTTTCCGCCAGGCCCAGCGCCACCCCCGAGCCCCCGGTGATCAGCCGGTGCCCGGCGGCGGCTTCGCCGATGGCCCGCAAATGCCCGTCGTCCAGGGCGTCGACGATGGCGTAGCCATGCCCCGCCTGTTCGAGCTGGTCGAAGGCGGCCCGGATGGCCGGCGCCCCGCGGGAGACGGTGTGCCAGGGCACCAGCCCCACCGATCTCGCGGTCTGCCGCTGCAGCACCCGCACCAGGTTGGCGTCGGTCATGGGGGTCAGGGGGTGGTGGCGCATGCCGGACTCGCTCAGCAACAGCTCGCCGACGAAGAGGTAGCCCTGGTACAGGGTCCGCTGGTTGGCGGGAAAGGCCGGGCAGGCCAGGGCGAAGCGGCACTCCAGCGCGGCCAGCAGGGCATCCGCCACCGGCCCTATGTTGCCCTCGGGGGTGGAATCGAAGGTGGAGCAGTACTTGAAGAAAAACTGCCGACAGCCGGCGGCCTTGAGCCAGTCCAGCGCGGCCAGCGAGTCCGCGACCGCCTCGCCGGCGGGCTGGGTGCGGGTTTTGAGGGCAATGACAATGGCGTCGATATCGGCGGGCACCGGCTCGCGCGGCACCCCGATCACCTGCAGCGTGCGCATGCCGCTGGCGACCAGGGTGCTGGCCAGATCCGTCCCGCCGGTAAAATCGTCGGCGATACAGCCGAGCAAGGGTTTGTTCACCATATTCTCCTTGATGGACGGGCCGGCCTGCCGCCGGCCCGTCGCCTGGGTTCACTCCATGAGCCGGGCCCGTCAGCCGTTGATGACCTCGGCCACCGCCTCGCCGAAGGCGCGGCAACCGAGCCGGCCGCCGAGATCGGCGGTGCGGCGGGCGGGATCCTCCAGCACCCGGTCCACCGCCTGCTCCATGACCCGGGCCGCGTCCGACAGGGCCGGCTTGCCGTGGTGCTCGCCCATCCAGTCCAGCAGCATGGCCACCGACAGTATCATCGACACCGGGTTGGCCTTGTCCTGGCCGGCGATGTCGGGGGCGGAGCCGTGCTGGGCCTGGGCGCAGCAGTGGGTGTCGCTGGCCATGATGGAGCCGGCCAGGCCCAGGCTGCCGGACAGCTCGCTGGCCAGATCGCTGATGATGTCGCCGTAGAAGTTGGTGGCCACCAGCACGTCGAAGCGCTCGGGGCTGCGCACCAGGTGGGCGGTGGAGGCATCGACCAGCAGATCGTCGAGCGCCACCTCGGGAAAGTCCCTGGCCACGTCGCGCACGCACTCCAGGAAGAGGCCGTCGGTCATGTGGAAGCTATTCGACTTATGGATGGCGGTGACCTTCTTGTTGCGCTTCATGGCCAGCTCGAACGCCCGGCGGGCGATGCGCTCGCTGCAGTGGCGGGTGATCTTGCGGGTGGACAGCGCCATGTCGGGGCTCGGCATCACCTCGCCCCAGCCCCGGGTCATGTTGCGATCCGGGTAAAAGCCCTCGGTGGCCTCGCGCATGATCACCAGATCCATGCGCTTGCCTTCCTTCATGTTGGAGGCCAGGAAGGGACGGGTGCGGGCCGGGCGCACGTTGGCGTAGAGATCCAGCCCGATACGGAAGCCCGCCGACACATTGCGCCCGCCCTGTTCCGGCGCGGGGTAATCCGCGTGGGACTGGGTACCGAGGATGATGCCGTCGTAGGTTTTGGCTTTTTCCAGCACCTGGTCGCGCAGGGTGGTGCCGTGTTGTTCGAGGCTCTTGAAGCCCACGTCGTCGTAATCGAACTGCAGGCCCAGGTTGAACTTGCCGTTTACCGCCTGCAGCACAGACATGGACGACTGGACAATCTCGGGGCCGATACCATCACAGGGAAGAACCAGAATTCGCATCACACTCTCCTAACATGGGTTGGTCTCAGGCTGTCCATGGCGGGGTCGATTGCCGCGGCGTCAAGCTCCGCGAATGACCCGGTCAACCATGGGACATCTGCCTGGTTGCACGTAAAAATGAAATGTTCATCACACAAACGGGAGATGGATTCCGTTCCACGCCACGAACATATTGCATTTTATTGCATACAAATCCAATATAGGCAACTCTTTTAACGATTCGACCAACCGCAATGACCCAGGAGGGAAAATGACATTCAACACCACGGATCTCTGTGACGAGCACGGCGACCAGGCGCGCGTAGTGGCGCTGCCCCTTATCGACTTCGGCGCCCGCGCCCGCTGCGCCGGCCCCGCCGTGACGGTGAAATGCTTCGAGGACAATTCGCGCATCAAGGCGCTGAGCAGGCAGCCGGGCGAAGGCCGGGTGCTGGTGGTCGACGGCGGCGGCAGCCACCGCTGCGCCCTGCTGGGCGACGTGATCGCGGAAGATCTGCTGAACAACGGCTGGGCGGGCGTGATCATCAACGGCTGCATCCGCGACAAGGCGGCCCTCGCCGGGCTGGACATCGCCATCAAGGCGCTGGGCACCTCGCCGCGCAAGTCGGTCAAGCGGGACGAAGGCCAGGTCGGCCTGGCGGTGGACATCGGCGGCCAGCCCATCGCCGACGGCGACCGGATCTACGCCGACGAAGACGGGGTTATCGTGCTCGATACCCCCGCCGACCAGTGACCCCAGGAGCGATGACGATGACAGCACCCCGTATTTTTCTGATCCACGCCACCCCGGTCGCCGTGGAGCCCATCAACCAGGCCTTCGCCCGGCTCTGGCCCGAGGCGGAGCTGGCCAACCTGCTGGAAGACGCCCTGTCGCGGGATCTGGCCGCCGAAGGGCGGCTCACCGCCGCGCTCCGGGAACGCTTCCTGGCGCTGGCCCGCTACGCCGACGGCGCCGGCGCGGACGGCATCCTGTTCACCTGCTCGGCCTTCGGCGAGGCCATCGAACAATGCCAGCAGGCCCTGTCCATCCCGGTGCTCAAGCCCAACCAGGCCATGATCGAGGAGGCCGTGGCCCAGGCCCGGCGCATCGCCATCCTGGCCAGCTTCGAGCCCTCCATCGGCTCCATGAGCGAGGAGTTCCACGCCCACGCGGCCGCCGTCGGCAAATCGCTTCAGCTCAGCGCCTTCGTCTGCCCCGAGGCCATGCAGGCGCTGCGGGCGGGGGATGCCCCACGCCACGACGCCCTGCTGGCCGAGATGGCGGCCCGCATCGAAGGCGTCGACATTATCTGTTTCGCCCAGTTTTCCATGGTCTCGGCGCTGCCGGCCGTGCGTGCGGTCAGTGCCGTGCCCGTGCTCGCCACCACCGACAGCGCCGTGCTGGGGATGCGCCAGGCCCTCACCGCCCAGAGGAGATAGCCGCCATGCTCAACTTCAGTGCCCACCTCGGTTTTCAGTTCACGGAAGTGCCTTTTCTCGCGCGCTTCGGCGCGGCGGCGGCCGCCGG
Source organism: Zobellella iuensis (assembly GCF_016746085.1). Classification (GTDB taxonomy): domain Bacteria; phylum Pseudomonadota; class Gammaproteobacteria; order Enterobacterales; family Aeromonadaceae; genus Oceanimonas; species Oceanimonas iuensis. Next base: position 114,035 of record NZ_JAERTZ010000008.1, read on the forward strand.
CTACCGCGCCGTGGAGTTCCCCTCCCCCTATGAGCAGGATGCCGGCGAGCTGGCCGAACTGCTCGCCCGCCACCAGCTGCAGCTGGTGCAGTTCGCCACCCCCATGGGCGACGGCAAGGGGCTGGCGGCCCTGGCCGGGCGCAAGGAGGAATTTCGCGAAAGCCTGCACCAGGCCCTGCACTACGCCCGCCGCCTGGGCTGCCGCCGCCTGCACCTGATGTCCGGCTGCGCGGGGCCGGATGAGCCGGCCGACGCCACAACCTACCTGGACAACATCCGCTACGCGGTGGCGTTTTTCGCCGATCAGGGCATCCAGAGCCTGATCGAGGTGATCGGCGAGGCCAGCGCCCCCGGCTACTTTATGAGCCGGTTCGAACGGGCCGAGTGGCTGTTCGACGCCATCGACTCCCCCGGCCTGGCGCTGATCTTCGACAGCTACCACGCCAGCCGGCTGGGCGGCGATCCCCTCGCCCTGCTGGACGCCTGGTGGCCGCGCCTGGGCCATGTGCAGGTGGCCGACGACCCGGGCCGGCACGAGCCCGGCACCGGCCGCCTGGACTTTCCCGCCCTGTTCGCCCTGCTGGAGCGGCGCGGCTACCCAGGCTGGATCGGCTGCGAATATCACCCGCGCAACGGCACGGAAGCCGGACTGGGCTGGCTCGCGGCCTATATGGCTGGCCGATGATACCTATGACAGGGAAGTCTCCACCCATGACACATGGTTGCAGACCAGATGCCAATAAAGACAACGCCTATCTCAAAACGGACGGACAAAGGGAACGGAGTTGGCCCTTTGTCCGGCCTCATCGACGACCTCAGACGACGTTGTCAACAAACTAATGGAGCGGCTTGTGCATTTGCTACGACAACTCAGGATTGCCCATCGGGCCCTGCTCGGCTTTGCCATCATCGCCCTGCTCGGCATGCTGCTGGGCGCCTTCGCGCTGGTGCAGATGGACCGGCTGCAGCGGCATGGGCTGGATATCAAGGACAACTGGCTGCAACGGGTGAGCCTGCTCGCCAACGCCGACAGCGCCCTCAACCGCTACCGCATGGGCGCCATGCTGCATATCCTCTCCCCGCGGGAGGAGGAAATGGCGCTGTACGAAGGCGACACGGCCCGCCAGCTGAGCCGGCTGCGGGACCTGATGACGGACTACGCCGCCCTGCTGCAGGACGAGCGGGAGGTCGCGCAGCTGGCCGCCTTTACCACCAGCCTGAACACCTACCAGCAGATCAGCCGGGAGCTGCTGGCCCTGTCCCGCGGCGGCGACAAGGAAGGCGCCGCCCTTTACCTGCTGCTGGTCCGGGACGCCTACGACCAGATGGCGGGCGTTTTCCAGACCCTGGCGACGGCCGCCCAGACCGGCGCCGACGGAGCCGGTGAGCGTTCGCACCTGGCGTTTCGGGATGCCTTCAACGGCGTGCTGGCGGTGGTGCTGCTGAGTTGCGCCGGCACCCTGGTGGTGGCCTGGCTGCTGATCCGCAGCATCGTCCAGCCGCTGCGCGAGGCGGCCGACATCGCCGGCGTGGTCGCCGCCGGGGATCTGACCCGACCCATCGACCAGAGCGGGCGCGATGAGGCGGCCTTCCTGTTGCGGGCACTGGGCAAGATGCAACAGAGCCTGCTCCATGCCCTGCAACAACTGGCCGGCACCTCTACCAGGCTCGCCGTTTCCGCGGGCCAGCTGCAATCCGCGACGGATGAAAGCAGCGACGACCTGCAGCAACAGCACCGGGAGATCGGTTCGGCGGCGTCCGCGGTCACCGAACTGAGCGCCACCGTCGAGCGGGTGGCCCATCACGCCCAGCAGACCCTGGCGCTGTCGGAAAACTCCCGCGCGCTGGCCGACCAGGGGCGGCGCAGCATGGACGGCACCCTGGCCGCCATCAGCGCCCTGAACAGGGATCTGCAGGCCAGCCACCGCCATGTGGAGCAACTGGCCGCCCAGGCCCAGGACATCGGCAAGGTGCTGGACGTGATCAACCACATCGCCGAGCAGACCAACCTGCTCGCCCTCAACGCCGCCATCGAGGCGGCCCGCGCCGGCGACCGCGGCCGGGGATTCGCCGTGGTGGCGGACGAGGTGCGGGCCCTGGCGCAACGCACCGCCCATTCGACCGGCGAGATAGAAGGGATGATCAGCCGGATCCAGGGCGGTACCGGCGCGGCGGTGGAGCTGATGCGCAACAGCAGCGAAAAAACCCATCACAGCCTGGAGCTGGCCGCCCATACCCAGCAGCTGCTGGCACGGATCCTCACCGCCAACGACGACATCAACACCAACAACCGCCTGATCACCGAGGCCGTGGTGGCCCAGGTGCAGACGGCCAGCGCGGTGGAACACAACCTGGACAATCTCCGCCAGCTGTCCAGCCGCTCGGCGCAGGGAGCGGCCCAGACCCGGGAGGCGGCGCAGGGCCTCGCCGCCCTGGCGGCCGACATGAACGGCATGGTCGGGCAGTTCAACATCCGGGTTCCCGATACCCCGAGCACGGGGGGCGGCGCGGGATGACGACGGCGGCTCGACGCCGCGCCGGACTCGCAAGTGCCATGTCCATCAGTCACTTGGCCCGGCTTTGTTGCCGGGCCGGCTGGTGTTCGCTCCCCTTTTTGGCAATAATGGCCGGGTGCGAACGGACGCAGCTACCGACCCCCTCAGGACGACGCCGTCCCACCTTTTCCTTCAACGCCAAGTAACCGGATTATGAGCTCAAGCACCCTAGTACAACGCATCGTCGCCACCATCAAACAGAGGATACAGCTGGGCGAGCTGGGCGTGGGCAGCCACCTCAGCGGGCAGAAAGTGGCCGACGACTTCCAGGTATCGCGCTCCCCCGCCCGCGAGGCGCTGATGGTGCTGGCCGAGCAAGGCTACCTGGAGCAGTTGCCCAACCGGGGCTTTTTCGTCATCGATCCGCCCGTTGAACCCCTGGCGGACAAGGACAGGCTCGTCTCCCTGGAAGAGCCGGAAGAATACTACCGGATGGCGGAAGACTGGCTCAACGACGCCATTCCCGAAGAGGTGACCGAGCAGTTCCTGCGCCAGCGCTACCACCTGACCAAGGTGCAGGTGATCGACATCCTGAACCTGGCATCGCGGGTCGGCTGGGCAGAGCAGAAGCCAGGCTATGGCTGGCGTTTCCTGAACGTGGCCAAGACGCCGGAAACCCTGGAGCAGATCTACAAGGTGCGTGCGCTGATCGAGCCCGCCGCCCTGCTGGAGCCCGGCTACCGGCACGATCCCGAGAAACTGAAAAAGCTGAAAAAAGACCAGCAGGAGCTGCTCGACGGCGGCATCGAAACCCTGCCCGCGGACGTGCTGATCAAGACGGGGGTGCACTTCCACGAGGAGTTCATCAAGCTGTCCGGCAATCCCATCTACCACATGATACTGGTGCAGCTCAACAAGATGCGCCGGCTGCTGGAATACCGGGCCATGGTCAACCGCCAGCGGATGTACCGCCAGTGCAAAGAGCATGTGCAGATGATCGAGCTGGTGGAGCGGGGCGACAACCTGGAAGCGGCCCACCTGATGCGCCGCCACCTGAGCGGCTCCTTCGCCGAAAAATCGCCGATCCTGCAGCTGCGCGAGGAATACCTGGCGGAAATCAGCGAAAAGGGCAAATAAGGCCGGGTAGCCCGACGGTAGGGTCGTGCCCCCGCCATCCGTCGAAAGCCCCAACCGTAGGGCCCGCTTCAGTGGACCACCCCACCACCGGTGCGGTGGTTTGGTCGAATCAATTCGACCCTACAAAGTCCCGCTATAAAATCCTGCCACCCTGGTTTTTATAGACCCATGCCCCCTTCCCTTTTAAATAATCCTGCACAAGTAGGATTATTATCCTATACTCCTGCCATCATCCTTATACTCCTGCACTAATAGGATTATTAATGGCAAAACAGGTCAGGCCACTGGATACCCCCGATCTGCAGGCGCCATTCAGCGCCGAGCTACTGGGTCAGGCCATCCGCGCCCGCCGCACCCAGAGCGGGCTGCGACTCGAAGACGCCGCCGCCTTGTGCGGGGTCGCCAAACAGACCCTGATGAAAATCGAGCATGGCCAGGAGACGACCCAGCTCGGCAGCATACTGCAGGTCTGTGCCGGCCTGGGTATCCGGTTATCGATTGCGCCCTGGCACGAGGCGTCCGATGACTGGACGTGAACTCATCGTTTATCTGGCCGAGCATCCCATTGCCCGGCTGCTCCTGCAAGAAGACACCCTGGTGTGGCAATATTACCCCGGCTGGCAGCAGCAGGGCTTTGCCGTGTCCCCCCATCTGCCGCTGGCCGGCCCCATTGCTGCCGTCAATGTTCACCGTTTTCTGCGCAACCTGTTGCCGGAAGGAAATCCGCTGGAAGAGCTGCTCGCCGGCTTCCACCTGAGCAGGCACAACACCTTTGGCCTGATCCGGGCGTTGGGCGCCGACACGCCCGGCGCCCTGGTCCTGCTGCCACCGGAGCAGTCATGGCCGCAAGCGGCCATGGAAAGACCCTTGTCCGAGCAGGAATTGAGCCAGCGCCTGGATAACAGGAAGCACTACGGCCTGGTGATATGGGATGGCAAACCCAGGCTGTCGGTGGCCGGAGTGCAGGATAAAATCAACGTGGTGGTCAACCCGCAGGGAGAGTTGAGCTTTGGCGAAGGCGCCCTGTGCTCGACCCATCTGCTCAAATTTGAACAACAAAAATACACCCATCTGGTACTGAACGAATACGTCACCATGCGCTTGGCCAACGCCTGCGGCTTGCCGGTGGCCGAAGTGGCGCTACGCCGGTTTGGCCATCATCCGGCACTCCTGGTGACCCGTTTCGATCGCCAATGGCTCGCGCCGGGCAAGGTGCTGCGACGCCAGGTTATCGACGGCTGCCAGGCGCTGAATCTGCCACCGGAGCACAAGTATGAACGCAACTTCGGCAACGCCAGGGATGTCGCCCACATCCGGGACGGCGCCAGCCTGCCCAGGTTGTTCGCCTTTGCCGGGGCTTGTTCCAATCCCGCCCAAAGCCGGCAGCTGCTGCTGGACTGGGTGCTGTTCAACCTGCTGCTCTTCAACCAGGACGCCCATGGCAAGAACGTCAGTTTTTATGTTGGCCGGCAGGGCATCACCCTGGCGCCTTTCTACGATCTGGTGAACATCGCCATGTACCCGGAATTTGAACAGGAAATGGCCATGGCCCTCGGCGATGAATTCGACGCCAGCACAATATATGCCTATCAGCTGGCCGACTTTGCCGCAAGCTGCCACCTCCCCCGGGCCCTGGTCGCCACCCGGCTGAAACGGCTGGCGACCCAGGTACTGAGCAAGGTGCGGCAAGGGCATCAAGCGCTGGCCGGCACAGCGGAGGAGCGGGACTATCTGCGCCGTTTCGATGCCCTGATTGCCGCGCGCTGCGAACACCTGCTGCAGGAAGCCGGCCATATAAAAAATATCGAGCTTTGACCCCGTCGTAGGGGCCACCATGCGCGGTGCCCTAACCGGCGGCGGGCCCGGGGATAATATCCATCCACAGCAGCCAGCGCCCGGCATCGTCGATATCGTATTTCCGCACAAAGCTCAGGGTGCCGTCCTGCGCGATGCGGAACACGGCGAAATTGGCGGGCAGCCACGCCAGCTCGTCGCCCTGCTCCACCCACAGGCTCTTCTGGTTGGCCACCACCAGCCATTGGCCACTGGGATCGACCTTGAAGGTGCGCGCCTCTATCCCTTGGGTGTCCAGATGCTGGACAAGCTCGGGTTCGCCGCTGTGCGGATCGATCCGGAACACCGCCATGGTGTTCTCGCCGCCGGCCAGCACCTTCTTGTCGCCCACCACCTTCTCCCCATCGGCGCGGTTGGCCACGTAGAGATAGCGGCCGTTGGGGTGGAACTGCAGCACGCCCCCCTTCTGGCGATGGCGGTGCTCGTTGGCCATGTCGCGCAGCGCTTCCTTGCGGTACAAAGGCTCCGGCGCCAGGGTGCCACCCGCGGTGAGCGGATACATGAACAGCTTGCTGCCCCGCTCTATCGCCACATAAACCCAGGGCCGGTCGGGGTGGAAGGCGAGATGGCGCGGCCCCAGCCCGGGCGCCATCTCCACCCGGGACAAGGGGGTCAGTTGCCCCTGCTCGAAGCGGAAGCTGTTGACGCTGCCCGGCTCCTCCGCCCGCTCGCCGATGGCGTCATTGCCCCGGGCCAGGGCGACGACGGTGCCGTTGTCCGGCGTGACCATCACCTGGTGGGTGAAAATACCGGCATCCGGCGCCCCGGCCTGGGCTACCTGCGGGCCTATGCCGCCCTCCTCGTCGAGCTTGTGCACGCTCAGGGTACCGGACTGGTTGAAGGCGGTCAGCGCGTACTCGCCGCCGTGATCCAGGGTGAGGTGGATGGGCCGCTCCGGCAGCACCGCCGGCTCCCCCCAGGGAGTCAGGCTGCCGCTGTGCGCGTCGATGCTAAAGGCCCCGAGCAGGTGGGTATCGCCGCTGGCCCCCAGGGTGCCGGAGCCGGCGTTGCTGGAGACGGTATAGAGGAAGCGGCCCTCCCGGTCGGCCACGGCAAATTGCAGGTTGGCCGGCAGCAGGACCGGCTGCCCCCTCGCGGCCAGGGTTCCGGTCCGGGTATCCAGGGAATAATGCAGCAGTTGCTCGCCCAGGCTGGCGTAAAGGGTCATGGTATCCTCTTGGGTTGTCGATTGCTGGGCCTGCAGGCCCGGCGCCGCCAGCACCGAGCCCAGCAAAACCGCCGGCAGTGTCTTGGTCAGTGTCATCACAAACATCCTTATCTGAATTTATACACACATAAATGCAGAATGATTAATAACACTTACTTTGCACTTTTAAAACAAAAAATACACCTTGCCATAATGATGGCGAGACCGCCGGAGGGCATTGTGATCACCTCGACGGCGGGCATGTCGGCAAGGCGCATCATCCTGTAGGTATCGTGGTAGTGGGCAAACCATCGGGCGTATCCCTACGTCCCGACAAACTGTCTCCATGGCTGCCGCTCAGCTGGTTTCGTTAATTCTCCCCGGACGGCTGCCTGCACGCCGCCACCAGCGCCGCCAGCTCCTTGCCGCCGGCCAGGGTGTCGGCCTCGAGGATCAGTGCCCGTCCCAGGGTCAGGGCGGTGCGCTGGCAGGCGAGCCGCGTCGCCTCCTCCTCGATGCCGTTCAGATCCGCCACCTGGGCGATGCCGATGGTGCGGCGGATAAGCTCGGTGCCGGCATAGCCCAGGCTGTCCCGCCACACCCGGGCCAGAAAGTCGGCCACATAGCCCGGCTCGGCCAGGGCCGGATCCGCGCAGCCCGCCGCCAGGGCGGTGAAGTCGTCGTGGAACCGCTGCCACAGGGCCTGCACCTCCTCCCGCCGCCGCCGCTGCTCTGCCCGCCCCTTTTCCCCCGGGTGCAGGCCGGGCTGGCCGCAGTGGTTGAGCAGCAGGTTGCCGATGGCCGAGCCCAGATCGAAGCCCATGGGGCCGTAACAGCCGAATTCGGCGTCGAACACCTTGAGCCCGCCCTCGGTCACGAATACCGAGCCGGTGTGCAGGTCGCCGTGCAGCAGGGCCTGAGCATCGCACAGAAAGCGGTGCTTGAGCGCCGCCACCCGGCGTTTGAGGGGGCCGTCCTGCCACAGCCGCTCGGCCAGGGGGCGCAGGGCGGGCGCGATCTGGTTGCGCGGATGGTCGTGATAGGGGTCGTCGAAGAACACCGTTTCGGTGGCGGCGCACAGCTCCGGGTTGCTGAACCGCACCATCTCGGCCCGCTTGGCGGCGGAGCTCAGGTGAAAATCTGAGCCGTGATAGAGCACCCGGGCCAGGTAATGCCCCAGCCGGGCCGCCGTTTCCGCCGGCGCCTCGCCCGCCATCAGGGCCTGGCGCCAGAGTCGCCACGCCGACAGATCCTCCAGCATCAGCACCGAGAGCCCGGCGTCCTGGTGCAGCAGCGCCACCGTGTGCTCGGGGCAATGCTCGCCATGGCGCCGCAGCACCCCCGCCTCTATCCTGGCCCGATCCCGGGTCAGGGGCCAGGACTCGCCCACGCAGCGGATGTAGGGCAACGCCTGCTTGACGATAACACTGCGCCCGCGGGCGTCATCCACCACCCGGAACACCTGGTTGAGGTTGCCGTCGCCCACCTCCGCCGCCGACAGCCGGGCGGCGGTGTCGAAGCCGGGGCCGTACCGGCGGGCGTAGTCGATGGCGTGCTCGGGGGTAAAAACATGGTATTGGCTCATGGGCGGACCTCGTTGGTTCTGGGAGCAGCAATGCCCCTCTCCCTATCCGGTTGGCGCCGACCGGAAGCCGCGTTATTGCAGCCGTTCGCTAACCTCGCCGACCAGTGTAAGGATAGCGCCGGATAAACAGCCTGAAAGATCTTTGCCGCTCGCAGGGTATAAGCTTTAGACAAAGCGGAATCGCGCCGGCTGCAAGCACGGCGCGCCCTGGCTTGCCCCTTGCCATCCCTGGAGAACCGCCATGAGAGACACCCTGCCGCTGCTGGATCTGACCGACTTTCCGGCCATCCGCCGCCACCGGCTCGATACCCTGCAGGTGAACCTGGGCTACAAGTGCAACATGAAGTGCGTGCACTGCCACGTGGCCGCCGGCCCCCACCGCACCGAGATGATGGACGAGGACAACCTGGCGCTGATCCCCGAGGTGCTGCGGGCCCGCCGGCTGTCGACCCTGGATCTCACCGGCGGCGCTCCCGAGCTGCACCCGGGCTTTAGGGCGCTGGTAGCCGCCGCCCGCGCCCTGGGGGTGAAGGTGATCGACCGCTGCAACCTCACCATACTGTTCGAGCCGGGCCAGGACGACCTGGCCGGGTTCCTGGCCGGACAGGGGGTGGAGGTGGTGGCCTCCCTGCCCTGCTATTCCATGGAAAATGTGGACAGGCAGCGGGGCAAGGGCACCTTCGACAAGAGCATTCTCGCCCTGCAGGCACTCAACCGGCTGGGGTACGGCCAGCCCGGTTCCGGGCTCGAACTCAACCTTGTCTACAATCCCCAGGGCCCCAGCCTGCCGCCGCCCCAGGCGGCGCTGGAAGCCGACTACCGGCGCGAGCTGGGGGAACATTTCGGCGTCCGCTTCAACCGGCTGTTCGTCCTGGCCAACATGCCAATCAAGCGCTTCGGCGACTACCTGCTCAGCAAGCGCCAGTTCCACGACTACCTGCGCCTGCTGAAGGAAAACTTCTCCGCCGCCAACCTGCCGGGGCTGATGTGCCGCAACCTGGTGAGTGTGGACTGGCAGGGCCATTTGTACGACTGCGACTTCAACCAGCAACTGGGGCTGCGCCTGCCCGGCGCGGGCCGACCGCACCTGCGCGATCTGCTGCACCGCGAGCTGGACGGCCAGCCCATCCGGGTGGCCGAGCACTGCTACGGCTGCACCGCCGGCCAGGGCAGCAGCTGCGGCGGCGCCCTGCACAAGGAGCCGTCATGAAGGTGTCGATCATCATGCCGGTGTTGAACGAGGCCGCCATCCTGCCCCGGACCCTGGCCGCGCTGCCGCTGCGGGGCAGCCAGACCGAGGTGATACTGGTGGACGGCGGCAGCCACGACCTGTCCGTCGCCCTGGCCCGCCGGGCCGGTGCCAAGGTCGTCACCAGCGCCCCCGGCCGCGCCCGGCAGATGAACGCCGGCGCCGCCCTGGCCCGGGGGGAGCTGTTGCTGTTCCTGCACGCGGACACCCGGCTGCCGCCCGGTGCCCTGCCGGCGGTGGAGCAGGCCCTGACCCGCCGGCACTGGGGCCGCTTTGACATCACCATTTCCGGCCGCCACCCCCTGCTGACGCTGGTGGCCGCGCTTATCAACCTGCGCTCCCGGCTGACCGGCATCGCCACCGGCGATCAGGCCATCTTCGTGCGCCGGAGCAGCTTCGAGGCCATCGGCGGCTTTCCCGAGCAACCGCTGATGGAGGACATCGAGCTCAGCAAGCGGCTCAAGCGGCTGGGGCCGCCGGCCTGCCTCCGGCTGAAGGCGCACACCTCCGGCCGGCGCTGGGAAAGCCGGGGGCTGTTGCGCACCATCTGGCTGATGTGGCGGCTGCGCTTCGCCTACTGGCGGGGCGCCGACCCGGCCTCGCTGGCGAGGGCCTACCGATGAGCACCCGCATCATAGTGTTCGCCAAGGCGCCCCTGGCCGGCCTGGCCAAGACCCGGCTGATCCCGGCATTGGGGGCCGAGGGCGCGGCGCGCCTGGCCCGGCGCATGCTGCTCTCGACCCTGGCCCATTGCCGGGCCGCGGCCCTGGGGCCGGTGGAACTGTGCGCCAGTCCGGCGCCGGACCGGCCGCCCTGGCGCAATGTGCCCCTGCCCGCCCATATCGAGCTCAGCGACCAGGGCGAGGGTGACCTGGGCGCGCGCATGGCCCGGGCGGCCCGGCGCGGCCTGCAACAAAACCCGCGGCTACTGCTGATCGGCACCGACTGCCCGCACCTCAACCCCGCCCTGCTGCAGGCGGCCGCCCGCCGCCTCGGCCGGTGCGAAGCGATGTTCCACCCCACCTGCGACGGCGGCTACGCCCTGCTCGGCCTGCGCCGCTTCTCCCCCCGATTGTTCGAGGACATCCCCTGGAGCACCGACCGGGTCGCCGAACTCACCCGGGTGCGCATCCGCGAACTCGGCTGGAGCTTCTACCAGGGCGAATGCCTGCGCGACATCGACGAGCCCGACGATCTGTTCTGGCTGCCCTCCCAGTGGCTGGGCGCCGCCCTGTTCAACCGCTGACGAGGCCCCGATGCCGGACCCTGTGCTCACCCAGGAACCCCTGCTCCGGCTGGCCGCCTTCGCCGGCGTGCTGCTGGTGATGATGCTGTGGGAAGTGCTCGCCCCGCGCCGCAGCCGGCGTTATCCACGCCGGCGCAGCTGGCCGGCCAACCTGCTGCTGGTGGCCATCAATACCCTGCTGCTGCGGCTGTTGTTTCCGCTCGCCGCCGTGGGCGGTGCCCTGCTGGCGGAGCAGCGCGGCTGGGGACTGTTCCAGCTGTGGCCGCTGCCGCTCTGGCTCAGCCTGCCGCTTTCCCTGCTGGTGCTGGACTTCCTCATCTACCTGCAGCACCGGCTGTTCCACGCCCTGCCCTGGCTGTGGCGGCTGCACCGCATGCACCACAGCGATCCGGACATCGACGTCACCACCGGATTGCGTTTTCACCCGCTGGAGATACTGCTGTCGATGGGGATCAAGCTGGGCATCGTCATCCTGCTGGGGGCGCCGCCGCTTGCGGTGCTGCTGTTCGAGGTGCTGCTCAACGCCACCTCCATGTTCAACCACGGCAATGTCCGGCTGCCGCCCCGGCTCGATGCCGGCTTGCGCCTGCTGCTGGTCACCCCGGACATGCACCGGGTGCACCACTCGGTGATCCCGCGGGAAACCAACAGCAACTTCGGCTTCAACCTGCCCTGGTGGGATCGCCTGCTGGGCACCTACCGGGCCCAGCCCGAGGCGGGCCACCGGCGCATGACCATAGGGCTGAACGACTTCCAGGATCCGGCCGAGCTGCGGCTGGGCCGCCTGCTGACCCAGCCCTGGCGCCGGCACAAGGAGCCCAAATGAAAAAGCTTATCCTGCTGCTGGTGCTACTGACGCTCGCCTTGCTCTTCTTCGCCCTGGGCGGCCACGAGTGGCTGACCCTGGAGGCGCTCAAACAGCACCAGGCGGAATTCACCGCCCTGCGCGGCCGGTCGCCCTGGCTTACCGCCGCCGGTTTCTTCCTGCTCTATGTGCTGGTGGCGGCCCTGTCCCTGCCCGGCGCCGCCATCATGACCCTGGCCGCCGGCGCCCTGTTCGGCCTGTGGCAGGGGCTGGTGCTGGTGTCCTTCGCCTCCAGCCTGGGCGCCACCCTGGCCTTGCTGGTGGCCCGCTTCCTGCTGCGCGACCAGGTGCAGCACCGGTTCGGCGACCGGCTCAAGGCGGTGAACGACGGTATTGCCAGGGACGGCGCCTTCTACCTGTTCACCCTGCGGCTGGTGCCGGTGTTCCCCTTTTTCCTGATCAACCTGCTGATGGGGCTCACCCCCTTTCCCGCCCGCCGCTTCTACTGGGTGAGCCAGCTCGGCATGCTGCCCGGCACCCTGGTGTACGTGAATGCCGGCACCCGGCTCGCCGCCCTCGACTCCCTCGGCGGCATCCTCTCCCCGGCCCTGTGGCTATCCTTCGCCCTGCTCGGTGTCTTTCCGCTGCTGGCCCGCCACCTGGTCCGCCTGATGCAGCGCCGCCGGGTCTATAAGGGCTGGCAGAAACCTCGCCATTTCGACCGCAACCTCATCGTGATCGGCGCCGGCGCCGCCGGCCTGGTCAGCGCCTATATCGCCGCCGCCGTCAGGGCCAGGGTCACCCTGATCGAGGCGGGCAGAATGGGCGGCGACTGCCTCAACACCGGCTGCGTGCCGAGCAAGGCGCTGATCCGCAGCGCCAGGCTGGCCCACCAGATGCGCCACGCCGACCGCTACGGCCTCTGTGCCACCCAGCCCGTGTTCAGCTTCAAACGGGTGATGGCGCGGGTGCAGGAAGTCATCCAAAAGGTCGCGCCCCACGACAGTGTGGAGCGCTACACCGCCCTGGGGGTGGAGGTACTGCAGGGCCATGGCCGCCTGCTCGATCCCTGGACGGTGGAGGTCAGGCTCAACGACGGCAGCCGCCGCCGGCTGACCACCCGCGCCGTTATCATCGCCGCCGGGGCCGAACCCCTGGTGCCCGAGCTGCCGGGGCTGGACGCGGTGGGCTATCTCACCAGCGACACCCTGTGGCAGGCCCTGGCGGAACGGGACAGCCCGCCCCGCCGGCTGCTGGTACTGGGCGGCGGCCCCATCGGCTGCGAGCTGGCCCAGGCCCTGGCCCGGTTGGGATCGGAGGTGACCCTGGTGCAGCGCAACCCCCGGCTGATGCCGAAGGAAGACGAGGAAGTGAGCGAGCTGGTCAAGGAATCCCTCACCCGGGACGGCATCGCCGTGCTGACCGGCCACCAGCCGCTGCGGCTGGAGCAGGACGACCGGGGCAAGCGGCTGATCGTCCGCCATCACGACCGGGAAGTGGCGCTGCCCTTCGACGATCTGCTGCTCGCCCTGGGCCGCCGCCCCCGGCTGACCGGCTACGGCCTGGAGCAACTGGGCATCGACACCGACCAACGGCTCGAGACCAACGACTACCTGGAAACCCTCTACCCCAACATCTACGCCGCCGGCGACGTGGCCGGGGGCTACCAGTTCACCCACACCGCCGCCCACATGGCCTGGTACGCCAGCGTCAACGCCCTGTTCGGCCAGTTCAAACGCTTCAAGGTGGACTACTCGGTGATCCCCTGGTGCACCTTCGTGGATCCGGAGGTGGCCCGGGTCGGCCTGTCCGAGGCCGAGGCCAGGGACAGGGGCATCGCCTGCGAGGTGACCCGCTTCGGGCTGGACGATCTGGACAGGGCCATTGCCGACGGCGCCGATCACGGCTTTATCAAGGTGCTGACGGTACCGGGCAAGGACCGGATACTGGGGGTGACCATAGTGGGCGAGCACGCCGGCGAGCTGCTGGCGGAATACGTGCTGGCCATGCGCCACAATCTGGGGCTCAACAAGCTGCTGGCGACCATCCACATCTACCCCACCCTGAGCGAGGCCAACAAGTACGCCGCCGGCGAGTGGAAGAAGGCCCATGCCCCGCAGCGGCTGCTGGCCTGGCTGGCCCGCTACCACCGCTGGCGCCGGGGTTCGGTCGAATAAATTCGACCCTTGACGGACGGCGGTTTGGCCGTAGGGTCCGTTTCAACGGACCATCCCGCCAACGGCGCCGGGTTCGGTCGAATAAATTCGACCCTACGACGGACGGCGGTTTGGCCGTAGGGTCCGTTTCAACGGACCATCCCGCCAACGGCGCCGGGTTCGGTCGAATAAATTCGACCCTACGGGGACCATCCACCCACGGCGCCGGGGCTTGGTCGAATAAATTCGACCCTACGGGGACCATCCACCCACGGCGCCGGGTTCGGTCGAATAAATTCGACCCTACGGGGACCATCCACCCACGGCGCCGGGTTCGGTCGAATAAATTCGACCCTACGGGCGCCCCGCCCGCAGGAGCCAGCATCGGGCCGGCGTAGGGTCCACCGTGGGCCCAGGGCAATAAAGCAGCAGTCGCGCCGGCAGGGGTTGCATTCAAAAGGGTTTTTGCTAGACTGGCCGCTCTTCGATGGTGGCCCCGTTGGTCCTCTCGCATCGAAACCTTGTCGACCTGGTCAGGCCCGGAAGGGAGCAGCCAAGGCGAGGATCTTCGAGTGCCGGGATGCGGCTGGCGGGCGCCACCTCCAATTTTCTGCCGTATTCCCCTATTCATCTGCTCCAGCTTATTGCGGATATGCCGGTTTTTGCTTTGCTTCGACCGGGCTGGATATCATGGTCCGGGAGCTATTGAAAAAGGCAGCACCGTCAGGTTCGCGACACCGGACTATAAATACAGCCTTGCTCTTAAACCGCCATTACACACCCACTTTTCTGATTTGCTCAAGCTGCTTCTTTCATGACGGCGTAGATTGAATCTATTCGGCCGAACCCCGGCGCCGTTGGCGAATGAGTCCACTGAAATAGATCTACGGCAAACCACCGGCGGGCCCCGTGTAACCCGTTGTCCACTTTTCCATGCTAACGAGTCGTCGCGGTCCAAACCAAAACAGGTGCCTTACTTCGGCTGCATTGCGAATCCAACGCCGAAGCGGTTCCAGGCGTTGATCACCGCAATGACAAAAGTCAGCTCGGACAGTTCTTGCTCATTGAACTGGGCCGCGACTTCTTGGTAGATGTCGTCTGGCGCGTGCTGTTCGGCAACCAGGGTGAGGGTTTCGGTCCACAGCAAGGCAGCACGCTCACGCGCATCAAAGAACGGGGTCTCCTTCCATGTGCTGATGGCCATCAGGCGTCGGGATGTTTCGCCGGCGTTCAGGGCATCGGTGGAGTGCATGTCGATACAGTAGGCGCAGCCGTTGAGCTGCGATGCGCGGATGCGCACGAGCTCGCACAACGAAGAAGGCAGAACCGATTGCGATACGACCTTATCCAGAGCCAGCATTGCCTTCATGGCTTGCGGTGCGGCGTTGTAGTAGTTGATGCGTTTGGTACTCATGAGGTTCTCCGTCAGTAGGGCCACGTGCTGTGGTATGGGAGGACTGTATAGGAATGCATTTTCAGGATAAACTTGGTGAATTCGTTTTGTTTATACGAGAATACGTACAGTCATGGCTTTGGATCGCTTGGAAGCGATGCGAGCATTTTGCCGCATCGTTGAAGTGGGCAGCTTCAGTGGCGCTGCCGAGTCCCTGGACCTCGCAAAGACCACCGTTTCAGGCCAGGTGCAGGGATTGGAGAGCTTGTTGGGTATCAAGCTTCTGCACCGCACCACGCGCAAGGTGTCTCCGACCACGGAGGGCACGGCCTACTACTTGCGAGCGCGGGCGGTCATCGACGATGTAGACGAACTGGAAGCCTCAGTCTCTCAAAGCCGGAACATAGTGCGGGGCCGGGTGAGAGTTGAAATGCCTTCCCCGGTGGGAATCCTCCTGGTCATCCCCGCCCTTCCGGATTTCGCTGCCAAATACCCCGAAATTCACCTCGATATCGGCTGCAGCGAGCGTGTTGTGGATCTCATCCAAGAAGGCGTGGACTGCGCAATCCGCGGCGGGCCCGTTGCCGACCAAGATCTCGTGTGCCGCTCTATCGGACAGATGCGATTTTGCGTCTGTGCGTCTCCCTCCTATTTAGGGAGTTCGGCACCGATCGCTCATCCCTCCGATTTGCCGCAGCACCGGCATCTGGGTTTCAAATTCCCAGCAACAGGCAGACGCTATGTTCCAACCCTTAGCCGCAGTGAGGAAAGCTTCACCCTGGATCACCCGCCGTCGATGTACTTCAACCACGGCAGTGCAACTGCAGCAGCGGCCATCGCAGGACTCGGTGTCGCATTTCTGCCCCGTGCGGAAGCCGAGCCACATTTCAGAAGCGGTGCGCTCGTTGAGGTGCTGGCCGATTGGCACATGGAGAGCATGCCCATGTCCATGGTCTATCCGTATACCCGGCACCTCTCTGCGCGAGTCAGAGCATTTACTGACTGGGTTACGACCTTGATGGCTGGTACCTCATTATGGAAGTTGCCTAACAGCTAAATAACTATTCCTAATGGTGCTACATCGACCGCGCCCCAAGCTAGAACGGAAACATCACCGGCACCAGGGCGATGACGCCCGCCGAGTAGAGCAGGCTTATCGGCAGCCCCGCCTTGAGGTAGTCCAGCATGCGATAGCGGCCGGGGGAATACACCATCAGGTGGGTCTGGTAGCCAAAGGGCACCATAAAGCAGGCGCTGGCGCCAAAGGCGACCGCCATGATAAAGGGCATGGGATCGGCGCCGAAGGCCTGGGCGGTGGAAAGGCCGATGGGAAAGGCCAGGGCGGCGGCGGCGTTGTTGGTGACGGTTTCGGTCAGCACCAGGGTGATCAAAAACACCCCGATAAAGGCGCCGTACACCCCGTAGCCGTCGAACAAAGAGCGCATGGTGTCGGCCACCAGGGCGGCCCCGCCCGAGCTTTCCAGCGCCTTGGCCACGGTCAGGGCCGAGCCGATGATCAGCATCAGCTCAAACGGAAAACGCCGGCGCAGCTCGCTCAGGGTGAGGATGCGGCACAGCAGCAGCGCCGCCAGCAATATCAGCAGGCCGTTCAGCAGCGGCACCCAGCCCAGGGCGGAGAGCCCGATCACGGCGCCGAAGCCGGTAAAGGCGAACAGGCTCTGGCGGTTGCTGAGCTTGGGACTGAGCGGGGTACCGTTCAGGATATGGAAGTTGCGGTCGATATTGCGGTGCTGGGTAAAGTCCGCGCCCACCGCCAGCAGCAGGCTGTCGCCCACCTTGAGCGGTATCTGGCCCAGTTGCCCGGTCAGCCGGCGCTGGCCGCGGCGAATGCCCACCACGCCGGCGTTGAACATGGTGCGAAAATCCACCTCCCGCAGGGTGCGCTTGGCCAGCTCCGACTCGTTGGAGATCACCACCTCCACCAGGTTGGAGGCCAGCAGATCGTCGGCCTGGGCACCGAATACCTGCAGCCCCGGAAAACGCTGCAGCGCCTGCACCTTCTCCACCTCGCCGGTGAACACCAGTATGTCCCCTTCCAGCAGGATCTCGTCCGGCGACACCGGGCTAATCAGCCGCTCCCGGCGCACCAGCTCCAGCAGGAAGAGGCCGTCCAGGCTGCGCAGCTGGTTGGTCTCTATGCTCCTGCCGATCAGCGGCGAGCCCTGCATCACCTGGGCCTCGAGGAAATAGGGCTGGGTCACCTCCCGGTCCTGCATGGAGTGGCGGGGCAGCAGGCGGGCACTGAACAACAGCCCCAGCAGGCACAGCAGCGCCACCGGCACCCCCACCGCCGCAAACTGGAACATGCCGAGCGCCGGCAGGCCGGCGTTCACCACGAAGGAGTTCACCACCAGGTTGGTCGACGTGCCCACCAGGGTGGTCACGCCGCCGAAAATGGAGGCATAGGAGAGCGGGATCAGCAAGCGGGAAGCGGGAATATAGCGCTGGCGTGAAATCACCCCGAGCAATGAACCCACCACGGCGGTATTATTGAGGAAGGCGGACAGGGTGGCGGTCACCCCCATCAACCGCAGGCTGGCCATCGACTCCCGGCCCTTGAGCAGGGCGTCGGAAAAGCGGTCGAGCAGGGGCGAGCGCTCCAGTGCCAAAGACACCAGCAGCAGCACCAGCAGGGTGATCAGCGCCGGGTTGGAAAAGCTGTTCAGCAGCGCCTGCTGCTCCACCACCCCCAGCAACACATAACCCACGGCCCAGGAGGTAAACAGCACCGCCGGTGAGAAACGTCCTTGTATCAGCAGCGCCAACAAGGCTCCGATTGATGCTAATACCAAATAGGCTGACATATATAACCACTCGCTCTTTAAGCAGGGCTATCATTGTAATCATATATCAAATAAACTGGACATACTGAATATCTATAACATTTAGTTATTAGCATAATCCATTGTTGAAACAGGATCATTATGAATCTGACGCACCTGCAACGGCTGGAAGCCGAAAGTATTCACATCATGCGGGAAGTAGTGGCCGAGGCCGAAAACCCGGTCATGCTCTACTCCATCGGTAAAGACAGCGCCGTGATGCTGCATCTGGCGATGAAGGCCTTCTATCCTTCCATCCCCCCCTTCCCCCTGCTGCATGTGGACACCCGCTGGAAATTCCGCGAAATGTACAGCTTCCGCGACCAGATGGCCGAGAAGCTGGGCATGGATTTGCTGGTGCACATCAACCCCGAAGCCATCGAGAAGGACATCAACCCCTTCACCCACGGCTCCGCCATCCACACCGACATCACCAAAACCGAGGGCCTCAAGCAGGCGCTCGACAAGTACGGCTTCGACGCCGCCTTCGGCGGGGCCCGCCGCGACGAGGAGAAGTCCCGCGCCAAGGAGCGCATCTTCTCCTTCCGCACCGCCCAGCACCGCTGGGACCCCAAGAGCCAGCGTCCCGAGCTGTGGAAGCTGTACAACGCCCGCAAGCACAAGGGTGAGTCCATCCGGGTGTTCCCCCTGTCCAACTGGACCGAGCTCGACATCTGGCAATATATCCACCTCGAAAACATTCCCATCGTGCCCCTGTACTACGCCGCCGAGCGCCCGGTGGTGGAGCGCGACGGCACCCTGATCATGGTGGACGACGAGCGCATGCCGCTGAAAGAAGGCGAAGTGCCGATGATGAAGAAGGTGCGCTTTCGCACCCTGGGCTGCTACCCGCTCACCGGCGCCGTGGAGTCCGAGGCCGACACCCTGCCCGCCATCATCCAGGAAATGCTGCTCACCAAAACCTCCGAGCGTCAGGGCCGGATGATAGATCACGACTCCGCCGCATCCATGGAAAAGAAAAAACAAGAGGGTTACTTCTAATGGCGCACCAATCCGACCTCATCGCCACCGATATCGAGCAATACCTGAAGCAGCACGAGCACAAGAGCCTGCTGCGCTTTATCACCTGCGGCAGCGTGGACGACGGCAAGAGCACCCTCATCGGCCGGCTGCTGTTCGAGTCCAAGATGCTGTTCGAAGACCAGCTCGCCGCCATGGAGGCCGACTCCAAGAAATGGGGCACCCAGGGTGACGATATCGACTTCGCCCTGCTGGTCGACGGCCTGGCCGCCGAGCGCGAGCAGGGCATCACCATCGACGTGGCCTACCGCTTCTTCTCTACCGACAAGCGCAAGTTCATCGTGGCCGACACCCCCGGACACGAGCAGTACACCCGCAACATGGTGACCGGCGCCTCCACCGCCGATGCCGCCATCCTGATGGTGGACGCGCGCAAGGGCATCCTCACCCAGACCCGCCGCCACAGCTACCTGATGTCGCTGCTCGGCATCCGCCACATCGTCGTCGCCATCAACAAGATGGATCTGGTGGGCTATTCCGAGAAAACCTTCCGCACCATAGTGGAAGAATACAGCCAGTTCGCCGAGCAACTGGGGCTCAAGCAGATCACCTACATCCCCATGTCGGCGTTCAAGGGTGACAACATCATCACCCACAGCGACAACATGCCCTGGTACCACGGCACCACCCTGATGGGCTACCTGGAAACCGTGGAAGTGGACGACACCCGCATGCAGCGGGCCCCCTTCCGCCTGCCGGTGCAGTGGGTCAACCGCCCCAACCTGGACTTCCGCGGCTTCGCCGGCACCGTGGCCAGCGGCGTGATCAAGCCCGGCGACCGCATCCGGGTGCAGCCTTCCGGCAAAGAGAGCCACGTGGCCCGTATTGTGGTGCACGGCGGCGACCTGCCCCAGGCGGTGGCCGGCCAGTCGGTGACCCTGACCCTCACCGATGAAATCGACATCTCCCGCGGCGACGTTATCTCCATCGCCGATGAGCCGGCGCAAACCGCCGACCAGTTCGAAACCACCCTGGTGTGGATGCACGAAGACGCCATGCTGCCGGGCCGGCCCTACCTGCTGAAAATCGGCACCAAAACGGTCACCGCCACCATCACCGACATCAAATACCAGGTGAACGTCAACACCCTGGAGCACACCGCCGCCAAGAAGCTGGAGCTGAATGCCATCGGCATCTGCAACATCAGCCTGGACCGGGCCATCGCCTTCGACGACTACCAGAGCAACAAGGACACCGGCGGCTTTATCCTGACCGACCGGCTGACCAACAACACCGTGGCCGCCGGCATGCTGCACTTCTCCCTGCGCCGCAGCCAGAACATCCATATCCAGCATGTGGACGTGGATAAAGAGGCGCGCGCCCAGGCCAAGGGCCAGAAGCCGGCGGTGCTGTGGTTTACCGGCCTGTCCGGTGCCGGCAAGTCGACCATCGCCAACCTGGTGGAGAAAAAGCTGCACGCCCAGGGCCGCCACACCTACCTGCTGGACGGCGACAACGTGCGCCACGGCCTGAACAAGGATCTGGGCTTTACCGACGCCGACCGGGTGGAAAACATCCGCCGGGTGGCGGAAGTGTCCAAACTGATGGTGGACGCCGGCCTGATTGTGCTCACCGCCTTTATCTCGCCGTTCCGCTCCGAGCGCCGCATGGCGCGCGAGCTGCTGGCCGAGGGCGAGTTTATCGAAGTGCACGTGGACACCCCGCTGGCGGTGGCCGAAGATCGGGACGTGAAGGGACTGTATAAAAAGGCCCGCCGCGGCGAGCTGAAGAACTTCACCGGCATCGACTCCGCCTACGAGCAGCCGGAGAACCCGGAAATCCGCCTGGATACCACCACCCTCAGCGCCGAAGCCGCCGCCGATGAAATCATCGCGGCCCTCAAGCACAGAGGCATTATCCTGGACTAAAACAAACCCGTAGGGTCGAATTTATTCGACCGAACACGGCGCCGTGGGCGGAACAAACCCCGTAGGGTCGAATTTATTCGACCAAACGCGGCGCCGTGGGCGGAAAGGTCCATTGAAATGGACCCTACGACAAACCACCGGCGGGTCCAACGTAACCGGCACCCGTAGGGTCGAATTTATTCGACCGAACGCGGCGCCGTGGGCGGAAAGGTCCATTGAAATGGACCCTACGACAAACCACCGGCAGGCCCAACGTAACCGGCACCCGTAGGGTCGAATTTATTCGACCGAACGCGGCGCCGTTGGCGGAAAGGTCCATTGAAATGGACCCTACGACAAACCACCGGCGGGCCCAACGTAACCGGCACCCGTAGGGTCGAATTTATTCGACCAAACACGGCGCCGTTGGCGGAAAGGTCCATTGAAATGGACCCTACGACAAACCACCGGCAGGCCCAACGTAACCGGCACCCGTAGGGTCGAATTTATTCGACCGAACACGGCGCCGTTGGTGGATGGTCCATTGAAATGGACCCTACGACAAACCACCGGCGGGCCCAACGTAACCGGCACCCGTAGGGTCGAATTTATTCGACCGAACGCGGCGCCGTTGGTGGATGGTCCATTGAAATGGACCCTACGACAAACCACCGGCGGGTCCAACGTAACCGGCACCCGTAGGGTCGAATTTATTCGACCAAACGCGGCGCCGTGGGCGGAAAGGTCCATTGAAATGGACCCTTGTATGTTGAAGCGAGATGAACTGATAGAGTTAAAAACAGTTACCGGGGAGGCCGTTGGACCCTGGAGGCAGCATTCGCTGACCTCGC
>NZ_JAERTZ010000009.1 GCF_016746085.1 Zobellella iuensis
GGTCGAATTTATTCGACCGAACCATGGCGCCGTTGGCGGATTGGTCCATTGAAATGGACCCTACGGTTGGCCCGGTGTAGAGGGTTTCCGTAGGGTCGAATTTATTCGACCGAACCATGGCGCCGTTGGCGGATTGGTCCACTAAAGTGGACCCTACGGTTGGCCCGGTGCAGGGGGTTTCCGTAGGGTCGAATTTATTCGACCGAACCATGGCGCCGTTGGCGGATTGGTCCACTGAAGTGGACCCTACGGTTGGCCCGGTGTAGGGGGTTTCCGTAGGGTCGAATTTATTCGACCGAACCACGGCACCGTTGGCGGATTGGTCCACTAAAGTGGACCCTACGGGTTGAGCAAACGGGTTACCGGGCGCACCTGGGCCCAGGTGCCGGCGTCGGTTTGGCAGGCCAGGTGGTGTTCTGTGGTGCCGGTGGGCTGGCTTACTTCCAGCTCGCGACAGGTCCGGCCGCTGGCGGCAGCATAGGGGGCGTTAGCCAGCACTTGCACATTGGGGCCCCAGGGGGACTGGGCCAGGGTGGTGGCGGCGCCGGGGGCGGCATTGCCGAGGAACTGGTTCAGCTCGGAGGTGTATTGGCCGTGGGGGGCGCTGGTGTGTTGTTCTGCCCGGCTGGCACAACCGCCCAGGGTTAATACGCCCAGGGCCAGCAGGGTACAGGGAATAATCTTGTTGTTCGATAACAGCATGGGGTTTTGCGCTCTTTTCTTACTGAATTATGGCGTTGAGCTGGCAGATTTTTGTATGGGCCAGGAACTTTGGCGAGTAATGCTTCAATTGAAGATAAAAGGCGGATGTAAAGGAAAAATCTTTTTAATAAACAAATGGTTAACTTTTTGGTTTTTATTAAAAAGGTACGCTACCGCCCTTAGGTTACAGCCCCTAATCTGCTGGTTTCACTCGCTCCTTGTAAAACGCGGTTGCAAATTGCAAGGCGTTGTTTTTTATGACGCGGAATAATAGCATCGCCACCCGATGATTTCGACCCTTGATCAAGGCAATGCGCGTATATTAGACGCAGCAGAATATTAAGGTTGTGTTACGTTTTGATGACCGGTTGCTCTAATGGGGTGGCTCGGCGCCGGTGGTTCCCGTAGGGTCGAATTTATTCGACCGCCTCGGCGCTGTTGGTGGGATGGTCCATTGAAATGGACCCTACGGGTGGCTCGGCGTCGGTGGTTCCCGTAGGGTCGAATTTATTCGACCGAACCATGGCGCCGTTGGCGGGATGGTCCACTGAAGTGGACCCTACGGGTGACCTGGTGTAGGTGGTTCCCGTAGGGTCGAATTTATTCGACCGAACCATGGCGCCGTTGGCGGATTGGTCCATTGAAATGGACCCTACGGGTAACCTGGTGTAGGTGGTTCCCGTAGGGTCGAATTTATTCGACCGAACCATGGCGCCGTTGGCGGGATGGTCCACTGAAGTGGACCCTACGGTGGACGCTACGGTTATTTGGTTTGGGCGTAGGCCGGGGTGGTGCTGGCTTTGGGGGCTTTGGCCGCGGGCCTGGTGGGGTGCAGGGCGGGCAGGTGTTGCCAAATTTGCCGGCAGGTTTGCTCCGGCGTGCAGTAAAAGCTGCCGTTGAGCTGGGTGTTGGCCAGCAAAAAGGTGCGCAGCTGTTTAAACAGCTTGAGGTTAACGGGCTGCGGCCGGCTCCAGAAGGCATCGAGCGGGCACTGGCTGGTGAGGCCGGGAATATCGTACAGCGCCTGGCCCAGGGTAATGGTGGGCACGTGGTGCAGCAGGGCGGAAATGCCCACGGTGCTGTTAACGGTCACCACGCCCTTGCAGTGGTGGTACAGCTCGGGCAAGGAAAGATCAAAGCCGTAGAACACCCGGTCGGCAATGCCGAGGCGTTTGCTCTCCTCGCGCAGCAGGCGGCTGTAGTTGGTGTAGCCCCGGTCCATGGGGTGGTGCTTGAACAACAGCACGGCCTGGTCCGGCGCGTATTTGGCGAAGGAGTCCAGAATATGGTGTACGGACTCGGCCACGTCCGCAAAGGGGGAGTGGGTTCTTATTTGAAAATCGTCCGCCACCTGCAGCGGCACCAGAAAGATCTGGCCGGAGTGGTGATCGATCAGCTTTTGCTGCAGGCCCTTGTCGTGGGCGCTGTGGCTGTATTTGGTGTACCAGCCTTTCAGCCAGGCGGTGGCTTCCTGCCAGTAGGGGCGGTGGCGGTGGTGCACATAGTGCCGAAAACGCGGCCGGTTGAGCTGCATGTTCAGGTAGTAGCGCATGGCGTAATAAATGCGGCGCTTGAAGTTGGGTTTTATATCAAAGTTGTGCGCCGGGTGCTCGGTGGGCTGCTCGGGCAGCAAGGATTCCAGTTTATTAAACCAGGAGCTATGGGCATTAACGCCATTTTGCTCCAGGGTAATATAGTGCGGCCGCAGGTATCCCTCTTCGAATACAAAGAAGCGGATGTCGTGGCTCAGGCAAAACTGGCGGGCCACGGCGTGGTATTCGCGGCAGTCGCTGTAGCAGAACACGGTGTCTATGCGATGCTGCTGGATGTAATTGCCGAGAAAGTGGCGCCATTCGGGCAGGGTGCCGGTGTAATCAACGTTGCTGCCCTTGCAGGGCCAGCAGCCGTCACCGCCGTTGAAGTTGATTTTGTGTACGCGAACGCCTTGCTCGTCCAGAAAGCGCGAAAAGTGCCGGAAAAAAGGCCCCAGTGGTCCTTGGAGTAGCAAGACAGAGTGCATTGCGGGTTCCGTTTGATAAATGCTGTTCGGTTGTTTTTATTTGCGTTGGCGTGCTCGCAAGAATGCGGGCGGATATTACCACATTAAGGGGCGGGCAATATACCCGAATTGCGCACGGATGGGGCGGAATTTGGCGCAGTTGATGGAATGGGGCCGGAGGGCCCCGAGTTATTTAATGGTTTGCTTATGCAAGCCTTTTTGCAGCATCAGGTCTACCAGCGGCTGTTCGCGCTTGTTGGCGCGGCGGCAGTGATCCTGCTGGAATTGGTCGGTCAGCCAGATCACAAAGCGGGCCCAGCGCTTGTGGTCGCGCTCGCGCCAGGCGTGGGAGGAGATGGACTCCCAGGCATAGCCGTTGAACACCGAGGCGTTAACGAAGTGGTCCAGCGCCCTTACGCCGCTGCGCGCCCGCTCCGTTTTGCCGAGAAAGCCCACGTAGCAGATGATCAAATAGCCGAGTATGGCCATAGGCACCACGGCGCACATCAAGATAAAGCCGGCAATGCGTTCTTTCATGGTTGCTGTTTCGCCCTGGGGGTGAGTACCAGTTGCATGCCGTTTTCCGAGCGGATGGTCAGCCGCCCCACCGGCTCGGGCACAAAGCCGGGCGCCAGGGCGAAGCGGTAGTCCCGCAGCAGGGTGGCCAGGATCAGGCTGGCTTCCTGCTGGGCAAAGGCCGCGCCTATGCACACCCGGGGGCCGGCGCCAAACGGCAGGTAAGACTTGCTCAAGGGGGTTTTCAGCTCCTTGCTGGTGAAGCGGAAGGGGTCGAAACCGTCGGGATTATCCCAGAATTCCCGGTGGCGGTGGATCAGCCAGGGGGAAATGGCCACCGACGATCCCTTGGGCATTTTTTTGTCGCGCATGCTGGTGTTGTGGGCGCACTCCCGGGTTAAAAACCCCACCGGCGGGTAGAGGCGCAGGGCCTCGCGAAAGCAGTCGCGCACCAGCACCATCTTGCGGATGGCTTCCACGCTCATGGGTTGCTCGGCCAGCACCTGCTGCACTTCCTGATGGGCCTGCTCTTGTATGTCCGGATACAGGGCCAGCAAATAGAGCGACCAGGTCAGGGCGCTGGCCGAGGTTTCGTGCCCGGCCAGGAACAGCATGGAGATCTGATCCACGATTTCGCTGAAGGAAAACGGCTGGCCGGTGCCTTCATCGGTGGTGAGCAGCAAGGACGACAAAATATCCTGTTGCTGCTCCAGTTCGGCCCGGGAGCGGGGGCAGCCGGCGCGGGCGGCTTCGGCCTGCTGGTAGCGGGGGCGCACTATGTCTTCAATGGCGTGGCGGATCTGTTGGGCGGCCAGTTGGCGCTTGCGCTCGCTCGCCCCCTGCTGCAGCCAGCCCGGCAGGTTGAACATTTTGAACAGGGCCAGCTTGGGCGATTCGGCCTGGAACTGGACGAAGGCGTCGAGTATGAGGTGGGCCTGCTCGGGCGCCAGCTTGGTCGACATAATGGTGCGGAAGATGATGTCGGCGGTAACGTAGGTCATTTCCGGATCCACATCCAGCGCCTTCGGGCCCTGGGCCAGCCTGGCCGACATGTCGGCCACGGCGTCCTGCATCAGGCTGAACACCTGCTGCACCCGGGCGTGTTTAAAGGCCGGGTCTAGCATGTTGCGCTGTTTTTGCCATTGCTCGCCGTTGGTGGTGAAGATGCTTTCGCCCAGCAGGGGCTCGAGGATGTCACCCAGCATGCGGTGTTTGGGAAAGTCGGCCACCTCTTGCACCAGCACCCGGCGCACCAGTTCGGGCTGGTTGATCATATAAAGCCGCAGGCCGGGCATGATGTATTCGCCCATTTTCATGCGGTAGCTGCGTTCGTAGAGGGCGTTCAGCCAGGAGTGGCGCTTTGTGAAGAACACCTTCCAAAGCGAGGCTTTGCTCTTGCCGGGTTTGGGGAATACCGGGCAGGTCATGGCTGCTCCTTTAATCGATGGGTCATGGCCAGGGGGCCGGCGGTAAAGGCAAAAAAGTCGTAGGGGCCGGGCTTGTCGGTGGCCATTAAA
Organism: Zobellella iuensis; assembly: GCF_016746085.1. Taxonomy (GTDB): domain Bacteria; phylum Pseudomonadota; class Gammaproteobacteria; order Enterobacterales; family Aeromonadaceae; genus Oceanimonas; species Oceanimonas iuensis. Next base: position 4,735 of record NZ_JAERTZ010000009.1, read on the forward strand.
TAAAGAAAGTGCATGGTATACCAGGCTCTGCGCAGTTGCTTGTAGTGATTGGCTTCGTACAGGGTAAAAAAGCGGGGCGACAGCAGCCGCGGCCCGGCGTTGGGAGCCCGCCGCAGGCCGCAGGAGGTCACGGGGTCGAGCAGCGGGAAGCAGGCGCCGTCGGTGGGGGCGGTGTAGTCCAGCCACAGCAGGCGCGGGTCTTGCCCCAGTTGTTCCAGCGCGGCGCGAAAGTCGCGGGCGGCGGGCTGGAAGCTGATCAAGGGTATGCATTCGCCCAGGGTGATCAGCACCACTCTTTGGTTGGCGAACAGCTGATCCTGGGGCAGGGCGGCCAGCGCCTTGGCCATGGCGGGCATGGCCACCATGGTGCCCACGCTGTGGGCAACGATCACTATTTCGTTGTTGGCGTCGTTGCGAACGGCGTCAATGATCTGCTCGGCAAACTGGTTTATGCGGTTGTCCAGCTCGGGCACTTTGCCATTGGCCCATTTCACCGAGAAGGCATAGATCCGCAGCAGCCAGAACACGGCCAGTTTGTCGCCCAGCCGTTTGCAGCCCATCATCCACAGCGCGAACAGGGCGGGCGGCGCCAGCCATTGCATCATCAGGGCCAGGGCAGGGGGCAGGGCGCCCCAGGGCCATGATGTTGCCAGGCTGAAGGCGGCCCAGGCTCCCAAGGTTATGCTGCAGAGGATATAAAGGGCGGGGTACAGGCCGGCGATCATCTGTTTGTGGGAGGCGCGGGCAAAGGAGAAAATGCGGCCGGTAAAAATGTAGGCCCACAGGCAATAGACGAGATCGCTCAGTATGTGCGGCCAGGATTTGGACCAGTTTTGACGAATGATGTCGTCCCAGCCCAGGTAGCAGTAGTCGGTTTGGGTATGAGCGGTGTTCAGTTGCCAGCGGTGAACATGGGCGCTGTGGCGGCGGCGGCGGGAAACGCCGATCTCCAGGCCGTTTATTTTGGCTTGCCGGGCCGACTGGCTGCGGTAAAGGCTGTGATAATGGCTGGCCCCGCGGGGATCAAAGCCGTGTATGTAAAATACCTGGCGTTGTGTTACCGGCATGATGCGGCCGCTCCTGTGCTTTTGGATGGTTTTGGTGGCTCGAGGGCCCGTTAAGGTACCCGAAAATCGGTTGCGAGGCGAGCGCGTTAGGCGCCGTGGTTCGGTCGAATAAATTCGACCCTACGGGCTCTGCCGTTGGGTCCATTTCAATGGACCTGTCCGAGCCTTTAGTTGGATCATTTGGTAACGGCAACCTAACCTTCCGGAATCCCGGACCCTTTTCTTTATCATGATCATGACCAGAGAAAAATTGTTGGCGGGCCGGTGTTCTCTACCCGGCTATTGTTACCACATCACAATCTGTACCTACCAACGTTGGCCCTGGTTCAACTCGTTTGAACATGCTCGTGTCGTGGTGCACGAAATGAGGCGGTTACACGAAGAGCAGTGGGTGATTTCTGTGGCCTGGGCGCTGATGCCGGATCATGTGCATTGGTTGTTTCAACTTGGTGAGAGAGCCGGGTTGTCCCCGGTGATCAAATTACTCAAGGGACGAACGGCAAGGCGGCTGAACGAATTGCAAAATGACCGGGGGCATATATGGCAAAAAGGGTTCCACGATCATGCGGTTCGTAAGGACGAGGATTTAAGGTGCATGGCGCGGTATATCGTAGCCAATCCGTTGCGCGCCGGTTTGGTAACGCGGCTCGGTGATTACCCCTGGTGGGATGCCATGTGGTTGGAATAAGCCGTAGGGTCGAATAAATTCGACCCTACGGGTGCCGGTTACGTTGGGCCTGCCGGTGGTTTGTCGTAGGGTCCATTTCAATGGACCTTTCCGCCCACGGCGCCGCGTTTGGTCGAATAAATTCGACCCTACGGGTGCCGGTTACGTTGGACCCGCCGGTGGTTTGTCGTAGATACTCTGTTTAAAATCAAGATTTCATGTGCTCTTCACTGAACAGCAAAGCGGAATCGAACGCCGTTTCAGTCTGCATGCAGGCCCATAGTCCGGTGAGGTAT